>NZ_QWJJ01000020.1 GCF_003575965.1 Pseudooceanicola sediminis | reverse complement strand
TGGCCGGACGCAAAGCTGCGATCCGCGCGTCACGCTCGGACTGCCGAGCCAGCACGGCGGCGAAATCAATCCTGGACGGCGCCATCGGCGCGGCCAGAGTGGGTTCGATCTTGGACATTGGAAACTCCGAAATGAGGGAATGGATCTGAACCCCGAGGCTCTCTCTCGTCCTCCTAGGCTCACATCCTCCCCAGCCCTTCTCTGACTCTCGGGCGTCACGCCGCGATCTGCAGGGCGCGAGACGCGAAGACACGCCAGAGCGGATCGACAAGACGGGCATCGAGAACGTCGGCGTGGTGCCGCAGCCGTCGCGCGAGGCCATGTTCATGCCATTCGGCCGCCCGCATGGCCTGCGCGCGGGTCTGGCTTGCCTCGGACACGACGGCGCGGGCTTCGGCGGCATCCGAGACCGGGTGGCACCATGCGACCCCGCCATCACAGGTAGCTCCGGCCAGAACGAGACGGCCCTCCCGATCGAGGATTGCCAGGATGCGCGGAGCGTCTTCAGGTGTGATATCTTCGGCGTGAACGATTGCCCCCTGCATGGCCTCGGCCAGCGTGGCAAACCGCTCCAGTACCATGGGGTGTGCCTGCCCGGACATGAGAGCCCCGGGCGTATGGCAAGTCGTCGTGAGCGCAAACGGCAAGTCTTGATCTTTAAAATCGGTCAGGAGGCTCGGCGGCAAACTTGTGTTCTGCGTTTCCGGCTGAGTTTGGCAAGGAAGGTCGAACATGGGCATATCTCCGACGGTGCGGAAAGCCTCTCTCACCGCTTCAAACCGTCAAAGACCGAACCGCCGCCCTCTTCCTCGAAGGGGCGACGGCGGCGGGTACGAAAGGCGCGTCAGAGCTTGCCCAGGGCCCGCAGGCTCAGTTCCGTCCCGGCGCCGACGATGATGTGGTCGTGCAGCGTGAGGCCGAGATAGCGACAACCCTTCTGGATCTCCTTGGTCATGCTGAGATCGGCCTCCGACGGCGTTGGATCTCCCGACGGGTGGTTGTGGATCTTTTGTGCCCCGTTTTCTTATGTGCCCCGAAGTCAAGATCGGTAGCTCTATCAATGGCTTCTGAGGCAAGGCTGGGCACATAACGGTGCATGCTTGTTGGCATCAGGTGTTTCTGGTTTTGGGCGACAGATGATTGTCGAGACACTGGGCGGCCAATCATGCCGCCCAGTGTCATATCGCTACAGGGATGAGAGCCACGCCAGCATGGCCGCGTCATCTCGCCATGCGGATTTTCGTGCTTTGCCACCAGCAACCGGCTCAAGCAGTTTCAGGGCTTCCGCCTTCATGCGTATGGTTATCTCGGCGTAGCGATTGGTCGTCTCCAGATTGACATGCCCCAACCAGCCCCGAATGACGTTAACCTCCACCCCTGACTCGAGGAGATGGACCGCCGTTGTGTGCCGAAACACGTGGGGCGTGATGTGGGTGCGTGAGGCTTGTACGCCCGCCGCCTCCCAGAGTTTGGCGTGATGGCGAATACGCTTGTAGATGCCGAAACGGGTCATCCCGCCGCCTGTGCCGCCGACGAACACAATGGTATCTGGCGAAAGAACTGTGGCGCGTTCATCCAGCATGTCCTGCAACGCCTTGGCGGTCTGGCTCCAAAGAGGGCAGGTTCGCCACTTTGACCCTTTGCCGAGCAGCCTGACCCGCGCCGGTGAGGCTAAATCGAGTTGGCCCACCTTCAGTTGCGCGACCTCTGAGACGCGCGCACCGGTGTTGTAGAGCAGCATGAGGAGCGCGCGGTCGCGCAGCGAAAGACGATCCTGGGCGGGGATGCAGGCAAAGAGCGCCTCGACCTCATCACGTGCCAGAAACTTCATCTCTGGGCGCTGATGGCGCTTCATCGGTATGGCTGCAACCTTGGCGCTGACCGGCAACATCTCTGGTGCGGTCCGGCAGAGATATTCGAAGAAAACGTGCAGGGCCGTCAGGCGCTGGTTGCGCGTACTGATGGCGTTGCCGCGCTTGACCTCCATGTTGTTTAGGAATGCCTGCACAGCAGAGTAGTCCAAATGCTCGAACCCGAGGCCACTGACCCCGATCCGATTGGCATCCGCAACGAAGATCAGGAATAGACGCAGGCTGTCTCGATAACTGCGGATCGTGCTGGATTGCAGGCCTTTGTGGCGCGGCAGATACTCCAGAAAGTAATGGTGAACGGCGGTGGGAAGGTTCAGCTGTGTCATGCTTGGCCTCCACCGCTCAGCGTCGGTGCGAAGGCCTCGAAACGCTGATTGGCGGCATCGAAAAGATCGTTAGTGATGGTCAGATAAACTGCGGTGCTGCTGGGATTGAGGTGCCCCAGAAATGTGGACAGATGATGGAGGCGGTCTGCCGGCGTGATCCCTTGGCGGTACCAGTTCAGCAGGGTGCGCACCGCGAATGAATGGCGCAGGCCATGAACGTGGGGACCGAAAACTCCAGGCGGGATCACAAGGGCGAGTTGCGGCAACAGGTCATCGCGAAAAGTGTTCCGGATGCTGTTGGTGCTGATCGGTGTACGGCCATTCCAGGAAAATAGGTAATTGGTGCCCGAGCAGGCGAACCCATGTTGCTCGCGTTGCGTCAGGTAGCTGCGTAGCCTGGCGGCCAACTTGGGGCCAAAGGGCACAAGTCGATCCTTGCCAAACTTGGTATTGCGGATCTCCAACACTTCGCGGGTCAGGTCCACATCGCCCCACTGAAGGCGAGCGACCTCCCCGACCCTCAGCCCAAGGCCAGCGAGCAAGGCAAAGATCATCTCGTAGAGAATGCCGCGCTGTGGTGCGCGTGAATTATCTGGCAATGCTGCGGCCAAAGTCAGCAGTAGCCGGATAGTCTTGTCAGAAAACAGGTAAGGCAGCTGTCGCGCTGTTTGCGGCTGAGGCTTGATCGTTACCGGTGAGGCACCAAGGATTTGTTGGCTGGCGATCCAGTCGAACAACCGTCGAACATCTCCGAGCAGATTATTGTAGCTCCGCGGGTTGGTTCGGTTGCGGGAATCCAAGAAGTCCTGCAGGCACTGTGCGTCAATCGCCTCAATGCTTTCCACGCCGCGGTTGTTGAGAAATCGATCGAGCAGCCGAAGTTGGCGATCTTCGCAGGCGAACTTGCATCCCATGGCGCGTTTTGCACGCAGGTATTGTTCGATCTGAGGGGCCAGGATGCTTTGAAAGCTGTTCCAGGGGGCGGTCATAGCACGTCCTCCCCTTGGGCAATGACCATCTCTCGCAGCTTGTGCACCGCCACCTTGCCATAGACCAATGTGGATGCGGGGTGGCGATGACCGACGTAATCGCCAATGACTTTGAAGGGCAGGTCGGCTTCTACAAGGTGCTGAACGCAGGCATGGCGCAATGTGTGCGAGCCGGCACGTGCAACCTGAATGCCAATACTGCGCATGCGGCCAGAAACCATGCACGACACCCCCGTATGCCTCATAGGTGTATATGGCGATCTTGCGGCCAAGAAGACTTGGCGATCGGCGATATCCGTGCGCCGAACGTGCAAATAGGCGATTATGGCTTCGCCGACGGTCGCTGACAGCGGATATCGGGTCGAATGGCCGCCTTTGCGCATTGGGATGCTGATCTGGTCATGCACCCAATCAATATCATCGAGGCACAGGGCCGCGATCTCTCTTGCACGCAATCCGTAGCTGGCCAGCAATGTCAGAATGGCATAGTCGCGTTTGCCCACGTCGGAGCGGCAATCGACGCTGGCCAGCAGGCGCTCGACATCAGGCCATGAAATGGCACGTGGAATGGATGCTTGTCGATAGGCGCGGCCGCGCGGAAGACTGCGTGTGAGATCGTTCGCAATGATGCCTTCACGGTGCAGATAGGCGAGGAAGACGCGCAAGGCGCCGGTCGTGCCGAGCATGCCGGACTTGTGCAACGTCTCCGCGCGGGTGTTAATGAAATCAGTGATGGACGCCGGGGTAAGCGCCGACAGGGTTATGCCCGTCTGCGCCAAGTATGACTCGAACGGGCGCAGGGTGTAGGTGTATTTGTGTAGCGTGGCTTGGCGCAGTCCTTTCTCGTTGAGAAGGAAAGGGAAAAAACCAGGTGCGCTGACACAGAAGGGCATGCGGGGACGATGGCTCGGACGTGTGAAACCAGGCAGAGCTAGGCAAAGCATTCGCTCCACAGGCAAACGGCTTTGGGAAGCGATTGCCGCCCGGTCCTGTGCGCTCTTGCACCACTTGCCGTGTTTAGCAAACCAGTGGCTTACAAACGCATCTACGTGATCTGGAAGCTGATCAAGGCGTTGAACACCACGTCCAACGACGAACTCGTTGAAGTGTCCGAGGGCCCGAACATTCTGCTGAATAGTAGCGGTACCGGTATGTAACTCATCAAGCGATTGAACGTAGCGCTCGATCTGCGGCCCAAGCCACTGGGCTCTGATACGGTCGATCACCTTGAGCGACCTGAAATGGCGTTCCAACATGACAAGCATCCTTCTGGAAAATTGCAGGAGCTGTCATGTTGCACGACGTTTGCCGTTATGTGCCGGGCTTTAGCTCAGAAGCCATTGAAAGAGCTACTGATCTTGACGGCGGGGCACATAAGAAAACGGGGCACAAAAGATCCATTATGTGGCGCGCCACATAATGGACCAGGATCAGGGCGCTGGCGTTCAGCATCAGAGCCCGTTTGATCACCTCGCGCGGATAGACCGGGACATGGTCGACCGTGCCGATCGACAAGAGCTCATCGGCGATGATGCAGTTCTTGCGGTCGAGATAGAGAACGTGGAACCGCTCGATCGGCCCGCGCACCGTCAGCGCGCAATAGTCAAGAAGCGCCTGCCAGCTGTCGATGACGGGGTTTCGGCTGAGATAGCGGCCGAGGATGTCTCGGGCCTCGAGGATGACGGTTTCTTCCTGGGGGGTCATGGGGGTCTCGCTGAGTTACCCACCTCGACGCCCCTTCCCTCTCGGGGCGGGGCCGGTGGCGTGCATGTGGAAGAGGAAAACGCGACCGCCGCGGATGCAGGCGGTCGCTGTGCCGGGCTTCGCGTCAGCCGACCCGGTCGAGGAGCTTCTTGGCGCGCCCTTCCATATCAAGGCGGGCATCCTGCTGGGTCTTGTCTCGCGCGAGCCGCGTGATGCCCTGCACGAAGTCGAAGATGCTTTCCGGCGGTCGGCCTTCCTCCATCAGCACCTTCTCGATGATCTTGCCGGATTCGGCCTTCGAGAAGCCGCGCTTGCGCAGGAAATCCGCGCGGTCCTCGTCGCTGCGCGCCACGACTTGCTGCCGTGCCGCCCTGATCCCATTCACGAACCCCTGCGGCGAGGAGTTGGCAAACCGCGTCAGCGCCGGGGCCGCCTCATGGGCGAAGCGCGAGGCCGCGTATTTCGAGTGGCGGATTTTGATCTCCTGGAAATCCTCGACGCCCCAAAGGTTGCGGTTCTGGCACACCGCCCGAAGGTAAAAGCTCGCCATACCGAGGGTCTTCGCCCCAACCTCGGAGTTCCAGCAGTAAAACCCCCGAAAGTAGAGGTCGGGAGAGCCGTCCGCCAGCTTGCCCGCCTCGATCGGATTGCGATCGTCGACGAGGAACAGGAAGACGTCGCGGTCCGAGGCGTAGAGCGTGGTCGTGTCGCGGCTGATCTCGACATCGGGGTTGTAGACCCCGGTCGACCAATCCAGCACACCCGGCACCTTCCAGCGCGTATCGCTCGTGCCATTGCCCGCGATGCGCTGCACCGCCTCGACAAGCTCGAAGTCGTGGATGCGGCCGTAGTCGGGACCGGTGACGGCGCGCAGTTCCGTGCGGCCATCCTCAGTCTCGAAGGTCTTAACCTGCTCGGCACGGTGGTTTGTCAGACCGTACTGCAGGTTGATCCCCGCCAGCGGCGCGGGCAGCTGCCGCAGGTAGGAGGCCGGAGCGCCGACAATGCTGGCAAGCTGGCCAAACGCCCAATGGGTAGGCACGACCGGCTCATGCGCCTTCGGCAGGACCAGATGCAATCGCTCGGCGCTGTCGCGCGCGGCCTCGACGCGGATGTCCGCTGTCTGCACCACGCGGCTGCGGCTGCGCTCGGAGCGACCCTTCACGCTCGCCCAGAGATCGTCGAGCGACAGATACCGCTCGTCATCGGGCCGGTTGAACCATTCGGACGACACCCGCCCGTTCCGCTCACCCCGGCTCACATCCACCTTCCAGCCACCAGCCCGCGTCGGCTGTACCGGATCCAGAACTTCCACAACGCCCATCGGCATTCCTCCGCGACAGGCGCCGGGAGCCACTCTCCCAGCCTTTAACCTGTCGCGAAAGCAATCAGCCTTTCTCTCACTCTTCAAAAGAGGCACGAGCGGCGGCAATGCGGGACGAAGCGGGCGCTCGCTGCGATTGCGCAATCGCCGAATTTCCTACCCAGATTCGGTTGTTCCAGCGCAGTATGTGTCCATCTCTAGATGTGCGTGGGAATCTCAGACTTAGGGGGTGAAAGGTGAGCAAGTTGCAGGATGAAGAGGGCAAGACCGACGAACTGCCACAAGGCATTACGATTCCGAGCGACCTTCAGTTTTCCGCCAGAATGTTTCCAGACGAGGACTACGCCAAGGAGGCGATGTACAAGTTGCATTCCGTTCTCAGCGTCATCAGTCAATCCATCGACCTAACTAACCTGGATGGCGTGACGGTCGCCTTCGACTACGACGAAGCACTGGCTGATCTTGATCGTGGATATGAGACAACCTACACACTCACCGCCACCAAAGGTGTCGCCATCGGTGTTGCAATGGCGCCCACGGTAATTCGCGACGGTGTGATCAAAACGCATCTAGTACTTAACGCGAACTACGCGCTCAGCATCCTAGAAGGACCTGGGGAGGAAACCGAATACTTTTGGCAATCACTTCACCTAATTGCACACGAATGCGCGCATGTGGAGGTGACAGCAGCATTTGACAAGTCGTTCCCCGGGTTTCTTCTTCAGAAAACACACAGCAATATCCTAGATAACATGCGCTGGCAGGTTATTCTGGCAACGTGGGATGAGTATGCTGTATGCCGCATCGCCGGCTCCATTGGAGATGATCCCGTAGAGGGTTACCTCGAAACCTTGGTCAAGGTGTTGGGCGATACCAGGGGCCAATGCTGTGAGCTGATTAAGGCATATCGGACCCACGGGGATGTTGGGCAGATTGTAGGGGAAGTATATGGGAAGCTCGGCGATCTGCTGAAGTATTCATCTTACTTTGTGGGTGCTGCAGCAGCGCAGGAAACCCCAGAAACGCATCCGCCTGCTCTCACCGATGAGGCTGAGTTTGGGTGGTTTTCTCCGTTCTACGAACGCTTGATTGAAATGCAGGAGGCGCTTTGGAACGAGTTTGGGAGATGGAAGAATTTGGATGCCTTCGAGGCAATCGGCGATATCTTAGAGGACATGGCTGAGAGCATTGGTGTCGAAGCGTCGCGCGAGTCCGACGACCTGATCAAATTCAATATTCCATACCGACCGGAAAGCATGCCCGACATTGCCATGACGAACCCGTTAATGCGTGCACTGCTCGGCAGATAGCTGCATTGCATCATCGGCCAAAGTGGGCTCGAAGCTACATTGTAGCAGTGCAGCGAACCCGGCGGGTTTCCCCGCCGGGCCTGAGGGGGGGAGACCCCGTTCCTCAGAACGGGATCTCATCGTCGCGGTCGACCAGTTCGGGGTTTTCGTTCTCGGCCGACTTCGGGCGGCTCAGGAAGTCGACCTTCTCGGCAATGATCTCGCAGCCGTAGCGGTCGTTCCCCATGCTGTCGATCCACTTGGTGTAGTGGATGCGGCCGTGGACGAGGACCTTCATGCCCTTTTCGCAATGCTCAGCGACCGTCTTGCCGAGACCGTTGAAGCAGGTGATGCGGTGCCATTCGGTGTCCATGACCCGGTAGCCGTTCTCGTCGCGCATCACACGGCCTTCCGAGAGGCGGGGGCGCGAGGTGGCGAGGCTGAAGTTGGTGATCTTGGTGCCGCTCTGGGTGGTGCGGACTTCGGGGGTCTGACCGATGTTGCCGGCGAGGATGACGATGTTCTGCATGATAAGCTCCTGTGTGTCCTGTCTTCGGGACCGTCCCTTCGACAAGACCCTGAAAAAGCCCGTCGGGTGACGCGTGCACGGTGGACAGCATGGACACCGGAAACCCCCAAAGGACCGGGGTGGAGCGGGCAGGACGCCAAAGGCGGCCAACACGGCCCGGACTGACGCGGGGTTGCGCGCGAGAGCCCGAACGGGATTAGGGGATTGTCAGTCGAAGGGATGGCCCAGAAGACAGAGAGATGCGGGGAGCCCTTGCTAGACCATGTCCCCTTGCCAATCGGGACTGTTTGACCCAAAGCCCAACTCCCCACCAGCGGCGCAAGTGTCCATCACCGGCTCTCGCCCCCCTGCCCTTCCCCGCTGGGAAATGCAGGGCCTTGCCGCGACAGGCTATCGATACCGGAATATTCAGGACACGGACCGCACCCACTAGCTGAGTGGGATCTCGGGACGTTGTCGCTTAACGCGGACAGAAAATGCAGAAGGAAGTCGCCGGGGCATTCTTCACGGTCTTGGATTGGCAGATGGCGAAAGGTTGCGCGAAGGCGGAAGCCATCGCCATGGTATGGGCCACTTCCTGGCCGAGCTGATCGGGGAGAGCGGATACCGCTTTGCGCCAACATTGTTGGATTTCCGGCTCCCTGAGCTCTTGGCGCCGACCTGGTCAGGTCACGGCCGAAAACTACGGGGGTTCGTCGATGTGGCGGCGATAGATTGACGGCTGACGACATGACCGCGCGGCAAACTCCGGGTTCAGTCTGGGTCGGACCGATCAACTGCGTCCAACTCGAAAATCGTTGCCTCGGGTTTCGGCCCCATCACACGCGTTGGCAGATTAGGCGCAGGCAATTGCCCTCTGTGGTGCCCCTTCACCAACACAACTTTACCGCTGCGATAGCGCCGCTCATGTTCGCTCACCCAATGGCGAACAGGGCCGCTTCGCCCGTCCTGGACCTGACGCTCGAACTCAAGGCGAGCCTGCCGCTCCTGCATGTGAGCCGCGGCCTGCGGACCAATGCGGATTGTAAGATGGGATTTCTGCGCACCTAGAATCCAGGACTTCCCGAATTTTCGAGCGGTCTTGGCATCCTTGGCTGTGAACGTCTCGTTTTCCGTGGGAATGATGCCACCCAAGTCCGGGGAAACCAGCATCGCAAAGAGCGCGTAAGGGATGAACAGGTCGTAGCCTGTTTCAACTTGGTGCACCGTGCGCCGACCGTTGATCATTTCCATCGTATCACCGCTCCGCACACGGAATTCGACCATGGAACGGCTCAACTCGACTTCGACGTTGTCGTAGTTCAACTCGCCTGTCGGAATTCGCTTCACGAGCAAAGCGCAGATTGGATCGACGACCCGCGAATTCTCGCGGCGATGGAACATCGTGATGCGCAAGTGGCCCTTGTTACGATCATCGATGAGATAGCCGCGTAGACCAGTGCCTACGGGTTTGTCGTCATGTCTCGTTACAGGTGAAGCCCGTTCAAAGCGCGCGACACCCAGCTCTCGATCGTCGAATTCGACCCAAACAACGTCGGCAGGGAGCTTTACCTCACCCAGAATGGCCATTGCGGGAAGACCGGTTTCCGAAGCCTGCTTGGCGACTGCGTCATGAAGCGTATCGGCATAGGCTGCAGCCATATGGTCGAGCAGGTACACTTTCGCTTGCTGCAGGGCATCGAGCGCATACTCGCGAAAGCGCCTCAGATCTTCGGACGGCGCAAAGTGCCAAACAAGGTCGTCAGCAGGAGCCGATCTACCCGCAAGCGATGAACCGTATAAGGAAATCAATGATTTGTAGAGCATGCGACGTGACCTGAACCAAATACGACGCAGTTTCCGACGAACCCTGACGATATTCAAGCGGTCTTCATGGCACTGCAATTGACCGCTGATGTCTGGGCAAAGCCAGATTGGCTGACGCTCGAGCTCGTTTTTATGCAAAGGCATGCCGACCATCGTCGGCTCATTTTGCCGGTCAGCCGGAACGGTGGACAGGCGAAAGGCCCGGATCGGAGCCTTGCTCCGAACCCGAGCCGTCTGAAACGTGAGGCCGAAGCCTCACCCGAAAGGATCGTATTCCGAGACGATCACGACCTCGTCGCCGTCGATCTCATCGGCGGGGACAGCGCCATAGGTTCCATCCCCGGCCTGGAAGACGACGATCGAAACCATGAGCGTGGCGGCGAGGGAGGCGGCGAAGGCGTGAGCATCTTTGCGGGACATCTGTTTGGCTCCTGTCTTGGAGGCGGGGGACCATCCCCCGCGCGACAGGACCTCGCAGGCCCGAAGACTGGCTGACATCACCGGGTGCGTTCGGCTCGTCCGAATCCACCCGGCGGCACGGGTTCGCCCGTAGTCCGCCCCCTCGCGGGTTGATCTCGAAGACAGGATTCGGGGCAAGGAAGGGAATGGCGAGCGGGGGATGGTGCGACCGCTGACTGGAGCCGTATGTTCCACTGATGTCATCGCTGCCAGCCTCCCGGCAGACATTTGGTACCAGATCTAGTTCCGTGTTGGATTGGAACCTATGGTGCCCCGCGATCTCGCGGGACAGGGTCGTGATGGGTGAGAGGCCCGCGCTTTGGCGGGCCCCTTGGGTTCTACGTAGGCTCAGGCGGCAAGCTCCGCGCCCCCTGCCCTAGCAGCGCCTTCTTCGCCGACAATCTCCAGCCGCGCATTGCGATAGCCTTCTTTGGCGATCCAGAGCTCGGCAGCCGTGACAGACTCGGCCAGGTGGAGCAGCTCCGTGCAACCGCCGAAATCCAAAAGGACGCGAACCTGCCCGGGCTGTGGTTCCTCAGCGACCTCGAAGGTCAAGGCGCTGTCAGCCGAATGCGTTCGCATGATCGTCACGAGAATGACCCCGTCCGAAGAGAAATTCCCCTCGTGCAGCGTGAACGACGCCGGCGCAGTCCAGGTCGGATAGGGTCGCGGTGGCTCCTTCTTGACAAGACGGCCGACGCCGTTCGAGCGCTCCCAGGCCGCGAGCTTCTTTGTGAACCGCGCGGGCGGTTTCGGACTGTTGTCGGTGTAGCGAATGAGCGCCCCCAGGGGCGCGGTGTCGAGAATGGTCGTTGCAGACATGATTCCTCATCCTGAATGCGTGATTTTTCATTCATCTAGTTGATATTGTTGAGATTTATGAGATTGAGGGCGGGTTTTCCCGCCCTCGGATGACTCAGATCACTCCGCAGCCATCATCGACGCATCATCACCCGGCAGGTCAGCGGTGAGGAAGGCGGGAAGGTCGACATCCTCGGTCTGGTCGATGTCGGAAACGGGTTCAGACGCCCCCTGCCCTTCTGCACCGTCCAGTACCGCCGGATCGTGACGGCGAAGAACCTCCGGCAACCAGCCGCTGTCTTTCAGCAGACGCTCGGCTTCAGTCGCCATCTCGCCCTTCTTCAGGTGATCGAGGAGTTGGGCAGTGCCTTCCCCTTTCGCCTCGCGCACGGCCTCGAGGATCCGGGCCTTGGGCACGCGGTTCAGGTAGGTATCGGCAGTCGGCTCCCAACCTGCCTCGACCATGTCGAGTTCGACCGCCTGTGCAACCAAGTCGGACTGAGTCATCCGCTTGGTCAAACCGCTGGCGGTGATACCGGCACCATAGGGGTTCACCTTCTCGTGGAGCGCGTTGATCCCGAAGCTGAGGCAATGCGCGAGCAGCGACAGCCGGCTCCCTTGATCAAGGGAGGTCAGGAAGTCCCAGAGCGCGGCATCGTCGCCGAGCGGCAACTCGGCCTCCCACTCCGCGTGGCGATCGTCCACCAGCTTGGCCACCACGCTGTCTTTCAGATCGCTCGCCTGCGCGGACATGTAGACGTGACGTACCGAGACCTCGAGGCAGCTGCCGACCGAACTGGACGTCCGGAAGGTATCATTGACGAGCCTCAGGAGCAGAAGCGTCAACGCGACGTCAGGGGAGCGACCGACAGCTTCGCGCAGTGCCAATGTCCGGTGCGCCGTCAGCTCCATGACCAGCCGCTCAGGCAAGGGCTTCAAGGCACCGTCGTCCTCGTCTTCGGGCACGTTCGCGCCGAGGGCTTGACCGGCAGCAGTGATCACCGTGCCATTGCCGATACCATCTACGCTGTTCGGCGCTGAAAGCTCAGCGCGCTGCCCGTCTGCCGCCAGTTCACCGCTGTGGACATTGGCGTCTTCCCGAGGCTCATCCTCAGGCCGCACGAAGCCCCGATAAACTGCAAGCTCGCCATAGCGGTCAAGCGTCACAAACGCCCCTGCCCGTGCGATCTCCTCCGCGTCGAAAATCAGCGGCCGGGCATCGAGTTTCTCCATCGCGACTTCCAACTCGCCAAGACGCGCGTCGATCTCTTCGGGGAATTCATCCTGGCCCTCGTATTCCTCCTCGAGCGCCCGGTACTCGGCAAGCAGCTTGGCATGGGCCGCGCCTTCGTCATCTGTCATCGGCGCCGGGTCTCCGCTCAGCCGCCGCAAACCGTGGCTATAGCCATAGGGCAGGTCGAGCGAGACCTCGATCCATTTCCAACCTTCGGTCGCAATCGCTTCGGCTTCAGCCTGAAGCTTCTCGCTGACCAGACGATCGAGCAGGGCAGGGTTTTCCAGCCAGCCGCCGTCATCGCCCTGAAAGAGGTCATGCAACATGGTGCCACCAGCCGTCTCGTACGCCTCGACGCCGACAAAGACAGCACGACGGTCAGAGGCCCGCACCGAGGTTTCTGTCAACATGCGCCGGATCTGATAGGGCTCTTTATTCCAGGACGAACGAATTGCCTCCCAGACCTGAACTTGGCGCTCGTGATCCGGATTGACCGTAAAGGCCATCAGCTGCTCCAGCGTCATCTCGTCCTCGGCATAGAGCTCGAGCAGGGCAGGGGCCACGGCGGCGAGTTTCAGGCGCTGTTTGACCACCTGCGGCGTGACGAAGAAAGCGGCCGCGATCTCTTCATCGCCTTGACCCTTCTCCCGCAAAGCAACGAAGGCGCGGAACTGATCGAGCGGATGCAGGGCTGCGCGCTGCATGTTCTCAGCGAGCGAGTCGTCTTCGGCGAGGATCGCGGAAGTGGCATCCCGTACGATGCAGGGAATGGGCGTCGTCTTGGCCAGACGCTTCTGCTTCACGAGGATAGACAGGGCCTGGAAGCGCCGACCACCAGCGGGGATTTCGAACTTGCCGGTCTCGGATCCATCATCCGCCAGAACGGGCCGAACGCTCAGGCTCTGCAGCAACCCGCGGCGGGCGATGTCTTCGGCCAGTTCCTCAACCGAGATGCCAGCCTTGATGCGCCGGACGTTGGACTGGCTCAGAACGAGTTTGTCGAAGGGGATATCCCGGGACGGGGACAGGGTGACTTTCTGGGTAGATTTCGCCATCAGATATTCTCCACGACGGGCGCCGGAAGCCACTCTCCCGATCTCACTTCCCGTCAACCCTTTCACAGCCCATCTCTACCTCTCAACATGTCCACCGCGGTGGACATCACGCAGTAGCTGCCCCAGAACGAGAAAGCCTCTCCAACAACACTGATGGGTTGAAGTCAGTTTCTCTGCGACCGAGCGTGATGCTGTGGAAATACGCTCCGAAGTCTCGGATGCGGTTGCTCATCTGGAGAATTATGAAGATGGCGCACGATGCTTTTTGAGAGCCTATCTTTCTAGCAGCCTTTTCGAAGGTGCTTTCGTGGATTCCCATCATTGGAGCGAGCGTTCTGGCGTGGCTTTCGACATCGTGCCAGTTTCTAAGTGAGTTCGTCGCGAACGATGTAGCTTGATCACAAACGGTTGTGAGTGTTTGCAGGGGAAGTGTTTCGCTGTCGGTCCCGCTTTCTAAATCTTTTTGTTCTTTTTTAGACTTAGAATGGTGGCGGACAGTTTGCCCGTCATTGGCGGGCAGTTTCATTGTTTCTGGTGCGTCCACCGCGGTGGACATCTGTTTGCATTGAGCTTCCAGTTCGCCGAGCAAAGCACGATACTCCGTGATCGAGAGCTTCCTCCGAAGAACTCGGCGTACCTGATGAGTGAGTTCGTTCTCGGGGTCAGCTTCGTCGATCTGCGCAAGTTTGGTTAGGATTTGCTTTCGCAAAAACACGCGATCCCGACGAGCGTTTTCCATCGCTTGGGCTGTTGCAAGTAGTTCGCCGGCACGCGCGAGCAACGGAGCCAGCGACAAGCCATAGCTAATGGACTGACCTTCGGACGACTTCACTCGGTATCTTTTGCGATTTGGGCTGTCGTGGCGCTTCATAAAACCGAGTTCAACAAAGCGATCGATGTGCCTACGGAGGGTTCGTTCATCGATCCCGCCAACTCGACGGCAGATCTCGTCGTTGGAAGCGAAGACTGTGTCGCCATGCCCAGGCTTGAGAAAGCTCAGCATCGCTTGGAGCGTTTGAACATGTCCTGGACGGAGACCGAACAGGCAGCGACTATCTCTGAGCGCGCGGAAGACTGCCCAGATGTCGGTTTCAGGTGTGGTCGTGGGGGGGGTGCCCTTGCCGACGCCAAAGGTCTGAACGGAAAGCTTTGTGAATGCCATGTTTGTTGAACGACGACCGTTGCGGCCCACAACTTCCCCGGCTCTTCTCGCTGTTTTTGGCGAGAAAAGGCAACAAAAAGACGTCCACCGAATCGGTGACTCTTGACCGGCATGTCGGAGATTGCTACATCACAGGTGCAAATCAGATGATGAGGGCTCTCCGGGGGAAACCTTGGGGGGCTCTTTTCTTTTCGGTCTTCGCCTTTCTCCTCTGCTCGTGTTTTTGGTTATGACCGGGGATCAGCTCCCCGAGCCTCTCTCATTCTGCCATTGTTCAAAAAGCTGTCGCAGCGTGGTTTCCGCGCGCTCTTCGAGCCATTGGCCGAATTCCGGGTTGTCCTTGCGGGTGATCTTGATAGCGATCGACTTGCCATCGACTGAAAGTGTGCCGACAGGGCTACCACTATTGTCCTTTACCACGGTCGTTTGGCCACGGGCGCTTTGGTTGGCTGCGCCACGCGCCTTGCTGGAGCAAGCAACATAGACGGCTTGAAACTTGTCCGTGCTTGGAGTGGTGTCAGGCAGAGAGGCAAGTGTCTCAAGCGCAATGTCGACAAGCGGAACCTTCTCTGAAAGTGCAGCAAGATCACCCCATTGGCGTCGACCTACGCCATGAGCCGGGCCGATAAGCCGGACAAGTTCGTCAGGCAGCTGCTCGATGACTACACGATGGTTCGACACACCTTGCCGGGTGAGGCCTAGGGCGTCCTGAATGACGCCAGGCTTGTAACCGGCCTCCTGCATCTCTTTGATAAAAAGAGATTTTTCAATGAAGGACGGATCCAGCCGCAGGTTGTTTTCCTGACCTTGCGCGATCAGAGAAGCATCATCATCGAGCGTTCGAACGATCGCTTTGACGGTTCCACCAACTCTTCGAATGGCTGCAAGTCTACGACGCCCGTAGATGATGCGGTATCGATCCGGTTGGTCAGAGGGGCGAACCATGATCGGCACTTGCTGACCATGCTTGCGAATGCTTTCGGCGAGATCTTCAATGCTACTATCTTCCAGGATCAGGCGATCCCGGAGACCATCCATATCGATCCGGTCGGGTTCGATATCTCGGATTGAGTTGGCAGTGATTTCCCGGAGAGAATCCCGCAATCCGCCAACCGAGCCAGGTAGCTTCGAGGATTTGACCGGGGCAGGGGAGGAGGCTGCCGACTCTTTCTCGTCTTTCGGTGGCTGGTTGAAGATATTTCGAGCCATCAGCGACGCCCCCATGCCATTTGGATTGTCTGCTCCAGCTCATCGGCAACGCTGTTCACGCTGGTCAAAGCCCGATCAATGGTCTTCCGAATGAGCTGGCTCGGGTCTACCTCATAGATGGTTTGCTGAGTCATGCCGGCGTCAGAAATGGCTGTCGACTTCAGCATCGGTTCAGTCATGACTTGGCCCGCAAGGATTGAACGCAGGTACCCGGCCATTTGCGTTTGTGGTCCGTCCGACGGCTCGTAGCGTGTGATCAGGAACTTTACGAAGTCCCAAGTGACATGTCGTCCAATCGCCTCTTCGACGGCTTTGACCGTTTCCGAAGCGAGTTTGAGGAACTGGCTCATCGAAGCGATGTCGAGCATGCCGGGGACGACCGTCACAAGTAAGCCCGTGGACGCTGCCAATGCTGTCAATGTCAGGAAGCCCAACTGCGGAGGGCAATCAATCAGCACGATGTCATAGTCTGAGTCGACTTCCTCTAGCGCCAGAGCAAGACGCTCTGCAAAAATCGGCTGAACCCTACGCGCAAGGGCATTCGCTGTCTCGGTTTCGTACTCGGACAACATCAAGCCAGCCGGGACCATGTCGAGCTTGTGGAAGTATGTTTTCTGGATGACCTCCGAGAGCGGAACTTGATCATCGTATCTCAATGCGTCGTAGATTGTGCCGCCTTCGGCAAATTCGAGCTCAGGCCGGTAGCCGAAAAATGTCGTCAAACTGGCTTGTGGGTCGAGGTCCAGCACAAGCACGCGGTAGCCACGCAGGGCATACCTGTGTGCCAAATGGATCGTCGCTGTTGTCTTCGAGCTACCGCCTTTGAAATTCACGACCGAAATGACCTGAAGACGGTCGCCGTCTCGGCGGCCAGGTCTGTACGCGTCAGCATTTTTGCCTGTCCGCGCCAAAATGTTGCGGAGGTCGTCAACTTCTTCGGCCGTGTAGAACCTATGACCGCGACCGTCAGTGTGAACTTCTGGGAAGCTGCCATCTTTGTGGCGGTTGCGCAGGTTCGACGTACTAACGCGCAGCAACTCGGCGACCTCGGTCGAGCTGAAGCGGCGCAAGGACTTGCGTTCTTCTGGCTCGAACGCAACTTTCATCTGCCGGTCAAGCGACTCAGCAAGACTGTCTGCGAATGCTCCGATGTCGGAAGAGCCTATACCTTGCGTGTAGCCCGTATTTCGATCATCCATGTTCTGCCGCCTCTCATGGCCTTTGCTAAGGCTCTTTGTCGTTCTGACGGTCGAAGCCGCGTCTGACGCGTTTTGCCGTCAGAATGGAGATGCCACGAACATCTGTGTCCGGCAAGAAGAATCTAGATGTAGTGGAAAAGTTATCCACAGCACCAATTTGGTCGCGCGGGGCTTGCGACAGATAACGCATTGATTAACAACGATAAAGACCGTTTCTGGCGAAGCCGATACCCTTCGAGATATTTTCTGCTCGCGCGAACTAACCCCAAGGCTTTGTTGGATATTTACGTGGCTTTCGTCCAATTGAGGTGATGATTCTGGAAGATTTGGGCCGAGCGAACAGAGTGGTTTGCCGACCATTGGCGCCTACAAAAGGCCGAGACGCTCTGCCCGCTCCAGCAGCATTCTGACTGAGGAAGGCTGCCAGCTGGTACGACCGCGAGGGGTGCGCTCACGCATGGATTCCAGTCGGTCGCAGATTGCCTGCAAGGTGATCTCGGGGTCAGCACCTTTGATCGCAGCGACTATCGCAGGCAGGCGATCGTCAGTTTCGCGTCGTCCGGCGCGGCCAAGAACTTCATCAGGCAGAAAGCCGTCGCGCACATATGCCTTCACGGCGCGGAGCAGGCGGCTTTGGGTCCAATGGCGATCTGGGGGCAGGGGGCCATTGATAATCCGGAGGACGTCTTCCCAAGCCATATCGGGGCGCAAGCGGCGCACATGGGGCACCCAATCCTGCGCTGTCTCGTTCAAGCGCTCCATGTAGCCGTCCTGTCGAGCCACCCGCACCTTGCGCAGCGCTTCAGGGTCCTTGGCGCGAAGACCTGGGTTGCCGCCTACGCGGCCCTTTGAGTGTGCCGAGGCAAGTCCGGCTTTGGTACGCTCGCGGATCAGAGCGCGTTCGAACTCAGCCGCAGCGCCCAGAACCTGCAACGTGAACTTGCCCTGGGGCGAGGCAGTATCGATCGGGTCCTGGAGCGAGCGGAAGAACGCCCCCTTGCCTTCCAGTCTTTCGATCACCTCAAGTAGGTGCGACAAAGACCGCGCAAGCCGGTCGATCCGCACGACGACCAGCGTGTCGCCCTTGACAATCCGCTCCAGCACACGTGCAAGCACGGGCCGCGCGCGATTGCCGCCCGAGGCGTGCTCTTCAAAGATCTCGGCGCATCCCGCAGACTGCAGTGCCTCAGACTGGGGCAGGGGGGTCTGATCCTCGGTGGAGACGCGCGCATAGCCAATCAGCGGCATGAAACTGGGCCGTTTGCAATTTTATGTACCACCAATAAACGACCGTTTGTAAATGAATGCAAGGGCGCGCTCTGTGGCGCTGTTCATCAGAAAGCCCTTGGTTTCCATACGCAGAGCGCGATCAGGGAGGTCTCGCGGACCATCGCGCGCGCGTGCTATGTAAGGTGTACAAACGCACTCTGATAAAACCCTTGGGTAAAGCTCAAAATAGCTGTATTTTGCGCATATGAGGCCTGGAACCCCCGCATTGTATGATGAATCCGACGCGCTCGGCATTTATGCTGAGGAGGTCGAACAGGCGTCTGAGGACGACCTGTGGTTTCTGCCCGGTCCGATGGACGACGAGCCGGACTATTTGCCGCCGGGACCACGGGCCGAACCGCGTGAAACCGAGGTCCTCGACGAATGGCGGAAGGCAGAGGGCGGGCAGGCCGCGCGTCTTGCCCGTGTGGCCGGTCGCGTCGGCGCGCTGGACGACCGGTTGAAGCGCGGACCGGAAGGATGGCGGCATCGGCTTGCGCTGATGGAGGCCGCAGATTTGAGCTGGCACACCGGTGACCGCATCAGCCAAGACCGGCTGGCGCTCTGGATCTCGCTGCGCCTGTCCGGTGTCCAGGACGACACGGCGGCGCTGGCGCGAGTCGGATGGGCGATTCGGCGACTGACGGGTGGACCGGGACCGGAGCAGGACCTTTCCGCCTTCCTCGACCGTCGCGACCCCGAGAACATCAGTGATGAGACCGAGCCGTTCGTGGATCGCGCGAGCGGTTGGCTGGATCTGATGGGGCAGGCCACGGACCTGCACCCGATCACTCGCGCTTGCGCGGGCTTTCACCTCTGGCGCCTCGCGGGGCTCGGGCAGCACGACGACCGTATGGAAGCGGCTGTCGCAGCTGCGCGGATCGCGGCCAGCGATGGAAGAGGCGCAGTCTTCACGCCTCTGGCCATGGGCGGGGCAGGGGGACTACGAGCCGGTGGTTCACCGTTCGAACGTCTGGAACGCTGGCTATACGGGATGGAAGCCGCGTGCCTGACCGCGGTGCGGCACCTTGACGATATCGAGGCATGGTCGGCGCGGGCGGAAGCCGAAATGACATTGCTCTCGGGCAGGACGCCGCCGGCCTTGCGCGCAGTGCTGACCGAATGGCCGCTCGTCTCTGCGCCAATGGCCCAGGCCCTGACGAGTGCCAGTCGCGCCGCTGTTCAGCGCAACCTTGCATGGATGCAAGAGCGGGGTCTGATCCGCGAGGTGACAGGACAGGGGCGGTTCAGGATGTGGAAGGCGACAAACTGAAGGTTAGCGTGGGTCTCACCCGCTCACTCGACAGCAGCGATAACCGCGAGCACGCGGCAGGGCGCGCAGAAACTCACCAACACTTAATGCATTTGTTGCACTTATTTCATATATGGTGGTAGAGAACAGAAACCGGAGAGGAGACCACCATGAACATGCTGGCACACCGACATCTTCCGCCCACGCCGCAGGACGCAGCGATTGCGCGCGTCTCTGGCCAGGCATTGTCACGCTTCGCCCAGGCGCGCGCGCCGTTGAAACTTCGTGTGACGGACTCCGAGCAGATGGAGCCGATCGAGCTTCCTGCGGGCGCCGTATCGCTGCTCATGGAGATCCTCGAGGCGATGGCAGCGGGGCGGGGGGTCACCATCATCCCCGAGAACGCCGAACTCTCGACCGTACAGGCCGCTGAGGTTCTGAACGTCTCGCGTCCGTTCCTGATCAAGCTGCTCGAGGATGGTGCCATACCGCATCGGAAGGTCGGCAAGCATCGCCGCGTCCGCATGGAAGACGTGATGTCCTACAAGGCCGCGATCGATACCGAGCGTGAAGCTGCGCTCGATCAACTGGCCGCCGACGCTCAAGAGCAGGACATGGGCTACCGCTCGAAATGAGCCAGTACACGGTCCTGTTCGATGCGAACGTCCTTTATCCCGCGCCGATGCGCGATGCACTGATGCAGTTGGCGGTCACAGACCTTTTCAAGGCCAAGTGGACGGCCGATATCCATCGGGAGTGGATTGATGCGCTTCTGCGCAATGAACCTCATCGGGAGCGCGCCGCGCTGGAACGAACTCGCGACTTGATGGACAGGGCCACACGCGACTGTCTGGTCACCGGCTACGAGGCATTGGTGCCGGCCCTAACACTGCCGGACCCTGACGATCGGCACGTTCTGGCGGCGGCAATCGTTGGGCGCTGTGACGCGATCGTCACGCAGAACCTGAAGGACTTCCCACCAGCGGCACTTGCGCCCTTTGGCATCGAGACCCAACACCCTGACGACTTTTTCCGGAACCAACTGTCTCTCGCGCCCGGTCTGGTCTGTTCCGCGCTGCGGAAAGTTCGCGCGCGCCTCAAGAATCCGCTCAAAAGCGTCGACGAGTATCTCGCGATCCTGACACAGCAGGGGTTGGTCGCCACGGTTGCCGACCTGGAGCAATTCGCCGACCTGCTTTGATCCCAGAACTGCCCTGACTGAATACGTTCTGGCCAGAGTTGTGGCACCCGATCCATCATCACCGCGAGATTTCGCCCGCCAGGACTGCACGCCCGTGGACTGCAAGCGTAGCAGTGAACCTCGGGCAACCGAACTGCCGGATCACGGCGACAATGCGCGCATCGTACGCCGCTTGCCCTATGACGCGACACAGGTCTGACGCGTGAAACTGGCGGTTCGAGCTTGGCGCAGCCTTGATCTGTTCGTGCAGCTCGCGCTCTCGTGGCTCTTGAACCGGCTGTGGTGCGGGGAGAGCCGGTGGGCGCGTCGCTTCTCCAAGCGAGGTGCGCCACCGGCGCATGAAGCCGAGCAGGAAACCGGCCGGAACCTTGCTGTTCCCACGGGCCCGGTTGAAGGCAAGGAAGCGTTCCCAGATCACTTGCGTATCGACGTTCCAGCAGGGTAGGGCGCTCTTCGCGGCCTTGATCAGCTCGGCCCAGCATGTTCGGAACACGTTCGAGCAACCGTCAATGTTGATCTGTCCTGTGAATATAGTTTTGTTAGATTCTTCTCTAGATAGTGATGTGTCGCCTCCGCCTGACACGAGATCGTGGGTCTGTTCGCCGTCGTCAAAGGCCGCGAAGCGGAAAAGCCAGGGGGCGAACTTGCCGTTCGATTTCTCGCGCTCAAGCTTCAGTTCAGAAGTTTCAAGCTCACTCAGCAGAACGCTCAGGTACTGGCGCGAGACGCCCATCTTCGCCGCCAGAGAGGACAGGGTGAAGGCAGCCGTGCCGCGGGGCAGGCCGTTATACCCATCCTTCCACGCAATTCCGTCGAGGATGAGCGTGGCCAGCTTGTGCGCCGAAACGGAGAGGTCTGTCTGCGTGATTCGCCTGAGGATCAGGCCGGTCGTTGGTTCCATGGTCGTATCTCCTAAGAGACGATGCCATGTCGAGAGCAAACAACATTCTTGCCAGCAAAAACACTTTGCTGGTTGCAGGGGTTCGGACACTGCGCTAAAAAGACCGTGTTCAGGGGTTTTTTTCTAGCGCGGCGTCAGGCTTCTCGGTCTGGCGTCGTTTCCCTTTTTTGGGGTGATGCACTGCCTCCGGTGCAAGTTGATCGGAGCGGGCCAGTGCTACGCTGGCCCGCATGGGGTTCAGTATCGAACCTCTTCGAAGCCGTAGTTTCCTTCATGGTCGCGCCAATCGACGAAGACCGAGCGATAACTCACCCAACCACAGTGCTCGGGACGGGGCAGAAGCGAGGCAGGTGGAACAGCTCCCACGCTCGATCTCTGCCAGCGATAATCGCCCTGCACACCGTAGGAGCCGAGCCTAGTCGAGTCGTAGCGGATGCAATCACCGTCACGATCCTGATGTTGGCTGAACTGGACATGGTAGACGCGGATGCTCCGAACGAAGTCGAAGGCGCTGCCAGAGATGTCGATATCGGCGCGTTCATCGGCCTGCGCCAACACGAACGGACCTGTCGCATCCGGGAGGCTGATCTCAGGCCGGACGGGCGTTGTTGCAGAACTCAGTCGGTGAAGGATTCACATCGGGAATCCATGCGGTTAGACGATCTGCATGAGCAAGCCCAAGCCCGCCCGCTACCGCACGACGAACTGGTCCAGCTACAACGATGCGCTCAGGAAGCGCGGATCGCTGCTGATCTGGCTGGACAAGGAGATGACCTGGCACGCGCCGCATGAGGGACGCCCAGGGCGCCCGCCGGTCTTTTCGAATGCCGCGATCCAGTTTTGCCTGTCGCTCAAGGTTCTGTTCAAGCTACCGCTCAGGCAGACAGCCGGAATGGTCGCGAGCCTCCTGCGCCTGGCAGGGCTAGACTGGCCCGTTCCGGACTACTCGACGCTGTGCCGCAGACAGAAGACCCTCAAGGTGCAGATCCCCTATCGCCGTGCCGAAGGGCCGCTGAATCTTCTGGTGGACAGCACCGGCATCAAGTTTCTTGGCGACGGCGAATGGCAGGCCCGCAAGCATGGCGTTCAGGGCCGCCGCCAATGGCGCAAGGTGCATCTGGCGATGGATATCGCCACCTCGGATATCCGGGCCGTCGAGTTCACCCCTAGCCGGGAAGGCGACAGCCCAGTCCTGCCGGACCTGTTGGGCCAGATCCCCGAGGACGAGGACATCGGCACCGTGACCGCGGATGGTGCCTACGATACCCGCCGCTGCCACGGCGCCGTCATCGCACGCGGTGGCACGGCAATCATACCGACCCGAAGGAACGGTCGAGCTTGGAAAGAGGACTGCCCGGCTGCCAAGGCGCGCAACGAAACCCTGCGCGCCACGCGTCACTACGGTCGGGCATTCTGGAAGCGGTGGACCGGATACCACGCCCGTAGCCGAGTGGAGGCCAAGATGCGATGCCTGAAGGCCTTCGGTGAGCGCATCGCCGCGCGGGATCCAGATCGCCAAACCGCCGAAATCCACATCCGGGTCGCCCTTGTCAATCGCTTCAACGCGCTCGGCACCGCCCACGTCGTCCGCGTGGCATGAAACTGAATGGGAAAGGGGCACTCACAACTCAGGCCGACTTTCTGCAACAACGCCAACGAGATCTACGCGGCCCCTGTCTCCTGAGCGCGGAACCGCTGACGGAATGCGTGAAGCTGAGAAGAGATGACAAACCGGTCGAACCGGGGATCGGGACACCCCAGGGGGTCAAGGCGCAGAAAGCGCGCAATTTTGATTGGGACCCGATCCGCGGACTTCATCTGGGCCAGCGGCTAGACCGCACCACAAAGGCCGTAGACATGACTGCTTTCGGCATAGGCGCGTCAATTCCCAGCTTGCGCAGCAGGGGTCGTCCAGACATGGGAACACTTGCCCTCGCCAGAGATGCCCACTGCGCGTTGGCGACGGTCCACCAATGACTTGCGCCACCGGACCTGTGGGGGAACCGGCGCAGCGCCAGTTCCCCATCGGCTCATTCTGCCGGAACCCAGGGCCGGTTATAGGCTGCCACGCGCCAATCACCGTGTTCGATGAACCGGGGGGCGCTCCCGGTTTCCAGCGCCTCGGCTGCGGCGTTCAGCGCCTCGGGCGATGTCTCGGGCCAGGCGCCCGTTTCGATCCGTTCGACCAGGGTCTCGACGATGGCCGTGCTTTCGGCAGCCGTGAACTCGCAATGGCCCGTGCCCTGGACCAGCGACTGCCGATACAGATCGCCGGTACCCTGCTCCTGCACCAGCGCGCCGTAGCCTTCCATCAGCGTGTAGGGAATGGCCCAGTCGCCCAGCATGTGGATGCGGATCGCCGGAACCTGCAGATCGCCGGTCGTCGTGCGCCCGTCTGCGGCCCAGAAATCGCGCGCATAATCCGAGGCCGCGATGCGGGGGGCGGCGTCGATCCTGGCAATGTCGGCCTGAAGGTCCAAACCGGCCTGTTCGTAGAGCGCCTCAACCGTCCGCGCCATCGCGGGTGCGGCATTCTGGTAGAAGGCGGCATAGTCGACCCCCTCGTTCCCGGAAAGTTGCTGCCCCGATGCGGCGTTTTCGAACAGAAGCCGCGAGGACCCGCCAACATTACCGCCGATGCGCAGCGCCGAGGCCACGATCATGTCGGCCATGGCGCCGGCATCCGCGGTGTCGGGTAGTTCGGTCCCCTCGACCATCCACGGCGACCACTGTCCGATGGCGAAGGCAAGCGCCAGCCGCGCGCGGCCCTCCGGGCTTTCGCCCGCCGTTTCGATGGCGGCCATCCAGGACGCACGGATCGCGTCAAGGCTGCGCTCGCCACCCGCTCCGGCATTGGGCAGGCCGACGATGGCGAGATCGCTGGCCGGACCGTGCCCAGCGGCCTCATAGCTTTCGCCCAGCAGGGTCTGCATGGCGAACCAGCCATCCAGGAAACTGCTCATGATCCAGACCGGCGTATGGGCGGCAAGCACGGCGGCACCGTCGATCCTGTCCGGGTAATCCTCGGCCGAAGCGAGGCTGTCGAGCCCTCCGCCAGAACAGCCGTATTGCAGCACCATGTCAGGAGCGCGCTCCAGGTCCGTGAAAATGTCCTGAACAGCTTGTAGATTCAGGATTTCACGCTGCGGATCGTATTGCCACAGGCGCAGCGGGTGCCGGGCGAGCCCGGCGAAGGCATAGCCACGACCGAGCAGGTCGTCATACCGCTGGACCGCTGACGCGACCGAAACGTTGCTGGCGAAATCCAGATCCCTGAGTAGTCGACCATTCCAGTTCTCGGGCACGCGGATCAGCCATGCCGTCCCGTCCGGCAGGGTTCCCGCATGTTCGTTGAAGGCGGGCTGCTCCTGCGCCGACGCGAGCGGGGCGAAGCCCGCGGTCAGAGCGAGGCAAAGCACCACCATTCCGGTCCGCGAACGCGGGCCGGCCAAATTGGCTGTCCGTGACATGAATTTCCTCCAGTTTGATGCAGCGATGAAATCCGGCTCCTCTTCCGGGGAACCATCGCCGGGAAAAAACATAGATAGCTAATTATTAGTGTCAAGGGCTCTGATGCACAAATCGGCTTAAGGCCGAGGTTCCCCTTTCCCCGGACGGACTTATCCCACAGCTTCCGTGACGGGTATTCCGAGCGCGGTGTAGCCGTTCAGGACGGCGATGCGGACCTGGAGTTCGGCGACCTGTCGGTCGAAGTCCCGTGCCATGAGCCGCTGGCCCAGCAACTTGATACAATGCATCTTTGTCTCGACGCGGCTTCGGCGGTGGTATCCACTCCATCGTCGCCAGAGCGCGCGGCCCAGGTATTTCGCCGCGCGCAGGGCCTCATTTCGCGCCACGGCTCCGGCGGTGATCGTCTTCCAGGGCTTCGCGTTCTTGCGGGGCGGGATGACGGCATGGGCACCGCGATCTGCAATCGCATCGTGGCATTTGCGCGTGTCGTAGGCGCCATCAGCCGTAACGCTACCGATTTCCTGGTCCTGCGGGATTTGGTCGAGAAGGTGGGTAGGATGGGCGCATCACCGATGTGGCTCCCGGTGACTTCGACGGCCCGGATCTCCAACGTTTCTTCATCGATCCCAAGGTGGAGCTTGCGCCAGACGCGCCGTTTCGGGCCGCCATGCTTGCGTGCGTGCCACTCGCCTTCACCTTCGACCTTGATCCCGGTGCTGTCGATCAGCAGGTGCAACGGCCCCTTGGAGCCGCGGTAGGGGATGTTCACGGCCAAGGTCTTCTGGCGGCGAGATAGCGTGCTGAAGTCGGGCACCGTCCAGTTCAGGCCGACCAGCCGTAGCAGGCTCTCGACGAACCCGGTCGTCTGCCGGAGCGCCATGCCGAACAGCACTTTCATCGAGAGGCACGTCTGGATAGCGGCATCGCTGTAGGTCTGCTGGCGGCCACGCCTGCCTGTCGGCGCGGCATCCCAGCTCATCTCGGGGTCAAACCAGATCGTCAGCGAGCCCCGGCGCTTGACTGCTTCATTGTAGGCTGGCCAGTTCCTGGTCTTGTAGGTCGGGGGTATGGGTCTGCTCATGCAGCCTGACTAACAGACTGGATTCGCAAGGTGAAACCTTCACAGCATTTGCGCAACATGTATAACCGCCCCTTGCGCAAGAGGGTTTCTGGATCAGTTTCGCGCGGTGTCGGGTGCTGACATGTATCCGGCCTCTGTTGCGGCCATCATCACGCCGCGGGCCCGTATGGTGTTCGCAGGTCGGGTCCAGATCAAAGCCGCGTGCTCGATGGCACTCTGTTGCGCTCTGGTCCTCCCGATCCCGTCTCACGACCGTGCGCCAAACGTCTCCTTGCCCTCTTCCGCTCCGACGTCCTCGCGACCAGTGACGGCTTACGCCGCAGCGGTCGGAGACTGGTAGGCGCCGCCTCGGGCCATCAGCGCCCAGACGATCCGCGCCATTTTGTTCGCCAGCGCGACCCGCACCAGCATCGGCGGCTTGCGCGTCAGCATCTCGCCAAGCCATGTGCCCGGCCGGGCAGCGGCATGAACATGCCGCTTGATGATGACGCTGTTGGCCCCGATGATCAGCAATCGCCGCAACGACCGTTCGCCCATCTTCGTGTTGGCCCCGAGACGCTGCTTGCCTCCTGTGGAATGCTGACGGGGCGTGAGCCCGAGCCAGGCCGCGAAGTCGCGCGCTTTGCGGAACGTCTCGGGGGGCGGAGCCAGAACCGCTATGGCCGTGGCAATCAGAGGACCTATCCCCGGGACTGTCATCAGGCGCCGCGCCACCTCATTCTCCTTGGCACACCGGGCGATCTCGGCATCGAGCTTGCCGATTTCCGCTCCGAGATGGGCGAGTGACGCCACCAACACCTTGAGCGTGGGGATGGCATCGGCAGGCAGACCGCTTTCCGGGTCTTCCACAATGGCAATCAGCTTCGACATGTTGGCCGCGCGCTGCGGAACGATCATTCCGAACTCGCCCAGATGCCCGCGCAGGGCATTGATGGTCTGGGTTCGCTGCCGGATAAGCAACTCGCGGATGCGAAAGACCATCGCCGCGCCTTGGGTCTCCTCGCTCTTCACCGGCACGAAGCGCATCGTCGGGCGCGTCGCCGCCTCGCAGATCGCCTCGGCATCAGCCATATCATTCTTCTGGCGCTTCACGAATGGCTTCACGTAGGCGGGTGGGACCAACCGCACGTCATGCCCGATCTTCCCGATCTCGCGCCCCCAGAAATGGGCGCCACCGCAGGCTTCCATCGCGACGACGCAGGCCGGCAGCTGTCCAAAGAATGCCAGACCTGATCTCTTCGCAGCTTCTTGCGCAGCACCGCCCGGCCCGTAGCGTCGGCACCGTGGACCTGAAACACATTCTTCGCCAGATCGAGCCCGACCGTGATAATCTCCGACATGACCGCTCTCCTTTGTGGATCCTTGCAGACCCACCTTGGCACATCGATGCCGTCGGGGGGGCACACCATCAAAGCCGCAAATCCTCATGAAATGCGCGGCCCGCCTCGGCGTCGTAGCACCGGTAGGCGCAATAGTGCTGCTGCAGGATGGGCGAGGGCGCCCGCCCGCACAGGGTCTTCGTCATGATGTATGTTGCCTTCGTGAGTGTCGGCATTACCCGGTTTCCAGCGCCGCGGGGGACCGTAACGCCTTCCGCGTCGAGCTTGAGTGGGGGGATAGCAAGCTTTGGTATCTAATCGTTGACAATCTCCTAGCGAGGGCTTTAAAGATAGATGTCTAAGCTATGTTTCGCAAACCACCGATCCGGCCCCCGTGTTCCGGATGTCGGACGGGAGAGGGGCGCGACGCAGGGCCAAACGGGAGGACATGATTATGCGTTTCACTGCAATCGCGATGGCTGCCGGCCTCGCCGTCTCGGCGACGGCTGGTCACGGCCAATCGCTCAACCTCACTCTTTCAGGCGGGAACCCGGGCGGCCTTTGGTCGCTGCTGGGCGCCGGCATCGACCGCGCCGCGCAGGTGGCGGACACCTCGGCCGTGGTGACCTATCAGGCTACGGGCGGCGGGTTCGCCAACATCGGCCTGCTGGGCGCCGGGCGCACGGATCTGGGCCTGGTGCACGACGCCGAGGCGCAGCTCGCGCTGGGAGGCGAAGAGCCCTTCCGCGGGCCGATCACGAACATGCGGGCCATCGGCTACATGTACAACTGGGCGCCGATGCACTTCTTCCTCGACCGCTCGATGGCCGAGCAATACGGCATCGACAGCCTGGACGACATCGCCGGCAGCGGCGCGCCGATCCGCATCGGCATCAATCGCTCGGGGAACATCACCTCGAACATCGCGCTGATGATGTTCGAGCTGGTGGGGGTGACCGACGAATCCCTGGCCGAAGCTGGCGGCCAGTTCGTGCGCGCCGGCGCCAATGAGCAGGGCGAGCTGCTGCAGGACGGACGGCTCGACATGATTACCAACGGCATCTTCATCAACCACTCGTCGTTTCGCGCGGTGGACACGAATGCTGACGTTGTGCTGCTGTCGGTCCCGCAGGAGGTCATCGACGCCACCAACGAGCGCTTCGGCACCGGCCAGATGGTCATTCCCGCTGGCAGCTATTCGAACCAGCAGGCGGACGTGAACACCGTGACGCTGGGGGCGCTGCTGGCCGCGACCGACGCGATGAGCGACGACGACGCCTATGCCTTGACCAACGCCCTAATCACCAACATCGACGAGGTGCGCGCGGTTCACAGCGCGATGCAATCCCTGACGCCCGAGTTGCTCGCCACGCCCAGCGTGCTCGAGTTCCACCCCGGCGCCGCCCGTGCCTACAGTGAGGCAGGGCTGTCGCAATGATCGGGACACTCGTCTCCACTGGCCGCAGGAGGGATCTTGCGGCCGGCCAGCAACGGGCCATCGTCGTGGTGGCCGCGATCTTCTCGGCCTGGGTGATCTACGCCAACCTCTTCACCATCTCGGATCCGCTAGTTCTGGGCATCCTCTTCGTTTCGGGGATCTACGCGATCATGTTCGCGGCGATCGGTGCCACGCCGAACGCTCCCGACCGCATCCCGTTCTATGATATCGCCCTGTCGCTGCTCAGCCTGGCAGCGGGCATCTTCTTCTTCGTGAACGCCACCGCCATTGCGGACCGCATCAGCCTGCTGGATCCGTTCACGCCCGCGCAGCTCTTCTTCGGCATCTCGCTACTGCTCCTGACCCTCGAAGCGACGCGCCGGACCACGGGCATGGGACTTACCATCGTGGTCGTGGCCTTCCTGGCGTACAACTGGTTCGGCTACCTGCTGCCGCCGCCCTTCGGGCATGGCGTCGACGATTTCACCTACCTGCTCGATATCTTGGTCTTCACCACGGATGGCGTGTTCGGGGTGCCGATCCAGGTGGTCGCCAGCTACGTCTTCCTGTTCGTGATGTTCGGCACTTTTCTGTCGAAAGCGGGTGGGGGCGAGTTCTTCTTCAACCTCGCGGCGCTTCTGACCGGGCGCACCCGCGGCGGTCCGGCGAAGATCGCGGTGATTTCCTCAGGGCTCTACGGCACGATGTCGGGCAGCCCGACCTCGGACGTGGTGGCGACGGGCTCGATCACCATCCCGGTGATGAAGCGACTGGGCTACAGCGCGCGCTTCGCCGGCGCGGTCGAGGTCGCGGCCTCGACGGGGGGCAGCGCGATGCCTCCGGTGATGGGGTCGGCCGCTTTCATTCTCGCCGAATATACCGGCGTGGATTACAAGGCGGTGGTCGTCGCCGCCGTGGTGCCCGCACTGCTCTACTACCTCGGCGTCTTTAGTCAGGTCCACCTGCGCGCCGTGCGCGAAGACCTGCGCCCGTCCGAGGACGAGATGCCGACCGTAGCGCAGACGTTCCGCACGGGCTGGGTCTTCCTGCTGCCGATCATCGGCATCGTGGTGGCGCTGCTCTCGGGCTATTCTCCGACCTTCACCGCCGGGATCGGCGTGATGGGTGTCATCATCGCCTCGACGCTGCTGAAGGCGACGCGCCTGTCGCCGTGGCAGGTGATCGAGGGCTTGGGCGAGACCACGCTGCGCATCCTGCCGGTGGCTGGCGCCTGTGCCGCCGCGGGTCTGGTGATCGGGGGCCTGTCGATGACGGGGCTGGGTATGAAGGCCGCGAACCTGATCCTGGTGATTAGCAACTCGCAGCCGATCCTGACGCTGGTTATCGCCGCTGTCGTGACGATCATCCTGGGTCTCGGCATGCCGACCCCGAGCGCCTACATCCTGGCTGCCGTGCTGGTCGGTCCGGCGCTGGCGCAACTGGGCTATCCGGTGCTGCAGAGCCACATGTTCCTGCTGTACTTTGCCGTTCTCTCGGCGCTGACCCCGCCGATTGCGGTGGCGGCCCTGTCGGCGGCGGCGATTGCGCATGAAGACCCGTTCAAGATCGCCTTCACCTCGGTGAAACTGGCCTCGATCGGCTTCATGCTGCCCTTCGCCTTCGTCTGGAACCCGGCACTGATGCTGCTGGCCGACCCGCTGTCGAATACTTTGGCCGTGGTTGGGGGCGTGATTGCCACGCTGTCCGTGGCCACCGCGGTCGAGGCCTTCGCCAGCAAGCCGGTATCGCCGGCGGAGCGGGTACTTCTGCTAGGCAGTGCGGTTGCGGCGGTCGCGCCCTTCCAGCTGCTCGCGGTCGCGGGCATCGCGCTCGGGGCAGCCATGTTGGCACGGCACCTGGTGGCGGGGCGCCGGGCCAGCGTGCAACAGAACGCCGCCGGCTGATGCCACCCTGGCGCAGCCTAACAGATCGCGCGGCCCGGACCCCTCCGGGCCGCGCGTCCTTTTGCAAGAGAGACCGACGTGACCCATCCGACCCAGACCGCAGAGCGACTCACGACGCAGAGCCCCTCCGCCGTGCCGCCGCAACAACCGAAGTTCTGGAAGCGCTGGGCGGTCAGCATGCTGGCCGTCTATCCCGCGCTTATCGTCCTGGTGCTGGCCACGCGGCCCTTCACCCAGGGCATGCCAATGGCGGTCTCGCTGTTCATCGTGGCGCTGCTGCTGACCGGATTGAATGTCGGGCTGATCCTGCCATTCCTGAACAGGAAGTTGGGGCGCTGGCTGGCTGCGCGCTGAAGCCGGAACGGGCAGGGCGGTACGATTTCATATATGTGAAATGTCGCAATGATCCCGCCGGCAATCAAGACAAGGTGCTCTCCGCCAAATAAGCTTAGATAGCTTACCCTTTAGGTTGAGCAGCCAATCCAGACCAGACTGTCCGCCCAGGGGCGGCGCAGTCGGAACGCTACGGGAGGAGCGAGCGACATGACTTCATCCACCACATTCACCAACAAACTGCGTGCCCTTGCGGGCGCTTCGGCGCTGTCGGCCGCGACGCTGGGCCTGACTGGTGCCGCCGAGGCACGCGACTTCCGCCTGCTGTCGGGCTGGGATTCCAGCTATGTTGCGGTCGACGTGCTGACGTCGTTCATCGAGACGCTCGACGAAGCCGTAACCGAGGGCTTCGGCGTCAACGTCATGGGCCCCGAGACCGTGCCCCCGTTCGAGCAGTTCGACCCGGTGTCGCGCGGCCTGTTCGACCTGCTGTTCACCAATGGTGCCTATCACTTCAACCAGACTTCGGTGGGAATGGCGCTGGACGGCCTGTCGGGCGATACCGAGGCCTTGCGCGAAGCCGGAATTTGGGACGCGGTGGATGCCGATTACCAGGAGCAGGGGTTGAAGCTGATCGCTGTGCTTTACGACCTGAATGGCTACCACATCATGCTGAACGAGCCGGTCGGCGAGAACGGCCTCGAAGGACGTCGCGTGCGCGGCACGCCGATCTACCACCCGGCGATCAACGTGCTGGGTGGCTCGCCCGTGGTGCTGCCGGGCGGCGAGATCTACCCGGCGCTGGAACGCGGTGTGATCGACGGTGCGGCCTGGCCGACCATCGGCGCTCTGTCCTACCGCTGGTTCGAGGTCGCCGACTACATGATGCGCCCGACCTTCGGCCAGGTCGGCCATCTGGTGTTGATGAACCTTGACACCTGGAACGACCTGTCCGAGGAAACCCGGGCCGAGATCGAGACCGCCGCGCGCGAGTTCGAGATCGAGGCCAATGGCCTGTTCGACACGCTAGTCGCCGAAGAGAGCGCCGCCCTGGAAGCAGAGGGCATGAGCGTGACCGAGCTGTCCGAGGAACTGGCGGGCACGCTCAGCTCGGCCTGGTTCTCGGGCGTGATGGACCTCGCGGCCACGCAATCGGGCGAGGCGATCGAGGAAATTCGCCGTCTGGCAACCGAAGCCGATCTCGACGGCTGATCGGGGCCCGGCCCCTTCCGACGCGCGGCCGCTTGGTGCCGCGCGTCTTTCCGTCCCCCGGTCGTCCTTCTCGGCCCATTCTCTTCGGCCTTTCCGTTCCAGGAGCTTCCCTCCATGCGACCGATCCTGACGCTTCAGGACGTGCTGACCCGGCTGATGTTCTTCATCGGCGTCGGTGCGCTGGCAGCCATCGTGCTCATCTACGCCTTCGAGGTCGTCTCGCGCTATGCCTTCGGCGCGCCGACCCTCTGGGCGAGCGATTTCGTTTCCTTCCTGCTGCTGATCACGGTGTTCAGCACCGCGCCCTGGCTGACCCGCGAAGGCGGGCACGTGGCCGTGACTATCCTGCCCGACCTGGTCGGCCGGCTGCGCCAGGTGATCCTGCGCGCGGGCTTCCTGGTGGCGGCGGCGACCTGTCTCTGGGCTGCCTGGCTTTGCATCGGCGAGGTGCAGCACCTGGCCTCGCGCGGGACGGCGACCCTGACCACCGTGCGCATTCCGAAATGGATCCTGGTGGCCTTCATCACCTATGGCGTGGCCAATTCCGGCCTGTATTTTCTGCGCCTCGCCTTCGGCCAGGCGCTTTCCGAGACCGACTCCCAACCCGAGGTGACCCATGGTTGAAGGTATCGCCGCCGTCGCGACCGGCGTGGGGCTGCTTCTGGGCTTCATGGCCGTAGGCCTGCCCGTCTTCGCGGCCTTCCTGCTGGTCAACCTGCTGGCCGTCGCGGTCATCATGGGACCGATGGGCTACGGCATGTTCGTCAACTCGCTCTACGAGACGACGACCACGCAATCGCTGGTCACCATCCCGCTGTTCATCCTGATGGGCGAGATCCTGTTCCGCTCGAACTCGGTCGAGGTGCTGTTCCGGTCCATCGACACGCTGGTCGGTCGGGTGAAGGGGCGCCAGTACGTGCTGTCGATCCTGCTGGCCACGGTGTTCAGCACCCTGTCGGGTGCTGCGATGGGCGTGGCGGCCATGCTGGGCCGCTCGCTGCTGCCGGGTATGATCGCGCGCGGGTACGACGCGCGGCTGTCGGCCGGCACGATCCTGGCCGGCGCCAGCCTGGCGCCGCTGATCCCGCCTAGCGTCCTGGTCATCATCATTGGCACGCTGGCCGGCGTGTCGATCGCCGGGCTGCTGATCGCGGGGATCATCCCGGGGCTGATGTTCGCGGGCATCTTCCTGGGCTATTGCTTCATCCGGGTCTGGCTCAACCCCTCGCTGGCGCCCGACGAGCCCGACGACGGCACCCGTGCCACGCTGGCCGACAAGGGCTGGGCGCTGCTGCGGGTGGTGCCGTTCTCGATCATCATCCTGATGGTGATGGGTCTGATCCTGGCCGGGATCGCCACGCCGACCGAGGCGGGCGCGATGGGGGTCATCGGCTCGCTCATCACCGCCGCGATCTATCGCAACCTGTCCCTGAAGATGATCGGCGAGTCGCTGGTCTCCTCGGCCAAGGTGGCGGCGATGATCCTGTTCATCATGGCCAGCTCGAAGCTGTTCAGCCAGCTGCTGGCCTTTACCGGCGGCGCCTCGGCGATGACCGAATGGGTCGTGGGGCTGGAACAGTCACGCTGGGTGATGCTGATCCTGCTGATGCTGCTGCCCTTCGTGCTGTGCATGTTCATCGACCAGATCGCGCTGATGCTGATCGTCATCCCGATCTACCTGCCGATCATCGAGGAGCTGCAATTCGATCCGATCTGGTTCTGGCTGCTGTTCTTGGTGAACATCACCGTGGGGGGCATGACCCCGCCCTTCGGCTACACGCTGTTCGCGCTGAAAAGCGCGTGGGAGGATGCCAGCCTCGGCAAGGTCTTCTCCTCGGCCTGGCCCTTCGTGCTGCTGTACCTGCTGGGCATGATCGTGCTGGCGCTGGTTCCCGGGCTGACGACGCTGCTGCCGTCGATGCTGTGACAACCCTCGGCGCGGCGGCCCCGGTCGCCCGCCCCCTGCAAGACAAGGAGGGCTCCATGCTCGAACCGATCCTGCCCGACAACCTGGGCCTCTACTACGGCAATGCTTGGCACGCGCCGCAATCCGGGCGCACCGATCCGACCTTCGACCCGGCAACCGGCAAGGTGCTGGCCCAGGTGGCCACGGCGGGCGAGGCGGATGTCGACGCGGCCGTGGCAAGCGCCCGCGCGGGGTTCCGCGAATGGCGCGACGTGGCGCCCCTGGAGCGCGCGCGCGTGCTCAAGGAGATCGCCGCCATCATCCGCAAGCACGGCGACGAGCTGGCGCTGCTGGATTCCGCCAATTGCGGCAACCCCTATACCGAAATGCGCGGCGACGCGGGCGTCGCCGCGGCGCAGATGGAATTCTTTGCCGGCCTCGTCACCGAGATGAAGGGCGACACCATCCCGATGGGCCCCGAGCGCATCAACATGACCCTGCGCGAGCCGTTGGGCGTGGTGGCGCGGATCCTGGCGTTCAACCACCCGCTGATGTTCTGCGGCGGCAAGATGGGCGCACCGCTGGCTGCGGGCAACGCGGTCATCATCAAGCCTCCGGTGCAGGCGCCGCTCTCGGCGCTGAGGCTGGCCGAGCTGATCGACGGCCTGCTGCCCAAGGGTGTCTTCACCGTGCTCCCCGGCGGGACGGAGGCGGGCGCGGCGCTGGCCTCGCACAAGGGTATCGACAAGGTCACGCTGATCGGTTCGGTGGGGGCCGGGCGCGCGGTGATGCGCGCGGCCAGCGACACGCTGAAGCCGGTGCTGCTGGAACTGGGCGGCAAGAACGCCCTGATCGCCTATCCGGACAGCGACCCCGACAAGGTGGCCAACGCCATCGTCGCGGGCATGAACTTCAGCTGGTGCGGGCAGAGCTGCGGCTCGACCAGCCGCGCCTTCCTGCATGACGACCTGCACGACGCGGTCGTCGAGCGGCTGGAGGCGGATGTGTCGCGCTTCAAGCCGGGCATGCCGACCGATCCCGCGACGACGATGGGCGCGCTGGTCGGGCGCGAGCATTTCGACCGGGTGATGGGCTACATCGCCTCGGGCAAGGCAGAGGGCGCGCGCGTCGTCACCGGCGGCAACGCGGTGACCGAGGGCGCGATGGCGGACGGCTGCTTCGTCGAACCGACGATCTTTGCCGATGTCACGCCCGACATGCGCGTCGCCCGGGAAGAGATCTTCGGCCCGGTTCTGGTGCTGCGCCGCTGGTCGGAAGAGGGGGCGATGATGGACGAGGTGAACGGCCTCGACGTGGGCCTGACCTGCTCGATCTGGTCGAAGGACCTGGCCACGGCGCATCGCGCGGCGGCCCGCGCGGAGGCCGGCTTCGTCTGGATCAACGAGGTCGGGCGGCACTTCCTGGGTGCGCCCTTCGGCGGCTACAAGCAGTCGGGCTTGGGGCGCGAGGAGGGGATCGGCGAGCTGATCTCGTTCACGCAGGAGAAGAACATCCACATCAACCTGGGCGGCCAGTAAGCCTTTATCCGGACTGTGGGAAAAGGAAAGGGGGCGGATCATCCGCCCCCTTTTTCGTGTCTCAGCGGGGCGCCAGCCGGCCCACCGGGTCGCGCTCCCGCAGCCAGTCCAGGAGGTCTGTCAGCTGGCGGTCGCGCTCCTCGACGATCTCGGCATAGGGCGCGTCGTACTCGTACCAGCCGCGTCCGGTGATCGCGCCCATGTGCCCGGCCTCGGCCAGGTCGCGCAGCGCCTTGCGGCCCTTGTAGTTCTCGTCCCCGGTCTGGTGGTACAGCGAGTCCGTGACCGCCAGCGCCGTCGCCTTCGACACGATCAGATCTTCGGTCAGCAGCGGCCCCCACAGCGCGAGGCGCGGCCCGATGCTCAGCCGCACGGCCGCGTCGATATCGTCGCGGCTGGCGATGCCCTCGTCCATCAGGCGATAGATCTCGGTCAGCATGGCGAACTGGATCTTGTTGATCAGGAAGCCCGGCCGCTCACCGCAGGCGACGCCCACGTGATCGATGGATTCGACGAAGGCCCGGCCCCATTCCACCAGCGACGCCGGGGTGAAATCGGCGTGGATCACCTCGATCGAGCGGATGATGTGCCCGGGCGTGATATAGTGCAGGCCCAGTATCCGCTCCTTGCCGTTCACCCTGGCGCCGATGTCCGACAGCAACAGCGACGAGGTGTTGGTGGCCAGAACCACCTCCGACGGGCAGAGCGCGTCCAACTCGGCGAACAGCGCCTGCTTGGTCTCGAGCTTCTCCTGCACCGCCTCATGCACCATGAAGGCGCCCTTCACGGCCTCGGCCAGCGAGGGCTCGGTGCGCACGCGTGCCAGCATCGCGTCGACGGCGGCCGAGTCGTCTGCGAAGGTCGCGGCGATCGGGCGCGCGCGCTCGGCAAAGCTGGCCAGCAACTCGGTATTCATGTCGCACAGCGCGACATCATGGCCGTGGTGGGCATAGAGCGTGGCGATCACGCAGCCCATGAAGCCCGCGCCGACGACGCAGATCGTGCCGGACGACGGCGGGAGGGGGATGGAGGGGGCGGTGTCGGGCATGGAACCTCGTCTGGTGTCAGGGCGCGGTCGGGGCGTGCCCGCCGCCTGCCGAAAGGGATGAACGGGGAGGGCCGTGCCACTGCGCAATCGCGCGCGCATCCTGCCGTCTCCCTTGCCGACAGCCTTGCGAAATCGGGCCCCCGGTCAACGCGAACCGCCCCGCATGGCGGATATTTCGAGGATGTGAATTCTGCCCGAAGGCCCGCGCGCCGGCTGCGGGACATCCGCCGGGGCCGCGTCGCGAACCCTTTCCGCAGCGCCCCGATTCGCCTAGATTGTGACAGGGCGGAGCGGGCCGGTACGGGTCGCCGAGCCGTGTGAATCGGAAGGGCAGGGGAGATGACCGCAGACAAGGTGAAATCCGCTGCGCGGGTGTTTGAGATCCTCGAGTTCTTCGCCAGTCACCGACAGCCTGCCCGGCTGCACGAACTGGGCGCCGCGCTCGGCTATCCGGTTTCCAGCCTGACCGCGCTTTTGCGTACCATGCTGGACATGGGTTACATGACGCTCGATCCCGCGACCCATGCCTATCTCCCCGCGCCCCGGCTGCAGACGTTGACGGGCTGGATGCAGGTCGACGATTATGAGCAGACCGTGCTGTTCGATGCCCTGTGCCGTCTGCGCGAGGCTGCGGGCGAGCCGGTGGTGCTGGCCGCGCCCGCCGACCTGCATGTCGATTACGTCACCTCGCTGCACCGGCAGGAGGGGCGCAACACCCATATCCGCGCGGGCGACCGGCGGCTGATGGTGCAGAACGGCACCGGCTGGCTGATGCTGGCGCGCGCGCCGCGGCCGGTGGCGCTGCAGATCTACCGTCGCACCGTGGCCGAGGGGCTGATCTCGCCGCGCGACTACCCCCAGGCGGCCTTCGAGGCGGTGCTCGACGCCAATCGTGATACCGACGTGTCGATCCTGCACGCGCGCGACCTGCTGGACATTCCGACGCACCGCACGGTGCATTGGGATGCGTCTATGATGTCGACGCTGATCCCGGTGCCGCCGGGGCACGCACGCCCGCTGGGCATCGGGATTCATGGGCCGACGGAGCGCATATCACGCCGCGCGGATGAACTCTCCGAGCTGCTGCGCCGGACGTCGGCGGAGCTGGCGGCGCGCCTCGAAACCGTCTGAAGAGGCGCGCGCAACTCTGAACAAGACCATGAAAAAAGGCCCGCACGATTGCTCGTGCGGGCCTTCCCTGCGTGCGCCTTGGGAGGAAAGCGCCAGCGCGTCACTCGGCCGCTTCGGCCGGGTCATGGGCGACCAGCGTGCGCCAGTCGACATCCTTGGGATAGACCCCCTCGTGCGAGGCGATGCGCGACTGCAGCGCGAAGCTCGCGGTGCCGATCGCCGGGCCGCCCTCGGCCACCTTCTGCGCGGCGTCGGTCATCAGTCGGCGGAACTCGACGATGGCGAGGTCCGAGGCGCCCAGCACGTCGGTATGGCGCTGCACGCGGCTGCCCATCGACACCCACATGATGATGTCCTCGTTCGGGATGCCCGGAACGCCGGTGAAGTGGCCTTCCTTCATCAGCTCGCGGTCCTGCTTGAAGTCGTTGTCCAGCGTCCGAAGCGTGCGCCACTTCTCATCCAGGTCCTTGCCCGGAACAGCGTGGTTGAAGGCGCGCCATTCCTCGGTCGAGGGCACTTTCGGGCCGCCGAAGGCGAGGAAGTGGAACGCAGTCTCGTCGTCGTTGATCGGCACGATGACGCTGGCGACCTTGTAGGCGTTGTTGGGCGGGATCAGCGAGTAGTATGGCGCCACGAACTCGGTGATGCGCAGGTAATGATGCGTTGCTGCGTTCTTGATCGGCTTGCGGATCGCTGCGTAGTGGAAGCCGTAGCTGGTGGTCTCGGTCTGCATGCGCGGCGATTTGTCGGTCGACGGGCGGTACCACGATTTGTCATCGGCTGCGGCACTTTCCACGCGGGCCGGTTTCATCGTTGATGAATGCAGCGACGAGGAATGCGCGCTGTCGATCTGTCCTTCGTGGATCTGCGCCCAGTTGGCGGGGACACGGATCTTCAGGATGGCGACCGGGGTGTCTTCGGTTGGGGCGAAGGCGGGGGGCTGGAACTCCGGCATGTCGGTCTTGTCGCCGAGCCACGCCCAGACGAAACCGCCCCATTCGCGCACCGGGTAGGAACGGGCCTTGACCTTGTCCATCAGCGGGCTTCCCTCGGGCTCGGACGACATGGCGACGACGTTGCCGTCCACATCCATCTTCCATCCGTGGTACAGGCAGCGCAGGCCGCAATCCTCGTTGCGACCGTAGACCAGCGAGGCTTTGCGGTGCGGGCAGAGCTCGTCGAGCATGCCGAGACGGCCCTTGGTATCACGGAACGCGACGTAGGATTCGCCAAGCACTTCGACGCGCAGCGGCTTGCCGTCGTTCTCCGCCACTTCTTCCATCAGGCAGACCGGCGTCCAGTGCTGACGCATCAGTTTCGCCATCGGCGCGTCACCCGTCACGCGGGTCAGGACTTCGTTCTCTTCGGGGGTCAGCATCTCGTACTCCTCCTGCGGCCCGGGCCCGTGAAGGCCAATCTCGAATGCTTGACAACATATACTTAGCTATCTAAACGAGCAAGGGCAGATACACGTTTTTTGGGAGGGGCGAATGGAGCTCATCAGGATGCGCGTCGGTGCAAGACGCGCGCTGACCCCGCAGATCACCGAATTCACGCTGGTTCCGATGGAAGAGGGCGCGCTGCCCGGATTCACGCCCGGCGCGCATGTCACGGTCGAGACGCCCTCGGGGGCAATGCGGCGCTATTCGCTGGTCAACGACGGCACCGCGCCGGACCATTACAAGATCGCCGTGAAGCGCGAGCCGGCCAGCCGGGGCGGCTCGGCCTCGATGCATGACGAGGCGGTCGAGGGGTTCGAGCTGAACGTCGAGGCGCCGGAAAACGACTTCCCCATGGCCGACGCGCCGCGCTACCTGCTTATCGCGGGCGGCATCGGGGTCACGCCGATCTCGGCCATGGCCGCGCATCTTGAGCGCGAAGGCAAGGATTTCAACATCATCTACCTCAGCCGCAGCGCGGAAGAGGCGGCCTACCTGGAAGACCTGACCACCGCTTACGGCGACCGTGTCCTGGCCCATCACGACGAGGGCGACCCCGAGAAGATCTACGATTTCTGGGACCATTTTGCCGAGCCGCAGAAGCTGAATGTCTATTGCTGCGGGCCAAAGCCCCTGATGGACGAGATCGAGGCGATCTCGGGCCATTGGCCGGAAGGCCGCGTCAACTTCGAGGATTTCAAGCCCGTCGACGTTGTGCGCGCCGATGACGAGGCCTTCGAGGTCGAGCTGAAGAAGACCGGCATCACGCTGACCGTGCCCGCCGACCGTTCGATCCTCGAGGCTATGCGCGATGCCGGGTTCCCGACCGTCAGCTCGTGCGAGAGCGGCACCTGCGGCACCTGCAAGACGCGACTCCTGGAGGGCGAGGCCGATCACCGCGACATGGTGCTGATGGACGAGGAAAAGGCCGACAAGATCATGATCTGCGTCTCGCGCGCCTGTTCGGGCGGGAGGCTGGTCCTTGACCTCTGAGCCCGCGCAAATGCCCGTCAGGCTAGGCGTCGTCGGGCTGGGTCGCGGCTTCATGCTGATGATCCCGACCTTCACCGCCGATCCGCGCGTGAAACTGGTCGCCGCCGCCGCCCCCCGCGCCGAAAGCCGCGCGGCGTTCGAGGCCGAGTTCGGCGGTCGGACCTATGACGACATCGTGCCGCTTTGCGCCGATCCTGAGGTGGAGGCGGTCTATATCGCCACGCCGCACCAGATGCACGCCGACCACGTCTGCACCGCGCTGGCCGCCGGCAAGCATGTGCTGGTCGACAAGCCGATCGCCATCTCGATGGCGGATGCCGACCGCATGGTCGCGGCCGCCGAGGCCTCGAGCAAGCATCTGATCGTAGGCCCCAGCCACAGCTTCGACCCGCCAGTCGAGGCCGCGGCGCGCCTGATCGAGAGCGGTGAGGTGGGATCCCTGCGGATGATCCAGGCGTTCAACTACACCGATTTCCTCTACCGCCCCCGGCGCCCCGAGGAACTGCGCACCGAAGAGGGCGGCGGCATCCTGTTCAGCCAGGCGATCCACCAGATCGACGTGGTGCGCCGGCTGGCCGGTGGCCTTGCCACCCGAGTCACCGCGATGACCGGCGCCTGGGATCCCGCGCGCCCGACGGAAGGCGCGTTCAGCGCGCTCATCGCCTTTGCCAATGGATCCTTCGCCAGCCTGACCTATTCCGGCTACGCGCATTTCGACAGCGACGTCTGGATGGATAATGTGGGCGAGCTGGGCCAGCGCAAGGACCCCGCCGCCTATGGCAAGGCGCGTCGCGCCTTGCAGGGGCTCGACGCCGAGGCCGAAGCCGCGCTCAAGCAGACCCGCACCTACGGCAGCGGGGCCGGGCTTATCGAGGCGGAAAACAACGAGCATTTCGGCCCGGTGATCGCGCTGTGCGACCGCGCCGACCTGCGGCTGACGCCTGCCGGGCTGGATGTCTTCGGCGACATCGAGCGCCGCTTCGTCGAGGTGCCCTTCGGCCCCGCCCCGCGCGGACCTGTCATCGACGCGCTGGTCGGCGCCGTGCGCGAGGATCGCGCGCCCGCCCAGACCGGCGCCTGGGGCCGCGCGAGCCTCGAAATCTGTCACGCGATCCTGGAATCGGCGGCCTCGGGCCAGCCGGTGGATCTGCAGCGCCAATGCGGCATCACGTAAAGGAGGAACACGTGTCCGATCTGAAACTCTCCCTCGCCATGGGGAATTACGACCGCACGCGGGCCATCGTCGACGGCCGGGTCAAGATCGACGGCGTCGATCCCGTGCCGATGCTGCTGTCGCCCGAAGAGATGTTCTTCCGCGCCTTCCGGCACGAGGCCTTCGACATCTCGGAGCTGTCGCTGTCGTCCTATTCGATCTCGGTCGCGCGCGGGAACCCGCATTACGTCGCGATCCCGGTGTTCCTGAGCCGCGCGTTCCGTCATACCTCGGTCTATATCCGCACCGACCGCGGCATCGACCGGCCCGAGGATCTGAAGGGCAAGCGCATCGGCATCGCCGAGTACCAGCTGTCGGCCAACGTCTGGGTGCGCGGCATCCTGGAAGAGCATTTCGGCGTGAAACCCTCGGACGTGACCTGGGTGCGCGGCGGCATGGACACGCCGGGCCGCCCGGAAAAGATCGCGCTGACGCTGCCCGACGACATCACCATCGAGCAGGCGCCCGAGGGTGCCACGCTGAACGGCATGCTGGCGGCGGGCGAGATCGACGGCTTCATCGGCCCGCGCTGGCCGCGCTGCTTTGCCGAGGGCCATCCCCATGTCGGCCGCCTGTTCCGCGACAGCATCGGCGCGGCCGAGGAGTATTTCCGCCAGACCCGCATCTTCCCGGTGATGCACGTTCTGGGCGTGCGCCGGACCTTGGTCGAGGAATACCCCTTTCTGCCCGCAGCGCTGCTCAAGGCGTTCTCGGAGTCGAAGAAGCTGGCCGAAGAGGCCTTGAACGACACCTCGGCCACCAAGGTGACGATGCCCTTCGTCGAGGACACGCTGAACCGTGCCCGCGCGCTGATGGGCCCCGATCCCTGGAGCTATGGCGTCGGCGCCAATGCGCATGTGCTCGACAAATTCCTCGACTACCATTTCGCGCAGGGCCTCTCGCCGCGCCGGGTGCAGGTCGACGAGCTGTTCCACCCCTCGACCCTCGAAGCCTACAGCCTGTGAGCAAGGAGGCCCCATGAGCCGTTACCAACCCGGCGATATCGTCGAGATCCGGCTGGAGCAGGGCCTCGCCTATGCCCAGCTGACCCATGAGCACGAAAGCTACCCGCCCGTCGTGCGCCTGTTCCGGGGGCTGAGCGACAGCCGCCCCTCCGATCTGGAGGCGCATGTCGCGCAGGCTCCGCGCCTGACGGCGATGATCCCGCTGGAACAGGCGCTGGACCGGCTGGGGCTGGCGCATGAAAAGGCGGGCAGCGCCGCGCTGCCCGAGGACGAGCGCAAGTTCCCCACCTTCCGCATGCCGATCCGCGACAAGCAGGGCGAGATTGTCTATTGGTGGTTCTGGGACGGGCAAGGGCTGAGCTATTCGGTCGAGCTGGACGCGATCCAGGACAGCCTGCCGCTGCGCGAGGTGATGTCCTCAGCCAGGTTGCTGCAGGAATTGCAGGCCCCGGCCTGAGCACGAAACACGACAGGTCCCCATGATCCCCTTTATCGGCGAGATCTTCGCCATCCTCGCCGCCTTTTGCTATGCCTTCGGCTCGGTCGCCGCGACCAAGAACGCGCGCGAAAAGGGCGGGCGGGGCAATGCCGTGCTGCTGTCGATCGTGTTGACGGCGCTGTTCTCGGGCGGGTTGTGGCTGATCATGGGGCCGTCGCTGCCGCCGATTGACACAGGCTTCTGGATCGGCGTGGCGATCTTCGTCGTCGCCGGCATGCTGGCCACGGTGCTGGGGCGGATCTTCTTCTTCCGCTCCATCGAGCTGGCCGGCGCCATCGAGACCGGGCTCATCCGCCGGCTGATCCCGGTGTTCGCCGCCGTGCTGGCGATCCTGTTCCTGGGCGAGAGCCTGACCATCGCCAGCGCGCTGGCCTTCGTGCTGGTCTTCGCCGCCGTGGCGCTGGTGGTGTTGTCGAACAGGGGCCAGATCGTCGCCGATGACGAGGACGCCCGGCGAGCGGCCGGCGAGCGCAACACCGGCCGTGTCCTGGCGCTGATGTCGGCGGCGAGCTATGGCGGATCCTACGTGGCGCGCAAGTTCGCCATGCGCTGGCTGCCCGATCCGCTGATCGGCGCCTTCATTGGCGCGGTAGCCGCCTTCGTGTGGTTCGCCGTCGCAGCCCTGTTCAGCGCCGCCTATCGCCGCCACCTGAGCGAACTGTTCCGCCGCCCGACCGGCTGGCAGCTGGTGGCGGCCGCCTTCGTATCGCTGGGCCAGACCGCGCAATTCGTGGCGCTCAGTTTCACCACCGTCACCGCCGTGGCGATCATCGGCACGATCGAGATGTTCCTCGCGGCCTGGCTGGCCGCCTGGGTCCTGCGCACCGAGGATCGCCCCGGCCCGATCTTCGCGCTGGCTTCGCTGATGGCGATGGCAGGCGTGATCGTGCTGGCGCTGGTGCGCACCTGAAATAACACAAGAATTCCGAAACGGGAGAGAGACAGATGACCAGGGAAACCGACCGCCCCACACCCTGCGAGGTGAAGACGCTCTACGGCAGCGACGCCATCGCCGAGATGCTGCGCCGGCTCGACACGCCCTACGTCGCGCTCAACCCCGGCTCGAGCTTCCGGGGCCTTCATGACAGCATGGTCAACTACCTCGGCAACCAGGATCCGCACATGCTGCTGTGCCTGCATGAGGAACACGCGGTTTCCATCGCCCATGGCTGGGCCAAGATCACCGGCAAGCCGATGACCGTGGTGCTGCACGCGAATGTGGGCCTGATGCACGCCGCGATGGCCATCTACAACGCCTGGTGCGACCGCGTGCCGATGCTGATCCTCGGCGCGACCGGCCCGGTCGACGCGGCCAAGCGTCGGCCCTGGATCGACTGGCTGCATACCTCGCGCGATCAGGCGGCGGTGGTGCGGCCCTATGTGAAATGGGATGATCAACCGGCGTCGCTGGCCGCCTCGCTGTCGTCGCTGATGCGGGCGATGCAGATTACCACCTCGGCCCCGATGGCGCCCACCTATGTCTGCTTCGACGTGACGGTGCAGGAAACCGCCATCGAAGCCATGCCCGCGCTGCCCGATCCCGCGCGTTTCGCAGCCCCTCAGGCCCCGGGTGCGAGTGCCGCGCAGGTCTCGGCCCTGGCCGACATGCTGGCCGAGGCGCAATCGCCGGTGATCCTGATGGGCCGCGTCTCGCGCGATGAAGGGGACTGGGCGCGGCGCGTGGCGCTGGCCGAGTATTTCGGCGCCCGCGTCATCACCGACATCAAGACCGGCGCCGCCTTCCCGACGCGCCACAAACTGCACGCGGGCGCGCCCGGGTTCTTCCTGTCGGCTGAATCGGTCGAGGCGCTGTCGGGCGCGGATCTGGTGCTGTGCCTCGATTGGGTGGACCCGGCCGGCACGCTGGCGCAGGGCAAGCTGGGCGCCGGGGCCAAGGTGGTCAACGCCACGCTCGAGCCGATGCTGACGAACGGCTGGTCGATGGATCATCAGGACGTGGTGGCGAGCGATCTCACCATCCTGACCGAGGCCGATGCGCTGGTCGCGGCGCTGTGCGAACGGCTGGGGCTGGAACCCGCCGCACCCGCGCCCCGCACGGCACCCGCGCCGCACGGGCAGGAGCCCGATGCCGTGCTGTCGCTCGACGCGCTCTCGCATGTGCTGCGCGCGGGGCTGGCCGAGGATCCGCACACGCTGGTGCGTCTGCCCCTGGGTTGGGACGGTCGCCATTGCGATTTCACCGGGCCGCTCGATTATCTGGGCTATGACGGCGGCGCAGGCATCAGCTCGGGCCCCGGCATGGTCGTGGGCGCGGCGCTGGCACTGAAGGACACGGGCCGCATGCCGGTCGCGGTTTTGGGCGACGGCGATTTCATCATGGGCGCGACCGCGCTGTGGACCGGGACGCATCAGAGCGTGCCGATGCTGATCGTGGTGGCCAACAACCGCTCGTTCTTCAACGACGAGATCCACCAGGAACGCGTCGCCCGCGACCGCGACCGCCCGGTCGAGAACAAGCATATCGGCCAGGCGATCGACGAGCCGGATATCGACATCGCCGGCCTCGCGCGGGCGCAGGGCGCGGTGGGCATCGGCCCGGTCGCGACGGTGGCCGCCTTCGAGGCCGCGCTGGCCGATGCCGTGGCGCAGGTGCGCGCGGGCAAGTCGGTGGTGATCGACGCCCGCATCCTGCGCGGCTACGTCAAGGAGATGGCCGAAGGCATGACCGCGGAACAGGACGGCTGAACAGAATGGCTATGCGGGGCGTCGTGGATGGGCAACGGGTGACACGAAACGGTTGAAAAGACATCTAACCCTTGTGTCCTGCACGGGAAATCAGCACAAATGGAAGCGACCCGTCGCCGGCATCGCGCTGGCGACGGGGCTTTCGTTTCTGGCCGATTGAGACCGTTCCACATGGATGAAACCGCGCCCTCGGGGCATGAAGACTTCGATCCCAAGCTGACCGAAGAACGCCTCGCGCGTCTCGTTCGTCTCGCCGCCAGGGCTTTCAACCGCTCGCTGCAGATGCGCCTTCAGGACGAGGGGATCACCTTCGGCCAATGGATCTTCCTGCGCATCCTTTGGTACAATGACGGGTTGTCGCAGCGCGAGCTGAGCCAGCGCGCGCATCTGACCGAACCCACCGCGCACGCCGCGCTGACCAAGCTGGAGAAGCAGGGCGTGATCACGCGGCAGAAGATGGACGGCAACAAGCGGACTTTGCAGATCTTCCTGACGCCCAAGGGCTGGGAATTGCGCGACCGGCTGGAGCCGATGGCGCATGACGTCAACCTGATTTCGCTGAAGGGGCTGGAGGAGGACGAGGTGCGCGTGCTGCGCAAGGGTCTCCTGGCGATCATCACCAATCTCGAGGCGGATGAGAACGCCGCCGCCGAGCAGGGGATCAAGGTGCCCGCGACCCGGTCGAGCTTCTGACCGGGGCGCAGGCGGGTTGGTGGGGCAGGGCGCCGTTCAGGCGCCCGCCATCTCGCGCATCAGCGCCGCGTCGAGCGAGACCACGTCGGCATATTTTGCCTGCAGGTCCAGCAGGCTCTGCTCATGTGCGGGCTGGCTGCGGTCGCCCACCGCCTCGCGCACCACGATCGGACGGAAGCCGTTCTGCAGCGAGTCCACCGCCGTCGCGCGCACGCAGCCCGAGGTCGTGCAGCCGGTGATCACCAGCGTGTCGACACCCTCGGCTACCAGGCGGCTCGACAGATCGGTGCCGAAGAAGGACGAGGCGTATTTCTTCACCAGCGTGCGTTCTCCGGCCGCGAGGCTCAGCCTCGGGTCCAGCTCGGCCCCGTCGCCGCTGGCGGCCAGCGTCTTCAATCCGCCCTGTTTCAGCGGCCAGATCCCGGCGTCCGACAGATCCGGCTCGTCGTAGCGCACGGTGGTAAAGAACACCGGCTCGCGGCGGGCCGCGAAATCGGCGATCAGTGCGTTGATCGCCACGATCTGCGACGACAGGTCCGCGCCCAGCGGCAGGTCGGGATTGGTGAAACCCTTGATGACATCGATCACCACCAGCGCCGAGCGGCGGCCGAAACCGATGGTCTGCCCGAAGCCACGGGCCTTGAAGGCTTGTTCGTCCATGAAGTTTCTCTCAGTTTGGATCCCGGAAGCCCAGGGATCGGGATATGGAATGGGCATAGAGGCGGTTGAGCCGCCCGGTATCCTCGCGCCGGCCGTCGCGGCTGCCGTCGCGGTCGTAGATCGTGCTGAGCACGCCCACCGGCGCGCCGGTCTCGTCGCGGAAGGCGCAGGCAGTGCCCTCGATGTTCTCCAGCCCGCTGCCGAGGTTCTCGGCGTAACCCAGGTCGCGGGCGGCGGTGACGCGCTCGGCCAGACCCTCGTAGGTCAGGCCGCTGTCTTCCAGGTGGCGGCTGATCTCATCGCGGCGCGAGGTCAGCTCGACCTCGGGCTTGGCGGCGATATAGGCGATCTGGAAGGCCACGAAATCGGACCAGCCGTAGATGATTCGCCAGATCGGCACGCGGGTGCCCGTGGGCCAAAGCCTGCGCATGGGATGGGCGATCGGCGTACCGATCCGATCATAGAGGGTCAGTTCCTGGCGTTCCTCGGCTGCCAAAGTGATGTGCACGAGGCAGTTCGCCTTGAGCGCGAGCCCGTCCGCGTCATTCAGCGCAAGTTGTCCTGCGCGCGAGTGCAGCCATACCTCGTAGCCCATCTCCCAGTAGCGCAGCGAAGGGCTGTAGCGGGACTTGGTGTTCTTGTGGACGAATCCATACGCCGCAAGGGTTTGCAACAGGCGGTGCACGTTGCTCTTGGTCATGCCGAGAGCCGCCGACAGGTCGCTGATGCCCGCCGGCGCCTCGCAGGTTGCTAGGTGCCGCAACAGGATCAGCCCCTTCGAGAAGGACTTGTCGAGACCTGCCTTATTGTTGGGCAGATCGGGGCTTTCGTCGGTCATGCCGCACGCCTTACTTGACGGAAAGAAATGTGAAAAATTAGTCGCAAATTACGGTACAAGCTTTCTACAATATAGAACAAGGGAGGTCAATATGATCCGCCATACCGGAAAGCCCCTTATCACCACCGCGCTTTCGTCCGTGCTGTTCGCAGGTGCCTTCACCGGCCCCGCGCTGGCGCAGGAGCTGATCGAAGGGCATCTCAACATCATCGGCTCGGCCAGCTTCATGCCCCTCTATGCCGAGCGGGAGATGCCGTTCTGGACCCAGACCCTGGCCGAGGAATCCGACGGGCTCATCACCGCCGACGTGCGCCCGTTCAACGCGTTCAACGAGGCCGGCCTCAACGGCACCGAGCTGTTGCGCCTGCTGCAGCAAGGCGTGGCTGATGCAGCGACGCCGATCCTGAGCTACCTGGCTGCCGACGACCCGATGAGCGAAGCCATCGACCTGGCCGGCATCGCCCCCGACTTGGCCAGCGCCCGCGCCGTGTCCGAAGCCTGGGCGCCGGTTCTCGACGCGCATTTCGCCGAGCGCAACGACGCGCGCGTGCTGGGCGTTCTGGCCTATCCGTCGGGCGCTGTTGGATAAATCAGCTGGCGAGCGCAATCCCCCTTTCCCCGGGCACACTTACCCTGCGGCCACGGTCATCGGGATGCCGAGTGCCGTGAAGCGGTTGAGGACCGCCACCCGGATCTGGACCTCCGCCACCTGGCGGTCGAATTCCCGGGACATCAGCCGCTGGCCGAGCAGCTTCACGCAGTTCATTCTCGTCTCGACCCTGCTGCGCCGGCGGTACCCGCTCCAGTTCCGCCAGAGTGCCCGGCCCAGGTGCTTCGATGCTCGCAGGATCTCGTTGCGTGCGCGAGCTCCTGCCGTGTCCGGCTTCCAAGGCCGGGCGTTTCGACGGGGTGGAATGATCGCTGTTGCTCCACGGGCCGCAATGGCATCGTGGCAGGCGCGTGTGGCGCAGGCACCGTCAGCCGAGACAGTGGCGATGTCCTCGTTCGCCGAGATCTGGGCGAGAAGGTTCGGCAGCATCGGGGCGTCGCCGACATTGCTTGAGATGACCTCGACCGCCCGGATCGCTCTGGACGCTCATTCGGTAGAAGCGCCGCATGTTGACGGCCGGGTCGATCCGCTTGAGACCGATCACGGTCGGGAACACCTCGAGCTCGTGCAGTAGGTCGAGCATTGAGCAGCCACCTCTTCAGCGGCCAGTTTTTCAGCCGGCGCTCGGCGTCTCCACTCAATTGGAACCAAGGGCCGGGATTGGGGGCTCGCGCCCCCACCTCGAACTTCATGACCGGGATCGGACGCCTCGATGTGTTGAACTTGGATCTGGCGCCCATGCCAAGCGTGATCCACGCCGTACATCTGGGGCGGCATGGCATGCGCCCGGCAGTGGCGCAATTGCTGGATTGGCTGAAAGTCTCTGCGAAACGCCTTGTATGACGGACCCGTGCGGCACGAGGCGAACAGATATCTTCCGCAAACAAAGGAAACCGATCAGGCTGATCTATGTGGGCGTCGCCGACGCAGATACCTGCGCGTTCAGCCGTGAAAATCTTCCTTGAATCTGTCGATCTGATGCATGCGCTCATGCAGGATCGCGACGATACCGATATCGCCGTCGGACAGTCGGCGCCAATAGACGATGTGGTGTTCGTACCGAAAGAAGAACCCTTCGACGCCGAACTCTGCCGGGATCAGCTTTGAGGCGACGCCATGGGCCTCGATCCGTTCGAACGCTTCGAACATGCCGGTGATGTAGCGGTCCGCCTGGACCTCGCCCCATCGGTCGCGCGTATAGCGGTAGATGTCATCGAGGCGGAGTGATGCCGCCTCCTGAACCCGGATCGCCATCTGGTCAGGCCCGGTTGCGAGCGATGACTTCGGCGGCCGTCAGCGGCCTGTAGCTGGTCTCGGGCGCTGCGAAGGCGCGGGTCAGCTCGGCCTTCAGCCGGTCGAAAGCCTCCTGCTCGGCCCGCTCCTTGTCTCGCCGGATCAGGTCGCGCACGTATTCGCTGATGTTCTCGTAGGAGCCGTTCTCGCCGACATTGGCCGCGACGAAATCGCTGAGCGCACCGCTCAGACGGACGGTCATGGTCGTGGTGCGGGACATGGAAGGCTCCTCATGCTTGGCGCGTATTCAATATAACCAAAAAACACTACACATCAAGTCTGGCGGCGGTGGAGCAATTTGGCCTCCCCGCCGCCTCAGTGGCGGCTTGACCTTATTCGGCATCCGCGCCGTCGTGCCGATCGGCCAGCAGCAAGACCATGTGGAACACGATATCCGAGTGCCTGGCCAGTGCGATCAGATGCTCGCCGCTGGGTCCACGCTCGCCCGCAATCCAGTATTTCACGGTTCGCTCGCTGGCGCCCGTCCACCGCATCGCCGTCTTGACTGCTCGATGCGTCAAGCCGAGTTCGTCCCGAAGCGCCGCGGCAATGGCGGTCCGGTAGTCGGCGGCATCGGCTTCAAGGTGCACATTTGTGCCCGTTTTCGGCACAAATGTGCCCGTCTTGGTCCGCATCTCTGCGTCCTCCTTCGATAATACTCTGGGAAGGACATGAAAAGCGGCAGTTCGTATTTGCGCCCAATCTGCGGTAGAGGGCCATCAGCTCGAAGCAGCCCACATGATTTCTTGGGAGGCGGGCGTGGCTCGGGGAAAAGCACCATTATCCGAAGGAGAAACCGAGCCGTCCGCGCAGCTGCTGGCTGCGGAGTACGTCCGGATGTCGACCGAGCATCAACAGTATTCAACCCAGAACCAGGCGCAGACGATCCGCGAATACGCCGAACGCCGCGGCATCAGGATTGTCAAAACCTATTCGGATGATGCGAAAAGCGGCCTGATCATCGGCGGCAGGATGGCATTGCAGCAGATGATCGCCGATGTCGAATCCGGCGTGGCCGACTTCAGCGTGATTCTGGTCTATGACGTCACCCGCTGGGGACGTTTTCAGGACACCGACGAATCTGCCTATTACGAATATCGCTGCCGAAAGGCGGGAATGCAGGTCGCCTATTGCGCCGAGCAATTCGAGAACGATGGTTCTCCGACCTCTACCATCGTCAAAAGCGTCAAGCGGGCAATGGCGGGCGAATACAGCCGTGAGCTTTCAGTGAAGGTCTTCGCGGGCCAATGCCGTCTGATTGAGCTCGGCTATCGTCAGGGCGGCCCGGCGGGCTTCGGGTTGCGTCGCGCCCTGCTCAATGAGCGGGGCGAAGTAAAAACCGAACTGAAGCGCGGTGAGCACAAGAGCCTTCAGACGGATCGCGTCGTCCTGGTTCCCGGACCAGACGATGAGGTCCGGACGGTGCGCTGGATCTACAGCCAGTTTCTGAAGAAGGGCCTGTCGGAAACCGAAATTGCGACAGAACTGAACGCGCGCGGCATCCTCACCGATCTCGGGCGGGCCTGGACCCGCGCGACCGTCCATCAGATCCTGACCAATGAGAAATACATCGGCAACAACGTCTACAACCGGCGCTCGTTCAAGCTGAAGCGAAAGCGGGTCGCAAACGGCCCGGAGATGTGGATCCGCTCGGACGGCGCCTTCGATGCCATCGTCGAGCCGAAACAGTTTCAGAAGGCCCAGGCCATCATCGCGGCACGCAACCGTCGCTTCTCGGATGAGGTGATGCTGGAGCGCCTTGCCCGGCTCTTCCAGCGTCATGGTTACATTTCCGGGCTGGTGATCGACGAAGCAGATGGCATGCCGTCCAGCGGCGCCTATGCCCATCGCTTCGGCAGCCTGCTCAGGGCCTATTCCCTTGTCGGGTTCACCCCGGATCGCGACTATCGCTACATCGAAGCCAACCGCCTGTTGCGGCAATTTCACGGCGACGAGATTGAGCGCGTGATCCACGAAATCACCCTGCTTGGCGGTGCTGTGATCAGGAACCCTGCGACGGACCTGCTGACCATCAACGGCGAATTCACGGCATCCGTCGTCGTCGCCCGCTGCCGCGAAACCTCCTCAGGCGGCCTGCGCTGGAAGATCCGCTTCGACACCGGACTCGCGCCCGACATCACCATCGCCATCAGGATGAACCGCACGAACACTGACGCGCTCGATTACTACCTGCTGCCCCAATTCGAGATGCGGAGCAAACCTCTGGGGCTTGCAGAGGAGAATGGCCTGATGCTGGACGCCTTCCGCTTTGAAACGTTGAACTTTTTCTTCGACATGGCCCGGCGCGTTTCCGTTTCCGAGGTGACACCATGGTGAGCGATATCGAAACCCACGCCGAGGTTCAGATTATCCCCATTGCGGCCATCACCGTGGAAAATCCGCGAGAACGATCTGAAAAGACCTTTCGTGCGCTGGTGGACAGTATCGGCAAGGTCGGGCTGAAGAAGCCGATCACCGTCGCGCAGGATGACACGGCGTCAGGGGATGCCTATCGGCTGGTCTGCGGTCAGGGGCGGATGGAGGCCTATGTTGCACTGGGCGAAACCCACATCCCGGCCATCGTCGTGGACGCGAACGAGGTCGAACGACTTCTGCGTAGCGTGATCGAGAATATCGCCCGCCGTCAGCAGCGACCGCTCGAGCTGCTGCAGGACATCGCCATCCTGCGCGACCGAGGATACTCGGACCACGACATCACCGAGAAAACCGGATTGTCATGGTCGTACGTTCACGAAATCGGCGAGTTGATCGCCAACGGCGAGGAACGACTGCTGATCGCGGTCGAGACCGGTCAGATGCCCCTCAGCGTCGCACTGTATATCACGAGGGCGGAAGAGAAGGATGTGCAGAAGGCGCTGGAAGCGGCCTATGCCTCGGGTGAATTGCGCGGCAAGAAGCTGCTTGAAGCACGGCGGCTGGTGGAACTGCGCCACCGGCACGGCAAGAAAAAGGGTGCCACACGCACAAAACGATCTGGGGTGCGGATGACATCGGCGGCGCTGGTCCGGGCCTATCGTATCGAGGCAGAACGCCAGCAGGACATGATCCGCAGGGCCCAGTCGACGCGCGGCAACCTGCTGTTCCTCGACGCAGCGTTCCAGTCCCTGCTCAAGGATGAGAATTTCCTCACTTTGCTCCGTGCCGAGGGGTTGGATTCCCTGCCGAGCATGGTGGTCGACGGTCTCAAGGAACCTCGGGCATGACACATATGGGCAAAACGCCCCCGCCCAAGGGGCCAGGATTTGAGCCGACCCTGCGTCAGATCCCGATCGCCACCATCCTGCCGGTGAAGCAACTGCCGATCACGGTTCCCAAGGGCCAGAAGTATGCACAGATCGCCGCATCGATCCGCGAGGCCGGCTTGATCGAACCGCTCGTGGTTGCGCGCGCTCCTGGTCAGGACGGCACGTTCATCCTGCTCGATGGTCATGTCCGTCTGCATGTCTTGAAGGAAATGGGCGAGGAAACCGTCACCTCCCTGGTCGCCACAGACGACGAGTCTTTCACCTACAACAAGCGCATCAGCCGTCTCGCGACAATTCAGGAACACAAGATGATCTTGCGGGCCATTGAGCGTGGCGTGCCAGAGGCCCGTATTGCTGCTGCACTGAATGTGGATGTGGCGTTGATCCGGCGAAAGCGGACATTGCTGAACGGCATCTGCCCCGAGGCTGCTGAACTCCTGAAGGACAAGCATTGCCCGGTCAACAGTTTCAGGTCCCTGCGCAAGATGAAGCCCTTGCGGCAGATTCAAGCGGCGGAACTTATGATCGCCGCGAACAACTACACGGTGGCCTATACCGAGGCCATCCTTACCGCGACCGATGCCGAAGACCTTGTCGATCCGGAAATGAAAAAAGAAACCTCTGGCATTACGCGCGAACAGGCGGAGCGGATGAAGGCCGAAATGGCCAGCCTGCAGAAGAACATCAAGTTGATCGAGGGGACGCTTGGCCCCGATCATTTACGCCTTGTGGTAGCGGGTCGCTACGTCGAACGGCTGCTCACGAATGAACGGATCAATCGCTATCTCGAAAAGAACCATGGAGAGATCCTCGGCGAGTTAGGTCGAATCGTGGCGGGCCTGTCTCGACCGGAACCGTCTTCGGAAGGGCCCGACGAGGCGGACGATTAAGGGATTCTGGAACAATCTGACGATGGGGACCCGGACCCAGTTCAAGCGCGGGGACCGCGGGAGACGCCGGACTGTGGGCCGGATCAAGCGCGGAGGTGGGGATGGCGGCGAACCCGTTCGGAGCCCACCAAGGTCGGCGGACATATCGCCGACCACGCAGGTATTCTTTTGCGATGACTATCTGCGATGTTTGACGGGCGCGCTGCATTCGACCGGATATTGGGTGCCAGTTGGGTTGGCGGCGCGCCCGCGAGTGACCACGTTTTGGTTGGCCAACACTTCGGTACTCAATGCCTGTCTGCCGCGATGCAGGGCAGGCCAGAATGGATTGGGCCCGCAAGTCATCTCGATATCTCGCCGGCCAGCACCGCGAGTCCGTGCACCGCCAAGGTCGCTGAAAACCTCTGGCACTCAAACTTGCGGATCACATCGAGGACCCGCGCTTCGTAGGCAGCGTGTCCAATCAAGCGACACAAGTCGGACGCGTGGAACTGGCGGTTCGCCGTTGGTGCGGCTTGCATCTGTCTCAGCAATTCGCGCTCTTTGGGGTCCGTTGTTGGTCTCGCGGGCGGCTTGACCGCGGGACGAGTTGGAGTTCCCGACGAATTTCGCCACCGGCGCATGAAGCCAAGCAGGAAGCCGGCCGGCACCCTGCCGTTGCCTCGCGACCGGTTGAAGGCGAGGAAGCGATCCCAGATGACCTGGGTGTCGATGTTCCAGCAGGGCAACGTGGCCTTCACTGCTTTGATGAGCTCTGCCCAACTGGTCTGAAAAACGTTCGAACTCGCGGTGATATCGATCAGCCCTGAGAAGATAGTTTTGTTATTATTATCTCTAGATAGTGATGTGTCGCCTTCACCTGACACGAGATCATGGGTTTCACGCTCCTCGTCGAAGGCGGAAAACCGAAAGATCCAGGGCGCGAACTTGCCATTCGGCTTCGCCCGCTCGAGCTGCAACTGCGAAGCCTCAAGTTCGTTCAGAAGAACCGTAAGATACTGCCGTGAGACACCCATCTTCTCCGCCAGGGCCGAGAGGGTGAAGGCTGCCGTTCCGCGCGACAAACCGTTGTAGCCATCCTTCCAGGCGATGGCGTCGAGGATGAGGGTGGCAAGCTTGTGCGCTGCGACAGAGAGATTTGTCTGTGTAATCCGTCGCAGGATCAGGCCGGTCGTAGGTTCCATAGTCGAGGTCTCCTTGGAGATCCGACGCCATGTCGTGAGACAACAACATTCTTGCCAGCAAAACAACTTTGCTGGTTGCAGGTGTTTTAGCGGTGCGCTAGGAAACTCTTGTTCACGGAGTTTTCTAGCGCGGCGTCAGGCTTCACGGTCTGGCGTCGTATCCTTTTCTTGGGGGTTAAGGGGTGCCACGCTTGGTCGTCAGGGCAAGAACGACGAAGCGCGGGCCGGTTTGTCAGTAGTGAACTTCTTCGAATCCGTAGCTGCCTGCGTTATCTCGCCAGTCGACGAAGACGGATCGGTATAAATAGCTGCCACACCGATCAGGGATGCTCAGGCCAGCTGCGGCCGGCACTTGGCCAACGTTGGATCTTGTCCATCGGTAATCGCCCTGCACGCCGTAGGACCCCAATCGCGTGAGATCGCTATGATGACATGTGCCATCTCGGTTCTCGTACTGGCTATACTCGATGTGATAGACGCGAATGCTGCGCACGAAATCAAAGGCGTCGCCCGAAATGTCGATGTCGGCTTGCTCATCCGCTTGGACGCGGACTAGGGGAATTGGATTCGAGGCCTGCGGTTCGGGCGGATTGCGGAACGTGATGTCATAAAGGCGTTCCATAGGCGACATTGGACTGGGGTCTTTGAACGACACACCCATTGGGCACCGCCAGATTTGTAAGGGCGGCTCGATCGGCCATGGCGTGATCCGCCGAATGAAGACCGCTCTGGCATGCGCGCAGGGCGCAGAGGCAGGCCAACCGCCCGCAAGGCAGAGGAGGATCGCACAATCCACCTGATAGGCCTGAGCCGGAGCTGACGAGGCCATTAGTCCGGATATGCTTATTGCCGTGGCTGTTGCCACGCCGTGGATCACGTGCTTCATGATGCCGACTCCATCTATAATGGTGCAGCGATACGAAACAACATTAATGATAGCAAGG
>NZ_QWJJ01000002.1 GCF_003575965.1 Pseudooceanicola sediminis | reverse complement strand
GTTCGCCTCGGAGCCGGAGTTGTTGTAGTAGACCCTTGAAAGGCCTGGCATTTTCTCGATCAACCGCTTGGCGAACAGGGCCCCGGGGATCGAGCCCACCGAGCCTGCGAAGTAGTTCAGCTTGACCAGCTGCTCGCGCACCGCATCGGCGATGCTTTCGCGCCCGTACCCGACGTTCACCGTCCAGACCCCGCCCGACACGCCATCGAGATAGCGCGTGCCCGTCGCGTCCCAGACGTGAATGCCCTTGCCCTCGACCATGATTCGGGGATCGGATGTCTCGTAGGGCTTGTGCTGGGTCAGGTGATGCCAGACGTGGGCACGGTCGGCGCCGACCACATCGCTTATGTCGTTGTCATACATGGGTTCTCTCCGAATCTGGGCGGGTAATTCCTGGGCAGAAGGCCACCTGACGCCGCTGCGCGACAGGGCCAGATGCAACCAACCGATGGGGCCAGACTCGCCCGGAAAATCAGCAGCGCCCGGTGCAGGCATGGCAGATCGCCGGAGCAGCATTGAAACCCGCCGTCTCAGGACCGAAAGAAAAGGCGAAGGAATGCCGACCCCATGCTGAATGCCATCATCCGAGAAAGCGACGAGCCGATCCAGTCGCAGTTGCGCCGCAGGATCGTTGAATCGATCCACGCGGGGCAGATGACGCTGGGCCAGAAAATGCCGCCCAGCCGGCAACTTGCCGGGCAACTGGGTATCGCGCGCAATACCGTCGCCGCCGTCTATGATGAACTGGTGGCCAGGGGGTACCTGGAATCCGTACCCCGGCGCGGCTTTTTCGTGGCACGCGATCTGCAACCGGAGGTGGCGAACCTGCCCGAAGCCGCCACCACCCCACCTGGCTGGCAGGCCTCACCCGACTGGGAGGCCCGCCTGAAACAGCGCCCGTCGCGTCTGCGCCACATCATCAAGCCCTCAAACTGGCAGGATTTCCCCTATCCCTTCGTCTATGGACAGGTCGATCCGGGCCTGTTCCCGATCAATACCTGGCGCACCTGTTCGCGCGATGCGCTCGGGCGGTCCGCGATCGACTGGTGGACGGCCGATCGCGCAGTCGAGGATGATCCGATGCTGGTCGAACAGATCCGCAGCCAGATCTTGCCGCAACGTGGCATCTACGCAAAGACGGATGATATCCTGGTCACGCTCGGCACGCAGGAGGGCCTGTATATCCTGGCGCGTCTGCTGGCCCGCCCCGGCACGCGTGTGGGCGTCGAGATGCCGGGTTACCCCGACGCGCGCAACATCCTGGATGCAGAGGGGGCGGACATCGTCGACCTGCCCATCGACGCCGAGGGCGCGCGGCTGGATGGCGCGGGCAAGCTGGATGTGGCGGTCCTCACCCCCGCGCATCACTGCCCGACCATGGTGACAATGTCGACGGATCGGCGCATGGCCATCCTGAAACAGGCACAGCGCGACGGTACCATCGTGATCGAGGATGATTATGAAGGCGAAACTGCCGCCGCCGGTGACGCCACCTCCCTGAAAAGCCTCGATAGCAGTGGCCATGTGGCCTATCTCGGCACGCTGTCCAAGGTGCTGGCGCCGGGCGTGCGCCTCGGCTTCATGGTTGCAGCCCCCGAGCTGGTGAAGGAGGCACGCTGGCTGCGCCGCCTGATGCACCGCTCGGCCCCGCTGAACAACCAGCGCACCGCCGCGATCTTTCTGGCCGAGGGGCACTATCTAACCCTTCAACGCAACTTGCGAGAGGCGCTGACCCGCCGCCTTGCCAAGGTTTCGGAAGGCTGCGCGCGACACCTGCCCGGCTTTCGGTTTTCCGATGCGCACGGCGGCTCCAGCGTCTGGCTGGAATGCCCGCCGGGCCTCGACGCGCGCCAATTGTTCCGCGTCGCCGCCGCCAAGGGCGTGCTGACCGAATCCGGTGATCCCTTTGTGCCCGCCGATCAGGCCGGGCGGTTCCTGCGCCTCGGCGTATCCTATATAGATGAGCGGAAAATCGACGCCGGGCTGATCCTTCTGGGTCAAGCCGCGTCGGAGATAAGCTAATCACATCCTACTGAAAATAATCCGTTTTCCTCTGGCCCAACCCATCTGGCCCGGCTGGCCCTGTCGTGGTCGGGGCGCAGGCCATAGCCTTGCCCGGACAGACCAGAACCAGGAAGAAAACATGTCAGACCCGATCAAGGTGTTCAAAGCGAAGATGATCCGCACCATGGCGCGCAATACGCCAGAGGCGACCCATGTCGCGGTGCGCGATGGCAGGATCCTCGCCGTCGGAAGCGAGGCGGATTGTGCCACCTGGGGCGATATCGTGGTCGACACCCGTTTTGAAGACAAGGTCCTCATGCCCGGCTTCGTCGAAGCCCACGGCCATGCGATGGAGGGGACGGTCTGGAATGATCTCTTCCTGGGCTATTTCAAGCGCACCGCGCCCGATGGCAGCATCGAAGGCGGGCTGAAGGATATCGAGGCCGTCGTCGCCCGCCTTCAGGCCCACGAGGCCACGATGACCGATCCCGATGCGCCGCTGATCGCCTGGGGATTCGACCCGATCTATTTCGATGGCGCGCGGATGAGCCGCGAACACCTCGACCGCGTTTCGACCACGCGTCCGATCCTGGTCACCCATGCCAGCTTTCACCTGATCAACGTCAACACGCTGGTGCTGGAACGCGCCGACATGCTGGGCCAGACCAACGTCGAGGGCATCCTGCGTGACGCCGACGGCCAGATCACGGGCGAGCTGCAGGAGATGGCGGCAATGTCGATGGCTGCGCGCGCGGTTGGGGCCACGGGTGCCTTGCGCGGAATCGATGCGGCAAACCTGCGCACCTTCGGCAAGGCGGCGGTCAATGCCGGTGTGACCACCTCGGCCGACCTGCACCAGTCGATGACGGACGAGGTTGTCGCCGCCTATCAGACCGCGACCGCCGAAGCGGATTTCCCGGTCCGCATGGTGCCCGCACTGGGCGCGATCCAGTGGAGCGTCAAGGACGGGATCGAGCGCGCGCTCGCCCTTAAAAAGCAGGGCAACGACAAGCTGCACCTGGGACTGGTCAAGATCATGACCGACGGATCCATTCAGGGGTTCACGGGCCGCCTGAAATGGCCGGGCTATCACAACGGCGCGCCAAACGGGCTGTGGAACCTGCCACCCGCCTCGCTGAAGGAAATGGTCAAGGCCTACAGCGCCGCCGGCCTCCAGATGCACCTGCACGTCAACGGCGATCAGGCGTCGGAATTCATCATCGACGTGCTGACCGAGGCGCTGACGGAACACCCCTTTCCCGACCACCGCCATACGCTGCAACACTGCCAGATGGCCGATGCCGCGCAATTCGCCAAGATGAAGGCGCTCGGGATTTCCGCCAACCTGTTCGCCAATCACATCTTTTACTGGGGCGAACAGCACTACGCCCTGACGATGGGCCCCGACCGTGCGCGCCGCATGGATGCCTGCGGCACCGCGCTGGCGCATGGCGTGCAGATGTCGATCCATTCCGACGTGCCCGTGACGCCGCTAAACCCGCTGTTCACCGCATGGTGTGCGGCGAACCGCATCACCTCGGCCGGTCGGGTGCTTGGCCCGCAGGAATGTATCCCCGTCGAAGAGGCGCTGAAGGCGGTGACATCCGGTGCTGCGTACCAACTCAAGCTCGACCACCTCGTCGGGACGATCGAAGTGGGCAAATTCGCGGACTTTGCGGTCTTGGACAGTGATCCCTTGTCGGTCGACGCCATCGACCTGCGCAAGGTCAAGGTGCTCGGCACCGTTCTGGGCGGAGAGTGGCAGCCCTCGAATGTCCCGGCAGATCAGGGCTATGCGCCCGATGTCATGCTGCCCGACGTGCTGGAACTGGCATGACGGGGGGGGCCATCATCCCGGTCACCGTCATCGGCGGCTTCCTCGGGTCGGGCAAGACGACGCTGGTCAACCGCATCCTGGGCGCATCGCGCAGCCGCACGGCGGTCCTGGTCAACGATTTCGGCGAAATCAACGTCGACGCCGCCCTGATCAGGTCCGACGACGGGCTGACGATGGAGCTATCAGGCGGTTGCATCTGCTGTTCGATGGCCGAAGGCATAGGCCCTGCCATCTTTCGCGCCATCGAAAGCAATCCCGACGAGATCCTGATCGAGGCGAGCGGCGTCGGCGAACCCCGTCGGGTGGCGGAATTCGCCCTGCTCGACCGACGTTTGAAGCTGGACATGGTGATCACGCTGGCCAACGCCGTGGAACTCTCCGCGCAGCTTGATGATCCCTTGATTGGCGACACCGTTGCGCGGCAGTTCGACGGTGCCGATCTGGTGGTCCTGAACCATGTCGATGCTGCCAGTCCCGCACAGATGGCCACGGCCCGCGCGGCCCTGCGCCGTATCGCACCGGGCCGCGCGATTGCCGAAACCAGCCGCGCCGAACTGCCGCTTGAACTGCTGTCCGCGACCACCCTGTCCATTCTTTCGGCCCCGCAAAGCGCCCCGATTGCCCATGACGAGGTGTTCTTTCGCACCCGCCTGGAAACCCACCACAGCTTTGAACGCACGGCGTTCGAGGCCGCGCTGAACGCCCTGCCGGCGACGCTTCTGAGGCTCAAGGGTTGGGTGGCGATTGACGGCGAACCCACTGTAATGCTTTTGCAATATGTCGCTGGCCGGTGGGAACTGACGGCCAGCGACGATCCCGGGTCAGGCACTCGTCTGGTCGGTATCGCCACCGCCGCCGATCTGCCCCTGGCCCGCCTTCTGGGCGCTGAAACCGTCGCACTCTAGCAACCCCCTTCCGCTGGCCCAGTTGGTTGCCGCTGTCTGGCCCAAGCAATGCTGCCCCGCCGCAAGGATGATGATACCATGACCGAACCTTTCCTCTCTGCCGATCCCGCCACCGTGATCGCCTCTTACGCCCAGGTGAACCTTGTCGGCGGTGCACATGTCGCGACCCCCTCGGGCATTGCCGTGCTGAACCCCGCGACGGGTGCCGAACTGGGCCGTGCCGCTGCCAGTGGCACCCCCGAGACCGAGGCCGCCATCGCCGCTGCCAAGGCCGCCGGTGCCGCCTGGGCCGCCACCCCGGCACGCGCCCGCGGCAAGCTGGTCGCTGCCGCCGGTCGCGCGATCACAGCCGAGGCCGAGACGATCGCACGTGTGCTGGCGCTGGAAACCGGCAAGGCGATCCGCACGGAATGCCGTGGCGAACTGGGCGTCGCCGCCGATCTGCTGGAATTCTACGGTGGCCTCGCGTCCGAACTGAAGGGCGAAACCGTCCCCTTCAACCCCCGCATCCTGACCATGACCACCCGCGAACCCCTTGGCGTGGTGGCCGCGATCCTGCCCTGGAACGTACCGCTGGTGCTGATGATGCTGAAAATCGCGCCTGCACTGGTCGCCGGTAACACAGTTGTCGTGAAAGCGTCGGAAGAGGCCCCCTTTGCCACCTTCGCCGCCGCCGAGATCCTGATGAAGCACCTGCCCGACGGCGTGCTGAACGTCATCAACGGCACTGGCGCCGACTGCGGTTCGGTCCTGACCTCGCACAAGGATGTCGCCAAGGTCACCTTCACCGGCTCCGAAGCGGTCGGCCAGATGGTCTATGAAGCGGGCGCAAAGAACATCATCCCCGTCAGCCTGGAACTGGGCGGCAAAAGCCCGATGATCGTCTGCGCCGATGCCGATCTGAAGAAAACCGTCACGGGCGCGATCAACGGAATGCGCTTTACCCGACAGGGGCAAAGCTGCACCGCCGCCAGCCGCATCTATGTCCACGACGCCGTCTATGATGACTTCATGAGCGCGCTTCAGGACAACCTGAACAAGCTGGTGATCGGTGACCCGATGGCAGAGGCCACCGATATCGGTACCATCATTTCGGCCAAACAGGCCAAGGTGATCCGCGACTATGTCGCGCTGGCCGAGGAAACGCCGGGAGCGCAAGTGGTCCGCTGCGGCGCCCTGCCCAGCGACGACGCCCTCTCGCCCGACCTCTTCATGCAGCCAACCCTGCTGTTGAACCTGCCCGAAGATCACCCCTGCGTGCAGAACGAAATCTTCGGCCCCGTCGCCGTGATCCAGCGCTGGAGCGATTACGATGACGTTATCGAAAAGGCCAATGCCACCCACTACGGTCTTGCGGCAACCATCTGGACGGCCTCCCTCTCGACCGCGCTGGATGCCACGGCACGGTTGAACTCGGGCTACGTGCAGGTGAACCAGAACCTGACGATCCAGCCCAACGTCTCCTACGGGGGGTTCGGGCGATCGGGGCTGGGCAAGGAGGCCTCGCTCGAGGCGATGCTCGAACATTTCACGCGCAAGAAAACCATCGTGCTGAACTTCGATTGATGGAACTGATCGCGCTGATATCCCTGACTGTTTTCATCGCAGCCGTGCTGCGCGGACTGACGGGATTCGGCTTTGCCCTGGCGGCCGTTCCCGCGATGAGCCTGATCATCGCGCCGTCACGGGCCGTCACCCTGGCGATCCTGCTGCAATGCATGGTCGGCTTGCGTGACACGGTGCGGATGCGCGCCCTGGTCAATCGCCGGGCGCTGCTGCTGATGACCATCGGATCGGTGCTCGGCACCCCTCTGGGCATTCTGGCCCTGACCCGATTGTCCCCCGACGCGATGCGCATCGTCCTGGCGGTGCTGGTGGCGATCGGGCTGGCCGCGCTGCTGCTCAAGGTCAGGCTGGACGAAGGACGCCGCACCGCCATCGGCGCGGGCATGGTTGCGGGATTGTTTTCAGGCCTTGCCGCAATGCCCGGACCGCCCGCCATCGCCTATTTCCTCGGCACGCACACGCCGGCGGTGAACACCCGCGCCTCGCTCATGGTGTTCTTCTTCCTCACCTCGCTGGTTGCGCTGCCCGGCCTAATCTGGGCCGGGGAAATCGACCGGGACAGCCTGCTTCAGGCCGGTATCGCCCTGCCCGCGCTGCTGATCGGCACCTGGGTCGGCGGGCAGGCCTTCAAACGGCTGGACGAAGGCGGGTATCGCACCGCCGCCATCGGCCTGTTGGCCGTGACGGCCGCGCTGACTGCCATGCGCGGGATCGGCGGCCTGCTATGACTTCCGACAAAGACTGAAAATCAAGAAACCAACTCAACAGGACAGACATAATGAAACACTTTCGTTCCTCCACTCTGGCCGCCGCGGTTGCCCTGACGCTCGGCGGGCTTTTTGCGCCGGCACAGGCCGAAACACTTGTTGTCGGCACCACGCAGGTACCGCGACACTTTAACGGCGCGATCCAGTCCGGCATCGCGACCTTCATGGCGTCGTCCCAGATCTTTGCCTCGCCACTGCGCTATGATGGCAACTGGAACCCGCAACCCTACCTCGCCAAAAGCTGGGACGTGTCGGACGACGGCCTGTCCGTCACGCTGCATCTGGTCGAGGGCGCAACCTTTCATGACGGCGAACCGATCACATCCGAAGACGTCAAGTTTTCGATCATGACGATCAAGGCGAACCACCCCTTCCAGACCATGCTGGCCCCGGTGGTCGATGTCGAAACCCCAGATCCGCTGACTGCCGTGATCAAGCTGGAAAAACCGCACCCCGCCCTGCTGCTGGCCATGTCGCCCGCGCTGATGCCGATCATCCCCGAACATATCTACGGCGAAGGTGACATTCAGCAGAACCCGGCCAACCTGGCCCCCGTCGGCTCCGGCCCGTTCAAGTTTGTCGAATACAAGCAGGGCGAATATTACAAGCTGGCCAAGAACGAGGATTTCTTCCTCGACGGTCTGCCAAAGATGGACGAGGTGATCGTGCAGATCATCGGCGACAGTGCCAACCTGGTGCTGGCGACCGAGCGCGGCGATATCGACATGGTCCCCTTCATGTCCGGCATCCGTGACGTTCAGCGCCTTGAAAAGGCCGACAATGTAGAAGTCTCCGATGCGGGTTACGACGCTGTCGGCGCGCTGAACTGGATCGCCTTCAACACAAAGAAAGCGCCCTTTGACAATCCAGCGGTGCGTCAGGCCATCGGCTATGCCATCAACAAGGATTTCATCCTGCAACGCCTGCTGGGCGGCGTCGCCAAGGACAGCACCGGTCCGATCACCGGCACCTCGCCGCTGGCCACCGATGACGTCGAAAAATATGCCTTCGATCTGGAAAAGGCGACCTCCCTGCTGGACGAGGCCGGCCTGACCCCCGACGGCAACGGCATCCGCCTCTCGGCCACCATCGACTATATCCCCGGCTCGCCCGAGATTGGCCGCAACGTTGTCGAATACATGCGCACGCAGCTCAAACAGGTCGGGATCGAACTTGAGGTCCGCACCGCCCCCGACTTTCCCACCTGGGCGCAGCGCATCGCGAACTACGATTTCGACATGACCCAGGACAGCGTCTACAACTGGGGCGATCCGGTGATCGGCGTCGACCGCACCTACATCTCCTCCAACATCCGCAAGGGCGTGATCTGGTCCAATACCCAGCAATATTCCAACGCCCGCGTAGACGAATTGCTGGCCGCCGCCGCGATCGAGACGGATCAGACCAAGCGCGCCGAACTCTACAAGGAGTTTCAGCAGATCGTCGTCGCGGATGCGCCGATCCTCTACATCAACGAAGTGCCCTTCTACACCGCCTACAAAAAGGGTCTGACACATCTGCCCGACACCATCTGGGGCGCCGTGTCGCCCTGGGATCAGGTCGAGTGGTCCGAGTGATCTGATCCTTGTTGAGCTGAACCTGCCGGCCCCGCCACCCCGGGGCCGGACACCCCTTCCCTCCTGCCTCTGCCAGAGGACCTGCCAATGCCCCCCCTCGTCAAGAAACTCGCCTCTGCCATCGGCCTGCTTCTGGCAGTCGTCGTCCTGAACTTCCTGCTGATCCAGCTTGCGCCGGGTGATCCCGTTTCGGTCATCGTCGGTGAAATGGGCGGCGCGTCCGAAGACCTGATTGCCCAGATGCGCGCCGAATATGGCCTCGACAAACCCGTCTGGCTGCAACTGCTGATCTACGTCGGCAAGATCTGCACAGGCGATTTCGGCTTTTCCTACTACTTCAAGCAACCCGTGCTGAACCTGATCCTGCAACGCCTGCCCGCCACGATCCTGCTGGTCGTGTCGGCTTTGGTCCTCGCCGTCGTCATCGGCACGTTGATGGGCATCTTTTCCGCGAAAAAGCCCAAGGGGATCCTCAGCCATTTCGTCACGATCTTTTCGCTGGTCGGATATGCCGCGCCGGTGTTCTGGACCGGGCTGATGCTGCTGATCCTGTTCGCCTCGATCATCCCGATGTTCCCGGTCTCCGGCATGATGAACGTGCGCGGCAATGACACCTGGTACGGCGCGGTGCTGGACGTGCTGCATCACCTGGTCCTGCCCGCCGTGACGCTGGCCTCGATCTACATCGCCACCTATTCGCGCCTGTCGCGCGCCTCGATGCTGGATGTGCTCGGCTCGGACTATATCCGCACCGCCCGCGCCAAGGGGTTGAACGAACGTCGCGTCGTCTTCGGCCACGCCCTGCGCAACGGCCTGATCCCGGTCGTGACGATGATCGGCCTGCAATTCGGCCAGCTTTTTGCCGGGGCCGTCCTTGTGGAAACGGTGTTCAACTGGCCCGGTCTGGGGCGTCTGGCGTTTGAATCGATCCTGCGCCGCGACTACCCGACGCTGCTGGCCATCCTGTTCTTCTCCGCCATCCTCGTCATGGTCGCCAACATCCTGACCGACCTCGCCTATGGGCGCATCGACCCGCGTATCGGCGGCCCCCGCCGCAAGAAAGCCAAGCCGCGCGCCGCAGGAGCAACCCAATGACCGACACCACCGCGACCCTGCCCCAAAGCGGCCCCGAACCGATCGGGCCGAAACCCGCCCACCCGGTGACGGAATTCATGCGCGCCTTTGCCCGCAACCAATCTGCGATCATCGGCCTTGTCCTGCTGGCGATCATGCTGGGCACCACGTTCATCGGGCCATTTCTCTATCCGGTCGATCCCTATTCGATGGTCGACCTGCCCTTCGCCCCGCCGGGCGGCGAATACGCCCCCCTCGGCACCGATTACCTTGGCCGTGACATGCTGGCCGGGATCATCGAGGGCGGCCGCGCCACCCTGGCCGTCGGCGCGGCAGCGGCGGTGATCTCGGTCGTCATCGGCATCCTCGTCGGCTCTTTCGCGGGCTTTTTCGGCGGCGCGGTCGACGCGGTGCTGATGAAGGTCACCGAATTCTTCCAGATCCTGCCCACCCTGTTGCTGGCCATGGTGCTGGTCACGATATTCGGCGCCTCTCTGGTCACCATCACCTTCGCCATCGGCGCGGTCAGCTGGCCGCAGGTGGCCCGCCTTGCCCGCGCCGAATTCATGCGCATCCGCAAGCTCGACTATGTCGCCGCCGCCCGCACCTCTGGCGCCCGCAACGCCTACCTGATCTTCCGTGTCATCCTGCCTGCCGCGCTGCCGCCGCTGATCGTCGCCGCGGGCCTCGCCGTCGGGGCCGCCATCCTGTTCGAGGCGGGCCTGTCCTTTCTGGGCCTCGGTGATCCCAACACGATGAGCTGGGGCCTGATCATCGGCCAGAACCGCAACTACCTGCTGGATGCCTGGTGGACGGTGACCCTGCCCGGCGTCGCGATCTTTATCACGGTCCTCGCCATCTCGCTGGTCGGCGACGGCATCAACGACGCCCTCAACCCCAAACTGCGGAGGCGATGAACCATGGACCCCGTCCTCGAAGTCAAAGACCTGAAAGTCGGCGTCGACACCGGCAAATCCGTGCAATCCGTGCTGGACGGCGTCTCGCTGCGACTCTTCCCCGGCAAGACCCTCGGTGTGGTCGGGGAATCCGGCTGCGGCAAATCCATGACGGCGCTGGCCACCATGGGCCTGCTGCCGGATCGGTTTGCCGTCACCGGCGGCTCGATCACCCTGGCAGGCGAAGACCTGTTGGCGGCGAAACCGTCGCGCCTGCGCCAGCTGCGCGGCAATGCCATGTCGATGATCTTTCAGGAGCCGATGACGGCCCTGAACCCGGTCCTGACCGTCGAACGCCAGATCACCGAAGTGATCGAGCTGCACCAGAAGAAATCCAGCGCCGAGGCGCGCGAGATCGCGCTGGAAATGCTGCGCGCCGTGCAGATCCCCGGTCCCGAAGATCGCCTCGCCGCCTATCCGCACGAACTGTCGGGCGGTATGCGCCAACGGGTCATGATCGCCATCGCGCTGGCCTGCCGCCCAAAGGTCATCATTGCCGACGAACCGACCACCGCGCTCGACGTCACGGTGCAGGCCCAGATCTTCCGCCTGCTGCGCGACCTGCAGATGCAGACCGATACCGCGATCATGCTGATCACCCACGACCTCGGCGCGGTCGCCGAAATGGCCGATGATGTCGCCGTTCTCTACGCCGGCAAATGTGTCGAGAGCGGCACCGTCGAGGCGATCCTCGGCGCCCCTGCCCACCCCTATACGCGCGGGCTGATGTCGTGCACCCCGCGCCTGCGCCTCGGCGCGGCGGCAAATGATCCGCAGGCCGAAGGTCTTGGCGAAATCCCCGGCATGGTCCCCCCGCTCGGTCGCTTTCCCAAGGCGTGCCGTTTCGCACCGCGCTGCGCACTGGCCGATGACCGATGCCATACCGACACGCCACCGACGTACGAGACCGCCCCCGGACACAGCGCGCTCTGCTGGAAACCCACCGCCGAAAAGGCCGTCGCATGAAACCTCTGCTCGATGTCAGGGACCTCAAGGTCCACTTCCCCCTCGCCTCCGGCCAGACTGTGCACGCCGTCGATGGCGTCACCTTTTCCGTCAACGAAGGCGACAGCTTCGGCATCGTCGGGGAATCGGGCTCGGGAAAATCCACGACGGCCCAAGCCCTTATGCGTTTGGTCGACCCGGTTGCAGGCACCATGCAATTGGAAAAGCACGACCTCTCGTCGCTTGACGGCGAACCCCTGCGCACCATCCGCCACATGATGCAGATGGTCTTTCAGGATCCCTATTCCTCGCTCAATCCGCGCCTGCGCGCAGGGCAGGCCGTGCGCGAACCGCTTGACCTGATGGGCCTCGGCCCGGTGCGCGGCCGGGAAAACCGCGTTGACGAGATGTTCCGCCAGGTCGGCCTGCACCCCGATGCCAAGCGATTGTTTCCACACCAGTTTTCGGGCGGTCAGCGACAACGCCTTTGCATCGCCCGCGCCATGGTGACGGAACCCCGCCTAATCGTCTGTGACGAGCCCGTTTCGGCGCTCGACGTGGCGATCCAGGCACAGATCCTCAACCTGCTGAAACGTCTGCAAAAAGACAAGCGCCTCACCTATGTCTTCATCTCTCACGACCTCGCCGTGGTGCAGCACATCTGTACCCATGTCGCAGTGATGTACCTGGGTGAATTCGTCGAACAGGCCCCGACGGGCCAGCTCTTTGCCGCAGCGAAACACCCCTACACCTGGTCGCTGATGGCCGCTGCCCTGTCCCCCGACGACCGCTCGCGCGCAGGGGCACGCTTTACCGTCACGGGCGAACCGCCATCGCCCATCAACCCACCCAAGGCCTGCCGCTTTGCCGGGCGCTGCCCCTTCGCGACCGACCGCTGCCGCACTGAAAAGCCGGCGCTTCGCGATTTTGGCAACGGACATCGCGTCGCCTGCCACTATGCAGGCGAGCTCACCCCCCCATTGCCCGAGCTCGCCGCCACGGCCTGAGAGGGCAAACCTCAAGAACCCGGACGTGCAACGCCACCCCCGGTAACTCATCCTGGCGGGCCCTGTCGCCTCAGGGCAGGGCCCATCGGTCGGTTTGACAGGCGCTTTCCCCCGATATTGCCGCACGCACGGTTTGCATCCTATCCTCCGAACGACTAGATCAAGTGCCAGTTCACCAAGGACGCGGCCCGTGACCAATCACCTCTATCAGAACGATTTGCCCGACGGCCTTGACCTTGGTCCTGTTGTCGCGATCGATTGCGAAACCATGGGCCTCAATCCGCACCGCGACCGGCTCTGTGTCGTGCAGATGTCGGGCGGCGACGGAAATGCCCACATGGTGCAGATCGCCGTTGGCCAGACCGAGGCGCCGAACCTCTGCGCGATGCTGACCGACCCGGATGTGCTCAAGCTCTTTCACTTCGGTCGTTTCGACATTGCGGCGATGTTCAACGCCTTCGGCGCGCTTGCGGCACCGGTGTATTGCACCAAGATTGCCAGCAAGCTGGTGCGCACCTACACCGACCGGCACGGCCTCAGGAACCTGACCCAGGATCTGCTACAGACCGATATCTCCAAGCAGCAGCAGATGAGCGATTGGGGCGCGCCTCAACTGACCGCCGCCCAGCTTGACTATGCAGCCTCGGACGTTCTCCACCTGCACCGATTGCGGGATGAACTCGATGCGCGGCTGGCGCGCGAAGGGCGTACCGATCTTGCTCAGTCCTGTTTCGACTTTCTGCCCACGCGGGCCCGCCTCGACCTGGCTGGCTGGGCGGATGTCGATATCTTCGCGCATATGTAGGTGGCACGGCTGGTGGCGCGTTCCGCAAAATCCTATTCCCGCGCCGTGGCCTGGCTCAAGGTCATTCTGCCACTCAGCGCCATGGGCATCCTGTCGACGCTCTTCCTGCTCTCGCGCAACCACGATCCGAATGCCGAATTGCCCTATTCCAACATCGACCTGCGGGATGCAGCGCGCAGCGAACGCGTGACCAAACCCACCTTTTCGGGCACCAACGAAACAGGCGACCTGATCGCGTTTACCGCCGATAGCGCCCGCCCGGATGCCGATCACCGGCAAGAGGCGGAAAATGTCGCCTCGGAAATCAATCTGACCTCGGGTGAGACGATCAATTTCATCGGGGATCATGGCATCATCGATCAGTCGATCGATACAGCGACATTGCTGGGGGGCGTCGTCATCACCTCCTCCACAGGCTACCGCATCCGAACCGAGGCCCTCGACTCCGGCATGAGAGAGGTTCATGCGGAATCCAAGGGGCCGATCAAGGGCGATGGCCCCCCCGGCACGTTTTCGGCAGGTCGGATGGTGCTGACATCAGATCCTGCCACGGGTGATGCGTATTTGGTTTTCACCGAAGGTGTGAAACTGGTATACGACCCCGACAAGCCTCAGGAGTAACCCCCTTTGACCGCTGTTGAAATGGCCGTGAGCCGCCCGTTCCGCGCCGCGCTCATGGCGTGCCTCGCCGCAGTCCCGCTGGCGCTGCCTGTTGCCCTGCCGACGGCGCTGCTGATCGCACGACCGGCCACAGCCCAGGAAACCAGTATCAGTTTCGGCACTGGCAGCAGCGATACAAAGGCCCCGATCTATGTCGATTCGGACCAGCTCTCGGTCAGCCAGACCGATGGAACAGCGGTGTTTGAAGGCAACGTCAAGGTCGCGCAAAACGACATGAAGCTTTCCGCGCCCCGCGTCCTGGTCGTCTACAACGAAGCCGGCGACGAGATCGAGCGCCTAGAGGCGACAGGCGGCGTCACCCTCGTCAGCGGCGAAGATGCCGCCGAAGGCGACCGGGCGGACTACGACGTGGTCAACGGCAACATCGTCATGCGTGACAACGTGCTCCTGCTTCAGGGCAACAGCACCATTGCCTCCGACATCATGCACGTCGATCTCGACTCCGGCTCGGCCCGGATGGAGGGTCGCGTGCGCACGGTCCTGCAAAGCGGCAAGGACTGACCGATGGACCTGCCCCCCCCTGCGGCGAAGCCCTCGCTGACGGTAACCGAAGGCGACCACGGGCTGCGAATCGAAGGCCTGCGCAAGTCCTACAAGAAACGCGTCGTGATCCGCGATGTCACCATGTCCCTGGATCGTGGCGAAGTGGTGGCGCTGCTGGGTCCGAACGGGTCGGGCAAGACCACCAGCTTCTACGCCATTGCAGGTCTGGTCGTACCCGAGGGGGGCCGCGTCACGCTGGATGGAATCGATGTCACCGGCCTGCCGATGTACCGGCGTGCAAAACTCGGTATCGGCTACCTGCCCCAGGAAATGTCCATCTTTCGCGGCATGAACGTCGAAGACAATATCGCCGCGATCCTGGACATCACCCATAGTGACGGCCACAAGAAACGCGAACGCCTCGAAGAATTGCTGTCGGAATTTTCCATCGAACACCTGCGCCGCGCGCCCGCGCTGGCGCTGTCAGGTGGCGAACGCCGCCGCGTTGAAATTGCCCGCTGCCTGGCGGCAGAACCCAAGTACCTCCTGCTCGATGAACCCTTTGCAGGCGTCGATCCGATTTCCGTGCAGGATATCCGCCACCTCGTCTCCGACCTCAAGAAACGGGGAATCGGGGTGCTGATCACCGATCACAATGTGCGCGAGACGCTCGAGATCGTGGATCGCGCCTACATTCTGCACGATGGCAAGGTTCTGATGTCGGGCACACCGGACGAAGTCGTGCAGAACGACAACGTCCGCCGCGTCTACCTTGGCGACAGCTTCCGCATCAGCTGACGCTGGCAAAACCCTCCGGCAAAAAGCCGAAAACCGCTGATGCAGAATGGCCTTAGGCGGTTTTCACCGACGGCCCGGAACGCCTGCCTTGCAAGGGCGGCGCACCACTCAGCGGTCCCTTGGCTGGCGCCCCCTGGCAAGATCGCTAACGGCGCGGCAACCGATCACAGCACATTTCATTGACAGACGATGGCCTCTTATCCTCAAATGATGACATGACAGTAACGCGTTACGCCATAGTGACACCCGGTACCCGCCTCGGCGGCTCGACCGGGATCGTGGCAGCGGGGCTGTCGTTTTTCCGCAGCATTCGGACCTGAGCGTTCCGGCGGCCACTGCCGCAGGATCACGCCCGAATTGTCATGAAGAGGAGACGGAATGCGCTACCAGATCACAGGCAAACAGATCGATATCGGCGATGCCCTTCAGACCCACGTCAAGGACGGTCTGGGGACAGCGGTTGCCAAGTATGCAGAAAGGCCGACCGACGCGCAGATCACATTTTCCAAAAGCGCCCACGAATTCATCTGTGAAGCCACTGTTCACCTCAGCACCGGGCTGACCGCACAGGCCAAGGCGCGCGCACCTGAAATCTATGCGGCATTTGAGGCATGTTCCGATAAAATGGAAAAACAACTGCGCCGTTACAAGCGTCGGTTGAAAGATCACCACAAAACGCGTGCTGAGCCGGTTGAACTTCTGGGCGCCTCCTCATATATCCTCGCCTCGGACGAAGTTGACGAGGATTCGGAGCCGGAAACGCTGCAACCTGTCATCGTCGCAGAGATGGAGACACAGATTCCGTCGCTCTCGGTCGGTGAAGCCGTCATGCACATGGAACTGGCCGGCGCTCCGGTGCTGGTGTTCCGCAAGGAAGGCAAGGACGGGATCAACGTTGTCTACCGACGCGACGACGGAAATATCGGCTGGATCGATCCACGCAGTTAGACATCTGGGCCCCGCCGTCGGCGGGCCCACTCGAAGCAGACAAGAGGCAGGATGAAACTGTCACAGATTCTAAAGCCGGAAGCGATCAAGGTGATTGCGTCGGCTTCCAGCAAGAAGCGCCTCTTGCATGACATCGGGGAACTGGCCCAGTCCGCACATGGACTGGACCAGAACCGCGTTGTCGAAGCCTTGCAGGAGCGTGAAAGCCTTGGCCCCACCGGGGTCGGTCACGGCGTGGCATTGCCACATGCGCGCCTGTCCGGCATCGAGCGGGTTCAGGGTGCCTTTATCGTGCTGGAAAGACCGGTCGATTTCGATTCGATCGACCGGCTGCCGGTCGATCTTGTCTTTGCCCTCTTCGCGCCGGAAGAGGCTGGTGTCGAACACCTGAAGGCGTTGGCCCTGGTGTCGCGCAGTCTCCGTGATCTGGCGCTGTGCAAGAAGCTGCGCGCCAATCAGGACCCTGCGACGCTATATGCGATCCTGACGTCTGATCAGAACATGCAGGCCGCCTAGTCGGCTCGCCTCTCTTGCCAGGTTCATGAAAAAAGGGCCCCATCCGGGGCCCTGTTGCATTTCAATAAGGCGATGATGGGCTTCAGGCATAGGCATATGGCCCGCCTTGCGCCAACGCCGCCTTGTACGCCGGGCGCGCATGAATCCGATCCAGCCATTCCATCGTGGCCGGGCGCGACCCGTCAAGACCGGCGCGGCTGCAAGCAGCCTCCAGCGGAAAACTCATCATCACGTCCGCGCCACCGATCTGTTCGCCCGAAAACCACTCCTGCCGCGACAGCGTGGCTTCGACGAAATCCAGATGCACCTCAATCATCGGCTGCACCTTCCTGACAGCCAGACGCCCCATGATCGGCACCCGCCTCATGGCCAGTTTCAGCAACAGCGGCGGCATCAGCGACCCTTCGGCGTAGTGCATCCAGTACCGATACCGCAGAGCCTCTGCAGGATCGTCGGGCGGCCCCATCCGACCCCCGGCCAGGTCGATCAGATACTCCACGATCACGGCGGTCTCAGCGACCGTCAGGTTCGCCTCTTCGTCAACGACCACCGGCGATTTGCCCAAGGGATGCACCTTTTTCAGCGCGGCCGGGGCCAGCATCGTCTTGGGATCACGTTGATAGCGCGTGATCGTATAGGGCAGCTCCAATTCCTCCAGCAGCCACAGAACCCGCTGTGACCGAGAGTTGTTGAGGTGATGAACAGTGATGGAAATGATCCGGCCTCCCGTCGACGACATGTCCCGGTTTCGGGCTGTCAATTCAGCCTGTCATCCCGTCGTCGGCGCGTCAACGCACACCCTGCCAGGGGCCAAAGCCAAAGGTCATGTAGTCGCGCTGATACACCTCTGCGACGCGCGCTTCGACCTCCGCGTCATAGATTACATTCAACGCATAGGGCAGCTCCGCACCCGCAGCCGGGTCGGACAGTGGGTGATCACCCCCCCCTGCCCGGCGGGCCAACGCCGGCAAGTGCAGCGTGATTTCGTCTTCGCGCACCAGCTGATCCGGCAGGGCAAACTGCGCCATCCCCTCAAGCATCGCCGATTGCGTTGCCCAATGCGGATCGACACGCAGGCCGGATTGCCCGGACAGGTTGATCTTCAGAAAATCAAGAAACGCCAGGAACGCGGCCTTGTGGTGATGCGGTGCATAGCCTGCATCCACCACCTCGGGTATCGGCAGGTTGAACCGCTGCCGCAAGACCTTGCGTATCTCGGCAAAGGCCCCCGGCCCCGTCGACAGGATCTTGTCGCAGAAAACCGCATGGGCCCGCGCAACCGGATGACGCAACACGGCGAAACTTCGGTGCCCAGGATGCGCCCGCTTCCACTGGCGCAGGGATTTCTGGCTGAAGCCCTCGATCACGCCATCCTTGTCCAGCGTGGCCATCCAGCGCGTGACCGCGGCCTCCGGTCCGCCCTTGATCGGCATGTACAGAATTCCCGCCGCCGCCACGAAGGACGGCACCTGCGGGCCACGGCGCGGTTCGAAGTTGGGCGTGCGCGACAGGTTGAACCGATCCAACCGCGCCAGCACGTCCTCCATTTCCGCGAAATTTTCGACCTTGTCCGCCAGCGCCGATGGGTTCTGCACCTTCATGTCCCGGTCCAGCGTCTCCAGCCGGCCCGCCACCCCCAGAAAGGCCGCGAGGCCATTCATCACGGCAACGCTCTGCAAATCCTCGTAATCCAGATAAAACGCGGTCTGCCCACTGACCTGCAAGGCATTCAGCAGTCGCACCTGAAAGGCCTGAAGCCTGCCCAGGTGCGCCGCGAATTCATCCGCGTCGAACGCCACCGTTTCGGCGCGGCGGCGGCGCACATCCGTCAGCTTCCACTGTCCCGTGGCCTGCGCGATCTTCCAGCTGACATAACTTTCCGCAGGATTGCGCGTCAGGACGATCTTGGCACAGGCCGGATCCTTCAACACATGCTCAAGCGCGCGTGGATCATGATCGTGGAAGAACCGGAAACCGTTCAGCCCCGGCGCGCTTTGCATCCGCGCCAGCAGCTGGCCCGGGTCGCGATCCCTCTCGGCCTGACTGATCCCAAGGCAGCTGTCACGATTGGGATAGCTGATGAAATGCGGATTGAACGCCTCTCCCAGGCAATTGACCCCCTCCAGCGCATTCAGGTTGGCCTCCAGAAAGTTGGATCCGGTGCGCATTTCCGCGAACACGACAAATGAGGAGAACTGGGGCATCTGTCGCTACCTTTGAATGGGGTAAGGTTTGCGCACCGGCTTGATAACAAAGGGTATATCGTCGGACGACGCCGGGAAATCGCCCATCAGGTAGGGGTGCATACCCTGATTTTTAAGATCCTGAAGAAACTGGCCGAAACCGGTCAGGTCCACCATCTTGGGCACTTCGGTCAGGCGGCGACCATGGTGGCTGATCTCTTCGATCGCGGCCTGCAACGGCTCCATCGGGGAATCGACGAAGTCCGCCATCGACCAGATGTGAAAGTGCCCCTTGGAATAGGGAGAGCGCAGGGCATTGATGAATTCGCTCTCGACCTTCTGCAACCACGCGGCCTCGCGCCGGATCTCGACAAAGCTGCGGTTGGATTGGAACAACGGCACCGCCCAGGCCCCCGAGATGACCGAGATCTGGGCGTTGGCATCCTTTGCCATGTCCCAGGCGACATCCTGGTTGGCCCGCGGTCCATATTGAAAACACTGGCGCTGTCCCCGCGTGTTCCAGATCAGGTTGGTCAGAAAATCGCGTGCATTGTAGTCGCGCAACCTGGCAGACGACATCAAGGCGCCGTTGATCACGCTTTGGCCCCCGGCAAATTGCGCGTCCTCCGGCCCAAAGACGTGGCCATGCACCTGGCACCCCGTCGTGCGGGCCAACCAGCCCTCGAAATCCTCGAAAAGCTCCGAAAATCCTTGGAAAACTGAATATTTCGCCCCCGTCAGGCCATTTTCCCAGCCGTCGTTGGGATAGCGGCTCTGCATGTACAGGCCGGGTCGCCCGCGCGTGCGCCGCTCCACGGCCTTGGAAAAGATGCGGTCGATCTTGCCAGGGTTCGGTTCTGTCCGCTTCATCGCCGCCCCGGCATCGGTCAGAAAGGCATCGTACAGACGATTGGCCCGCGGCCAGATCTTTCGCGCGACAAAGCAATCGGAACGCCGCAGCAGTTGCAGGTGATCGTCGTAGAAGATGTGCGGTTTGCCCTGGAAATCGAATTTCGAAAGGGTCAGGGACCGGCTCTCGATGTGGCTGGAATAGATCCGCGCAAGCGACTGGAAATAGCTTTCATCCGGGATCCATACCTTCTTGAAATACTTGTCGAACGTCGGCCGCATCGAATCCCCCAGAATCGAAGACAGCGTCGCCCGCGACAGGCACCACCACTGGCTGCCCATATGGGGCACCAGGCCATTGGGCATCACGCGGCGAAACCGTGTCCGGCGCTGCACCCCGACGTACCAGTCAAAGGCCTTGCGATGCCTTTTCCACGAAAACGGAAACCGCAGGGTAAAGCGTTCCTCGTCCAGCCCCCCCACCGTCCAGGGCACATCCGCCGTCGTCGCGCTTTCGATGAAATCGGTCTGCGGACGCGCGGCGAGATAATTGATCAGCTCGGCAACGGGGCGCAACGGCAGGCAGGACCCGGATGTAAGATAGACATGGCGCACATCGGGATAGCTGGCCAACATCATTTCGCTGGCATCCTGCGTGGCCGCCACAAGGCCCCATGTGCCCCATTCACAGCGGTAACGCCGGGAAAAATGGATCGTCGCGATATCCGACAGCGACTTGCGGAATGCAGCATAGGTCTTGCCAGGCACATTTCGGTCGCAGTGGATGACTATGGGACAACCCGCCGCAGACCAGTGTCGCGCGACCTGCTCCGCCCGATCCAGGGCAGAATGCACCAGCATGACAATGCCAACACTCAAACGCGCACCCTTTTCCTACGCCCAGTTCCCCTTGGACATCAGCCCCAGTATTTCTAGCTGCCGCCAGTTAATATACTTTTCCGACCATTTGCACCAAAGCTCCGGGTCTGCCTTCATCCTTGCGTGATAAGCTTGGTATTCGCGGCTGCCGCCGTAGTGCTGGCGCCGCGACAGTTCCTCCTCGGCCTTGCTCCCGAACGTGTCGAGAAACTTGGTATGCAGCAAGATGCCACTGGCCTTTTCCCCGCCCCATTCGTCGAACACCAGGTTCAGACCGCGCGGCAGCAGCATGTGGGTCGAACTGACATAGGCATAGGACCGGTCCCACCGCACCAGCGGGATCTTGTTCAGCGCCGGTGCCATCGCAGGCCGATCCGCGAAAAAGACCCGCGTGCGCGGACCACCCTGAATCCAGAGGTTGCCGTATTTCCAGTTTCGCTGAACCGTGTAATTGCCCGAATCGAACCAGGCCGCGATGTCCAGAGGGTTCTGCCCGGCCCGATAGGGCTGCGCGGTCAACGGTCCCTTGGGGTACATATCCAGCAGCATGGCCGAGAATGACTTGATCGACGATGCATCCAGCCAGTCGGTCAGCGCGCTCAGCGGTCGCGTCTCGCAGAAAGGATAGACAAAGAATTCATCGGGATCGACCACCAGCGTCCAGTGACCGTGGCCATAGCGCGCCTGCAATCCATTGAGCCAGTCGACGCCAAAGCGCGCCTTCTTGTAGCTCGCCTCGGTGTGCCAGACGCTACAGTCGGGCTGCGCGCTCAGAAACTCGGCCGAGCCGTCGTCGCTGCCATTGTCGACAAAGAAAAAGTGGTTGACCCCGAGGTCGCGATAATACGTCAGGAAATACGGCAAGCGCAGCTGTTCGTTTCGCAAGGTAGAGAACAGCAAAATGTCCTGCGGGCGGATCTTGGCGCTGCGGTCGACGATACAGCGCAACTCCCGCTGCTTGCGAAAGGCGCGAAAAAGCCACCGCCTTCGCTCGGCCCTCAACTGGTAACGCTGTGAAAACCCCACCCCGCCCTCTTTCGCCGCCCCGCGTGCGCCGGCACGTCATTTCCCCGCGTCGAAATTCCGGCAGGAAAAGGCTATCAGATAATGGTTAATAGAATATTGATGTGTGCGTCCCAAGGGGCAAAACGCTGCTCGGCCTCTGCCGCGATCTCGGGGTCCAGCGGCCGCCTGTCGCGGTCGGACAAATCGCGGATCACCCGTTGCCAGGCGGCCCTGTCCTGCGGCGCAAGGTACACCGCCACAGGGCCCAGAACCTCGCGCAGCACCGGCAGGTCGGAACAGATCGGCTGGGTCCCCAGCACCGCGGCTTCGGCGGGGGGCAGGCCAAAGCCCTCGGCCAGGCTGGGAAACAGGCTGGCGTGCGCCCCTTGCGTCAGGGCCGCCAGCGCCCCATCGCTCAGGCCCGCGACCTCGATGATATTGGCACCCGAGCCGCCGAGCTGGTCCAGCCGGGCAAGGACAGCCTCGTTGCGCCAGCCGCGCGCGCCGCAGATCACCAGAACGGGCATCTTCGCCGCCGGAACCTCGGACTCGAGCGCGGCCCAGACATCCAGCAGCAGGGCGTGGTTCTTGCGCGGTTCGATGGTGCCCGTGACCACGAAATAAGGGCGGTCCGGCGGCAGGCCCGCCGGTACCTCGTCCGGTCGGGGCACAGGGCGCGCAACGCCCAACCCCAGCACACGGATGCCCGGCGCGCCGGGGCCCAGATGCACCCTCAGGCGGTCCCGCGTCCCCCCCGAGTTGCACAGGATCAGGTCCGCACCGCCCGCCACATCCAGCATCCTGCGAAACCGGGCCACGCTGCCATCTCGTTGAAACTGGGGGTAATCCAGCGGAATCGTATCGTGCAAAAACACGCAGATCCGCACAGCCGGCACCTGTCGCACCGCCCGCATCACCCGCGCGCTCAGGTTCGAATGGCCGACGTTAAGATAGGTCGTGCCACGGGGCAGCAACCGGCGCAGCATAGCGCCCAGCCCCCACCGGGACGACCGTGCCCAGCCGTGCCGCCATAGATCCGCCTGTGCCCGCTGTTGGTCCCTGCTCAGCCTGCGGGCCAGCGCAAAGGCCCCGCGCGCCCGGCCCCAGGGCGCCTCTCCGCACAATCGTCCGCGCAGGGCCAGCAGCCCGGCCTGGTCCATCAGGACATAGCCCGGCGCGACCCGCGCCAGCCCGAACAGCGGCACGCCGTCGTCCAGCAAGGCTGAAAGATATGCGGCCTCGACCCGGTCAACCCCGGTCAGGCCACGACCTGCGCGACTGGTCAGTCGTGTGACATCCAGCAGCCGCGCAGGCGGAGTATTATTTGTCGTAATGCCCAGTCCGATGCCACCGCCATGCGTCCGTGATCATAGTATTCATCGTCGAACGTGTCGGTGTCCATCCCAACTCCGTTTCCGCACGGCTCGACCCGGACACCAGCTTCGTGCAATCGCCGGGCCGGCGCGGACCTTCCTCGTACGGTACGTCGCGGTTGGTCACCGCGTTGGACTGCGCGATCACCTCGCGCACGGAAAACCCCTCTCCGGTGCCAAGGTTGAACACGCGGCTGCCCTTGCCATCCAGCAACCAGCGCAACCCAAGGACATGCGCATCGACCAGGTCGCAGACATGCACGTAATCCCGGATGCAGGTTCCGTCGGGGGTGTCGTAGTCCGTGCCGAACACCGTCAGCGCGGGCCGCGTGCCCTCGATCGCCTCCAGCATGATCGGGATCAGGTGCGTCTCGGGGCGGTGATGTTCACCCACTTCCGCATCCGGGTCGCCGCCCGCCACGTTGAAATAGCGAAAGATCACGTGGTTCATCCCGTAGGCCGCCGCGAAGTTGTCCAGGATATCCTCGACCGCCTTCTTTGACGCGCCATAGGCGTTGATCGGCAGTTGCACGCTGTTTTCGTCCAGCACCACGTTGTCCTGTTCGCCATAGGTCGCGCAGGTCGACGAAAAGACAAAGTTCATGCAACTGGCCGCCGCGGCGGCTTCGATCAGGTTCAGCGACCCACCGACGTTATTGCGCCAGTACAGCCCCGGTTCCTTCATGCTTTCGCCAACCTGGCTCAGCGCGGCGAAATGCATCACCGCAACCGGCTGATACTTGGCAAACACCTCGTCCAGCCGCTGTCGATCCAGCAGATCGCCTTTTTCAAATGGTCCGAATTTGACGGCGTCTTCCCAGCCCGTCACCAATGAGTCAAAAGTGACCGGAACAAACCCGGCCTTTTTCAATGCCTTGCAGGCGTGCGAGCCGATATAGCCCGCACCCCCTGTTACAAGAACGTGATCCAAAATATATGCTCCGAGGCTTTATTGCGCTGCGTGGCCGACATGCATGATGTCTTCCAGGAAACCTTTCAACTCGTCACGCAAATCTTCACGCCCCAACCCGAACGACACCGTCGCCTGCAGGAACCCGGCCTTGGAGCCGCAATCGAACCGCTGCCCGTTAAAGCGGAAGCCATTCACCTCGCGGCCTGCCTTGATCTCGTCCGCGATGGCGTCGGTCAGCTGAATTTCGCCCCCGGCACCGGTTTTCAGATCGTCGAGGTTCTTCATGATCTGCGGCGTCAGCAGGTAGCGCCCGATCACGGCCAGGTTCGACGGCGCGGTGCCCTCTTTCGGCTTCTCGACCATGCCCTTGACCGACACGACGTCGCCCTTGTCTTCCTTCACGTCCAGGATCCCGTAGGAACTGGCCTTTGCGGCAGGCACTTCCATCGCCGCAACCATGCAGGCGGGGTCTTCCTCGAACGCTTCGACCATCTGCTGAAGGCAGGGCTTTTCAGCCGAGATCACGTCGTCGGGCAGCAGGACGGCAAAGGGTTCGTCCCCGATCAGGCGACGGGCGCACCAGACCGCGTGACCCAGGCCCAGCGCCCTGTGCTGACGGATATAGGCAATCGCGCCGCTATCCATGTAGGTGGATTTCAGCACATCCAGCAGCTCGGTCTTGCCCTTCTTGTTCAGCTCGTCTTCCAGCTGGGGGGCATAGTCGAAATAATCTTCCAGCGCGGATTTGCCGCGCGAGGTGACAAAAATGAATTCGGTAATGCCTGCGGCCCGGGCTTCGTCGATGGCATATTGGATCAGCGGACGATCTACCAACGTCATAATCTCTTTGGGTACCGATTTGGTGGCGGGCAGGAAACGCGTCCCCATCCCTGCGACCGGAAAGATAGCTTTGGTGATCTTGTTCTTCACGCTGTGCCCTCAACTCATTCGTTGGTGCCCGTATTACACGGGCTTTGTAACATGAACCGTGCAATCGAAGCACGAGTTCCAGATTAAAAAAGTGACGAAACCCCTGCGAGTTTCTCTAATATGACCATGACCTAGCCAAGTGGCGCGTTCCATCTCTGCCGGACAATCCGCCCGGTTTCGCGCGAAACCCTGCTGGAAAATCGCCAAAGGGTGATCGCTTTGTCAGAACGCAGACTCTTGCCGAATGTTCCCCCACTCTGAACCCAGACGCCGAAGGTGGTCATCCTGACCCTATGGTACAGAGTTGTCGGAGAAAAGACGAAGAGTGTCACCGGACGCCCTTCGCGTGCCAACTGTTCCGCCTGCTCAAGTTTGCCGCGCCACCCGATCCATCGCGCCGCCAAGACAAGCGGTTCGCCAACACGACGCGACCGGAACGGGCGGAATGCCGCCGCAGACGCCGGCAGGGGGACAAGGTCCGGGCATTCCCGCTGCATCCCCTCGGCGAGCCCTGCGTCGAATCCCGCCAGCAGCCGCCCCACATCGCGTGGCTCCAGCCGCCCCGAAACCATCTGCGCGACCAGGCTGCGCCGACGCCGCGCCCGCAGCCGGGCAATGGCGGCCTGCCGCTCGGGCGCGGGGCAATGGCGGCGCAGGAAAACGGCGGTGCTGGCCCCGACCTCGTGCAGATCACGCGCGACGCCGCTGGCACGGCGGGTGGCGCTTTCTGCGGGGTGATGGTGCACCTCGGCCAGCGGCACGACGGCGCTGACGATCCCCCGCTCGGCCAGGCGCAGGTTCAGATCGGCGTCCTCAAGGTAGAACCGATAGGCCGGATCGAACCCGCCGAGCTGCGCCAGCACGCTTCGGCGAAACGCCATATTGGTGCCCTCGGTCTTGATCCCTGCGCCGGGTTCTGTCGTCAGGCACGTGATCTCCTGTGCATCCACCGACACCGGCCGCGTCTCGGCGCACCGGTCGACCGAGGCTGCCGTGAACTGATGGCTGATCCCGTTGCGTGCCCGCACGAACCCGCCCGCCGCCGCCACCTCGGGCCGGGCAAAGGCCTGCGCCAGATGCGCCAGCCAGCCCGGTTCGGGCACCGAATCATCGTCGAGAAAGGCGATCACCTCGCCCGCCGCCGCAGCCACCCCCAGGTTGCGTGCGACCGCGATGTTGGCGACGTCGCAGGCCACCTGCTTGACCTCGTCCGCCAGCCCGGAACGGGCCACCGCCGCCAACCCATCCGGATCGGCGACGACGATGATCTCGTAGGCGTCATACGCCAGACGGCTCAGCCCGGTCAGGCACAGCCCCAGCGCGGCCGGACGTCCCCGGCTGACCACGATGACACTGAAACGAAGGGATGCCGATCCTGGCTGCATGGCCGCGATGCCCCGTGGATCAGGCCTTTTTCAGATCCACGCCGGGGGCGTAGGCGATAAAGAACGAATTGGCATAGCCATCCTTGCCGTAGGCCAGCGGCGCGTGGGTGTCGAAATCCACCACCGCGCCCCCCGCACCGGCCAGCACCGCGTGACCCGCCGCCGTATCCCACTCCATCGTGCGCCCGACGCGCGGATACAGGTCCGCCTCGCCCGTGGCGACCAGGCAGAACTTCAGCGACGACCCCGCCGAGGTGCTGTCCTTGACGCTATACTTGTTGATGTAATCTTCCGTCGCCTGATCGCGGTGCGATTTCGACGCGACGACCACCAGCGCGTCGTTGTCCGGGCTGGACACCCTGATCGGCGTGACCTCACCCACCGTGTCGACGTCAAAGGGCGCGGCTTCCTCCACCGTCGTGCCATCGGCCAGGGTATAGAACATGCGGTCCTTGGCGGGCGCATAGACCACGCCGCGTGTCGGAGTGCCGTTTTCGACCAGCGCGATATTGACCGTGAAATCGCCGCGCCGGTTGATGAATTCCTTGGTGCCGTCCAGCGGATCGACGATCAGGAACGTGGCCGCGCTTTCCTTGTGCGACTCGGCCTGTTCCTCGGTCACCAGCAGCACGTCGGGAAATTCCGCGCGCAGCCCTGCCGAAATCAGCGCATCTGCCGCTTCATCCGCTGCCGTCACCGGACTGTCGTCCGACTTCGTCTTCACCTCGAAATCATCTGCGTTGTAAATTTCCATGATCTTGTCACCGGCTTGCAAGGCCAGCTTGCGCATCACGCGGGTAAGCTTTTCGAAATCCAAAAGTTTCTCCTTCAGGTCTTTCAGAGCAGGTTCGTTAACCACTCTGCAACTATCCCGGCCATAATTGATTGGGACATTCGGACAAGTTATGTTGCACTGGTCCCCCGACGGCAAGACTTCCTTGGGCGACGACCCCGATCCCGACAGGCAGGTGCGCATGTTTCAGCAAAGAGCGAACGAGACCCGCCTGCAATCCGCCGTTTCGATGGTCGAGCTGATCTTTCACAGCAGCGCCCACACCATCCGAAAGGGGCACCGCAATGCCGTGATGTCGATCGTGACGAACATGGTGCGCGTCATCTTGCTGATCGTCATATTCTATCTGCTCTATACCGTGCTGGGGCTGCGGCGGGCGGCCATTCGCGGCGACTTCGTGCTGTTCATGATGTCCGGCGTCTTTATCTACATGACCCACGTGCGTACCGTCAGTGCCGTCATGGGGTCCGAAGGCCCGGCCTCTCCGATGATGAAACATGCGCCGATGAACACGATCGTCTCCATCGCCGCCGCCGCCATCTCGACACTATATATACAGGTGCTGACGATGGCGCTGATCCTGTTCGTATACTACGTCGCCATCTCGCACTTCTCGATCCAGGATCCGGCAGGAGCCTTTGGCTGCATCCTGGTCGCGTGGCTATACGGTATCGCGGTCGGCACGGTCTTTCTGGCGCTGAAACCCTGGGCGCCGGAAATCACCGGCATCCTTTCCACCGTCTACCAGCGCGCCAACATGATTGCGTCGGGCAAGATGTTCGTGGCCAACCAGATCAATCCCAAGATGCGCAACCTGTTCGACTGGAACCCCCTGTACCATTCCATCGACCAGGCGCGCGGCGACATCTTCATCAACTACAACCCGCACTTTTCCTCGCTCAGCTATGCGCTCTATGTCGCGCTGGCACTGTTCTGCATCGGCATGATCGGTGAATTCTACACCTCGCGCCGCGCCTCCATCTCCTGGGATGCCCGGCGCTAGGCCGCACCCCGGCGCAACCACCGCCCTTCACATCACGCCCTTCACATCACGCCCATCACGTCACGCCCGGCCCGGCCCGGCCCGACAAATCACCCCGTCAAATCACCCCGCCAAATCATCCCGGCAACTCAGCTCAGTCCACCACGCGGCAGGTCAGGTTGATCCGCCCGCCCCGTGCCAGCAGGGTCGATGATCCCGGCCGGATGCGGTCAATGCCGTGGTGCAGCAATCGCGACGCCCCCGTCAGCATGGCCACATCGCCCGAGGCCAGCCAGATCGATTCGGTCTTGCCGCCGCGCGCCTCGTTGCCGATGCGGAACAACCCGTCATCGCCCAGCGACACCGACATCACCGGCCAGGTGAAATCGGCCTCGTCGCGATCCTGATGCAACCCCATGCGCGCCGTCTCGCCATAGTAATTGATCAGGCAGCAGTCCGGGGCGCGCGCAAGGCCGGTCAGATCGTGCCACAGCGCCAGCACGCTGGGCGGAATGGGCGGCCAGGCCCCACCGTCGGGATGGCGCGCCTCATAGCGATAGCCCCGCGCGTCGGAATACCAGCCGTACTTGCCCGCCGATGTCATGCGCACCGACATCTCCTTGCCCCAGCGGGTTTTCGGCGAAAACAGCGGTGCCGCCGCCTGAACCGCGCGCAATTCTTCCACCATCGCCTCCTGTGCCGGGCGATCCAGAATGTGCTGGTGTATTTCGACACCCCGAATGTTCAACGGCATGATCCTGCCTCCTCTTCCGCCTGCGCCTTGTGTCCTTGACCATTCAACGGCCAGGCATTCACCGAAGCGGGTAAAAATGGTGCTTTTTTGCCGTCTGCCCCCCCGTGAGCGGCTTGCAGGCCACAGACCCCCTCCTTATATACGCCCAGAAGCTAGCCAGACAGGCTCTCTGGCTGCTGCAACCGGATCGGGACGCAGATGCCGGAATGGGTCAGCGCCCGAAATATCGCCTTAAGTAGAAGGGATCGAAAACATGTCCAAAGTGATCGGTATCGACCTCGGCACCACCAACTCCTGCGTGGCCATCATGGATGGTTCGCAACCCAAGGTGATCGAGAACTCCGAAGGTGCACGCACCACCCCGTCCATCGTCGCCTTTTCCGACGAGGAACGCCTTGTCGGCCAATCCGCCAAGCGGCAGGCCGTGACCAATGCCTCCAACACCATCTTCGGCGTCAAGCGCCTGATCGGTCGCCGTTTCGACGACCCGGATCTGGCCAAGGACAAGAAGAACCTGCCGTTCAACGTCATTGATGGCGGCAACGGCGACGCATGGGTCGAATCCAAGGGCGAGAAATACTCCCCCTCCCAGATTTCCGCCTTCATCCTCGGCAAGATGAAGGAAACCGCCGAATCGTACCTCGGCGAAGAAGTGACGCAAGCCGTCATCACCGTGCCTGCCTATTTCAACGACGCCCAGCGTCAGGCCACCAAGGACGCCGGCAAGATCGCCGGTCTCGAGGTGCTGCGCATCATCAACGAACCGACGGCTGCCGCGCTGGCCTATGGTCTCGACAAGAAGGAAACGCAGACGATCGCGGTCTATGACCTCGGCGGCGGGACCTTCGATGTCACGATCCTGGAAATCGACGACGGCCTGTTCGAAGTGAAATCCACCAACGGCGACACGTTCTTGGGTGGTGAAGACTTCGACATGCGCATCGTCAACTACCTCGCCGGTGAGTTCAAGAAAGAGCACAACGTCGACCTGACGCAGGACAAGATGGCCCTGCAACGGCTGAAGGAAGCCGCCGAGAAGGCCAAGATCGAACTGTCCAGCTCCAGCCAGACCGAAATCAACCAGCCGTTCATCTCGATGGGCTCGAACGGCCAGCCGCTGCACATGGTCATGAAACTGACCCGTTCCAAGCTGGAACAGCTGGTCGGTGACCTGATCAAGGCCTCGATGAAGCCCTGCCAGGCCGCTCTGAAAGACGCCGGTCTCTCGACCTCCGACATTGACGAAGTCGTTCTGGTCGGCGGTATGACCCGTATGCCGAAAGTGGTCGAGGAAGTGACCAAGTTCTTCGGCAAGGAGCCGCACAAGGGCGTGAACCCGGACGAAGTCGTCGCCCTCGGCGCCGCCATCCAGGCCGGTGTTCTGCAAGGCGACGTGAAAGACGTCGTCCTGCTCGACGTGACGCCGCTGAGCTTGGGTATCGAAACGCTGGGCGGTGTCTTCACCCGTCTGATCGACCGCAACACGACGATCCCGACCAAGAAATCCCAGGTCTTCTCGACCGCCGAGGATCATCAGAACGCCGTGACCATCCGCGTCTTCCAGGGCGAACGGGAAATGGCGGCCGACAACAAGATGCTCGGCCAGTTCAACCTTGAGGATATCCCCCCCGCTCCGCGCGGCATGCCCCAGATCGAAGTGACCTTCGACATCGACGCCAACGGCATCGTGTCCGTCGGCGCCAAGGACAAGGGCACCAACAAGGAGCAGAAGATCACGATCCAGGCCTCCGGCGGTCTGTCCGAAGCCGACATCGAGAAGATGGTCAAGGACGCCGAAGAAAACGCCGATGCCGACAAGGCGCGCAAGGATCTGGTCGAATCGACCAACCAGGCCGAAAGCCTCATCCACTCGACCGAGAAATCGCTCGAGGAGCATGGCGACAAGGTCGACCCGACCACTGTCGAGGCCATCGAACTGGCCGTGGCCGCGCTCAAGGACGAGATCGAGAGCAAGAACCCCGACAAGATCCGCGCGGGCATCCAGAACGTGACCGAAGCGGCGATGAAGCTGGGCGAAGCCATCTACAAGGCGCAATCGGCTGAGTCCGACGACGAACCCGCCGCGGCAGATGCCGGTAATACCTCGGACGACGATATCGTCGATGCCGACTTCGAGGACCTGGATGACAACAAGCGTGGGTAAGTTGCACCGACGCTGAGGAACCTCTGAGGCCGGTCCTCCCCTCGGGCGGGCCGGCCTTATCCGTTCCAAGGAAGGGATGACCTGAAGTGGCAAAACGCGATTATTACGACGTCCTCGGCCTCCAGAAGGGGGCCGCAGCGGATGAGATCAAGAAAGCCTATCGCTCCAAGGCGAAGGAACTGCACCCCGACCGCAATTCCGACAACCCGAAGGCAGAAGACCAGTTCAAGGAAGTGAACGAAGCCTACGAGGTGCTGAAGGATGCCGAGAAGAAGGCAGCCTATGACCGCTATGGCCACGCCGCCTTTGAGGGCGGCATGGGCGGCGGTCAGCGTCCCGGCGCCGGCGGTGCGGGCCAGGGTGATTTCGCCTCGGCCTTTTCGGATGTGTTCGACGACCTGTTCGGTGACTTCATGGGCGGGCGGCAGCCCGGTGGCCGCCAGCGCGCCACCCGAGGCGCCGACCTGCGCTACAACATGCGGATCACGCTTGAGGAGGCCTATTCGGGCCTGCAAAAGTCGATCAAGGTGCCGACCGCGGTCACCTGCACCAAATGCGAAGGCTCCGGTGCCGAAGGCGGTGGCGAACCGACCACCTGTCCCACCTGTGCCGGTATGGGCAAGGTGCGGGCGCAGCAGGGCTTTTTCACGGTGGAACGCACCTGCCCGACCTGTTCCGGCATGGGCCAGATCATCAAGAACCCCTGTTCGGTCTGCCATGGCCAGGGCCGCGTCGAACGCGACCGTGCGCTTTCGGTGAACATTCCCGCAGGCGTGGAAACCGGCACGCGCATCCGCCTGGGCGGCGAGGGCGAAGCCGGGATGCGCGGCGGTCCGTCCGGCGACCTCTACATCTTTATCGAGGTGGCCAAGCACGCGATCTTCGAGCGCGAGGGCAACAACCTGTTCTGCCGGGTGCCCGTGTCGATGACCACGGCCGCGCTCAGCGGCGATATCGAGGTGCCCACGATCGACGGTGGACGCAGCCGAGTCAAGATTCCCGAAGGCAGCCAGTCTGGCCGCCAGATGCGCCTGCGTTCCAAGGGGATGCCCGCGCTGCGCGGCGGTGGGTATGGCGACATGTTCATCGAAATGGCGGTCGAGACCCCGGTGAACCTGACCGGCCGTCAAAAGGAACTTCTGCGCGAATTCGAGGATCTCTCGGAAGAGAACAATCCCGAGAGCGAAGGTTTCTTTCGCTCGGTGAAGAACTTCTGGGATTCGATGAAGGGCTGAGGCGGCAATCACTTTTCCCGATCAGTCAGACAGGATGAGGGCGGCCCACGGGCCGCCCTTTCTTGATCGAGCCGGATTGTGCGCCTGCGGCGCGCTGCCTGTGCCGAGTGGTTTTCCCGTTGGGAAAACCGCTCGTGTTGCCTCCGGCGGGGGTATTTTCGGCCAGATGACAAGGCGCCACCGCCGACGGCGGCAGGCTGCGGGGGTGGTGCCGTGGGCTGGCACAGGTCCCGCGATGGTCCTCTGCCGTGGCGATTTTTTCACCGTTCAGATACCGCTCTGATACCGTCAGGATACCGACGTTGGATTCCAGCGTTTTCAACGGCTTGAGCCGTCATTTTCCCGCGATGCCGACGTCGGTGCCCCGCAGGGTGTCCACGGCAGGCATTAACCACTTGCTAACCGGCGTCGCGCATCCTCTGAGGCATGACTCGACCGCCCGCCTTTCACGAAGCATCCCTGCCCCTGTTCGACGCCGATGAGGTCGCGTTGACCCCTCTGCCGGCCGGGCGGCTGCCCTCCTATATCCGGGATCATCGCAAGCGATTGCGCACGCGCTTCATGGCCGGTGGTGCCGCAGCGCTTCCCGACTACGAGATGCTGGAGCTGGTGTTGTTTCGTGCCAATGCGCGGCAGGACATGAAGCCGCTTGCCCATGCCCTTCTGGAAAGCTTCGGCGATTTCAACGGTGTGCTGACCGCGCCGCCGGATCGGCTCATGGCGGTCAGCGGGGTCGGGGATGCCATCATATGCGAATTGAAGCTGATCGAGGCGGCAGCGCAACGATTGGCGCGGGCGCGGATCATGCAGAAACAGGTGCTGAGTTCATGGGACGCGCTGCTGGATTATTGCCACATGACCATGTCGCATCGAGAGACCGAGCAGTTCCGGGTGCTCTATCTCGATCGCAAGAACGTGCTGATCGAGGACGAGGAGCAGGCGCGGGGCACCGTCGATCATGTTCCGGTCTATCCGCGCGAAGTGGTGAAACGCGCCCTTCAGATCAATGCCAGTGCCTTGATATTGGTGCACAATCATCCATCCGGTGATCCGACCCCGTCGGAGGCGGATATCGACATGACTGCCCAGGTCGAAGCGGCGGCAAAGGCGCTTGGGATCACCCTGCACGACCATATCATCATCGGCAAATCGCGCGAACTCAGCTTTCGCGCCGATGGGTATCTCTAGGCCCGTCTGGCCCGCCGGCACGCGCCGGCAGGTCAGTCGGTCCCGGATCCGTCAGAGGCTGGCGAGGAAGGCGTCTACGCCGGCGCGCGCCACCTGCATGTCCTGATCAGCGGTGCCGGAGCTCACTCCGATGCCGCCAACGCAGGCGCCGTCGACCATGACGGGCAAGCCACCGCCCACCACCATGAGGCGACCGCCGATTGCAGAGGCGATGCCGTAGGCCGGGGCGCCCGGCTGACTGGCCGCGCCGTAGTCATGCGTCGCGCGTTTCGCCCCGGAGGCGGTAAAGCTCTTGTCGATGGCGATGGTGATCGAGGTGACCTTGCCACCATCCATCCGTTCGAAGGCGACGAGGTTGCCGCCTTCGTCGGTGATCGCGATACACATCGGCACCCCGATTTCGGTCGCGCAGGCACGTGCCCCGGCGAGCATCAGCTGCGCATCTGCGGCGTCAAGACGCTGAACCGAGATCATGCCGCCTCTCCCTTCGCTTGCCGGCGGCGGGCGTGCAGCACCGGCTCGGTATACCCGGAAGGTTGCTGAACCCCCTTGAAAACAAGGTCGCGGGCGGCCTGAATGGCAACCCCGTCAAACCCGGGTGCCATCGGCGTATAGGCCGGATCATCCGCATTCTGGGCGTCGACCTTGACCGCCATGCGTTGCAGGGCATCCTCGACCTCGGTCTCGGTGATCAGCCCGTGCAGCAACCAGTTCGCAAGATATTGCGACGAGATCCGCAGCGTTGCGCGATCCTCCATCAGGCCGACGTCATGGATATCGGGCACCTTGGAACAGCCGACACCCTGGTCGATCCAACGCACGACATAGCCCAGGATGCCCTGGCAATTGTTCTCAAGGTCGCGCGTGACCTCGGCCTCGGTCAGGTTGCGGCCCCCCAGCAAGGGCGGGCGCAGCAGGTCATCCAGGCTGGCACGCTGGCGCGATTTCAGCGCGTCCTGGCGGGCAAAGACATCGACCTGATGGTAATGCGTGGCGTGCAGCGTGGCGGCCGTGGGCGACGGCACCCAGGCGGTATTGGCGCCGCTCATCGGGTGGCCCAGCTTGGCCGTCAGCATTTCGGACATGACATCCGGTTTCGCCCACATGCCCTTGCCGATCTGGCCCTTGCCCTGCATGCCTGTCGCAAGGCCAGCATCGACATTGCCGTTTTCATAGGCCGTGAGCCAGGCGGCGTCCTTCATCTCGCCCTTCGGAACAAAGGCACCGGCCTGCATCGACGTGTGGATCTCGTCCCCGGTGCGATCAAGGAAGCCGGTGTTGATGAAGACCAGCCGATCCTTAACCGCACGGATACATTCGCGCAGGTTGACCGAGGTGCGGCGCTCTTCGTCCATCACGCCGAGCTTTACCGTATTGCGCGGCAACCCCAGGATATCTTCGACCCCGGCATAGAGCGCGTCGGCAAAGGCAACCTCCTCGGGGCCGTGCATCTTGGGCTTGACCACATAGACGGAGCCGCAGCGAGAGTTGCGCAGCCCGTCGGTCTTGTTCAGGTCATGCAGGGCTGCGGTGACCGTCAGCAGCGCGTCGAGCATCCCTTCCGGGGTTTCTTCGCCCTCGAACTTGACGGCGTCCGTCGTCATCAGGTGGCCGACATTGCGCACCAGCATCAAGGCCCGTCCGGGCAGCGACAAAGGATCACCATTCGGTGCAATCAATGCCATGTCGGGGTTCAGTGCCCGGGTCATCTCCTTGCCACCCTTCACGAATGTCTCGCTCAGGTCGCCTTTCATCAGGCCCAGCCAATTGGCATAAACCGCAGTCTTGTCTGCCGCGTCGACCGCGGCGACGCTGTCTTCACAGTCCTGAATGGCGGTGATCGCGCTTTCCAGCAGCACGTCACGCAGACCGCTTGGGCTGTCCTTGCCGACCGGGTGCGCCGGATCGATGACCAGGCCGATATGCAACGCGTTGTGGCGCAGCATGTAGGTGGCCGTGGCGCCATCCTCGACATAGCCGACAAAGATCGACGGATCCTTGAAGCCATGGGCTGTCCCGTCCACCTCGGCCACAAGGCGATCGCCGTCGCGACGGTAGGCCGTGACGGAGGCGTGGCTGGCGCTTTTCAACGGCACGGCAAGATCCAGGAATTCAGCAGACCAGGTCACCGCCTGTTGTCCGCGCACGGGGACGTACCCCTTGCCCTCGGGCGCACCGGGCAGCGCGTCCGTGCCATACAGCGCGTCGTAGAGCGACCCCCAACGGGCGTTTGCAGCGTTCAGGGCAAAGCGGGCGTTCATCACCGGCACGACCAACTGCGGACCGGGAATTGTCGCGATCTCGGGGTCGACATTTTCGGTGCCGATCTCAAAGTCCGGACCTTCGGGCACGATATACCCGATGTCCGTCAGAAATGCCCTGTAGGCCGCGGCATCCCAGCGTTGGCCCTTGCGGGTGATCAGCCAGGCGTCGATCTGGCGTTGCAGGTTTTCACGGACCTCAAGCAGGCGCAGGTTTTCGGGCACCAGCCGCGCCAGCAGGGCAGCATAGCCCTGCCACAGACGATCGGCATCGATATCCAGTCCGTCCAGCATTCGGGTTTCGACCAGATCGGCCAGTTCAGCGGCAACCGACAGGCCCGCGCGTGTCACATATTGGGTCATGGCATCTCTCCTGATCTCGTTGAGGGCACCATACTCTGCATGGCGCGCTGTGCGATCAGATTTGCGCCGCTTTCCACGATGTGGAAAGGATTGAACGGGATTTGGAAAGGACCACGGATGGGTGACAGTCAGATCGTGCAATCTGTCGACCGCGCACTGACCTTGTTGGAGCATATCGCAGGCGAGCCTGATGGCCTGCGCCTGTCCGAAGCCGCACGGCGTGCAGGCCTGGCGGCCTCCACCGCGCACCGGCTTCTGACCACGCTGGAACAACGCGGCTTTTTGCAATCGGACGCACATTCAGGCCATTGGCATATCGGGCGGCGGGCCCATACCGTCGGGGCGGCCTATGCCCTGTCGCGGAATCTGGTGGCGCCTGCGATCCCGTTCTTGCGCAGGCTCAGGGATGCCACTCATGAGACGGCAAATCTTGGTGTGATCGAGGATGGCGAGGTCGTGACCCTCAGCCAGGTGGAAAGTCGAGAGATCGTGCGTGCCATTTCCCCACCGGGGGGGCGTGTGCCGGTGCTGTGCTCGGGAATGGGAAAGGCAATTCTGGCGACCCGGCCCGATACCGAGATCGAACGCCTGGTGCGCCGCCACGGTTTTCGCGCAGCAACATCGCACAGCCTGACGGATCGCTCTGCCACTCAGACCGAAATCGCCCGTATCCGAAAGTGCGGCTATGCGGTGGATGACGAGGAATACGTGATAGGGCTGCGCTGTGTCGCCGCCGTTGTCTGGGGCCCGGAGGGTGAACCGGTCTGCGCCGTCTCGGTTTCCGGCCTGGCCGCGCGCATGACGCCGGAAAAGGTGGCCCGGTGCGGCGACATCGTGAAACGGATCGCCGCCGACCTGTCACAGGCAATGGGTGGCCGTGCACCCTAGCGGATCCAGACCTCGACACGCCGATTGATCTTGCGCCCCCAGGCGCTGTCGTCGCAGGCCATTGGCATCGCTTCACCAAAGGCATCCGCGGTCAGGTTGATACGGGCCGTGTCAATGGTTTGCCCTGCCGCCAGAACCGCCCGTAGCACCGCCTCGGCCCTCTGGGCGGCGATCACGCGGTTGGCCTCGGCGGGGCCGTCACTGTCCGAGAAACCGGCAAACAGCACCTGCCGGCCATCGTATTGGCCACTTTCCAGCGCGCGTGCCATCAAGGCCACGTTTGACCTCGACTGCGCGTCAAGCTGGGCTGAGCCTGCCTGAAACCGGAACGATGTCGTCAGGCGCGTCATTCCGGCAAGCGTGGTCATCATGCGCTGCAACTCTTCCAGCGGCACCTCTTGCCCAGCCTGGCGGATCGCGTTGGCCAAACGATCACCCTGAGCGTCGATGGGTACCTCTTCTGGCAGCTGGTCGACGAAACCGGCACGCCGGATCACGTATTGCGCGTGGGCACTCCCGGTGTAGCCAAGGAATTCGCGCGCAAGCTTGGGCAAACGGATCGCGGGCTGATACAGGAACACCGGCGCGGTCATCGGATAATCTTCGGTCTTGGCGTTGCGCGGCGTGGCGGTGAGCGTGGCACCGCAGGCCCCACCCACGGCAAGGCGCATTGCCGTCCCTGTCTCGCTGGCAGACGATATGCCGATGGCAAACGGATCGGCCAACACGGCCTCACGCAGACCGGCGTCGCTATCATGCTGCACCGCCTGGTCGGACAGTACCGCACCGACCGGCGTCAGCAACGTATCTTCCACCGCCTGTCCCAGACCGGAGGTCGTCGCACGCAGATGGACAGAAATGGGCGCATCTGGCCCACCAAGCTGGCTCCAATTGTCGAATTCGCCCGACAGGACGCGGGCCAGATCCGGCATGGAAATGGTGTGCACGGAATTGCCCGGCGCCACGATCGGCACCAATGCGTCCAGTGCCAATACACGAAAGCGCCCTTTTTGCCGCAGATCGCCCAGCCCCCCGGCGATGGCCGCCCTGATCTCGGGCTTGCGGATCTCGCGCAGCGCCATCACCAGATCCGTGCCTTCGTTCAGCAGATCATCAAATCCCGCATCTGTATTGCTGCTCGTGATCGTGAACTTGCCTGCGACACGATTCTGCGTGGCCTCGGTCAGCGTATACAGGATGCTGTTCGGCGCCACCTCCTCGCGTCGCAGGCTGTAGCCGTATCGCAGCCCGAACCCTTCGACCAAAGCAGGCATCAGGACATTGCCAATCGTCGCCGCCCCCGAAATCGTCAGTTCGGCGACATAGTCATCCAGGTTTGGACACCCCGGACCATCACAAAGCACACCGGAGCCATCCAACGTCAGAACGCCGTACTCGGTATCAACGCGATAGAACTCTCCGTCGTAGCCCAGAAGGTTGCCGCCGACGGCAACCAGGCCGTCACGCGAAGTCAGGGTCACATCCTGCGAAACGGCGCTGCCCGCGATGGCCGCCAGAAAGAGTGCGGCGCAGCACACCGCACGTAGGAGTCGCATCAATAAACCTCGGGAACCCAGGACCACGTAGGCCGGAGTGTCGGGCCATCGCACCGATTTTTCAACCTACGAAAGGCGGTCGTGAATACGCCACAATGCCAGGGGCGGCCTGCGGCAGATTGGTGAGTGCACGGAGACCGGGGCACGTTCGCCCCGGCCATACTGCCCGCTCAGACGATTTCGCCGTGGCAATGCTTGAATTTCTTGCCAGATCCGCATGGGCAGGGTGCATTGCGTCCCGGTTCACCCCAGGTGGATTGGTCATTCTCGTCAAAGCCCGGTTGGGCACCTTCGTTGCCCGGCTCATCTGACGCAGCGGCCTCGGCTTTGTGAAAGGCATCGTCGACCGCGGCTTGCTGTGTTGCCATGCGCTGTTGCAGCATCTGGATCTGGGCCTGCTGCTCTTCTTCGGTCAGGGGGCGCACACGGCCCAGCGTTGCCGTCACGTCTTCGCGCAACCCATCCAGCATCGTTTCAAACAGGGCGAATGCCTCGTTCTTGTATTCGTTCAGCGGATCACGCTGTGCATACCCCCGGAAACCGACGACCGACCGCAGGTGCTCCAACGTCAGCAGGTGCTCACGCCATTTGCCGTCGATGGTTTGCAGCAGGATCTGCTTTTCGATCGTGCGCATGTTATCGGGGCCAAATGCGGCGGCTTTCTTGGCCATTGCTTCGTCGCTGGCCTTTTCAAGGCGCTCGATGATCGCCTCGTCATCCACGCCTTCTTCTCCGGCCCAATCGATCACCGGCACATCGATCCCCAGCTTTTCGATGCAGGCAACATAGAGACCTTCGGTATCCCACTGATCCGCGTAGGTTTTTGGCGGCATGTATTCGACAACCAGATCCTGAATCACCTCGTACCGCATATCCTGAGTGATCTCGGACACATCCTTGGCTTCCATGATCTCGCGGCGCTGGCTGAACACCAGTTTGCGCTGATCGTTCATCACGTCATCAAATTTCAGGACGTTCTTGCGCATGTCGAAGTTGCGACCTTCAACCTTCGCCTGCGCGCGTTCCAGAGACTTGTTCACCCACGGGTGGATGATCGCCTCACCTTCCTTCATACCGAGACCGGACAGCACCTTTTCAAGCCGTTCAGAACCGAAAATACGCATCAGGTCGTCTTCGAGCGACAGAAAGAAGCTCGACCGGCCGGGGTCGCCCTGGCGACCCGACCGCCCGCGCAGCTGATTGTCGATACGACGGCTTTCATGGCGCTCGGTTGCCAGAACATACAGGCCGCCGGCGGCTTTCACCTGCTCCTCGGCTTCGGTGTGTTCGGCTTCGATCTTGCTGCGCACCGCATCGGGGTCGGATTCGGGGTTGGCGGCAAGCGCCTCCATCACCTTCATCTCGACGTTGCCGCCCAGCTTGATGTCCGTGCCACGCCCCGCCATGTTCGTTGCAATGGTCACGGCGCCCAGCTTGCCTGCGTCGGCGACGATCTGGGCTTCCTGTTCGTGATGGCGTGCATTCAGCACGTTGTGCGGCAGCTTGGCCGCTTTCAGCAGATCGGACAAAAGCTCGGATTTTTCGATCGACGTCGTCCCGACCAGAACCGGCTGCCCCTTTGCATGAGATGTCTTGATCTCTTCGATGATTGCTTCGAATTTCTCGCGCTGCGTGCGGTAGATCGCGTCGTCGTTATCGATCCGCGCAATCGGCCGGTTTGTCGGCACTTCGACAACACCAAGGCCATAGATCTCGTGAAACTCGTCCGCCTCGGTCAGCGCCGTACCGGTCATGCCAGACAGCTTGTTGTAAAGGCGGAAATAATTCTGGAAGGTGACCTGTGCCAGCGTGACGTTTTCCGGCTGGATCTGAACGCCTTCCTTGGCTTCAATCGCCTGGTGCAGGCCATCAGACAGACGCCGACCCGCCATCATACGGCCCGTGAATTCATCCACCAGCACGACGTCGCCATCGCGCACGATGTAATGCTGGTCCTTCAGGAACAGCTTGTGCGCGCGCAAACCCTGGTTGACGTGGTGCACGATGGTCGTGCTTTCCGGGTCATACAGGGTCTGCCCCTCTTCCAGCAGGCCATGTTGATGCAAGAGCTGCTCAAGCAGTTCATTGCCCTCTTCCGAGAAGGTAACCGAGCGCTGCTTTTCATCTACAGCATAATGTTCTTCGGAAAGCTCGGGGATCAGCTTGTCGATCGCGACATACAGGTCGCTGCGGTCCTGCGACGGCCCGGAAATGATCAGCGGCGTACGTGCTTCGTCGATCAGGATCGAATCCACCTCGTCCACGATCGCAAAGTTGTGTTCGCGCTGGTAGAGGTCGTTCAGGTCCGACTTCATGTTGTCGCGCAGATAATCGAACCCGAGTTCATTGTTCGTCGCATAGGTGATGTCGCTGGCATAGGCGGCCTTCTTGTCGGCATCCGACTGTCCCGGGTGGACGACCCCGGTGGTCAGGCCGAGAAAGCCGTAGACGTTGCTCATCCATTCGGCGTCGCGCTTGGCCAGATAGTCGTTCACGGTGACAACGTGCACACCCTTGCCGCTCAGCGCGTTCAGATAGGCCGGGAAGGTCGCCACAAGGGTCTTGCCCTCACCCGTCTTCATTTCAGCGATGTTGCCGCGGTGCATAAAGATGCCCCCCAGCAGCTGCACATCAAAGGCACGCAGGCCGATCGCGCGGCGGGCGCCTTCGCGGCAGTTTGCAAAAGCCTCCGGCAACAGATCGTCCAGGCTTTCGCCCTCTGCGGCGCGTTTTTTGAATTCATTGGTTTTTTCGACCAATTGCGCATCTGTCAGGGCCTTGAACTCGGCCTCCAGTGCGTTGATTTTCGCGACCAGTGGGCGCGTCGCCTTCACCAGCCGTTCGTTCGGGGTCCCGAAGACCTTCTTGGCGAGTGTTCCGATACCCAGCATAATCTATGTTCCGCTCTCTGACGCCATCGTGTTTCGGGCCCGGCTTGTGCGTTACGATCAGGACCCATACAAAAGGCCCGAACCGGCCGTCCGCCCCTTTGCCATAAGGCGATGTAGTGGGCGGGTCCATAAGTGTCAACGCCGCGCCCCAGTGCGGCAATGCAAAGGAAAACCCATGTTGCACCGTCTCGCATGCGCCGCCGTTCTGGTGGTTTCGATGCCGATCGCGTCATTTTCGCAGGACGCTGCCGCACCGACGGCAACCCCCGAAACCAGCGCAGCTGACTCAGCTGCACCTGCTCAGGACGCTACGGACAAGCCAGTTACCGCCGATACGGTCGTGGCAACCGTTGGCGGCACCGACATTACGCTCGGCCACCTGGTCACGGCGCGCGCGTCGCTGCCCGAACAATACCAGCAAATGCCCGCGAACCTGCTGTTTCCTGGGCTTTTGAGCCAGCTGATCAACCAGACTGTGTTGGAACAGGCGTTTACGGGCGAGGTGCCCAAAGGTGTGCAGGTCTCTCTCGACAATACGCGCCGCTCCATGATGGCCGCTGTTTCGTTGGCAGATTATCTGGAAACCGCAGTCACCGATGAGATGGTGCAGAAGGAATACAACGCCGAATACGGCGACGGCTATGAACCGAAAGAGGAATACCACGCCGCGCATATCCTGGTGAAAACCGAAGACGAAGCGAAAGACCTGATCAAGCAATACAACGATGGCACCGATTTCGGCAAACTCGCCCGCGACAATTCGACCGGGCCGTCCGGCCCCAACGGCGGCGATCTGGGGTGGTTCAGCGAAGGCATGATGGTGAAACCCTTCGAAGATGCGGTCAAGACGCTGGAACCCGGTCAGGTCAGCGAACCCGTGCAGACCCAGTTCGGCTGGCATGTGATCGAGCTGATCGAGACCCGCAAGCAGGCGCCTGAACTGGCCGATGTTGAGGGCGAGATCCGCTCCAAACTGCAGGAGCAGGTCACCAACGCCTATATTGACGAACTCGTCGCAAAGGCCGATGTGGACAAGAGCGCATCCGAAGGTATCGACCCTTCGGTTCTGGACAACACTGGTCTTTTGGAGTGATCCCCAATGGCGGGCAAATATCCCACGTCTCCCCTCGCACCGACTTCCTTTCCGGCGCTGCCGGTCATTGATGGTGTTCGTTTCGCAACCGTGGAAGCGGGCGTACGATACAAGGGGCGCAAAGATGTGATGCTCGCCAGTTTGGCCCCCGGCTCAACCATGGCCGGGGTCTTTACGCGCTCAGCGACACGATCCGCGCCCGTGTTGGATTGCCAGGAAAAGATCGGCCTGGACAGCACTGGTGGCGCGGCAATCGTCGTGAATTCCGGCAATGCCAATGCGTTCACCGGCAAGAACGGCATCGAAGCGACGCGCGCCGTGACGACTGCCGCAGCGGCCGCGCTCGGGATCGAGGAAAGCCGTGTGTTTTCCTCTTCGACCGGAGTGATCGGAGAGCCGCTGCCACATGACCGAGTGACCGCGAAACTTGATGATCTCGTCGCATCCCTTGATGCGGGCAAGATCGAAGAAGCCGCGCACGCCATCATGACCACCGACACCTTTCCCAAGGGCGCCACGACACAGGTCGACCTTCCCGGGGGCACGGTTAAGATAGCCGGGATCGCCAAGGGTTCCGGCATGATCGCGCCGGACATGGCCACGATGTTGGTCTACATCTTCACCGACGCGCGAATTGAACGCTCGGTGCTGCAGGACATGCTATCGGCTCTGACCGACATCACGTTCAATTGCATCACGGTCGACAGCGACACGTCGACGTCAGACACCCTTCTCATGGGCGCAACCGGCGCCTCGGGTGTGGAGGTCACCGCAGACAGCACCACCTTCCTGGACGCACTGCGTGGGGTCATGATGGACCTGGCGCACCAGGTCGTCAAAGATGGCGAGGGTGCAACCAAGTTTGTCGAGATCCATGTGTCGGGTGCGGCCTCTGACACCGATGCCAAGACCCACGCCATGGCCATCGCCAATTCGCCACTGATCAAGACCGCTATCGCCGGCGAAGATCCGAACTGGGGTCGCGTCGTCATGGCGATCGGCAAGAGCGGTGCGCTGGCTGATCGCGATCTGCTGACGATCCGTTTCGATGATGTCCTGGTTGCCGAAAATGGCTGGGTCTCGCCCACCTACAAGGAAGAACAGGGGGCCGCGGTGATGAAGCAGCAGGAGATCAAGATCTCAGTGGACCTTGGCCTGGGGGGAGGTAGCAGCACCGTCTGGACCTGTGATCTGACCCACGGCTACATTTCGATCAACGCGGATTACCGATCTTGACCAAGGTCGTACTGGTTTCGGCTGTAGCCCTGATTGATGTAGATGGGCGTGTTCTTCTGGCGCAACGCCCCGAAGGCAAGAGCCTTGCCGGGATGTGGGAATTCCCCGGCGGCAAGGTAGAGCCGGGCGAGAGCCCCGAAGTCGCGCTGATCCGGGAACTGAAAGAGGAGCTTGGTATCGACACATGGTCGTCGTGCCTGGCCCCCCTGACATTCGCCAGCCATGCCTATGATGATTTTCATCTGCTGATGCCGCTGTTCGCCTGCCGGCGGTGGGATGGTGTGCCGCACGGCAAGGAAGGGCAGAAACTCGCGTGGGCGCGTGTCTCGGAGTTTTCCAAGTATCCGATGCCTCCCGCCGACGTGCCGCTTATCCCGATCCTTCGAGATTGGCTCTGAGCCGCGAATCATCTCGCTGCGAGAGATCAAGTCGTTGCCGCAGGGTAAGGGCATATTTTTGATGAATATTAGGCACTTGCCCAAAACTTAAACGCACAACACCTTGCTGGAATGTGTTTTGAGGCGATGAATGCGGCGGCGCAGCATCTTCCTCTGCATTGCGGCGTGAATTTACGCAGATTTTATGACGAAATAGTTAAGAATGAGTATTTTTTAGATGATTTGTTAACAACCTCCGAGATACAATTGGGGAAGCAACATTAAAGGGGGCTAGGATTGACAATGCTGAAGACCATCACAGTGGGCACATGTGTTTCCGTTCAAGGCACGTTCGTACGTGCGCTCCCGAACGGGAAAGTCGAAGTACGTGTGGGCGAGAAACTGTTCGCGGGTACGCCCGTTTCGCAGACCGCAGCAGCCTGAAATCAACGACTGAGCGATGACGAAAGGGCAGCCTGCGGGCTGCTCTTTTTCTTTTGCTTCACGGTTTCCCTCGTGTCGCGATGGTTCTGCTCTTCCAAATCCCGACCGCAAAAAAGGCCGCTCAATCCGAGCGGCCTTTTGTAATTTCAAACTGTGAGGGATGCGGATCAAAGTGTCCGCGTCACTTCCTCACGCGTGAAGATCTCGATCACATCGTTCGGGCGGACATCGTCATAGCTTTCAAACGCCATGCCGCATTCCTGTCCCGACTGTACTTCGGCAACTTCGTCCTTGAAGCGCTTCAACGTTTTCAGCGTGCCTTCGTGGATTACCACGTCGTCGCGCAGCAAACGTACGCCTGCGGAACGACGCGCAACGCCTTCGGTCACCAGGCACCCGGCAACCTTGCCGACGTTGGAAACCTTGAAGACCTCTTTGATCTTCGCATAGCCGATGAAGTGTTCGCGGATTTCCGCGGACAGCAAGCCCGAGGCCGCCGCCTTAACATCATCCACAAGGTCATAGATAACGCTGTAATAGCGGATCTCGACGCCCTTCTGGTTGGCTGACTGACGAGCGGGAGCGTTTGCCCGCACGTTGAAGCCAAACACCGGAGCACCGGATGCCTCGGCCAGACCGATATCGCTCTCGGTGATGGCGCCAACGCCGGAGTGCAGAACGCGAACGCGCACTTCGTCGTTGCCGATCTTTTCCATCGCCTGAACGATTGCCTCGGCAGACCCCTGAACGTCAGCCTTGACGATAACCGGCAGTTCATTGACGCTTTCGTCAGCCTTGGCTTTCGCCATCAGCTGTTCAAGCGTCGTACCGGCACCCGCAGCCGCACGTTTTTCGCGCGAAACGTTCGAACGATACTCGGCAATCTCACGGGCTTGCGCCTCGGTCGAAACCACGTTCAGAACATCACCTGCTTCTGGCGTACCGTTTAGGCCAAGCACCTCGACCGGAACTGACGGACCTGCTTCGGTCACGCGTTCGCCTTTGTCGTTCACCAGCGCACGGACCTTACCGTACTGCTCGCCCACGACGAAGATATCGCCTTGCTTCAGCGTCCCGTTCTGAACAAGAACGGTCGCAACAGGGCCACGCCCCACATCAAGCTGAGCCTCGATCACCGCACCTTCGGCGGGGCGATCCGGGTTGGCTTTCAACTCGAGGATCTCAGCCTGAAGCGCGATGGATTCAAGCAATTCGTCGAGGCCCTGACCGGTAATGGCCGAAACTTCCACGTCCTGAACGTCACCCGACATCTTTTCGACGACGATCTCATGCTGAAGCAACTCGGCACGCACCTTGTCGGCATTTGCCGCAGGTTTGTCGCACTTGTTGATCGCCACGATCATCGGCACTTTCGCCGCTTTCGCGTGATTGATCGCTTCGATCGTCTGCGGCATGACCGAGTCATCGGCAGCCACAACCAGGATAACAATATCCGTCACGTGGGCACCGCGCGAGCGCATCGAGGTGAAGGCCGCGTGACCCGGTGTGTCGAGGAACGACAGAACCGCACCGCTGTCGGTGGTAACCTGATAGGCCCCGATGTGCTGGGTGATACCGCCGGCTTCGCCAGCAACGACTTTCGTCTTGCGGATCGCATCAAGCAGAGAGGTCTTGCCGTGGTCAACGTGACCCATGATCGTGATGACCGGCGGGCGCGATTTCAGATCCTTGGGATCATCTTCGGTTTGCTGGATCACATCTTCGACGTCTGAATCCGACACGCGCACCATGCGATGGCCGAATTCTTCGACGATCAGCTCAGCAGTATCCTGATCGAGCGTCTGGTTCTGCGTGACCATCATACCCATTTTCATGAGCGATTTAACCACATCAGCCACACGTTCCGCCATGCGGTTTGCAAGTTCCGACACCATGATGGCGTCAGGCACCTGCACATCGCGCACAACTTTTTCCCGCTGGACGTTTCCGCCCATGGCTTTCTGACGCGCGCGCTCCTGCTTGCGCTTCATGGCGGCCATGGATTTCTGACGGCCGCCTTCGCCACCGGTCAGCGCCTGGTTCAGCGTCAGCTTGCCAGAGCGGCGGCCATCGTCACGCGCTTTTGCACGTCCGGAACGGTCGTCACGATCGCTGGCACGTTCGGGCGTTCCGCCCGGTTTGTTGACACGAGCAGCAGCGGTCTTGCCACCAACGTTGCGTGCAGGCTGGGCTTCTTCCGCGGGACCAGCGGCAGCCTGGGCAGCGGCGCGCTTGGCGGCCTCTTCCTCTTCGCGGCGTTTGCGCTCTTCCTCTTCGGCTTTCGCCTTGGCCTTTTCTTCGGCCTCGCGCTGCTCGCGCTCTTTCAATTCCATTTCTTCGCGGCGGCGCTGGCGTTCTTCTTCACGCTCACGTTCATCGCGCTCACGCTGCGCGGTTTCCTCGACCTCGCGCGCCTTGGCAGCCTGAACCGCCTTCAGCCGACGCTCCATCTCCGCGTCGGTAATCCCGGCGGGGCGTTTCGAGGGGTCACCCAGGGACGCGTTACCACCGCCCGCCTTGCCTGTACCCGGCTTGGGTACGACAACACGTTTGCGCTTGGTTTCCACCACGACGTTTTTGGTGCGCCCATGGCTGAAGCTCTGCTTCACGTTCCCTGGCCGGGACCCGCCGCCACGCACACCCAAAGTCTTTTTACCGTCGTTGTCGCTCATATGGCTCTTAATCCTTTCAGGCGGGACCCTCCCGCCTCTGCGTCAGACCCGCAGGCCCTTAAGCCTTGCGGCTTCCTCTACAACACGTTTGCTCAAACCGCCAGTTCCTAAGGCGGCGTGTATGACAGTTTCCCTGCCAAAGGCCAAGCCCAGCTCATTCGAGGTGAGCCAGCCGATAAATTTGCCCATGTAGGGCGTAGACAGCTTGGACTTGCCACGCTCTGATCCATCCGAGGATTGGATCAGGACTTCGGCCACGTCCTTGGACAGCCAGTCTTTTACTTTTTCATATCCCGCGACCGCGTCACCCGATTTACGGGCCAGCGCCAACAGGTCAGTCACACGCCGCAGCAATTGGTCTTCGACCAGATCCGCCAAACCGTCGGGCAGCGTCACCTGAGTCTTTGCCGCCCGCGCAAACAGCTTTTTCTTCACCGCCGCTTCGATCGCATCACGATTCGCTGACACCCAGATGCCCCGCCCCGGCAGTTTCTCAAACACATCCGGTACGATCAGGCCATCAGGACTGACAACGAAACGGACGAGGCCGCCAACCGGCTGCACCTCTCCCGTCACGATACATTTACGTTCAGGACCGTCGCCGTGGTCCTTGTTTGTGCCGCCGCGTGTCATATTCGGCACCTCCGAACCGAGGCCTTAGGCCTCGGCCTCCTCCGCATCGCCATCTTCTTCGGCGTCTTCTTCAACATCAGGCTCAAGCTCGGACGGATCCACCCAGCCCAGAAGGACACGGGCGGACATCACAAGGTGCTGCGCCTCTTCGAGGGACATCTCGAATTTCTCGAGAAGACCCTCATCCTTGACGCGTTCGCCGTTTACAGTGGTCCAGCCGCCAGCGAGCTCCCAATCGGCGCAGGTGGCGAAATCCTCGAGGGTCTTAACACCATCTTCGGCCAATGCCTCCACCATTTGGGGCGTAAGTCCGTCGAATTCAATAAGGCTGTCCTCGGCACCCAGTTCACGAGCGTGATCAAGCGCCGCCTTTGCCTGTGCTTCCAGGTTGTCGCGCGCACGCGCCTGCAATTCGGCTGCGGTATCCGTATCGACACCGTCGATCACCAGCAGTTCGTCCACCTCGACATAGGCAACTTCTTCGAGGTTGGTGAAGCCTTCGGACACCAGCAGCTGCGCAAAGAATTCATCGACATCCAGCGCATCCATGAACAACTTGGTGCGGATCTCGAATTCCTTCTGACGACGGGCGGATTCTTCGGCCTCGGTCATGATGTCGATGTCGAGGCCGGTCAGCTGCGACGCAAGGCGCACGTTCTGGCCGCGACGACCGATGGCAAGGCTCAGTTGCTCTTCCGGTACGACGACTTCGATGCGCTCTGCTTCCTCGTCGAGAACCACCTTGGTGACTTCCGCCGGTTGCAACGCGTTCACAAGGAACGTCGGCATGTCTTCCGACCACGGGATGATGTCGATTTTCTCGCCCTGAAGCTCGTTCACGACGGCTTGAACGCGGCTGCCGCGCATACCCACGCAGGCCCCGACAGGGTCGATCGAACTGTCAAACGAGATGACCGCGATCTTCGCGCGCGAACCGGGGTCACGTGCGACTGCCTTGATCTCGATGATGCCATCGTAGATCTCGGGCACTTCCATCTTGAAAAGTTCGGCCATGAATTGCGGATCGGTACGGCTGAGGAAGATCTGCGGGCCGCGGGCTTCGCGCCGCACGTCCTTGATATAGCAGCGGATCCGATCGTTCGGGCGATAGCTTTCGCGGCCGATCTTTTCGTTGCGGCGCAGGATGGCTTCGCCACGACCCACGTCGACGATGACGTTGCCATATTCTTCGCGCTTGACCTGACCGTTGATGATCGTGCCGGCACGATCCTTGAATTCTTCGTACTGACGATCGCGCTCAGCCTCGCGGACCTTTTGCAGGATGACCTGCTTGGCGGATTGGGCCGCGATCCGGCCCATTTCCACAGGTGGCACCTCTTCAACGAATGTCTGACCGATTTGCGGATCAGCCATGTATTGCTTGGCCTGCTTGACGGTCATCTCGGCCTGGTAGTTTTCAAGCTCTTCGTCGCCGACAACCGTGCGCACGCGGGTGAAGGTGGCGCGACCTGTCTTCCGGTCGATCTTGACACGGATGTCCATTTCGCTGCCATAGCGGCTCTTTGCTGCACGGGCGAGGGATTCTTCCATCGCTTCGACGACCAGACCTGGGTCGATCATCTTTTCGCGGGCAACAGCTTCGGCAGTTTGCAGCAGCTCAAGCTGGTTTGCAGAGGTGATGGCCATTCTTCTCAGTCCTCCTGGGAGTCCGGATCGGTCTCGATCTCGTCAAAACTGTCTTCATTCAGAACGCCCGCATCCTTGCGAGCCTTCAGCATTTCCTTGATCAACTCGTCCGTCAGCACCAGCTTGGCATCAACCAGCCAGTCGAACTCCAGACCCACGGTCACTTCTTCGCCGCGATCCTCGATATTGATCAGAACCTCGTCCCCTTCGACCCCGGCAAGGATGCCTTTGAAGCGTTTTCGGCCGCCAACCATTTCAGCGGTCTCAAGCCGTGCTTCATAGCCCTCGAATGTATCGAAATCCTTCAGGCGGGTCAGCGGCCGGTCAATTCCCGGGCTGGATACTTCGAGGTTGTAGTTGTCGCTGACCGGGTCCTCGACATCGAGAATGGCCGAGACAGCGGTCGAAATCCTGGCGCATTCGTCCACTTCGATACCGCCGCCGGGGCGTTCCGCCATGATTTGCAGCGTCTTGGTTTCACCGCCCATAAGGCGAATGCGAACCAGTTCGAATCCCATGTCCTCGATCACGGGGGTGACGATCTCGGCCAGGCGGGTATCGATTGTGGTCTTGGCGATCAGGTCGGTCATGGAATATCCGGGCACAAAAAAACGGGCGCGCGGCCCGTCGTTGCTTCCGGTGGAGCGTTGGTTCCAAGAGGCACCGACACGCCGCTGATGACCGGCATATACGCCGAGGTCTGACGAATCGCAAGGGGGAAAGGAAATTGGCGCCCCGAAGCGGCGCCAAGCCTCCGGCGGGGATACTTTGAACAGGGAAACGAACGGGGTCAGTCGTTGGCAATGCGGTTCATCACCCGAACTAGTTCGGCGGAAATGCCCGGCTCTGAAAGGGCATGGCCAGCATCCCCGATCATGCGCAGGTCCGCGAGTGGCAGTTTCGCGGCGAGCGCGTAGGCCATACGGGGCGGGCAGATCATGTCGAAACGGCCCTGCACGATGTAGCAGGGGATATGAGCGATGCGATCGGCCTGTTTCAGAAGCTGACCTTCCTCGAGCCAGCCGAGGTGAGTGAAATAGTGGTTTTCGAGGCGCGCGAAGGCCCTGGCATACTGTCCTGGAGGTTCACCGCCGTTGCCGTTGCTGGACATGGATGCCAGGGCATTTTCCCAAGCCGACCATGCCTTGGCATACTTTATTTCCTCGGCCTGGTTTCCACTGAACAGCCGGCGATGATAGGCGCCAATCATGTCCCCCTGTTCATCAGGCGGAATGAGGTCGGCAAAGCGCGACCAGGTTTCCGGCCAGAAGGCCGCCGCGCCGCCGCCGTAGAACCAGTCCAGTTCCGACTGCGTCATCATGAAGACGCCACGCAGGGCCAGATGCGTGACACGATCGGGGTGCGCCTGCGCATAGATCAACGCCAAGGTGGCGCCCCAGCTGCCACCGAAAACGACCCATGTGTCGATCCCCAGGGTTTCGCGGATCAGTTCGATATCACGCACCAGATGCCAGGTTGTGTTGTCGATGACGCTGGCGTGGGGCCGGGAGCGCCCGCAACCGCGCTGATCGAACAATATCACCCGGTAATGATCTGGGTCGAAATAGCGGCGCATGGCGGGTGAGCAGCCGCCCCCCGGGCCGCCGTGCAGCACCACGACCGGCTGGCCCGCCGGATTGCCGGATTGCTCGACGTAAATGCTATGGCCTTGCCCGACGTCCAGCATCTGCTGGTCGAACGGGTCCGTGGCTGGGTACAACACTTGCCCTGCGCGCATTTGGCCCGAGTTTCTATCCATGATTGTCTCGTATAGTAAGGGGCAAAAGGCACCATGACCGCAAGGAGCGCGGAATGCAAACCGACATAAATACGATTGACCCCGGTGAAGTCGCCAAGTTCGAGGCGATGGCCGCAGAGTGGTGGGATCCGGCGGGAAAATTCAAGCCGCTCCACATGATGAACCCGGTTCGTCTGGACTTTGTCACGCGTCAGATCGCGGCGGAATTCGACAGGGATCTTGGGCAGGAGCGCCCCTTTGAAGGGTTGCGCCTGCTGGATATCGGGTGTGGCGGCGGCCTGTTGTGCGAACCGATGGCAAGACTGGGCGCCTCGGTGGTTGGTGCGGACGCTGCACCGCGAAACATTCCCGTGGCACAATTACACGCCGAACAATCCGGCCTGGACATCGACTATCGCCACACCACGGCGGAGGCCATGGCCGCCGCAGGTGAACAGTTCGACGTGGTTCTGAACATGGAAGTTGTCGAACACGTCGCAGATCCACTTGCCTATCTGACTGCGTGCCACGATCTTCTCAAGCCTGGCGGCCTTCACCTCTGCTCCACGATCAATCGCAATCCCAAGAGCTTCGCTGTGGCCATCGTCGGGGCCGAAGTCATCATGCGCTGGCTGCCCAAGGGAACGCATGACTGGCGCAAGTTCATCACGCCGGATGAATTGTACGACCTGATGCGCCAGGCGGGCCTGACACCCGTGGACCGCAAGGGCTATGTCTTCAATCCGGTCAGCTGGCAGTGGCGCATTTCGGATCGCGATCTGAGCGTGAACTACGTTACCGCAGCGTTGCGCCCGGCGTAGGATACGACCTCAGCGGTCGTCTTCCAGCTTGCTGCGCAATTCGCGCAGGATCGGCAGGGCGGCGCGGACCTTGTCTTCGCCCAGTTCATCGAGCACGCCGGAGATCATTGGCGCAATGGAAGACAGTGCCGCATCGCGCGCCAGGCGCCCCGCCGGGCTGATCGAGATCATCTTTCGGCGGGCGTCATCCCAGTCGGGCCGGATATGCACATAGCCGGCCCATTCCAGCTTGGAGAGCGTGTTGGTCATCGCCCCCCGCGTCACGTGGAATGTCTGGGCCAGCTGGGCCGGGCTCTTTTCGTCGCTGGCGCGTCCCAGGTGGTTCAGCACCGAGAAATGCGACAACTCCATTCCTTTCGGCAGCACCCGCGCGAGGCGATTGCGGATCATCTGATCGGCCGCCAGCACCTCTGAAAAAAGCGCGATGGCTAGCGAATTTCTCGGGTCACTCATTGGCTTAGCGAATAGTCCCTGTCATGGCGAAGGGCAGGCACGCGTTTGCGCGCCGCGTCGACCGCCGCGGGATCCAGATCGACATACCCGATACCTGGCTGCGCGCCCATGTCCAGCAGGACCTCGCCCCAAGGCGCAATTGCCATCGCATGGCCATGGGTGCGACGCTCCTTTCCAGTGGTGCGCGGGTGTGTTCCCGTCTGTGCCGGTGCCAGGACATAGCACCCGGTTTCGATCGCGCGGGCGCGCAGCAGGGGTTCCCAGTGCGCCTGCCCCGTCACGGGCGAAAATGCCGCCGGTCCCGTCAGGATGGTTGCGCCGGCCTGTGCCAGACTGCGGTGCAGATAAGGGAAACGGACATCATAGCAGATCGTGAGGCCAACTTTGCCAAATGGGGTCTCCGCCACGACGGCGCGGTCGCCGGGTCGGTACCCATCGGATTCCCGATAGGTTTCCCGCTCATCGACATCCACATCGAACATGTGGATCTTGTCGTACCATGCCGCGATGTCGCCAGCCGGATTGATCAGGAATGAACGATTGGCAAAACGTCCGTCCGCATCGCCGGTCTTGAGGCCAAGCGACCCGATCAGCAGCCAGATGCCGAGTTCGGCGGCCTGGGCCCGCAGCCCGGCCAGTGTCAGATCGTCCTCCTGCGACTGCAACACCTCGGTCTGGCGCGCCCGCGACGACGACAGGCAATTCGTCACCTCTGGCGTCAGGACGAAGCCGGCACCGTTTGCCGCCGCCTCGGCCACCATCGCCTTAACCATCGCCAGGTTCGCAACCGGGTCGTCCGACGACGTGATCTGAAGCAGTGCCGCCTTCATGCGCCGGCCAGCAGGGCGTCCAGCTTGCCTGCCTGCTCCAACGCATACAGCTCGTCGCAGCCACCCACATGCGTGTCACCGATAAAGATTTGCGGGACAGTGTACCCCCCTTTCGCGCGCTGGATCATCGCCTCCTTGACTGTCGGCTCACCCAGAACATTGATTTCATTGAACTCTGCGCCCTTTTCATTCAGCAGCCGCTTGGCCGCATGGCAGAATCCGCAGATAGGAGAAGTATAGATATCAATCGTCTGCATCGTTGGCTCCGTTCAGATTTGGCGCGAGTTGCGTTTGCGCTTAACCTATGATGCTTTGCCCACTCGCGCCAGAGCCAGCACTGAAACCGGCCCCGATCCGGCAGCAATGCAGGCCGCCGCCGCTGCCGAAAACGTCGCGCCAGAGGTCATTACATCATCAACGATCAGGACAGGCCGCTGCTCCAGCGTGTCGCGGCATCTGGGATTGATGGAAATCGCCCCGCTCAGCACGGAATGTCGCTCCTCCCGCCCCATGGACCCAAGCGAGGCGGTCGCGCGTGTGCGCAAAAGCAGATCCGGCTGATCAATCAGGTCCAGATCGGCGGTCCGCTCACGCAGCCGCTTCGCGACGGCGCGCGACAGCAAGGCAGACTGGTTATACCCCCGCATGACGCGCCGTCGCCAATGCAGGGGAATGGCAGTGACGATCATTCCCTGGCAGATCAAGGGTTCGGCTGCCTCGGCCAGCCAATCCGCCGCGGGCGCGACGATATCGTGCCGATCCCCGTGCTTCAGCGCCATGACCAGCTTGCGCGCCTGCCCTGCGTACATCGTAGCGGCCCGTCCCTGCGTCCAGATGGGCGGATACGTCAGGCACTCATCACAATGGGCGGTCTCATCGCGCTGACCGCCCGGCAACGGCAGGCCACACCCGTCGCACACGACGCCGCCGATAAACGGGGTGTCGCTCCAGCAGGCGGCGCACAGACCAAAGTCGGTTTCCACCAGCCCCCCGCATCCCAGGCACCGCGGCGGGTAGATCAGCCGCATTGCCATTTGAACTGCCGTTCCCAACGACCTATCTATCCGGCCCATGACACATCCGATCCTGACTGACCCCGTCGCCCTGCAACACCGCCGCGCCCGCGCGACGGCGGATGGGCTCTTCCTGCACGCGCTGGTGGCCGAGGACCTGCAGGATCGGATAAGTTTCGTTAACAGGACCTTTAAGGATCCGGTCCTGGTAACGCCTTTTCCCGCCCATTGGCAGAACCTGGCCCAGCGGTTTGCGGTGCCACCGCGCATCGTGCCAGCATCGGATGTCCTCGACCTTGCTCCCGGCTCTGCCGATCTGGTGATGCACGTCTTCGATATGCACTGGAGCAACGACCTTGTGGGCCAGTTGATCCAGTGCCGCCGTGCGCTGCGGCCGGACGGCTTGTTCCTGGGAGTGCTTTTTGGCGGCAACACATTGACGGAATTGCGGATTTGCCTGGCCGAGGCCGAGGTGGAAATCACCGGCGGCCTGTCGCCCCGTATCGCCCCGATGGGCGAGGTCCGCGATCTGGGCGGCCTGCTGCAACGCGCCGGTCTGGCGCTGCCCGTGGCAGACAGTGACGCCATGAAGGTCACCTTCAGCTCGCCCCTGAAATTGCTGCGCGATCTGCGTCACATGGGCGAGGCGAATGCCCTGAATGATCGGCTGCGCAAACCCACCCGTCGCGCCATCATCATGCGCGCGATGGAATTGTACGTGCAAAGGCATGCCGACGCGCAGGGCCGCATTCCCGCGACCTTCGAGCTGATCACGCTGACAGGCTGGGCTCCGGACGACTCCCAGCAGAAGCCGCTGCGTCCGGGTTCCGCAATGTCGTCCCTTGCAGCGGCGCTCGGCACCGATGAGAACCCGTTGAAATCATGACACCCATCCGGGGTGGACATATCGCCACGGCGACATGGCGCAGTTTTGAACGATATTCCTTATGATCCACCCGTAATCCCCTGCAGGAGACGACCATGACCGACGCGACCAGACCTGCCCATGCCGCCGCCGATCACCCTGCCATCCCCCGCGAAAAGGTGGGCATACTACTTGCCAACCTCGGCACGCCCGATGGGACGGACTACTGGTCGATGCGCCGCTATCTCTCTGAATTCCTGTCGGATCGGCGGGTGATTGATTACCCCAGATGGAAATGGCAGCCGATCCTTCAGGGTATCATCCTGACGATCCGACCCTCGAAATCGGGCAAGGCATATCGATCGATCTGGAACACCGAGGCGGATGAGAGCCCGCTGCTCACGATTACCAAACAGCAGACCGCCAAGCTGTCTGACGCGCTGCATGATCGCTATGGCGCCGATGTGATGGTCGACTACTGCATGCGCTACGGAAACCCATCGACCAAATCAAAGGTCCGCGCCATGGTTGCCGCCGGCTGCACCAAGATCCTGTTCTGCCCGCTGTATCCGCAATACGCAGGGGCCACGATCGCCACCGCAAACGATCAGTTCTTTCGTGCCCTGATGGACGAAACCTGGCAGCCGGCCAGCCGGACCCTTCCGCCCTATTTCAGCGACACCGCCTATATCGATGCGCTCGCCCAATCGGTGGAAAAGGCCTATGCCCAGCTGGATACGGAACCGGATATTCTGGTCTGCTCATACCACGGGTTGCCCTTCCGGTACCTGACGCAGGGCGATCCCTACCATTGCCAATGCGTTAAGACGACGCGCTTGCTGAAAGAACGCCTTGGCTGGGCGGACGACAGGATTACCACCACCTTCCAGTCCAAATTCGGGCCCGAGGAATGGTTGCAACCCTATACGGTCAAGCATGTTGCCGCACTTGCCGAGGCTGGGAAAAAGAAGATTGCCGTCATCGCCCCCGCCTTTTCGGCGGACTGCATAGAAACGCTGGAAGAAATCAACGAAGAAATCCGTGAAAGCTTTGAGCACGCAGGTGGCGAAAATTTCACCTATATTCCCTGCCTCAATGACGATGACGCGCACATCGCCGCCCTGATGGGGCGAATCGAGGCAAACCTCGCTGGCTGGCTTTGACACGACAGGCTTGGCTGAGCCTCGGAGGATAACGGACACGAAAAAAGGCGGTGGATTGCTCCACCGCCTTTTCATCTTCAGGTGTTGTTCGCCGATTAGTTGGCGGCAACAGCAGCTGCAACCACAGCCAGCAGGATGAGCGGCAGAACGATGCCGGTCGACGAGCTGGTGGTTTCTTCGACGATAACCGGTGCTTCGATGACCGGCTCAGAGTATGCACCAGCGGTCGCGGACGAAGCGGCGGCGGCCAGAGCAGCGGCGAGAACGAGTTTCTTCATATTATCCTCCAGATAAAGGCCTGCGTAGTGAACAGGAGTTACCACGGCAAGCACCCAAGACTTACCTCGTGATTCCGTCATAAGCGGGACACCCATACCAATGCAATTGGAAGATGCGTAAGCTCTCACGGCCACAGGGAAATGTCGTCAAATTAGCAACACCTGCGTGCCCACTTTCGCCAGTTCGTACAGCTCTTCGATGTGCTCGTTGTACAGGCCGATGCAACCATTGGACGAACGTCGGCCAATTTTACGCGTATCGTGTGTGCCGTGGATGCGATAATAGGTCCAGCTCAGGTAAAGTGCGCGTGTTCCCAATGGGTTATCGGGACCGGGGCCAACAAAATCCGGCCATTCCGGGTTGCGCACCTTCATCGCCGGCGTCGGCGCCCAGGATGGGTTCTCGACCTTGCGTACAACGCTGGTGCTGCCACGCCGCGTCAGGTCGTCCGTTACCGGCACAGACGTAGGGTAAAGTTTATAGATACTGCGATCTTCGGACCAGAAGTGCAGGGCCCGCGAATCGATATCCACCAGGATGGCGCCGTTTACGGTGTTGTCGAAATAGGGCCGCCAATCCAGCGCCCGGAAAGAAGAAACGTTCCTGCGGGTTGACTCGGTCGGGTCGCGCTCCACTTCGGTAGAGTTTTCGAAGGGTGTCGCATAGGTCGCGGACTGCGTCTGCGCCAGTGCCGGCGTTGCCAGAAACACTGCGCCTGTTGCCAGGAACGCGCGGCGCGACTGTTTTGTGTCGGGGGGGATGCTCATGTATGTCTCCGTGTCCGTCGCATCGGAATTTTGTAACGATTGTATGGCGCAGATGCCGCAGTCGCAAATCAAACAAGTGTCAGTGAACCACTTCACATCCTTGAGCGTTTGCTACAGATCAAGCACCGCGATAAGCGGTAAGATAGCTCTCCTAATCGGCAGGACGAATATGCGCATTACAATTCTTCTCGTTTCGGCTCTTCTCGCGCTGTCTGGCTGCGCCACCATGCCCGGGTCAGAGCCACCGCGCCTTGCCGCGGACGGAAAACCCCTGCCCAGACTTTACCGGATCCCCAGCAACGCAGAAAACCGCATCCCGTACGAGATCCTTGATTCCGTAAACACGCTGCGCGCCGCTGCGGGTGCCCAGCCGCTGACCCTCGACTCGGCGCTGACGGCTGCGGCTGCCACCCATTCGCGCGACATGTCGAACCAGAACCGGCCCTGGCACTTTGGGTCGGACGGATCTTCGCCGCTCGATCGGGTGCAGCGCGTTGGATATCCGGGTCACCTGATCGGTGAAAACATCTCGGAAACCTTCGAGACCGAGATCGAGACTCTCTCCGCATGGATGGATGACGACGGAACGCGCCGTGTGATCCTGGACAAACGCGCGACGGATCTAGGCTTTGCCTGGTACCAGGAACGCAATGGCAAGATCTGGTGGACGATGATCCTCGGCAGCCGCCAGATGACCGATCAACCGATGTTGCTGACCTCGAACTGAGGGCGTTCAGCCAGGAAACGGCCGACTCGATAGGCATGAAAAAGGGCGGCCCCGAAGGACCGCCCTTTTTTCACATCGAAATTCTCAGGGGTGGATCGAGATCGGCGTGCCGTCCTGCACCATCGCATAGATCTCCTCGACTTCCTTGTCCGTGACCGCGATGCAGCCCGCCGTCCAATCCTGGGGGACGTTGCGGAGTTTGCCCGGCCCGCCATGGATAAAGATGTCCCCGCCCGGACTTTTTCCGATCGTCTGTGCAAACGCCACCTGTTCCGGCGTTGGATAGGAAATACCCACCGACAGGTGATAGGCGGAATTCGGATTGCGCCGGTCGATAAAGTAATCGCCCTCCGGCGTCTTTCCATCACCGCTGAACTGCTTGGTCCCGACCGGGGCGAATCCCAACCCGATATCATAGGCCTTCAACACCTGAGGACCGTGCATGAGGTACATGCGACGATCTTCCTTGAAGACATGAATGCGGGTCACTTCGGGCCCGTCGTACCTTTGAAACTTAGAAGAACACCCGGCCGCGGCAAACGCCAGGACCAGGATCAATACTGCCCGTATCATCGTTTTCGATCTTTTTTTGATTGATGCTCTGGTGCGCACCTTATCAAAACCGGGCTTTTCACAGAAGAGGCAATCCTGCCCTCACGATTAGTTGAGTGAAAATTCGGTTACCAGCTCGACATGGGCAGACCAGCGGAACTGATCGACAACCTGCACCGGCCCCATGCGATACCCCGCCTCAATCAGCAACCGCGCGTCACGGGCAAAGGTCATCGGGTTGCACGACACGGCCGCGATGACCGGTATGTGTGCCTCGGCCAGCTGACGGGTCTGTGCCTCGGCGCCCGCGCGTGGCGGGTCGATGACGACGGCCTCTATTCCCTTCAGATCCTCCGGCGTCAGCGGATTGCGAAACAGATCACGCACCATGGGGCGCAGCCGATGCAGCCCCCCTGCGCGGCGCCATCCCTGCTCAAGGGCATCGGTCATGTCGCGATCGCCCTCGACGGCCAGCACTTCGGCCTGCTCCGACAGGGGCAAGGCAAATGTCCCGCAGCCCGCGAACAGATCAGCGACGGTTTTCGCGCCACGGGTGATGCCCATCACGGCATCGCGCAGCGTTGCTTCCCCGTGTGCCGTCGCCTGCAGGAACGCCCCCGGTGGCGGCACGACCTGCGCACGTCCAAAGCGCTGCACCGGCAGCTGTCGGGTGACAACCACCTCACCATCCCAGGCCAGCCGCGCCAGGTCCAGATGCTGCGCCGCCTCGCTCAGCTTCAACCGCAGCGCCTCGTCCAGCGGTTTGCCGCCGCTGACGGCCACGTCCAGCCCTCCTTCGGACAGCGTTGCCAATACGGCGATCTCGCCCTTGCGCCCGGAACCGGCAATCGCCAGCGCCTCGGCCACCGGCAAGGCGCGCATCAGATCGGGGTGCAACAGCTTGCAATCCACCACGTCGACAATCGCACCCGAGGCCCGACCATGAAACCCCGCGATCGCGCCGCCCTTCGTGCGCCGCGCCGACAGGGTGGCCCGGCGTCGCGATTGCGCAGGCGATGTGACGACCCCGGCAAACTGGGCCTCGATCCCCTGCGCCTGCAAGGCCGTCTCGACGATCCCGCGTTTCCATGCCGCCACATAGTCGTCGCCCGCGTGCTGCACCGCGCAGCCACCGCAGGATTTGAAATGTCGACACGGCGCCGCGACACGATCCACCGACGGCTCGATGATCTTCACGTTCTCCAGCCGCTGCCCGTTCAGCACGCCGCTGACGCGTTCGCCCGGCAGGGTCATGGGCGCAAAGATCGGCCCCTCTGCCACACCATCGCCGTGATGGCCCAGTCTCTGAATGTCATATGTGTTCATGGCCGCCCCTCTACCGCAGCACCCGCCGCCGGCAAAGCCCTATTCGGCGGCCTGATCGTCGCGCTCTCCGTCCTCGGCATTCAGGAAACCGCCCGATTGCCGCGCCCAGTAGCGGGCATAGACCCCGTCCAGCGCCAGCAGCTCTGCGTGACTGCCCAGTTCGACGATCCGGCCCGCTTCCATCACCGCGATCCGGTCCATGTGCGCAATCGTCGACAGACGGTGCGCGATGGCCAGCACCGTCTTGCCCTCCATCACACGTTCCAGCGCCGTCTGGATCTGTGCCTCGACCTCGCTGTCCAGCGCGCTTGTCGCCTCGTCCAGCACCAGGATCGGAGCATCCTTCAGAATGGCCCGTGCCAGCGCCACGCGCTGTCTCTGCCCACCTGAAAGCTTGACACCACGCTCGCCCAGTCGCGCGTCATACCCGGTCGTGCCATATAGATCGACCAGATCCCGAATGAACGCATCCGCCTCGGCCTTGCGTGCTGCGGCAAACAGGTCCTCTTCGCTCGCATCCGGGCGACCATACAGGATGTTTTCCCGCGCCGATCTGTTGAACATCGCGGTGTCCTGCGTCACCAGCGCGATTTCGCGCCGCAGGCTGTCCTGCGTCACGCCAGTGACGTCCTGCCCATCAATGCGCAGCGTTCCACTCTCGGAATCGTACAAGCGCAGCAGCAGGGAAACGAGCGTCGATTTTCCCGCCCCCGAGGCCCCGACGATGCCGAGCTTTTCTCCCGGTCGGATGGTCAGGTCGATGCCATGGACGCCGCCCTTCTTTTGTCCGTAGGCAAAACTGACATCGCTGAAATGGATCTCGCCGCGCGGCACCTGCAATTCCTTCGCGTCTGGTGCATCATGCAGACGATGCGGCGCGGCAAGGGTGCGCATCCCGTCCTCGACCTCGCCGACATTTGCGTAGATGCCCATCAGGGCAAAGGACACCCAGCCGGTCATCTGCGCCATGCGCACCGACACGGCTCCCGCTGCCACGATATCACCGACCGTGGCCGATCCGCCGGTCCAAAAGATCAGCGCACCCCCCACCAGCAGGATTGGCAGAACGCCACCGATCACCATCAGGCAAACCCGAAACGCCGCGGAGACATAGCCGAACTGCAACGCCGCCGCGCGATAGCTGGCCAGCGCGCCAAGTGCCGCCTTGTCCTCGTGATCGGCATGGGCAAACAACTTTACCGTCTTGATGTTTGTTACCGTGTCGACGATCTGCCCCGATACCATGGCACGGGCAGCGGCGCGTTTGCCCGCACGCTTGCGTATGCGTGGGATGAACCACCGGATCAGCAGGCAATAGGCCACCAGCCAGACCATGAAATAGGCGCCCAGCCAGCCGTTGATCGAAAGGATCAGCGCCACTGCGCCGCCTGCCGATGCCAAAGCAAAGGCGACCACGTTGATCATCTCGACCATGACCTCGGTCGTGGCACGCGCCGTCTGCATCTGCTTTTGCGCGATGCGCCCGGCGAAATCGTTGTCAAAAAACGTGACAGACTGGCCCAGGGTCCAGCGATTCAACCGCTGAAGCACCAGCGCAAAGACGTTCGGCTGCACGATGATCGCATTCGAGGCAGACGACAGGCCGAAAAAGACCGGTCGCGCGACCAGAAAGAATACGACCCCTCCGATGACCAGCGGCAGGTTGGCCCAGGTAAAGAACCCCTCGGGCCCGGCGGCCTGCGCGCCATCCACGACCCGGCCCAGGATCCAGGCTGTCGCCGCCTCCATCCCGCCTGCAAGCGCCGAAAACAGCGATGCCATGATCAACGCCGGAAAGGCCCCGCTCAGCGCCCAGCCCATGAAACGCATTAACGTCTGGGGCGGGGCCGTGTCCGTCTGACGGAACGGGTCGATCATGTTCTCGGGGTGCATCATGTGTTGTTTCCTTGCGGGCGAACCGCCTGCGGTCTGCCAGTCTATCTAGACCGATCCGCGCACCGGCCTAGCCGACGCGACATCTGGTCATTCCTCGCGCAGCAGCGCCGCACGATCCAGCGTAAAGCCTGATCCGATCCAACGGTCCTTGAGAACGGCCAGACGCTGGCCCAGGGCCGCGCCCTCATATGCCGGCATCAGATCCCGCGCGGACAATGGAAAGGTCGCCGTTGCGCCCTCGCGCGCCTCCTGAAAGAGCTGCGCGTCAAAGGGCTGTTCCAACAGAACAACCCGCAGCGTCAGGATATGCGCCGCCTCGGTCGCGCCATACAGATACCCCAGCGCACCCGGCCCGCGCGCCGAGCCGACCTCTTCGCGAAAAAGCATCAGCCGGGCCGTGTCCTTGCGCGACAGCCTCAGCCGCTCGGCGGTATCCTCACCGCCCAATGCTGCCAGCCGCGCGCCCCAATCAGGCGCCAGCCCGACCAACCGCTCCACGTGGATCAACGGTGCCAAAGGCGCCGGGTTCGCCCCGGGCAGCACATGCACCAAGGCTCCGGTCTGCTGCATCGCGGCCATCGCGGGGGCGGGATCGGCCCCGCCCAGCAGCCGCGTCATTTCCGAACCGACCCGTTCGGCCGAAAGTGTTTCAAGACCTTCTGCATTCGACGCGATCGCATTCAGCGCCTCCGGGTCCAGTCCCGCCTCAGGGTCCCCGAAGCGGGCATGAAACCGGAAAAATCGCAGAATACGCAGATAATCCTCACGAATGCGCAGATCCGCATCCTCGATAAAGCGCAGGCGGCGCGCCTTCAGATCCGCCATGCCGCCCAGCGGATCAAGAACCTGCCCCTGCGGATCGGCATAAAGGGCATTCATCGTGAAATCGCGCCGCCGCGCGTCCTCCTCTATCGAGCTTGAAAAAGCCACGACCGCCCGCCGACCATCGGTTTCGACGTCGCGGCGGAACGTCGTCACCTCATGCGGAATGCCATCGGATACGACGGTGATCGTGCCGTGGTCGATGCCCGTGGGGATCGCCTTCAGCCCCGCCTTCCCGGCCAGGTCCTGAATTGTGGCCGGGCGCGCATCGGTACAGATGTCGACATCACCGACCGGCAGGCCCAGCAGCGCATCGCGCACGCAACCGCCAACGAAATAGGCCAGATACCCCGCATCCGTCAGCATTCGGCAGACCGCCTGCGTTGCGTCGCGACTCAGCCAGTCACCCGCAACCACCGCCATCACTCCACCGCCTCTGCCAACTCGCGCAGCATCCGCGCCGTCGCACCCCAAATGTAATACGGCCCCCAGGGGACCGTAAAATAGTGCCGCATGGTGCCGCGCCATGCCCGCGACTGCACCGAATAGGCCCCGGAATCCAGCACATGCGCCAGCGGCACGCGAAACACCTCGGCCACCTCGCCCGGTTCGGGCCGGACGATGAAATCACCGTGGACGCGCGCAACCACCGGCGTCACCTGAAAGGATGTTACCGTCTGATGTGGGGGCAGACAGCCCAGAACCTCGACGATTTCGGAGGGCAGGCCAATCTCTTCCCGGGCCTCACGCAGGGCGGCAGCAATGACATCCGCGTCGCTGTCCTCCTGCTTGCCGCCGGGAAAGGCAATCTGGCCAGGGTGGTGCTTCAACGCCGAGGATCGCACCGTCAGGATCACCTGCAATGTGCCGCCGACGTCTTGCAGGGCACACAACACACCTGCGGGCCGGGTCTTGATCCCCGCAATCAGGTGGGCATCGTCGTTCAGATCGAAATCCGAAGACGGCGCGCGCGCCGTCTTCAGAGCTTGGGAAATGCGATCAAGTGTTGCCGCGTCAGCCTTCATCGTCTCCGGCCTCGAACCCCACGGTCGCGGGGTCCATCACGTAATGGGCGCCGCAGAACTGGCAATCGGCCGTCACCTTCCCATCGTCCGTGGTCATCTTTTCGATGTCCTTGGCGGAATAGATCGAAAGGCTCTGCCGCACCTTGTCCTCGGAACACGAACAGCCGAACCGTACCGGCTGCGCATCAAAGACGCGTGGCTGTTCCTCGTGAAACAGCCGGATCAACAAGTCGGTCGGTGCCACGCTGGGCCCGATCAGCTCCAGCTGCTCGACCGTATCCAGATGGAAATTCACCCGATTCCAGTTTTCCTCGGTATCGCCGCTGACCAGATCCTGCGCCTGCAACAGCCCGCCATCGCCGGATCCTTCGGACACGTGCATGCCGACCTTGGGCATGGTCTGCACCATCATCCCGCCCGCACGCCAATGCTCTTCGCCGCCGCTCTCGGTCGAGCGTCCGAACGACAGGCTGAAGCGCGTCGGTATCTGTTCGGATTGCGCAAAATACGCCTCCGCACAGGAGGTGAGGGATCCCCCGGCCAGGGGCGTGATGCCCTGGTACGGGGCCATGCCCTGACCCTGGTCGATCATGATGGCAAAGTACCCCTCGCCCACCTGGTCAAAGGGATTGCTGTCCGTCAGACGGTCGCGGTCGAAACTGGCATAGGCCCGAATGCGCGCCGGCTCTCCGTCTTCCTGCGGGCCATAGTAATCGGTGGCGATCATCCGGACCGGGCCGCGGCTCTGAACCTGCAATGACAGTTTCCAACGCAGCTTTATGGTCTGACCGATCAGGGCGGTCAGCAGGGCCATCTCCGCGACCAGTGCCTCGACCGCCGGCGGGTAATCATGTTGTTTAAGGATGCCTTCGAGCACCCCGTCGAGCCGGGCCACGCGGCCGCGAACGTCTGCTTTGTCTAGCTGGAACGGCAGAACCGTGTCGTCCCAGGCGATTTTCGTGCTGAGGGTCATGGGGGTATCCTATGCGCTTGCTCTTGGCATAACGCGGTGCGAGGTAAGGGGCAAGCGACCCACCTTCAAGGACAAACCCCCTATGCGCCGCTATGGTAGCCCTCCCGTGACGGGCCAGAACTACACGCTGCGGCCCGGTGCCTATGCAATCCTGCCCCGCGATGGCAAGCTGCTGGTGACCTTTCAGGCGCAACCCGACCCCGAATTTCAGCTGCCCGGCGGGGGGATCGATGATGGTGAATCCGCCATTCAGGCGTTGCACCGCGAAGTGTGGGAGGAAACCGGCTGGGCCATCGGTGCGCCGCGTCGTCTGGGCGCCTATCGCCGGTTCGTCTACATGCCGGACTATGACCTGCACGCAGAAAAGCTGTGCCATGTCTTTCTGGCCCGACCCATCTTGCGGCGCTCTGCCCCGAAAGAGCCGGACCACACCGCGCTCTGGCTCGCGCCCGAGGCCGCGCTGGACCTGATCGCCAGTGACGGTGACCGGGATTTCCTGAACGCCCTACTGTGACGCTGTGCGGACCTGCGATCATGTGTGCCCCTGGTATTCGACAAGCACCGCTGAAATATCGTCGGGAAATTCATCCGCACCGGCGTAGTCGCCCAGCTTCCAAAGGATCGCCTCAAGCAAGGGGGCCCCTGCGACATCTCTGAGATCATTCAGAAATTCGAACAATCCTTTTTCGCCAAGCAAGGCGCCGCTGGCGTCCGGGCACTCGACAATCCCGTCTGACTGAATCAGCAGACGGTCCCCCGGTTCCAGCGTCACGGCGACCTCTTCAAAGGTGACATCCGGCAGCAGCCCGACCGGCACACCTCCCTGCCCGATCTCCTCGATCGTGCCGTTGGCACGCTGCACGACGGGATGCGGGTGCCCTGCCTGGACCAGGCGGACGCTTCCATCGATCAGCGACACATGCGCCAGAACCATGGTAAAATAGTGTTCGGTCCTGACCTCGCTCAGAACAAGGTCGTTCAGGTGCCGCGCCACCTCGGCCAGCGGGCGCGGAACATAGCTGCCATCGCCGAGCGCCTGAATTGCCACGTTGTGCTCCGGCACCGCTGACGAAAGATATCCCGCCAGCCGAGCCGTCATCAGCGCCGATGTGATGCCGTGCCCGGACACATCAATGGCAAAGCAGCCAAAGCACCGGGCGTTGATCGGATAATATCCGACCAGGTCCCCCCCCACGCGCCCCGCCGAACGCAACAACAGCGATACTTTCGCCAAGCCGAAATCGCGGTACCTTTCGCGGACCAAGGATTGTTGCAGCTTTTTCGCCTCGATCAGGTCGCTGTCGATGGAATCATGCGCCGCCTGCAACTTGTCCACCGTCTGGCGGATGATGCGGTTTTTCTCGGTCAGTTGGCGCTGCATGTCCAGGATCCGTTCGCCCGCATTCAGGCGCGCCCGCAGCTCGGCCTTGTTGACCGGCTTGGTCAGGAAATCATCTGCCCCCGCATCCAGCCCCGCAGCCGCATCGGTCTTGTCCGCCTTTGATGTCAGCAGGATGAAATATCCGTAGTGTTCGCGCGGGATCTGCCGGAACGCCTTGCAAAAACTGATGCCATCCATACCCGGCATCATCCAGTCACTGATGACAAGATCCGGATTGACGCTATGGCACAGGGCAAGCGCCTCTTCTCCCCCGTCCGCTTCGTGGACCTCAAACCCCCAGCCGCCCAGCAAGGTCGCCAGAACCCGGCGCTGCAAGCGACTGTCGTCAACCACCAGGACGCGGCGCAGGGGCGGGTCCACCGCCTGACGGCCATCCATGTCGGACCCTGCCGGGCGCGGCCGGTCTGCCTGTCTCCGTTCCCGATTTGATTGCACGCTGATTGACCTGCCCCTGCCGCATTCGCCCGAGCCGACCCCGACCCTCACGCCGCAAAATAGGAGCGCGGGTTTAAGAGCCGCTTAAAGGTCTATTTTTGCCTAATCTTTCAGGTTCGCTTAACATACCTTCCCTACCCTGCCACCGGGATCGCAGCACGGGACGGGACGACATGATATCATGGGGTCAGGTATTGGAATTGCGCAACGACGTCGGCCAGGACGGTTTCGACGAAGTCGTCGCAATTTTTCTTGAGGAATTCGAGGAAACATTGAACCAGCTCTCCGTCTCGCCTCATCTGCAAGAGGACATGCACAGCCTGAAGGGCAGCGCCCTGACCCTTGGCTTCAACGCCTGCGCCGCCCTCTGCGCCGAGGGGGAGCGACGGGCGGCGCAGGGTCAGGCCGATACCGTCGACCTTGACGCAATCCACCTCTCCTACGCTGAAAGCAAGGCGATCTTCCTGGCGGAACTCCCCGCCCGGCTGGCCGCCTAGATCAGGAACTCGGCCAGAACCGGATCGGTCGTGATATCGCGATAGGCAAAGCCGTCCGCCTCCATCCGCGCATACAGCGCATCCAGGTTGGCCGCGTCCTTGGTCTCGATCCCGATCAGGACAGAGCCGAAGTTGCGGGCAGATTTCTTGAGGTACTCGAACCGGCTGATATCATCGTCCGGTCCCAGCATATCCAGGAAATCGCGCAGCGCGCCGGGGCGCTGTGGCAGCCGCAGGATGAAGTATTTCTTCACCCCGGCAAACCGCTGCGCACGTTCCTTCACCTCCGGCAGGCGCTCAAAATCGAAATTGCCACCCGAGGTGACGCAGATCACCCGCTTGCCCCGGATCTCGTCGCGCAGATCCTCCAGCGCGTTCACCGACAGGGCCCCCGCAGGTTCCAGCACGATGCCTTCGACATTCAGCATCTCCAGCATGGTGATGCAGATGCGATCTTCGGGCGCGGCCAGAACATCCTCCGCCCGGATCCCCTTCAGGCGCGCAAAGGGCTTTGCCCCGATCCGTGCCACCGCCGCACCATCGACGAAACTGTCGACCTTTTTCAACGTGACGGGCTCACCCGCCTCCACGGCTGCGCGCAATGACATGCCGCCCGACGGCTCAACAAAGCGCAGGGCAACACGGTCGCCAAAATAACTGCGCATCCCCGACGACAAACCGCCGCCACCCACCGGCAGCACGATCATGTCGGCCAGCTCTGGCAGGTCTTCCTCGATCTCGGCCCCGACACTGGCCTGCCCCTCGATCACGTCATCGTCGTCAAAGGGGGCCAGGAAATGCCCGCCGATCTCGGTGCAATGGCGCTGCGCCTCGGCCAGCGTGTCATCGAAATAATCCCCGACCAGCTTGATCGAAACATATTCGCCGCCGAAAATCCGCGTCTTGTCGATCTTTTGCTGTGGTGTCGTCACCGGCATGAAAATCACGCCCGGCACCTGAAAGTGCCGGCACATGAACGCCATGCCCTGTGCATGATTGCCCGCGCTGGCGCAGACAAAGGCACTTGCCCCCTCTACCTTGCGCATCGCGTTGAACGCCCCGCGCAATTTGTAGCTGCGCACTGGGCTCAGATCCTCGCGCTTCAACCAGATATCGGCGTCATATTTCGCCGACAGGTGGTCATTGCGCATCAAAGGCGTTGCGGGGAACACCTCTCGCATCGCGTGCATGGCTGCACGGGCTTTATCCTGAAACTCACTCATGGGGCGATGTCTTACGCTCTTAAGCCTTGTACGCAAGGGGCCCGACCTTGTGCCCGGCCGCAAAACCCGCTATCGCCGCTCGAAAATCCGAATGAGGGAAGTAGACATGTCCGCGCCCAAGAAAGTCGTGCTGGCCTATTCCGGCGGCCTCGACACCTCGATCATCCTGAAGTGGCTTCAGACCGAATACGGTTGCGAAGTGGTCACCTTCACCGCTGACCTCGGTCAGGGCGAGGAACTGGACCCGGCCCGTAAAAAGGCCGAACTGCTGGGGATCAAACCCGAAAACATCTATATCGAAGATGTTCGCGAAGAATTCGTGCGCGATTTCGTCTTTCCGATGTTCCGTGCCAACGCTGTGTACGAAGGTCTCTACCTGCTCGGCACCTCCATCGCGCGCCCGCTGATTTCCAAACGCCTGGTCGAGATTGCCGCGATGACCGGCGCGGATGCCGTGGCGCATGGTGCTACCGGCAAAGGGAACGATCAGGTCCGCTTTGAACTGTCCGCCTATGCGCTGAACCCCGACATCAAGGTCATCGCACCCTGGCGCGAATGGGATCTGACCAGCCGCACCCGCCTGCTGGAATTTGCCGAGGCGAACCAGATCCCGATCGCCAAGGACAAACGTGGCGAGGCACCCTTCTCGGTTGACGCGAACCTTCTGCACACATCCTCCGAGGGTAAGGTGCTGGAAGATCCCGCCGTCGCCGCGCCCGATTACGTCTACCAGCGCACCGTCTCGCCCGAGGCCGCGCCGAACGACCCCGAGTTCGTCGAGATCACGTTTGAAAAAGGCGACGCCGTCGCGATCAACGGCGAGGCGCTGTCGCCCGCAACGATCCTGACCAAGCTGAACGAGCTTGGCGGCAAGCACGGCATCGGCCGTCTCGACTTCGTTGAAAACCGCTTTGTCGGCATGAAGTCCCGTGGCATCTACGAAACGCCGGGCGGCACCGTCCTGCTTGAGGCGCACCGCGGGATCGAACAGATCACGCTGGATTCCGGTGCTGGCCACCTGAAAGACTCGATCATGCCCCGCTATGCGGAACTGATCTACAACGGTTTCTGGTTCAGCCCTGAGCGTGAAATGCTGCAAGCCCTGATCGACAAGAGCCAGGAACACGTGACCGGCACTGTTCGCCTGAAACTCTACAAGGGCGCAGCCACCACCGTTGGTCGCTGGTCCGATCACTCGCTCTATTCCGAAGCGCACGTGACCTTCGAGGAAGACGCCGGTGCCTACGATCAAAAGGACGCTGCCGGTTTCATCCAGCTGAACGCCCTGCGTCTCAAGCTGCTGGCCGCCCGGAACCGCCGCATGAAGTGATGTAACGTCACACTTGCTGCATATATTGCGCCGCTCCAATACGCGTTGGAGCGGCGTTTTTCATGGGAGGAGACAGCGCATGACCCTACAAGAGATCGCGGACAAGTTTCAGCGTGGGCTGGATCGCAAACCGATCGATGACAGCCTGAAATTCGACTGCGGCGAAGATGGCGCGATCACCATCAGCGACGGCACTGCCCGTCTGGCCGATGACCCGGCCGATTGCACGATCCACATTTCGCACAAGAACCTGGAAAAGCTGATCGCGGGCAAGCTGAACCCGGTGACCGCCTTCGCCATGGGCAAGATCAAGGTCTCGGGCGACATGTCCGTCGCGATGAAACTGGGCAAGATGCTGGGTTAGGTGCGCAGCCGTACGGCCGCCAGTTTTTCGTAAGACGGCAAGGCCGCCTCGGCCATCTCAGCCAGCTCCCCGCTCAGCACCGGCAGATCGCCCTCCGGTCCCGCGAACCCGGTCGACCCATGCACGGCCCCGTACCAGACATCTGCCCATACGCCGTCGTATGGTTTCGCGCCTGCTGGCCAGTTCAGCATCGCCGGGTCCCACTCCAGCCCGACCTCGTCGCAGAGCGCGCGCAGCATTCCTTCTGGGTCGGCGCGGATATCGACGCTGTCGACCACCACCGGCGCGTGCCCCTCGGCCACCAGCTGATCGTATAGCTCGGCCTGCTGCACAAACCCGATATCGGCCAGCGTGGTCTGGTCATACTTGGCCGCGAAACTGGGCACGACGCGCGCCGGATGCCGGATCAGGAACACGTGCCGCATTCCGTTGAACCAGTCGCGCGGAATCTCGGGCAGCATGTGCTGCGCCATGTGCTTGTGATAGACATGCGTGCGCCCCTCGGGCACCGGGCCCGTCAGCGCGGCAATCACGTCCGCAGCATCCTGGCTCTGCGCGGCCATGATCTGATCGCGCATCGGGTGCTGCAACCCCGTCAGCGCCAGGTAGGCCGCATAGAACGGCTCATCCACCGCCGCAAAATCTGCCCGGTTGCCAAAGGCATACATCATCGCGGTGGAAATATTGCGCGGCCCGGACCAGACTGCCAGCTTCATATAGAATCCCATCCTGTTTCACGTGTGACAAGGGGCACCCGAAACGACAGCCCCTGTTCGCCCCGAGGCTAGGCCCGACGCACACAAAAGCCAATAGACGCAAAAAGGGCCGGGGCATCCCTGCCCCGACCCCGCCTCAAATAGATTGATGAGAGACGCTTATTTCGCAGTGATCACCGACATGACCAGCTTGCCGTCGGGCTTGATCGGACCGTCTTCCTTGGCGCCCAGCGTGTATTCGAACACGCCTGTCTTCATGCCACCCTCTTCGGCATGTACCATCAGCATCAGCATGTCGCCGGACATCACCGGCTCTTGCAGGATCACGGCCACATCATCGGTTTCGCCCATGCGCAGCGGCGCATAGCCGACCACGGGGCCGGGCTTCATCTCGGCGTCCGTACGGTGCACGACCATCCAGCCGTTCGACGGCGCCATCACCTTGCTGGCGCTGACAACACCGTTGGAGACGTCCTGGTCCATCGCCTCGACCATCGGCGACATCATGTGATCCGCCGCAATCGCCGGAACGGCAAATGTGGTCAGCGAAAGGGCGGCAGCAGTCAGAATGCGGTTCATCTCATAATTCCCTGTTTGTATCGGTTCAGCCGGGGCCATCCTTGCCCCGATCCTGAACAGACACGTCCCGCGCGGCCGAAGTGTTTCCCGCGAAATGCGAAATCGCGATCACGTCGCTTCACCGATGCGTTACAACTCGTCCCGCGTCGGGATGACATCTGCCGTTCCAAGGCGCGTGACCATCAGCGCCCCGGCCTTCTGCGCCATCTCCAGCGCGGCCTCCATGGCCAACCCCTGATCCAGACCCGCGATGAGGTATCCGGTAAAGGTGTCGCCTGCCCCGGTGGTGTCGACCGGCGTCACCTTGGGCGCCGCAAAGGTGCGCACCGTGCCTGTTGCGGTGTTGATCCAGCGGCAGCCCTCGCCGCCCAGCGTGATCACTACATCCGCAATCGGCAATGCCTCGGGTGGCTGCCCCAATGCGGCCTCCAGCTGTTCGGCCTCGACGGCATTCATCACCAGGATATCCAGATGCTCCATCACCGCAGCAACCGCCGCGGCCTCGAACGGCGCGGCCGCGTAGGCCAGGCGCAGGCCGGCGGCCCGTGCGGCACGGGCAAAGTGGTCCTGCACGCTGGTTTCATTCTGAAAGATCGCGGTATCGCCCGGTTTTGCCCGGCTCAGCGCGGCATCTACCATCGCTTCGGTAATGTCGCGATTGGCTCCGTCCAGGATGATGATCTCGTTCTCGCCGGCATCATCCAGCAGGATGACCGCCTGCCCGGACGGACCGGGCAGGTTGGCAAGGTGACCGACCTTCACGCCATAGGTGGCCAGACGATCCTTCATCCATGTGCCGTCTTCGCCCACCGCGCCGATATGTTCCACGTGTGACCCGGCGCGGTGGCAGGCGACGGACATGTTCGCGCCCTTACCCCCAAGACCCTTTTGATGGTCGTACGCCGACAGCGTCTCGCCCGGCGTGGGCATGTGGCGCACCCGATAGACCAGATCGGCATTGACCGACCCGAGGTTCCAGATCGCCATCTACTTGACCTTGCAGGCGGCCAGAACGGCCATGTTCAGAATGTCGTTCACCGTCGATCCGGTCGAACACAGCTGAATCGGTTTATCGACGCCCGACAGGATCGGCCCGATCACCGTGGCGCCGGCCATTTCCTGCATCAGCTTGACGCTGATACTGGCCGAATGCCGCGCCGGAACCACCAGGATGTTGGCATTCCCGGTCAGACGCGAGAACGGATAATTCTCGCGCGAGCGGGTGTTCAGCGCGACATCCACCGTCATCTCGCCCTCGAACTCGAAATCGACTCCGCGCTTTTCCAGAACGGTCGGGGCCAGGTGCATCTTTTCAGCCCGCTCGGAATTCGGATACCCGAAGGTCGAAAACGACACGAAGGCGACACGCGGCTCAAGCCCCAGGTCGCGGGCCACTTCGGCACTACGCTCGGCAATATCGGCCAGATCGTGTTCATTCGGCCATTCATGCACCAGCGTGTCCGCGATCAGCACGATACGGCCCTTGTGAAGGATCGCCGTTGTGCCGACCGCGCCATGTTCGGCGTCAGCATCAAAGACGTGATTGATCAGCTCCATCACATGCGCGGATTTGCGCGTCGCCCCGGTGATCAGCGCATCGCCATGGCCATGCGCCAGCATCAGCGCCGAAAACACGTGACGATCACGGGCGGCAAGGCGATGAATATCCTGCTGGTCCATGCCGCGCCGTTGCAGACGGTCGTACAGGAAATCCTTGTAGCGCGTCAGATGCTCCGTCTTGGCCGCATTGACGATGGTCAGCTCCTCGAACGCATCCCCCAGGCCCGCCGTCGCCAGTTTCTCCATCACGTCGGTTTCACGACCCACGACGATCGCCTCGCCCAGACCCGAGCGCTGGTACATCACCGCCGCCCGCAGGACGCGCGGGTCGTCGCCTTCGGCAAAGATCACACGCGCCTGTGCGTTGCGCGCGCGGGCGTGAATGCCGCGCAGGATGCTCGCCGTCGGATCCATCCGTGATTTCAGCGACAGCTCATAGGCGTCCATGTCGATGATGGGGCGGCGCGCGGCACCGGTCTCCATACCGGCCTGCGCGACGGCGGGCGGAATGACGTAGATCAGGCGCGGGTCGAATGGCGTCGGGATGATGTAGTCGCGCCCGAAGGTCAGCGCGCGGCCATAGGCCATCGCCACTTCGTCCGGCACATCTTCGCGCGCCAGTTTCGCCAGCGCCTCGGCACAGGCGATCTTCATCTCGTCGTTGATGGCGCGCGCGTGTATGTCCAGTGCACCCCGGAACAGGTAGGGAAAGCCCAGGACGTTGTTCACCTGGTTGGGATAATCCGAACGGCCGGTGGCAACGATCACGTCCTCGCGGACCTCGTGCACCTCTTCCGGCGTGATCTCGGGGTCGGGGTTGGCCATCGCAAAGATCACCGCGTTCGGGGCCATGCTCTTGACCATGTCCTGCGTCACGGCGCCCTTGACCGACACACCCAGGAACACGTCCGCGCCGTCCAGCGCTTCGGCCAGCGTGCGCAGATCGGTGCGCGCAGCATGGGCCGACTTCCACTGGTTCATGCCTTCGGTCCGGCCCTGATAGATCACGCCCTTGGTGTCACACATGATGCAGTTGTCGTGCTTGGCGCCCATCGACTTCAGCAGCTCAAGGCAGGCAATGCCCGCCGCCCCGGCACCGTTCAGCACGATGCGGCAGTCCTCGATCTTCTTGCCGCTGATGTGCAGCGCATTGATCAGACCGGCGGCACAGATCACGGCGGTGCCATGCTGGTCGTCGTGAAAGACGGGGATGTCCATCTCTTCCTTGAGGCGCTGCTCGATGATGAAACACTCGGGCGCCTTGATATCCTCGAGGTTGATGCCGCCGAAGGTCGGGCCCATCAGCTTGACCGCCTCGATGATCTTTTCGGGGTCCTCGGTGTCCAGTTCTATGTCGATCGAGTTCACGTCGGCGAACCGCTTGAATAGCACCGACTTGCCCTCCATCACCGGCTTGGACGCCAGCGCGCCAAGGTTGCCCAGACCCAGCACCGCAGTGCCGTTGCTGATCACCGCGACCAGATTGCCCTTGTTGGTGTAATCATAGGCCGTCTCGGGGTTGGCGTGGATCTCCTCGCAGGGCACGGCCACGCCGGGGCTGTAGGCCAGGCTCAGGTCCCGTTGCGTGTTCATCGGCACAGTCGCCGTGATCTCGAACTTGCCGGGGCTGGGTTCCAGGTGAAAGGCAAGCGCGTCTTCGCGGCTGATCTTGGCTTTGGTCATCGCAACGGTACTCCTAAGGTCGCTGCGTCATACACAAGGCCCACGATCTTCTCAACAGTCACGCGCTTTCGCCTTTCGCAGCTGGCTCATGATTTGTACCTTGGGGCAAAGCACTTTGGGGGCCACATGAACACCGCTGCCGCAGTCACACCGATGATGGCACAATTCCTTGAAATCAAGGAACAATATCCGCATGCCCTGCTGTTCTACCGGATGGGCGATTTTTACGAGATGTTCTTTGACGACGCGACCGCCGCTTCGGCCGCGCTCGACATTGCGCTGACCAAGCGCGGCAAGCATCTGGGCGAGGATATCCCGATGTGCGGCGTTCCGGTCCATGCCGCCGAAAACTACCTGCTGACCCTGATCCGCAAGGGGTTCCGCGTCGCCGTCTGCGAACAGATGGAAGACCCCGCCGAGGCCAAGAAGCGGGGCGGCAAATCGGTCGTGCACCGCGATGTCGTGCGCCTCGTCACCCCCGGCACCCTGACCGAGGACTCGCTGCTCGAGGCACGGCGTCACAATTTCCTTGCAGCATACGCCAGCGTACGGGACGAAGCCGCGCTGGCCTGGGTCGACATCTCGACCGGCTCGTTTCACGTGATGCCACTGGCCACCGTCAAACTCGGCCCGGAACTGGCCCGCCTGTCGCCCTCCGAACTGCTGGTCAGCGACGCGGACGAGGCTGCGCTGCGCCCGCTGGTCGAAGATTTCGCCATCGCCCTGACGCCTCTGTCGCGCGGCTCCTACGACAGCACCAATGCGACCAAACGCCTGACGGACCTGTTCCGTGTCGGCACGCTCGACAGCTTTGGCCAGTTCACCCGCGCCGAGGTTTCGGCCATGGGCGCGCTGGTCGACTACCTCGACATCACGCAAAAGGGCAAACTGCCCCTGCTGCGCCCACCCCTGCGCGAAGCTGCCGACAATTCCGTCCAGATCGACGCGGCGACCCGGCGCAACCTTGAAATTACCCATGCGCTCGGCGGCGGGCGCACCGGCTCGCTCCTCTCCTCCATCGATCGGACGGTGACCGCCGTTGGCGCACGCCTGCTGGAACGTCGCATCTCTTCGCCCTCGCGCCACCTCGCGACCATCACCGACCGCCTTGATGCGGTGGATTTCGCCGCCGATCAGACGCGCCTGTCTGAAACCCTGCGCGCCGCCCTGCGCCGCGTGCCCGACCTTGACCGCGCCCTGTCGCGGCTGGCGCTGGAACGCGGCGGCCCGCGCGATCTGGCTGCCATCCGCAACGCGCTGGAACAGGCCGAGGCGATTTCGCAGACCCTCACTGGCACCGACCTGCCAGAACTGCTCAGCGGCGCTGCCGCCGACCTCACCGGCCACGACGACCTGCTCGCCCTGCTTGACAGCGCGTTGATCGCCGAACCGCCGCTTCTGGCACGCGACGGCGGTTTCATTGCCCGCGGATACGATGCCGAACTGGACGAGGTCCGCACCCTGCGTGACGAAGGCAGGGGCATCATCGCCCAGATGCAGCAGCAGTACGCGGAACAGACCGGCATTCCCGCGCTCAAGATCAAGCACAACAACGTGCTGGGCTACTTCATCGAAGTTACCTCGACCCACGCTGAAAAGATGCTCAAGCCGCCGCATTCGGACGCCTTCAAGCACCGCCAGACCACCGCCAATCAGGTACGCTTTACCACGCCCGACCTGTCAGACATCGAAACACGTATCCTGAACGCCGCCGGTCAGGCACAGGCCATCGAAGTGCGCCTGTTCGCCGCCCTGCGCGACGCGATCCTGAACGACGCCCCCGCCCTGACGCAATTGTCACGCGCGCTGGCCGAGTTTGACCTGACCACGTCGCTGGCCGATCTTTCCCGGGCCGAGGATTGGACCCGCCCGCTGGTCGATACCAGCCGCGCGCTGGACATCACCGGCGGTCGTCACCCCGTCGTGGAACAGGCCCTGCGCCGGCAGGGCCATCCTTTCATCGCCAACGATTGCAACCTGTCCGCCGACGCCGAGGCTGCCGCCATCTGGTTGCTGACCGGTCCGAACATGGCGGGTAAATCGACTTTCCTGCGCCAGAATGCCCTGATCGCCCTGCTGGCCCAGATGGGCAGCCACGTTCCCGCCACCCGCGCCCATATCGGTCTGGTCAGCCAGATCTTCTCTCGCGTCGGGGCATCGGATGACCTGGCGCGCGGGCGCTCCACCTTCATGGTCGAGATGGTCGAGACGGCCGCCATCCTCAATCAGGCCGACGACCGCGCGCTGGTGATCCTGGATGAGATCGGCCGCGGCACCGCCACCTATGACGGTCTGTCGATTGCCTGGGCGACGTTGGAACATCTGCACGGCGTCAATCGCTCTCGCGCCCTCTTTGCCACCCACTATCACGAAATGACCGACCTGGCCAAGCGGTTGGCCGGGGTCGAAAACGCCACCGTCGCCGTGCGTGAATACGAAGGCGACGTGATCTTTCTGCACGAGGTGCGCATGGGCGCGGCGGATCGCAGCTATGGCGTACAGGTGGCAAAACTGGCGGGCCTGCCCGACAGCGTGGTCGCCCGCGCCCGCGATGTGCTCGCCTCGCTCGAAGATACCGCGCGCTCAGGCAAGAACCCCAAGGCAGTGATCGACGACCTGCCCCTGTTCGCCGCGGCGCCACCTGCGCCCAAACCTGCCGAAAAAATACCGCCCGGATACCGACACGTTACCGACATGCTTTCCGACATCCATCCGGACGAACTTTCGCCCCGTGATGCGCTCGATCTGCTCTACAAACTGAAAGAGGCATCCCGCGAAAACTAACGCGGAACGCCTCTTGATTGTCTCGACTCGCCGCCCCTTTTTCGGGGCAGCTGCGCCTAACCCTGGTTGGAGCTGACACCCACCTGCGCGGGCCGCAGCAGCCGATCATGCAGCATGAAACCCTCGGCCGAAACCTGGATGATCTCACCGGATTTCGTGCCCGGAACGGGGGCTTCGAACATCGCTTCGTGCTGGTTCGGGTCGAACTTGTCACCGACTTTCGGCGTGATCGGCTCGATCCCATGCTTGCGGAACGTGTTGACCAGCTCGCGCATGGTCAGCTCGATCCCCTCCAGAAGTGCCGCATTTTCCTCGGTTTTTTCGCCTGCCGCATCCAGCGCGCGGGTCAGGTTGTCATACACCGGAAGGATGTCACGCGACAGTTTCGCCCCGCCATAGTTTTCGGCCTCGCGCCGCTGCTTGTCTGCCCGCTTGCGCGAGTTTTCCGCATCGGCCAGCGCCCGCATGAACTTGTCCTTGAACGAATCCCGTTCAGCCCGAAGTGCTTCGATCTCGGCTTCCTCGCTATCGATTTCTTCCATTTCGGCCTCGTAAGCCTCTGCTTCCACGGCCTCGGGGTCGTCCAGAAATTCCTCGTCTCTCGGCTCTGCCATAGTTCACCTCTATCGTCGGCCCGCTAGCGGCGGTCGGAAATCATCCGCCCCACCAGCTGCGCCGTGTAATCCACTATCGGAACGATGCGCCCATAGTTGAGCCGCGTGGGCCCGATGACCCCGACCGCACCGATGATCTTTCGATCCGCGTTCATATAAGGAGAGACCACCAAAGAGGAACCCGAAAGTGAGAAAAGTTTGTTCTCGGACCCGATAAAAATCCTCACACCTTCGCCTTCTTCGGTCAGGTCCAGAAATTCGGCGATATCACGCTTGCGCTCAAGATCGTCGAAAAGGACACGGATCTTGTCCAGATCGGCCTCTTCGCCATCCAACAAATTCGAGCGGCCTCGTACGATCAGGCGCTCATAGCTTTCGCCCTCGCCATCCCAGACGGCCAGCCCGCTTTCGACAAGCGCGCGCGACAACCCGTCAATTTGTTGTTTTCTCGCCTCTATTTCACGTGAAACAACCGTTTTCAGATCGCTCAGCGTACGCCCGGCCATGAGTGAGTTCAGGAAATTAGCGGCTTCGCGCATCGAACTCGGGGTCTGTCCCGGCGGAGGGTTGAAGATGCGGTTCTCCACATGGCCATCGGCAAACACCAGGACCACCAGCGCGCGATCGTGCCCAAGCCCAACGAATTCGATGTGTTTTATCGGTGCTTCATGTTTCGGGGCCAACACCAGAGACGCGCCGCGCGTGGCAAAGCTCAGAGCCGAACCGATGCGGTCCAGGATCACCCCGACATCGCCGCCGTTACCGATTGTCGCGTCGATCTTTTCGCGGTCATCACTGGCAAGATCACCCACTTCCAAGAGGCCGTCGACAAACATGCGCAGCCCCTGCTGCGTCGGCACACGACCGGCACTGACGTGCGGAGAATCCAACAGGCCCATATACTCAAGGTCCTGCATGACGTTGCGAACGGTGGCCGCACTGATCTTTTCGTTCATCACCCGGGTCAGGGTTCGTGAACCTACGGGCTCGCCCGTATCCAGATACCCCTCGACCACCCGACGAAAAACCTCGCGAGTGCGGTCGTTCAATTCGTTAAGGATCGACTTGTTCGTTTCCATATCCTCAACCTTCCCCGAAACGCCATTAGAGTGCACAGTGCGGAAAGGTCAACGGGGCTTGCCTTTGCACCACCCGCTTGCATATCAGGGGCCGCAGATAAAGGGGGACCCGATGAGACCATCTGGAAGAGATCTAAGCGAAATGCGGCCAGTTTCAATCGAAACCGGTGTCACGAAACATGCCGAGGGGTCCTGCCTGATCAAGATTGGGGACACCCATGTTCTGTGCACCGCAACGATCGAACCGCGCGTTCCGCCTTTCATCAAAGGCTCCGGGCTGGGTTGGGTGACGGCGGAATATGGTATGCTTCCCCGATCGACGACGTCGCGTATGCGTCGCGAAGCGGCAATGGGCAAACAAGGTGGACGAACAGTTGAAATTCAGCGCCTTATCGGACGCTCCCTGCGTGCGGGAGTGGATCGAGTGGCCTTGGGCGAGCGTCAAATCACCATCGACTGCGATGTGATCCAGGCCGACGGCGGGACACGCTGCGCCTCGATTACCGGTGGCTGGGTTGCTCTGCGACTGGCCGTCGACAAGTTGATGAAAACCGGTGACGTCACATCGAACCCCTTGGTAGATCCCGTCGCCGCGATTTCTTGCGGAATTTACGCCGGCCAACCAATTCTGGACTTGGACTATCCCGAGGACAGTGAAGCAGGTGTCGACGGAAACTTTATAATGACCGGTACGAAAAAACTGATCGAGGTCCAGATGTCCGCAGAGGGGGCGACCTATTCGCGCGCCCAGATGAACGAACTGCTGGACTTGGCCGAAAAGGGCATTGATGAACTGGTCGCGATACAAAAGGAGGTGACTGGTGCGTAAATTCGACGGCAACGAACTGATCATTGCCAGCCACAACAAGGGCAAGTTGGTCGAAATTGCGGACCTTCTGGCACCGTTCGGCATCAAGGTAACGTCTGCGGCCGAGCACGGGCTAGAAGAGCCAGAAGAAACCGAAGATACCTTTGTCGGCAATGCCCGGATCAAGGCGCATTTCGCAGCCAAGGAAACAGGCCTGCCTGCCTTGTCCGACGACAGCGGTATTTCCGTGGATGCGCTGGATGGCGCGCCCGGCGTTTATACAGCAGATTGGGCCGAAACCCCCAATGGCCGTGATTTCCCGATGGCCATGCAAAAGGTCTGGAACCTGTTGGAAGAAAAAAAGTCGCCGCAGCCGCGCACCGCGGCGTTCAATTGCACGCTTTGCCTTGCCTGGCCTGATGGCCATGACGAGATCTTCGTCGGCAAGGTCGACGGCCGTTTGACATGGCCTATGCGGGGAAGCCAGGGCCATGGCTATGATCCGATGTTTCAGCCCAACGGCTATGAAGAGACGTTCGGCGAAATGAACGCTGACACCAAGAATGCTATGTCCCATCGGGCAGATGCCTTCGCAAAACTCGTGTCGGGCTGTTTTGAGTGAAGATTGGCAAAATGCGGGATTCGGCATTTACGTCCACTGGCCGTTTTGCCAATCCAAGTGTCCATATTGTGATTTCAACAGCCATGTCGCGCAATATGTAGATCAGAAACGGTGGGCGTTAGCCTATGTTCGTGAACTTGAACGCTACGCAGCCCTGACGCCCGGCCGCGTCGTCCAGTCGATATTCTTCGGTGGTGGAACGCCCAGCCTGATGGAGCCGGAAACAGTCGACGCTGTTATTTCGACCATCCGTCGACTCTGGCCCCAAGGCAATGACGTCGAGATCACGTTGGAGGCTAACCCCGGCTCGGTTGAGGCGGAACGCTTTAACGGATATTCGCTTGCCGGCGTGAATCGCGTCTCAATGGGATTTCAGGCGCTCGATGATCGTGATCTTGCGAAATTGGGGCGACTACATACCGTCAAGGAGGCTATGAGGGCCTTTGATATCGCCCGCGCGCATTTTGATGGCGTCAGTTTCGACCTGATTTACGCTCGACAGGATCAAACACTGAAGGGTTGGGAAACCGAGCTCACTCAAGCACTTGGACTGGCCGTGGATCACCTCTCTCTCTACCAGTTGACGGTTGAGGATGGCACCGCCTTCGGGGACAGATACAAGCGCGGCAAACTCCGGGGACTCCCCGACCCCGACCTCGCGGCAGACATGTATGAATTGACCCAATCGCTCTGCGAAGCACATGGCTTTGAATGCTACGAAGTGTCAAATCACGCCCGAGAAGGTGCACGCAGTCGGCACAATTCCCTCTATTGGCGTTATGGAGATTATGTTGGCGTCGGGCCAGGTGCCCATGGCCGTGTAACCCTGAATGGGTCCAAATTCGCCACCGAGGCATTTCGTACGCCCGGTGAATGGATAAAATATGCCGAAAATGGCAGCGCAGACTCAGTTTGTGACCAACTGAGCGGCCCAGAGCAGGCACAGGAATACCTGCTGATGGGTCTCCGGTTGCGCGAAGGAGTCGATCTTTCGCGTTTCGAAGCTCTTAATGGATACCCGCTAAAAGGATCCAAGATCAAAGAATTGAGAGATTTGGGTCTGATTGAGAAAGCAGGAGATCAGCTTTTGGTCACAAGCCAAGGCCGGATGCTGCTGAACGCCGTACTGGACGCGTTATTGGCGGAGTGAAATATGCGATACGTCTGGGTATTTCTCGGGGTTATCTGCATCGGGCTGGGCGCAATCGGCATAGTTTTACCACTGCTACCGACAGTGCCTTTCCTGCTACTCGCGGCTTTTTGCTTTAGCCGATCTTCCGAAGCGTTGCACCAATGGCTGATCTATCACCCATATCTAGGTCCCCCAATCCAGAATTGGTACAGATATGGTGCTATATCCAAGCGCAGCAAGCGTCTGGCTACGCTTGCTGTATGCGTTGTCTTCCTGATCGCCCTGGTAATGGGTCTACGGTCGATGCTTTTGATATTCCAAGGCGTTACCCTAGCCTGTGTCTTGGCATTTATATGGACACGACCTAGCGGGCCGAGCTCAGAATCTGACAAAGTTCGTCCAACTGTTCAAGCGAGTCATAGCGGATCGACAGTTTGCCGGCCTCCTGGCCGGTCACGTGGTCGATTTCTATTTTCATGCCAAGGGCAGCAGACAGATCAGACTCGAGCGCCTTGGTATCAGCATCTTTCTCTCCGAGTGCCTTACTGGCCGCTGCACCCACGCGCACTTTTCTAGATGAGCTCTCTGGCTTCTTTGCGAGTTGCTCTGTCGCGCGGACAGAGAGGCCGTTATCCACAACCCGGCGCGCCAGCATAACGGGATCGTCGGACGTGATGAGCGCGCGTGCGTGACCAGCAGAAAGCTGGCCTTCCTGCAGCATTTCCCGAACTTCATCAGGCAATTGCAAAAGACGCATCAGGTTTGCAATGTGGCTGCGGCTTTTACCCAATGCTTGCGCAAGCTTCTCCTGGGTATGGCCGAACTTTTCCATCAATTGCTTAAAGCCAGCCGCTTCCTCAATTGGATTTAGGTCAGCCCTCTGGATATTTTCGATAATCGCAACTTCAAGGACTTCTATGTCATTGAAATCGCGAACAATTACTGGAAGCTCGTGGAGCTTGGCCATTTGTGCTGCGCGCCAACGGCGTTCGCCGGCAACGATCTCGTATTCACCGGACGCACCAGGCCTAGGCCGCACAATGAGAGGCTGAATCACGCCTTTTTCACGGATGGAGGACGCCAGTTCCTCGAGCTGTGATGAGGTAAAGGTACGACGTGGCTGATCGGGGTTGGGAACCACATTCTCGATCGGGACCAGCATATCTGGACGGCGCGTAGCACCGGCGCTGATCATGCCATCATCATGTGTCACATCCGCCATCAAGGCCGAGAGTCCGCGGCCCAAACCACGCGTTTTTTTCTTCTCCATCGTTCTCTCCTAGACCTCAGGCGGCAACTCGTTCGTGTTTTTTCAAAAGCTCGTCGGCGAGAGCGCGGTATGCCATGGCGCCCTTGGACGTCCCGTCGAACTCCAGGACGGGCATAGAAAATGATGGCGCTTCGCTCACTCGAACGTTCCGCGGAATGATTGTCTTAAAGACCAAATCACCAAGATTATCGCGAGCGTCTTCTTCAACCTGTTGGCTCAGATTGTTTCGAGAATCGTACATCGTAAGAACGATGCCCTCGATCCGAAGGTCAGGGTTGGCCGTTTGACGCACTTCTCTGATGGTCAACATGAGCTGCGAAAGACCCTCCAAAGCAAAAAATTCGCTTTGCAGTGGTACCAAGATAGAATGGGACGCAACCATCGCATTGACTGTCAGCAAGTTTAGCGAAGGCGGACAATCGATCAGCACATAGTCGTAATTATAGTCGCTCATCGCAGGTTGCCGAAGCGCGTCGAACAAAAGATGCGATCTTTTTTCGTTTGAAATCAGTTCGATATCCGCTGATGAAAGGTCAACCGTCGCAGGCACGATATCCAAGTTCCTGACCGACGACTCCTGTATGACATCTTGCAAACTGGCATCATCCAGCAGCAATTCATACGTGGTATTCTCTCGCATATCAGGCTCAATACCTAAACCTGTCGATGCGTTGCCTTGCGGATCGAGATCAACCAAAAGCACTCGTTTACCCTGCTCAACCAGCGCGGCCCCAAGGTTGATAGCGGTCGTAGTTTTCCCAACCCCGCCTTTCTGGTTGGCGATTGCAACGATCCGTGGAGTTTGAGAGGAAATTCCATTAGACACGTTCGACTCCTCCAATTTCCAGGATAACGGCCTCTGGCTCGGTCATACTCTTGTGAGTCTCGCAGCGGAAGCGCCAATGTTGTCTGGCTTCCTCAAGTTCCGTTTGCCACCGCGCGCCCTTAAGGAAAAGCGCGGTTCCATCCTCAGACATATGTTGCCCAGAAAATTCTATCAGTCCGTTCAGGGACGTTAGAGCTCGTGCACTGAGGATATCAGCATTTTGGGGTGCTGCGCGCTCTATTCGCTCCGCCAAAACAGTAACTTTCAGCCCCGCCTCACGCGCCACTGTCCGTAAAAAAGCGCACTTTCGCTGATCGGACTCGATAAGTGTAACATGGCCGCTGGGGTGAAATTCCGAAGCGTAGATAGCCACCACCAATCCCGGGAATCCACCTCCGCTACCAAGATCGACCCAGGACGAAAAATTTGGCGCAAGTGAATAAAGCTGAGCGGAATCAGCTATATGGCGTTCCCATACCAAGGGAATAGTATTTTTTGATACTATATTGATTTTCTCATTCCAGCGAGAAAGAAGGTCAACATACATCTCAAGCCGTTGGAATGTTTCACGTGAAACACCGCTTTCGATTTTTTGTTCAGTGCTCACGCAGAACGCTCCCTCAGCGAGCGATTTAGCCGAGACAAAATGAGCGCCAAGGCCGCAGGGGTCATCCCCTCAATACGGCCCGCCTGTGCCAGATTTGACGGGCGGACGACTTTGAGTTTAAGCTTAAGCTCATTAGATAAACCATCCAGGACGCCGTAGTCGAAATTCGAAGGAATTTCTCTCAGTTCATCCCGTTTAAGGGCTTCGGTATCCTTCTGCTGACGCTCAACATAAGTTGCATAGAGCGCGTCGTTTTTGAGCTGCGACTGTGTCTCTCCATCCAACAGAGCAAGATCTTCTTCGATTTTCACAAGATCTTGTATAGCGACATCCGGGAACGACAAAACCTGGTAGAGGGATCTCTGCTTCCCATCTTCGCTAATCTTTACCCCATTTTTATTCAGCGTCTTCGGCGTGACGACACAATCGGTCAGCATCGCCCTTCCCTTTTCAAGACGATCCATCTTTGCCCTAAAAATACTTGCGCGATTAGGACCCACAAGTCCGCACTCAATTCCAAGACCCGTCAACCTTTGGTCTGCGTTGTCAGCGCGGAGCGACAAGCGAAACTCAGCGCGAGAAGTAAACATACGGTAGGGCTCAGATACGCCACGCGTCGTCAAGTCATCAATCATTACACCGATATAGCTATCGGAGCGGGTGAATGTGACGGGATCCTGCCCAAGAGCATCTTTTGCCGCATTGACGCCGGCGACCAACCCTTGCGCCGCGGCCTCCTCATAACCCGTTGTGCCATTAATCTGGCCGGCCAAGTACAAGCCTGGAACGTCATTTACGGCGAGTCGGTTATCTAACGATCGGGGGTCAACAAAATCGTACTCGATGGCGTACCCAGGCTGAAGTATTTTTACCTCTTCGAGCGCCTTGATCGAGCGTACGTACTCCTCCTGCACATCCGCAGGCAGTGATGTTGAAATTCCGTTAGGATAAATCGTGTGATCATTAAGCCCCTCAGGTTCCAAGAAAACTTGATGAGAATCTTTTTCTGAGAAGCGAACGACTTTATCCTCGATAGACGGGCAATATCGAGGGCCGACGCCATCTATATGACCACCATACATCGCAGATCGCGCCAGATTCGCCCTGATAATCTCATGCGTTTTTTCGTTGGTATGGGTGATACCGCAGGAGACCTGGGGCGTACTTGTCGACTTGGTGAGGAATGAGAAAAAAACGGGGGCATCATCTCCCGGCTGACTTTCAAGGATATCCCAATCGATAGTACGACCATCAAGCCGGGGTGGGGTGCCGGTTTTCAATCGACCCAGAGGAAGGCCAAAACTCTCCATCCTTTCGCCGAGAAGATTTGCCGCGCTATCCCCCATACGACCACCAGGAAAGCTCTTATCTCCGATATGGATCAACCCTCGCAGGAAGGTGCCCGTCGTCAAAACGACGGCACAGGCTGAGATTTTCGATCCATCTGCTAGAACCAGTCCTGAAACCCTGCCCGATTCGATAACGAAATCAGTTACTTCACCAACCAATATGCTCAAATTAGGGCAATCAGTGATCTCCTTAAGCATTTCCGCTTTGTAAATCGCGCGATCAGCTTGCGCTCTTGGACCCTGCACGGCAGGGCCTTTCCGCCTATTTAGCAAGCGGAACTGAATACCTGCCTTATCAGCAACCCGCCCCATAACTCCATCAAGAGCGTCAATTTCCCGGACCAAATGCCCCTTGCCCAATCCGCCAATCGCGGGATTGCACGACATTACGCCAATTCCACTCATCTTCAACGTGATGAGCGCAGTTTTTGCACCGACTCGCGCGGCCGCATGGGCCGCATCACAACCCGCATGACCACCGCCAACCACAACTACGTCGAAATCCGAATGTTTCACGTGAAACAACTCCTACTTTCCGATGCAAAAACTTGAGAAGATCTCCGCCAGGAGAGTCTCGACATCGACTTTCCCTACCAGAGAATCGAGGGAGCGAATAGCCGACCTCAGCTCTTCGGCGATCACATCCTCTCCATAGGCGGAATTATTCAACATGGCTTCCGCAGCTTCGAGATATCCCAAGGCACGAATAATGGCCAAGCGGTGCCTCTCCCTGGTTGCCGTCGCAACCAAAGCCGAACGCGCAGAAAAAATATCTGCCAGTTGATCAATGAGCCTATCGACACCCTGCCCCGTTATGCCACTCACACCCTCTGCACCGTCAAAAAGATCTGCCTTGCCACGCAGTATGAGATCTTCGTGTTTCAGAGGGAATTTAGGCGCTTCTCCAGGTTCCAGAAGATAAATGCGAAGATCGGCCAATTCTGCACGCGCACGGGCGCGCTCGATCCCAATTGCTTCTACGACATCGTCAGTTTCGCGCAAACCAGCGGTATCCAGCAAGGTGACTGGGAGGCCGCGCAAATCCATACGAACTTCAATCACATCACGAGTCGTTCCCGCCACCGACGAAGTGATGGCGGCATCACGGCCCGCTAAATAGTTTAGAAGCGTAGATTTTCCCGCATTCGGTGCCCCGATTATAGCCACCTCGAAGCCCGTTCTTACACGCTCTGCGACCTCGGCACCTGCAGCTTGCTCGCGCAAGCTGGCCTCTACACCAAAAAGCAACTCCTGTACTTCCGGCCGCACGTTGATCGGAACATCTTCATCGACAAAATCGATTGTGGCCTCAAGAAGAGCAGCCGCACGAATGAGATCCTTGCGCCATACCTGGACAATATCACCTAGCTTGCCTGAGAAGACTCGCTGTGCTTGGCGCCTTTGCGCTTCGGTTTCTGAATCGATAAGATCCGCAAGGCCTTCGACCTGAGAAAGATCCATTTTTCCGTTTTCCAGAGCACGGCGCGTAAATTCTCCGGCCTCAGCCATACGCAACCCGGGGATATCACCGAGAATATGAAGAGTTCTGCTTATAATGGCTGGGCTACCGTGGAGATGGAGCTCAGCGACATCCTCGCCGGTAAAGCTATTGGGGGCCTGGAAAAACAGAATCAGAGCTTGGTCTAGAACTTCCCCATCAGATGTTCGAAGCATCCGAAGGCTGGCAAGCCGCTGGGGTAGCGTCGAAATTCCAAAGCATGAAAGAGCAGAGAGGGCATCGGGCCCGGAGATCCGGACCACTGATACACCCGCCCTTCCCGGCGCCGAAGCAAGGGCAAAGATCGTGTCCATTGGTAGCTCCTCTCCGGGCAGGCGCCCGGATCAGGTATTCATCGAGTCGAAAAAGTCGGAGTTTGTCTTTGTCTGCTTCAACTTCGAGATCAGGAATTCGATAGCGTCTGTCGTTCCCATCGGATTCAGGATGCGACGCAGAACAAAGGTCTTCTGAAGATCGATCTTATCGACAAGAAGCTCTTCCTTGCGGGTACCGGACTTAAGAATATCCATGGCAGGGAAGACGCGTTTGTCGGCGACCTTGCGATCCAGGACAATCTCAGAGTTGCCAGTCCCCTTGAACTCTTCGAAAATGACCTCATCCATACGGCTACCGGTGTCGATCAGTGCCGTCGCAATGATGGTCAGTGAACCGCCCTCTTCGATATTTCGAGCAGCCCCAAAGAACCTCTTGGGCCTCTGCAAAGCGTTGGCATCAACACCCCCTGTAAGAACCTTACCGGAGGACGGAACCACGGTGTTGAAGGCCCTACCAAGTCTGGTGATCGAGTCGAGAAGAATAACAACATCTCGTTTATGTTCGACAAGCCGCTTGGCTTTTTCGATGACCATCTCGCAAACAGCCACGTGCCGCGTTGCAGGCTCGTCAAAGGTCGAGGAAATTACCTCGCCTTTTACCGAACGTTGCATGTCGGTCACCTCTTCCGGACGCTCATCGATAAGAAGCACGATCAGATAGCATTCAGGGTGATTTTTCTCGATCGAATTCGCGATATTTTGCAGCAGTACGGTTTTACCCGTGCGCGGCGGAGCAACGATCAACGATCGCTGACCCTTACCGATGGGAGCCACCAGGTCGATGATCCTGGCGGAACGGTCCTTGATGGTCGGATCTTCAATTTCCATCTTCAGACGTTCGTCGGGATACAGCGGCGTTAGGTTATCGAAAGCGATCTTGTGACGCGCTTTTTCCGGATCTTCGAAGTTGATCGAGGACACTGTGGTCAGGGCGAAGTAGCGTTCGTTGTCGTCTGGCTGCTTCATCAGCCCTTCGACAGTATCGCCGGTCCTGAGAGAAAACTGACGGATCATGTCGGGAGAGACATAGATATCATCCGGCCCCGACAGATAGTTCGCCTCGGGTGAACGAAGAAAACCAAATCCATCTTGGAGGACTTCCAGCACACCATCGCCGCCAATCTGCCAGTCTTCATCCGCAAGCTCACGGAGAATCTGGAACATCATCTCGCCCTTGCGCATGGTCGAGGCGTTCTCGATCTCAAGTTCTTCGGCCATCGCCAAAAGATCCTTGGGGCTTTTGGCCTTGAGATCATACAGATTGAGGCGGTTCTCACTCATCGAAAAAATGTCCTTGGACCGGCTCAGCAGTGGAGCACGCGATCGCTTCTATGTCTGGAAAGTATCTCACCCGGACGGGTGACTTGGGGCGGTACATAAGCCTTGGAGAGCAACGAGTCAATTCTTCTAGAACTTCACGACAACCGAGATGACGATGATCAGCATGAGAAGTGTCGGAACCTCGTTCATCATACGGTAGCGGCGGCCTGAGAGGTCGTTTTTCCCTGCCTCGAAGTCCTTGCGACGCTTACCTAGCCAGTGATGAAACCATGTCATGGCCAAGACCGAAGCTGCTTTGGTCCAAGGCCACAAAAAAGACCAGTCGACGATGCCCGGCGTGAAGACCAGGGCGAGACCAAAGATCCATGTCCCTATCATCGCAGGATTCATGATCGCACGCAGAAGCTTGTATTCCATGGTCTGAAACAGGCGATCGACCTGCGGGTCCTGTCCCTGCTCCGCATGGTACACGAAAAGTCGTGGCAAATAGAAAATGCCAGCCATCCAGCTGATCACAGCGATGATGTGGAGACTTTTCGTCCAAGGATAAGCCAGCGCGAGGAAGTCAGACATGAGTTATCTCCGTTCGTCCTCGTCCCACATATCCTTCAATTCTATTTAAAGAAAAGATTGTTGTTAGATGTAGAGCTGCCTTTTCCTGTGGATACTTCAGTTTTCCTTACGATCTTGCACATTGTGGATAAGTTGGGGGTAAACTTGGAGTCACGTCGGGATTGTTAGAACTTGAAATATTTTTTATACATAAAAATCATATAGTTATATCAAATATAAAGCGGCATTTGCCCAACGTGACAGCTGTGGATCAATCCCGGGGCGACTCCTGAGAAAGGACAAATCGGGTTATCCTTCCCCACAGAGGGTGCTTCTTGCGGGACTCGGGCGACTCGGGCGAGTCCTGCACAGCAGGTTGGCCTCTTGCGCTCCAAGCTGTTTTTTTCCAGAAGTTGACCAGACTTTATCGCGCGGTTTTTCACTAGGTTATCCCCATGTCGCAAAGCATCATCCTCGCGTCCGGTTCTACAATCAGGGCTGAGCTACTCGCACGCGCAGGTGTTTCGTTCGAAGTGATGACCGCGCGGGTCGACGAACAGTCCATCAAGGCATCCCTGCTGGCCGAAGGTGAAAGCCCTCGGAACGTCGCGGACGCATTGGCGCAAACCAAAGCTGAGAAGATCGGCGCAAGAGTACCGGGCGCGTTCACAATCGGGTGTGACCAAGTCCTCGCATTTGACGGTCAGATTGTTTCAAAGCCGGCGAGGCTGGAAGAAGCAAAGCGTCAGTTGCAGATGCTTGCCGGAAAGCAGCATCAGTTGCACAGCGCCGCAGTCATCGTCGAAGGTGGCAAGACCGTTTGGCGCAAGGTGAGCGACGTCACGATGACAATGCGCGCTATTTCCGACGACTATTTGGAGGCCTACCTTGCGCGAAACTGGCCTGAGGTCTCGCACTCCTGTGGTGCGTACCAGGTCGAGGCGGAAGGTAGCCGCCTGTTTTCCCGGATTCAGGGGGATTACTTTGCAGTATTGGGTTTGCCATTGCTGGAGGTCCTTGACTATCTTGCCTTGAGAGGAGCGATCGAGTCATGAGCCTGGAGCGTATTCCCTTGGCCGGTGTGATCGGTAACCCCGTTGCGCATTCTCGGTCTCCGCAGGTGCATGGGTTTTGGCTCAAGTCCATGAATTTGCAGGGCCATTACGTGCCGATGCATGTCGCGGGCGGCGATCTTGAATCCGCACTTCGTATGCTGCCAAAGCTGGGGTTCGTGGGTGTGAATGTCACCATTCCCCACAAGGAAGCGGTTTTGCGCATAGCCGACCAGGTTACGGATCGTGCTACTCTGATCGGGGCTGCGAATACTCTGATTTTCGGGGCTGATGGACGTATCCATGCCGACAATACGGATGGGTATGGTTTTATCGAAAATCTGCGCCAGTGTGCGCCTGCGTGGGATCCCAAAGCAGGGCCGGCTGCGCTTTTGGGCGCGGGGGGCGCGGCGCGGGCTGTTATTTCTTCTCTTCTTGATGCGGGCGTGCCCGAGATACTGATATCCAACAGGACAAGGGCACGGGCCGACAGTTTGCAGCAGGAGTTCGGCAAGCGCCTGCATGTGGTCGAATGGGTTCAGGCCGGAAATATGGTTTCCGAGGGGGCCTTGGTGGTCAATACCACATCGCTGGGGATGATCGGAAAACCCGAACTTCGTGTGCCGATGGATGGGCTGCATGGGGCGCAGGTGGTGACGGATCTTGTCTATAACCCTCTTATGACTACATTTTTACAGACAGCGCAGGCGGCCGGCTGCACAACGGTGGATGGTCTTGGCATGTTGTTGCACCAGGCTGTGCCGGGTTTCGAACGCTGGTTCGGACGGCGGCCGGAAGTGACGCCGGAGTTGCGCGACGCGGCGATGCGATGAGTTTCCTGATCGGATTGACCGGATCGATCGGGATGGGCAAGTCGACGACAGCCCGCCTTTTTGCCGCCGAGGGCTGCGATATCTGGGATGCAGACGCCGCGGTACACCGTCTGTATGACGTCGGTGGTTTAGCGGTGGAATCGATCGCAACAGCGTTCCCGGATGCGGTTCACGAGGGGGCCGTTTCGCGCGACGCGTTGAAGACGATCATTTCCAACGATCCAACAGCCCTGCACCGCATCGAGGAAATCGTGCATCCCCTCGTGACCGCAGATCGACGCGCATTTGTTGCCAAGGCTACGTCGGATATAGTGGTCCTCGATATCCCCTTGCTGTTCGAAGGCGGGGGGGCGCACGACATGGATGCGACGGTCGTCGTGACGGCCCCGCCAGCAGTTCAAAGAGAACGTGTTCTGGCCCGGGGCGCGATGACCGAGGCACAGTTCGAAATGATATTGTCCAAACAGATGCCTGATGCAGAAAAACGCAAACGCGCGACCTATATCGTTTTGACGGACACCGTCGAACATGCCAGCGAACAGGTCGCAGCCATCGTGGCGGAAGTCAGAAAAGGTCTGGAAAATGCGTGAGATCGTCCTTGATACGGAAACGACCGGTTTTGAACCCGAGCAGGGAGATCGTCTGGTCGAGATCGGTGCGGTGGAGCTGTTCAACCACATGCCGACGGGCGAGACCTTTCACGTCTATATCAATCCCAAACGCAACATGCCCGACGATGCCTTTCGCGTGCACGGGCTGAGCGAGGAATTCCTGTCCGACAAGCCCGTGTTTTCCGAGGTTGCGCAGGATTTTCTGGATTTCATCGGAGATTCCAAGCTGGTGATCCACAACGCCAGCTTCGACATGAAGTTTCTGAACGCCGAGCTGGGTTGGCTGGGCAAACCGAAACTTCCCATGTCACAGGCGTTGGATACGCTGGCTATCGCGCGCAAGCGGTTTCCCGGCTCGCCTGCGTCGCTGGATGCGCTTTGCCGTCGTTTCGGCATCGACAATTCGTCGCGGACTTTGCACGGAGCGCTGCTCGACTCGGAAATTCTGGCCGAGGTCTATCTGGAGCTTGTTGGCGGCCGGCAGCCGGACCTGGTGCTGGCCCCGAAAGAAGACAACAAGTCTACGGTCACGGTGGATGATGACTGGCGGCCCCGGCCGCGCCCGGTTGCCCTGCCCTCTCGGCTCAGCGAAAAGGAAAGCGCCGCCCATGCCGAGTTCATCGACAAGATGGGCGACGCCGCAATCTGGAAAAAACTGGGCTGAGACCGATCAGTTGGCCGGGGCAGCCGCCTGTGCGGCAGAGCGACGCTGAAGTTCGGCGCGGTAGAGCTGCACGAAGTCGATCGTGTCCAGGTTCAGCGGCGGGAAGCCACCGTCGCGTGTGACATCGCTGACGATGCGACGCACGAAGGGGAACAGCATCCGCGGGCATTCAATCAGCAGGAACGGGTGCATCTGCTCTTCCGGGACGCCCTCGATCGCGAAAACACCGACGTACTCCAGTTCGAGGACGAACATTGAATCACCGGTTTCCTTGGTGACCGAATTGATCGTCAGCTTCATCATCACTTCGAACTGATTGTCGCCTTCACGCTTTTTAGCGTCGAGAGCGACCTGAACCTTTACGTCAGGTTGTACCTGGCCGGTCGCCGGTTTGCGCGCGAGGATATTTTCAAACGACATGTCGCGGATGTACTGCGTCATGACGTTCATTTTTACCTGTGGCGCCTGCTGGGCGGCACCGTTCTGGAGTTCTTCGGCCATATTGTCTGCTCCTGCGGAAGGTTGAGATGTTGGCAAATGTCCTACCAGCTTGGCAAGGGCGTCTCAACGTCCCAATGAACTAAGTGTGAAGTGATGAAAATTGTGTTCAGATCCTAGTGCTGTGTCCAGCCGGAGGGGCGATGCGTCGGGCGCTTGGGCGGGTCGATCTCTGAATAATCGCCTTCGATGATATCGGCGTCCTGCGCTGGTCTGTTGGCCGCGCCCGACCCCATTGCAAAGCTCTGAACCTTGATGCGTTTTCGAAGAAAGGTGAATGCGGCGCGTCGGAACGCCGGTGTCAGCAGGGCAAACCCAAGCGCATCGGTAAAGAAACCGGGCGTCACCAGAAGCGCGCCGGCCAGCAGGATCATCGCGGCATCCGCCAGGGGGGCCGAAGGATCGGACAGTTCTGAAAAGCTCTTGCGGATGTTGTTCATCGCCAGCGCGCCCTGTTGGCGGACCAGCCAAGTGCCCAGAACTGCGGTGAACAGCACGATGGCCAAGGTCCAGCCCAGGCCGATCAGGCCGCCGACCTGGATGAAAAGGGCAATTTCGATCATCGGGATTGCGATGAACACCATCAATAGCCACATGAAACTTACTCCTCTTTCGGGTGGCAGAGTGGACTCAACCCTGCGCGTCACCTACATAAGAGCGAGTTCGTTCTGTTACCATGCCCGGAGGTCCAAGAGGTTTTCATGAATTCGCCAATTCTCCAGCTACTAGTTCTTGCGGGGATCGCCGTTTTCCTGATCCTCCGTCTTAGAAACGTCCTTGGAACACGGGAAGGCTTTGAGAAACCTCCGGTTGCCACCAGTCCGCAACCCACGGCACGATCCACCTCCTTTGAGGTGATCGAAGGTGGCCCTGATCCCGACATCACAGATCACGTTCCCGCGAACAGCCCTTCGGCGCGCGCCATCGAAAAGATGAAGTCGATCGAGCCAGGCTTCAGCGTTTCGGAGTTTCTGGGCGGCGCACGCGCGGCCTACGAGATGATCCTGATGGGCTTTGAAAAGGGTGAACTTGACGATGTCCGCGCGTTTCTGGCCCCTGACGTCTACGCAAGTTTCGCGCAGGTCGTGGACATGCGCGAACAACAGGGCCTGACGGTCGAGGGTGAGTTTGTCGGCGTCAAGGAAATGACCCTGACCGAAGCGGTGTTCCACGAGGACACGCAGACGGCAGAGCTGACCGTGCGCTATCTTGGCCAGCTGACGCAGGTCGTTCGCGATGCCAATGGCGAAATCGTCGAGGGCGAGCCGGGCAAGGTCAAAACCCAGCTGGATATCTGGACATTCGAGCGCAAGATGGGTTCGGACAACGTGAACTGGCAGCTTGTCGCAACGGGCGAATGAACCAGCGGGCGGCTGCGGCATATGTGGCGATCTGCAGTGCCGCGCTTGCCCAGTTTGCTTCTGTTGCCGCCTCTGAAACCGTTGATCCGACCTATTCAGTGCTGGATTTCCACGGGCTGACCGGCTGGACATCCGACGATCAACAGGCGGCGTTGAGCGTGTTTCTGAACACCTGTGGAGACATGAAGGGTGTGGATTGGCAGACGCTTTGCCTGATGGCAAAGGATCAGTCGGAGCAGGATGGTCAGGCCAAGACGTTTTTCGAACTGTTTTTCAGGCCGGTCCTGATTCAGGATGGCTCCCCTGCCTTGTTCACCGGCTATTACGAGCCCGAGCTGGATGGATCCAGAACCCGCACAAGCCGTTTCCGCTATCCTGTCTATCGCCTGCCGCCCGACGTGACCGAAGGAGTGCCATGGCTGACCCGCCGCGAAATCGAAGAAGGCAACGCTCTTGCCGGACGTGGGTTGGAAATTGCATGGGTCGATGACCCGGTCGAGTTGCTGTTCCTTCAGATCCAGGGATCGGGCCGAATCCTGTTGCAGGATGGCAGCCACATTCGCCTGGGATATGCGGGCAATAATGGGCAGGACTACAGATCCATCGGGAAGGAAATGGTGCGACGGGAGATTTACGAGCCGCACCAGGTGTCTGCCAAGGTGATTGGTAATTGGGTCAGGCGGAATCCGATCGAGGGTGCGGAGCTGCTGCGACACAATCCGTCATTCGTGTTTTTCCGCGTTCTTGATGACGTACCGTCCGAGGCGGGCCCAAAGGGGGCAATGAATCGTTCGATCACCCCTGGGCGCAGCCTTGCGATAGATCCCCAATACATACCTCTGGGCGCGCCGGTGTGGATCGAGAAGAAAGGGTTTCGTGAAATGCGCCGCCTGATGGTCGCACAGGACACAGGCTCTGCGATCAAGGGACCGCAACGTGCCGATGTTTTCATGGGCACGGGGGCGGGTGCAGGGCGCGAGGCCGGGCGGATGAAGGACGCAGGCCGGATGGTCGTTCTGCTGCCGATCCAACGCGCCTATGCCATGATGGTGGAGGATGCGCCATGAGCCGCCGCCGTCGTTTGCGTCCCGAGGAAGTTGAGCTTTGGGAACGCGTGGCCAGTTCGACGGAACGACTTGGCCCGGCGCGCAAAAACCTTGTGCAGCCAGAGGTAACGAAAGAACGGCGTCAGGTGCCGGAGCACGTGCCTGCTGCTCCGAAGCACGAGATCATGCCTTTCCACGTGGGCCAAAAGGCGTCCCACAGCGGCGGTGCGCATGATCTGCTTGCCCCGATCGGGGACCGGTTGCGCTCTGCTCCCGTACGGATGGACAAGAAGACGCATTCGCGCATGACAAAGGGCAAACTGTTGCCGGAAGCGCGAATTGATCTGCATGGCATGACGGTGGAGCGCGCGCATCAGGCGCTGAGGTCGTTCATCCTGCGTTCCGTGCAGAATGAGCTTCGCCTCGTCCTCGTCATCACCGGAAAGGGCCGCCGCCAGGATGACGATGGCCCCATTCCCGGAAGGCACGGCGTGTTGCGCCACCAGTTGCCGCACTGGCTGTCCATTCCGCCGCTGTCGCAACTGGTGTTGCAGGTAACCTCGGCCCACGCCAGGCATGGCGGGGCCGGGGCATATTATATCTATCTGAGACGCAACCGATAAAGCGCGCCTTTACAGCACGTATCGGCTGATATCGGTCGAAGCTGCCAGTGCGCCAAGGTTCTTGTCGACGAACTCCGCATCCACCGCGATCGAGTCGCCTCCGCGATCCGGAGCGGTAAAGGACAGTTCCTCGAACACCCGCTCGATCACCGTATAGAGACGCCGCGCGCCGATGTTCTCGACCGATTGGTTTACTTCGGCCGCGATCCGGGCCAGCGCCGCTATTCCGTCTTCGGTAAAGGTCACGTCGACCCCTTCGGTGCCGAGCATGGCGGAATACTGGCGCGTCAGCGCATTGTCGGTTTCGGTCAGGATGCGAACGAAATCGCCTTCGGTCAGCGCTTTCAATTCCACCCGGATCGGCAGCCGCCCCTGAAGTTCGGGCAGCAGATCCGACGGTTTGGCGATGTGAAAGGCGCCCGATGCGATGAACAGGATATGGTCGGTCTTGACCGGGCCGTACTTGGTCGACACGGTCGTCCCTTCGATCAGCGGCAGCAGGTCGCGCTGGACGCCTTCGCGTGACACGTCACCGCCACGGGCGTCGGTGCGCGCGCACACCTTGTCGATCTCGTCCAGAAAGACGATGCCGTTTTCCTCGACTGACGACACTGCGGCGCGGTTCACGGTTTCCTCGTCCAGCAGCTTGTCGGCCTCTTCGCTGATCAGCAGGGCGTAACTGTCGGCGACTCGCAGCTTTTTGGTGACCTTGCGACCGCCAAAGGCTTTGCCGAAGATGTCGCCCAGGTTCATCATGCCCATCTGCCCGCCGGGCTGTCCCGGAATTTCCATTCCGCCCAGAGGGTTCGAGGTGTCTGCGACCTCAAGCGTGATTTCGGTGTCGTCCAGCTCGCCGTTGCGCAGTTTCTTGCGAAACATCTCGCGCGTAGCGTCGCGCGAGTCGGTGCCGGCAATTGCGTCGATCACGCGGTCTTCTGCAGCTTCGTGCGCCTTGGATTTCACATCCTCTCGCATGTGATCACGGGTCATTGCGATGGCGCTGTCTACCAGGTCGCGGATGATCTGTTCAACGTCACGACCGACATAGCCGACCTCGGTGAACTTGGTCGCTTCGACCTTGATGAAGGGCGCGCGGGCCAGTTTCGCCAGGCGGCGGCTGATCTCGGTCTTGCCGACGCCGGTCGGGCCGATCATCAGGATGTTCTTGGGATAGACTTCGTCGCGGATGTCATCGGACAATTTCTTGCGACGCCAGCGATTACGCAGGGCCACGGCCACGGCACGTTTTGCATCCTTCTGGCCGATGATGAAACGGTCGAGCTCCGAGACGATTTCCCGGGGAGTAAGGTCAGTCATTGGGGTCCTTTCAAGAGATATCGGCGCTTAGCCGATCGTCTCCACGGTCAGGTTTCCGTTGGTGTAAACGCAGATGTCGGACGCAATCGCCATTGCCTGGCGCGCAATCTGTTCAGGGTCATCCATATAGTCATAAACGCCACGTGCAGCGGCCAGGGCAAAGTTCCCGCCCGACCCGATGGCAGCGATATTGTTTTCCGGTTCCAGAACGTCGCCGGCGCCGGTGATCACGAACAGGTCCTTGCCGTCGGTCACGATCAGCATCGCTTCGAGCTTTTGCAGGTACTTGTCGGTGCGCCAGTCCTTGGCAAGCTCGACACTGGCACGGGCAAGTTGGCCAGGGGTCGCTTCCAGCTTCGCCTCCAGCCGCTCCAGCAAGGTAAAGGCATCGGCGGTGGAGCCGGCGAAACCGGCGACCACATCATAGCCGCCCGGGGACAGGCGGCGCACCTTGCGTGCCGTCCCCTTGATCACCGTCTGGCCCAGGGATACCTGCCCGTCGCCAGCGACAACCACCTTGTCCCCCTTGCGGACGCCGATGATCGTCGTGCCGTGCCAGCCGGGAAAGTCGCTCTCTGCCATGTAAATCTCCTTTGGTCTGGGGAGGTATATGAGGGCCTTGGCACGGGGCGGCAAGGGCCTGGGCCATATCCCGCTTGCCGCAGCCAGGGGGCGCGGGTAGCGTTTGCGGCATGGATCACCCGAGGGAAATGCGGCTGTACCTTGAGCCTGGCCTGCGATCGGACGCGATCGCAGGCCAGCACAATTTCATCGGTTTGCTTTGCACTGTTCTGGAGCGGTCGGGGTATCAGGTTCATCTGCTGGAAACGGGTGCCGCAGCCCGCGCGCGGGCACCTGATTTACCGGGCTATGCGATGTTTCACATGGAACACCCGACGCACGACAGGGCCCTGACGTTTCGCCGCGTCTATCACTATCCTTTCTGGGCGATAGAGCCGTTTGCCGAACGCTGGAACTGGCGCGTTGCCCGCCGAGACTTCGTGCCCTCCGAAGTCGATCCGGGGGTTTCGCGGCAATTCTTCCGGCGGTGGCAAAAGCGGTTGTTCGATGATGCCCCAAATCAGGCAACCCGAGATGGATTTATCTATGCGCCACTGCAATCCCGACTGCTGGAACACAGGTTGTTTCAGGTTTGCGCCCCCATCGAAATGCTGGAGCGCACCCTGGCAGCCGATCCGACGCGCCCGATCTGGGCGACGCTGCATCCACGGGTGCGCTATTCCGGGGCAGAACTTGGTGCGCTTGAAAACCTGTCGCGCAGGTTTGCGCGATTGCAGCTGACAACGGCACCGATGCAGAGATGCCTGCAGGCCTGCGACTATGTCGTGACCGAGAATTCGGCGGCGGCATTTTCGGGGTTCCTGTTTGAAAAACCCGCACTGCTGTTCGGTCGGGTGGATTTTCATCACATCGCGCTCGGCCCGCAGGACTTTGACCGCATTGCCGATCATGTACCGGATTTTGCCCGCTACATCTGGTGGTTCTGGCAGAAGATGAGCATCAATGCCGGTCGTGACGACGCCATGCAAAAGATCACGGGTGCGCTGCGGCGAGGCGGAGTGCCTTTGTAACGCCGCCGGCGCATGAAAAAGGGCGCCCTGGGGCGCCCTTTTCGTAATCGGTCGGCAGTGAAATGCCTTAGATGGAATCGTCGATCCAGCTTTTCAGAGCGGCCTTGGGCGCCGCGCCGGTGCGGTTGGAGATGATCTCGCCGTCCTTGAAAATGAACAGAGCGGGAATGCCGCGAACGCCCATCGACATGACCGAGGTCGGGTTGGAATCGGCGTCGAGCTTGACGATTTTCAGCTTGCCTTCCATCTCGTCCGACAGCTCTTCGAGGGCGGGTGCGATCTGCTTGCAGGGGCCGCACCATTCGGCCCAGATATCCACCAGAACGGGGATATCGGAGTTTTTGACTTCGGCGTCGAAGGTTTCGTCCGTGACAGCAACGGTCGTCATGATTTCTCTCCATCGGGGGAATGCGTGTTGGACCTGAACCTAAGTCTCCCCCGGGCAGGGGTCAAGCAGGGGGACTGTCTTGCAACGCCGCTATGACGATATCGTGCGGCAGCGGCATGAGTGTCGCATTGCGCGTCCACAGGATTGCGGTGCGAATGGGCAGGTCCGGATAGATTTGCGACAGCGCCGAGGCATAGGCCCCCATCTGGCGCAAAAGCCCCGCCGGTACAGCGCTGGCGGTTTCGGGAATGACGACGTTCGTCTTGAAATCCACGGCAAGCACGTGATCGTCAGCGACGATCAGGCGGTCGATGGTGCCGTGGATGCGTTGGCCGCCCAGCTCTGGCAACGTGGCAGTGATCGACACTTCGGCCAGCGCGGTTCCCTCGAAAAACGGGCTGGTCGCGGCGCTTGTCAGAACCCGGCGGGCTTCTTGCAACAGCAATGCGCGCTCCGCCTGCACTGCCGCGTCAGGACCGTCGGCCAGCAGGCGTTCTGTTTGCTCCTCCCACTCGGCCTGATCCAGCAATGGCAGGTGTTCCAATAGCAGGTGAACCTGCCGCCCACGCCTTTTGGCGGCGTCCTCGTCAAGACCAGCTTCGCCGGGCAGGGCCTTTGCGCCGCCCAGGTCGGACGGGCTGAGCGTCCTGGCGGGCCCTTCTGCTCGGGGGGCCTTTTCGGTGGCCCAGCTCTCCAGCATCGGCTGCGTGGGTTCGACTGTTTGGGGGCGGATCAGGTCAAGCTCGTCCCACGCACCGTTTTCCAACCGCAGGCCCTGCCCGCCCGGATGCTCGTGTTCTCCTGCGCCCATTTCGATCATCGAGTCGCGAATACGGCTGTACCAATCGGCCCCGGACTTACCCTCGGTTCCGGCCCCGGCGACGATCAGCCATTTTTCTGCGCGGGTCATCGCGACGTAGAGCAGTCGGTCACGTTCCTGGGTCAGTCTCTCGATCTTTTCTTCGCGCAGGGCCCGGTAGGCTGCGGGTGCCTCGCCTTGCGACATCGACCACAGGGGCACGCTGCCCGCGGGCACGACCTTGTCCTCAAATCGTGGTGCGGAGATCAGGGTTTCCGGCAGGATCACGATGGGGCTCTCAAGCCCCTTGGCGCCGTGGACCGTCATGACACGGATCTGGTTTCCGGCGCTGTCGAGCTGTCGTTTGATTTCCAGCTCGTCGGCCTCCATCCAGACCAGAAAGCCGGTAAGACTGGGCACTTCGGTACGCTCATACACCAGCGCCTGATCCAGCAGGGCGTCGATACCATCTTCGGCCTCTTCGCCAAGGCGGCCCAGCAGTTTTCGCCGCCCTTCGAACCGGGTCAGGATACGCTCGATCAGGTCGTAAGGGCGCAGAAAATCGGCCTGTTCCAGCAGGTCGGTCAGCATCGCAATCGTGGCCGGATAATCAGCGGAACGCAGCTTCATCGCCTCCCACAGCCGTTTGTGATCGCCCCGCTTGTGGGCCAGATCGTATAGCGCCTGTTCGTCCCACCCGAACAACGGCGATTTCAGGACCGAGGCCAGCGAAAGATCGTCTTCGGGCAGCGCAAGAAAGTTGAGGAGGGCACCGATGTCGCGGACCGCAAGTTCGGCGGCAACCTTTAGACGGTCGGCGCCGGCGATCGGCAGGTCGGCCTTCTTGCAGGCGCGGATCAGTTCGTTGAACACCGTGGACCTGCCACGGACCAGGATCATGATGTCGCCAGCGCGGATCGGGCGACGCACGTAAGTGCCGCTATGCCCCACCTCTTCGGGGATGGTTTGACCGGAGGCCAGCATGTCACGGATGGAGTGGGCAATCTGCTGGGCCAGCACGACGTTATGGTCGGTGGCGGCCAGAAGATCGACAGGGTCGAACCACTCCCTCTCGTCCTTGTCCTTGGATTTTTCCACCAGAGGCCACAGGTCGACGCGCCCGGGCATAGCCTCCTTGAACGCGCGGTGGCGCTGGTCTGTGGTAAATCCGGCTGCCTCGCGCCCGTCAAAGACGCGGTCCACCAGGTTCAGGATCGTCGAGGCTGATCGAAAGGAATACTCCAGCTCCAGCGATTGCAGGGGTTCGCCGGTGTGGCGCAGGCTGTCACCGAACGCCTCGCGCATCCGATCGAATTCGCTGGGGTCGGCCCCCTGAAAGGAATAGATCGACTGCTTCTTGTCACCGACGACAAAGATCGTGCGCATGACGTCGTCGCGCGCCCCTGCCCCGGATGTGAATTCGCGTGCCAGTGCCGACACCACCTGCCATTGCACGGGCGATGTATCCTGCGCCTCGTCGACAAGGATGTGGTCTATGCCGCCGTCCAGCCGCCAAAGTACCCATTGCGATACAACGGTGTTGGTCAACAGGTCGCGGGTTCGCAGGATCAGGTCGTCGAAATCCAGCCAGCCACGGGCCTCTTTCGCGGCGGCATAGGCGGGCAGAAATATCCGTGCGAAATCATGCAGGGCCAGTGCCTTATCGCGCGCGGCAAGGGCAACGCGGGTATCGCGCCATTCGCAAACACGCTGCTGCCAGTCGTCGATCCGGTCGACCAGGTGCGGGTGCGCCGACCTGGCATCCTTTCCGGGGAACTTGGCGGGCGTGAACGGGGCCTTGCCTGACTTCGTCAGAAACCGGTCCTCCAGTATCGCGAGCGCCGCAAGCGAACGCTGACCAATCCCCGAGAGTTGTTCCAGCGCCGTCTGGTCGCCCTTCGTGGTGCCTGATCGCAGCATCTCGATCAGCTCCGGCAGAAACGCCAGATCCGCGTCCGTAAAGGCATTGTCCAGAACGTCCTGCACGGTGACATCGGGCGCAAGGTTCAGCGCCGCTTCGACCGCGCCCGGCTCAAGTGGTCTGGCGAACAGGTCCTGGTGTCGCGCGACCTCCTGGGTGAGGGCACGAAATGTCTCGTCGGTCAGCAGGTAGGCGACCCGTTCCAGAACGGCCGCATCCGGACCTTCGGCGATCTTCTGGATCACTTCGTCGCGCAGGATGACGCCGTTTCGGTCCTCGATCTCCTGGAACTGCGGGCTGACCCCGGCCTCAAGCGGAAACCGCCGCAACAGGGAGGCGCAGAAAGAGTGAATTGTCTGGATCTTGAGGCCACCGGGGGTTTCGATCGCGCTGGCGAAAAGAGTACGTGCGCGGGCAAGGCGGGTGCTGTCAATCGCATCCTCGACTCCGAGCCGCGCAAGCGCCGTCCGCAGGTCGCTATCGGCCAGCATTGCCCATTCACCGAGGCGCTTGAACAGGCGGTTCTGCATCTCGGAGGCGGCGGCCTTGGTGTACGTCAGGCACAGCACGTTCTGGGGCGACACGCCATCCAGCAACAGGCGTGCGACGCGGTCGGTCAGCACACGGGTCTTGCCGGACCCGGCGTTGGCCGATAGCCAGGTCGACCGGTCCGGCAGTGCGGCCTGGATCTGGCGGGCCGAGGCGGGGTCGCGGGCAATCATTCGACGGTCCTCTTGTCGGGGTCCTGCGTCACGTCCCATTCTCCATGTCGTGACAGCAGGTCGTAATCACTGGCATCCTTCATGTCGAACATTGCGCGACGGGCCGTGTATCCGCGCGTCGGTTCCAACCAGGCGCGCGCCAGCTCGGTGAATTCTTCCCAGACCTGGCCGGGGGGATTGTCGTCAAGCGGCGCCGGGGCCTCAACCGGGTTGGCGCCCAGACCGATGTAGACGGCGCGCGCGACGGGACGCGCCCCCATCTTGCCGAACCCTTCACGTTCTGCGATCGCGGATTCCAACAGCAGCTGCTTGTCGAAAAGCGCCTGTTGATCCTTGGTAGGGGGTGCCCCTGTCTTGTAATCGAAAAGGTGCACGCGCCCGGCATGGTCCAGGTCGATACGATCCGCCTTGGCCGCCAGCGTAAACCCGAGGCCTGCGACCATCGCCTTGCCAACCTGTTCATACTGGATTTCCGCGGCGTCTTCCTGTCGGGCGGCTTCGTGCGCGGTGAACCACCCGGCGATCCGCCCCAAACGGGCGTGCCAAAGCACGCGCGCCTCGCCCCAGGGAACCTCTCGGTTCAACACCTCGCCGGCAATTTCCAGCAGCGCTTCGGGCGTATTGGGCAACCCGTCTTCGCAGACACCCTTGACGAACGCCTCGATGACCTCGTGGCTGACGATCCCACGCATCAGGGCATCGGGTTCACGCATCAGGGGATTCATCGGCGACAGGCGCAGGATCCGCTTGGCGTAGATCGCGTAGGGGTCCCGGATCAACTTGCGGATGTCGGTGGCCCATAGCTCTCGGGGTCGTGCCTCTATGGGGGGGCAAGGTGCGGGGCGTGTTGCGGGCGGCGTGTCAAAGGGCGCCTCGATCAGTCGTGCCCTGGCCAGCCAGTCATCGCCCTTCGCCTCCATCTGCGCCAATGCGGCGGGCCCGCCATCGGAAAGCCCGTTCAACAGGTTCGTCAGCCGGTTCAGCCATCGCGACGGGACGGTTTCCGCATCTTGCGATCTGATGGAGCGGCTGAGCCAAACCTCTCTTGCGGCAATCGCCTGCTGAAAGTCATGCGCGGACAGGCCAATGCGTCGTTCGGGCAGCAGCAAACCGGCATCCTTGCGCATCTGCCGGTTCAGCCAGGGATCGGGCGTTGCGGCCTCGGGCCAGCTGCCTTCGTTCAGACCACCGAGGATCACCAGGTCCGCACCCTGGACACGCGCCTCTAGCGTGCCCCAGATCAGGATATGGGGGTGCGGTTCATCAGGATTGCGCACCTCGCCGTTGGCGATGATGGCACCGACCAGATCGCCATAGTCTCGGGCCGCAAAATCACTGCCGTGGACCGCATCCTGGGCGAGGCTGGCCATGATCCGCTGCGCCTCGACACCAGCGTCCTTGTCCCAGATCGTTCCCGTGGCGTCGTCGATACAGCCCCGAGAGATCACCTCGGCAAGGGCGATATGTCCGATGACCCGATCCGCGAGCGACGTAGCCTGGGGGGCGGCCACCCCGAAGACGTGACTGCAAAGCCAGTCGGCCCAAAGCGGCGCGAAGTCCCCACTTTGTTGCGCGGCAAAGGCCAGCACATCCTCGTGGTCTGGTTTCGGACGGGCGCGGCGGCGCAGGTAAATCTCAAGCTTGCGGGTCAGATCCAGGTGGGGACCACGCTTTGCACCCGAATGTGTCAATGGATGCTTGAGCAGCGCCAAAAGCTCCACTGCATTGGGGGCGGCGACGAACAGCGCCGCAACCTGGCGTAGAAGGCGGCCAGGAGGTGTCACCTGAAGTGGCGTTCCGGCGGAATCGTCCGGCAGAATGCCCCACCGTCCGAGTGCAGAGCTGACCTGGCGCGTCAGCATCCGATCGGGCGTGATAAGGGCGGCGGTCTGGCCATCCTCGGCCGCCTTGCGCAGGCGTAGCGCAATCGCCATCGCCTCGGCCCGGGGTGTGGCTGCCTTTACCAGGGTGATATCGCGGGTCGGCGTTTCAAGATCACCAAGGGCCGGTCCTTCTTCCAGCCATTGGTGCGTCACCGGGGCGGGCCGCATGGCCAGCGACACCAACCGGTTGCGCGCGGTATTGCATGGAACGTCGTCAACCCAAGGCGTGATATCAGCAGGGGCAAGGTCGAGACCCAGCATAAGCTTGCGAAAGCGGAATTGGGGGTGGTCCTCTCCCGTCAGGGGTTCATCCAGTCGCTGCCAGATCGCCTCTGGCACATGGTCGTCGTACCCGGGCAGGATGACCGCGCCCTGCGGCAGGCGTGCGACGGCCTGCATCAGCAGATGGGTTGCACCGCGCGATCCGGTGGACCCGGCCAGCAGAATGGGATGCTGCGGCGGTCGCGCCTGCCATTCCGCAATCAGCGATTCGACGACCCGCCTCTGACGTTGCTCGGGGTCTGGCGTGTCGCTGTCACGAGGCAGGCTGTTCACGATCTCGAGAAAGCGCAGGCTGCGCGCCCAGTGCCCGGACATGTCAGTGACGTCCAGGCGGGCAATATCTTCGGGCGTCACATCCTCGCCCTGCATTTCGTCCAGCAGTTTGGCCAGGCTGTCGGCCAAGTCGTACAGCGCGGCACGCGGGGCCAGATCAGGCTCTGCATCCAGCAGCGCCGACAGCAGTCGGATCAGTTCCAGTCGCCTGCGTATGGGGGAAACCGCTGTCGGGATCGGCTCAGCGCCTTGCAAATCTGTCAGCAACAGAACGCGAGGCAGCAACGCGGGTGGCCCGGCATCGAAAATGCTGCGTATTCGCCGCGCCATGCGTCGGGTGTTCACCACCAGCTGAACCTGGGCCATCTCGTGTGGGGGGCGGCCCTGCATCCGTGCGTTCAATCCCCGCAGCAATTCCCTGGGGAAATCTGCCCCGGGCGGAACGCCGAATACACGCGCCGGGCCGGTTTCCCTAAACATCGCCGCCCCGCAACATCGCCTCAGCGACAGCGATATTTTCCGGTCGTCCAACGTCACACCATTGTCCTGGATAGGGCTGAATGAAGACGCGTTGCCGCACCAGCAGGCGATCCCAAAGGGCGTTCAGTGAAAATACCGACCCCTCGATTTCCAGAAGCTCCTTCGTCGACAGGATCTGCACACCTGAATAGATCAGGCCCGGCCCGCGCGCGGCGCGTCCATCGGGATCGGCGCTGAAATCGCCGTGACCTGCATGACCATGGGCACGATCCAACGGAATCCCCAGCAGGAGTGCATCCATCCTTACCGGGTCCCACGCCCTGGCCAGGCAGTCCAGCGGCGACGGACCAAGCCATACGGCATCGGTATTCATCGTGAAAACCGGACCATCGCCCAGCAGCGGTAACGCATTTCGCAGGCCCCCGCCGGTATCCAGAAGGTCGGGCGACTCGCGGTTCACGACAACATCGGAGCCGGCGAAATAGGCTTCGATCTGGTCGGCCTTGTAATGGGCGTTGGCGACGACCCGCAGGTTGGGCATGGTCGCGACCTGGTCCATCGCATGCGCCAGCAAGGGCTTGCCGGCCACCTCTATCAGGGGCTTTGGCACCGTCTCGGTCAGCGGACGCATCCGGGTCCCGTTCCCGGCAGCGAACAACATCAGGGCAGCGGGCGTGTGGCGCATTGTTCTTTCAGTTTATCAAGGGTTTCCGGTGTCGGGGCAGGCAGGTCGTGCAGCAGTCTAGCACGCAGGTCGGACAACGCGGGGCGATCAAGACTGCGCAAAAGATAGGCCCAGACGCGGGGGATGAGGTCCACGTAATGTGGCCGTCCGTACGCCATGCACAGGCGGGCAAACACCCCGAGAATGCGCAGGTTTCGCTGAACGCTCAGCACGTCGTAGGCCCGGCGGAACGTGTCGGGATCCGCGTGCGAAGAAGCTATGAAACGGGCGATCATCTTCTCTTCCAGGGCTGGTGGCACATCACGGCGGGCGTCCTGAAGCAGCGAGACGAGGTCATAGGCCCGGTGCCCCAGCATCGCATCCTGGAAATCCAGCTGTCCGACACGGGCCACGCCGTCACGCTCGGGCAGCCACAGCAGGTTCTCGGCATGATAATCCCGCAGGATCACCACGTCCGGGGTGCCGGTGGTCTGGCCGAGCAGCGGTTCGAACGCCTTGGCAAAGTCTTCCATCCCCGTCGGGTCCGTCCCGCGTGCACCGCTTTGATACCAACTGTAGGACAGCGCGCTGAGCCGGGTCATCGTGGCGGGATCATAGGTGGCGAGACCTTCGGGCGGGGTGCCGGCATGCAGGGTGACCAAGGCATCGCCCGCGGCCTGGTAGAGTGTACTTTCCAGCGCTGGCCTTTCGATGACAACGCGAGCAAAAAGCGCATCCCCAAGGTCCTCGATCAGCAGAAAACCTTCGGCCTCGTCCGTGGCCAGGATCTGCGGCGCTGACAGTCCGAGACCCAGCAGATATCGGGCGATCACCAGAAAGGGCCGCACATCTTCGCCCTTGTCGGGTGGCGCATCCATCAGAACAGCCGTGCGGCCATCGGCCTTGTGCAGGCGGTCGTACTTGCGCATCGAGGCATCGCCGGCCAGGGGAACGATCCGGGCATCGGCCCAGTCGGTTCCGGCGACAAAGCGCAGTTTTCGCGCGGTTCTATCCATGTGCCAAAGCCTCTTCGATTAGTGTCTGCATGGCAACGGGGCCTTCGATCCGCACACGCCGCGCCTCGTCATGAACCGGGTCCGTGGCAAAGTCGATCCGCAGAGCCGCCATCGGCGCAAGGTCGCCAAGTCGATCAGGCCACTCGATCAGGCAGATCGCCTGTTCGAATGCATCTTCCAAGCCAAGTTCGATGGCCTCCAGCGGGTCGGTCAGCCGATACAGATCCGCGTGCCAGAGGGGGCCTTTGCGTGTGTCGTATTCCTGCACCAACGTGAAGGTGGGCGATGGCACGTCTTCTGGAAGGGTCAGGAGCGATTGGATCAGGCAGCGGGCGAAATGGGTCTTGCCCGCACCAATGCCACCCGACAGCAGCAATACGTCACCGGTCGAAAGGCCCGAACCGAGGCGCTGCGCGAACCCGCAGGTGGCGTCCGGCGAAACCAGGGTGAGATCTCGTTGAAATGTTTGCCTGCTCATGGCGCGACATTACCGTGCCCCTGACCCGTCGCAAGCGGGATATGGCGCTACGCGTCGCGTCGGACTTATTCGGCGGCCGTTTCCACCGGCAGCGCGGCGACCCGCATCAATCCGAAGTTCACCATGCAGGCACCCGAAACCAGGGGCACTACCCTGCAAGACACCTCGCCCACGTCACGGAGTTGCAGGGTATGGGTCCAGTCCTGTCGGTCCGGTCGTGTCAGAAGCCGCTCCAGCAATTCACCGAGACCGGTCGAGGTTGTCGCCTTGCGGCACCAGGTGCGATGTGCGTCTCGGATCACCACCTGCGACAGGTCCTCATCCGGGTCGATGTGGAACAATCGCCTGTAGGCGGCATTGCAATAGCTCATGAGGCCCTGGGCATCAAAGATCACGATCGGGTCGGTGATGGCATCCAGAACGGATTGGGACAGAGACAGTTGCTGCCGGAACCGCCGCGTCATCGAGATTTCGTCACTGATATCTTCGAAGAGGAACGCGACGACCCCGTTGGGGTGTGGGCGTCCGGTGACCCGATAGGTCGCGCCCGATGGCAGGCTCCATGTTTTCTGATAGCGCCCGTCGGCGGCAGCGCTGACAAGGGCATTCAGCTGTTCACGCCACGAGGCATAGTTCTTTGGCTCCGGCATGATGCGCTGATCGCGAAGATGGTCGAAGAAATGCGAAAGAGCGGGTCGAGATGTCAGGAATTCCGGGGAGAGGGACGTCAGGTCGACCAGCGACGGATTGAACAGGATCAGCTGGCGGTCCCGGTCGAATATGGCAAGGCCGGTCGAGAGCTGCGCAAAGGTCTTGGTCAGGGTCTGAACGAAATTCCGCTGCGCAAGTTCGGCCCGCACCAACGCGGTGACATCCTGGGCTGAACACTGCCACCCGTCCTCGATCCGGCGCGCGGAGACGTCGAACCAGCGTTCCGGCAGTCGACCACGTGGATCCAGCATGATCCGATAGGTCAGAACGGGGCGGTCCGTCGCTGTTTCGCCATTGCGGACAAGGGGCACGTTGACGTCGGACGATCCCTCCAGTTGCTCCTCAAGTGCGCGATAGGCGGCATTCTTGCGCAGGACGTGGCCGGACGTGTCCATGGTCCAGATCGGGATCGGCAGATATTCCACAAGTGCGGTCATCTGATCCAGTCGCTGCCCGTTCAGTTGTGCGGCATGAAGGTGGACAAGGCTGCCTGCTTCGGATTCCCGCAGGGTCAGGCGTAGCCTGCGGCCGATCTGTCGGATCCGCAGGACGCCATGATCATCGGAACAGCGCGCCTTGAGGCTGCGAAATGTTTCATCTGGCCCAAGCTCAGGCAGTTCAGGCAGATCGGGAAACCGTGGAAGAAGTTGCCGCCGCAGGACATCCCAGTCCGACGCATCCTGACCAGCCGTATCAAGATTGTCGCGCCAGTCGGCAGGCGCCGATACAAGCCGTTGTTCATCAAACAGAAAGACAGACGTTGTCGGCGCTGCGACATCCGGCGAACCCGTGTGCGCCCGTGCTACACGCCGCGTGACGATGGTGATCAACCCAATGCTGCCCAGTGACAGAAGCACGCTGAGCGTGACCGCAAGCAGTGTGTCGTAAAGGCTCAACCCAGCCAGATGTGTGCCGATATCGAAGGTCACAGCAGGCTCCAATAACTTACTCAACAAGGAGGCCGTAAAGTGGTAAAGAATTTCTTAACTTCAAATCACACTATCATGTTTGCGTTTGTTTTCAGCCTCTATCTGGTAATTTGAATATTTTCTCCCGGCGGGAGGGCAGACTCGCCGTTGCGCGCGTCGATCTTCCTGCGTGGCCAGGTCACTTCGACGACCGCTCCGCTGCGCTCGGGGTCCGTATCGCCGGCGTCCAGTGGGTCGTCGCTGCCGTTGGCAAAGGTCAGCTCGGCGCCGGTGCGCTCAAGCAGGGTTTTCGCGATGAACAGACCCAGCCCCATGCCTTCGTATTCAGGGCGCGCGTGGCGGTCCGATGACATGCGCCGCCGCCGCATGAACGGATCTCCGATGCGGCCCAGGACGGTGGGCGAATAGCCGGGTCCGTCATCCATGATGCGGACCGAAATCTCGGTGTCATCCCACGCGCTTTCGACCCAGACGTTGGCATTGGCAAAATCGACGGCATTCTGGACGAGGTTTCGCAAGCCGTGGATCAATTCGGGCTGACGCAGGATTGCGGGGGGCAGATCAATGCCGTCGCCGTGGGTAAAGTGGATCACCTTGCCACGTTCGCGGTGTGGCTCGGCGGCTTCTTCGATCACCGTCGACAGAGGTGCCTGGCGCATGTGGAGGTCATCTTTGCCGGCCCTCCCCATCGAGCGCAGGATATCCCTGCACCGGTCAGCCTGATCGCGGATCAGCCGCGCGTCTTCCTGCAATTCGGGGGAGGCATCCAGCTCGTCGATCAGCTCGGCAGAGGTCAGCTTGATGGTGGCCAGGGGGGTACCCAGTTCGTGCGCGGCTGCGGCGACCACCCCGCCCAGGTCGGTCAGTTTCTGTTCACGTGCCAGGGCCATCTGCGTCGCCTGCAAGGCGTCTGACATCGAATGCATCTCGGTCGCGATCCACCGCGAATAGATCCCGAGGAAAATCACTGCAATAACAATGGCCAGCCAGTTGCCGAACAGGAACAGCTCGGCCACCTCGAGCGCGTTGCCATCCTGTGTGCGCAGCGACAGGTGAAATTCCGACAGCAGCGTCACCAGCACGATGGCGGTCGAACCGACAAAGAGCGAGGAGCGCGCGGTCAGCGCAACAGCGGAGACGGTGACGGGGCCGACGATGAGGATCGAGAATGGGTTGTGCAGCCCGCCTGTCAGATACAGCAGCAGGCCCAGTTGCAGCAGGTCGAAAAGCACCATCAGCAGGTTCTCGGCTTCGGTCAGGCGCTTGCTTTCGGGAAAGATCACACTGGCGACGAGGTTGCCGATGACCGAGATGCCGACGACGAAGAAACACAGTCCGTACTGCAGGTCGAGCTGGTAGATCTCGGCGGCGACGAGCAGTGCCGAAAGCTGGCCGGTGATGGCGCCCCAACGCAGCAAAATAAGGGTTCTGAGCCTGATCCAATTGCCGCGATTGTGGCCTTTCTGGATCGGAAAGTCGGTATCTGACATGGCGGCCTTCTTGGGGGTGGGGCGCAACGGGTCGCATTGCATTTGGTGCCCTGATTGATAGGTGTTGGACCACCATCAGGCAATTGCCGGAGAGGAAAAAGCAGATGTTGCGCCTATATGCAGCGGCGGCCGTCGCGGCCATGGTCGGACTGACCGGGGCCTTGTGGTACAGTTCCCGGCAGGGGTCCGAGGATGCCTTTGCGGCCTGCCGGGGAAGCGCAGTTTCCGGTGGATCGGGCCAGATCGGCGGGCCGTTCGAACTGGTCGACGAAACGGGCAGGACGGTGACTGACGCGGATGTGATCACCGGGCCGACGCTGATCTATTTCGGCTATACCTATTGTCCGGATGTCTGCCCGATGGACATGGCGCGCAATGTGCAAGCCGTGGAAATCCTTGAACAACAGGGCAAGGACGTCACGCCGGTCTTCATCTCGGTCGATCCCGCGCGCGACACGCCGGACCAATTGGCGCAGTTCACCGACTATCTGCACCCCCGCCTGCTGGGCCTGAGTGGAAGTGACGCACAACTGAAGGCTGCGAGCCAGGCTTACCGCACCTACTACAAGATAAATCCGCCGGAAGATCCGGCTGACGAAGACTATTATCTTGTTGATCATTCTACGTTTTCCTACCTTATGTTCCCCGATCTGGGCTTTGCCGACTTCTATCGCCGCAACCTGAGTGCCGAGCAGCTTGCAGAGCAGATGTCGTGCTTTATCGACGCCGCGTCCTGAGCGGGTCGGGTTTGACGGCGGCCTGCTTCGCGCTTACTACTTTGGGAAAGCGCGGGTTTTCCGCGGGCCGGGGTGCCGCGCGTGATGCAGGAAGGCGTGGCACAGATGGATGACCAGTTGGATATCGGCGAAGACAGGACATTGCTGCTGGTCGATGATGACGAGCCGTTTCTGAAACGCCTGGCCAAGGCCATGGAAAAGCGCGGTTTCGACGTTGAAACTGCCGGTTCGGTGGCCGAGGGCAAGGCGCTTGCCACGGCGCGGCCACCGCGATTTGCCGTTTGCGATCTGAGACTTGAGGACGGCAACGGACTAGACGTGGTAGAGGTTCTGCGCGAACAGCGCCCCGATTGCCGGGTCGTGGTGCTGACCGGTTATGGCGCGATTGCGACGGCTGTTGCGGCGGTCAAGATCGGGGCAACGGATTACCTGTCAAAGCCGACCGATGCGACGGATATCACCAATGCGCTGCTGGCGCTGGGCGATGCCCTGCCGCCGCCACCGGAAAACCCGATGAGCGCGGACCGGGTGCGCTGGGAACACATTCAGCGGGTCTATGAGCTGTGTGATCGCAACGTCTCCGAGACCGCCCGCCGGCTGAACATGCACCGACGTACCTTGCAGCGGATTCTGGCCAAGCGTTCGCCGCGTTAACACCCCTGCGAAACAAGGGTTTTGCGCCAAATCGCAACGTCGGTATCTTGACGGTATCTATTCGGTAGGTGAGCGGTGCGAAAAAAATCGTCCGGGGGTTAACCCGGGCGTTCATCTTTGTTGCCGAAGTCTTGCGGGTGTGTTGCCGCCCGCCCGCCCCGGATCACAGATCGTAGCGCTTGAGCACCTTGTCGACGTGGCTGCCATCGGACAGGACGTAATCGTCGATCCGGCCATAATCCTCGAAACCGCGGCTTTGGTAATAGATCAGCCCGCCGGTGTTGTCGGCGCGGATCTCGGCGTTGATCCAGGTATACCCCGCGGCGCGGGCGCCGGCCTTTGTCGCCTCGAACAGCGCCGAACCGATGCCGAGGCCGGTCTTGCCGATGCGGGCGTATGTGCCGATCTGGCCAACGCTGGCACCGTGCCGGGCGTGCGGTTCGATCCATTGAAACCCGAGCAGCGTGCCCGCCTCGTCCTCGGCCAGGGTCCAGACCGCGCGGTCGCTGCGCGCCATCCAGGAGGCCAGATCATCGCGCGTCACGGGGTCGAGCATCGCGGTGGTGCCCCCCTGCAAGATCACCTCGTTCAGCAGGTCCGCGAGGGCGGCGCAATCAAGCACCCCTGCGCGGCGGGTCAGGATCGTGGTCATGTCATCTGCTCCATCAGGTGCGCGTGGCGGGCGGTGAAATCGGCGCGCACCGCTGGGGCGGGGCGCAGCACGATGTCCAACCCGTCGATCAGCGCGGCATCGGGGCGGCCAAAAAAGCGGGTCGCCTCGGCTTCGGAAAACCCGGCGATCTGGGTGGCCTCCATCCAGGCGGAAACGCGGTCGGCCTTCTTGATACGGGTCTTCAGGCCCTTGGGCGTGCTGGCGGGCAGGCCAAAGCGGATGTGGATCGCCGCCGCGAGGCGTTTGTCGAGCACGTCATAATCCGGGCCGATGGCGGATTTCACGGGCGAGATCATGTCACCGATGACGTATTCGGGGGCGTCGTGCAGCAGCGCGGTCAGCCGTTCGGGCGGTTTCGCACCGGGGTTCAGGCGGCAGAACAGCGTATCGACCAGCAGCGAATGTTCGGCCACGGAATAGGCGTGGTCGCCGTGCGTCTGGCCGTTCCAGCGGGCCACGAAGGCCAGGCCATGGGCGATATCCTCGATCTCGATATCCACCGGGGTCGGGTCGAGCAAATCCAGCCGGCGCCCGGACAACATGCGTTGCCATGCTCTGGCTTGCTTCATGTTTACACCTTCGTCATGCTGAGGCCGTACATATCCGGGCCTGCCATTGTCGAGCTTTCGGGCAACTGATATCCCGGCTAGGGACCGACCCACCAGGAGAACGGACTATATGACCCAGGACTACATCGTAAAGGATATTAACCTTGCCGCCTACGGACGGAAGGAACTGGATATCGCGGAAACCGAAATGCCGGGCCTGATGGCGCTGCGTTCGGAATTCGGCGACAGCCAGCCGCTGAAGGGTGCACGGATCGCCGGGTCGCTGCACATGACGATCCAGACCGCCGTGCTGATCGAGACGCTTGTCGCTCTTGGTGCGGAGGTCCGTTGGGCGAGCTGCAACATTTTCTCGACTCAGGATCACGCCGCGGCGGCGATTGCCGAAACCGGCACGCCGGTTTTCGCCATCAAGGGCGAGACGCTGGAAGAATACTGGGATTACGCCGACAAGATCTTTGATTTCCCCGAAGGTACCTGCAACCTGATCCTGGACGACGGTGGCGATGCCACGATGTACATCCTGATCGGCGCGCGCGTCGAAGCCGGTGAAACCGACCTGATCGAAGTGCCGCAGAGCGAGGAAGAGACCTTTCTCTTCGCGCAGATCAAGAAGCGCATGGCGGCCAATCCCGGCTGGTTCACCAAGCAGCGCGAGGCCATCCAGGGCGTTTCCGAGGAAACCACCACGGGTGTGCACCGTCTGTATGAATTGCAGAAAAGCGGTCATCTGCCGTTTCCCGCGATCAACGTCAACGACAGCGTCACCAAGTCGAAGTTCGACAACAAGTACGGCTGCAAGGAATCGCTGGTCGACGGTATCCGCCGCGCCACCGATACCATGATGGCGGGCAAGGTTGCCGTCGTGTGTGGCTATGGCGATGTCGGCAAGGGGTCGGCGGCGTCGCTGTCCGGGGCCGGAGCGCGTGTGAAGGTGACCGAAGCCGATCCGATCTGCGCCCTTCAGGCGGCGATGGACGGGTTCGAGGTGGTTCTGCTGGAAGACGTCGTCGACAGCGCCGATATCTTCATCACCACCACCGGAAACAAGGACATCATCCGGATCGAGCATATGCGCGCGATGAAGGACATGGCCATTGTCGGCAACATCGGCCACTTCGACAACGAGATCCAGGTCGCCAGCCTGAAGAACCACAAGTGGACGAACATCAAGGAACAGGTGGACATGATCGAGATGCCGTCAGGCAATCGCATCATCCTGCTGTCCGAGGGGCGTCTGCTGAACCTCGGCAATGCGACCGGCCACCCGTCCTTCGTGATGTCGGCGTCCTTCACCAACCAGACGCTGGCCCAGATCGAACTGTGGACCCGGGGCGACCAGTACAAGAACGAAGTCTACGTTCTGCCCAAGCATCTGGACGAGAAGGTTGCCGCCCTGCATCTGGCACGTGTCGGTGCCAAGCTGACCAAGCTGAGCCCCGAGCAGGCGGCCTATATCGGCGTGACGCCGGATGGCCCGTTCAAGCCCGAGCATTACCGCTATTGATCCTGCGGCGGCCTTTGTCGCCCTTTCAGACAGGAAAGGCCCCGCAGGTGATGCGGGGCCTTTCGTTTTTCGGATCGGGATCAGTGCTTGAAGCGCTTGATCTCGCCTGATTTCAGCCGGGCGATGTAGCTGTTCAGCTCTCGCTTGACGATGGGCATCAGGAAGTAGAGCGCGATGATGTTCACGATCGCCATGGAAAACAGCATCGCGTCGGAAAAGTCGATCACGGGGCCGAGGTTGGCGGCCGCGCCGATGATGATGAACAGGCAGAAGATCACCTTGAACACCGTTTCGACTGCCTTGCCCTCTCCGAACAGGTAGGTCCACGCCTTGAGGCCGTAATAGCTCCACGAGATCATGGTGGAGAAGGCAAACAGCACGACGGCGATGGCCAGCAGGTAGGGGAACCACGAAAACGCCCGCGCATAGGCGGCGGAGGTCAGGGCGACACCGGACACTTCGCCTTCGGTCGAGATGCGGCCCGCTTCGGCGTTCCAGATATAGAGGCCGGTGTCGGGATCGACGTTCAGCACCCCGGTGATGACGATGACCAGCGCGGTCATGGTGCAGATCACGACGGTGTCGATGAAGGGTTCCAGCAGGGCGACGTAGCCTTCGGTCACGGGTTCCTTGGTGCGCACGGCCGAGTGGGCGATGGCAGCCGAGCCGATGCCCGCCTCGTTGGAAAAGGCCGCCCGGCGGAAGCCCTGGATCAGCGCGCCGGTAAAGCCGCCCAGCACGCCGAGGCCGGTGAAGGCCCCCATGAAGATCTGCCCGAAGGCCCAGCCGATCATGTCATAGTTGATCGCCAGGATGATCAGCGACACGACGACGTAGAACACGCCCATGAACGGCACGATCTTTTCCGTGACCTGGGCGATGGACTTGATGCCGCCGACGATGACGGCAAAGGTCACGATGGCCAGGATGATGCCGGTGATCCAGCCGGGATAATCCCCGAAAACGCCCGCAAGCTGGGCATGGGCCTGGTTCGACTGGAACATGTTGCCACCGCCGAGCGCGCCGAGGATGGTAAAGATGCAGAACAGCACGGCCATGAAGCCACCGCCGGGCAGACCGCGTTCCTTGAAGCCCTTGGTGATATAGTACATCGGCCCGCCCGAGACGTGGCCATCGGGGTATTCATTGCGGTATTTCACCCCCAGCGTGCATTCGGTGAACTTGGTCGCCATGCCGAACAGCCCGGCGATGACCATCCAGAGGGTCGCCCCCGGCCCGCCGATCCCGACGGCGACCGCGACCCCGGCGATATTGCCCAGACCGACAGTGCCGGACAGCGCCGTCGCCAGCGCCTGAAAATGGCTGACCTCGCCCGCGTCATCGGGGTCGGAGTAGTCGCCCTTGACCAACGCGATGGAGTGGGCAAAGCCGCGCAGCTGGATGAAACCGAAATAGGCGGTGAACACCAGCGCCCCGACCACCAGCCAGAGCGCGATCCAGGAAAAGTTGGTTCCCGGCAGATCGGCAAAGATCAGGCTGACGTACCAGCCGGTGTAATCGGCAAACATCTGGTTGATGGTGGCGTCGATGGATTGGGCCTGCGCCGGCCCGGCCATCAGCAGGGCAGAGCCTGTGGCCGCCGCGAATGCGTGAAATCTGTTCATGTGTTCGGCCTTTCTGTTCAGGGGACGATGACGGTGGGCACGGGCGCAATCTGCGCCAGACCCAGCGGGACCGATCCGAAGACGCGGGCCGAAATGGAGTTGGACCCCGAGCGACCGACAAAGATCATCGCGGCGGCCTTGGCGGTGGCGGTGGCGGCGATCAGTTCGACGACCTGACCATAGCGCATCTCGCCCGTCGCCTCGACACCGGCGGCGGTTGCCGTGGCGATGGCGGGATCAATGATCGCCTCTTTCGCGCGTGTCATTTCCTGCTTGCGGCGGGTGTGACGCTCCTCGACTTCCTGCGGGGTGAGAAAGGTATAGGGCGACCATTCGAGGACGTGGACGATATGAAGCGTCGCATCCTCCCTGCGGGCCCGTTCGATGGCGTAGTTCAACAGCGTACTGTCATCCCCGCCCTCGTAAGCCACGACGAAAATTTCCTTCGACATTACTTCCCCCTGTTTTTTCGGGGGTACCCTCCGGTCGGGTCCGGATCGGTCCCCCGTTTGGTGCGATGTTTGGTCGTCTGCGGCGGATCTGACGCTGCATGGCACCAGCCTGCCTTGGCCAGGCGCGCCGTGTCATGGATTTTTCACGGAAAGGGTTCGGATTTCGCGCTTTTTCGGCCATTTTGGGGATAAAGGGCGTGATTTTGCTGCGGCGCGGCGCAGATTTTCTCCGCGATTTCCCTCTCGTTCCGCATGTCGGAACGGTGGCGGGTGCCGCCGGAGGTTGTGCGTTTGTGCGTAAATGGCGGGTGCGGAGGATTGCGAACGGAGGCGCAGGTTATCGAAACCTTTCAAAAACCAAGCGCATTTTTCGCATTCGGAATTTGCAATGTGGGGGTGTTTCACGCTATTGCTGAGGCACGGCCATGTAGGCCCGGACCTTTCAGATCAGATACACGTGTGGTGCTTAGGGAGCACGTGGGGTGACGGAGGGTAACGGGTAAGGCCGACCCTTCGTTTAATTCAGGCAGCGCGTCTTTGGGTAAGCCCGGACGCCGAGCGGCGCGTCCCGAGGGGGGACGCGTCGTTGCCGCATGTCACGGCAGGGGACATCAATCCGGGTCCGTCTGCCCCATTTCGCAGACGCGTCGCCATTCAGCGGGGGTTACAGGCTGAACGGACAGGCGAGAGTTCTTGACCAGCACCATTTCGGCCAGCCTGCGGTCATCCTTTATCTGGTCGAGGGTGACTGGCACCTCAAACGATCGGACCGCCTTGATATCGACGCACTCCCACCGGGTATCCTCGGTCGTGCTGTCGGGGTGGGCGGTGGCGCAAACCTCGACAATGCCGACGACGCGTTTCTCGTTGACGGAATGGTAAAAGAAACCCCGGTCGCCCAGCTCCATCTCGCGCATGAAATTGCGGGCCTGGTAGTTGCGCACGCCATTCCATTCCTCGCCCGCGTCGCCTTTGGCACGCTGATCGTCCCAGCCCCAGGTGCCGGGTTCGGATTTGAACAGCCAGTAGCGCATCAGCCGACGACCTTTTTCCAGGCCGAGATTTCGACATCTTCGAACAGGCCCGCGCGGGCATAGGGGTCGCCCGCGGCCCAGGCCTCGGCTGCGGCGCGGTCGGGCAGGTCGAGCACGACGAGGGAGCCGCGCATGTCGCCCTGATCCGACAGAAGCGGGCCGCCGAACATCACGACGCCGGTTTCCTCGACATAGGCGAGGTGGGCAGCGCGGTTGGCCATGCGGAGGTCCAGCGCATCGGGTTTGTCACGGGCAATCAGGGCAAAGGGCATCGGGTCATTCCTTTTTCAGCGGGCGTGACAGCAGCATGTCCATCGCGGTGGCCACGTCAAGGCGCGCCTCGACAAGGCCGGTGACGACGGCGGTGATGGGCATGTCGAGACCGCGCTGCGTGGCAACGTCATGGGTGGCGCGGGCGGTGGCGGCGCCTTCGACCGTGACGGCGGGATCAAACGCCTCGCCCCGCCCGATGGAGGCGCCAAAGCGGTAGTTGCGCGATTGCTCGGACGTGCAGGTCAGCGTCAGGTCGCCAAAGCCGGACAGGCCCGCCAGCGTTTCGGGTTCGGCGCCAAGGGCAGCCGCCATGCGCTGCATTTCCGCATAGCCGCGTGTCAGCAGGGCGGCGCGGGCGCTTTCCCCCAGACCCGCGCCGATGGCGGCGCCGCAGGCAATGGCGATGACGTTTTTCAGCGCGCCCCCCAGTTCCGCGCCGATAATGTCGGTCGAACTGTAGAGGCGCAGGTTGTGGGTCGACAGCTGGGTTTGCAGGGTTTCGGCGCAGGCGGCGGTGCCACAGGCCAGGGTCAGCGCGGTCGGCAGGCCACGGGCGATGTCGGCGGCAAAGCTGGGGCCGGTCAGGGTGGCGGGGGTGGCATCGGGCAGCACCTCGGCCAGCACCTGCGAGGCGCGCAGACCACTCGACAGCTCGATCCCCTTGCAGCAGATCACCAGCGTGCGGTGCGACAGCTGATCGGCGTGGGTGGTCAGCAGGGCGCGCAGCGTCTGCATCGGGGTGGCGAGCAGGATGGGGCCGTGGTCGGGCAGCGCCGACATCTCCGACGCACAGGTCAGCCCGTCGGGCAGGGTGACGCCGGGCAGGCGCGGGGTTTCGCGGCTGGCCTGCATCTGCGCCATGGCATCCGCGTTGCGACCCCAGAGCCAGACGGTACGGGCGTCGCTTTCGCGTTGCATCGACACGGCGAGCGCGGTGCCAAAGGCCCCTGCCCCGAGGATGGAAATCATGCCTTCGCCCCTTTCTTGCCGCTGCCCAGCATGGCCGGGCTGGCGGTGTCCAATGGCCAGCGCGGGCGGGCCATCAGTGTCATGTCATCCTGTTCGCCCAGTGCAAAGCGTTCGATGCCCGCATAGGCGATCATCGCGGCATTGTCGGTGCACAGGGCCAACGGCGGGGCGGTGAAGGTGGTTCCGGTTTCCGCGCACAGGCCCATCAGGGCGGAGCGGATCGCGGTATTGGCGGCGACGCCCCCGGCGACGGCAAGGGTCGGTTGTGCAGGTGCCTCGGCCAGGTAGAGCGCCAGCGCGCGGCGGGTCTTTTCACGCAGCACATCGACCACGGCGGCCTGAAACCCGGCGCAGAGGTCGGCGCGGTCGCCCCGGCGCAGGGCATCGCCGTCCATCACGCTGTCGCGGGTGCGCAGAAGGGCGGTTTTCAGGCCGGAAAAGCTCATGTCGCAGCCGTCGCGGTCCAGCAGCGGGCGGGGAAAGGCAAAGCGGTCGGGGTCGCCCGTCTTCGCCTCGGCCTCGACCGAGGGGCCGCCGGGCTGCGGCAGGGCCAGCAGGCGGGCGGTCTTGTCGAACGCCTCGCCCGGGGCGTCGTCGATGGTGCCGCCGAGGCGGGTGAAATCCTGCGCACCGCGCACCAGCAGGAACTGGCAGTGCCCGCCCGACACCAGCAGCATCAGATAGGGAAAGGCGATGCCATCGGTCAGGCGTGGCGTCAGCGCATGACCGGCAAGGTGATTGACCCCGATCAGCGGCTTGCCCGTGGCCACGGCCAGCCCCTTGGCGCACATGACACCGGACAGCACGCCGCCAATCAGGCCGGGGCCTGCGGTGACGGCGATGGCATCGACCTGGGCCAGGGAAAGCCCCGCCTGCGACAGCGCCTCGACCACGCAGGTATCCAGTTTTTCGGCATGGGCGCGGGCGGCGATTTCGGGCACCACGCCGCCAAAGGCCGCGTGCAGGTCGTTCTGGCCGACGACGACCGAGGACAAGACGCGCGCCGCGCCGGGCCGGCCCCGCAGGACAGCCGCGCCTGTGTCGTCACAGCTGCTCTCGATACCGAGGAAGGTGAGGTCTTGGGTCATGGCCGGTCCGTTGCGAAATCACTGCGTGGCAGGTAACACCGGGACAGGGCGCAAACAACTCTGCCGGCGGCACGAAACCGCTGTGGGCAGGCGCGGCGCCCCCAGTGGGGTAAAGATATGCAACCCGTTGTCCTGATCACCCGGCCCGAGGCCGAGGCGCAGCGCCTGGCAGAGGCTGTCACGGCACGCGCTGGAGATGTGCGCATCGTGATCTCGCCCTTGCAGGAGGTGGTGTTCGATGCGGCGGTGCTGGCCGACCTTGCCGCGCGCGATCCCGAATGCGCCCTGATCTTTACCTCGCGCAACGGCGTGCGCAGCTGGCGAGGCGGCGCGCGGGTTGCCTATTGCGTGGGCGATGCCACGGCAGAGCTGGCCCGGGCGGCTGGGCACGACGCGATGTCTGCCGATGGCAATGCCGAAGACCTCAAGGCCCTGATATTGAGAGAAAACCCTGGTGTTCCCCTGCTGCATTTGCGGGGCAGGAACCATCGGGGCGACCTGGTGGGCGCGTTGCAGGCCGCGGGCCTGAGGGCCGAGGCGATCGAGGCATATCAGCAGCGCCCCTGCCCGCCGACACCCCAGGCGAGGGCGGCGATGACCGGGGTGGCACCGATTGTGGCGCCATTATACTCACCCCGCTCTGCGCGGTTGTTCGCAGACGCCTGGCAGGGCGATGCGCCCTTGCTCATCGCGGCGATCAGCCCGATGATTTTACCCCAGATCGCGGGTTTGAAACGCATTCGCGTCGAAATTGCTGCGCACCCCGGCAGCGAAACAATGCTAGGTGTGGTAACTGGACTTATCGCCGCAGCGCATCAACTTGAGACGCGTGGGGGTGGCGGCTAAGCTGCCGGAAGTTATGCGGCGATATTTGAGAATCGAAGAGGATTGATCCGTGGCCAAGAAGACCAGCGACAAGACAGACAAGGCCGAGATCGCGTCGACGGGGACCGGAACCGGCGCCCCCGAGGCGGCAGCATCCGGCGATGATCTACCGCACACGGGCGCGTCCGAAGTCGACGCGGTGCCCGACGCGGACGCTGACGCGCCTGCGCAGACCGGCAAGGTCGTGTTGCGCGCGCCTTTGCATGATCCGCGCGACGGAACGTCGCTGACCCCTGCCGCTGCCCTGGCCCCCCCGGAACATGATCCGCGTGCGGCGGACGAATATGACGGCGATGCCGCGACCCTGGGGGCGGAAGCCGACGGTGACATCCCGTCAGAGGATGCCGCACCCGAGAGCGCGGCCGTTTCGGCCAGCAGCATTCCCTCGACCAAACCCGCCCCGACCACAGCCCCGGACCCAGCCCGGGACGCAGCCAAGAACACCGCCTCGGGTGCCGCGCAGAATGGCGCGCCTGTCGCCGAACGCGTCATCGTCAAGCGCGGCGGGTTTTTCCCGGCGCTGCTGGGTGGGGTCATCGCGGCTGGCCTGGGTTTTGGCCTGGCGCTGGCGCTCTATCCCGAAGGTGCCCCGTTCATGAGTGGCGGCGGCCGCGACGATGGGCTTTCGGCGCGGATCGACGAACAGGCCAGTGCCATCGAGGATCTGCGCGCCCGTGTCGACGCAGGCCCGGACCTGTCGGCGCTGGAGGGGATGAGCGGCGATGTCGCGGAGGTAAAATCCGGCCTGTCCGAGCTGTCCTCGGCCACCGATCAGAATACCGCCAGCCTGTCGAACCTGGCCGCGCGTCTGACCGAGATTGAAAAGCGGCCCGTAGAAACCGGCGTGTCGCAAGAGGCGATCCAGGCCTATGAGGGCGAGCTGAGCAAGTTGCAGCAGGCCATGCAGGACCAGCGCGCAGAGATCGAGGACATGATCGCGCAGTCCGAAGAGATGAAGGCCGACGCCGCCAGCACGGCCCGCGACACGCAGATCCGCGCGGCCCTGGTGCGCATCGGGTCGGCGCTGGATGCCGGCGATCCCTACGAAACACCGCTGAGTGCGCTGGCGGACATGGGCCTTGAGATCCCGGCCCCGCTGCAGGACCATGCCTCTGCCGGGGTTGTCACGATGGCACGTCTGCGCGACGATTTCCCCGAATACGCCCGCAAGGCGCTGGCGGTGACACGTGACAGCGGCGATACCTCGTCTGTCGTGTCGTTCCTCAAGACCCAGCTGGGCGCGCGATCGCTGAACCCGCGCGACGGCGACGACCCCGACGCGATCCTGTCGCGCGCCGAGGGCAAGCTGCGGGATGGTCAGCTGCGTGCGGCGCTGGACGAACTTTCGTCGCTGCCCGACGCCGCCAAGGCCGAAATGCAACCCTGGATCGACCCTGCGTCGGGCCGGGCCGAAGCCGTCGCCGCCCAAGAGGCGATGTCGGCCGATTTCAAGACGAACTGAGGATTTCCCCGTATGCTATGGTCGCTTGTCAAAATCGTCGTTTTCGTCGTCATCGTCGCCGCTCTTACCCTTGGCGCGAGCTATCTGCTGGACCTTGAGGGGGGGGTGCGGATTGCGTTTGGTGCCTATGAATACAACCTGACCCCCATCAAGGCGGTCATCGCGCTGTTGCTGCTGGTCGCCGCGATCTGGGTGCTGGGCAAGCTGGTCGGGCTGCTGGTGGCGCTGCTGCGCTTTATCAACGGTGACGAGACCGCGCTGACGCGCTATTTCGACCGCAACCGCGAACGCAAGGGCCTTCAGGCGCTGAGCGAGGGCATGATGGCGCTGGCCTCGGGCGAGGGGCGGCTGGCGATCGCCAAGGCGAACAAGGCCGACCGCTATCTTGACCGGCCCGAGCTGACCAACCTGCTGACCGCCCAGGCGGCGGAGCTGACGGGCGACAAGCGCAAGCGCGAAGAGGCGTACAAACGCCTGCTGACCGATGAACGCACGCGGTTTGTCGGGGTGCGCGGGTTGATGAAGCAAAAGCTGGAAGAGGGCGATACCGAGACGGCGATGAAGCTGGCCGAAAAGGCCTTTGCGCTGAAACCGGGCCACGTCGAGGTGCAGGACACCCTGCTGCGCCTTCAGGCCGGCAATCAGGATTGGCAGGGCGCGCGCGCCACGCTGAAGGCCAAGTTGCGCACCGGCGCCCTGCCCCGCGATGTGCACAAGCGCCGCGACGCGGTCTTGGCGCTGAGCGAGGCCAAGACCGTCATCGACGAGGATAGCAGCATCGAGGCACGCGAGGCCGCGATCGAGGCCAACCGCCTGTCGCCCGACCTGATCCCCGCCGCCTGTTTCGCCGCCCGCGCCTATGCCGAGCAGGGCAAGGTGAAATACGCCACCCGCGTGCTGAAAAAGGCGTGGGAGACACTGCCGCATCCCGATCTTGCCGCCGCCTTTGCAGCCCTTGAACCGGACGAGAGCGCAGAAGCCCGCCTGAAGCGATTCCGCACGCTGACGCGTATTCAGCCCGAGCACCGCGAGACCCGGTTGCTGCTGGCCGAGCTGAACATCGGGGCCGAAGATTTCCCCGAAGCGCGCCGGGCCCTGGGGGATCTGGCCGTGACCGCCCCCGACGCCCGCGCCCTGACCATCATGGCCGCGATCGAACGCGGCGAAGGCAGCGCCGATGCCATCGTCAAGGGCTGGCTGACCCGCGCCGTCAGCGCGCCGCGTGGCCCGCAATGGACCTGCGAGAACTGCAACCAGGTCCACGCGGAATGGGTGCCGGTCTGCGAAAACTGCCAGGCCTTCGATACGCTGGCCTGGAAGGTGCCGCCTGCAACCGAATATCAGACCCCGATGTCGCAACACATGCTGCCGCTGATCGTGGGGCGGATCGACGATGCGGTGAACGTGCCCGCCCCGGCGGATCCGGCGCCTGACCACACCGCACCCGAGACACCCCGTCGCGCCGAACCGGAAACCGAAACGTCGGCCACGGAATCCGTTCCCGATGCAGAGGTGCTGACAGAGGAAGAGGCAGCCATCGCCCCGGCAGAGGCACCGCGTTTCGGTCGAAAATAGCACTTTCCCCAGCCGCGGAGGGGTGTTATAGCCCCGCCGCACAAGGCTCTTTTCCACTCCGGTGGCCGGGCCTTGTTTCGACTAAGGGCCGCTGTAGCTCAGCTGGTAGAGCACGTCATTCGTAATGATGGGGTCGGGGGTTCGAGTCCCTTCAGCGGCACCACCAACCCCAGCGGGTTGGTCCGAAAATTGCCACCCTCCGGGGTGGCTTTTTTCGTTTCTGCCGACCTGCGCCTGCCCCATTCATTTTTCCCGGCCTGCCGATCTTCACAGGATGGCGTTTTTCCCAGCGGGCTGGGCGGCGTCGCCTGATACTGACCCCGAAACCGACGGTGAACCCGACCCGGACACGGCGGGCAATGGCAGTCCTGTCCAGGCGGGCCGCACCCGGTTGCCCTGCGCAGCACCGCCGGGATGCGGCGCAGATGTGCAGGGGTCGGTGAAAGGCGCGCAAGGGCGCGAAAATATTTCCTGAGTATATCTATCAGGATTGACAGCCCGCCCTGCCCCTTTATAAGCGCCCGCAGGCCAGAGCCTCTCAAGGCATCCAGCACTTCCCCTAAAACATATTTGACGACGGGCGTGCACCGCTGCACCCCCGCGCAACCGACAGGACCTTGAGATGGATCGTTCCGCGACCCTGCGCCGACTGCTTTTGGGCAGTGTGGCGCTTGTGCTTCCCCATGCCGCCCTTGCCCAATCCGAAGAGATCACGCTGGCCCCCATCGTTGTCGAATCCGACCGCGAGGTGCAGACCCAGACCGCCACCCCCGTCACCGTCATCGACCAGGAAGAGATCGACGACAGGCAGGCCTCGACCACAGCCGAGCTGCTGGATTCCGTGCCCGGTGTGAACCTGGTCAACGGATCCACGCCCGGCGGGTCGGCCATCAACATCCGCGGCATGGGCGCCTGGTCCGGCACATATGGCACCGATCAGACCGTGCAGATCATCGTTGACGGCGCGACCAGCGGGGCCGAGGAACTGTATCGCATCGGTACGCAGCTTTATACCGATCCGGCGTTGTACAAGCAGGCCGAGGTGATCCGCGGATCCGTCGGCACCTTCGAATACGGCTCGGGGGCGATCGGCGGCATGGTGCGTTTCGACACCAAGGACGCGTCGGATTTCACCAATGGCCAAGACGGTTTCGCCGCCCGCCAGTACCTTGGTTACAATTCGAACGGCGACGGTCTGGTCACGTCCTCGACCCTGGCCTGGCAGGCCAGCGACGCCCTGGAGCTGCTGTTCAACTATACGTGGCGCGAACAGGGGGCCTACGAGGATGGAAATGGCGAAACGGTGGAAAACACCGATTTCGCAACGCCGTCCTACCTTGCAAAGGGGACCGTGCATTTCGGTCAGGACCGAGAGCATTCGCTGACCCTCAGCTATTCCGACACGCAAAGCTCGGAAAAGGATGTGCCCTACGATCAATTCGGATCGTCCAATTTCGGCAATGTCGACCGCGACGTGCATTCCAAGACCAGCGTGCTGAAATACAGCTACGATTCGCTGAACAGTGACCTGGTGAACGTCGATGTGATCCTCAGCCGGGCCCAGCAGACCATCGACCAGGAATCCTCGACCGGCAGCACGATGTCGCTGCTCAACGCCGATCAGGATTACGTCACGACCAAGCTGACGGCCAAGAACACCATGGAGTTTGTCACCGGGCAGGCCGACCACCGCCTGCGGATGGGGGCGGAATACATCCTCAAGGACCGGCTGGATGCGTCGTCGGCGCCGGGCGGCGATGACGAACGCCATGCGCTGTTCCTGGTCGACGACATCACCTTCGGTGGTTTCACCTTTTCGCCGGCGGTGCGGTTCGAGGATCAGGATATCGATGGCAGCGAATACGGCTATGGCACCTATCACAATACGGCCCTGATGGGTGGCGCGTCGCTGCGCCACCAGTGGGCCAGCGGTTTCGCCGTCTTCGGGTCCTGGTCCTATACCGAGGGGATGCCGATCCTGGATGACCTGACGAATGCCGCCTACATGACCCAGTCGCAAAAGGCCGAAACCTGGGAGCTGGGGGTGTCGTTCGACCGTCGCGACCTGCTGGCGTCGGGGGACCGCCTGGCGCTCAAGGTCAATGCCTATCACACCGACGTCTGGGACGTGACCAGCTATAGCAACATCACCGATCTGGAGGTCGAAGGCGTCGAGATCGAAGCCTCCTATGCTACCGACGCGGGCTATTACGGTGATCTGAACGCCAGTTTCGCCAACGGCTACAACCGCACCCCCGACGCCGCCAGCAACTTCTGGTCGCAACAGCCCGCCGACAAGGTGCGCCTAGGGCTGGGCAAGCGGTTCGACTCGGGTCTGAACCTGAAATGGGAAGGTGTCTGGGCGCTGGACATGGACCGCGCCACGACCCCGACCCCGGGTGTCGTCCTGCACAATGTCTCGGTCGGTTACACCGCCGACAGCGGGATGCTCAAGGGCGTCGACATGCGGCTGGGCGTCGAGAACCTGCTGGACGAATACTATCAGCCGCACCTTGCCACGCGGCCCGCACCGGGGCGCACCGTCAAGGTTTCGCTGGGTCGGACGTTCTGATCCGACAGGCACCGATCCATCACCCGACGGGCGGGGCCGACATACCCCGCCCGCCGTTCCCCCACCACCCACCTGCCGAGAGAAGAGAACAGACATGCGCCCCATCCTGATCCCGCTTGCCCTTGCCCTGCTGACACCTGCCGCTGCGCCCGTGATGGCCCAGCAGGCGGCGGATCAGCCTGCAACCGCCGCCGGCGAAAACGACCGCCCCGCCCCCGGTGTGGCTGGCGGCCACCGAAAGGCGGCGTTCATCGCAGCCTATGACACCGACGGCGACGGTGCCGTCACGCTGGACGAATACGACGCCATCCGCAAATCCCGCTTTGACGGTGCGGATGCCGACGGCGACGGCGCATTGAACGAGGCGGAATACGTGGCCGAGTTCCAGGGCCGACTGGATCAGCAATATGCCGATCAGGGGCTGGAAAAGGACGAGCGCTACGACCGGTCCATCGAACAGGCGCACGTGCGGTTCGCCATTGTCGACCGCAGCCGCGACGGGTCGCTGTCCTGGTCCGAGCAACAGCTTGTCGCCGCGTCGACGTTCGCCCGCCATGACACGGACGAGAATGCAATCGTCAACGATGCCGATCCGATCCCGGACCCCGAGGATGACGGTGATACCGGGGCGGGCGCGACAGGTGACAGCAATGGTGCCACCGGCACCAACGAGGGCTGATCCGATGCCACGGTCCCTGCCACGGCCCTTGCCACGGCCCCTCTGCCGCGGTGTGCTGCCTGTGGTCGCGGCCAGCCTGGTCGCCCCGGCCGCCGGTGCCGGAGAGGTCACGATCGACCTGACCCTGCCCCGCGTGGCGGCGGCCCCCTATTACCGCCCCTACCTGGCGGCATGGGTCGAAACCCCTGACGGGGTGCCGCAGGCGACGCTGGCGGTCTGGTACGACACCCGGTTGCGCGATGACCTGGGCACGGGGTTTCTCAGGCATCTGCGCAGCTGGTGGCGCGCCACGGGCGAACAGATGACCCTGCCCGCAGATGGCATCAGCGGCCCGACACGCGGTCCGGGCAGCTACCAGGTGCGGCTGACGGATGACGCCGCGCCGCTGTCCGCACTGGCGCCCGGCGCGTATGTGCTGGCGGTCGAGGTCGCCCGCGAAGACGGCGACCGCGACCTGGTGCGGCTGCCCTTCGACTGGGGCGGGTCCGCCGCCCGCGAAACCGGCGCGGCGACCGCCAGCGGGATCACCACCACTGCCACCGGTACCGGCACGCAAGAGCTGGGCGCCGTGACGCTGACCATCGCGCCCTGAGATGGCAGGAAACGCATCCTCTCTGCCGGGGTCGACGGCCCGCGCCTGGTGGCTGCGGCAGTTGACCCTGTGGCATCGGATCACCGGCGCGGCCAGCCTGTCGATCCTGATCTTTTTCGCTGCTACGGGCGTTTTCCTGAACCACCCCGGCCTGATCCCGGCACGGGTGGATACCGAAGTGCGCGCCCTGACGCTGCCCGTGACGCTGCAAGAGGTGCTCGGCGCCGCACCGACATCGGGCACCGCGCCGCTGCCGCGCCCGCTGGCTAACTGGCTGGCGCCGCGTGTCGGGGTGCCTCTGCGCGGCAGCGTCGCTGATTTCGACACGCGCGAGGTCTGGATCGACCTGCCCAGACCGGGCGGCGAAGGCCGCGTGATCATCGACCGCGCCACCGCCACGGCGGACATCAGCATCACCCGGCGCAGTTGGCTGGCGCTGGCCGCCGATCTGCACAAGGGACGCAACAGCGGTGCGGCCTGGCCCTTCGTGATCGACGCGCTGGCGCTCGGGACCGTGCTGTTTGCGCTCAGCGGGCTGGGCATTCTGGCGATGCACGCGCGCGCCCGTCCCGCCACCTGGCCGGTGACCCTGGGCGGTCTTGTCCTGCCGGCCGTGCTGTTCCTGCTGTTCGTGCACGGCGGATGACCGGGCCGCGCCATATCCTGATCGAACCCGGCGCGCCGGGCGACATGGCCGGGCCCGGCTGGCGGCGGATCACGGCGCGCGGCACCAGCATGGGCACCGGCTGGCATCTGATCGCCTGGACGGCCCCCGGCCTGCCCGACCCCGCGCCGCTGGTGGCCGCGGCCTGCGCCGAAACCGTCGCGCTGTTCAGCCCCTGGGCGGCTGACAGCGCGCTGTCCCGGTTCAATACGGCACCGCCGGGCTGGCATCGTCTGCCGGGGCCGCTGATGGCGCTGTTGCGCGACAGCCTGCGCATCTGCGACCTGACAGGGGGCGCGCTGGATCCGACGCTGGGGCGGCTTGCCGACCTTTGGGGGTTTGGCCCCTCCGGGCCGGTTGCCGCAGCCCCGGACGCGACCGAGCTGCGCGATGCGCGCGCCGCCTCGGGGCGCGCGCGGCTCAGGATCGAGGGGGATCATGCCTTTCAACCCGGCGGCCTGTGGCTCGACTTCGGCGGCATCGCAAAGGGCTGGGCGGTCGAGCGTGCCGCGCAGCACCTGGTGGCCGCCGGGCTGCGGGTGCACATGGTCGAGATCGGGGGCGAGGTCGCGGCGCGTGGCCTGTCGCCGGACGGTCAACCCTGGTGGATCGACATCGAAGCCCCACCGACCTGTCGCGACGATGCGACCCGTCATCTGGCGGCGCTGCACGGCATGGCGCTGGCCGGGTCTGGCCACTGGCGGCGGCGCGCGGGGCCCGGCGCAGGCTGGAGCCATACGCTCGACCCAGTCACGGGCCAGCCGGGCGGAGGGGCGGTTCTGTCGGCCCATGTCTTTCACCGCCGCGCGGCGCTGGCCGATGCCTGGGCGACCGCGCTGATGGTTCTGCCGCCGCAGCAGGGGCTGGCGCTGGCCCGCGCGCAGGACCTGCCCGCGCTGCTGACCCTGCCCGACGGCGCCCGCGTGGGTACCTGCCTGCAAGAATGGGAGGACGCGGCGTGATCCCGGCCCTGACCCTTTCGGCGTTTCGGATCAGCCTTGCCGTGGTTCTTGGGCTGGGCTGGCTGGCGGTTCTGCTGTGGCAGCGCCGCGCCGCTGCGACCGCCCCCGGCGGGGGCGACACCGCATCGGGCGACACCCTGGTGCTGTTTGCATCGCAATCGGGTCTGGCCGAGAGGTTGGCCTGGGATCAGGCGCGACGGCTGGGCACGACGCCACACCCGTTGGACAGCGTCACGCCGCAAATCCTGCGGCGCGCCAGCACGGCCTGGTTCCTGCTGGCCTCGGCCGGGGATGGCGAGGCACCCGACAACGCCCGCGCCTTTGCCCGCCGCCTGGGCGCGTTGCGCCAGTGCGATCTGACCGGCCTGCGGTACGGCCTGCTGGCCCTTGGCGACCGGCGCTATCCAGCGTTTTGCGGCTTCGGACGGCAGGTCGACGCCGCGCTTGTGGCCTGCGGCGCGCATCCGCTGTTCCCGCGGGTCGAGGTTGACCGCGGCGCGCCTGCGGATCTGGCGCAATGGCACGCAAGGGTGGGCGCCGACACACCGGGCCAGTGGCGATTGACCGAGCGTCGGTTGCTGACACCGCGTCAGGCTGGGGATCCCGCGTATCATCTGCGGCTGCGCCCCGATGTGCCGGTGGAATGGACGCCCGGCGCGATTGCCGATGTGGCGCTGCTTGCCCCGGACGGCACCCCGCAGCAGCGCAGCTATTCGGTTGCCTCCCTCCCCCAGAGCGGCGAAGTCGAGCTGATCCTGCGGCGTCGGCATGGCCCCGATGGCCCGCCGGGCCTCGGCTCGGCCTGGCTGACCGCAGGCCTGGCGCAGGGCGGGCGGGTACAGCTGAGCCTGCGCGACAGTCCGCATATGGACGCTCTTGCGATCGCGGACCGTGACGACCAGCCGTTGCTGATGATCGCGACGGGCACCGGCCTTGCCGCCGTGCTGGGGCCGCTGCGCGCGCGTCTGGCGGGGTCGGGCACCGCGCCTCTGTGGCTGGTCCACGGCGAACGTCATGCGGCCTTTGCCCCGCTGCGCGATCTGGCCCGCACCGGGCCCGACCGCCTGCGGATCGATTGCGTGCTGTCGCGCGGACCACGGCCACAACGCCTGCCGGACTGGATCCGCGACCATGCCGAGGCCCTCAGCGCCTTTGTCGCGCCCGGCGCTCCGGGCCGCCAGCCCACCCTTTTCGTCTGCGGCAGCCGGGACCCCGGACGGGCGATCCTTGCGGCCCTCGGCACCAGCCTCAACGCCTCGGACCTGCACCAGATGCAGCAGTCGGGCCGTTTCCTGACCGATTTCTACTGACCGCCCGTCGGCCCTGCCGGTGCTGATTGGCCCTTCTCACTCCTGCATCCAGCAGGCCGAACCGAAAGGATCCCACCATGACCCTGAAACAGAAACCCGCCCCCGGGTGCCGCGCCGCCGCGCTTGTCCTGATGCTGGGCGCGCTGCCCGCCGCGACCCTGCCCGCCGCGACCCTGCTAGCCACGACCCTGCCCGCCATGGCGCAATCCGCCTTTCCGCCGCCGGTCACCCAGACGGGCAGCTTTCGCGTGGCCCCGACCACCCCGGATCAACCGATCTATCCCGGCAGCACGGTCGTGCTCAGCGGTCAGGGTCTGGTGCCGGGGCAGGCCATCACCCTTCAGCGCGGCCCGGACAGCCTGACCGGCGACGCGCCGCTGACCGCAGATGCCGAGGGCGCCCTGGCCTTTGAATTCACCCTGCCCGAGACCGCCGCCGTGGGGATGCACCCGATTGTCGTGCTGGGCAGCGCGCCCTCGACCACGGATCTGCTCGATCTCAAGATCTCGCCCCGCGTGCCGCTGTCGGGCGCGCAGGAGTATGACATCACCTCGGTGAAATCGCCCGCTCCGGGTCTGTACCAGCTTGCCTACAGTCCCTCTGCCGGGGCGCTGTTCGTCACGGCCTCGTCGTTCCGGCCCATGGCGGCCGAGATCCTGAAACTGGATCCCCGGACGCTCGGGGTGATTGCCTGCACCACTCCCGCGCCCTACCCAGAAGCGCTGCGCACGACCGAAGGTGGCCGGTTCGCGGACGCGCCCGCCGCCGCCTTCGGCATCGGTCTGGACGAGGCGCGCGGCCACGTCTGGGTCACCAACACCGCCAGCAACAGTGTCGCGGTCTATGCCGCCGACGATCTGCGGCTGATCCGGCAGTTCCCGCAGGGGCAGGTCTATCACAGCCGGGAGGTGCTGGTGGATGCGGCGAGCGACCGTGTCTTCGTGACCTCCTCTGCCACCGCAAAGGTGCACGTCTTCGACGCCGAAACGCTTGAGCCCCGCCAGATCATCGAGATCGACAGCTCTCTGCGCGGCGAAAACTTCTATGTCATGAACATGGCGCTGGATGCGGCGGGGGGGCGGCTATTCGTCACGTCGCGCGCCACCAGCGAACTGGCGGTGATCGACACGCAGACGGCCGAGGTTACCCAGGTATTCGCCCTGCCCGGTGCGATCCATGCGACCGGCGTGGCCTATGATCCCGACAGCGGTCTGGTGTTCGTGGCCGGCCAGGGGTCCGACGACCTGCTGCTGGTCGATCCCGATACGGGCGATGTGCGCCACGATGTGCCGGTGGGCGCAGGTGCGCTCAGCGTCGGGTTCGATGCGGCCAACGGGCTTGCCTGGGTCGTGAACCGGGGGGCGGGCACCATCACGGCGGTCGGTCGTGATGGCACGATTGCCGCGAACCTCGATCTTGGCAGCTATCCCAACGATGTCACCGCCACGCGGGATGGCACGGTCTATGCCGTCAACAAATCCTTCGGCGCGCAGGACGCGCGTGGCGATCTGATCAGCGTGATCCGGCCCCGCCAGGACTAGGGCAGCGCACCCTGCCTGCGCACACCCTGCCCCCCGGCGGCGTTGCCGGGGTTTTTTGGCGTTTTTTTGGCCGGGTATCCGGCGGCTAATGGCGCGGCTCGTCGGGCCGCGGTCCCTTGAGGGCCATTCGTTGCAGATCGGGCGCGCTCAGGGCGGGCGTCCAGTAATAGCCCTGGCCATAATCCGCGCCAAGCGCCTGAAGGGTGCGTACCTGGTCCAGCGTTTCGACCCCTTCGACAACCGTGCGCAGGTTGGCGCTGCGGGCAATCGACAGGGTCGCGGCGACGATGGTGTGATCACGCTCTGACTGGTTGATCTCGGCCACGAAGGACCGGTCGATCTTGATTTCCGACACCGGCAGCGTCCGCAGATGCGAAAGGGCGGCGTAGCCGGTGCCGAAATCGTCCAGCGACAATTCAAACCCCATGTCCGAGATCTGTTGCAGCAGGGCAATCGCGGCCTCGGGGTTGCGCTCGCTGAAACAGCCCTCGGTGATCTCCAGGATCAGATGCTCGGGACCGAACCCCAATCCCAGCGCCCGCTCCAGGTGGCTCAGCAGGACATCGGGCGATTTCAGGTCGTTGGCATGCAGGTTGATCGCCACGGGGCCAAAGCTGATGCCGGCGGCGCGCCAGGCCATCATGTCGTTCAGCACCATGTCGAAAACCGCCGTCGTCACGTCCAGCATCAGGCCACGCTCTGCCGCGATCGGCAGGAACCGGTCGGGCGAAACAAAGCCCATGTCGGCGTGGTACCAGCGTATCAGCGCCTCGGCGCCCGACATCTTGCCGTCCGTCAGGCGGAATTTCGGCTGATAGCGCATGGACAGGTCGCCATTGCGCAGGGCGATGCGCACTTCGTCCGCCAGGTGATTGGCTTCTTCGAAGGATTGGCCAAGTGCGGGGCTGTAGATGCAATATTGCGCGTGGCCCTCGTTCTTGGCGTCGCGCAGTGCCAGGTCGGCCATGCCCATCAGGCGCTCGGGGTCGCGAGCATCGTCGGGGCACAGGGCGGCGCCGACGGAAATGGCGGTATGGATGCTGATGTCGTTGACGCGAAAGGGCTGCGCCATCGCCACCACGATGCGCTGCATCAGCACCGGCAGATCGCATTTCGGCGTGTGGCACAGAACGGCAAATTCATCGCCGCTGAGGCGGGCGACGATATCGGGGGCGGGGCAGATCTCGACCAGGCGCTGCCCGACCGCGGCCAGCAGGTCATCCCCGGTGATATGTCCCAGCGTGTCGTTGACGTTCTTGAAGCGGTCCAGATCCATCAGCAGCAAGGCAAATCCGCCCTCCACGCCGCTTTTCACGGGTCCGTCCGCGTCGATTGGCGCGACCGTGTCCAGCATCTCCTGCAAGGCGAACTGGAACGACGTCCGGTTCGACAGCCCGGTCACCGAATCCGCATAGGCCAGCTCCGATATCCGGGTATTGGCTTTTTCCAGCTTGCCCACCGTCGATGTCAGGGCATCCAGCGCGTCGTTGCGGCTCCAGTCCAGGCGGGCGAAATTGATCGCGAAATCCGACAGGAACACGCAATACACCACGGAAAAGGCGGCGATGGACCAGCCGCCCTGAACATCCGATATCAGGACCGCAACGACCACGGCCCCCAGAATCGTCACCAGAAACAGCAGCGCCGACCACAGCACCCGGTACAACATGAAGGCCCCGCCTGCCGCCATGCCGACGGCCGAAAAGGACGAGACGACGCGCGCCAGCTGGTGATTGTCCCACAGGCCGAAGGCCAGCAGAGTCAGCGCGGCCCAGGGCAGCGCCAGGAGGATGGCGAAGATACGCAGTTTCATCAGCGACCGCGCCGTGACCCGGTACACCCGGCGACTGCCCCGGACCGAGCGGGCGAACACCCAGATGTTCAACCCCAGCGTATAGGCCGCCCAAACCCCAAGCACCGGACCGCCGGCCACGGGCCAGATGGCGATCAGGACGATCGCCGCCACGATGGCCGACAGGGCACAGCCGGTCGGCGTATAGCGGATCAGATGTTCCAGGTCCTCCTTGCGGGGGCGGACGGACAGCGATTTCAGATCGGCGTGCAGGCGGCTAGCGGACATGGCGCGACCCCCTGCCGGTACGCATGGTCCCGATGCGCCAGCGGTGTCGTTGGTCGTGACGCACAAACGGCAAAAAGCACACGGAGTACCCTGCAGTATGTCCCATAAAGCTCCTCCCCCGTGCACCACGGGACTTCGTCACACACACATTACCTGGTCGGCCTGGGCCTGCGAACGGGCAGGCCCCGGTTGTGCACATGTTCGGGCGAGCGTCGCCGTAAGTCCACAAGGATATGTTGCACAAATTGTCGCCGAAAGGGCGCACGGCTTTGGCCCTGCCGCCCGTTTGACCCCCAGTGACCCCCGTGCCCCCCCGGTGCACAACCTCGCTGCCGGGGGCAGACGCGGCCGGATGCGCGCGAAATCGGCTGAAACCACCTGTGTTGCAACGCGCGCCTGCACGTTGCGCCGTCCGCGCCCGGGGCCTGGCACAGGCTCAATGGCGGTGGCGCCGCCCTCCAACACTCTCTTGTCGACATTATATATATTTCTTACTACTTGGCATGACGTCTTCACGATTTTCGCCCGTGTGCAGGGGATGCGCCAATGGACAAACCGACGATTCCATCGCTCGAACAGACCAAACGCCGGCGCGGGTCCGGTGTCGCGACGGTCTATGACACGCTCAAGCGCGAAATCCTCGAACTGCGCCTGCGCCCCGGCAGCCCGATCGACGAAACCAACCTGACCGAACGTTTCGGCATGTCACGCACCCCGATCCGCGAGGCGCTGATCAAGCTGTCGGGCGAAGGGCTGGTGCTGGCGCTGCCCAACCGCTCGACCATCGTGGCACCCATCGACCTGCTCGACCTGCCCCAGTTCTTCGATGCCCTGACGTTGATGTACCGCGTCACCACGCGACTGGCGGCGGCCAACCGGACGGCGGCGGACATCGTCGCGATCCGCGACTTGCAGCAGGGCTATGCCGAGGCCGTTGCCGCCCGCGACGTGTCCGACATGATCGAGGTGAACCGCGATTTCCATTCGGCCATCGCGCTGGCCGGGCGCAATCGCTACTACTGCGAATTGTTCGACCGCCTGCTGGACGAGGGGCGCCGCCTGCTGCGGTTCTATTATTCGTCCTTCAATGACGATCTGCCGCCGCTGTTCCTGGACGAACACGAAGAGATGGTGCGCGCCATCGAAGCCTCCGACGTGCCTGCCGCCGACCGCATTGCCAAGCAGCACGCCGATCAGATCGTCCGCCAGATCCAGGCCTATATCACCGCCGACCGGCGCGAAAACGGCGACATCACGCTGTAATTTCGCGGGCCTCGACGGCCAATTCACCCATGTGCCGAATCAAGGTCCGTTCGCCCTGCGCAAGGCCGCGCACGGGGGCCATTCAGCGCGCGAAAACCGGCGGCGTGAAAAATTACCGATAAATCGTAGTGACTTAATCACAGTATCTATCGAATATTTTTCATGTCGACACGAAAAATACAAATATGTATGGTTTCTGCATCGTCCCTTCGACGGGGTGTTCCGGTCGTGCGACCCCGTCTGCGCGACCGGCCAACAATAACGCTGCGGCGTGCTTTCCTTCGCAGCGCACAACAGGAGCTTTTGACCTTCCCATGTTCAAGACCATGAAACGTTGGGCGCTGATCGCCCCCCTGCTCGCAGCCGCGATCCCCGCGACGGCGGCAGATGTCACCTGGCAGGTGCCGACCTCGGTTCCCGAAGGATCGCCCTTCTATGTCAACTTCCTCGAACGCTTTGCCGACAACGTCGACCTGCTGACCAGCGGCCGGGTCGAAATCGAACCCTTCGGTGCCGGTGTCCTCGTCCCTGCCCTTCAGGTGTATGACGGCGTGCGCGACGGTATCATCCAGGCGGGCCATTCGACCCCCAGCTACCTGGTCAACCAGGACCCGATCAACGCGGTCTTTGCCGGTTTCCCCGGTGGCATGGGCCCCGAGGCCTATATCACCTGGATCTACGAGGATGGCGGCAAGGAAGCCCTGTATGACCTGCGCGCCAGCGAAGGCTTCAAAAGCCTGGTCGTCGGCATCGGCTCGTCCGAGATCATGGCCCATTCCAACGTGCCGATCAAAACCGCCGCTGACCTCAAGGGCATGAAATATCGCACCTCCGGTCCCTGGGCCGAAGTGATGCGCGAATACTTTGGCGCCGTTCCCACCGTCGTGCCGCCCGGGGAAATCTATACCCTGCTGCAACGCAAGGGCGTCGACCTGATCGAATGGGGCCCGCCCTCCGCGAACCTGCCCGAAGGGTTCCACGAAGCTGCCAAGTACATCATCGTTCCCGGTGTTCACCAGCCGACCTTCCTGTGGGAAGTCGTGCTGAAACAGGAAACCTGGGATGCGCTTGACGACGACCTCAAGCCGCTGATCGAAAAGGCCGCCGAAATCACCACGATGGAAGGTCTGATCCATTTCTACAGCGCCGACGTGAAAGCGATGGAAACCTATCGCAGCGGCAAGAACGAGATCATCACCCTGGACCCTGCCTTCGTGACCGAGCTGACGGACGCCGGCGTCGACTGGATCACCAAAAAGGCCGAGGCCGAAAAAGAGGCCGGCAAACCCGCGATGGACGAGCTGCTGACCCGGTACAAGGCATTCGAGGCCACGTGGTCGGCCGAAAGCAAGTACCTGATCCGCAACCAGGACTGATCCCGAAACGGATCTGAAAACGAGGTGACCAACATGACAAGGCTGTTTGCAATCGTCGACGGAATATCGCTGGTGCTGTCGCGCATCGCCGATGGCGTGGCGATCGTGCTGGTCACCTCGATGATCTTCGAGGTCGTGGCGCGCTATATCTTCAGCGCGCCGACGATCTGGGCGTTCGATATCTCCTACATGTGCACCGGCACGCTGTTCATCCTCGGGGCCGCCTATGCCCTGCGCGAAGACGCCCATGTGCGCATCGACTTTCTGGCGGAAAAACTGCCGCCCCGCCTGCGCCGCGGCATCGAAGGCGTGGTCTTCTTCTTTCTGCTGATGCCGATCTTTGCCGGGCTGTCGTGGTTCGCGATCAACCGCGCGCTGCGGGCCTGGACCACCGCCGAGGTCGAGATGGTCAGCCCATGGGCGCCACTGATGTGGCCGTTCTACAGCCTGCTCGCCCTCGGCCTTGTCGCCCTGACGCTGCAAGTCGCGGTGCAGGGTCTGCGGGCCTTCGTCGGCCAGACCCGTTCTTCCTTCGATCTGGAGGCATAAGCCTGATGTCCGTTGCCGCCTTCATGTTTCCGTTGCTGTTCGTTCTGGTGCTGACCGGCATCCCCATCGCCTTTTCGCTGATCGTCGTGTCGGCCGGGGCCGGGCTGCTGGCCTTCGGCCCGAACGCCTTCGGGCAGCTCTACGGTTCGTTCTATTCCGCGGCGACCAACTTCATCCTGTCGGCCATCCCGATGTTCGTGCTGATGGGCGCGATCCTCGAACGTTCCGGCATCGCCGAGCGGCTGTTCCGCGTCATGCAGATATGGCTCGGTCGCCTGCCCGGCGGTCTGGCCGTCGCCACCATCGCCATGGGTGCGGTCTTTGCCGCCGCCGCCGGGGTTGTCGGCGCGGTCGAGGTGATGATCGGCATGATGGCGATCCCCGCGATGCAACGGTATCGCTACAAGAACAGCCTGATCGCCGGCACCATCTGCGCCGGTGGTTCGCTCGGCACGATGATCCCGCCTTCGGTCATTGCCGTGATGTATGCCGCGCTGGCGCAGATTTCGGTGGGCGAGCTGCTGGCGGGCATGATGCTGCCCGGCCTGCTGATGATCGTGCTGTTCATCGCCTACCTGATCATCCAGGGCATGATCGACCCGCCCGAGGCCGTGGATTTCGTCGATGACGTCACGACCATGTCCCTGCGCGACAAGCTGTGGCTGACCTTCACCTCGATGCTGCCGATCTGCGCGCTGATCTTTGCCGTTCTCGGCTCGCTCCTCGCCGGGATCGCCTCTCCGACCGAGGCGGCGGCGGTCGGGGCTGTCGGTGCGCTGCTGCTCTGCATCCTGTACGGGCGTTTCAGCCTACCGATGCTGTCCGAGTCGCTCAAGATCACCGTCCGCATCTCGGCCATGATCCTGTTGATCGTGGCGGCGGGGACGATGTTCATGGGCACCTTCGCAGCCAATGGCGGCTCCCGTCTGATCCGCGACGCGGTGCAGGCGGCGGGCTTTGGCGATGCGGGCATGATCGTGTTCTTCCTGCTGATCGTGCTGCTGCTGGGCTTCGTGCTGGACTGGACGGCGAACGTGCTGATCTGCGTGCCGCTGTTCGCCCCCTTCATCCGTCAGGCCGGGATCGACCCGGTGTGGTTCGGCACCATGGCGATCATCGTCATCCAGACCAGCTATCTGACGCCGCCAATGGCCTCGTCCATCTTCTACCTCAAATCCATCGCCCCGCCCGACATGACCTATGGCCAGATGTGCCGGGGCGTTGTTCCCTTCATCCTCTTGCAACTGGCAACCCTCGCCATCGTGGCGCTGTTTCCGGCGCTGGCGACCTGGCTGCCCGACCAGATCGTGGGGTTCTAGCCCCCGCTTACCCCCGAAACCCGTGGCGCCGCGCGCCGCACCCCTGACGGCCAGACCTGCGGGCAGCACCCTGTTGCCCGGCGGTGCCCTGCACCCTGCCCCAACCCCAAGGACCAAAGACCATGACCGACACCATCTTCACCGGCTCCATCCCCGCGCTGATGACGCCCTGCACCCCCGACCGGCAGCCCGACTACGACGCCCTTGTCGCGACGGCCAGATCGCTGATCGCGGCAGGCATGTCGGCCGTGGTCTACTGCGGCTCCATGGGCGACTGGCCGCTGCTGACCGATGACCAGCGCCGCGAAGGCGTGGCGCGACTGGCCGCCGCCGGCATCCCCGTTGTCGTCGGCACCGGCGCCGTGAACACGAAAGAGGCCGTGGCCCACGCCGCCCATGCGGCCGAGGTCGGGGCCAAGGGCCTGATGGTCATCCCCCGCGTCCTGTCGCGCGGCACCTCGCCCGCCGCCCAAAAGGCGCATTTCAAGGCGATCCTTGCCGCCGCGCCCGACCTGCCCGCCGTCATCTACAACAGCCCCTACTACGGCTTTGCCACCCGCGCCGACCTGTTCTTTGCCCTGCGCGCCGAACATCCCAACCTGATCGGCTTCAAGGAATTCGGCGGTGCCGCCGACCTGCGCTATGCGGCGGAAAACATCACCTCGCAGGGCGATGACGTGACCCTGATGGTCGGCGTCGACACCAACGTCTTTCACGGCTTCGTCAATTGCGGCGCGACCGGCGCGATCACCGGCATCGGCAACGCCCTGCCGCGCGAAGTGTTGCACCTTGTCTCTCTGTGCAAAAAGGCCGCGACCGGCGATGCAAAGGCCCGCGCCCAGGCACTCGAACTCGACGCGGCGCTCGGTGTGCTGTCATCCTTCGACGAAGGCCCCGACCTGGTTCTGTACTACAAGCACCTGATGGTTCTGGGCGGTGACGCGGCCTACACCCTGCATTTCAACGAAGAGGACGCGCTGTCGGACGCACAGCGCAACTATATCGAGGCCCAGTTCACCCTGTTCCGCACCTGGTACGCGGATTGGAGCGTGGCAAACCCCGCCGCCTGATCCCGCCCACACCATCTGGCCCCCGCACGACCGTGCCGCCCGCCCACGGGGTCGGCGCGCGCATGCGGGGTGCCGCCGCCGTGCAGCGCGCAAAGATCAGGGTGCCGCGCCGGACCCTCTCCATATTCATTGAGCTGAATGCTTTAATGTCGGAGGTGGAATGCCTGGCTGTGGCACGGGGCCGACCGGCCCACGTTCCCAAAGGGAGAGACGCAGGATGCCTTATACCTTCGATCGCCTGTTCGCGGGCGCCGATTTCGCAGACATCGACACACGCACCCGCGCCGCGCTGGCGGCAAACGGTTTCGGCGTGCTGACCGAAATCGACGTGGCCGCGACGATGAAGAAAAAGCTCGACGTGGATCTGGCCCCCTATGTCATCCTCGGGGCCTGCAATCCCGCAATGGCGCACGCGGCGATCGGGATGGAACCGCGTGTCGGTGCCATGCTGCCCTGCAACGTGATCCTGCGCCAGACCGACGCGGGGGTCGAGGTCAGCGCGATTGACCCCGTTGCCTCGATGACCGCCATCCACAATGACGCGCTGAAAGGCGTGGCCGCCCAGGTGCGGGACCTGTTGCAAAAGGCCGTCGACGCCGCCTGACACCGCGCCGCGCGCCGCCGGCCGATCTACAGACAGGTACCGGCAGCCTCTGCGGCGTCTCCGACAGCGGCGCGGTCACGCACAGGCTGGGTGGGCGTCAGTCGGGTGGGCGTCAGCCAGGTGTGCCGCCTGCATCGCCCGCCAATACCGCGCGCAAGGACGCCTCGATCTGGCCCCCGCACCAGGCAGAGCCATAGGTTGCGCGGGATCGTTCGATCAGGGCGGCCTGCGCGGGCAGGGCAGCGATCCGGTCGGACAGGCCAGCGATTGCCGGGGCGTGGGTGTCCAGCAGCGTCCGCAGGGGCGGAAACCGGTCCGTCATGGTTCCCCAAAGCGTCGATACCACCAAATCTGCCATATTCGGCGCTTCGGTGCCCAGCATATAGCCGTCTTCCCGCCGCAGCCCATGGCGCAGGCCAAGCTGTTCGAAAATCGCCATCCATCGGGCCAGGCGCGGCTGGAACGCGGCCCAGCTCTCACTGGTCCAGACCTGCGCGCCGTTATAGCGGGTCATCTCGTACAACACGTCGTTGGCATCGCTGATCAACTTCAGGCACAGCGCCTTTTGGGCCCTGTCCTGGCCCAGCAGCCCATGCGCCTCGCCCAGGTAGATCAGGATCGCCGGCATCTGCGACAGGCTCAGCCCCGTGGCGTGCTCCACCAGAACGGGCGGCCCCATGTGGGGCACCAGTTGCTGCGCGGGATCGGCGGCGCGTTGATCAAGCGTCGCGTCGAACCCGGCCTCGTCCCAGCTTGCCCCGGCATGGGCCAGAGCGGCGCGCACGAACGCGCCACGAAACGGGATCGGCCAATAATACAGAGTGTACTGCGCCACGTTCCGCCCCTTTCAAAAAACACCGTTCAGATACCGTATAGATACCGCCCAAATACCGACGTTCGAATCCGGCGATATCAAGGGTTTAGCCCGGATAGACCGACGTTGCGCCCCGGCTCAGCGCAACGTCTTGCCGGTCTCGTCGAAAAAGCTCATCCGCGTCCGGTCGAACCGCAGCCCGCAATCGGCGCCGGGGCGCAGCACGGTATTGCCGATGACCCGCACCGTCAGCCGGCCCATCGGCCCGCCGTCACAGACCAGAAAGGTATCCGCGCCAAGGTATTCCACGACATCCAGACGTACGTCGCAATCCCCCTGGCCAGCGGGCAGCACTTCGATATGTTCGGGCCGGATTCCAAGGTGCACGGCCCCCTCCGGGGCCCCGATATCGCCCCGTCCGCCTTCGATCTTCCAGCTGCCTTCCACGGTGGTGCAGGGCAATACGTTCATCTTGGGCGACCCGATGAACTGCGCCACGAACAGGTTCGCCGGCCGCTCGTACAGCTCGCGCGGGGTGCCGACCTGCGCGATACGCCCGGCGTCCAGAACCACGATCCGATCTGCCAGCGTCATCGCTTCGACCTGGTCATGGGTCACGTAAATCATCGCTTTTTCAAGGCGTTGGTGCAGCTTGGCAATTTCATACCGCATCTCGACGCGCAGCGCGGCGTCCAGGTTAGACAGCGGTTCATCGAACAAAAACGCCGTCGGATCGCGCACGATGGATCGCCCGATGGCCACCCGCTGCCGTTGCCCGCCGGACAGGTCCTTGGGCCGCCGGTCCAGCAGCTCCTCCAGCTTCAGCACCTCGGCGGCGGTGCCGACCTTGGCATCGATCTCCGACTTCGGCGCTCCGGCGGTTTTCAGACTGAAGCCCATGTTGTCGGCCACGGACATGTGCGGATAAAGCGCATAGCTCTGGAACACCATCGATAACCCGCGCTGGCTCGGGGCCTCGCTGGTGGCGTCGCGCCCGTCGATCAGCAACTGCCCCCGGCTGATCTCCTCCAGCCCGCCGATCATCCGCAGAAGAGTGGATTTGCCGCAACCCGACGGGCCGACGAACACGACGAATTCGCCGGGGTGCACCTCAAGGTCGATGCCCTTGATCACCTGGACCGGGCCGTACCATTTTTCGACTGCTTTCAATGTGATAGCGCTCATCGCCTCATCCTTTCACAGATCCCGCGGTAAGCCCGCGTGTCATGAATCTTTCCAGCCCCAGGAACAGCCCCATGATCGGGACGGTCGCGATCACGGCCCCCGCCATCAGGTGCTGCCGCGGTATCTCCGAAGAGTTCAGGCTGGCGATCCCCCGGGTCAGAGTAAACTTTGAAGGGTCGTCCAACAGCATGAAAGCCAACAGGAATTCGTTCCATGCAATCATGAAGACATAGAGCGACACGGACGCCAAGGCGGGCAGGGACAGCGGCAACGTGATCTTCCAGATCACGGCAAGGCGCGACAGGCCGTCCATCAGCCCCGCCTCCTCGACCTCGGCGGGCAACCCGCGAAAATAGCCCTGAAGCATGTACAGCGCGACCGGGATGGTGGTGACCGGATAGATCACGATGATCCCGAACACGGTATTGCGCAGCCCGGCCATCGAAAAGCCGATGTAGATCGGCAGCGCCAGAACGATCATCGGCACCATGTAGATCAACAGCACCGACCGGGACATCGCGGCGCGGCCACGAAACCGCAGGCGTGCGACGGCATAGGCACCTGGGATCGAAAAAGCCAAGGTGATCAACACCGTAAGGACCGAGATAAAGAAGCTGGTCCAGAGGTATTGACCAAAGTTGTAGTCGGTCAGCAATTCCCGGTAGCTGCGGAGCAGGTCCCATCCGCGCGACAGGTCCAGGCTGAAATCGAGCGGATTCTGCAACAGCGCCTGCTGGCTTTTCAGGCTGGTCATCACCATGACGTAGAAGGGGATCACCACGATGGCGGTGAAGAAGACATAGCCGAACCCGGTCAGAAACCGGATGATCGACGCCTCGAACTCATGCCGGGTCAGCGCACCGGGCGGCAGGTCGCCACTGATCGCCCACATGCCCAGCCCGACAACAGCGCCGCCGATTACCGCGCTCAACACGACATGCAGCATCCCTCCCTCGGCGACGACAGGGGGCAGGCCGACAGCGGTCAGCACGGCATAGATCACGACGCCGGCCACCGGTGCGACCCAGCGACCCACGCGCGCGGACAGGGCGCCGCACAGCAGGCCCGACAGGACAATGCCCAGAGTGCCGGGACGAAAGCCGTCGCCGGTGGCAAAGCTCATCGCGACGGCCACGGTCACTGCCATGGTGAAGGACCAGAGCACGCCCAGGGCTGCGCCGGTGATGTATCCGGTTCTCAGGCTCTTCATGGTTGGCTCCGAACTTGGCGGGCAGGGGTCACAGGCCTTCCTCCCGGCTCATGACGCGGAAAAAGAAGATACTGAACAGCGTCAGACACAGGAAAATCACCACGGCCACCGCCGCGCCCGCGCCGATGTTGGCCAGATCGAACGCCTGTTCATAGACATTCACCGTCAACACCCGCGTCCCGGCATTACCGCCGGTCAGCAGAAAGATGTCGTCGAACTTGTTGAAGGTCCAGATGAACCGCAAGAGGAAGAGAACCGAAAGGATCCCAAGCAGTTGCGGCAATGACAGAAAGCGGAATTTCTGAAACGGCGAAGCCCCGTCCATATCGGCAGCTTCGTACATATCGGTGTCGATCGACTGCATTCTGGCCAGGATGAACAGGAAGGAAAGAGGGAAATAGCGCCAGATCTCGAACAGGGTCACCATGACCAGCGCAAGGGGGCGTTCCCCGAAAAAGTTGATCGCGGACTGGCTGACGCCCATCTGGATCAGCAGCGCATTTGCCGAACCCGAAAACGGATCGAACAGCGTCACCCAGGTGAAGGCGACGGCAATGACCGGGGCGACATAGGGAAACAGGTAAAGCCCGCGCAGAATGCCCTGTCCCTTGAAGGACCGATCCAGCAGCAGGGCCGCGAACAGTCCGACAACCAGCGCGCCGGCGGTGCCGAAAAAGGTATAGAACAGCGTCACGCCCAGGACGTTCCAGAATTCGCTGCCATCAAAGATCCGGGCGAAGTTCTGCCAGGTGAACGTCAGGTTCGTCAGGACGTTGGGGGCGGTGCCGGTAACAGTTGGTTCCGACCCTTCGGCAGCGGCCTCCAGCGCGTCGTCGTCACCCTGGCCAGTTACGGGAACTGCCACGCGGGTGCGGAACCCACCTTCGATATCACCGAAATTGCAGGTCAGAACCTTGCCATCCGCTTGGCAGGGCGCTTCGGGCGAGCCCCGAAATGACAGCACATCGGGCAAGGTGTCCGTCAGCACGACACCCGACACGGTCTGATCCTGCGAGGAGTTGCGCAGGCTGTATTCGACCCGCATATCCTCGCCCGAGCCACGCAGGCTTTCCCTGACCACAGGCGCAGGAGGGCGCAGGTCTGCCAGGGTGACCGGTTTGAACGAGATCCAGAAAATGGCCAATAGCGGCAGGATCACGACCAGTGACACCGCCGCCAGGGTCGGCGCCAGCAATTGCCATGCCAGCCGCGCCTCTCGGCGGGCCAGCGGCCCACGACCGCGCGGCGGCCTGGGGGGGACGGAGGGGGCGGTGCTCATGCCACGCCCCCGATGGTGCAGATTGCCATTATTCGACCTTGGCCAACTCTTCATTCATCACGGCGACGGTTTCTTCCGCGGAGCGGCGGCCGTCGATGAATTCGCGCACATAGCGGTTGATGATCTGGGTGTTCACCATCTGAGACGCGAGGGCGAGCTGCCCGTCCTCGACACCCCAGCGCTGTGCCACGTCCAGTCCGCCGACAATTTCGTCAATCATGTCAGCCGCGTACAGATCACCCAAGGGTGCCTTGCGATCGACGCCAACATCAAGTTTCGCCCAACCATCCGCGAACTTGGTCGGTTCGTCTTCGGTTCCGCGCCGGATCGGAAACTTGCCTTCAGGCGCAATGGCCAGCGTGTTCATGTAGCCCTCGTTCATCGAGAACTTGACGAAATCAATGGCGTCGTCGACCTCGGCGTCAGCCGTGATACCGAACATGTTCATTTCGGCCCAGGCCGCGCCGTCGGGGTTGGACGGCCCTGCAAAGTTGGTGACGATACCTGTCTTTGACGCGAGTTCGGCCGACGTGGGGTCGTCGGTGAGGGTCGGCGGGGCGCTGTCGCGCAGGCCAGCAAGTTCGTCCAGGATGAACGGCGACCAGATGATCATCGCGGCATCACCGGCAAAATAGACTTCGCGCGATTGCTTCCAGAACAGATCACCCGGAGGCGAGGCATCCGCGATGGTCTTGTAGAAATTCAGCACCTCTACCGTCTTCCTCTCATCCAGCGGCTGAAAGCCATCCGGGCCGACCGGGCTGACGCCGTTGGCAAGGAAGACATGTTCCAGAACCTGGCTCATGAAGTTGTCGTCGACCTTGGTCGCGGCAACAAATCCGTACATCTCTGGGGGGTTGTTCAGCGCCTCTACAGCCTTGGTCACGGCGTCGTAGGTCGTGGGCGGCTCCAGCCCTTTTTCCTCGAAAAGATCCTTGCGGTACAGGATCATCTGCGTCCAGCCATCAACCGGGACCGAGGCGATGCCACCATCAAATGCCGCCATGTCCAGCGCACCGGGGGCAAAGGTGTCCATGCCCAGATCCTCGACCACCTCTGTCGCGGCGGCCGTGTCCAGCAATCCGGCCTCTGCCCAGGGCAGCGCGTATTGCAGGGTATGGTAAATTACGTCCGGCAGGTCGCCGGCGGCAAAGGCAGCTGTCGCGCGCGTGCCCAGATCGCTTTCCGTGACCGGAATGACCGCGACGGAAATACCGGTGGCCTCTTCGAAATCGGCGGCCAACTGCTCCTGTCGGGCCAGCCGTTCGGGCTGCTCTTCGGTTGTCCAGAGGCGCAGATCCTGTGCGGCAACGGCCTGACCCAGGCAGATGGCGAGAGCGGTGCCAAGAAGCGCGGTCGCGCGAGCGCCGCGGGGTTTAAGTGACGTCATGTGATCCTCCCGATCGTCTTTGCTATCTAAGGCAGTGCCATGAAAAAATGGCGTGTCCCGGTCCGAAAAATGGAAAGATGGGTCCGGTTCAAACTGCAATATTCAGGCGGGGCGGGCACTTGGGTGCTTCTTATCCCGGATTTTCAGGCGGGTTCAATCGCCGCCAATGGCTATATTGGTGGGCTTGGCGAACGACAAGTCAACCTCTTGGCGGGCGGAATTCAAAACCAATTCATCCGCTTGCCCGCCATTCCGCCGCGCGGCGCTGCGATCAGAGCCTGCGAAAAGCACTCAAATCTGTGTCGGAACCGTACCCTTTGACCCGCATCGGGGCAATATCGCGTCAAAGGCGGGTCGCGGAACAGCTTGTCATTTCCCCAGTCCCGGACGGTGCCGCGATTTGCAGATGGCGCAAGAATTGGGCGCCGTGCACGTCAGGCGACGCGACACACATTGCGACCATCCAGCTTGGCACGATACAACATGGCATCGGCGATCTTCAGTCCGGCCTCGACCCCTTCGACATCTGCCCGGACCTGGGTGATGCCAAAACTGGCGGTGATCCGCACCGCCGCCCCGTCCAGATCGTAGGGCGTCAGAGAGATCTGTTCGCGCAGACGTTCGGCCAATGCCGCGGCGTGCGCCGCATCGGTCATGGGCAGAAATATGGCAAATTCTTCGCCGCCGATGCGGGCGAAAAGGTCGGCGTCGCGCAGGTTGGCAAAACAGGCCTGCGCGACGCCGCGCAGGATCCGGTCGCCCGCAGCATGTCCATGGCCATCGTTTATGCGCTTGAAATGGTCGACATCCAGCAACACGATCGACGATGCCTGACCGTTTCTGCGGCAGCGGGCAATCTGGGTCTCAACCGCCTCCATCCAGCCCCTTCGCGTCATCGCACCGGTCAGGGAGTCGCTCATGGCGATCTGGCGCAATTCCAGCTCGTTCATGACGAGCCTGGAAAAGTTTTTCATGATGGCAGCTTCGGTCGTCGTGAAATCACGCGGCACGGTGTCGATCGCGCAGAGCGCGCCCAGGTTGTATCCGTCGGGGGTTTCAAGCGGCAGGCCGAGGTAACTGCGCACACCGGGCTCTCCGATCACGTAGGGAAAGTCGCGAAAGCGCGTATCCAGCCTTGCATCAGGCACGATCAGAGGCTCACGTGTCTTGATCGTATGTGTGCAAAACGAAAGGTCGCGCGGTGTTTCGGTAATCGTCAACCCGACGCTGGATTTTAGCCACTGACGTTCTTCATCGACAAGGCTGACAGTTGCGATGGGGACGCCCAGAACGGACCGCACCAGTTCGGTGATCCGCTCAAACGGCTCTTCAGGCGGGGTATCGAGGATTCCGGCGCGCCTGAGGGCTGCAAGTCGTCCCGGTTCGTCGTTCAATCGCCGCCGCTCATCCATCTTGCGCTCTTATTGCCGGAATGGTCGAAACCAACTCGTCCCGGTAAGAGGCGCAGGCGGCATCTATGATCGAACGAACCTGATCTTCGGGTAGCCCTGCCTGCACCAGGGAGATGGCCAGATCCAGAAGGATCTGGTTCTGTTTGTCGACGCTGGCACGAAGGCGTTTCGGGACATCAAGGTCGGCGATCGGTTGCATCGCCCTTTCGACAGTCTTGCCTTGGTCAAGGTGGGACATGGTGCTGATCCTTTGTCGCCAGGCGCCGAGCGAGACAATGAATTTCACACTGTAACCGATAACACGGGGGGCGTCGCCAGATCAACGATCCGAGTCTGCATGAGACAGGTTCAGGCTCAGCTCGGACGAGTTCACGTTGATCTCTACCGCCTGCGACGATGGCAGCCAGGGGCGCAGGGAAAGGGCAAAGGTGCGTCCGCTTTTGGATTTGCGTACAAGGGTGATGGCCCCCTTCGTGGCGTCGATTTCGATGCTGCCGGCAAGGAACAGCCCGGGGTCAGCTTTGCGTGCTGCCAGAAGGTGCGCCATGAGCCGCGCCTTTTGCCCGTCGAAGTCGCCCCGGGAGGGTAGGTCCGACAGGTGATGCAGGGCAACGGGACGGCGGTTGTCGGGATCGGTCAGATCAAGCGCGGCTGCTTCGGTACCTCGGTAGATATCGGGCAGGCCGGGCATAACGCATTTGAGGGCCAGTTGGCACAGCGACAGCGTCTGGCCCCGCTGGCAAAGACGCAGCAGTTCGGCCGGCGGGTTTGCCTGCCAGTCGGACATCAGGGCAACCGCCAATGCGCAAACCGGGTTTTCGATATCGGGATTCGGATAGGGCCAGAACGTCGCCTGCTTGGCCTCGCGCAGTGCCTTCTGCATATGGGCGGCCAGACGCGCGCCGACATCGCCGCCGTCGGGATCATCGCGCGGTCGCCAGATTGCCAGGGCGCTTTGAGTCAGCAGCCAAAGGTTTGCCGCCGTGATCTCTTTGGCATCGGCGCGCGACCTGGTCGCGCCCAGCAGTGACAGGAATGCCTCTGGGTCGTGGCTGATCGCAACGAGGCGCATTCGCGCGTCTTCGGATCGCTTGGTGTCATGAGATGACGTCAATGTCAGAGCCGCCGGCCAGTTGCGCAACCTGTCCCGGCAAAAGGTGGCAAATGCCCCTATCGACATGGTCGGATCATCGGGGTCCGCGCCGACTTCGTTCGCGGCAAGGTAGGGCACATGGCGAAAGCCGGCAGTGTCCTCATGGGCCTTGGCCAGCAGGGCGCCACTGACTTGTTGAAAGCGGACACGCAGGCGATGCGCTGCGGCACCGCTGCCCGTGGCAATTTCCGCACCCAGAATCCGCAGGACGCGATCATTGCGCAGATGTGTCGCGGCCCGATCCTGTACGGTTTGCCACAACGCAATGTCTTCGGGGCGTGCAAGGCCGTCGGCAAAGTACGTACGGTAACGGGGCATTTCGACCAGCAAGGCAATCAGCACTTCGCGCAATGTCTCCGGGCCTGTTTCCAGATGTGGCAAACTGGAGGCGAGCGCCTGTGCCAGCAGGACCAGTTGCGTCAGCTCCGCCGACAGCTCTTGGCGGATTACCTCGTGTTTCGCGGTGTGCAGGGCGCTATGAAAATCCGCCTTGCTGCCGGTCGTCTCTGCCCAGGCGCCTGCCAGGCGCGCCACGCCTTCGGGCACGCTGAGCACCGCGGTAATCGCGCGCGCAGCCTCATACCCCGTGGTGCCTGCCACGGGCCAGCTGTCGTCCAATGCTTCATCGCCGGTCAGGATCTTTTCGACCCAAATTGGCGTCTCCGGCAGACGTGCGGCCAACCTTTCCATGTAGGTAACGGGGTCTGCAAGCCCATCAACGTGATCGACGCGCAAGGCTTGAACCAGCCCGGATTCGACAAGGTCGAAGGTCAGGGCGTGCATCTCCTCAAAGACCTGCGGATCCTCGATGCGCATCCCGATCAGCGAGGTCACGTTGAAGAATCTCCGATGTGACAGATGATCGCGCTCCGTCTCCCAGTGGACCAGTTGCCAGGGCTGTGCATCATGCAGGGCGCGCAGGCGGGCGGGGTTCAGCGGGCCATACGGCAGGCCCTCGCACGTGGCCGGGTTCAGGGGAACGGACAGGCCGGCAAGGCGCAGTACGGGGCCATCAGGCTCCTGGGCCAGCTCTCCTGTTTCATTGGCGGCAACGACCTCGAACGCATCGCCCAGCATCGTCAGCCGCATGCGACCGTCCCAATCAATGTCAAAATGTCGGGCGTATCGGCTGCTGGCTCCGTGTCGCAGCACGTCGCGCAGCCAGATGTTTTCAAAGCTGAGGGTTGTGTGATTGGGCACGATATCAATGACGATATCCAGGCCATGCTTTTGCGCGCTCAGTGCCAGCTTTTCAAACCCCGCGCGCCCGCCCAGCGTCGGTTCGATCTGGTCGGGTCGGGTGATGTCGTATCCGTGGGTCGATCCGGTTTGCGCGGTAAAGATCGGTGAGAGGTAGAGATGGCTGATGCCGAGCCGCGCGAGATGCGGCAGCCACTCCGCGACCTCCGCGAAACCGACGTCATCGCGGAGCTGGATGCGGTAGGTTGCAGTCGCGGTGTTGAGCGCGTCCGGGCATCTGGATGCCATCATGATGCGGGCCTTATGCTGAGCGTGAAGGCAAAGGGATCGGTATCGATGTTTCCGACAGCGATTTCAGGCTGGGGGACATGCGGAACCGGGGTGTCAGGGGGCGAGCCGAGGTTCGCGTTGATCAACAGCTCTCCGGCAGCAAAGCGCCACAGCACGGAAAGACTGCGGGCGCCGGTCGCCTTGGCTTGCGTTGGCGCGCCTCGGCCAGATCTGATCAAGGGAAGGACATGGTCCCGTCGGACTTGAACCAGACGAGAGGTCCAGTCGCGCCATTGCGAAAGCCGATCTGCCTGCCCGAGATAGGGGCGTGACGCGTCGAAGGTTGCCCGTGACATGGGGTCGGGCACCTTGCCACTGAAAGATGAAAAACGTGAAAACTCGGCCTGCCGCCCCTTGCGGGTGGCGCTGGCCAAGGGTTCCGGCAGGTCTGCGAAAAAGCAGAAGGGGGCAGTTTCACCCGCCTCTTCGCCCATGAACAGCATCGGGATGAAAGGCGCCGTCAGCAGCAGGGCATGGGCGATCCATGCCGCTTCGTCGCCGACAAGACTGATCAGGCGGTCGCCGTGGGCACGGTTGCCGATCTGGTCATGTGTCTGGTTCGAATTGACAAAGGCCGTCACGGGCAGATGCGCCGAGGGCATTCCGCGCGGGCTGGCGCCACCTGGGCGCGGCTGGCCCTGATCGACCTGGCCTTCGCGCAGAGCCAGCAGCAGATCGGCAAGGGGGTCGGCGGCAAAGGGCGCGTAGTAACTTTCATCCTCGCCTGTCAGCAGGCAATGCAGGGCGTGGTGATAATCGTCGTTCCACTGGGCATCGTAGGGGCCGGTGACGGGCTGTGTTGGCCAGGTCAGGTTACGTTCATCCTCCAGCACCAGCCAGATGGTGCGCGGGCCAGCGGTGACGCGGGCTGTCCTGGCGATTTCGGTCAGCAGCTCCGGGTCCGACGGATCCCGGATCTGATGTGCGGCGTCGATGCGCAGGCCATCTATGTGAAAGTCGCCAATCCACATGGCGACGTTCGACAGAAAGAAGTCGCGCACGGCAGGGCGGGTATAATCGATTCCGGCCCCCCATGGTGTGCTGCGCCCTGCGTCGAAAAAGCCGGGTGCGATTTCATGCAGATAGGCACCATCAGGACCGAAGTGATTATACACAACATCCAGAATGACAGCGATGCCAAGGGCATGGGCGGTGGCGACAAACGCCTTCATGTCGGTCGGGGTGCCGTAGGTGCCATGTGGCGCATAGGGCAGAACGCCGTCATAGCCCCACCCCCGGGTTCCCGAAAACTGGGCCACTGGCATGATTTCGACAGCGGTGATCCCCAGATCCGCCAACCCGCGCAGGCGGGACGCGGCGGCGGCGAATGTCCCCTCCGGCGTGAAGAGACCGATATGGATTTCCAGGATGACGGCGTCGTCCCAGGGGCGACCGCTCCAGCCATCCTCGGAGGCGGGCCACGCATGGTGGGGGTCGACGAGGACTGAGGGCCCGTGAACGCCATCTGCCTGACGTCGGGCGGCGGGATCGGGGCGCAGGCCCGCGCCGAGATCAAAGCCATACTCCGCGCCGAAGGGGGCCGAAAACTCAAGCAGATGCCTGCCATCGGTGCCACGGTGCATGGCGTACCGCTCTCCTTGCAGGACGAGGGTCACGTGATCGGTGTCGGGGGCCCAAAGCGCGGCCTGCCAGAGAGGCGCGGCACCATCGTTGCCCCGGTTGCGAAGATGAACGCCCCAATAGGGCTGATGCTGATCTTGGATGGAAGATGGTCCGACGAGTGCGGTCTGTGGCAGTCCGGTCTGATCCATCATGTTTCCCAATGGCTTAAAGGTTTCCAGGATGCAGTCTTGGGGTCATTTGCCGGCCCTGTCATTGACAAGAAAGGCCCAGCCGTTCGGCCCGAGGGTCAGTTCATCGCCCGTCAGTTCAGCCGCCTGAGAGGGGCCGGTGATCGCCGCTGTGCCGGGGCATGGTACGCGTTGCGGGTTCGTCGACAGGTTGAAGACGCAGTCGAGCGCGTCGGCCCCGGCCCCGCGTGTGAAGCGCAACACCGGATCGGGCGCATCGACAAAACGCATCTTGCCATGAGCCAACGCAGGCGTGGCGCGGCGATACGCAATCATGCGTCGGTAATGTGTCAGTATCGAAGCGGTGTTTTCCACTTGCACGTCGACCGCGCGGGCCGCTTGCGCCGGCTTTACGGGCAGCCAAGGCGTGCCCGTGGTAAAGCCGCCCTGTGGATCCTGGGCGACCCAGACCATCGGCGTGCGGCAGCCATCGCGCCCCTTGTTGGCGGGCCAGAAACGCAGGCCGACCGGGTCCGTCAGCTCCGAGTAGAGAAGATCGGTATCGGTCTGGCCCAGTTCCTCGCCCTGGTACAGGCAGATCGAGCCTTCGAACGCCAGCAGCAAGGCAATCGCCTGTCGGGCCAGCGCATCATTGCCGCTGTCCTTGGCCGCCCAGCGGGTCGCATGACGCACGACGTCGTGGTTGGACATCGACCAGAGCGGCCAGCCATCCGGTGCGCCCGCCCAAAAGCCATTTATCACCTCGCGGAAATGGTCCGGCGTGTAGAGATCGGAAAGCATGTCGAAGGAATAGGCCATGTGCAGCTTGTCGTTGCCCGAGGTGTATTCACCCATCAGTTCGATCGCCTGATCGGCATCGCCAACCTCGCCCAGCAGCATCCTGTTGGGGTATTCATCCGTCAGGGCACGCATCCGGCGCAGAAACTCGACGTTCTCCGGGCGGCTTTTGGAATACAGATGCAGCTGCCAGTCGTAGTGGTTCACCGGGGGTTTTTCCCCTTTGAACGATTTTGCGGGGTTATCGCGCAGCTCGGGGTCGTAGAAAAAATAATTGACCGTATCGAGGCGGAAGCCGTCAACGCCACGTTCCAGCCAGAAGCGCATGGCATCCAGCACAGCCTGCTGCACGTCGGGGTTGAGGTAGTTCAGGTCGGGCTGTTCGGCGAGGAAGGAGTGCAGATAATACTGTCGACGCTCGCCGTCCCATGTCCAGGCCGGTCCGCCAAAGACCGAAGGCCAGTTGTTGGGCGGCGATCCGTCCGGCTTTGGATCGCGCCAGACGTACCAGTCGGCGCGCGGATTATCGCGGCTGGAGCGGCTTTCGACGAACCAGGGATGCAGGTTCGAGGAATGGTTCATCACCTGGTCCACGATGACTTTCAGTCCCAGGTCATGGGCCCGGTCGATCAGGGCACTGAAGTCCGTCAGCGTCCCGAACAGCGGGTCGATATCGACGTAATCTGAGACGTCATAACCCATGTCGGCCATGGGCGAGGGAAAGATCGGAGACAGCCAGATGCCGTCGCAGCCCAAGTTGGCCACATGATCGAGACGGCGGGTAATCCCTGGCAGATCCCCGATGCCATCACCGTTGTCGTCCTGAAAACTGCGGGGATATATCTGATAGAGAACGGCACCCCGCCACCAGTCGGAGCCGCCGGTATGGCGCGGTGTCTGATGCGGGTCGGTTTCGGCTGGACGGTTCGACATGCGGTGTCCCTGGTTGGCTCTGTGCGAAAGTATCTGGCGAGAATCGCAACCTTTCCGCAGCGCGTGCAAAAAGGATGGGACGGGGCGTCAGCCATTACAATGATTGCGTTAGTTGCGCGTCTTTCAAGGCTGGCGTCGGGCGAACTATGCTGATTTGATCTGCAATACGCGGATTGCAGCGACCCGAGGGCGGGGAACTGTTAAATCGATGAACGTGTTGGGTCTTTATCTGAGGCCGCGCTGGCGACTTGGGCGCGATTGGGGGGGCAATGATCAGCAATTCCGGTGAAGAGAGCGCCCATACACCCGACACGGCTGCTTTTGATGCCCTGCGTCAGGGGCGACACGGTGCGCCCTTCGATATCCTGGGTCTGCATGGTGATACCCTGGTCGCGTTCGATCCCGAGGCCGAGCGCATGTGGTGCCTGACATCTGGGTCGACCGATGCCGTGGAAATGCAGGCAGAGGGCGGCGGTGTCTTTATCCTGCGAGGGGTCCCGAAGAGTGTTGCGGCCGGTGGGGGGTACATGCTGCGAGCCGAAGGGCACGGGCGCACGCAGGACCGGCATGATCCCTATCGGTTTTCGCCGGTGCTGGGAGAGCTTGATGAATACCTGATTTCGGAAGGCCGTCACCTGCGCCTGTGGCAAAAGCTGGGCGCGCGCCCCGAAACGCACGAAGGGGTCGCGGGCACAGTGTTTGCCGTCTGGGCGCCAAATGCCCGCCGCGTGGCCATCGTCGGCGATTTCAATGGTTGGTCACCGCTGCGCCATCCGATGCGGGTGCGCGGTGCATCAGGCGTCTGGGAGATTTTCCTGCCGGATGTCGGGCCGGGCGCAGCCTACAAGTATGATATTCTGGGGCCCGACGGGGCCAGCCTGCCGCAAAAGGCCGATCCCGTTGCCTTTGGGTCCGAGCATCCCCCGGCGCAGGCCTCGATCGTGCGTCGGCTGCCCGACCGGCCTGCACCCGAGGCACGGGCTGCGCGCGCGCATCGTCAGGCGGTCTCGTCTCCGATCTCGATCTACGAAGTGCACCTTGGGTCCTGGCGTCGCAAGGTCGAAGACGACCGCAGGCGCCTGAGCTACGATGAACTGGCTGTTGAGCTGGTCGCTTATACCGCCGACATGGGCTTTACCCATATCGAGCTGATGCCGGTGTCGGAGTTTCCGTTCGACGGGTCCTGGGGGTATCAGCCGGTGGGCCTGTATGCGCCGACGATCCGGCACGGTACGCCGCGTGAATTCGCCGCCTTTGTCGCCGCGACGCAGGCGGCCGGGCTGGGGCTGATCCTGGATTGGGTGCCGGGGCATTTTCCGACCGATCCGCATGGGCTGGGCTGGTTAGATGGAACGCCGCTGTACCAATACGCCGACCCACGCGAGGGGTTTCACCGCGACTGGAACACGCTGATCTACGATTATTCCAAGCGGCAGGTGCGCAACTATCTGATCGCCAACGCGATTTATTGGCTGACGGAATATGGTGTCGATGGGCTGAGGGTCGATGCCGTGGCGTCGATGCTGTATCGCGATTATTCCCGCCCACATGGCGAATGGGTGCCCAATGTGCACGGTGGACGCGAAAACCTGGAGGCGATCTCGTTTCTGCGCGAGATGAACGTCGAAACCTACGGCGCGGCCCCGGGCATCATGACGGTCGCAGAGGAGAGCACATCTTTTCCCGGTGTCAGCAGGCCGGTGCATGAGGATGGTCTGGGGTTCGGGTACAAGTGGAACATGGGCTGGATGAACGATACGCTGGCCTACATGCACGAAGACCCGATCCACCGTGCGCACCATCATGGCAAGCTGACCTTCGGGTTGGTCTACGCGTTTTCGGAGAACTTCATCCTGCCGATCAGCCACGATGAGGTCGTGCACGGCAAGGGGTCCATGCTGGGCAAGATGCCGGGTCAGCGGGCCGAGCAGTTTGCCAACCTGCGGGCCTACTATGGCTTCATGTGGGGGCACCCGGGCAAGAAATTGCTGTTCATGGGCTGTGAGTTTGGTCAGGAACGTGAATGGAACCACGATATCAGCCTGGATTGGCATCTGCTGGATGATCCGGCCCACGCTGGGGTGCAGAACCTCGTGCGCGACCTGAACCGCCTTTACCGGGACGAACCGGCGTTGCATCGCGATGACCTGGGCGGCGCTGTGTTCGACTGGCTTGTCGAGCGGGATTCGGAGCGGTCCGTGCTGGCCTTTCTGCGCCGGGGCGAAGCCGAGGACGCCGAGATCGCAGTCGTGTGCAACTTTACCCCTGTCGAACGCTGCGATTACGCGCTGCCGTTGCCCGAGCCAGGTGTCTGGCAGGAGGTGTTGAACACCGATGCTGAAATTTACGGCGGAGGCAACCGCGGCAACATGGGTTCGGTGCGTGCGGAGGCCGTCAGTGGGAACGCGATGCCTGCCATAGCTGTTATGACTATACCACCGCTTTCCGTGATTTTCCTGCGGCGCAAGCGGTGACAGGTAAGGGCCGGGTGGCCAATGCGCCGTAGCCCGGAGGTGTCTGATCAGGATCACGACTGGCGGGGAGGGTCAGTAAAATGAAACCCATGAACACTCAGAAGCTAAGTGCACGATCAATGGCCTTTATCCTGGCCGGGGGGCGGGGAAGCCGCTTGAGAGAGCTGACGGATACCCGCGCGAAACCGGCTGTCTATTTCGGTGGCAAGATGCGGATCATCGATTTCGCATTGTCCAACGCGTATAATTCGGGAATGCGCAAGATCGCGGTCGCGACCCAGTACAAGGCGCATTCCCTGATCCGTCATCTGCAACGCGGCTGGTCTTTCCTGCGTGCTGAACGCAACGAATACCTCGACATCCTGCCGGCGTCGCAACGGGTGTCTGAAAACCAGTGGTACCTTGGCACCGCCGATGCCGTGACGCAGAACATCGACATCATCGACAGCTACAACATCGACTATATCGTGATCCTTGCGGGAGACCACATCTACAAGATGGACTACGAGGTGATGCTGCGCGAACATGAAGACACGGGCGCGGATGTCACCGTGGGGTGTCTTTCGGTTCCGCGGGCCGAGGCCAGCGCCTTTGGTGTCCTGGCGGTGGACGATAAACAGCGCATTACCGATTTCCTGGAAAAGCCGGCGGACCCGCCTTCGATGCCAGGCGCGCCGGACCTCGCACTCGCTTCGATGGGGATCTACGTGTTCCGGTGGGCCTTTTTGCGCAAGCTGTTGATTGCGGATGCGGCCAATCCAGACTCCAGTCACGATTTCGGAAACGACCTGATCCCCGGACTGGTACGCGACGGCAAGGCAATGGCGCACCTGTTTGCCGCAAGCTGCGTCACGACGGGCGAAAATGAAAAGGTGTACTGGCGCGATGTCGGCACCATCGATGCCTATCACACTGCGAATATCGCCCTGACCGACTTTACCCCTGAACTGGATATCTATGACACGGCCTGGCCGATCTGGACCTACGGCGAGGTCAATCCGCCGGCCAAGTTCATTCATGACGAAGACGGGCGGCGCGGATCGGCAGTCTCATCGATGATTGCCGGCAACTGCATCATTTCGGGCACCGAAGTGCGCGAGTCGCTGCTTTTCAACGGTGTTCGCACGCATAGCTATGCTGAACTGTTTCAGGTGGTGGCGATGCCTTATACGGTCGTCGGCAGACGGGCGCGCCTGAGCCGAGTCGTGCTGGACGCCGGCGTGAAGGTGCCGCCGGGCCTGGTGGTGGGCGAGGACCCCGAAGAAGACGCGAAGTGGTTCCGGGTCAGCGAGGGCGGAGTGACGCTCTTAACCCAACCGATGGTAGAACGATGGATGGCCGAGAACGGCTGACCCCCATTTGCCTCAGGCGCAATGAAGGACAGGAAGATGACGAGCACGTCGGAGGCGAGCGGTATGCGGCGGGTGCTGTCGGTCACGTCGGAATGCGTGCCTTTGATAAAGACCGGCGGCCTTGCGGATGTCAGTGGGGCATTGCCCGGTGCGCTGGCTGCGCATGGCTGGGACATGCGTGTCCTGCTGCCGGCCTACCCGGGTGTGGCAAAGAAGGTGGGCAAGACGCGGGTGGTCTGGCAATCATCCGATCTTTTCGGCGGCCCGGCCTCGGTCCGTATCGGCAGATCGGGCCGCATGAGCGTTCTGTTGCTTGACGCACCGCATCTGTTTTCCCGCGATGGTGGGCCCTACCTGGATCCGCAGGGGCGCGATTATCCCGACAACCCGGAACGCTTTGCTGCGCTGTGCTGGGTGGCGATGGAAATCGCCCGCGACGGCCTGACCGATGGTTGGCGTCCCGAACTTGTCCACGCGCATGACTGGCAGGGGGCGTTGGTGCCGTTGTATCTGCGCCAGCACGGGGTGCGCGTGCCCAGCCTGCTGACCATTCACAACATCGCCTTTCAGGGACTGACGCAGCCGGAGCGCCTTTCGCGCCTCAGGATCGACCCGGAGGCATTCGAACAGGGGCACCTGGAATTCTGGGGAAAGGTGGGTGTTCTCAAGGCCGGGATGATGTGCGCGGACCGGGTTTCCACCGTATCGCCGCGTTACGCTGCGGAATTGTCGCTGCCCGAATTCGGCATGGGGCTGGATGGGGTCATTGCGGCGCTGAATCGTCCGGTGGTCGGCATCCTGAACGGGATCGACCTGGAGGTTTGGAACCCCGAAACCGATCCGGCCATCACACCTTTCTCTGCGGCGCGTCCGGCGTCACGGTCAAAGAACCGCAAGGCCCTGCTGGATCGCTTCGGGCTGGAGGACGGCCCGGGGCCGCTGGCCGCCGTCGTCAGCCGGATGACCGAGCAGAAGGGGCTGGATCTGCTGGCGGAGGTGTTGCCGGGATATATCGACGCCGGGGGCAGGTTGGTCGTTCTCGGGTCCGGGGACCCCGAAATCGAAAAGGCGTTCCATGACGCTGCCGCGCGTTGGCCGGCGCAGGTCGGCATGGCACGCGGATATGATGAGCCGCTTTCGCACCTGATGTATGCCGGGGCAGACGCAATGTTGGTCCCGTCGCGCTTTGAGCCCTGCGGACTGACCCAGTTGTACGGTCTTCGCTACGGTGCCGTACCGCTTGTTGCCCCGACGGGGGGGCTGGCGGATACGGTGATCGCGGCGAATCCGGCGGCTCTTGGGGCGGGTGTTGCGACGGGCATAATGATGTCGCGCATTGATGCGGGTGGCTTGTACGATGCACTCATGCAACTGTGCACGCTGCACGCGGCGCCCACGACTTTCAAGCAGATCCAGAAGAATGGAATGAGAGCAGACTTTGGCTGGGAACGCTCTGCCGCTGCATATGCGTCGCTTTTTTCCGACATCATCACCGAGGCAACTGAATGAACGGAAATGGACGAGACCCGCGTTTGTTCGGGCCGAGTGTTGCGCGTAGCGGCGCGGGTCGGGACATCCCGAACAAGTTGGCACATCATGGTCTGTCCGCCGGTCGACCCGACCCCATGGGGGCAACCTGGGACGGGCAGGGAGTCAATTTCGCGGTATTTTCGGGCGAGGCGGAAGAGATCGAGTTGTGCCTGTTTTCGTCAGATGGGCGGCGGGAACTTGTGCGCATCCCGCTGCGCGAACGCGATGGCGATATATGGCATGTCTACGTGGCCGGGTTGTCGCCCGGCACGCTCTACGGCTACCGCGCACGGGGCCGGCATGAACCGGAGCAGGGGCTGCGTTTCAATCACAACAAGCTGTTGCTGGATCCTTATGCGCGCAAGATCTCGGGGCGTTTTCGCTGGTCGGATGCCTTGTTGGGCTATCGTCCGGGTGCAGCGCGTGCAGATCTGGGGTTCGATTCCCGCGACAGTGCCTTTGCGATGCCAAAGGCCGAAGTTGCAGATGTCAGCTTTCCCTGGGGCAATGACAGTCGGCCAAATCATCGCCGCTCTCTCTCGGTGCATTATGAGACGCATGTCAAAGGGATGACGGCGGGACATCCCGGCGTCGACCCGCGAAAACGCGGCAGCTTTCTCGGCATGGCGTCGGCCCCGGTGTTGGATCATCTGGACAAGATCGGTGTGACCACGGTGCAGCTGATGCCTGTCCAGACGCATCTGTCCGAAAGATTTCTGGTGGAAAAGGGGCTGTCGAATTTCTGGGGCTATCAGACCATCGGCTTTTTCGCGCCTGATCCGCGCTTCATGAGTGGTGGGGATATCTGGGAATTCCAGACGATGGTCCGCCGTTTTCATACTGCCGGGATCGAGGTGATCCTAGACGTCGTCTATAATCACACTGCCGAGGGCAACCAGCTGGGGCCGACGCTGAGCTTTCGGGGGTTGGACAACCGCGCCTATTACCGGCTGGCCGAAGATCCGCGCTATTACATAGATGATACCGGCTGCGGCAATACGCTCAACCTCGGGCACCCGGCGGTTCTGCGCATGGTCATGGACAGCCTGCGATATTGGGTCGAGGTGATGCATGTCGATGGTTTCCGCTTTGACCTCGCCACGGCGCTGGCGCGGGGTCCGGCCGGGTTCGATGCACGCGGCGGATTTATCTCGGCAATCAAACAGGACCCGGTGCTGCGCAACGTCAAGCTGGTCGCCGAGCCCTGGGACCTCGGGCCGGGCGGCTATCAGCTCGGGGCATGGCCGCATCCTTTCATGGAACTGAACGACCGTTATCGCGACGATGTGCGCCGGTTCTGGAAAGGTGACGAGGGCGTGACCTCAAGCATCGCTGGGCGTCTGATGGGATCGGCGGACATGTTCGACCATGATGGCCGTGCCGCCACGGCTTCGGTCAACTTCCTTGCCTCGCACGATGGGTTCACGCTGGAAGATATCGTCAGCTATTCCGCCAAGCGCAACTGGGGGAACGGAGAGGAAAACCGGGACGGCCATGAACCCAACCACTCGGACGGCATGGGGGCGGAGGGGCCGACATTGGACCCCGATATCCTTGCGGCGCGGGCAAGGCGAAAGCGCAACATGCTGGCAACGATGTTCCTGAGCCAAGGTACGCCGATGATGCTGGCGGGGGATGAGATCGGCAACAGCCAGGGCGGCAACAACAATGCCTATGCCCAGGACAATGCCATCGCCTGGGTCAACTGGGATCGCCCCGACTATGATCTGGCGGATTTCGTGGCCTGGCTGGCGCGTATGCGCCGCGATCACCCTGTCTTGCGGCAGCGATTGTTCCTGCATTCCCAGCCGCGCCATCGCGATGGTATCCCGGATCTTTTCTGGCGGCGCCCTGACGGGCAGGCACCAACGACAGAGGATTGGCACGATCCCACATTCCGCTGCCTGTGCGTCGAAATTCGGGCGGCATCGGCAACGCCAAGCTACTCCATGAGCGATGACGTGCTTTTCGCTGTCATCAACGGAGGCGATGCCTGCACCGTGCACCTGCCCGAACCGCCGGGACGCCGGCGCTGGCGACGGATCATGGATACCTCTGCCGCACGCCAGACGACGGTATTCCTGATGCCGGGCAAGAAAGAGGTCGATGTCGCGGCCGAGACAGTCGTGGTCTTTGACGCAGCCTTGTGACAGGCATGCTCCGCCGCCCCCTACTTTCAGCGATTTTCGTTATTAGGTAGCATTCCATGAAACACTACCGAGGCATCTTCGGATGCCCCGGTCGCCTTGCGGCTGAATGCCGTGCGGTGCTCTTACGCTGGAACTTCACTGGACCAGAGTGTACTTAGGCCGCGAAAGATCAGAGCGAGAGAAGCACATGCTTGCAAAGTTGTTGCCCGGCATCGAGGAAAAGTTGCTCTACCGGCTTCTGAGCGAAAACTACCAAGCCCAGGCAAAATGGTACGCGTTGGCGATCTTGTCGATGTTCTTCGTCGCCGGCACGACCGCGGCTTCGGCGTGGATCATGAAGGATATCGTGCAGTCGCTGTCCCCCGACGAACCCGCCTACAAGGTGTATGGCGTGGCGATGGCTGTGGCGGCAATCTTTGCCGTAAAGGGGATTGCCGGGTACTTGCAGGCCGTTTTCCTCAGCATCGCGGGCAACCGGATCATTGCCTCGCAACAGATTAAGATGTTCGACCGCCTCATTCAGCAAGGTGTTTCGTACTTCGGGTCCAAAAGCTCTTCCGACACGCTGGTCAGCCTGACGCAGGCCTCTCAGGCGGCACGGGCGGTGCTTGATACGGTCCTGCTCTCGTTCGTTCGGGATCTGTTTACGCTGATCGGGCTGGGCTTCGTGATGTTCACCCAGCAACCAGTGCTTTCGGCGGTCTCGATCGTGACCATTCCGGTCGCGTTGTTCGGTATCAAGAACCTGCTGAAGAAAGTCCGCGATATCGTCACGCGCGAGATGGTTTCGCTGTCTGCGATCATCAAGGTCGCCACCGAGACGTCGATGGGTATACGGGTCATCAAGGCTTTCGCCCTCGAAGATCACATGGCCGCCCGTATGAACCAGGCCGTGACCCGCGTTGAAAAGATGTCCAACTCGATTGCCCGTTTGCAGGCGGCCACGATGCCGATGATGGATGTTCTGTCGGGCCTTGCTATTGCTGCGATCCTGGCGATGAGCGCGACAACGATCTTCGGCGGCCGCGTTGTCACGTCGCAGGGGCAGCTGCTGTCGTTTTTGACGGCGCTGATCATGGCCTACGATCCGGCGCGGCGCCTCGCCTCCATGCGGATCGGGATCGAAACAGGTCTGGTCGGGGTCAAGATGATGTATGACCTGCTGGATCATCCGATTACGATGCTGGAATCCGAAAATGCCAAACCCCTGCCCGAAGGGCCGAGGCAGGTCGCATTTCGCAATGTGTCGTTCAATTACGAGGGCGGGAACGGCGAAACCGTCTTGAAGTCGCTTGACCTGGAATTCGCAGCGGGCAAGAGCACGGCGCTTGTCGGGCCGTCGGGTAGCGGGAAATCGACGATCCTGAACCTGACCATGCGTTTGTATGATCCCACGGATGGTCAGGTCGAAATTGACGGCATGGATATTCGTGACGTGACATTTGCATCATTGCGCGAAAACATGGCCTTTGTCGGACAAGACACCTTTCTTTTCGCGGGCAGCGTGAAACACAATATCGGGCTCGGCCGCGCGGACGCCACGGATGACGAGATCATAGCAGCAGCCAAGGCAGCCAATGCGCATGATTTCATCAGCAAGCTCCCCGAGGGCTACGAGAGCGATGTCGGTGAAAATGGGGGCAACCTGTCCGGTGGACAGCGTCAGCGTCTGTCGATCGCCCGCGCCATCCTGCGCGATGCCCCGATCCTGCTGTTGGACGAGGCGACGAGCGCATTGGATGCGGAATCCGAGGCGGAAATCCAGAAGGCGCTTCATGACTTGTCGCAGGGGCGCACGACGATCCTGATCGCGCACAGGCTGTCTTCGGTCATGCGTGCCGACCAGATCATCGTGGTCAAGGACGGTGAGATCCTGGAGCAAGGCACACCTGCTGAGCTGTTGAAAAACGAGAACTTTTTCAAGCGATCCTACGATCTGCAATACGATATGTGAGACGAAGTTGGATCACACAACCTGGCGAAGGGGGATCGCGCTGCTTCGGCTGATTGGGCGGAAGGGCGGCCTCAGTCGACCCCCAGAACCTTTTGCAGCAACATTTTCAGATCCGCCGCTTCATCAGGGTTAAGCCTTTCGGCGACCTGGTTCTGAAGGGCCGGATTGCGCGACATGCCATCCTTCAGCGTTTTCAGCCCATCCGAGGTCAGGCGCACGACCACCGATCGGCCGTCCGCCTTTGACGAAATGCGCTCGATCAGGTGTTTTCGCTCCATCCGGCGGAGGGTGTCGCTGACCGTATTGACGTCCAGCGCGACGATATCGCCAATCACTTTTTGCGAAACACCGGGGTTTTGCGCGATCGCGACAAGCAGAACCATCTGCCGCGAGGTCAGGCCCGTTTCTCCAAAGATACCGCTGAAGAGATATTCGTTACGGAAATGCGCGCGTCTGAGCAGATGCGACAGAGTGTCGAGAATTGCGACATCTTTGACCGCTTCGGCAATATCCGCATCTAAACGTGAGCGATTTTCTGTAGGCACCAACAGGCCTTTCGGGACCGAAAACACATACATATCTGAATAACTGCTAAGCTGCCTAAACGGCAAGTCCATAAATCGGAGCATTGCATTTTATCGACAGTTCAATTGTCAACGCTGCAAATATTGCGTTGTCGTACGGCAATTGAAATTTCATCAATCAGCATTTTCTGCCCTTTCGTCGGTATCCAGCCGAGACGCGTCGTCAGTCCGATGGGGCGGCGTGTTTCGTGCAGTTCCGTGCGCAATGGCACCATGAGACCCAGATCCACCTCGGCAGCGGCCTGGAGGCGCGATATGAAACCAATGTGATCGGATTGCTGCAACAGTTGCCGCATCAGGATCATCGATCCGGTTTCAATCAGGCTCTGAGGCGTTGGCCGGCCCGCAAAAAGCTGATCGAAAATCCGGCGCGAGGGAGTTCCCTTTCGCGCCAGTATCCAGGGAAACCGGATGGTTTGCGACAGCGTGACCCGGTCCTGACCGGACAGAGGGTGGCGCGGTCCTACAACAAGGATCAGGTCATCGGCAAACAATTCGGTCTGGACAATGTCCCCGATCGGAACCGGCTCGCGCAGCGCCCCTATCAGGAAATCAATCTCGCCGCGGCGCAGGCCGGCAAGAAGGTCGTCATAGGGCCCTTCATCCACCCGGATCAACACGGATGGCCGGCGCTTGCGGAACTCAATGATCGCCTGGGACAGCATGAAGGACCGCGACAGCGGCATCGCCCCGACAACGATCTGCCCCGCCTCGCGACCTGCCAGATCCGCCAGGTCCATGACCGCTTGATCCAGTTCGGCAAAGGCCAGGCGGGCTGCATCGGCCAGTTGCCTTCCGGCGCGCGTGGCGCGGATACCCATCGCGGTGCGTTCGAACAGCGGCTTGCGGGCTTCGGCCTCCAATCGGGCGACGGCGCGGTGGACCGACGGCTGCGCCAGGCCGAGGTGGCGGGCCGCCAAGGTAAAGTTTTCCAGCTCGCGCACCGCGATCAGCGCGTCGAGTTGAGAGGACGTCGCCGTAGCGATCAGGCGGGGCGAAATGGGCGCCGCAGCCTGATCTATCCGGGTCAGAGCACGTTTGACCCGCTGGGCCAGTGCCGCACCGGCCTCGGTCACGTAAAGCCCCTGCGCCTTGTGTTTGAACAGAGGTTGGGAAAATCCGTTTTCCAGTTTTGCGATGGCCTGGGTCGCCGCGGGTTGGGACAGGTGGCATTCCTCGGCTGCGCGTGACACCGATGAATGATGCACGACAGCCAGAAACACCCTAAGATGCCGCAGGTTCCATTTCATGTCCGGCCCTTTCCCGATGGATATGCGCCTGCATCCGCTTGTGCAAAACTTATACGGATTGCAGATTTTGTGAAGGGCATCAGTGCTTTTTGCCGAACTGTGTGAGTATCCTATAGCGTGCTCTTATGGATTTGCACGGCGTTCAAATTTGGCATTTCTGCCGTTCGGGCGCAGATTGGGGCCAAATTCGAAAGGAGTTCTCTGATGTGTTCGAAGCCAACCGTTCTGGTGATCAGCGCCCATGCCGCCGATTTCGTCTGGCGCTGTGGGGGTGCCATCGCGTCTCATGCCGAGCAGGGCTATAACGTCACGGTAGCCTGCCTGTCCTTTGGGGAACGCGGGGAAAGCGCGCGCCTGTGGAAAGAAGGCAAGTCGCTGCAGGAGGTCAAGGACATCCGCCGCAAGGAGGCCGAGACCGCCGCCGAAGCCCTGGGCGTGCACGAGCTGGAATGCTTTGACCTTGGCGATTACCCGCTGCACCTGGAGAAAGAGGACAAGTTCCGCCTGGTCGATTTGATCCGCAAGGTTCAGCCCAAGTTCATGATGAGCCACAGCCAGTACGACCCCTATAACACCGACCACATGTACATGACGCAGGTCGCGCTTGAGGCGCGGATGATCGCGCAGGCCTGGGGGCACAATCCGGGCGAAAAGGTGCTGGGCGCACCGCAGTTGTATCTGTTCGAGCCGCATCAGACCGAGCAGATGGGATGGAAACCGGACACATTCCTCGACATCACGTCTGTCTGGGACAAGAAGCGCGCGGCGATGGAGTGCATGCAGGGGCAGGTTCACCTCTGGGATTACTACACGCGGGTTGCCCAACAGCGCGCCAACCACTTCAAACGCAACTCGGGCGGTCAATCGGGCGGGCGTGATTGCCAGTATGCCGAAGGATTCCAGTCAATCTTTCCGCGCACTGTCGATACGCTGTAGGAGGGCTTGAGGACAGGTCGCGGTGGTAGTGCCGGGGCCTGTTTCACTGTCCGACCTCATTCTGAACGGAGACACGAATGTCCGACTTTGACGATCTGGCGCACCTTGGCCATGTCGAGATGCTGACAAACAAGTTTGACGAAAGCCTTGATTTCTTTACCCGCATCTATGGTCTGACGATCAGTGGTCAGGATGAAACCTCGGCCTATCTGCGGGCTTGGGATGACTATGAATTTTGCACGCTGAAGCTGACCCGTTCGGATACCACTGGCGTCGGGCACATCGGCTATCGCGCGGCCTCGCAAGCGGCGCTGGAGCGTCGTGTGGCGGCGATTGAGGCAAGCGATTTCAAGGTGATCGGCTGGAACGACGGCGATCTGAGCCACGGGCGTGCCTTCCGCTTTGAGGATCCCTTTGGCCATGTCTTCGAAATCTATTTCGACACGGTCAAGTATCGGCATGGCACGGCGGACAAACCCGCGCTGAAGAACAATGCCAGCCGGTTTCACCATACGGGGGCCGCTCCGCGTCGCCTCGATCACCTGAACCTGCTGTCCGAGGACGTGACGGAATTCCGCCGTTTCATGGAGACCTGTCTGGGCTCGAAAGTGACCGAGATGATCCAGTTGGACAACGGGCGCATCGGCGGCTGCTGGTTCACGGTCAACAACAAGGGCTATGATCTGGCTTGCACGGAGGAGCACGGCGGCGGGCAGGGCCGTTTCCACCATGTCACCTATGCCGCCGATCAGCGCGAAGACATCCTGCGGGCCGCCGACATCTTTCTGGAAAACGGTGTGCATATCGAGACGGGACCGCACAAGCACGCGATTCAGAACACGTTCTTCCTCTATGTCTGGGAGCCTGCGGGCAACCGGGTCGAGATTGCAAATGCCGGTGCGCGCCTGATCCTGGATCCCGATTGGGACCCTGTCGTCTGGAGCGAGGCCGACCGCAAAAAGGGTCAGGCCTGGGGTCTGAAGACCATCGAGACCTTTCACACCCACGGCACCCCGCCCATCGAAAAATAAGCGTTTGCGCGCCCCGCCCGCCGGGGTGCGACCCCATTCCAGAAGGAGGCTGTCATGGCCGTTGTCGTTCAGAATATCCAACGCGCCGATCCGGCGATCATCGAGGCCCTCGGGCAGGCGGGCGTTGCCACGGTGCACGAAGCACAGGGCCGCAAGGGCCTGCTGCAAAGTCACATGCGTCCGATCTACAAGGGGGCGATGATTGCCGGCAGCGCCGTGACGATTTCGGCCGCGCCGGGCGACAACTGGATGCTGCATGTCGCCATCGAACAGTTGCAGGCGGGTGACATCCTTGTTCTGGCGCCGACCTCGCCCTGCGAAGACGGGTATTTCGGTGACCTTTTGGCGACGTCCGCTATGGCGCGCGGCTGCCGCGGGCTGGTGATTGACGCCGGTGTGCGCGACACGCGCGATCTGACCGAGATGGGCTTTCCCGTCTGGTCCAAGGCGGTCTTTGCCCAAGGCACCGTCAAGGAAACGCTCGGCTCGGTGAACGTTCCTATCGTCTGCGCCGGTGCGGCAATCGAGGCGGGTGATATCATCTGTGCCGACGACGACGGTGTCTGCGTGGTGAAACGTGACGAGGCAGAAGAGGTGCTGAAGGGCGTTCAGAAACGCCTCGCGGCAGAGGAAGCCAAGCGAGTGCGGCTTGCGGCAGGCGAACTGGGCCTCGACATCTACGACATGCGCCCACGGCTTGAGGCGAAAGGCCTCAAGTACATCTGACAGGAGCGAAGAACATGAGCGACGGCATTCCCTGCATCTGGATGCGCGGCGGCACCTCCAAGGGGGCATATTTTCTGGCTCAGGATCTGCCGGCGGGCGTGGCAGAACGCGATGCCGTCCTGCTCAGCCTGATGGGCAGCCCGGATCCGCGCCAGATCGACGGGATCGGCGGTGCGGATCCGCTGACCTCGAAGGTTGCGATCCTGTCGCCGTCAACGCGCGATGATGCGGATGTGGATTACCTGTTCCTGCAGGTTTTCGTGGATCAGGCGGTTGTCACGGATGCGCAGGCCTGCGGCAATATCCTTGCTGGCGTCGGTCCCGCCGCGATTGAGCGGGGCCTGGTGCAGGCCAGCGCCGCCGTGACCGAGGTGCGCATCCACATGTTGAACACAGGCGAGGTGGCGGTCGCAAAGGTGCAGACGCCGGGTGGCAAGGTCACCTACGCGGGCGATGCCACGATCGACGGTGTGCCGGGTCAGCACGCGCCGGTGCCCTTGATGTTCACAAAGATTGCCGGCTCGATGACAGGCGGTGGCGTGATGCTGCCAACTGGCAATGCCGTTGACGTGATCGACGGGGTGGACTGTACGCTGATCGACAACGGGATGCCTTGCGTGATCCTGCGCGCCGCCGATGTCGGCGCGTCGGGCACCGAAACGCGTGACGAGATGGAGGCGAACACCGACCTGAAGTCCCGGTTGGAGGCGATCCGGTTGCAGGCGGGGACGCTGATGAACCTGGGCGATGTCTCTGACAAATCGGTGCCCAAGATGACCCTCGTTTCGGCCCCAACGGCGGGGGGCACCCTGTCGACACGCAGCTTTATCCCGCACCGCTGTCACGCCAGCATCGGCGTGTTTGCCGCCGTGACCGTGGCAAGCGCGTGCCTGGTCGAGGGTAGCCCAGCAGCCGGGCTGGCCAATTTGCCAAAGGATGGGACCTTTTCAATCGAACATCCGACGGGGGCGGCCGAGGTTCTGATCGAAACGGATGCCGATGGCGCGATCCTGGCCGCCGGCACTCTTCGCACGGCGCGCAAATTGTTCGAAGGTCTGGTCTTTCCGCACTAAGTTGGCAGATAAGGGGCCGGTGTTCCCTCCCTGGCGAAGGGCACGACAGGGCATTGGCTGATCCGCAGAAAGAGGCCGCGCGTGAAGATTCACATACTCGACGACTGGTTCGACACGTTGCGGCAACTGCCGTGTTTTCAACTGCTTGAAGGGCATGAGGTTACGGTCTGGACGGACCATACCGAAGACCTCGACACGCTTGCGGACCGGCTGAAGGATGCCGAGGCCCTGGTGCTGTTTCGCGAACGCACCCATGTCACCGCACCGTTGCTGGAGCGTTTGCCGAACCTGCGGCTGATCAGCCAGCGTGGCGTTTATCCGCACGTCGATGTCGAGGCCTGCACCGCCAATGGCGTCATGCTGTGTTCCCGGGCCAGCGGCGATGCGCCGCCAAATGCCGCGGCCGAGCTGACCTTTGCGCTGCTGCTGGCCGCGGCGCGACAACTGCCGCAGCAGATGCAGAGCCTGCGTGCCGGGCATTGGCAGATGGGTGTGGGCCAGACGGTTTCGGGGCGCCGCCTGGGTCTTTACGGCTATGGTCGGATCGGTCGGCAGGTGGCGCAATACGCCGATGCCTTCGGCATGAAGGTCTGGTGGTGGGGCAGCGACGCGGGGCGCGCCCGTGCCGAGGCGGATGGTGCCGAAGTGGCCCCGAGCCGCGCCAGCTTTTTCGCCGAGAGCGATTTCGTCAGCCTGCATGTGCGTTTGACCGCCAGCACGCGAGGCCTGGTCACCGCGACAGATCTGATGCGAATGAAATCTTCGGCCAGCTTTATCAACACGTCGCGGGCAGGTCTGGTCGAAGAGGACGCGCTGGAGCAGGCGCTGGCCGCTGGTCATCCCGGCACGGTGGCGCTGGACGTGTTCGACAGGGAGCCGTTGACCGATCCCAGCGATCCCGTGATCAGCCATCCCAACGTGATCTGCACGCCGCACATCGGGTATGTCACCGAAGATGAACTGGACCTGCAGTTCACCGATATCTATCAACAAATTCGCGCGTTTGCGGCAGGTGCGCCGATTCACGTGATCAACCCGACCGAGGGCTAGGCCCCCAGCCCAGCCGCCACCGCGCAGACCGAAAATCACACCGGCCTCAGTCTGGCCTGCCGTTGAGTGAGGGCCCTGATGGACCACGTTTCCGACTTTCTGTTCAATGGGTTGCCAGCACATGTCGGGGTGCTTCTGGCGGTGATGAGCTTTTTCTGCTCGTTCATCACGGTCGCCCTGGGCATAGGGGGCGGGACGCTGCTGCTGGCGGTCATGGCCAACCTTGTGCCGCCGCTGGCGCTAATCCCAATCCATGGCGTGATCCAGTTCGGATCGAACCTTTTTCGTGCGGTGATCCTGATCCGGCATGTCTATTGGAAACCGTTCCTGGCGTTTGCCATTGGCGCGGTGATCGGCGTCGCGATGGGTGGATCGGTCGTGGTCAACCTGCCCCCCGCACTGGTCCAGATGGGCGTTGGCCTGTTCGTGATCTGGAGCATCCTTTCCAAACCGCCAAAGTGGCTGGCGCGTTGGCCTGCGTTGACCGGCTGGCTGTCCAGTTTCCTGTCGATGTTCTTTGGCGCGACGGGCCTTTTCGTGGCGAACTTCGTCAAGTCACTGCATCTGCCGCGGCAGAAACACGTGGCAACTCATGCAGTTATGATGACCTTGCAGCATGTGTTGAAGACCATCGTCTTTGGCACGCTGGGGTTTGCCTTTGGGCCCTGGGCGGGGTTCATCGCGATGATGATCGCAGCGGGGTTCGCGGGCACGCTGGTGGGGCGGCTGCTGTTGGAAAAGATCAGCGACCACAATTTCAAGCGGGCGCTGAACGTGGTGCTGATCCTGATTTCGCTGCGGTTGATCTGGGCGGGCGTGTCGGGGCTGATCTAGCGGGCGATGGCGTCGATGGTGCGCAGAAGGGCGGCGTCGACGGCGATGCCGTCTGCGGTGATCTGCCGGCGGATCGCCTGGCGGCGGCGACCGGGCAGGCGGGCGCCCTCCATCCCTTCGATTTCACCGGCGAGCGCGGCAAAGCGCGCGGTGGCGTGAGACCCGAAAACCCCGGCGTCGATGGCGATCAGGGTCTGACCAGTGGCGGGCGGGCCGCCTTCGGAGGTCAGGAAAGGCGTTGTTTCGTAACCGTAATTCGCGTTCGTCAGACCGGCGCAGAGCATCTCGACCATGATTGCCAGTGCGATCCCCTTGTTGTCACCCATGGGCAGCATGTTGCCCTTGAGCGCCGCGTGTGGATCGGTCGTTGGGTTGCCATCGGCGTCCAGCGCCCAGCCTTCGGGGATGGGTTCATCCTTTTGCGCGGCGGTCATGATCTTGCCCCGCGCGACCTTGGAGAGGGAGATGTCGATCACCACCGGATCGGCCCCTTCGATCGGGGCGGCAAAGGCGATGGGGTCGGTGCCGAACAGCGGGCGATCGCCGCCCCAAGGCGCCATGGAGGCCGGGGCATTGGCCACCAGAAGGCCGATAATCCCTTGTTCTGCAAGCTTTTCTACCGGTACGCCGGCAACGCCGCAATGGTGCGAGCGGTGGATGCCCGCGATGGCGATCCCGTTGGCGCGGGCGGCCCCCGGCAGCCAGTCGAGCGCGAGGTCGAGGGCCGGGTAGGCAAAGCCGTGCGCCGCATCGACATAGAGCGCGCCGGGCCGCGTCTGCTGTGCCGTGGGGATCGCGAAACCGTCGACCTTGCCGATCAGCGCCTGATCGGCATAGGCGGGAATGCGGCGCATCCCGTGACCAAATTGTCCTGCAAGTTCAGCGGCAAGCAGGGCGTCGGCGACAGCATGGGCGTTGGATTCAGAGGTGCGGCAACGCAACAGGGTCTGCACGATCAGCGCGCGGGCGTCAGAGAGGGAAAGGCGGGTTTCGGACATGAGGGGGCGCTCGGATCAGGGGAGGGTCGGGGCGGAGTTGGCCCCGTGACGGGCCGGAGGTCAAGGCGATAGCGGTAAGATACCGACTTGGGGGGTCAAGTCATTGAAAACGCTGAATCCGAACGTCGGTATTAAGGCGGTATCTATACGGTATCCGAACGGTGCAATTTTCGGACAGTCGCGGCATGGCGGCAATGCGGTGCCGGCCCATGGCCGGGGCCGGTCTGAGGGGTTCGGGCGCGATATGGAGCGGCTTGGACCGCAGCCGGGCGGGCCAGTGTTGGGCCAGTGTTGGGGCATTGTTGGGGCCAGTGTAGGGGCCAGTGTTGGGGCATTGGCGCGGGGCGTCGAGAGGCGGCGTGCGCCCGGCAGGCGATGCCCCCCGGCTCAGGCGGCCAGGACGCGATCCGCGATCATGTCACCGATGGGCAGGGCCGAGGTCGCGGCGGGCGACGGCGCGTTGCAGACATGCAGCATCCGGTCGGTGTTGCGGAACACGAAATCGCTCTGCATGGTGCCGTCCTTCATCACCGCCTGGGCCCGGATGCCGCAGGTCATCGGGGTCAGGTCGGACAGCTCCAGGTCGGGGCAATACCGCTGACATTCGCGCAGGTAGCGGGACTTGAACAGGGAATTGCCCAATTCGTTCAGCCCCGGTTTGATGAACTGGCGGATGGACGACCAGAAGCCGGGAAAGGACACCATGTCGAGGCTGTCGCGCAGGTTGACGGAGAATTTCGGATAGCCTTCGCGGGCAAAACCCAGCATGGCGTTCGGCCCCACGGTGACCGAGCCGTCGATCATCGGGGTCAGGTGGGTGCCCAGGAATGGCAGGCCGGGTTCGGGCACCGGATAGATCATCGCGCGCACGACATCATTGCGGCGCGGCGCAAGGCGATAGTATTCGCCGCGAAACGGCACGATGCGCAGATCGAGGTCGAGCCCGGCCATTTTCGCCACGCGATCCGATTGCAGACCGGCGCAGGCGATGAGGCGGCGGGCCTCGATCACGCCGCTGTCGGTCGTGACGGTGACGCTGTTGCCGCCCTCTACGATGGCGCGCGGCTGGGTGGCATAGCGGATCTCGGCGCCCTGGGCGATGATTTCGGCGGCCATGGCATGGAGCAGGTCGGTATAATTCACGATGGCGGCTTCGGGGACGAAAATCCCCTTGAGGCCGGTCACGTTGGGTTCGCGGGCCGTGATCTCCTCTCCGGAAATCAGCTCGGCCCGGATGCCGTTTTCGCCGGCGCGGTCATAGAGGGCATCCAGGCGCGGCACTTCGTCCGGGCGGGTGGCGACGATCATCTTGCCGCGATCCTCGTACGCAATGGCGTGCTGCTGGCAGAATTCCTTGGTGCGCGCGGCCCCCTCGCGGCAAAGGCGCGCCTTGAACGAGCCGGGGGCGTAGTAGATGCCGGAGTGGATGACGCCGGAATTATGGCCCGTCTGGTGCTGACCGAGGGCGGTTTCCTTTTCCAGCAGGATCAGGCTGGCGCCGGGGGTGCGGGCCAGCAGGGCGCGGGCGGTGGCAAGGCCGACAATGCCACCGCCGATGATGCAATAGTCGTGGATCATGTTGCAGGCCCCCCCTTGGTTCGGGCGCAAGATCGCGCCTTGGCGGCGGCTGTGCAAGGGGCGCATGAAAAAGGGCGCCGCAGGGGCGCCCTTCTTGCAAGGTGTCAGACCGTGATCACTTGGCGTCAGGCCAGGCGGTCGGGTCGGTGTCGAGGTCGGGGAACGCCTTTGGATCGAAGACGGGGCGTTTCACACCGGCGTTCAGCTGGGCGCGGAAATCGTTGATCAGCCGCAGGGCGATGGGGAACATCATCATCAGGGCCAGCAGGTTGACCACGGCGAGGATGCCCATCATCGGATCAGAGAAGTTGAAGACCGCCGTGGCCCCCGGTGCGACCGCGCCCAGAAAGACGATGAAGATGATCGCGAGGCGCAGGACATGCAGCGCCATCTTGCTTTTCGTCATGAAGTTCAGCGCGTTTTCCCCGAGGTAGTAATTGTACATGATCGAGGAGAACGAGAAGAGGAAGATCGCGGCGGTCAGGAAGTACTGCGCCCAGGCGCCGACGTGGCTGACCATGCTCTGCTGGGTCAGCGCGACGCCGTCGATGCCTTCGGCACCGGGTTGGTAGACATCGCCCAGAAGGATGATGAAGGCCGTGCTGGAGCAGACGATTATGGTGTCGATGAAGACCGAAAAGCTCTGGGTGATGCCCTGGCTGACGGGGTGGCGCACATAGGCGGTGGCCGCGACGTTGGGGGCGGAGCCGAGGCCGGCCTCGTTCGAGAAGAGGCCGCGACGCAGGCCCTGTGCGATGGCAGCACCCATGCCGCCGGCGACGGCTTCGCGGAACCCGAAGGCATTCGCGACGATATCCCAGATCACGGCGGGCAGGCCGGTGAGGTTGAGCAGGATGACGATCAGCGCCATGCCGAGATAGCCGAAGGCCATGATCGGGATGATCACATCGGCCGCCTTGGCGATCCTGTGGATGCCGCCATAGACGATCAGCCCCGTGGCGATGGCCAGGAAGGCACCGGTGTAGAGGCGCGGGATCGCGAGGCTGTCAAGCGCGGCCCCGGCGACGGTGTTGCCCTGGAAGGCGTTGAAGCCGATGGCGAAGGACGCGATCAGGCAGACGGCATAGACAACGGCCAGCCAGCGATAGTTCTGCCCCAGCCCATGCACGATGGCCTGCGCCGGGCCGCCACGATAGGCGCCGCCTTCCTCGGACCGTTTATAGGTCTGTGCCAGCGTCGCCTCGACCAGGGCCGAGCACATGCCGATCAGCGCGATGGCCCACATCCAGAACACCGCCCCGGGGCCGCCCGCGGTGATCGCCACGGCAACCCCTGCGATATTGCCGCCGCCGACGCGCCCGCCGACCGAGACGAGAAGCGCCTCGCGCGCGCTGATCTGGTTGGGGTCGGCATCGGGGCTTTTGCCCAGCACGCGGAACATGCGCGTGAAAAAGCGGAACTGCACGAAGCCGCTGGTGATGGTAAAGAAGACACCCAGCACGACGAGGAAGGGGATCAGCGCCCAGCCCCATGTCAGGTCGTTGATTGCATTGAAGATCGTGTCGAGAAAGCTCAAGGTTCGTCCCCCTTTTTTGATCTTTTGCGGCAGGGCCGGCTGGCTTTGCCTGATCAATTGTTCGCGTTGTGATGAATTGAACGTGGTCCGGGTGGCGGCTGGTGGCAATGCCGGATCGCCCCGTCGTGCAACCAAGGGCTGTGGGGCGTGGCATTTTTGCGCGTGGGCAGACCGAAGGAACAGAGGCGAAAGGGCGCGTGCCGGGGCAGGTGGAAACCGCTGGCAAAGTGGGCCGCCAGGTGAAAACGTGATGCGGCATATCGGAGCAAAACGAGGGACCGCAGATGATCCGCGAAATCGCGCAACTGGTGATCGACCCGGCAAAGGAGGCCGAGTTTCTGGAGGCCGTCGGCAGGGCCGTGCCGATCTTTCAGGCCGCCGGGGGCTGCCTTGGCATGTCGCTGGAACGGGTGATCGAGACACCGGGCCTTTACCGCCTGCATGTGCTGTGGGAAACGCTGGAGGCGCATACCGAAGGCTTTCGCACCTCGGACGGGTTCCAGCAGTGGCGCGCGCTGGCGGGGCCGTTTTTCACCCAGGCACCGCGCGTCGACCATTCCGAACCTGTGGTGACGGGATTCGGCAGTTGACGGCGCCGGGCCGGGGCTGGTCATTGCCCCGGCCACCGCTTGATGCGGTGAGTGCATCAAGCCATGACGATTTCTTGTTTCTATCCAGCGTTTTCTGCCGGTAGGTATGAGGTACGTTCATGCCCGTGCGCCGGGCCGAGACCGCAGAGGACAGCCAGATGCAAGACACCGCCCCGACACAGCCTGCCACACCCGACGCCGCCCCGCTGGCCGGGCTGAAGGTGGTCGAACTGGCGCGGGTGCTGGCGGGGCCGTGGATCGGGCAGACGCTGGCCGACCTGGGCGCCGAAGTGATCAAGGTCGAAAGCCCGGCGGGCGACGACACGCGCCGCTGGGGCCCGCCGTTCATCGAACGCGACGACGGCCGCGGCGGGATCGAGACGGTGGCGACCTATTTCCATTCGGCCAACCGGGGCAAGACCAGCGTTGTCTGCAACTTTGGCGATGCCGCGGATCTGGAGCGCCTGATCGCGCTGATCGACGAGGCGGATGTGGTCATCGAGAACTTCAAGTTCGGCGGGCTGAAGAAATACGGGCTGGATTACGACACGCTGTCGGCGCGCAATCCCGGCCTGATCTATGCCAGCGTCACGGGCTTTGGTCAGACCGGGCCGCGGGCGCGCCAGCCGGGCTACGACTTTCTGATCCAGGGCATGTGCGGGCTGATGGACCTGACGGGATCGCCGGAGCATGAGCCGGAAAAGGTCGGCATCGCCGTCACGGATATCGTCACCGGCCTTTACGGCATCATCGGCATTCAGGCGGCGCTGATCGAACGTGCTCGCTCAGGCCGGGGACAGCATGTCGACCTGTCGCTGCTGGACGCCGGTGTCGCCCTGCTGAGCAATCAGGGCATGGCGCATCTGCTGGGGGGCAGGAACCCGACGCGGGTGGGCAATGCCCATGCCAGCATCGTGCCGTACCAGGTATTTCCTGCCAGCGATGGCCATTTCGTGGTGGCCTGTGGAAATGACGGACAGTTCGCCGCGCTGTGCCGGATGCTGGGGCTGGAAGGCGTGGCCCAAGACCCCGATTTCGCGACCAATCCGGCGCGGGTGCGCAACCGGGACGTGCTGTGCCCGATGATCGCGGAGCGGACTGCCGCCCGCACCAAGGCGGATCTGATTGCCGCGCTGGAGGCTGCGGGCGTGCCCGGCGGGCCGATCAACACGGTGGCCGAGGCGCTGGCCGAACCGCAGATCGAGGCGCGCGGCATGAAGATCGCGCCGGAAGGCCTGGCCGGGCTGCGCACACCCATCGCATTCTCACGCTCGCCCATGGTGCTGGAGCGCGCGGGCCCGGTGCTGGGCAACGGGACATGGGCGTTTCGGTCGCGCCGTGGCGACGGCTGACGCGTTTCGGAAAGAAATGGCGTCTAAGGGAACCGTTTGCGCACCAATACGCCGTTCTTGATCGCAAACAGGTCGGGGTTGGGTGCGCGCCCATCTGTCCCTTGGGTGGATTTTCCGGTACGGCGAGGCCGAACGGAACAGGACGCCGAGGGTATCATGACAGCGACACGTATTGACGGAAAAGCATTTGCCGCAACGGTGCGGGGCAAGGTTGCCGACGGGGTGCGCGCCCTGAAGGACAGCCATGGCATCACGCCGGGGCTGGCGGTTGTGCTGGTGGGCGAGGACCCCGCCAGCCAAGTCTACGTGCGCAACAAGGGGTTGCAGACGGTCGAGGCCGGGATGCAATCGTTCGAACACAAGCTGGCCGACACGACGCCCGAAGCGGATCTGCTGGCGCTGGTGGCTGCGCTGAATGCGGATCCGGCGGTGCATGGCATCCTGGTGCAACTGCCGCTGCCGAAACATGTCGACGAGGCCAAGGTGCTGGCGGCGATCGATCCGGCCAAGGATGTCGACGGGTTTCACGTGCTGAACGTCGGGCTGCTGGGCACCGGGCAGAAGGCGATGGTGCCTTGTACGCCGCTGGGCTGTCTGATGATGCTGCGCGATCACCTGGGCGATCTGTCGGGGCTGAATGCCGTTGTCGTCGGCCGCAGCAATATCGTCGGCAAGCCGATGGCGCAGTTGCTGTTGGGCGACAGTTGCACGGTGACGATTGCCCATAGCCGCACAAAAGATCTGGCCGAGGTCTGCCGGCGCGCCGATATTCTTGTTGCTGCCGTGGGCCGACCCGAGATGATCCCCGGCGACTGGATCAAGCCCGGCGCGACAGTGATCGACGTGGGCATCAACCGTATCCCCGCCCCGGAAAAGGGCGAAGGCAAGACGCGGCTGGTCGGGGATGTCGATTACGACAGCGCCGCGGCCGTGGCCGGGGCCATCACGCCGGTGCCCGGTGGCGTCGGCCCGATGACCATCGCCTGCCTGCTGGCCAATACGCTGACCGCCTACTGCCGCGCCAATGGCCTGCCCGAACCCGAGGGGCTGACTGCCTGACGGGCGCCCCCTGACGCCTTTCCCCTTCATCGCCTGAGTGCATCATAGGAAACCGACATGAGTGAATACATCCTGACCGTGAGCTGCGCGACGCGGCGTGGCATCGTGGCCGAGATTTCCGGCTATCTGGCTGAAATGGGTTGCAATATTCGTGACCTTGCCCAGTTCGACGATACCGAGACGGGGCATTTCTTTTCCCGCACGACCTTTGTCAGCGAAACCGGATCGACCCTGGAACAGCTGCGCAAGGGGTTTGCCGCGATTGCCGACGATTTCGAGATGACCTGGGATATTCATGACCCGGACCACAAGATGAAGGTGGTGTTGATGGTGTCGCGGTTCGGGCATTGCCTGAACGATCTTCTGTATCGCTGGCAGATCGGTGCGCTGCCGGTCGATATCGTGGCCGTCATCTCGAATCACATGGATTATCAGAAGGTTGTGGTAAACCATGACATTCCGTTCCACTGCATCAAGGTGACGAAGGAGAACAAGCCCGAAGCCGAGGGGCGGATCATGGACGTTGTGCGCGACACGGGGGCCGAGCTGATCGTGCTGGCGCGCTACATGCAGATCCTGTCGGACGAGATGTGCCAGAAGATGTCGGGCCGGATCATCAACATCCACCATTCGTTCCTGCCCAGCTTCAAGGGGGCGAACCCTTACAAGCAGGCCTATGAGCGGGGCGTGAAACTGATCGGGGCGACCTCGCACTATGTCACCGCCGACCTGGACGAAGGACCGATCATCGAGCAGGACACGGTGCGCGTGACCCATGCGCAGAGCCCGTCGGACTACGTCAGCCTTGGCCGCGACGTGGAGAGCCAGGTGCTGGCCCGCGCCATCCATGCGCATATCCATCACCGCGTCTTTCTGAACGGCAACAAGACGGTGGTGTTCCCGGCCAGCCCCGGCAGCTATGCTTCGGAGCGGATGGGCTGATCTGTCCGGGTGTCGGTGCGGCCCGGGGAGCATCCGGGCCAAGCCATTGATAACGTGGATTTTCGACGTCGGTATCCTGACGGTATCTGGACGGTAAGCAAGCGGTGCAATATGCGCCGCCACCCAAGGCAAAAGCCCCGGTTCGATGCCGGGGCTTTTCCTGTTCTGGGGCAGGTGCAAGACGCGCTGCCGGTGGGCGCAGGTACACCGGCGGGCCGGTGTGAGAGTGGTGCGCTGGTGCGTGACGGTCGGTTCTGGACCGGTCCGAGGGCAGGTCGAGGGAATATCCATTGGAAAGAGGCGCGAACGCCATTTGGTGCAGAAGGACAGGGCGCGTTGGAGTGAGCGAGGTCGAAACCCGGCTCTGCCCCGGCCTGACGCTGCCGTCCGGGGGGTAAAGCGTATCGTCGGGCCGTGCGCTGGTGCGCGCAGGCTTGTGCGTGGGGGCGGACCGCAGGGGGTTGCGTCCGGTCTTTTGCGCCCGCTATATTCCTGAGTGAAACTGTACGGAATTGATCCGTAGGTGTTGACGCCAACCGGCGGAGGCAGACGTGACCGGCAACAGGCCGGTGGTCCGATGCCTCGGGGTGTTCATGACATCCGGGCTGGGCGGCCCCACAGGATAGACAGCAAACCCCATGACCGACACAGAGACTTCGCAAGCCGCGACCCTGCCCGCACCGACGATCGAACGCCTGCGCCACGAGCTGCGGCGGCGCGAACTGACGGTGACCGCAAAGGAATATCTGACCCCGCAGATGATCCGCATCACCCTGACCAGCGACGACCTGGATACTTTCGTGAGCGGTGCCTTTGACGACCACGTCAAGATCTTCTTTCCCGACGAGGGCGCGGAAAAGGTGATGCGCGATTACACGCCGCGCCGCTACGATACGGATGGCCGCAGCCTGGTGCTGGACTTTGCGGTGCACGACGCGGGGCCGGCGACGGCATGGGCCGTCGGCGCCGCCGTGGGCGACCGGCTGAACATCGGCGGTCCGCGTGGATCGCGCAGGATCACTGGCCAGATCAGCCAGTGGGTGCTGATCGGCGATGAAACCGCTCTGCCCGCCATGGGCCGTTTTGCCGAAGAGGCCGAGGCGGGCGCACGGGTCAGCATGTTCGCCGCCGTGCGCGACGCCGCAGAGGAACAGGCATTCGACAGTGCCGCCGATCTGCGCATGACATGGGTGCACCGCCCGGAATCGCAGGCGGCCGACGCGCGCGCCTTGCTGGAGGCGGTGAAAGACGCCCCCTTTGGCGAGGGCACATTTATCTGGATCGCCGCCGAAGCGTCGGTCACGCAGGCGGTGCGCGCCTGGTTCATCGAGGCGGGGCATCCGTTGGTCTGGACCAAATCGGCGGGATATTGGGTGGCGGGCGAACCGGACAAGACGGTCAGTTTCGACTGAGCCACCGCCTGACAGAGGAATTTTCGCCGGGAGGGCGCCCTGAACCGGGCGCCTTTTTGCCATGCAACGGGTGGTTTCTGTGATCCGGCGCTGGGCGCGGTGGGAAATCGGCCTCTGACCACTGGTGTTTTCGGGGGCGGCGGAGTGTGATGCGCCAAGGCAGGATGACAGGAGCACGACATGACGGCGCAGATGACGACCCCGAAAATCTTTGACGGCCACAACGACCTGGTGCTGAAGCTGATCACCGGCAAGGCAACGGCCGAGGGGGTGCGCGATGGCCTGGCGGGCGGGCATATCGATCTGCCGCGCGCGCGGGCAGGCGGATTTGGCGGCGGGTTCTTTGCGATTTTCGTGCCCAGCCCTGCCGGAGCCTTTCGCCTGGAGGATTTCGCCAGCGCCACCTATGACGTGCCGCTGCCCGCCCCGCTGGACCAGGCGCAGGCGCTGAAGGTGACGCTGGAAGGGGTCGCGGCCATCGAGGCGCTGGCGGCCGCCGGGGTGATCGAGCTGTGCACCACGGTGGCCCAGATCGAGACCGCGCTAGCCGGAGATCGCATGGCGGCGGTGATGCATGTCGAAGGCGCCGAGGCGATCGGTGCCGACCTGGCAGAGCTGGAGGGGTTGCACGCGCGCGGGCTGCGCTCTCTCGGGCCGGTGTGGAGCCGTCCGACGATCTTTGCCGAGGGTGTGCCGTTCCGGTTTCCGGCGTCGCCGGACATTGGCGGCGGGCTGACCGGCGCGGGGCGGGCGCTGGTGGCGGAATGCAACCGGCTGGGCATCATGCTGGACCTGTCGCACATGAACGAAAAGGGCTTTGACGACGTCGCGGCGCTGTCGGATGCGCCGCTGGTGGCGACCCATTCCAACGCCTGGGCGGTCTGCGAAAGCGCGCGCAACCTGACGGATCGCCAGTTGCGGATGATCGCGGAGAGCGATGGCATGGTGGGCATCAACTTTGCCGCGTCGTTCCTGCGGCCCGACGGGCAGATGGTCGGGGATGTGCCGCTGGACATGGTGATGCGGCATCTCGATCACCTGATCTCGGTTCTGGGCGAAGATCGCGTCGGGTTCGGATCGGATTTCGATGGCGCGGTGGTGCCTGAGGCGATCGGGGATTGTGCCGGCCTGCCCGCCCTGCGCGCGGCGATGGCCGATCATGGGGTCGATGCGGCGCTGATGGAAAAGCTGGCCTGGGGCAACTGGATGCGGGTGCTGCGCAAGACCTGGCACGCCTGACGGCAGGCGGGCGCGGATCGACGGGCGCGGATCGACGGGGCCGATCGGCGGGGCGGAGCGACGGGGCGGTGCCTGGCGCAGAGGTGCGGGCGGCGCCGTTGGCAGAAGCGGGGTGGGTGACGGGCCTAGCCGGTGGCCTTGATCCGGGCGCGTTCCGAGACCCAGCGGGCCAGCGCATTGGCGGCGGCGTCGGTATCGCGGGCCTCGATGGCGCGGCGGATCTCGAACAGCGCCGAGGCGACCTCGATCTGGGAGAGGTGCCGCTCCTCGGCGCGCAGGATCTTGGCATGCGGCGTCGGCAGCATGTCTGCGCTGATGAACAGTTCCTCGTGCAGCTTTTCCCCGGCGCGCAGGCCGGTAAAGCGAATCTCGATCTCGCCGCGGGGGGTGTCTTCGTCGCGGATGGTCAGGCCCGCGCCCCGGATCATCTGCTGCGCGACCTGAAGGATGCGCACCGGCGCGCCCATGTCGAGCACGAAAACCTCGCCTCCGCAGGCGAAGGAGCCGGCGGTCAGCACGAGGCGCACCGCCTCGGTCACGGTCATGAAATAGCGCGACACCTCGGGGTGGGTGACGGTGACGGGGCCGCCACGGGTGATCTGATCCTGGAACAGCGGAATGACAGACCCGGACGAGCCGATGACATTGCCGAACCGCACCATGGAAAACCGGGTATGGGCGGCGCGCGTGGCATGGTCCTGCACGATCTCCTCGGCCAGGCGCTTGGTCGCGCCCATGACGCTGGTGGGGCGCACGGCCTTGTCCGACGAAATCAGGATGAACCGGTCGATCCGGGCATCGGCCGCGGCATCGGTGACGGTCTTGGTGCCGATGATGTTGTTGCGCAGCCCGGCGAATATGTTGGACTGGACCAGCGGCACATGCTTGTAGGCGGCGGCGTGCAGGATCGTGTCGATGCGCTGTTCCCCCAGCAGCGCCCGCACCAGCGGCGCATCGCAGACCGATCCCAGCACGGGCACGAGCGCCAGTTCGGGAAACATGTCCTCCAGCTCTCGGGCGATGGTGTAGAGCGCCAGTTCGCAGTGGTCGAGCAGCACCAGCCGGGCCGGTGACAACGCGGCAAGCTGGCGGCAGAGTTCCGACCCGATGGAGCCGCCGGCCCCGGTGACAAGGACGCTCTTGCCCGCGTAGCTGTCGCCGGCCTCGGGAAATTCCAGATCCAGCCGCTTGCGCCCAAGCAGATCCTGGAGGGCGATGCGGCTGGGGGCCTGGGCGGGGCGTTTTCCGGCCAGGGTTTCGGCCAGAGACGGCAGGGTCAGCGTCTTGCAGGGCAGATCGGAGAGGTTGCGGAGCTGGAGCAGGCGGCTTTCGTCCGGCACGGCCAGGACGATGCTGTCGATGTCGAGGCGCTGCACCAGCGTCTTGATCCTGAGGGGGGAATAAACGTGCAGCCCGCCCACCGACAGGCTTTGCAGGCGCGGATTGTCGTCGAGAAAGGCGACGGGCATCATGCTGTCATCCTCGGCCAGGGCGGCGGCGATGCGCTGGCCCGTCTTGCCCGCGCCGTAGATCAGCAGGCGCTGGCGGGCCTTGGCCAGACGGTAGAGGAGTTCGGTCAGCCGCAGCAGGGCCAGCCGCGCCGAGACGCAGAGCGCCAGGAACAGCAGGCTGGCAAACAGGATCTGTTGCGGCGGGATACGGGCCCCGGGCAGCGCATTGGCCACTGCACAGCTGGCCCCGAGGCTGGCGGCGAGGATACCGGTTTCGACGATACCATGCTTTTCATAGGCCAGAAGCTTCATCCGGGGCAGCCCGAGGTAGCTGCTGGTGCCAAGCACGGTCAGCAGGCCGAGCAACAGGAACCGCCCGTCCGCCAGGGGCCGCAGATCGGGCAGCGCGCCGTTCAGAAGCAGGTCGGCCCCGGCCAGCGACAGCAGCGCGATCCCGGCATCCAGCGAGAGCAGGATCGCGGCTTTCTGGCCTGTGCCCAGCCGGGTGATAAAGCGCATTGGCATCGTTTTCTTTCGCCTGATCAGAACGCCGCGCAGAGCGGTTCACACAGGTAAACAGGCAATAGGTAATCATTCGCCTAACAGCGCCCTGAAACCGGCATCGGGGGCATTCGGCGTCATTCGGAGGGGCGGCGGCCCGGGCGAGGGGCGGAGGCCGGGGCAGCGCGGCAGGGGATCGTGGCGGAGGCGCGGATGCCGGGGATGGTGGCCGAGCTTGTCGACCTTTCCGAGGTGGTCGAGTTGGCCGACCTGACCGGACGTCTTGGCGGGCGGCGCAGCGGCACCCGGCGGTTCAGCGTGCGCAGGATCAGCAACAGGTCCAGCCCGATGCTACGCCTGCGCAGATAGATCAGGTCAAGGCGCGCCTTGGCCGGGATACATCGACGGACATAGATGCGTTCTGTCTGTTCCGCGCTGGTACAGGCGCGCAGCAAGGCGTCTTCTCGTCCATGAAACTCCAACGTGGCGAGGCCGGTGACACCGGGACGGCAGGTCAGCACCTGGGCATAGAGCAGGGGAAACTGGTCTACATATTGGCGCAGCGGCGGGCGTGGTCCGACAAGGCTCATGTCGCCGCGCAGGATGTTCCAGAGCTGGGGCAGTTCGTCGATGCGGGTGCGGCGCAGCCAGCGGCCGGTTGCGGTGACCCGGCACGCCTTGTCGCCCCCGGAAACGCCGCTGTCGTGGGGATCGGGTGCCATGGTGCGGAACTTGACCAGCGCAAAGGCCGTTTGCGGTGTCTTCATCCGTTCCGACACATGCAGCACCGGCCCGCCGTCGCGCAGGCGTATCCAAAGCGCGATGCCCAGCAGAACGGGCCACAGCAGCGCCAGGGCCAGCAGGGCCAAGGCCAGATCCATCAGGCGTTTCGCGGGTGTCATCCGCGCGCCCGCCGGATCAGCGCGGGGGCCGGCACATAGGTGCGCCATTGCGCCACCAGCCGGGCGGGGCTGGCGCTGTCGGGCAGGCGCAGACCAAGGGCATGCAGAGCTTCGGTGACCAGGTGCATTTGCGCCAGGGCAGCGGGCGGCGCGTCGCGCCAGAACATTGCCACCCCGGCGGCGCGCGCGATATCGGACATGGCGACGGGAAACGGGCCGGCCACGTTGAGCAGGGCAGGCATCTGCGCCAGTGGGCCGGAGGCCAGCCGGGCAATCACACGCGCCAGGTCGCACGGGGCGATATAGCTGCGGCTGGGCCCCTGACCCCCGGCAAAGCGATCCAGCGTCAGCGGCCCGGAGAGGTTGGCAAACAGCGCATCGGCCCCGGCCACGTTGCCCAGCCGCAGCACGGTGCTGCGGGGCCCGGTGCGCGTTTGCGCGTGCCAATCGGCAATGGCGTGTTCCATCGCCAGTTTGGCGGCACCGTAGGCGGTCGAGGGCAGGGGAACCGAGGTTTCGGACACCGGCGCGGGCGGCGCGCCGTAGACCGCCGCCGAGGACAGGTGCAGCACCCGGCGCGCGCCGGTGCGGTGGGCCAGGTCGAGCGCCGCAAGCGCCAGGCTGGTGTTCTGCGCCAGGGCGGCGCCATCACCCGCCGTTACGCCCCAGAGCGCCACGATGGTATGGGGATGCAGGCCGGCGGGCGGCGGATCGCCCGGCGACCAGCACAGGTCGTCCGGCCCCGACTGCGGCCGTCGCGATTGCCAGACCAGCGGCCTTTTGGCAAAGGGGCGCAGGTCCTGCGGCGGGCAGGCCAGCACCTGGCGCAGCATCCGTCCGACCCGACCGTCTGCGCCCAGAAAGAGGACCTGCCCCGGGGTTGCCTGTTCTGTCGTCGGTCGTGTCATCCTGCGCCCCCGGCCATTGCGGCCCAAGCCTATCGGGGAGGGTGGTTAATTTTCGGTTTCCAACGGCGTGGCAAGCCCGGGAAAGCGGCGGAATACCAACAATTGCAGGTGTTAAGCGGACCGCAACGCTTGCGGCCTATGACTTTGGCTGGGTGAGTAAAACAGGTGGTGAAGATGGCCGGGCAATCAAATGTCGCGCCAGTCATCATCAAACGGAAGAAAGTCGTCGGTGGCGGCGGGCACCATGGTGGGGCCTGGAAAGTGGCCTATGCCGACTTTGTCACGGCGATGATGGCCTTCTTCCTGTTGATGTGGCTGCTGAATGCGACGACGGAACAACAGCGCAGCGGAATCGCGGATTATTTCAGTCCGACGATCCCGATCAACAAGGTTTCGGGTGGGGGTGACGGCGCCTTTGGCGGCGAGAGCGTGTTTTCCGAAATCGTGCTGCCAGAGGTGGGAACGGGGTCGACCTCTCTCAACCCGACGGCGCAGGACAAATCCAGCGGGCGCGAGAACACCGAAGCCGAGGACGCCGAAACCAAGGCCCTTGAAGAGATCGAGAAGATGTTGGCCGGGAACAGCGGCGAAAGCGACGTGCACCCGGATCTGCTGCGTCACATCATCAGCCGCGTGACCGACGAGGGGCTGGTGATCGAGCTGTTCGATACCGACAATGCGACCCTGTTCGTTGACGATACATTGCAGGCGACGCCGCTGCTGACCCAGATCGCGTCGATGCTGGTGCGCGTGACCTCGATCGTGTCCAACAAGATGGCGGTGGAGGGGCATGTGCGCGCGCGGCCCGTGGTGCTGAACGACAACCCGGTGTGGGGGCTGTCGACCCAGAGGGCCGAAGAGATGCGCCGCCTGATGATCGCGCAAAGCCTTGATCCGGATCGCATCATTCGCGTCACCGGCCATGCCGACCGGGAATTGTCGGCCCGCAACCCGATGTCTGCGCGCAACAATCGGCTGGAGATCATCCTGCTGCGCAGTGACCGCTGAGGTGACGCCGGCGGTGCGCGCTGCGACAGGGCGTTCGCGCGGCTACCGAGGATCAATATGGCACGCGATTTGTGGAGGATTTTAGCTGTTAGCGGCATCTTAATGCCCCACGCTTAGCTGTTGCAGCGACGAAAGGTCGATGCAGCAGAAAGGCGTATTCATGACTATTTCCTCATCGCTCAATGCGGGGGTGGCCGGGCTCTCAACGAACGCGGCAAAGCTGGCGACAGTGGCTGACAATATCTCGAATTCCTCGACATTCGGATACAAGCGGGTCGAAGCGGATTTTCATTCGATGGTCATTGGCGCCAATGGCGGCGGCTACACGGCCGGGGGCGTGCGATCCTCCGTGCAACGTCTGGTGGACGAACGCGGCACCCTGGTGGGCACCTCGAATGCGACCGACCTGGCGATCAGGGGGCGCGGGATGCTGCCGGTCGCGTCGTCGTCCGAAATCGAACAGACGGGCACCTTTGAACAGATGATGCTGACCTCGACCGGGTCGTTCCGGACGGACGACGAAGGCTATCTGCGCACCGAATCCGGGCTGACGTTGCTGGGTTGGCCCGCCAATGCCGACGGCACCATCCCGACCTATCCGCGCGAAACCGCCAGCGGGTTGCAGCCGGTGCAGATTGATCTGAACGCCTTTTCCGGCGCGCCCACCACGTCGGTCCGGCTGGGCGTGAACCTGCCCGCGGTCGAGACGGAATCCGATGCCGCGGGCGACGCACGCGAGATGGTGATCGAATATTACGACAACCTCGGCAAATCCGAGACGCTGACAATCACCTTTACGCCGACCATTCCGGCCGCCGGTGCGTCGAACACCTGGCAGATGGAGGTGGCCGACAGCGGCTCCGCAGGGGCGATCGTGGGGGATTACCTCATGACGTTCAACGATTCCCGCACGGCGGGTGGCACCATCGACACGGTGGCGGAAACCACCGGTACGGCCTGGGATCCCGCCACGGGCAAGGTGATCGTCACCACCGCCAGCGGCCCCATCGAGATTGACCTGGGCGCCGAGGATACGGCGAACGGGCTGACGCAACTCGGGTCGTCCTTCGTGCCCAAGACGATCAGCAAGGACGGATCACCGGTCGGCACGATGAGTTCGGTCGAGGTGGATGCAAACGGCTATGTCCAGGCGATCTACAACACCGGCGCGCGGGTCACGATCTTTCAGATCCCCCTGGCCGATGTGCCCAACCTGAACGGCATGGCGGCGATGGATTACCAGACCTTCGCGGTGACACCGGAGAGCGGCGCGTTCTTTCTGTGGGATGCCAATGACGGGCCGACGGGGGAAATGGTCTCCTTCGCCCGCGAGGAATCAACCACCGACGTCGCATCGGAACTGACGGACATGATCCGCACACAGCGGGCCTATTCGTCGAATGCCAAGGTGTTCCAGACCGTCGACGAGATGATGCAGGAAACCACCAACATCAAGCGCTGATCCCGGCAGGCGCCCTGAATGGGCGCCGCCCCCTTTTCCAAAATGGAAGGTCTGAGCGATGAGTCTGTCCGGAGCTCTTTCTAACGCCCTGTCGGGGCTGACGGTTGCCGGCCGCGCGGCGGCGGTCGTGTCGTCGAATATCTCGAATGCGCTGAACGACGGCTATGGTCGTCGCGAGCTGGAGGTGTCGACGCGCCAGACCGGCAGCTATGGCGGCGTGATGATCAACGGCGTGGTGCGTCACGTCGATTCCCGGCTGGTGGGTGATTGGCGCGCGGCGGGGTCGGACATGGCCTATGCGGACACCAACGCCAAGTTCTTTGACCGGATGGAGACGATCACCGGCACGCCGGAAGACAGCAATTCGCTGTCCGGGCGGATGGCGACGTTTGAAAACGCGCTGATTGCCGCCGCCGCCCGCCCCGATCTGCCCGAACGGCTGAGCGGGGTGCTGAACACCGCCAAGGATCTGGCAGAGACGTTCAACGCCGCGAATGACGGTATTCAGAAGATGCGCGAGGAAGCGGATGCGGAGATCGGCGCCACGGTCGAGCGCGCCAATGCCCTTTTGCAACAGGTTCAATCGCTGAATATTTCGATCTCGAAAGAACGCAATACCGGGGGGCAGACGGCCTCTCTCATGGATCATCGCCAGGCGGTCATCGACGAATTGTCGGAGATCGTGCCGGTGATCGAGGCCCCCCGCGGCAATGACACGCTGGCGCTCTATACGCCGGGCGGCGCGATCCTGATCGACGGCACCGCCGCGACGCTGGGTTTTTCGCGCACCAATACGATCACGGCGCACATGACCCGCGACAATGGGTTGCTGTCGGGGCTGACGATCAATGGCGTCGAGATCAACACGGATTCGGCCACGGGGCCGGTCAGCGGCGGCCGATTGGGCGCCCTGTTCCAGATCCGGGATACGCTGTCGGTCGAGGCGCAGGCCAACCTGGACACCACCGCGCGCGACATGGTCGAGCGGTATCAAGATGCCGGTCTGGACAGCACGCGGGCGCCGGGTGATCCGGGGCTGTTCACTGACAGCGGTTTCGCTTTTGCCACGGCGGACGAGGTCGGCCTGTCGGGGCGCATCGAGGTGAACGCGATCGTCGATCCGTCCAGGGGTGGCGCCACCTGGCATCTGCGCGCGGGGCTGGGTGCGGCGACCAGCGGCAGCGCGGGAGAGTCCACTCTGCTGAACGACATGCTGGAGGCGATGAACACGCGTCGCGTCCCCACATCGGCGGTGTTCGGAACCACCGGGATTTCTGCCGCAGGACTTGCATCGAGTCTGGAGTCGGTGGTCGGATCGCGCCGCAATCAGGCGGATCAGCAGCTGAGCTTTGCCAGTACCAAGTCGTCCGAGCTGAAGGAGCGATTGCTGGCCGACGGGGTGGATACGGACCAGGAAATGCAGCGCATCCTGCTGATCGAACAAACCTACGCCGCCAATGCGCGGATCGTGCAGACCGTCGAATCGATGATCGACACGTTGATGAGGATCTGAGCCATGTCCATGAATTCCATTGGCGATCTCGCCCAGAGTTTTATGCTGCGCCAACAGCATACCGACCTGAAAACGCGCATGAATTCGCTGGTGCAGGAGCTGGCCAGCGGTCGCACGGCGGATGTATCGCGGCACCTGTCCGGCAGCTATTCCTACCTGTCGGACGTGCAGCGCAACCTGACCCTGCTGGAGGGCTACGATGCGGCCACCGGCGAGGCGATCCTGTTCACCGACGCGATGCAAACCGTGCTGGGTCAGTTTCAGGACCTGGCGACGGACCTTGGCCTGGCGTCGATGAGCGCGGCCAACAGCAAGGTGTCAGAGGTGATGTACAACGTGTCGGATCGCGCGGTGCAGGACATGGCGCTGATGGTCAGCTCGCTCAACACCGAGGTGGCGGGACGGGCGTTGTTTTCCGGTGTCGACAGTGACACCACGCCGCTGATCTCCTCGACCGAAATGCTGGACGAACTGCGCACGCTGATCGCGGGCGAAACGACGCTGAGCGGCATCCAGGCCAAGCTGGATTCGTGGTTCGATGATGCGGGCGGCGGGTTCGAGACGCTGGCCTATCAGGGCGCGACAGCCTCTCTGCCGCCGTTCCGCCTGGGTGCGGGGGAGACGGTGAACCTGGACCTGCGGGCCGGTGACGATTCGATCCGGGTGCTGTTGAAGCATACCGCGATGGCCGCTCTGGCGGCGGACAAGTCGCTGGGGTTCCCACGGGAATTGCAGGAAGAAATGCTGATGACCGGCGGACAGGGACTGTCGTTCGAACAGCAGGGGCTGGTGCGGATTCGCGCCGACCTCGGCTATGCGCAGGCCCGAACCGAGGAAAGCGCAACGCGGATCGCCGCAGAAAGAACGGGGTACCTCATGGCGCGCACTGAATTGCTCGAGGTCGACCAGTATGAGGCGGCGACGCAACTTGAAGACCTGCAATATCAGCTGGAGGCGCTGTATTCCGTCACGGTGAAGTTGTCGCGTCTGTCGTTGACGGATTTCCTGTGATGCTGAGATGTGTCCTTTCTGCGCTGGCGATCGTCCTGGGGCTGAGCCTGCCTCAGATGGCTGAGGCCGCCCCGATCCGCATCAAGGATCTGGTGGAATTCGACGGTGTGCGCAGCAACGACCTGGTCGGGTATGGCCTGGTGGTGGGGTTGAACGGCACTGGTGACGGGCTGCGCAATGCACCGTTCACCGAAGAGATCATGTCGAACATCCTGGAACGGCTGGGCGTCAACGTCGCCGGCGAACAGTTCCGGCCCAAGAACGTAGCCGCGGTGTTCGTCACCGCCAGCCTGCCGCCCTTCGCGCGCGCGGGGGGGCAGATTGACGTCACGGTTTCGGCCATCGGGGATGCGGGCAGCCTGCTGGGCGGCACGCTGATCATGACCCCGCTGAACGCGGCGGACGGGCAGATCTATGCGGTGGCCCAGGGCACGGTGATCGCCGGGGGGGCCGCCGCCGCGGGCGATGCGGCGCAGGTCATTCAGGGCGTTCCGACCGCCGGAGTGATCCCGTCAGGCGCACGGGTCGAACGGGAAGTCGATTTCGAGCTGGCGTCACTGACCACGTTGCGGTTGGCCCTGCGCAGCCCGGATTTTACCACCGCAGGCCGCATCGAGCAGGCGATCAACCGAGAGTTCGGTCGACGTGTTGCGCAGATGCTGGATTCGGGGACAGTTCGCCTGGACATCACGCGCACACGGATGGATTCGCCAGCGCATGCGCTCGGCCGGATCGAGAATATCCGGGTCGAGCCCGAGCTGAAGGCGGTTGTGGTGGTCGATCAACGCTCCGGCACCATCGTGATGGGCAACGATGTGCGCATCAGCCGGGTCGCGGTGTCACAGGGCAACCTGACGCTGCGGATCGAGGAGGCCCCGATCGTGGTGCAGCCGAACCCCTTTGCCGAAGGGCAGACGGTGGTGGTGCCACGGACAAACGCAGCGATCCAGGAAGAGCCGGGGATCGGGTTGGCCGAAATCGACGAGGGCACATCGCTGTCCGAGGTGGTGGCCGGTCTGAACGCGCTTGGCGTATCGCCGCGCGACATGATCGACATCCTGAAAAGCATCAAGGCCGCAGGCGCGCTGCATGCCGAGTTCCTGGTGCGCTGACCGGGCAAGAGGCTTGCGGAACAAGAAAAAGGGGTCAGTTTCCTGACCCCTTTTTTAACTTTTCCATACGCGTCGGAATGGACGCGACCGGGGCAGGTTCGATCAGAACGTCTGGTCGTAGTCACCGACGCCGGGTTCGGTGCGGATCACGTCGTCGATCTGCTTGAAGATCGCACGCAACTCTTCTTCGCTTTCCGAGCTTTCGCAGACTACGACGAGGTTCGGCGTGTTCGAGGACGCCCGCACCAGACCCCAGGACCCGTTTTCCAGAATGACGCGGGCGCCGTTGACGGTGACGACTTCCTTGATCGGCTTGCCGGCGAAGGTTTCACCGGCCTTCTCAATGGCGACCAGCTTTTCCACGATACGGTCGAGAATATCGTATTTCTCGGTATCCGAGGCGTAGGGCGACATGGTCGGGGTGGAATAGGTGACGGGCAGTGCCTTGCGCAGGTCCGACATCTTCATGTCGGGATTGCGATCCATCAGCTTGCAGATTTCCACGGCGACGCGCATGCCATCGTCGTAGCCGCGCCCGATCGGTTCGGCCAGGAAGTAGTGGCCGGACTTTTCAAAGCCGGCCAGCGCACCGAGTTCGTGCACACGGCGTTTCATGTGGCTGTGGCCGGTTTTCCAGTAGTCGGCCTTGGCCCCGCCTGCGATCAGGTCGGGGTCGGAGGCGAAGAGACCGGTGGATTTCACATCAGCCACGAAAGTCGAGTTCGGGTAGAGCTTGATCAGGTCGCGGGCCATGATGACACCGACCTTGTCGGCAAAGATTTCCTCGCCCTCGTCATCGACAACGCCACAGCGGTCGCCGTCACCGTCAAACCCGAGCGCGAAGTCTGCCCCCGAGTCGGTGACGGATTTCGACATGTCATGCAGCATTTCCATGGCTTCGGGGTTGGGGTTGTAGTGCGGGAAGGTGTAGTCGAGCGTGTTGTGCGACGGCACGATTTCGACGCCGAGGCGTTCGAAGACCTTGGGGCCGAATGCCGAGGCCGAGCCGTTGCCCGTGGCGCAGACGACCTTGAGCTTGCGGGTCATCTTGAAGTCACCGACGAGGTCATCGAGGTAGGCATCGAATACGCCATCGACGAATTCGTACTTGCCGCCGTCGCGCGCCACGCCTTCGCCGTTCAGGACGATGTCACGCAGTTCGCTCATTTCATCGGGGCCGTGGGTCAGGGGCATCGCAAAGCCCATCTTGACGCCGGTCCAGCCGTTGGGGTTGTGCGACGCGGTGACCATGGCCACGCCCGGCACGCCGAGGTGGAAAGAGCTGAAATAGGCCATCGGCGTGATGCAGGGGCCGATATCCTTGACCGTGATCCCGGCCTGCATCAGGCCAAGGATCAGCGCATTCTTGATGGTCAGCGAATAATCGCGGTAGTCGTTGCCGACGGCGATCACCGGCTCGACCCCACGTTTGTGCATCTGTGTGCCGAGGCCGAGGCCGAGGGCCGTCATGCCCGGCAGGTTGATTTCTTCGGGGTATTTCCAGCGGGCGTCGTATTCGCGGAACCCCGTCGGCTTGATCATCGGGTCACGCAAGAATTCCCAAGTGTTGGGGGTGACGGTGGAAATGGGTTTTGTCATGCCAAGGCGTCCAGTCGAAAAGGATCAAAAATTGCAGTTACGCAGCTAGTCGTAGCGGGCCTTGCGGGATCGATCAACAGACGCCCGTTAGCGCCGGACGAAAAATCCTGAACACGTCGACAAGTGGCGGAGGCCCGCCGGTAATTCGTGCAGGGCAGGGCCATTGGACAGCACCTGCATCCCGCTTTATATGCCTGTGTCACAGGCAAGCGTCGGGGAGTCCATATGAAACAGAAATTGTTCGGTACCGACGGGGTGCGTGGGCGGGCCAACAAATGGCCGATGACGGCGGACGTCGCCTTGCGGCTGGCGGCTGCGGCGGGGCGGTATTTCCGGCGGGACGCACAGGAGCACCGTGTGGTGATCGGCAAGGACACGCGGTTGTCCGGCTATATGCTGGAAAACGCTCTGACGGCGGGCTTTACCTCGACCGGCATGAACGTGTTCCTGTTCGGGCCGGTGCCGACGCCCGCGATCGGTTACCTGACGCATTCCCTGCGCGCGGATCTGGGGGTGATGATCTCGGCCAGTCACAACCCGGCCGAGGACAATGGCATCAAGTTCTTTGGCCCCGACGGTTTCAAGCTGTCGGACGAGGCCGAGGCCGAAATCGAGCGGCTGATGGAAGAGGGTGTGCCCCCTGCGCAGTCGGGCAACATCGGGCGCGCCCGCCGTTATGAGAATGCGCGCGAACGCTATGTCGAGTTTGCCAAGAACAGCCTGCCGCGCACGACCCGTCTGGACGGGCTGCGCATCGTGCTGGATTGTGCCAACGGCGCCGCCTATCGCACCGCGCCGCAGGTCCTGTGGGAACTGGGGGCGGAGGTCTTTCCGATGGGGGTGGAGCCCAACGGCTTCAACATCAACGAAGATTGCGGATCGACCAGCCCTGAACAGGCGGCGCGTCGCGTACGAGAGACGCGGGCGGATGTGGGCATCTGCCTGGATGGCGATGCCGACCGGGTGATCCTGATCGATGAGAATGGCACCGTGGCGGATGGCGATCAGATCATGGGCCTGATCGCGTCGCGCTGGAAGGCCGAGGGACGGCTGGCCAACGATACGCTGGTGGCGACCGTCATGTCGAACCTGGGGCTGGAGCGTTACCTGGGCCAGCAGGGGATCGCGCTGGAACGCACGGCGGTCGGGGATCGCTATGTCGTGGAGCGGATGCAGGCGGGCGGCTTCAACCTCGGCGGAGAGCAATCGGGCCATATCGTGATGACGGATCACGCGACCACAGGCGACGGGCTGCTGGCGGCCCTTCAATTCCTGTCGGCGATGGTGGAGACGGGTCAGCGGGCAAGCGAACTGGCTTCGGTGTTCTCTCCGGTGCCCCAGAAGCTGGTGAATGTGCGCTTTGCCGAGGGCAAGGCCCCGCTGGACACTGACGCCGTGCAGCAGGCAATTGCCGACGGAGAGACGGCGCTTGGCCATGGCGGCCGGTTGCTGATCCGCAAGTCCGGGACCGAGCCGCTGATCCGGGTGATGGGCGAGGCCGAGGATATGGGGCTGCTGGACAGCGTGCTGAACAGCATCGTGCAGGCCGTGCGCGCCGAAAGCTGAGGGCTGGCCCCCGGCGATGCGGCGCCAGCGGGATCGGCTGCTGACCGGGATCAGTCCCGCAGATCGGCCAGTTGGTTCGCGCGGTCTGACCAGAGGCGCCGCGCGGTTGCGCCCGGGGTCGGTTCCCCCAGCGTGGCGAGGGCCAGTTCCGCGGTGCCGATGACGATCGCCTCGGCAAAGGGGTCGTGCCAGTCGCCTGACCAGAGGCCTGCCAGAAGGGCGGGATCGCTCCATCCCTGATTGAGCCGGGTGGTTTCATCCAGTAGCGCCGGGGCGGTGCCATCGAAGGCGGCGGCGTCGCGCAGACCGAACAAGGCGATGGACTTGGCGGGGTTCCGTTCGAATTCGCCGCCTCCGCCCTTGATCACTGTCAGGCTGTTTTGTCCCAGAAGTTTGCCCGCATCGGCCTGCAAATCGCGGTAGGGCGGGTGAAACACCCCCTGCACGCTGGCGGCGGCATGTGCAGGATTGAGGACGCGCAGAACCGTATTGACGCAGGAGCGCACGCCCAGCTTGTCGCGCAGGCGCAAGAGGTCGAGCAGGCCGGGTTGAAAGGATTCAAGCGGCAGGTAGGCGATACCGTCACGGCCAAGCAACCTGCCCGCCTCTGCAACGGAGGGCGCGGTCGCGATGCCGGCAAAGGGCAACGCCTGACGCACTGACGCGCTGGTCGCCATGTGGTGTTCGGAGTTCCAGCCGTGCATCAGCACCGTGTGACCAGACCGCGCAACCAGCCGCGCCGACAGCAGGAAGAACGGCAAGCCGCGGCTGCGCCCGGCGGCGTAGGAGGGCCAGTCAAGCGCGGGTGGCGTGATCTGGGGCAGCGTGGCACGGGCCGCAGCGACGAATCCGGCGATTTCCTCCGGTACCTCGCCCTTCATCCGCAGCAACATCAGCAGCGCCCCTATCGCCTCAGGGTCGCCTTGGCCGTCGAGGATGATGCGCATGGCATCGAAAGCCTCCTCGTAGGTCAGGGATCGCGACCGGCCGGGCCCGCGGCCGAGCGTGCGCACATGGGGGGCAAGGGCGGTCATTCTGCCGCCTCGCGCGATGTCGCGGTGCGGGTCAGCAGGTCAGCCAGTTCAGGCCGGCAGGAGCCGCAGTTGGTGCCTGCTTGCAGGGCGGCCCCGATTTCGGCGACCGACCGCAGGCCCTTGTCCGCGATGGCGGTCAGGATGGTGTTCACCCCCACGCCAAAGCACGAACACAGGGTCGGGCCGGGGTCGGGCTGATCCGCGCCGATGCGCCCCGACAGGGCAAGGGGGGCCACCGTGCCCGTCAGCCCGGACAGGTAATCGCGCATCACGGCAACAGGCGTGGGTGAAACGAAAAGCGCGGCCCGAAGGCGGCCTGCGTCGTGAAATGCCGCGCGGAAGGTGCCGCGCCGTGCGTCTGAAAGACTTTGCATGTCGCCTCCCTCGATCCCGAACAGGGTTGCAGCATACGCCTCCCAGTTCTCGGGTAAAGCGGTGCCTGCGATTTCGGCGCGCCAGCCTTGGGCAGTTCTGGCGCGCGCCCAATAGTCGGCGGTGGGGGTAAAGCTGTCGGAGGATATGGCGAAGGCGTACCAGCGGGCGGGGAACGGGGCGATGCGGGCGGCGGCGGCCTTGCTCTCCGGTTGGCCCGAAATCGGATCGGTGACCGGGGCGATCAGCGTGTCGATGCGGGCCGAGGGGGCGTTTTCACCTGTCCAGTGCATGGGGGCAAAGATATCGCCCGGTTGCACGCGATCGGTGATCAGGGCGCGCAGGATGGCGCGGCCATGGGGGGTGGTGACCTCGACCAGGGCCGAAGGGGTAATGCCGCGGACGGCGGCGTCACTGGGGTGCAGTTCGAGAAAGGGTTCGGCGAGGTGCGAGGACAGGCGCGGCGATTTCGCGGTGCGTGTCATCGTGTGCCACTGGTCGCGGATGCGCCCGGTATTCAGGCGCAGGGGAAAGCGCGGTTGCAGTCGGGCAGCGGGCGCGCGATGCGTCAGCGCCAGCATCCGTGCCCGCCCGGACGGTGTGAAGAACCGACCGTCACCGAAAAAGCGCCCGCCGGTCCTGCCCGCGCTGACAGGCCAGCGCGTTGGGGCAAGGGCGTCATAGGCGGCATCTGAAATGTCCGCGAGGCCGGAGATGTCGAAATCGAGTCCAAAGCCGCCCGCGATCCCCGAAAGTGCAGCATATTCGCGAAAGATCTCGGACGGGGTGGTATAGTCGAAGGCCGCATGCCAACCCATGCGGCGCCCGACCTCGGCCAGCTGCGCCCAGTCGGGGCGGGCCTGTCCCGGGGCGGGCAGAACCGTGCGCTGGCGGCTGATCGTGCGGTCGGAGTTGGTGACAGTGCCGGATTTTTCGCCCCATGCAGCGGCCGGCAGCAGCATGTGAGCCAGCCGCACCGTGTCGGTCTGGGGGGTGATGTCGGAGCAGACAACGAAGTCACACCCTGCGATGGCGGCCTTGACCGCGTCGGCGTCGGGCATGGTGACGGCGGGGTTGGTGTGCATGATCCAGAGCGCCTTGATCTGCCCCGAGGCAACGGCCTGAAACATCTCGACCGCCTTGAGGCCAGCGGTTTCCGGCATCGCCCGGGCATCCCAGAACTGGCGCAGAGCCTGCCGGTGATCGGGGTTTCCGATGTCCATGTGGCAGGCGAGGGTATTGGCCAGCCCGCCGACCTCACGTCCCCCCATAGCATTGGGCTGACCGGTGACGGAAAACGGCCCCATGCCGGGGCGCCCTATGCGCCCTGTGGCAAGGTGGCAGTTCAGGATGGCATTGACCTTGTCCGAGCCGGAAGAACTTTGGTTGACGCCCTGAGAGAAGACGGTGACGACCTTTTCCGTGCCGATCCACAGGTCGAAGAACCGCTGCATCAGTGCCGGATCGAGGCCGGTGACCCCGAGGTCGCAGGCGCGGGCCGCAGCGAGCGCGGGGTCGAAGCCGTCGACATGCTGGGCGAAGGTATCATCGCGCGCGCCCTGCTGCGCGATGGCTGCCAGCAGTCCGTTGAACAGCGCCACGTCGCTGCCGGGTTTCAGTGGCAGGTGCATGTCGGCGCCGTCGCAGGTGGCAGTGCGGCGCGGGTCGATGACGACGATCTTCATGCTCGGCCGTGCCGCCTTGGCCGCGACGATGCGCTGATACAGCACCGGGTGACACCAGGCGAGGTTGGAGCCGGTGAGGACCACCAGATCGGCCTGCTCAAGATCCTCGTACGTGCCGGGGACGGTGTCGGTGCCGAAGGCGCGTTTGTGCCCTGCCACCGTCGACGCCATGCAAAGCCTTGAATTCGTGTCGATATTGGCGGACCCGATAAACCCCTTCATCAGTTTGTTGGCGATATAATAGTCTTCGGTCAGCAGTTGACCTGAGACGTAGAAAGCCACGCTGTCGGGTCCATGTTCCGCGATTGCCGCGCTGAACTTGTCGGCCACGGTTTGCAGGGCACTGTCCCAGTCGATCTGCGTGCCGTGGTAGAGAGGATGCGTCAGGCGCCCGTCAAGATCGACGGTTTCGCCCAGGTTGGTGCCCTTGGAACAGAGGCGCCCGAAGTTGGACGGATGATCGGGATCCCCGCGCACCGCCAGCCCGCCTGCGGTATCCGCGCGCAGCAGGACCCCGCACCCGACCCCGCAATAGGCGCAGGTCGAACGTGTTTCCGGCGGGCCGGGGGGCGTCATCAGGCGGCGCTCCGCGAGCTGACACTGGCAGCGTCCAGCAAAAGGCGGCCGGCCTCGATGCGGATCGGGTATGTCGGGATCTGGCCGGTATCCATCCCCTGTGCCTGCCCGGTTTCCAGATCGAAGATCATGTTGTGCAGCGGGCAGGTGACGGAGGTGCCGTGCACGATGCCCTCGGACAGGGGGCCACCCTTGTGCGGGCAGGTGTTGCCGACGGCAAAGACCTGCGCTTCGGTCGTGCGAAACACGGCAAGGCAGCCCGCGCGCGTTTTCACCACGCGCGATCCGCGCAGGGGGATGTCGTCGATATGACCGATGTCGATCCAGCTCATAGGGGTGTTCATTCTGCGGCCTCCTGCGTGAGATCGGCAAGCGGTTGGTAGAGCGCGGCGCGGGTCTGGTTGTGATCTGCCCAGGGATCCTTGCGATAGACGGATTGCGAGATTTCGAACCGTTCGTTCAGCGCGGCGCGGGTGGCATCGTCGGAGAGCGTTTCCTTGACCCAGTCGAGGCTGACCTTGGCGACCCATTTGTAGGCGCGATCCAGATACTTGCCGTTTTCGCGATAGAGCTGGACGAAGGCGGCGACCCATTCGATGGCCTCCTCCTCGGTTCGCGCGTCATGCAGGCGTTCGGTTTCCTTGACGTCCATGCCCGCCGCGCCGGCGACGCTGACCTGATAGCCGCTGTCGACGCAGATGATGCCGACGTCCTTGCACGTCGCCTCGGCGCAGTTGCGCGGACACCCCGAGACGCCCAGCTTGACCTTGTGCGGCGTCCACGACCCCCAGAGCTTTTTCTCAAGCTTGATGCCGAGGCCGGTGGAATCCTGCGTACCGAAGCGGCAGTGATCCGTGCCGACGCAGGTTTTGACAGTGCGCAGCCCCTTGGAATAGGCGTGCCCGGAGACCATGCCCGCCTGATTGAGGTCGTACCAGATGTCGGTCAGATCCTCTTTCTTGACGCCGAGCAGGTCGATGCGCTGACCGCCGGTGACCTTGACGGTGGGCACCTTGAACTTGTCGGCGGCATCGGCAATCGCGCGCAGCTCATCCGGGGTGGTGATGCCGCCCCACATGCGCGGCATGACGGAATAGGTGCCGTCCTTCTGGATATTGGCGTGGTTGCGTTCGTTGACAAAGCGCGATTGCAGGTCGTCCTGATATTCAAGCGGCCAGTCGGCCAGCAGGTAATAGTTGATCGCCGGACGGCACACGTGGCAGCCGTTCGGGGTTTTCCAGCCCAGTTCCTGCCAGACGGCGGGCTGGGATTTCAGTTCTTGCGACTTGATCAGGCGACGCACGTCTTCGTGGGTCAGATCGGTGCATTTGCAGACCGGTTGCGCGGCGGGCCTGACGAAATCGTCGCCCAGCGTGACCGACAGCACCTGTTCGACCAGCCCGGTGCATGTCCCGCAGGAGGCGCTGGCCTTGGTGGTGGCCCGGATCGCGCCGAGGTCGGTCGCGCCGCCCTCGATCGCGGCGGTGATGGCCCCCTTGCAAACGCCGTTACAGCCACAAATCTCCGCCTCAGGCGGTAAGGCTGCAACGGCTGCCATAGGGTCCGCCTGGGCACCCCCTTGAAACGCGGGGCCAAAGATCAGGCTGTCGCGCATTTCCGAAATGTCGGTGCCGTCCTTGATCAGCCCGAAGAACCAGTTGGCATCGCCCGTATCGCCGTACATGACTGCGCCGATCAGCTGATCATCCTCGATCACCAGGCGCTTGTAGACGCCACGGCCGGGATCGCGGAACACGATATCCTCGCGCCCGTCGCCACCTGCGAAATCCCCGGCAGAGAAGAGATCGCAGCCGGTGACCTTGAGCTTGGTCGACAGCTCACGCAGCTTGAAGGCGTCAGCCTGCCCCAGAAGGGTTTTCGCCAGCACCTTGGCCTGATCATAGAGCGGCGCGACAAGGCCGAAGAGATTGCCGTTGAATTCGACGCATTCGCCCACCGCATAGACATCGGGGTCGGAGGTCTGCATCTGGGCGTCGACCTCGATCGCGCGACCGCAGGTCAGGCCGCAATCGCGCGCCAGTTGCACGGCGGGGCGGATGCCGACGGCCATGACGACGATATCGCAGGGCAACACGGTGCCATCGGCAAGGTGCACCGCCTCGGCCGCATCTCCGCCGGTGATTTCCTGCGTCGAAGCCTGCAGGATCACGTTGATGCCGCGCTTTTCCAGATCGCGGCGCAGCAGGTATCCGGCGGCCTCGTCCAACTGACGTTCCATCAGGTGCGTCGCGATGTGCAGCACCGTCACCTCCATGCCGCGCAGGCGCAGACCGGCGGCGGCCTCAAGCCCCAGCAGACCGCCGCCGATGACGACAGCGCGGGCACCGGGCTTGGCTGCCGCCGCGACCATGGCGTTGGTGTCCTCAAGATCGCGGTAGGCGACGACGCCCTTCTTGTCGTGGCCGGGCAGCGGGATGATGAAGGGGGCGGAGCCGGTGCCGAAGATCAGCTTGTCATAGGGCACCTCGCCCTTCTCACCGATGACGACGCGGCGGTCGCGGTCCACCGCGATGACCTTTTCGCCAAAGCGGCAGGTGACGTTGTTGTCGGCATACCAGGTATCGTCATGGGTGATGATTTCCGCATATGTCTTTTCGCCCGACAGCACGGGCGACAGCATGATGCGGTTGTAGTTGCCGCGCGGTTCTGCGTTGAAAACAGTGATGTCGAAGGCGTCGGGCGCGGTGTCGCGCAGATGTTCGAGGACACGGCCAGAGGCCATGCCAGCACCGATTATGACCAGTTTCTGCATGTTCCGTCCTTCCTTTCAGCAATACCAGGCGATGATGTGGGCGACCTCGCCATCCAGATGGATGGGCAGGGCGACGGCGGTGTCATACCCCTGCGTCAGTGCGGCATTTCCCGTTTCGACAGCGGGCAGACCGGTCGCAAGGACGCGGCCGATCAGGCCCTGCCATGGGGTAGCGCGACGTGGCTCTTCTGTTTCGCCGACCCAGAGCGCGCCGTCGCGGGCGCAGATACCATCCGCCAGCACCGCAGATTTCCCGGCCTTGCCGACGCGGGCAGATCTGGCATCCCACAGTTCGAACCGGCGGGCGATGGGGGTGCCGAGGGCCGAGAGCAACGCCAGAACATAGGTCGCGCCCCCCGGCACGGGGATCGGCAGGCCGAGGCCGGTGGTCAGCCCCGCCTTGCCCGCACTGTCAGCGCGGATGAAGCGATAGCCCGAGCCGAGATCGCGCATCAGCATCGGCGTCTGCGAGGCCCAGACGCCCCCCGGCAGGCCCTGCCCACGCGGAAAATGCGTGTGCTGCGAGACCCACTCGAAATGTTTGGCCGCGCCGTAATAGCCATCGTCCAGCATCAGCACGCCATCGTTTTCCTTCCAGACCTCGATGGCGCCGGTGCGGATGTTGTCATTGGCGCAGAGCACGACCAGAACCGCCTTCAGGGTCTTGCCGCTGAAGATCGGCACGGCGACGGCGGCGGTCAGGCCGGCCTCCTGCGCGGCCTCGGTGCGTTGAAAGTACGAACCGTCGAATTCCTTCAGCACGATGGGACGTTGTTCGGCCCAGGCCTTGCCGGGCAGGCCCTCGCCACGGGCGAAGCTGGCGTGACGCGAGGCTTCGGCAAAGCTGTCGAGGGTGCCATAATGCCCCTCGCCCAGAACCAGCCGATCCCCCTGGGGCACCCAGATTTCTGCGACTTCTATGAAGGTCTTGACCGGAAGATCGAGTGCGGCGTCCATCACGCGGCCTCCTGCTTTGCTGTGTCATCCTGGGTGGCGGATTTGCCCTTTGCGCCATGTTCATATTCTTCGAGAAAGCTGAGAACCTGTTCGCGGTAGAGATAGTAATCGGGGTGCTCCAGCAGCGCCTTGCGGGTGCGCGGGCGGGGCAGCTTGACCTCGGTGATCTTGCCGATGGTGGCCTGCGGGCCGTTGGTCATCATCACCACCCGGTCGGCCAGCAGGATCGCCTCGTCCACGTCATGGGTGACGCAGACGGCGGTGACCTTGGTGCGGCTCCAGACCTCCATCAGCACCTCCTGCAACTCCCACCGCGTCAGGCTGTCGAGCATCCCGAAGGGTTCATCGAGCAGCAGCAGTTTGGGCGACAGGGCGAAGGCGCGGGCGATGCCGACGCGCTGTTTCATGCCGTTCGACATCGAGTCCGCCAGCCGGTCCATCGCATCGGCCATGCCGACGCGTTCGAGGTAGTATTCGATGACATCCTGCCGCTCGGCCCGGCTGGCCTTGGGGTAGACCTTGTCGACGCCGATGGCGACGTTTTCGCGTGCGGTCAGCCAGGGGAAAAGGTTGGGCGACTGAAAGACGACGGCGCGTTCGGGGTCGGCGCCTTTCACGTCGTAGCCATCCAGCTTGATAACCCCTTTCGAGATCGCGTTGAGGCCCGCCGTCATCGTCAGCACGGTGGATTTGCCGCAACCCGAGTGCCCGATCAGCGAAACGAATTCGCCGCGATTGAGCTTGAGATTGAAATCCTCAACCACGGTCAGGGGGCCTTTGGGCGTCGGATAGACCTTGTGAAGCTGTTCATAAGACAGGAATTTCTGGTCGATCATGCCCTTTTGCGCATCGACGACGGCGGCAGGCAGACTGTGGATTGGCTGGACGTTGGGCAGGCTGCGTGTGCCTTCGATCCGGGACTGGATGCCGACGTCCATCAGGTAGGTGGTGACGCGGGCGCGCAGGGCCTTGAAGCCTTCGTCATGGTTCATTTCGCTGCGGTCGCGCGGGCGCGGCAGGGTGACGGGGATTGCATCGCCCAGGGTGCCATCGGGATTCAGTGGCACGATGCGGTCGGCCAGCAGGATCGCCTCGTCCACGTCATTGGTGATCAGGATGCAGGTCTTGCGGTCCCGTTCCCAGATCGCGAGGATCTCATCCGCGAGGTTGGCGCGGGTCAGGGCATCCAGCGCCGAAAGGGGTTCGTCCAGCAGCAGCATTTCGGGGTTCAGCGCCAGGGCGCGGGCAACCGAAACCCGCTGGCGCATCCCGCCAGAAAGTTCGGCAGGGCGGCGCGTGGCAGCATGGGACAGGCCGACCATCGCAATGTAATGCAACGCTTTTTTCTGTTTGTCTTTCTTCGCCATGCGCGGGTTGGCGGCGTCGATGGCCAGCATGACATTGCCCATCACGGTCAGCCAGGGCATCAGCGAGTAGCTTTGAAACACCAGACCGCGTTCGGGGCCGGGGCCGGTGATCGGCGCGCCCTTGAAACGGACCGTCCCGCTGTCGGGAAATTCCAGCCCGGCGATCAGGTTCATCAGGGTGGATTTGCCCGAGCCAGAGAAGCCGAGGATGGCGACGAACTCGCCCTCCTGCACGTCGAGGGAGATGCCGCGCAGCACCTCGGCACGGGACAGGCCGGTCCCGAAGCCCTTGTTCACATTGTCAAAACTGAGGATTGCCATGGTGCTTACCTGTTGTTCGAGAAGGTGAAGAGGGACTGGAGGGCGTACATGACCCGGTCGAGCAGGAAGCCGATGATCCCGATGGTGAAGACGGCGACCATGATCCGCGCGAGGGAGGAGGAGGAGCCGTTCTGGAATTCGTCCCAGACGAATTTGCCAAGGCCGGGGTTCTGGGCCAGCATCTCGGCCGCGATCAGGACCATCCAGCCGACCCCGAGGGACAGGCGCAATCCCGTGAAGATCAGCGGCAGGGCCGAGGGCAGGACCAGCTTGGTGATCTTGGTATAAGTGTTCATTTTCAACACTCTGGAGACCGAGATCAGATCCTTGTCGATGGAGGCAACGCCGAGGGAGGTGTTGATCAGGGTGGGCCAGAGAGAGCAGAGCGTGACGGTGATTGCCGAAACCAGGAAGGATTTCGAAAACATGCCGTCGTTGGTGGCGTAGACGGCAGAGACGACCATCGTGACGATTGGCAGCCATGCCAGGGGCGAGACCGGTTTGAAGATTTGAATCAACGGGTTGAGGGCTGCGTTGGCGGTGACCGACAGACCCGCAGCGATACCGAGCGGGATGGCGATGGCCGAGGCGACGAGGAAGCCGAAGAACACCGTCTTGATCGAGGTCCAGATCTGTTCGTAGTAGCTGGGCGCGCCGGTATAGGGGATGTCCTTGACCTGATCCGCCTTGCCCTGTTCGATCAGACGGGCGTTGCGTTTATCTATACGGTCTTGAAAATCCTGCCTTTTTTGCGCTGTGAGCTGCGCCTCATGGTTCAGGTTCACGGCCTCGGACCAGACGGCGGCAGGGCCGGGGATCGCGCCGAGCGAGGTCTGCACCTTGGGTGCGAGATAGCCCCAGAGCGACAGGAAGACCACGATGGCCAGCAGGGGCACCATCAGAAGCCGCCAGATATCGCCAAGTTGGGCGCGGGGATTGTCGCCTGCCAGGGCCTTGAGGATCGGGGTGACCCAGGCGAGACCGAGGACGTTGAGCCATTTATCGGCGGTGTTGATGCGGGTGAAAAGCCGTGCGCGGCGGGCCGCCCTGGCCTGGACACGTGCAAAATCTGGATCGACTGTTGTCATGGCTCAACTCTCTGATCTGATGGCGAAAAGCACGTCGGTATCCTGTCGGTATCTGAGCGGTGCCTGTGGCAGTGCGAAGGGCGGTCGCCGGAGCGGTGCGCAGGCCCGCCCTTCGGTGTTTCGCGCAGCGCCGGTGGTGTGCCCTGAACGGCGCTGCGCGGGTGCTTTGCCGGGCGAGGTCCGGCGACGAGGGGCGGTTACGTCACCCCTGGATTTCGGTGCCGACGACCTTTTGGTCGCCCTTGAGGCCGATGGGCAGGGACTCGAGGTAGGCGTTCGGGGTCTTGCCGTCATAGCTGATGCCGTCGATCACATCTGCCGCCGGAGTCGGGGCCTTGTAGCCATCGCTGTCCCAGGGGAAGTCGGCCTCGTCCGCCAATCCTTCGTCGACCAGCATGCGGGCGGCCTGAAGGTAGATCTCGGGCTTGTAGACGGAGCGGGCAACCTCGTCGTACCAGCTGTCGGGCTTGGCGTCGGCAATCTGGCCCCATCGGCGCATCTGGGTCAGGTACCAGACCGCATCGGAGTAGAAGGGGTAGGTGGCGTTGTAGCGGAAGAAGACGTTGAAATCGGGCACCTCGCGCGCGTCGCCCTTTTCATACTCAAAAGTGCCGGTCATCGAGTTGGCGATCACCTCGGCATCCGCGCCGACGTATTCGGGGCGCGACAGGATCTCGACCGCTTCGGGGCGGTTGGCGTTGTCGTTCTCGTCCAGCCAGATGGCGGCACGGATCAGCGCCTTGGTGATGGCGAGGGTGGTGTTGGGGTTGGCATCGGTGAATTCCGCGGACATGCCGAAGACCTTTTCCGGGTTGTTCTTCCAGATCTCGTAATCGGTGATCACCGGCACGCCGATGCCCTTGAAGACGGCCTGCTGGTTCCAGGGTTCACCGACGCAATAGCCCGAGATGGTGCCGGCCTCGAGCGTGGCGGGCATCTGCGGTGGCGGGGTGACGGAGAGATAGGCCTGGGCGTTGATCTGACCCGAGACGTTTTCAGGGCTGTAATAGCCCGGTTCGATCCCGCCGGCGGCCAGCCAGTAGCGCAGTTCGTAGTTATGGGTCGAGACGGGAAAGACCATGCCCATGTTGAAGGGTTTGCCTTCGGCCGCGAATTTCTCGATCACGGGTTGCAGGGTGGAGGCCGAGATCGGGTGCACCACCTTGCCATCGGCGCCGGTGTCCAGCTGCGGTTTCATCATGTCCCAGACCTCGTTGCTGACCGTGATGCCGTTGCCGTTCAGGTCCATCGAGAAGGGGGTGACGATATGCGCCTCGGTGCCGTAACCGATGGTGGCGGCCAGGGGTTGGCCTGCCAGCATGTGCGCGCCGTCGAGCTGACCGCCGATGACGCCATCGAGCAGCACCTTCCAGTTGGCCTGCGCCTCAAGCGTGACGAACAGGCCCTCGTCATCGAAAAAGCCCTGTTCATAGGCGACGGCGAGGGGGGCCATGTCCGTCAGCTTGATAAAGCCGAAGGTGAGCACGTCCTTTTCGAGGTCGAGCATTTCGGCATGGGCCGGTGCGACCAGAGCGGTGGTGGCAGCAAGCGAAAGGATCAAGTTCTTCATAGGTTACCCCGTTTATGGCCCGGGGTTCACAACCGCCCGGGCAAACACGAAAAAAGCCACATCGACCTACCCCGATGCCTGTGCATCAGAGAGTCGAGCGGCTTTGCTCAGTCGTACCCAATCGGTGGGAGAATTCGGTTCGGTGGGCGCCATTGCCTACCTACGCCCTTGATCTAGACGGGGCCGGGCCACAAAAGCAAAGAGAAGATGATGCGCGGCGTCAAAAACGCAGGCAAAGACCCGATTTGCCCATTCCGGGGGCAAAGTGACGCGATTTTTTTGTGCGTCACTCGGCTGTCGGCTCAAAAACACGGCCATCGAAGAACGTATCAGGCAGCAGGGACAGGTGACCGGAGGCAGAGGCGATGGACGTTTCGGAGCGAATCGCGCCCTCGATCTTCATCGACGCGCCGGGCAGGTCGGCCTCGGTTCCTGCCAGGGCAGCGCGGTGCAGGTCGGATCGGAACGAGGCGCGCCCGGCACGCAGGGCCTGATCGCGGTCCAGCCCGGTGCGCGCAGCCAGTTGCAGCGCAATCCATTCCGCCTGACTGCGCCAGGGGAATGTGGCGGTGCCCTTGTGAAAGCCGACAAACCCCGGCACCTCGCGCATGTCGCCGCGAGGGCCGATGATCAGCCGACCCGAGAGGGCACGGTCCAGCACCTCGGCGGGGAGGTCGAGGTAATTGCCTGCCGAGAGGATCTCGGCGGCGAGGCTCTTGGAGGCCGGATCGGACAGCCAGCGCCCGGCACGCCAGACCGACCGGATCAGGCGGCCCAGCAGGGCGCCTTCGGTTTCGGCCCAGTCGGTGCGCACGGCCAGCACCTTTTCCGGGGCAAAGGCCCAGATTGCACGGGTCGGCAGCAGCAGTTCACCGGCGGCATTTTCCACGGTGATGGAGCCCCAGGGTTCGCCCACGCAAAAGGCGTCGATTTCCCCGGCGGCCATGGCATCGGCCATCAGCGCCGGGGGGATGGTGCGGATCAGAACGCCTTGCGGCGCGGGCAGACCGACGGCAGACAGCCAGTAGTACAGCAGTTCGGCGTGCATCGAGAAGGGGAAGGGCACGCCGATGCGCAGCGGTTTGTCGGGGCGCTTGGCGGCGATCAGCGCCAGACCGGCATTGCGGGCATCGTTGAACGCGAAGTCATGGCCAACATCGCGCAGCCGCCGTGCCAGATCGTTGCTGACGCCGATGACATTGCCGTTCACCGACAGCACCGACACCGCCGAGATCGGCCCGCCGTTGCCGCCGAGCCCGAGCGCGGAGGCCACGGGGACGGGCGCCAGCATATGCGCCGCCTCGACCCGGCCGAACACCAGCATGTCGCGCAGCGAGGACCAGGAGGGGGCCTTGATCAGGTCGAGGTCCAGCCCCTCTTCGGCAGCGAAGCCCATCTCTTGCGCCACGATCAGCGGCGCGGCGTCCACGAGGCCGATATAGCCGACAGAGAGAGTGGCCCCCTTCATCCCAGCAGGCCCGCGGTGGTCACGAGCGCCTGCGCCACGTCCGCGACCCGGCGGCCCTGATCCATCGCGGTCTTGCGCAGCAGGGCATAGGCTTCGTCTTCGTTGACGCCGCGCGCCTTCATCAGCACGCCCTTGGCGCGGTCGATGACCTTGCGTTCTTCCAACGCCTTTTTCGTGGCGGCGAGTTCGGTGCGCATCCGCTGAAACATGTTGAAGCGGGCGACGGCGGCATCGAGGATGGGTTTGACGCGATCTGCCTTGAGCCCGTCGACAACATAGGCGGAGACGCCAGCCTCGATCGCGGTGCGGGTCAGGCCGACGTCGGACTGGTCGACGAACATGGCGACGGGCCGTTCAAGAGGGCCGGAGGCGAGGGTCAGCTCCTCGATCGTATCGCGCGAGGGGTTGGCGATATCGACCAGCACCATGTCGGGATTGTGGGCGCGGATCGAGCGGGCAAGGCCCGTCACCTCGGAAATGACATGGATGTCGTAATCGCCAGCACCGCGCAGGCTGTCGACGATCAACAGCGCCCGGTCGCGATCCGGTTCGACGACGATGATGGAGAGCTTGTCCGGCATGACCTCGAAATGTCGCGGAAGGTCACAGGAAGTAAACGGGGATTCCATCAAGCGCCGGAGGCCGTGCCGACAATCGATGTCGCTGCCCAAGAAACCGGCAACTGCCGGGCCCTGCGCCGCGGCGCTGCGAGGGCGCTGCCAGCGCGCTGCCCGTGGCCCGATGTGCGGACGATGGCGGCCCATGACGCCGCACGCAGGTGATATGTGCGCGATTGCGGGGATGCAAAGTGGTGCGAAACGGGTACATTTTCCTTAGCGAGAGGAGAATGTCATGAGCTGGAATCCTGCTGTTGATCTGACCGACCCCGAGGCGATTGCCCGCGATGCCATCGAATCCGTGATCGTGCCCCGCGCCCGCGATATCGGCGGGTTCGAGGTGCGCCGCGCCTTGCCGGCCCCGCGCCGCCAGATGGTGGGGCCGTTCATCTTTTTCGACCAGATGGGCCCGGCGGAACTGGTGACAGGGCAGGGCATAGACGTGCGCCCGCATCCCCACATCGGGCTGGGCACGGTGACGTATCTGTACAAGGGCACGTTCCACCACCAGGATTCCATTGGCAGTGACCAGCTGATCAAGCCGGGCGAGGTCAACTGGATGGTCGCGGGCAAGGGTGTCAGCCATTCCGAACGCTCGCCCAGTGCCGAGCGTGAGGGCCCGCAGAGCCTGTATGGCATCCAGACCTGGATTGCCCTGCCGGAGGACCACGAGGAGCGCGCGCCGATGTTCGAACACTTTGGCCAGCCGGACCTGCCGATGTTCGAGGCCGAGGGCATCACGGCGCGTCTGATCCTGGGCAGCGCGTTTGGCCGGACGGCCCCGGTGACGCTGTTTTCCGAGGCGTTCTATCTGGATGTGACGCTGCGGCCGGGGCGGGCCTTTCCGTTGCCCGACGATCACGAGGATCGCGGCATTCACGTGACTCATGGCGAAATCACCGTGGCGGGCGAGGTGTTTCGCGCCGGGCAGATGATGGTGTTTCGCCCCGGCGACAGGATCAGCGTGCGGGCCGGGGCAGAGGGTGCCCGGTTCATGGCCCTGGGTGGGGCGACGCTGAACGGGCCGCGCTATATCTGGTGGAATTTCGTGGCCTCGAGCGAAGAAAAGATCGAGGCGGCCAAGATTGCCTGGCGGATGGCGGATTGGGGCAAGGGCGTGTTCGACCTGCCGCCGCAGGATCGGGCCGAATTCATTCCCGCACCGGACGATGGCCCCGGCAATCTGACGCCGATGCGGGCCGGGACGCGCGTGCCGGGGCGAGGCTGACGCGACCAGATAGCGGCACAGGCATCCAGAGGGGGGCCGAGGCAGGGGGCGGCGATGATCACGGATATCGAGACATTTTTCCACCAGGGCTGCGGGCGCTGTTCCCGGTTCGCGACACCGGAGTGTTCGGTGCACCTGTGGGAAAATGGCCTGAGCGATCTGCGCCGGATCTGCTGCGCCGCGGGACTGATCGAAACGGTGAAATGGGGCCACCCCTGCTATGTGCACGAAGGGCGCAACATCGTCATCATCGGGGCCTTTCGCAGGCACTTCTGCCTCAGTTTCTTCAATGCGGCCCTGATGAAGGACCCCGCGGGGGTGATGGTGCGGCAGGGGCCGAATACGGACCATCCCAATCTGATCAGCTTTGACGACGCCGCGCAGGTTGCCGCGCAGGAGGGACTGATCCTGTCCTATCTGAAAGAGGCGATGGGATATGCCGAGGCGGGCATCAAACCGGAAAAGGTGCAAGCCGCACTGGACTACCCTGACGAACTGGTCGAGGCGCTGGAGGGCGATGCAGAGCTGGACGAGGCCTTTCGGGCGCTGACACCGGGCCGCCAGAGGAGCTATGTCATCAATCTGAACGGGGCAAAGCAATCTGCGACCCGCGTGGCCCGTATCGCGAAATTCCGCGACAAAATTCTGGCCGGAAAGGGCGCGAGCGAGCGCTAGGACGCCCGCCCGTCGCGGCCCGGAAGGGGCACGCAACGGGCGGGCGCCATTGTCGGATCAGAAGTCGAGGTTGGCGACGTTCAGTGCGTTCTGCTGGATGAATTCGCGGCGCGGTTCGACCACGTCGCCCATCAGCTTGGTGAACAGATCGTCGGCCTCTGCGATGTCGTCGACCTTGACCTGAAGGAAGGTGCGCGCATCCGGGTCCAGCGTGGTTTCCCACAGCTGTTCCGGGTTCATTTCCCCCAGACCCTTGTAGCGCTGGATCGACAGGCCCTTTTCGCCCTCGGCCAGGATCGCCTTGAACAGGTCGAGCGGGCCATAGATCATCTGGCGCTTTTCCTTGCGGACCAGTGTCGCGGGCACGCTGTAGATCTCTTGCAGGGACTTGGTGAAGCTGCCGGTGCGGCGCGCCTCGCCCGACCGCAGCATCGGACCGTCCAGCGTGCGGACTTCCTCGACGCCGCGCAGGATGCGGGCCAGGCGGATGCCGTGATCCTGCGTGATGCGCCCCTGCCAGCCACGTTCGTATTCCAGCGCGATCAGGTCCAGGCGGGCGGCAACCTGTTCGGCAACGCCTTGCAGGTCGGCGTCGATCGCACCGGGCACGAAGGCCCCGGCGATGGCCGCCTGTTCCAGGATGTGGCGCGGGTAATGCGTCGGGAAGGCATCCAGAACGCGGCGCAGCTGGCGCGCCTCGGCCACGACGCGCTTGAGGTCCTGCGAACCGAGTTCGTTGCCGTTGCCCAGTTTGAGCACGGCCCCCTCGACCCCGTGATCCATCAGGAAGTCGTCCATCGCGGCCTGATCCTTGAGGTAGACCTCGGACTTGCCGCGCGACGCCTTGTAGAGCGGCGGTTGCGCGATATAGAGGTAGCCGCCGGTAATCAGCTCGGGCATCTGGCGGTAGAAGAAGGTCAGCAGCAGGGTGCGGATGTGCGCGCCGTCGACGTCGGCGTCGGTCATGATGACGACCTTGTGGTAGCGCAGCTTTTCGATGTTGAACTCATCGCGGCCAATGCCGGTGCCGAGCGCCATGACGAGGTTGCCGATCTCCTGGCTGGAGAGCATCCTGTCGAAACGCGCCCGCTCGACGTTGAGGATCTTGCCGCGCAGGGGAAGTACCGCCTGCGTGCGCCGATCCCGGCCCGTCTGCGCGGAGCCGCCAGCCGAGTCGCCCTCGACCAGGAAGACTTCGGTCTTGGTCGCGTCTTTTTCCGAGCAATCCTTGAGCTTGCCGGCGAGGAAGTTCACATCCAGCGCCGATTTGCGCCGGGTCAGTTCGCGGGCCCGACGGGCGGCTTCGCGCGCCTGTGCGGCCTCGACGATCTTGCCGATGATGATCTTGGCCTGCTGAGGGTTTTCTTCGAACCACTCGGCCAGTTTCTCGCCCACAAGGGATTCCACGGCGGGGCGCACCTCGGACGAGACAAGCTTGTCCTTTGTCTGGCTCGAGAATTTCGGGTCGGGTACCTTGACCGACAGCACGCAGGTCAGGCCCTCACGCGCATCGTCGCCGGTAAAGCTGATCTTTTCGCGCTTGGCGATGCCGCTGTCCTGGGCGTATTTCGTCATCGTCCGGGTCAGGGCGCCGCGAAAGCCCGCCATGTGGGTCCCGCCATCGCGTTGCGGGATGTTGTTGGTAAACGGCAGCACCATTTCGTTGTAGCTGTCGTTCCACCACATCGCGACCTCGATGCCGATATCGTCCCGTTCGCCCGTGATGAAGATCGGTTCGGGAAAGACCGGCGTTTTCGACCGGTCGAGGTACTTGACGAATTCCTTGACGCCACCCTCGTAGTACAACTCGGTCTTCAAGGCTTCGGCGGGGCGGTGATCTTCCAGCGTGATGCGCACACCGGAGTTCAGGAAGGCCAGTTCGCGCAGGCGTTTTTCCAGCGTGTGGTAATCGTATTCGAGGTTGGAAAACGTCTTGGTCGACGACAGGAATCGCACCTCGGTGCCCTGTTCGCCGTTCGCGTCGCCGGTGACGATCAGCGGCGCGACAGTGACGGAATCCTCAAAGCGCACGTAATGCGCCTTGCCGTCGCGCCAGATCCGCAGTTCCAGCCAGTCGGACAGGGCGTTCACGACCGAGATGCCGACGCCGTGCAGACCACCCGACACCTTGTAGGAGTTCTGGTCGAACTTGCCGCCCGCGTGCAGCTGGGTCATGATGACCTCGGCCGCCGAGACGCCCTCTTCGGTGTGGATCGTCACCGGAATGCCGCGTCCGTTGTCGCGCACCGAAACCGAGTTGTCGGCGTGGATGATCACCCGGACAAAGTCGGCATGGCCGGCAAGCGCCTCGTCGATACCGTTATCGACAGCCTCGTAAATCATGTGGTGCAGACCCGAGCCATCGTCGGTATCGCCGATGTACATGCCCGGGCGTTTCCGGACGGCATCCAAGCCCTTGAGAACCTTGATGGAATCAGCGTTATACTCAGGTATGTTCGGTTGGGCCTCGGCCATGCGTGTCCCCTTTGGAATTTCTTGGCTCAACCTAAGCTCTCGTGGGGGGAATGTCACGCGTATGACACAAGATTCAGGGGCGCCGCAGCGGTTTTCCCCGCATTGGATCCTGACCCGTCATTTCGGTGCCCGGGCGACCGTGGCAGCGCCGTCAGGCAAAGGGAATGACCAGGCCGATACAGACCATCAGACACCCGGCAAAGATGTTCGTCCGGCGCATCGCGCTGCCCGAGGTCAACAGCCGCCGCACCCGGCTGACCAGCCCGGCCAGCAGCAGGTTGCCGACCAGCGGAACGCCCATCGAAATACCGACAACCGCGGCGATATCCCAACCGGTGACACGCGTCAGGTCGAAGAAGCCGGGCAGGATACCCATGTAGAACAGGATGGCCTTGGGGTTGCCCGCGATCGCGGCCAGCCCGGCCAGGAACCCCGCCAGCCTGCCGGGGCGGGTCAGGCGCCCGTCGCTGGTGATGCCGCGGTCGGGTTTGCGCAGCAGGGCCAGCCCCATGAACAGGAACATCACGGCCCCGACAAGGCGCAGCACCAGCATGAACCCCTCAATCTGCCCCACCACCCAGGACACCCCGAGGATCGCCAGAAGCGGCCAGAGACCGTCCCCGATCACCACCCCCAGGGCCAATGGCCAGGCGGCGCCGAACCCGCCGGACAGGGTGCGCGCGGCCAGGGCCAGCCAGACCGGGCCAGGGGTCAGGACCATGATGAACATCGCCCCGGCATACAGCGCCAGTTCCGCAAGTGAGACTGTCATCCGGGGGCTCTCAGGTCTTGGGGATGGTCAGGCGGCCGGCGTCGTCCAGCGGCCAGAACGGGTTGTGCGCCAGTTCCCAGACGTGGCCGTCAGGGTCGGCGTAATACCCTGAATACCCGCCCCAAAAGACCTCTTCGGGGGCTTTCAGGGCAACCGCCCCGGCCTGCATCGCCCTGTCCCAGGCGGCATCGACAGCGGCGCGGTCGGCCATGTTCTGGGCCAGGGTGATCGCGCCGGTTCCCAACGCGGCACCTGCGCGCCCCTGATCCTTGGCCAGATCTTCCAACCCGAACAGACCCAGCCCCATGCCGTCCATCTGGTAGAAGGCAACGCCGGGTTGCTCTGCCGTGACGGTCCAGCCAAGCGCGGCGTAAAAGGCCCGGGCGACCGACAGATCGGCGACGCCCAGGGTGATCAGCGTAACGCGTTGCGGGGTCATGTGGCGGTGTCCTTCTGCTCGGCACGGCTTTCGCCGCCCTGTTCGGTAACGTCGAGGTACTGCGCCCGATCGCCCAGTTCACTGAACAGCTCCGGCCCGGTGCCGGTCATCCAGGCCTGCGCGCCAAGGGCCGAGATTTCGTCATAAAGCGCGGCACGACGGCCTGCGTCAAGGTGGGCGGCAACCTCGTCCAGCAGCAGGATGGGCGGCGCACCGAAATCGCGGGCCAGGCCGCGCGCATTGGCCAGGATCAGCGACACCAGCAAGGCCTTCTGCTCTCCGGTCGAGGCATCGCGGGCCGCGATCCCCTTGGTGGTCCAGAACGCCTCCAGGTCGACGCGGTGCGGCCCGATCAGGGTACGCCCGGCGGCCATGTCGCGCCGCCGGCTCTCCTGAAATGCGACCAGCAGATCGGCTTCGGTCGCCGGCAACTCGCCCTCGGGGTGGGTCAGCGACAGTTGCGGCGCGGGAAACGCCGTCTCGGCCTCCTCCGTCGCCTCGGCAATCAATTGCAGCGCTTTCAACCGGTTGAGCCGTATCTGCGTCCCCGTTTCGGCCATCTGCCGTTCCAGGGCCAGGTACCACGGCTCGTCCCGCACCATGTCTTTCAGCAGGCGGTTCCGCTCGCGCATGGCCTTGTCATAAGCCAGCGTCGCATCGGCATGACCGGGCACGAAACTCAGCACCATGCGATCCAGGAACCGCCGCCGCCCCTCGGCCGCCTCGGTCCAGAGGCGGTCCATGCTGGGCACCAGCCACAGCACCCGCGCGATCCGGCCAAGCGCGACCTGCGGCGCTGCCTTGTCATCGATGCGCAGGGTGCGCGACTGTCCCGCCTCGGCCAGCATCTCGACCTCGTGCATCTGGTGAAGCGACCGCAGCACACCGCTCAGCTTCCAGCCCAGTCCCTCTGGGCGGCGCACCATCTCCTCGGCCGCGGCGCGGCGCAGCCCGCGTCCGGGCGAAAACATTGAAACCGCTTCAAGAATATTGGTCTTGCCGGCGCCGTTCGGCCCCCAGATCGCCACGGGACGGGCATCGACGCGGATCGTGCCGCGCTTCCACGACCGGAAATGCGACAGCTCCAGCCGGGTCAGACACAGCTCCGCCAAACCCGGACTCCTTCCCGTTTCCCTGTTGAAAATATCCCCGCCGGAGGCATCGCCCGGAACGGGCGATATTACACGCGCATCGGCATCACGACGTAGACCGCGCTCAGGTCATTGCCTTCGCGCATCAGCGTCGGATCCCCCGATGAGTTGAACATGAACACCGCGTTCTCGCGATCCACCTGGCTGGCGATTTCCAGCAAGTACTTGGCATTGAAGCCAATTTCCAGATGCTCGTCAGAATAGGCGACGGCAAGCTCCTCGTCCGCCGCGCCGCTGTCGGGGGCGTTGACGGACAGGATCAGGCGATCCTCGTCCAGGCTCAGCTTGACGGCGCGGGAGCGTTCGGAACTGACGGTGGCGACGCGATCGACGGCCTTGGCAAACTCGGCCGCGTCCACTTCCAGACGGCGGGTGTTATTCTGCGGGATGACCCGTGAATAATCCGGAAACGTCCCGTCGATGACCTTGGAGGTCAGGGTGATCTGCGGCGTGGCGAATCGCACCTTGGTTTCCGACACCGACACGGCGATCTCCATGTCGTCGTCATCCAGCAGCTTGCGCAGCTCGCCCACGGTCTTGCGCGGCACGATGACGCCGGGCATGGCCTCGGCGCCTTCGGGCAGCGGCGCGTCGATACGGGCCAGGCGGTGACCGTCGGTGGCCACGCAGCGCAGCGCGCGCCCTTCGTCGCCATCGGCCACGTGCATGTAGACGCCGTTCAGGTAATAGCGGGTTTCCTCGGTCGAGATGGCGAACTTGGACTTGTCGAACAGCCGGCGCAGCACCGGCGCCGGGGCGCTGAAATTGGAGCTGTATTCCGACGAGGCCATCACCGGAAAATCCTCTTTCGGCAGCGTCGCGAGGTTGAAGTTCGACCGCCCCGCCTGCACCATCAGGCGCCCGGCAGTGCCGTCATCCGACAGGGTGACCATCGCGCCGTCGGGCAATTTTCTGACGATTTCATGCAGGGTTACGGCGGAAACCGTGGTGGCTCCGGCGCGTTCGACCATGGCCGGGGCCTTGTCCACGACCTCGATATCCAGATCGGTGGCGCGGAACATCACGTCGTTGCCCGTCGCCTCGATCAGCACGTTGGCGAGGATCGGAATCGTATTGCGCCGCTCGACAACCGATTGGGCCTGCGACACCGCCTTGAGCAGAGCCGCGCGTTCGATGCTGAGTTTCATGGCTTTTTTCCCTGTCCCTGTCGTGGTCCCGCCGGGCGCACTGCTGCCGGGACCGAAAAGCTACCCGTTTCTACAGTCAGCACAACGGGTATTTGCGCATTTTGCCGCTTTGCACCAGCAGGTGTCATCAAGGCGCGGCCATAAAACAACAGCCGCGCCCCATGGCGGGCAAATCCCCTGCCGATGCACGCCGAACCGACCGGCGCCAGGGCGCTGATGCGGGGCGCTGATGGGGGGGCGGGGCGGCGGCGGGTGACATCTGCGCAGGTTAACGGCCCTCTGCTGCACCGCACCACCGTGTCGGTACCGTTTCAGTGGCGCCAATGGCCGAATCGCCTGGGTTGCGTCGGTTAACTGGGGAAACCGCGGAAACGGCACGTCGGTGCTTGCGTCGGTATTCGAACGGTAACCGGGCGGTGCAAAAACAGGTGCCGCACAATCGTTAATGCCCCGTCCGCGCCGCGAATCGCCGATCCGGCCGGGCAGGGAAAGGCGGCGGCCTTTCGCCACGCGGCGGACGCAGGCGGAGAGCGCCATGCAGAGGAAAGGCCAGAGCGTCAGGCCAGAGAGGGGTGAGGCCAGAGAGGGGTGGGCGCGATCGCGGTTCGCTCAGCCCTCGGGCACGGCGATGACCGAAACATCCTGTGCGACCATGTTGGCAAAGGCACCGGTTTCCATGAAGGCGATGTCGCAGGCATCGCGGCCCACGGCGATCACCACCAGGTCTTCTGGGGTGCACATGCGGGTCGAATCGACCAGGTGCCACGCCCCGTCGAGCCAGACCTGCGCCACCGCGTGAAAATCCGGTGGCGTCACGCCGAGGCCATAGACGGCGGCATAGCGGGCGGGAATGTCGGCGGCGCGGGCCAGCGCGCAGACCATATGGGCATAATCACGGCAGACGCCTTCGCGCGCGGCGAAGGTATCGAGCACGGTGGTGCCGGCGTGCGAACTGCCGGGCACGTAGGTCATTTCATCCGCAACCCAATCGCGAATGGCGGCAATCTTGTCGCCGCCGTCAAGATAGCCGAACTGGCGATCCACGAAGGAGGTGAACAGGTCGGACTGGCAGAACCGCGACGGGCGCAGAAAGGTGATGACGCTGCCGGGCAGGGTTTCACGGGCGGCGGCCTGCAAGCCCGCAAGCGGGATGTCGCTGCGGGTGACATCGACCAGCGCGCGATAGTGCAGGCGCATCACCTCGCCCCCGACCCGCGCCCAGACGCGCTGGCCCAGCCCCTCTTCTCCGTCGACCCACGACAGGGTGGCGTTCTGAACGTCGAGCTGTTGATCAATCACGATCTGGCCATCGGTGTCGGCGGCCTCGATCGTCAGAAAGACCATCGGATCCTCGAGCTGATATTCCATTGTGACGTCGATATTGAGGCGCATGTGCAGAATGGTCCTGTCGGCGGGAGAGGGCAGGGAAAGGCGCGGCGCAGTCGGGCCATGCGGGCGGCCCTGTCCGGGTGAGGTAAGGCGAAGCACGGGCAAAGGCAAACCCGACGCTGGGGCGGCGCCGGGTTTGCGGGAAAACGGGGGTATGTCGCGGCTGCGGGGGCCGATCAGGCCTCAAGCGAGCGGCGCAGCATTTCCAGATCGTCGGCAATCTGGGAATCCTGCGACATCAGCTCTTCTATGCGCTTGACGCCGTGCATGACGGTGGTGTGGTCGCGCCCGCCAAACCGGCGGCCGATTTCGGGCAGGCTGCGCGAGGTCAGTTTCTTGCACAGGTACATCGCCACCTGACGCGGGCGGGCAAAGCTGCGCACGCGCTTGGGGCCGATCATGTCGGACAGGCGGATGTTGTAGTGTTCCGCGACGCGGCGCTGAATTTCCTCGATCGTGAGCTTGCGATCGGAGGAGCGCAGCACGTCGGACAGGCAATCCTGCGTCAGGTCCATGGTGATTTCACGGCCCACGAGCGAGGCGAAGGCGAAGAGGCGGGTCAGCGCGCCCTCAAGCACACGCACGTTGGTCGAGATGCGATGCGCGAGGAATTCCAGAACGCCGTCGGCCACGACAAGGCCGGGATGCTTGATGCGAAAGACGTCGACCTTGGATTGCAGGATGCCGAGGCGCAGTTCGTAATCGGTGGGGTGCAGATCGACGACAAGGCCCGAGCTGAGGCGCGAAGAGATGCGCGGCGGCAGGTTCTTGATCTCGTTCGGGGCGCAGTCGCCCGACAGGATGATCTGTTTATTGTGTTCGATCAGGGCGTTGAAGGTGTGAAAGAATTCTTCCTGCGTGGAATCCTTGCCGGCGATGAACTGGACGTCATCGACCATCAGCACGTCGACGTTGCGGAACAGGGATTTGAAATCCATCATCTTGCGGTCGCGCAGGGCCTGCACGAAGCGGTACATGAACTGTTCGGCGGACAGGTAGACGACGTTCAGGTCGGGATTGCTGGATTTCAGTTCCCAGGCGATGGCGTGCATCAGGTGGGTCTTGCCCAGACCGACGCCACCATAAAGGAACAGCGGGTTGAATTCGACCTCGGCCCCGGAGGCGACGCGGCGCGCGGCGGCATGGGCCAGTTCGTTCGGCTTGCCGACGATGAAGCTGTCGAAGGTGCAGCCGGGATCCAGCGGCGCGGGCTGGAGCATCCGTTCCTGCATCGAGCGGGTGTCGGCATCATAGGTGCCGGCGCGGCGCGGTGCGGCGCCGGGCGCCGGGGTCGGGGCCGGAGCGGTGTCGCCGGTGTCGTTGACGGTGGCGGCGCGGCCATTGGCGGCGGCCATCGGGGCCGGGGCATTGCGGCGCGCAACGGAAAATTCGATGCGCCGGACATTGTCGGGCAGCGCGCCCATCTCGCCCAGGATCACGTCACCGAAATTGCGCTGAACATAGGTGCCCGCATAGGTGGAGGGCGCGGAGAGGGTGGCAACACCATCCTTCAGCGAATCCAGCTCCAGCGGTGCAATCCAGTTCGTGAAGTTATGCTCTCCGACTTTCTTGCGGAGATTGTCCTTAAGTTCGCCCCAACTCATCGTCGCCATCTTATTCTCTTTTGCCCCTGTGCAGCATACGTCAGTGCCCTTTTGCGCGCCCGGTGCCGGGACTGTCTCACTGTGCCCTGGGACAGGCAAAGACGTACCGATCCGTTTCGTTGCCGAGACGAAACAGGCGGCAGGCCGGTTGACCGGCTACAATTGGTCAAAGATCTGCATCCGGGTCGGGCATCGTAAAAATGCCGTGCCGTAAGACGCATGACCAGTCGTCAGTGCTTGGACATTGCCGATAGTGGCAGCGCACGAAAACCCCAGTTATCGTGCCCTTATCGGCGTGCGGAACAGGTAGAACCGCGATGCCCCCCCAAGGCGAAGTGACTCGCAAGTTCGAAGGTATCAACTGTGACGGGACGCTTACAACCGCACAACGTGCTTGACTCAAACTCTTGCCGAAAGGAATCGCAGAGCTGTTGCACAAGCGCCCAGACATAAAAAAAGGCGCGGCCGAAGCAGCGCCTTTTCTTCGATCAGTTGGTCGGAAAAATTAAGCGATCGCTTTGACGCGCGACGACAGGCGCGACATTTTCCGGGACACGGTGTTCTTGTGGTAGACGCCTTTGGTCACGCCACGCATCAGCTCGGGTTGAGCGGTGCGCAGGGCGGTTTCGGCGGCAGATTTGTCACCCGATGCAATCGCTTCTTCAACCTTGCGAAGGAAGGTGCGAATGCGCGAGCGGCGCGCTTTGTTCACGGTCAGACGTGCATCTGCCTGACGGGCGCGTTTCTTCGACTGAGGCGAGTTGGCCATATTAGTATCGTCCCATGTTTTGGGTTCGGTGAATTCTTGAAGCTGGGTCTCTAGAGGCGAGTCGCCTCCGAGTCAACAGGTGTGGGCGCATTCTTTGCCCTCTGGTGGCTTTTTACGTGCAACGGGCGCGGTATGCCATGGGACGCAGAACTGCCTGTTTTTGCCGCGACCGGCCGGACCGGGGGCCGGCCGGCTGACTCTCATGCGCGACTCGGGGCGGTTTCGGGCCGGTAATTTGTGACAGGTGGCGTCGCACCGCCGATGGGAAAGATCAATTTGTTTACGTACGAGAATCGCTTGGCTAGATTTTCTGTCGATCGGGCACCGACAGGGCGGTGCGGCAACGAGTCTCCCGGTCAGCCACACCCCCTGCAGGAACGGGGCGCCGGAGAGGACAATGGCCGAAGCCTACGACATCATCGTGATCGGTGCCGGCCTGTGTGGCCTGGCGGCTGCCAGCGCGCTGGCGGAACGGGCCCGCGTGCTGGTGCTGGAGCGGGAACCGCAGCCGGGCTATCATGCGACGGGCCGCGGAACGGCGGTGATGCAGTTCAACCAGGGATCGCAGGTGGTGCAGGCCCTGACCCGCGCATCGCTGGCCGAGCTGTCGGGCCATTATCGGGAAATCGAGGATCTGCCGCTGCTGGCACCCCGCGGATTGGTGCGGGTCGCCCGCGCTGATCAACTGGACCAGCTGCACCGCTTTTTCGACACGGCGGGGCCCAAGCCGCTCTGCCGTTGGCTGGACAGCGAGGAGGTCAGGCTGTGGGTGCCGATCCTGCGGCCCGGATATGCCGCCGCCGGTGTCCTGGAGGCCGAGGTGCGCGACATCCACGTCGGGCGGTTGATGGCGCTGCATCAGGCGAGGATGGAGGCCCGCGGTGCCCGCCTGGTCTGTGGCGCAGAGGTCACGACGCTGCTGCGCAGGACCAACGCGTGGCAGGTCGCCAGCGAGGCCGGGACCTATCAGGCGCCGGTTGTGATCAATGCCGCCGGGGCCTGGGCGGGGCAGGTCGGTGCGATGGCAGGGGCCAGCCCGCTTAGCCTGACACCGAAACGGCGCACCGCGCTATCGCTGTCCGCGCCGCCGGGGGTCGACGTGGCGGGCCTGCCGATGGTTGCGGATATCGATGCGTGCTTCTTTCTCAAGTCCGAAAACGGCCGGTTCAAGGGAACGCCCGGCGACGACACGCCCTGCCTGCCCTCTGACGCGCGCCCGGCGCCGCTGGACGTGGCCAAGGGGGTGGATCGCCTGATGGCGGCGTTCGATCTGAAGATCGGCCAGCCGGACGCGGTCTGGGCCGGGCTGCGCACCTTTGCCGCCGATGGCAATCCGGTCTGCGGTTTCGACCCACGGGCGCAGGGGTTCTTCTGGCTGGCCGGGCAGGGCGAAACGGGCATCCAGACCGCGCCTGCGCTGTCGCGCATCGCGGCGGACCTGGTCGAGGGGCGCATTGCGCCCGCAGGCAGGCACCCGGCGGTGCCGGGCCTCGACCTGGCGGACCTGGCGCCGGAGCGGCTGTCGGCCAGTTTCGCCTGACCGGCCGCGCCGCGCCCCCCCCCGATAGATCAGCGGTCGCGGAACTGCGCTTCGCGTTTCTCCAGAAAGGCGGTCATGCCTTCGTTCTGATCCTCGGTCGAGAACATCGAGAAGAACAGGCGGCGTTCGAACAGCATCCCTTCGGTCAGGGTGGTCTCGAACGACCTGTTGACCGATTCCTTGACCGCCATGACCGTGATCATGCTTTTTTCCGCGATCTTGTTGGCGGCGCCCATCGCCTCTTCCATCAGCTTCTTGGCGGGAACGACACGCGACACGAGGCCCGCGCGCTCGGCTTCCTCGGCGTCCATGAAACGGCCCGTCAGGTTCATGTCCATCGCCTTGGCCTTGCCCACGGCGCGGGTCAGCCGCTGGGTGCCGCCCAGCCCGGCAATGACGCCGAGGTTGATCTCGGGCTGGCCGAACTTGGCGGTATCGGAACAGATGATGAAATCGCACATCATCGCCAGTTCGCAACCGCCCCCCAGGGCATAGCCGGACACGGCGGCGATGATCGGCTTGCGAATCCGCGCGATGGCCGCGGTTTCCGCCCCGAACAGATCGCCCATGAAGACATCGACAAAGCTCTTCTCGGACATCATCTTGATGTCGGCGCCGGCGGCAAAGAATTTCTCGGTGCCGGCAATCACGATGCAGCGCACCTGCGCATTCTTCTGCGCGGCCGTCAGCGCATCGGCCAATTCCTCCAGCAGGGTATCGTTGAGGGCATTCATCGCGTCCGGCCGGTTCAGTTTCACCAGGGCGATGTGATCTTCTATTTCGACGATGATCGTCTCATAGGCCATGGGGTCAGGATCCCTTTGGTTAAGATTTAGTCCCGATTCCCTAACACTTTGCGACCCCGGATCAAGTTATCTTTGCGCGCCGTCGCGTTATCGCTGGCACTGCGGGCAAAAGAAGCTCGACCGTCCCGATTGCACGACGCGCTGGATCGGCCTGCCGCATGTGGGGGTGCGACAGGGATCGCCCTCGCGGCCATAAACGTCGAAGCTGTGCTGGAAATAGCCCAATTCCCCGCTGGCCTGGCGAAAATCGCGCAACGACGATCCCCCCGCCTCGATCGCCTCGCCCAGCACATCCCGGATCACCGGCACCAGCGCGGCCAGCCGCCGTGTCGCAATCCGGTCACAGCGGCGCAACGGCGATATCCCGGCGCGAAACAGCGCTTCGCAGACATAGATGTTGCCAAGCCCCGCCACGACGCGCTGATCCAGCAGGGCCGATTTCACCGGTGTCCGCCGCAGCCTGAGGGCCTGTGCCAGGTATGTACCGGAAAAGGCGTTGCCCAGGGGCTCCGGCCCCAGCCCGGCCAGCAGCTTGTGCGCCTCGGCCCCTGCCGTCGCCATCAGGTCCATCGACCCGAAGCGACGCGGATCGTTGAAGGTGATGCGCGCGCCATTGTCCATGTCCAGCACCACGTGGTCGTGCTTCGCGGCCAGCGGGTGCTCATGCACGAACTGCCCCAGCGGATCGCCCGATACGGTCATCCGACCCGACATGCCCAGGTGAACAAGCAGGCTCTCTCCCCCCGACAGATCGGCCAGGATGTACTTGGACCTGCGGCGCAACTGCAGAACCCTCTGGCCCTGCAGCCGTGCGGCCATTCCTTGGGGAAACGGCCAGCGCAGATCGGGCCGGTTGACGGCGGCCTGCGTGATCACCGCACCCTCCATCGCGGGCGCCAGCCCCCGGCGCACGGTCTCGACCTCTGGTAGTTCCGGCATGTGCTCTCCCGGCAGGCCCGCTGCCATTCTCGTGGTCTCTACAGGTTTCCCTGTTGCAAATATCCCGGGGGTCGCGGGGGCTGGCCCCCGCGCGGTTCCACGCAGCCCGGCTCGACAAAGGACAGCACACCGGCAGATGGCCCCCTTTCCGCCTGTCGCGGCCCCGTGCCACATGCACGCATTGCAGCGACGGCCCAGCACCCTATAAGGAAGGGCACAGCACAGATAAGCGCAAGAGCCATGAACGAAAAGACCACCCATTTCGGATTCAGCGAAGTCCCCGAGGACGAGAAGGCCGGCCGTGTGCAGGGCGTCTTCAATTCGGTTGCCTCGAAATACGACGTCATGAACGACGCGATGTCCCTCGGGATTCACCGCATCTGGAAAGATGCGATGATGGACTGGCTGGCCCCGCGGCCCGGCCAGCAGCTGCTGGATGTGGCGGGCGGCACTGGCGACATTTCGTTCCGGTTCCTGAAGCGCGCGGGCTTCGGCCATGCCACGGTGCTGGACCTGACCGAGCCGATGCTGGTCGCGGGCCGCAAGCGCGCCGAGGCGGCGGCGATGGCCGACAGTCTCGACTGGGTCACCGGCGATGCCATGGCGCTGCCCTTCCGCGACAACAGCTTCGATGTCTACACGATCAGCTTCGGCATCCGCAACGTCACCCGCCCGCAGGACGCGCTGGCCGAGGCTTACCGCGTGCTGCGCCCGGGGGGCCGCCTGATGGTGCTGGAATTCAGCCAGATCCCCACCCCGGCGCTGCAATGGGCCTATGACCGCTACAGCTTCAACATGATTCCCGCGATGGGCCAGCTGATCGCCAATGATCGCGACAGCTATCAGTACCTCGTCGAATCGATCCGCCGTTTTCCCGACCAGGAGACGTTCCTGCAGATGGTGCGCGACGCGGGCTTTGAAAACGCCAAGTATCGCAACCTGACCCTGGGTGTTGCGGCCCTGCATTCGGGATGGAAAATCTAGATCATGCGCGGACCGCACAACATCTGGCGGCTGGTGCGCACCGGCGCCACGTTCGAGCGTACCGGCGCGATGGGCGTTATCCTTGATGCCTACCAGGCCCCGCCGCTGCTGCGCCTTGCCGCGCGCATCCTTGGCTGGCCGTTCCAGTTCCTGGGGCTGAAGGGCGATGCGGCGATGCCGCCCGTGCCGCGCGCCCTTCAGGCGCTGGGCCCCGCCTATATCAAGTTCGGCCAGATCCTGTCGACGCGCCCCGATGTCGTCGGCCCCGAGCTGGCGCTGCAATTGCGCGTGTTGCAGGACAAGCTGCCCCCGTTCAGCCAGCAGGCCGCCCGCAACGCGGTCGAGCAGGAGCTGGGGCAACCGCTGGAGTCGATTTATACCGACTTTTCCGCCCCGGTCGCCGCCGCGTCGATCGCGCAGGTGCATCGCGCCCGCCTGGCCGAAACCGGCGCCGATGTCGCGGTCAAGATCCTGCGCCCGGGTATCGAACGTGCGTTCCGCCGCGATGTCGATGCCTTTTACCTGGCGGCGTCGATCATCGAGGGGCTGTCGCCGTCGTCGCGCCGGCTGCGCCCGTCCGAGGTGATCAAGCATTTCGAGGGCGTGGTGAACGCCGAGCTGGACCTGCGGCTGGAAGCGGCCAGCGCGTCGGAATTTTCGGCCAATACCCAGGATGACCCCGGATTCCGCCTGCCCGCGATCAACTGGATGTATTCGACACGCCGCGTCATGACGATGGACTGGGCCGAAGGGGTGCCGCTGGGCGACAACGACGCGCTGGACGCCGCCGGCCTGAACCGTGCCGTGCTGGGTGAACGGGTGCTGACCCTGTTCCTGAACCACGCGCTGCGCGACGGGTTTTTCCACGGGGACATGCATCAGGGCAACCTGAAGGTTTCGCTCGACGGGGATATCATCGCCTATGACTTCGGCATCATGGGGCATATCGACGAATACACACGCCGCGTCTATGCCGAGATCCTCTATGGCTTCATCAAGCGCGATTACCTGCGCGTCGCCGAGGTGCATTTCGAAGCGGGCTACGTGCCCCACGACCGCGATGTCGACGAATTCGCCCGCGCCCTGCGCGCGGTGGGAGAGCCGATTTTCGGCATGGACGCCACGCGGATTTCGATGGGCCGTCTGCTGAGCTATCTGTTCGAGGTCACGGAGCGTTTCGGGATGGAGACGCGGACCGAGCTGATCCTGCTGCAACGCACGATGGTGGTGGTCGAGGGGGTGTCACGCTCGCTCAACCCCAATATCAATATCTGGCAGGTCGCCCAGCCGGTCGTCGGCGACTATATCCGCAAGAGCATCGGGCCGCGCGCCTTGCTGCGCGATCTGGGCCGCACGGCGCAGGTCATGGCCCGCTTTGGCCCGCGCCTGCCCGGTCTTGTGGAAAAGGCGCTGAGCCAGCAGATGGCCGAAACGCCCCCGCAACCGCAGCGTACCTGGCGGACGCGGATGCTCTGGGGCGGCGGTGGTCTGGCGCTGGGCCTGCTGGTGATGCTGCTGGCCGAAAGTTTCTGATCAGGGTCGCGGCGCGTGGTCAGCCCGCGCCAAGGTCGCCAGTTCAAGCGAGAGCGGCAAGTTCAAGAGTGGCCGCGCGGCGATCCGCGGCGGACCCGGATGCCGCGCGGCTGAGGCAATAGGCCGCCATCCTTGCGTGAAAGAACGGCGCCAGCGCGTGATAGCGCGCGACGACCTGCGCATCGCCATAGGCCGCCAGAAAGTCCGCACGCGCCGCCGAATCGAGCGGTTTGCCGAGATAGAGCAGCCCCATCGCCGGCGACAGGAACGTCGCCAGATCGAGACAGGGATCGCCAAGGGCCGGACACTGCCAGTCGATCAGTCGCAGACCGCTTGCGGAGATCACGATATTGCCGGGCACCGGATCGCCATGGATCAGCCGGGGCGCGACCGGGGGCAGCGTGACATCGGGCAGCGGCGGGCAGTGCGCACCGGGTGGCAACTGGGCCGCGATCTCGTCCCGCAGGGCATCGGTGCCGTTCGGGCCGCGGCGCAGGCCTGAGGGGGCCGGCAGGCCGTGCAGGTGTCGCAGGAGGCGCGCAATCCGGGGGATCTCGGCCCGCCCGCCTGCCCAGGTTGGCCCGGCGATATGGCGATAGACGATGCAGGGACCCTGCGGCGTGTCGCCCGCGTGCAACAGGGTCGGCGCAATGTCGCACCCTGACAGGTGCCGCAGCATCTGCGCCTCGGCCGCCGGATCATTGGGAAAGACGGTGCAGCCACGGGCGGGCCGGAACAGCTTGACCACGCAGTCACCGTTGGGATGCGGCACGCGCCAGCTGAGGTTGCTGCGCCCCCCTGTCTGGGGTTGCCAGAGCGCGGGATCGCGGGCCAGCCCCCGTGCGAGCCCGAGGCGGGCAAGGTCGGTGGCGGCGTCAGGGCCGCCTGCGCCCGGTGCCTGCGCCCTTTGGGGCGGCCCGCTGTTGCCTGTCTGCTGCACCGTGCTGCCCCTGTTGCCTGCCGCCCCGCATACCTAAAAGCTGCGCGGGCAGGCAGCAAGGTGTCAGGCGCCGGGCTGGCGCAGCCCCGAGATTTCCGAACTGGGCAGCATGGTTCCCGACGTGGTGACCAGCATCGTCTGACCATCGACGATGCGGGCTTCGCTGACGCGGGAATAGCTTTCGACCACATCCGTGCCGAGAAGGGCACCATTGGCGTAATTCTCAAGCTCGAAGGTATAGGTGCCATGGGGCAGGGCGGCACCCGACGCGGTTCTGCCATCCCATTCAAGCTGATCGTCGGACACCGGAATCGGGGCGCTGGACACGATCGTTCCGTTTGCATTGCGCACGATCAGGCGGGTTTCATCGGCACCGGCCTGCGGCGCGGGCGCGATGCTGATCGGTGACCCGGAATAGCTGGCGGGCGCGGCAGAGCGCGCGTCCATGCCCACCCAATTGGCCAGGTCCGACATGCCGGAGGAGGCGAATTGCCCCGCCAGCCCCTGAAGCAGGTTGTTCGTCAGCACCTGTTGTTCGACCGAGGAGAACGTCGCCAGCTGCACCGCGAAATCGGCGGATTCGACGGGATTCAGGGGGTCCTGATTCTTGAGCTGCGTCGAGAGCATTTGCAGGAATGTCTCGAAATCCGAGCTGATGCCGGGCTTGGCGTCGCTGTTGACGGAACTGGCGGAACTGGCGGAACTGGCTGCCGAGGCGGCGCTGGTCTGTGCCGCGGCGGTGGTTTGCGCAACGTCCATGGGAGGCTCCTTCCGAGCTTAAAGTCTGATGTCGATCTTGTCGGTTTGCTGGCCGGGCTGGCGCAGACCCCCCTGGCGCAGGCCCGATTCGGTTTGTGCGGTGGCCGCAGCCTCGGGCGCGGGGGGCGTCGGGGTAGGCCGGTCACCGGATCCGTCTGGAGCGGGGCCGTTGCCCGTGCCGCCGCCGCCAGCCCACTGGCCATGGCTGCCGCCGGTTTGCTGGCCATTGATCGAAATCTCGACCCGCTGGTACCCCATGGCGCGATAGCTGTCCTGAAGCAGGGAGATATGGCGACGCATGAGGTCCATCGTGTCGGCCCGTTCCGCGGTGACGTGCAGGGTGACGCCGATGTCATCGGCGCTGAGGCGCAGGCTGACCCGCCCCAGTTCCTCGGGGTCCAGGCGCACCTCGGTCATGCGGGCGTCGGATCGCGTATCCGGCCGGGCGGCAGCGCTGGCAATCTGGTTGGCGATGTGGCGCGCCAGGTCGCGCTGCGTGACGGCGCGGCCATCGGGCGCTGCACCGGGCATGTCGGCGGAGCGCAGGCCGGTGAGATCGCCATCAAGGCCGTCGGCGCCACGTGTCAGCGCGGGATCACCCTCTGCCGTCAGTGTAACCGGTGCCGGTTGGGCGGCGGCAGCGTTTTGCCGGGGGGCATTGCGGGGGCCGGAATAGAGCGCCGTCACGGAGACGGACGCAGTCGCAGTCGCAGTCGGTGCCGGTGTCGCAGTCAGCGCACGTGGCGCGGTCATCCGCGCGGGCGATGCGGCGGCCTGAGGTGTGGTGCCACGTCGGGAGGTTGTATCGCCGGTTTGCAGGGCAGGCGGCGGCGTGGCTTGTGCGCCGATCCGGGGATCGGTGGCACCATTGGCGCCAGTGCCGGGCGCAAGTTGCGCCATCAGGGGCGCGGTCGGGCGGGGATCGGCGGAGGGCAGCGGCTGAGCGCCGGAGGATTCGGAGGGTGTTGCCCGCGGCGGTGCCCCCTGCGCCGCGCGGAGGTCGGCAGGCGCAGGGGCGTGCTGCGCCGGCCCGGTCTGTGAGACCGGGGGCGGCGCTGAGGTCTGTTCTGCCCTGACCGCAGATGTGGTGCCGGAGGCGGAGAGCAGGGTGCGATCCCCGAAAGGCTGCTGCGCCGGGCGATTGCGCGTGGCGTCGGTGGCGGTGTCCGACGGTGCCGAGGGCCCGCCTTGCCGAGCGGACGAGGGGGCGTCGGTGACCCGAAGCGCATTCTCTCGCGGTTGGGTGCCCTGTTCGGGGGGCGATTGGCGGCTGGCGGTTTGTGGGAGGTCCTGGGCCGGTGCAGACTGGGCCGTACGAAGCTGGATATGGCCAGACTGGGCAAGGCCAGACTGGGAAATGCCGGACTGGGAAATGCCGGACTGGTTGGCGATGGGGGCCGCGCGTGTTTCACCGGAGGGATCGGCCTGCACGGCGGTGGGCGCGCCTGCGGATGGGGCCGCACCCTGTTGCACCGCCATTCGCGAGGTCGAAGCCGTGAGCGGGGCCGTTGGCCAATGCGCCGGCGGCCTGCCTGTGTGGTTGCCGACCTGGGGCGCGCGGGCGGCGGCATCTGCCTGTCTCGCCATAGGGGCGTCGTTGCTGCGCAATTGCGGGGTGGGACCAGTCGCCGCGCTGTGGCCGGACATTGCACCGGGCGGATCTGCGTAGGGAAAGGCGACCGGGTGCAGCGCGCCATGACGCGGACGGTCCGGGCCCGAGTCGGGGGGCAGGGCGCGCGGATCGCGATCGTCGGTCGCAGGGTCGGCGTCGCCATAAGTGTCGGATGTTTGGCCAGGGGCCATGCCGGAGGTCGTGCCAGCCGTTGTCCCGGGGCGTGTGCCAGGGCCGGGCGCATCGTGTGCCCCAGCCTTATCCAGCGCGTCGTCGGCGGAGGAAGGATGCGCCGTGGTGTCCGATGCAGCGTCGGTAGCGTCAGTGCGATCCGCCTTGGCGTCGGATCGCGTGCCGATCACGGGGGCAGCCGAGGGGGCAGACAGGGGGGGCGTTTGCGACTCCGACAAAGCGCTGAAAACGGCGGCAAAGCCCGGCGCCTCGTCGCGTGCGGCAGCCGTGCCCTGCGCCGTGACGCCGGGGCGGGCCCCTGTGGTCAGCCCAGACGTGCGGGCGGTGTCGGATCCGGCGGATACCTGGCGCGATAGCTGCCTGCGCGACGGTGTTTCTGCCGCCCCCGGCCCGGTGTCGCCATTGCCCTGCGGGTGTGGGCCGCCGCCCTGCGGGGTGCCGGCGGTCGTGCCTGATCGCTGATCCTGATGGGGGGGGCGATCCGGTCCGGATCTGGACGCCGCCGCGGGGCGAGCGCGCTGTGCGGCGGATTGCGCCAGGGCAGAGGTGTTGCCCGGCACCGGGCCCGTGCGGGGCATTGGGAGGAAATTCATGATGGCTCTCCGGGAGTTCTTCCGCGTCCTGGTACTATGGCCAATCACGGTTACCGCTTCTTTACCGGTGATGCTGCATTTTCAATGAACTGGATCAAATTGGAGCCTTTCACCATGACCGACAGCCTCGCATCCATCCCGCCCACTCCGCCCGCCCCGCCCCCCCGCAAGAAGGAGCTGTGGGACGCCGCGCAGAAGATGGAGGCCGCCTTTCTGTCGGAAATGTTGAAATCTGCCGGGTTGGGCGAAACCCCGGAGTCCTTCGGCGGCGGCACCGGAGAGGACCAGTTTGCTTCTTTTCTACGTGAAGAACAGGCCCACGCCATGGTGGAGGCGGGGGGAATCGGATTGGCCGAAATGCTCTATCAATCACTCCTGGAGAAAGAGAAATGACTCAAGACCCGCAACAGACCCTGATCGAAGAACTCGATAAACTTCTGGAACAGGAGCGTGAAGCGCTCGTCAGCGGAAAGCTCGACAGCCTGCCGGCATTGCTGGAGCTGAAGGAAGGGCTGATCGATTCCCTGAATGAAATGGACGGGATCGAAGCCCATCACCTGCAACCTCTCAAGGGCAAGGTGATGCGCAACCAGGCGCTGCTGGATGGCGCACTGCGGGGCATCCGCACCGTCGCGAACCGGTTTTCGACGCTGCGCAAGATCCGCCGCACGCTGGAAACCTATGACGACAAGGGGCGCAAGTCCGCGCTGGTCCAGCAACACGAAAACAAGCTGGAGAAGCGGGCCTGACCCGATCGCAATTGCATCAAATGCCGGGCACTGACTGTCCGGCATTTAGCAAACCATTAGCACCTGTAGCGCATGTTCCCCCTTGCATCCAAACGGATGGCGCAAGTTCGGGCAAAGTCCCAGATCCTGCACCCGTCAGAATGACATCCGAGCCGACCCGAAAGGGATGGTAAATTTACGGGCGTAAAGCGCCCAATCGATCAAAGGAACAATGCATGTCCAGCATTCTGACAAACAACAGCGCAATGGTCGCGCTGCAAACCCTCAAATCCGTCAACAAATCGATGGTCGGCATTCAGGGCCAGATCTCGACCGGTATGAAAGTTGCCAGCGCCAAGGATAACTCGGCCGTGTGGGCGATTTCCAAGGTCATGGAGTCCGACGTGAAGGGCTTCAAGGGCATCTCGGAAAGCCTCGCGTTGGGTGAATCGACCGTTGCGGTGGCACGTCAGGCCTCGGAAACCGTGACCGACCTTCTGACCCAGATGAAGGGCAAGATCGTCGCGTCCCAGGAAGAGAACGTCGACCGCGAAAAGATCCAGGCGGATGTCGACGCGCTGCGGGGCCAGATCGGTACCGTGGTCAGCGCCGCGCAGTTCAACGGCCTGAACCTGCTGTCGAACGCTGAAAAGACGGCGGGCAGCGGCACGGTCAACATCCTGTCCTCGCTCGACCGGTCGACGTCCGGCGTGGCTGTCAGCCAGATTGCCGTCGGCAAGCAGGACCTCGGCACCACGGCATCGGCGATCACGGGGACCGCTATCGCAACCGCGACCAACAACCTGACCGGCGCGGCAGATGCGGCGGCCTCCGCCCTGACAGGCGCGGCGACGCCGCCCACCTCGGCACTGACCGTGACCGGCGTCGAAGCCGGCTTTGGCTACTCGCTGGCGATTACTGCGGGTGCCGGTAACTATGCCGCAGTCGCGACTGGCGGTCTGAACGACATCTCCTACGTTGCCCGTGACGGGGACACGGTGACGGATGTTGCCGCGGGCCTGGCGAAAGCCTTCAACGCCTATGTTGCCGAAGAGATGGGCGATGATGTCAGCACGGTTGCCGCGACCTCTGCCGCGGGTGTCGTGACCTTCACCGGATCGTCGGTGACGGGTGACAACTTCTCGATCACAGCGAACGGTTACGCGGCTGCTGGTAACACCATCGGTGGCGGTCTGTCGGCGGTGACGGATATCGACATCACCAGCGACTCCGGCGCTGCCAGCGCGCTGACCGAGATCGAGACCCTGATCCAGACCTCGATCGACGCGGCTGCGTCCTTCGGTTCCGTTCAAAGCCGGATTGAAACCCAGTCCGACTTTATCGGTACGCTGACCGACTCGCTGAAATCCGGTATCGGCACCCTGGTCGATGCCAACATGGAAGAAGCATCGGCCCGCCTGCAAGCGCTGCAGGTCCAGCAACAGCTGGCCGTTCAGGCAATGTCGATTGCCAACCAGGCACCGCAAACGCTGCTCTCGCTGTTCCGTTAACGGATTGGCGACTGTCAGGGGCGCGCGCGGCGCGCCCCTGATGAGGTTCCCTGAAATCTCACGGCTCACTGGAAGGACTTCACGTGACAGCTCATTCTCAAGCTCTGCGGGCCTATGGCCAGGCGCAGACACCCATCCGGACGGCACGCGGGCTGGAATACGACGTATTCGCACGCATCACGCACCGTCTGATCGCGACTGCCAAGAAAGGCAGCAAGGCTGCCTTCCCCGATATCGCCCGCGCCGTTTTCGACAATCGCCAGCTATGGACCCTGCTGGCCAGCGAAGTGGTGGACGATGCCAACCAACTGCCAGCGCAATTGCGCGCCCAGATTTTCTATCTTTCCGAGTTCACACAGGCCCATAGCCGCAAGGTGCTGAAGGGAGAGGCCAATGTGCTGCCGTTGATCGAAGTGAATTCCTCGATCATGCGGGGCCTGCGCAGCGAGGGGATCTCCAAATGAGTGGTCTTGTTCTGAAATTATCACCAAAGGAACGGGTTCTGATCAACGGTGCCGTTATCGAAAACGGGGACCGCCGGTCGCGCCTGTCGATCGTCACGCCGAACGTCAAGATCTTGCGTCTGCGCGATGCAATCCACCCAGAGGAGGCGACCACACCGGTCCGGCGTGTCTGCTATGCGGCGCAGCTGGTCCTGACAGGAGATGCCGATCCCGAAGAGACGCGCCACCAGATGCTGCGTCGCATCGAGGAACTGAGCCAGATCCTGACTGACCCGGACAGTCGCGCCCTGCTGGGCGCTGCAACGGATGCCGTTATCGGCAACCAGTTCTATCAATGCCTGAAATCCCTGCGTGCGCTTTTACCGCGCGAGGAGCGTCTGCTGAACACACGCCTGTCCTGACCCCGGTCGTACCGCGGTCGGACCGGGGCCGCGTTGGCCCCTATCGTGTTCCCGCCTGAAAATTCGTCGGCCCTTGTTGCGCGGTCTTTTCTTTGCCGTGGGGGGCGACGCCATGTCCTGTCGATACCTCGATCCTGCCGGTGCCATCCAATGCGAATGGCTCCGGCGTTCCTTTGTCGCCTTGCGCGCCCGCCTTTGTCGGCAAGCCCGATCTGATCGGATCAGCCTGATCGGCCGGGCAAGGATACCGGTGCGCCGACCTGGCGCATCGGGTCGCCTGCGCTCCGCGACGGTGACGGCCGGGATTTGGCGGCTCCGGTCGATCGCGCCGCACCTGCGGAGGCCGACCGGCGCAGGAGAAGTCGAAGTTTGTCGAACGACGCGGAAATTCCCTGCGTCTCGGTTTCGGCCAGAAAACGGTCAAGCTCTGGCCAGGCGCGAATGGCATGATCCAGCGTCGCATCGCTGCCACTCAGGTACAGCCCCGCCTGCACCATCAATTCCGATCTGGCGTAGGCGCTGAGCAGGTGGCGCGCCTCGGTAATGACGCGGTTTTCGTCGACGGTCGCGGCGTCGGGCAGGCTGCGCGAAACCGAGCGCAAAAGGTCAATCGCGGGATACCGCCCGCGTTCGGCAATCACCCGGTCCATCACGATATGGCCATCCAGAACGCCGCGCAGGATATCGGCGATGGGTTCATCCATGTCCGACCCGGCGACCAGAACGCTGAGCACGGCGGTGATGGTCCCTGCGTCGCCCGCACCTGGCCCGGCGCGTTCGCACAATTGCATGATCTGGTGCGCGGTCGAGGGTGGGTAGCCGCGCAGCGCAGGCAATTCGCCCGCCGCGACAGCGACCTCCCGGTGGGCCTCGGCAAAGCGGGTGATCGAATCGGCCAGGAACAAGACGTGCTGGCCTTGCTCGCGGAAATGTTCTGCGACGCTCATCGCGGTCCAGGCACAGCGACGCCGCACCAGCGCGGAGCGGTCAGAGGTGGCGGCGACGACGACGGCGCGTTTCATCCCCTCGGGGCCCAACACCTTGTCGATGAATTCACGCAGCTCGCGGCCGCGTTCACCGACCAGCGCAATCACCGCAACATCGGCCTGCATGTTGCGCGCCAGGTGGGCCATCAGGCTGGATTTCCCGACGCCGGAGCCTGCGAACAGGCCGACGCGCTGCCCTTCGACGATCGGCAGCAGCGTGTTCAACACCGTCATGCCGGTATCCAGTCGCGCGCCAAGGCCGCGGCGATCCGCCGGCGCAGGCGGGTCATTTCGCAAGGGTTTCCAGACACTTCCCGGCAGGATAGGGTGGCCATCCAGCGGTTGGCCATGTGGGTCGATCACGCGCCCGACCCAGGAATCGTCGGGTGCAATACGCAGCGGTCCGCGCAAGAGCACGCGATCCCCGAGAGAGACGCCCTCGGCGGGGGCATCGGGCATCACCGTCACCGCGTTTCGGTCAAGTTTGACGATCTCGCCGTGCAGGTCGGTTCCGTCGGCACGGGTGACCCTGAGGATGTCGCCAAGCCGGGCATGGCGCCCCAGACCTGTGACCTTGAGCACCTCGGCATCGACCGCCTCGATCCGGCCAACGTGCCGCACAGCCGAAAGCATTTCGATTTCCGCACGGACCCCTTGCAGCACATTCTGTGGCATCGGTCGCCTCCTTCATAAGACACCAACCATTTCTAAAGGAATCGGAGTTAAGCCTTGATTGAAGCCAATCGAGGGAGAAGCCCCGGTGTTTGAAAACCTGCAAATATTCCGCATGTCGGAGTCCATGGCCCGCCATGCGGGTCAGCGGCAGACCGTGATTGCCGAGAATATGGCGAACGCGGATACGCCTGGTTTCAAGGCGCGTGACATCCTTCCCTTTCCCGAAACACTGAATCGTACCGCCCCCGGGTTCGCGGCCCGTGCGACCCGTGCAAGCCACCTGAACGGCAGCGCAGGGGATCAGGGCGCATACGAATCTTTCCGTGATCGCAACATGTGGACCTCGCCCAACGGGAACTCCGTCTCGCTGGAGCAGCAGGTGCTGAAGTCGGTCGAAGTACAGCAGGAGCACAGTCGGGCGCTGTCGATCTACCGCAGTGCTTTGACCATCATGCGCACCTCCATCGGTCGCAGATAACCCCGAAAGGAGCCCCCAGAATGGGTGATTTCCTGAATTCCATGTCCGTTTCGGCGACTGGCCTGCGCGCGCAGGCAGAGCGGCTACAGCACACGTCGGAAAACATCGCCAATGCGGACACGCCCGGATATCGGCGCAAGACCGTCCCGTTCGAAAGCGTGGCGGGTTCCGATGATGGCGCGGGCGAGGTGCGCACGGGTCGAGTGAAACTCGACCAGAGCGAACTGGTGCGGATCTATGATCCGTCACATCCCCTCGCCGATGAAACCGGCCACCACGATGGATCGAACGTCGATCTGGTGGTCGAAATCGCTGACGCGCGCGAAGCGCAGCGCAGCTACGAGGCGAACCTCAAGATGTTTGACCAGGCCCGACAGATGTCGGCCAGCCTGCTTGAACTTTTACGTCGATAAAGGAGGTCCAGAATGGACATTCGTGCATTGAATGCTGCCCAGAAGTACGCGGCAGCCCGCCCGGCCACCGAACCTGTCCCCGGAACCGGCACAGGACTTGGCCAAGCCCTCGGCGAAGTTGCGAAAAACTTCGCCGAGACATTTCGAGAAGGCGAAGAAACGGCGAAAGCCGCAATGATCGGCCAGGCCGATCCGCATTCGCTGGTCCAGGCATTGTCGCAGACCGAACTGGCTGTCGAGGCGGCTGTGACGGTGCGCGACAAGGTCGTCGAAGCCTATCAGGAAATCCTGCGGATGCCGGTCTGAGCATTCGCAATGAACTCGGATGCGCGCGCGTGCGGCAATGGTTGATCGCCCGGCGCGATTGTTCCGAAAAGGCAGGTGCCGCATGAACGAAGCCATTCTGTTCGACAGCCTGCGCCAGGGCCTGTGGGTCGCGGTCATCACCTCGACCCCGATCCTGGCGGTGGCATTGGTTGCGGGGGTCACGGTCGGTCTGTTCCAGGCGCTGACCTCGATCCAGGAAATGACGCTGACCTTCGTGCCCAAGCTGATGGCCATCGTCGTCGTCTTCTGGCTGTCGATGGGCTTCATGACGCAAACCCTCGTGTCCTTCTTTCAGGACCAATTGATCCCCCTCGTCATCGGAGGCTGAGCATGGACAACGCCGGTTACACCACCCTGACCCGACAATCGGGCCTGATGCGCGAGATGAGCGTGATCGCCAACAATATCGCCAACAGCGCCACCACCGGGTTCCGGCAGGAAGGTCTGATCTTTTCCGAATTCGTCAAGGGAACCGAGGTCGGGCCGTCGCTGTCCATGGCCACGGCGAATGTGCGCAGTATCGATCTGAGCCAAGGCACGCTGACCAAGACCGGCGGCGATCTGGATTTCGCCATCGAGGGCGACGGGTTCTTTCTGGTGCAGGCACCGGGTGGGCAGCGGCTGACCCGTGCAGGCAGTTTTGCCCTGTCGCCTGCGGGAGACCTGGTGACGAACGACGGCTATCCGGTGTTGGATCCGGGCGGCGCCCCGATCTTCATCCCCCCAGATGCAACCGATCTGGGCATGGCCGCCGATGGCACGCTGAGCACGGGGGGCCGGCCCATCGGGCAAATCGGCATCGTCGCGCCCGTCGACCCGCTGCGCCTGCAACGCGAAGGCGGTGTGATGTTCCGGGCGGACGAAGGCGTTGTGCCAGTTGAGGCGCCCCGTGCCATTCAGGGGTTCATCGAATCCTCCAACGTCGATCCCATCGGCCAGATCGCCCGCATGATCAGCGTGCAACGCGCCTATGAACTGGGTCAGTCCTTTCTGGACAAGGAAGACGAACGAATTCGTACCACCATGAAAACATTGTTGAAATAGGAACGCGCCATGAGAGCCCTCAAGATCGCGGCCACCGGGATGGCCGCCCAGCAGATGCGGGTCGAGACGATCTCGAACAACCTCGCGAACATGTCGACCACCGGGTACAATGCGCGGCGCGCCGAATTCGCGGACCTGCACTATCAGCAGTTTGCACGGGCAGGTACGGTGAATTCGGCCGACGGGACGATTCTGCCCACGGGGATTCAGCTGGGCCTCGGGGTGCGCCCCTCGGCGGTGTCGATGCAGCTTGCGCAAGGGTCGCTGTCGAACACCGGCGGCGACCTGGACTTGGCGATCGAGGGTCGCGGCTATCTTGAGGTGACGCTGCCCAATGGTCAGCCGGCCTATACCCGCGACGGCGCGCTGAAGCGCACTGGTGAGGGGCTGATCGTCACGTCGGATGGATTTCCCGTTTCGCCGGAAATCGTCATTCCCGACGATGCGCGCTCGGTTTCGATCAATGCCGATGGCGAGGTGTATGCCTATTTCGCCGACCAGACTCAGGCGCAGCAGTTGGGCCAGATCAGCATCGCCGGTTTCAGCAATCCCAAGGGGTTGGAGGCAATCGGCAGCAACCTGTTTTCCGAAACCGAAGCATCTGGCCCCGCCACGGTGACGACGCCGGGGCTGAACGGGTTGGGCACGGTGCGGCAAGGTTACCTGGAGGACAGTTCGGTCGATCCGGTGCGCGAAGTGACGGAACTGATCGAGGCGCAGCGCGGATACGAACTGAACGCCAAGGTGATCACCGCCGCCGATCAGATGCTGGCCGCCACGGCGCAGGTGCGCTGATGCGTGGGCTGATCACCTGCCTGTTGCTGGGTCTGCCCGGCGCGGGTGTGCTGGCAGATACGGTCGTCGCCGCACGAACGCTGCCGGCCCAGAGCCTGATCGGACCCGGCGACCTTGTCCTGCGAGAGGGCGACATGCCCGGTGCGCTGACGCAGATCGAAGGATTGATCGGGCAGGAAACCCGTGTCGCGATCTATGCCGGGCGGCCGTTGCGGATGGGCGATGTTGGCCCGCCGGCGCTGATCGAACGCAATGCGATTGTCAGCCTGGTCTACGACCGTGGCGGGCTGGTCATCGTGGCCGAGGCACGCTCGCTCGCCCGCGCCGGCGAAGGCGAGAGCATCCGGGTGATGAACCTGTCGTCGCGTCAGACGGTGAACGGTGTCGTGCAACCTGACGGAACGGTGAAGGTCCAATGAAATTGAGAATTTATACGCCCATTGCCGGTGCTTGCTGTCTGCTCGTCTCCGGTTGTGGCGACCATCATATCGGCAAGACGCCCGACTTCACCGACGATATGAACACCCGCGAACATTATGCAATGCTGTCCCCGGGGCTGCCGAAAACGGCCCCCCGTGCGCGCGGAGTGTTGCAGGAAGCGTCGTTGTGGACCGGTGATCGCGGGTCGCTGCTTGGGGATCGGCGGGCGATGAAACAGGGCGATATCATGACAGTGGTGATCGAGATCGACGACAAGGCCGAGATCTCCAATTCCACCTCGCGGTCCCGTGACGGATCGGAAAGCCTTGGCATTCCGCAATTGTTCGGCCTGCCGCAACGCCTGGATACGGAGCTGCCCGCCGGCGCCAGCGCCGCCGACGCGGTGTCTATCTCATCTTCATCGAGCGCCAATGGCGACGGTACGGTCAGCCGCAACGAAAAGCTGACGCTGCGGGTCGCGGCAACCATCGTCGATGTGTTGCCCAACGGCGTGCTGTCGATCACCGGCAATCAGGAGGTGAGGGTGAATTATGAACTGCGCGAACTGCTGGTGTCAGGGTACGTGCGACCCGAGGATATCTCGCGCCAGAACGAAATCACCTATGACAAGATCGCCTCGGCGCGCATTTCCTATGGCGGGCGTGGACAGATCACCGACATGCAGCAACCCCGCATCGGTCAGCAGATCATCGACCGCGTCCTGCCGTTCTGAGGAAAGTTCATGAAAAAACTCCTTCCCATCCTGTTGATTCTGCTCGGAATCGGGGCCGGTGGCGGCGCGGGCCTGATGCTGAAACCTGCCCCGCAGGAAATGGCGGCGATCAACCCGTGCGGCGACACCGAGATGGCGACAGACACCCATGCCGCCCCCGACCCCGAAGAAAAGGTCGAGGCCGATCCCGCGGACAAGGAATACATCAAGATGCACGATCAGTTCATCGTGCCGGTCGTCACGCAGGAACGTGTCGGCGCGTTGGTCGTGGTCTCGATCAGCCTTGAAATCGAACCGGGTCGCAGCGACGTGGTCTATGGGCGAGAGCCGAAATTGCGTGATGCCTTTCTGCAGGTGATGTTCGATCACGCCAACATGGGTGGGTTCGAGGGATCGTTCACGAGCTCCAACAACCTGGATGTGCTTCGGGCCGCGCTGTACAGGGTGGCGTCAAAATCGCTCGGGCCGCTGGTGTCGGATGTTCTGATCACCGATATCGCGCGGCAGGATTCCTGACCTTCGTCACCGTCTGGTGCGATGGCTGTGCAGCATCAGCGAAAGCTCTTGCAGCGCAGCCATCTGCTTTTGCGATCGGTCCCGCCGGTCGCGCTCCTGCGCGGCGCGCAGCATTTTTTCCGCCACATCCTTGCGGCCCAGGGTTTGTGTCAGCCGGGTCATGTGCTCGGCCTTTTCACCCAGAACCTTTGCCAGGTCGACCTGAAGCGAGGCCCGTTGGACCGAGATCCAGTCGCGCCAGTTGCGTTCCTGTCCGCCGACGAACCCCAGGTTCGCAACGCCATCCACATTGTCGTGACCGGACAGAGAGCGCAGAAATCCGTTTGCCGCCCGATCGTCCAGATCCGCCAGGCTGTCGCGCAGGGCCTGTTCCCGTGCGGTGATGCGACGCAGGCGCATCAGGGCGGCCTGATGCGCCATGTCCGTGATCGCGGCAAGCGGCGCAAGCCGCTGAGTGTTCGGCAGGCTCATCTGATCCGCCCTTTCGCCTTGCTGCGCATCTGGTCCGCGAACCGTATGGCAGCCGCGACGGCGCGGTAGTCGTCCGGGTCGATCTGGTCACCGATTTCGACCGTTGCATGCAACTTTCGCGCAGTTGGCGGATCGCTGTGGATCGGTATGGCGTGTTCGCCCGCGATACGGCGCATGACCGCGGCAACCTCGTCGACCCCCTTGGCCAGGCACACCGGGGCAGATCCGCGTGTGCGGTCCCATTTCAGCGCCACGGCATAGTGGGTCGGGTTGACGATCACCACATCGGCCTTGGGCAGGTCTGCCATCATCTGTGAGTTGGCAATTTCCTGGCCACGCTGGCGACGCTGCTGTTTCATGTGCGGATCGCCCTCGGAATCCTTGAATTCGTCGCGCATGTCCTTGTCGGACATGCGATTCTTGCGCATGTGCTCGGCCCGCTGCCACAGGAAGTCGACGCCGCCGATGACGAGCGAGATGAGAAAGACGATGAACAGGAATTCGATACAAAGCCGCAGCAACGTCGCCGTGGTGATGCCGGGGCCGAGATAGAGTGTGTTGATCATTTCCGGCAGCTTGGCCGACACGAAAAAATACAGGCAGGCCGAATAGATCAGCAGTTTGGCAAAGCTCTTGAAGAATTCGAACAGACCGCCGCGCCCGAACTTGTTCTTGGCGTTGGAAATGACCGAGATGCGCGACAGCTTCGGGCGGATCTTGTCGGCCGAGACGACAAAGGCCTGCTGCGCGATGACCGCCGTCAACGCCGCCACAGCCGGGACCAGGAAAAACGGCAGCAGCGACAGGGCGACGCTGGCCATCAGCCCGCCGGTCGGAGTCGTGCCGGCGCCGTCAAAATAGAGAGGCGCCAGGGACTCCGGCCGGTCGATCAGGCTTTGCAGGGTCCCGCCGAGGCGGATCAGCGCCGGCCCGCCAACGGCAACCCCGGCAATGCACAACCCGCCATAGGCCGCGGCTGTCGACAGGTCGTTCGACCGTGGCACTTCGCCCTGTTCGCGCGCCTTTTGCAGCTTTCGCTGTGTCGGCTCGTGTGGTTTTTCGCTGCTCTGGTCGTCTTCTGCCATCTTCGCCGCCTCAGAACGGGGCCACGAGAAAGGCCATGAGCCGCCCGGACCAGCTGCTGAGGATCTGCACCGAGAGGATCAGCAGCAGGGCCAGCCCGCCAAAGGTGATCACGGGCGCACCGACAAACGCCACCATCAGCTGCGGCATGGCGCGGTTGATGACGCCCAGCGTAAGGTTGTAGATCAAAGAAATGATGATGAACGGCGCAGCAAGGCTGAAGGCCATCTGAAAACTCTGCGCGGTCAGGCCGATACCCCATTGCGCGATATCGCTGGCATCGGGCCACTGGCCGGGGGGCATCACCTCGTAGGACATCAACAGGTAGAGTACGGCGTGCACATGCAGCCCCAGCGTCATTGCCAGCGCCAAACCGGCAATGACCAGGACGTGGCCGATGGCTGGCATCGGCTCTACCCCCGCATTGCCCAGGATCTGCGATAACGAGGTCGCCTGTGCGATCATCGACCCTGCGGTCTGCAAGCCGATGACGAACAACCGCAGCCCCAGGCCGAGCGATAGCCCGATCAGCGTTTCGGTTGCCAGAAACCGCAGGAAGGTCGCGAGGTCCGGCGCGGTGCCCTCGGGCAGGGCGGGTGCGGCGGCCAGCACGACCGCAGTCAGGCTGATCGCCACCGCCAGCTTGACGCGGGTGGGGACGGATTGCTCTCCGAAGCCGGGCACGAGCGAGGTGAACGCGCCGACCCGAAGAAAGATCATAGCGGCCGTCCATCCCTGCAACCGCAGCAGGGTCAGGACATCTGCGGCGGCCTCATTCATCGGGCACCATCGCGATCAGCGCCGGGCGGGCGTCAACGCCGATTTCCTCGAACGACAGGACCGGATTGGTGATGCCGCGCGCACTCAGCGCCATGCGCAGGAAACGTCTGCGCTGGGTCGACGTCACGACGGCGGGGTAGATCCCCTTGTCGCTGGCATCGCTGATCGCGGCCGAGACATTGCCGACCAGTCGATTGTAGATGTCGGGCGGCAGGGCGATGTCGATGCTGCCCCGCTCGCGGTCCAGCTGGTAGGTGGCAAAGATGTCCTCCCACCCGGGTGCCAGCTGGATCAACGGTGTCGTGCCATCCGCGCGCCGCAGATCCGCGATCAACTGGAAACCCAGGCGATGGCGCACGTGTTCGCAGATCGATTCGGGCTGGGGCATGTGGGGGCGGATCTCGGCCACGGATTCAAGGATCAGGGGCATGTTGCGAATGGAAACCTGTTCCCCGACCAGCAGGCGCAGCACCTGGTGCAGCAGGTCCAGCGGAACCTTGTCGGGCACCAGTTCATCGAGCAGCTTGCGGTTCGCCTCGGCACGGTGCGCATCGGTCAGGTTCGTCATTTCCTCCAGCACGCGGCGCATGGATTTCAATGTCAGAAGACGCGGGAAATTCCGCTTGATCGTTTCCAGCAGATGGGTCGCCAGCACCTCGGTCGGGGTGACGAGGGTGGTGCCGGACAGCGCCGCGCTTTCCTGGGTTGATCCGTCGATCCAACGGGCGGGCGCGCCATATACCGGTTCCTTGACGTCCTCGCCCGAGGGCACATCGTCGCCGCCACCCTGGATCAGGGCCAGGATGTGATCGGGTCGCAGGGTGGCGCGGGCCTGTTCGACCCCCTGAATGCGGATGACATAGCTGCCCGAGGGCAGGGAGGGGTCGTCGGTCAGCCGGATTTCGGGCAGGATCAGACCATAGCTCTCTGCCACATGCAGACGCATATTCTCGATCCGGGCATCCAGCCCGGTGCCGGGGTCCAGCACCATGTTGACGAGGTCGGGTGCAAATTCCACGTGCACATCGTCCAGATCCAGCGTGTCGCCCAGCGACTTGGGCTTGAGAGCCGGCATGTCGCTGCTGTCATGCTTGGCACTGTCCGCCGCCTTGTTGTTCTTGCGATGGACGGCAAAGGCGGATCCGCCCAGCACCAGCCCGCCGATCACGAAGGGCAGAAAGGGCAGGCCGGGCACGAAGGCGAACAGCATCATCAGGATGGCCACGGTGGTCAGCGCGGCGGGGTGACGCCCCAGCTGGCCGACCAGCGCCAGATCGGTTGCGCCCGTCGCGCCACCCCGCGCCAGCAGCAGAGCGGAGGCGATCGAGATGATGACAGCGGGGATCTGCGTGACCAGACCGTCGCCGACGGTCAGGATGGCATAGGTTTCAAAAGCATCGCCCAGCGCCATGCCGTGCACGATGACACCCATCATCAGCCCCACGACCAGGTTCAGGATGGTGATCAGCAGGCCCGCGACAGCATCGCCCTTGACGAACTTCGAGGCGCCGTCGAGCGAGCCGAAAAATGTGGTTTCCAACTGCTCGCGCTCGCGCCGTTCCTTGGCCTGCACGTGGTCGATGGCGCCGGCGGACATGTCGCTGTCGATGGCCAGCTGCTTGCCGGGCATTCCGTCCAGGGCGAAACGCGCGCCGACCTCGGCCATGCGCGCGGCACCCTTGGTGATGACCATGAAGTTGACGATCAGCAGAACGCCAAAGACAACGAGGCCGAGAAACACGGATCCGCCCATGACGAAGTCGGCAAATCCGCGGATGACATCGCCCGCGGCGCGGGTGCCGGTATGCCCTTCGCCAATGATCAGCTTTGTCGAAGACACGTTGAGCGACAGTCGCAGCATCAGCGAGGCCAGCAGCACCGTCGGAAACGCCGAGAAATCGAGCGGCTTTTCGATGAACAGGGTGACGGTGAAAATCAGGATCGCCAAGGCAAAGCTGGCTGCCAGGCCGACATCCAGTACAAAGGCGGGCACTGGCAGGATCATCATGACGATGATCGACATAAGCGCCAGGGCCAACAGGATCGTGGGCTGAAAAAGCGGTCGGGATTCGGAGTCGGTCATCAATGTCCCACTTGCATTCTGCGGGCGGCCGCTTTGGGTGGCCGGTGCCATTCTGGCGCGTCGTACGCTGTCGTCTGGGGCCGACTATTCCGGGAAATGGTTGAAGACTCGCAAATATTTCGCGGTGGTATGCGGGTTATTGGTCCAGCGCGGTTTCGACCTGAACGGTCGAGAGCAACTCGCGCAGTGCCGTGCGCGTATCGCTGCTCTGACTCAGCACGTCGCGGCTGAGAGCCAGCGTCGGGGGCCCGATCTCCGGCAGGGCGATGGGCGCATCCTGCTGCTGGGTCACCACGTCGGCGAGCCGCGCCTTGGGCGGGTCCTCCAACGTCCTCATCGTGGTCCAGTCACGCCCGAGCCATGCGGCCGTTCCCGCGTCCTGGGTGCTGCCGGCGGCGTCAAACAGCGTCTGCGCCTGGGCATAGTCGGACGTATCCAGCGATGCCTTGGCGCGCAGCAGATCGATATCTTCGCCCGTCAGCCCGAACAGCTCGGCTTCGGCGCGTCGGGGTTGGTTGCCTGCCAGGGCAATCTTGGCGCGCAGAATGCGCCGTTGGCGCCCGGCTTCGCCATCCGCGCCTTTGGTGATCAGCTGTTCCGCCTGGTCGAGAAATCCGAGATCCAGCAAGCGTTGGGCAACTGCATTCATGGTCTCTGGCCGCGCGCCTTGGCGAATGATCCCCTCGTGGCCGAAGAACTGCCGGGTAAATACGGCGTCGGCGGCGTGGCTGGCCAGGTTGCGCGTCAGGCCATCGGCCACCGTGGCGCGCGCATCCGCATCCATCGTATCGGCCTGACTGGCAAACAGATCATAGGCTGCCGGGAAATTGCCGGCAGAGGCGTGGGCAACGATCTCGGTCTGTACCAACTTGGCCGAGATCGGGGCATCGCGGTACTGCGTGCGGTAACTTTCCAGAAGGCCGATGGTTTCGGGGTCGATGCTGTCGCCATTGTCGATCGATTCGTTGGTGTAGTGCAGCAGCGCCTCGGGCGAAACATCGTCGTTCTGCGCGATCAAGTCCTGGTAGGCGGCATGATCGGGCTGGCCGGCCTCATGCGAGGTGATGCGCGCGGCGGCAAAATTACGAAGGGCGGTTGCTTCACTTACATCGCGATCAACGATGCGCAACAGGTCCTTTGCCATCTCGTTTTCCTGCGCGGCACTGAAGCGCTCGGCCAGAACAGCACCAAGGTAGGATTTCAGCGGTACCGGCAGGGCAGCGACAGAACGCAAGATCGCTGCACCGTCGAAATCCTGACCAGGCGCCAGGGTCGGTCCGGTCAGCGCGGCCCACATTGCGGCTTCGGTATCGCAGCCGATCTTGCCGGAAAACGGACCATCCGCCGCACCATGGCCATATTCAAGAATTGTGGCGAAGGTCTTCATTTCTTCGGCCAGCGCGGGGTCTTGCGGCACCGATTCCAACAGGCGCAATGCCTCGGCGCCAAAACCATTCAGCAGGTAGAACCGGGCAAGATCCCGATAGGCGGTGCTGTCGTCGCGGTCGAACTCCGCCGTCAGCGCCGCACGCAGCTGGCCGAGACGCGCCGCGAAATCGTCCTCGGTGTCGTCGGCGATGGTGGGGGGCATAGTCTGTTCGCAGCTGTCCCCGGACAGGACGAAGCGAGTGTTCTCACCGGGCTTGGCCGCCTCAAGCGTGCCCGGGGTCGCCATCACTCCGGGGTCCGTGTGGGCGTCGCTGTCCTTGGTGGTGCTGACCTGCCGTAGATCCGCAGGCAGGAGAGAGGCATTCGCCGCATCCGCATCCAGCAACCCCTCTGTCGCTGCGCGACCAATTGCCTGCAACAGCGTGGTTTCCAATTCCCGGGTCAGGTTCGGGTCGGGTTCGGGTGTGGGCGGCGGTAGATCGGGCAGGCTGTTGATCCGACGCAATGCAAATTTCTCGGCCTGCTCTGTGCGGGCGCGCTCCTCGGGCGTCTGCTGTGGTATTTCGGGTGGCTGTTGGGGTGCGGGGGGCGTGTCCGGATTGGCATCGGCCACCAGAGGGACGCTTGGGGTTTCGCCAAAGCTCAGCTGTGTTGCACCCGCCGTCGGCAGGCGACGCGGCGCTGCGAGCTGCGCCGGGGCAGGTGCGGGCAGGGGCGGGCCGTCCTTGATGTCGATGATCAGCAGGTTGTCTGCTGACAATTGCGCCTCGGCAGCGCAATCGCAGGTCAAGCGGATGTCCAGCCCGGTTCCGGGCAGCGGCTGAACATCCGCAATACGATCGCGGGATATGCGGCGAAAGATCTGGCTCAGATCCAGGGCACCAAGGTCGCCTGCAAGGTCGACTCGCAGGCGTCCCGGCGTCTGCTCCATCGACCATTGGGTGCCAGCGGGCAGAGCAACGGTCAGGCGGGAAAAATCGGGGTGGTCACCGGAGCGCACGGTCGCGACCTGCGACGCCGCGCTACCTGGCAACAGCAACAACGCCAAAAGCATGGAGAGGGGCGAAGCCGGGATCTGGGGCAACCATCGCAGCATCATGCGGCCCCGCTTTTCACTTCCTTCAGGGCCTCTTCCAGCTCGGAAAAACTGGGGCGGCAATGAGAGGGTGTATTCTGGCGACCGACCTCGATGCAGATGTTGGTTGCATGGTTGTGCAGGTTGGCCACCAGCACCTCGCGGATCAGTTGATAGAAATGCCCATCCTCTTCGATCACCGTCTTGACCTTGCCGGAGAAGGGACCGACCAGACCATAGGCCAGAAACACCCCCAGGAATGTGCCAACCAGCGCGCCACCGATCATTTTCCCCAGAACTTCGGGCGGCTGGTCGATCGAGGCCATCGTCTTGATCACCCCCAACACGGCCGCAACGATGCCCAGGGCGGGCAACCCATCAGCGACCTGCTGCAAGGCGTGGCTGGAATGCAGCGCGTGGTGCAGGTTTGCCTCCATGCGCTTCTCCAAGACCTCTTCCACCTGATGCGGATCGTCATAGTTCATCGAGGCGGACCGCATGGTGTCGCAGATCAGATTGATCGCCTCCTTGTCGCCAAGGATCTTGGGATACTTGCTGAAAATCGTCGATTCCTCGGGCGCTTCGATATGTTCCTCGATCGCGACGGGGTTCTGCCTGGCCAGCCTGATCAATTCGAACAACAGGCACAGCAGGTCACGGTAATCCTCATGCTTCCACTTGGGGCCTTTGAACACCTTGCCGATATCCTTGGCGGTGTGTTTCACCCCGGCCATGTCGTTCGACAGAAGGAAGGCGCCGAGGGCGGCACCCCCGATCATCATCATCTCGAACGGCAGCGCCTTCAGGATGATCCCCATCTTGCCACCGGCAAGGATATAGCCGCCGAAGACCATGATGAAGATGACCGCAATACCGATAAAACCAATCATGTCCGCCGCCTCGAATCCACTGCCTGCACGTTGCTGTTCACGCTAGAGGTCATTTCTTTGGAACAGATGAATTTCGCCCGGCCAGCACGACGCTGATCGTATACGCACGCTCCGGCGTCAGGCTGGCCATCAGGGCGGCGGCCGCGCCGGGCTGCATCCGGCCAAGGAAGCCGGCGGCAAAATCCGGGTCCATCTGTTCGAACAGCGCCGCGGAATCCTTTGGCTTCATGTTCTCATAGACTGCGGTCAGGCGGGACAGGTCGTTTTCCGCGGCGCTGTCGGCCAGCGCCAATGTCTGTTTCAGGGCATTTTCCGCGGCTTCGAGCTGCGCCAGCTTCTTGTCGATCTCTTCGTCCGCGATGGCCAGGGCGTTCATCCGGTCGCGGATCTGTGCCTCGCGCTGATCCAGTCTCGCTTCGCGCGCCTTGAAGGCCGCCAGCATGGCCTCGATATCCGGTGACATGGCCATTGGCGCGTCAGACTGAGCGCTCTCTTGTCCTGCGTCAGCGGCCTCCGCAGCACCGCTGGTCAATTTTTCCAGCGCCAGGACGTGACCGGTCTGTGTGCCGACGCGCAGGATGGCCGAGGTGACCAGCAGCGCCGCGATCATCATCAGGGTGCCGCGCCGCGCGCGTCGCCGACGCGGTGCGGCCTTGCCCTTTGCGGCGCCTTTTCCAGCAACCCTCTGGCTGGCCTTTGCGGGTTTCGGGACCTTTGCCATTGCCAGGCCTCAGCTCGACGCCGAGCGGCGCGAAAAGACCGGCTGTTCGCTATGCGGTGCGGCTTCGCTCAGCTGCGGCGTGGTGGTGCGATGCAGCATGGACGCCGGCCCGGCCTCTGTCTCCGGTCCCCTCTGCGGGTTGGCATTGGGATCGGGCAGATCGTGCATCGATGCGACCAACAGCTCCAGCCGCTTTGCCACCCCCTCTGCCCGCTCGGTCAGCTGGCCGAGCGAATCGTTGGCCTCGCCCGCCGCACCCTGGGCCGCCTTCAGTGTCCGGGTCAGGTCGTCAACCTGGGCCGACAGCACCGCGACCGCGCCACCCACGCCATTTTCCAGGTCGTTGAACCGCGCCAGCCGACGCGCAAGGATGAAGCAATAGAACGCGGCCCCCAGGGCGCCCGCGACCAGCAAGATGTCCGAAATCATTTCCATGTCCTGTCCCCTCAACTCATCACGAATTCGACGATCAGCAGGTCGCGCACCGCGTCTGGCCCGGTGATCACCTGGATTCGCCGCAGCATCTGGGCGCGTATGCGCACCAGGGCCGCCGGATCTTCGAAATCGGCCATCCGCAACGCGCGCAGATAGTTGTTCAGCACGTCCATGACGCGCGGGCGCACCGTTTCGACCGCTCCCTGCTGCCCCGAGGGTACCTCCAGGCTGGCGGTAAAGCGCAGGTGGCGGTTTTCTGATGCCGGTCCGAAGGAAATCACCATCGGTTCCAGCGCCACGAAAGCGACGTCGGGGGCCACGAATACCTCTGTCGGGGTCTCGGCAGCCGCTTCGGCCTGGGCATCGTCGCCGCCCAGAATCATGCCGCTGTAAATCGCGAAAAAGCTGCCGCCACCGCCGACCAGCGCCAGCACGACCCCAAGGATCAGCGGCAGCTTGGAACGCTTTTTCGGTTCTTCCTCTGTGTCCGTGGTCTCTTCTGACATGGCCCAACCAAATTCTCTCAACAGGGTCCGTTTTAACCGTGATGAACTAACCGATTATTAAGCCCGTTCGGCCAATTAAGGGGTAGTCGCCGGTAGAATGCCGGCTGGACAGGAGATGCAGTTTGCAACAGTTCATGACCCTGTGGAACAGCCTTGAAACACGGCGCCGGATCCTGATGATTCTGGCCACGGTCGCGATGTTCGCGGCGGTTCTGGGCCTGGCGCGCATGGCGTCGCAACCGTCGATGAGCTTGCTGTATTCAGGCCTCGAAAACGGTCAGGCGGGCGAAATCGTCAGCGCGCTGGAACAGCGCGGCGTCGTCTACGAGGTGCGCGGCGGCAGCATCTATGTCGAGGGCGGATCGCGCGACGAACTGCGCATGACCCTGGCCAGCGAAGGCCTGCCTCGCAACTCCAGCCAGGGGTACGAACTGCTCGATTCCCTGTCCGGCTTCGGCACGACGTCGCAGATGTTCGATGCCGCCTACTGGCGTGCCAAGGAGGGGGAGCTGGCGCGTACCATCGCCTCCAGCCCGCAGATCGACTCGGCGCGTGTCCACATCGCGCATCAGGGCGCCAATCCGTTTCAGCGCGACCTGCGCCCGACCGCGTCGATCTCGCTTGCGACCAGCGGTGACATCAGCGGCGCCCAGGCCAAGGCGCTGCGCTACCTCGTCTCCTCTGCCGTCGCCGGGCTGTCCCCTGACGACGTTGCGGTGATCGACGATGCGGGCGAACTGGTCGGCGCCACCGAAGACACCGGCACAACGGCCGGGCAGGACCGCGCGCAGGAACTGAAGGAAAAGGTGCAGCGGCTGCTCGAGGCGCGCGTCGGCCTCGGCAATGCCGTGGTCGAAGTCAGCGTCGATACCAACAACGAGAGTGAATCCATCGTCGAACGGCGGTTCGACCCCGATGGACGCGTCGCCATCAGCACCGATACCGAGGAACGCAGCAACAGTTCCAAGAACTCCGATTCCGGCGATGTCACGGTGGCCTCGAACCTGCCCAGCGGCGATGCTGCGGGCAGCGGCTCTTCGTCCAACCAGAACAGCGAAACCCGTGAACGCGTGAACTACGAGGTCTCGGAAACCAGCCGCGAGGTGACCCGCGCCGCCGGGGCGATTCGTCGCCTGACCGTTGCGGTTCTGGTCAATGGCATCAGCGCCGCGGCCCCCGATACCGCCCCCGTTGCCCGCACCGAGGAGGAGCTGGGCGAATTGCGCGAATTGGTCGAATCCGCCGTTGGCTTCGATTCGGAACGCGGTGACGTGATCACCATCAAGTCGATGCAGTTCGAACCCCTCGCACAGCTTGGCACCAGCAGCGAACAGGGCTTTGTCGCCGGGCTGAACCTCGATGTCATGTCGCTGGTGCAGATGGCCGTGCTGGCCATCGTGGCGCTGGTGCTTGGCCTTTTCGTCGTGCGTCCGGTGCTGACGGGGCGCGCGGGCGCCGACAGCCTCCCCCTGTTGGAAGGCGGCGATGGTCCGGTTCTGACGGGCGAGATCGAGGACGATGATTTCGCCCTGCCCGACCTGTCGATGGGCGGTTTCGGCGGCGAGGACGGCGGCTTTCCGATGATGGGCGATTTCGATGGCGGCGGCAGCAGCGACGACCCGGTGGTCAAACTTCAGTCCCTGATCGAGGAGCGCAAGGACGAGACATTGGAGATCCTGCGCAGCTGGCTCGAGGAAACCAAGGAAACCGCATGAAACAGATTGCCCGTATTCTAGAGGATTTTGGCACGGCTCCGCTGCCTGCCGGCCCTGCCATGAACGAGGAAGAGCTGGAAACGATCCGCCTGGAAGCGTTTGAAAATGGCTACAAGGCCGGGTGGGACGATGCCGCCAAGGCGCTGAGGGAGGAGCAGTCGCATATCGCCAGCGACCTGGCCCGCAATCTCCAGGATCTCTCCTTCACCTATACCGAGGCGCATTCGGCGGTGCTTTCGGCCATCCGCCCGCTGATGGGCGATATCATCGACAAGGTGGTGCCGGATCTTGCCCGCGAAACCCTTGGGCTGCGCATCAAGACCGAGCTGGAGCAGATGGCCAAGCGCAAGGCGTCGCAGCGTGTCGAAATCCTGGTCGCGCCGGACAACCTGGCCACGACCGAAGGCCTGATGGAGGAGGATTTCGGGTTCCCGCTGTCCGTCGTCCCCGATGACACGCTCTCCGAGGGTCAGGTGTTCCTGCGCTTCGATGATGAAGAGACCGAGATCGACCTGAACGCGGTGACCGATGGCATTCGCCAGGCGGTCGACAGCTTCTTCACGGAACAGGAAAGGAAAATTCAGAATGGATGATCAAGCCGCCGAGGGCGCTGCACCGCGTGGCAACCCCTTTACCGTCGTCCCGATCGAAATCACGATTTCGGTCGGCAAGGCGCGCCCGCTGATCCGCGATCTGCTCAAGCTGACGCGCGACAGCGTGCTGCCGCTGGACCGGCGCGTCGATGATCCCGTGGAACTCTACGTCGGGGATCGCCTGATCGCACGTGGCGAGCTTGAGGAGCTCGAGGGCGACCAGGCCGGTCAGCTCGCCGTGCGCCTGACCGAGGTCAGCGACCTGTCGGGAGAGCTCTGATCTTGTCGCATCCGGGAAGAATTCTCCTGATCGCGCTCTTGCTCGTGACCGCGCTGCTGTTGTCGACGCCCGTTTCGGCGCAGGACATCTCGGTGAATATCGCGGAAAACGGCTCGCTGACCGCCCGTGGCATCCAGATGATCCTCCTGCTCACGGTGCTCAGCCTCGCGCCGGGCATCCTGATCATGATCACCTGCTTTCCCTTCCTGGTCACGGTGCTGTCGATCCTGCGGCAGGCCATCGGATTGCAGCAGTCGCCCCCCAACATGCTGTTGATCAGCCTGGCCATGTTCCTGACCTACTACATCATGGAGCCGGTGTTTCAGCAGGCCTGGCAGGACGGCATCCAGCCCCTGGTCGAGGAGGAGATGCAGCTTGAACAGGCCCTGCCGCTGGCGATCGCGCCGTTCCGTGGCTTCATGGCGAACCGCATGGACCCGGACACGTTCGAGGCGATGGCCGCCCTGCGTCCCGACGCCGCGCAGATCGTGACTGGCCCCGAGGCACCGCTCTCGGTGCTCGTTCCCAGCTTCATGCTGTCCGAAATTTCCCGCGCCTTCCAGATCGGATTCTTGCTGTTCCTGCCGTTCCTGATCATAGATCTTGTGGTCGCTGCGGTGCTTATGTCCATGGGTATGATGATGGTGCCCCCCGCGATCGTGTCGCTGCCGTTCAAGCTCAGTTTCTTCGTGATCGCGGATGGATGGACCCTCGTCACCAGCAGCCTGGTGCGCAGCTATTTCTGAACATGGTTAACCGAGCGGTCCGTGTCCGTCGGCTCCGCGCATGACAGGGGCCCGCGCCGCTAGGCTCCCCCGCCCGCCGCAGGCGCGGGGCCGCAATCGCGGGCGCCGTTCATATCCCGTCGAAATCGCCCAGATGCCGTTCTCCGCGGGCGCGGGCCAGTGCGATCTGCTTCTGCCGCTCGCGAAACCGGGCCTTGTCGTCTTCGCTGGTCTCATCCACGCAGTGGTGACACGACACGCCCTCTTCAAAGGCCGGATGCGCGCGCTCTTCGGGCAGGATCGGGCGGCGGCAGGCGTGGCACAGCTCATGCGGCCCCTCGATCAGCCCGTGCCCGACTGACACGCGACGATCAAAGACAAAGCATTCGCCCTGCCACGCACTCTCCTCGGCGGGCACCTCTTCCAGGTACTTCAGGATGCCGCCCTTCAGGTGATAGACATCCTCAACCCCCTGACCCAGCAGGAAATTCGTGCTTTTCTCGCAGCGGATGCCGCCGGTGCAGAACATCGCTATCCGCTTGTTGTGAAAGCGCCCCTTGTTCGCCTCCCACCAGGCGGGGAAATCACGGAACGACGCCGTCTCGGGGTCAACCGCGCCCTCGAAGGTGCCGATGGCGACCTCGTAATCGTTGCGCGTGTCGATCACGGCCACATCGGGGCTGCGGATCAGATCGTTCCACTCCGCCGCCTCCACGTAATGCCCGACGCGGGCGCGCGGATCGACATCGGGCTGGCCCATCGTCACGATCTCTTTCTTCAGCCGCACCTTCATGCGGGCAAAGGGGCGTTCGGCCGCCGTCGACAGCTTCCATTCCAGATCATCGCAGCCGGGCAGGGCGCGCAGATGCGCCAGCACCGCGGCAATCCCGTTCTTCGACCCGGCGATCGTGCCGTTGATCCCCTCACGCGCCAGCAACAGCGTGCCACTGATCCCTTCGGCCTCGCACAGCGCGACCAGCGGCCCCCGCAACGCGGCAGGGTCCTCGAACCGGGTGAACTGATAGAGTGCGGCAACGGTGAACATGGCGGCGATCTAAGCGCTTCTGCCGCGTCAGGCAAGCGGCGAGGGGCCACGCGCGCCGCGACACTTGTGCGAAAATCCGGCCAGTTGGTGCACCAAGGGCGGCGCTGTGCCGCCAAACCGGTCGCACCGATTGACCCTACGCCCCGCCTCGGCCAAGGTCGCGGCAAATTCCGCACAAGGGGCCAGACCATGGGCAACGCTCTCATCGTCATCGACATTCAGAAAGACTTTTGCCCGGGGGGCGCCCTTGCCGTGGCCGAAGGCGACCTGATCGTGCCGCAGGTCAACGCGCTGATGACCGAATTCGACGCGGTGATCCTGACGCAGGACTGGCACCCGGCGGGTCATTCCTCCTTTGCCTCCTCGCACGACGGGGCCGCCGAGATGAGCGTGATCGACATGCCCTACGGCCCGCAGGTGCTCTGGCCCGATCACTGCATCCAGGGCTCGGACGGGGCCAGCTTTCACCCCGACCTTGCCGTGGACCGCGCGGATCTGATCATCCGCAAGGGGTTCAACCCGGCGATCGACAGCTATTCGGCGTTCTTTGAAAATGACCACACCACCCCGACGGGCCTGGAGGGGTACCTGAAATCGCGCGGCATCACCCAACTGACCATGGTCGGGCTGGCGCTGGATTTCTGCGTCAATTACAGCGCGGTGGACGCCGCGCAGCTGGGTTTCGACGTAACTGTCCGCCCTGATCTGTGCCGCGCCATCGATTTCGACGGGTCGCGTGACCGGGCGCTTGCGGCGATGGCGGATGTCGGGGTCGCGCTCTGACGGATTATTCCGCCGCGATACCCATGCGGTCGCTGCGCGGACTGGTCCCGAACATCCGGCTGTAATCGCGGCTGAATTGCGACGGGCTTTCATAGCCGACGCCAAAGGCGGCCTGCGTCACGCTGGCCTCGCCGCCACGCAATTGACGCTGCGCCTCAAGCAGGCGCAACCGCTTCAGGAATTGCACCGGCGTCGTGCCGGTCATCGCCTTGAACGACTGATGAAACACGGTCGCGCTCATCCCCGCGATGCGTGCCAGCGCCTCCACCCGCATCGGCTGATCCAGATGGGCGCGCAGATGGGCGACAACCTCGGCAATCCGTTCCGCGGTGCTGCCCGCCTGACCGATGCGGCGCAGCATTGCCCCCTGCGGCGCTTTCAACAGCAGGTAATGCAGCTCGCGCATCAGTAGGGGGTGCAACACGGCAATATCTTCCGGCGCGTCCAGCAGCGCGAACATCCGCGCCATCACATCGTAAAGCGGCGGCGAAATCGGCGCGCTCGACAGCACGCTTTCAGCCACCTCGTCTTCGATCAGGGGCATCCCGCGGGACAGTTCGCCCAGCAGAACCCGATCCAGCCGCGTCGCCAGCGCCAGATAGGGCCGTGCCGCACTGGCCTTGGTGACCCAGCTCATCGCGGGCAGATCAAGCGATACGATCAGCCCCTGACCTTCGGCAAAGCGCAAGGGCCTGCCGTTGAAATCGGCAAGTTTTTCACCCCGCAGCACCATGCAAAACACCGGTTCATACAGCGTGTTGGCCATGACGGTCGGTGCCTGGGAATACATCACCGACAGGTTCGGCACCGCCAAAGGGCTGGGGAGATGGCCCAGACCCTCGCGAATGGCGTAATCCTGAACGGCATCGGTCAGCGAACTGGCCCGCATCGGGTCGGTCATGTCATGTCTCCTGCGCAATGCCCTTCGGGGGCATGGGGCGGAAAAATGGCCCGCCGTGCAAGGTGTATTTGGGGTGCGCCGCAGGAATTGGCAAGTCTTGCGGAGGATGCGGCAGGATCGGCGCCGGTCCGGCGGCTATATCTTCCTCATCACGCAACAGGAGTTATCTTGCCATGACAGACAGAGTTTTCCTCATCACCGGCGGCAATCGCGGCCTTGGCCGTTCCATGGCGCTGAACCTTGCCAGGGGCGGCGCGGATGTCGTCATCACCTATCGCACCGGTGCCGATCAGGCCGCCAGTGTCGTGGCCGAGGTTCAGGCACTGGGCCGCCGCGCCGCCGCCCTGCCGCTCGACACGACCGAGGTCGAGGCATTTCCCGCCTTTGGAGTGGCGTTGAAGACCGCCCTTTCCGACATGGGTCACGATGCCCTCACCGGGGTCGTGCAGAATGCCGGGTTCGGCATCAACGCCCCCATCGCTGACACCACGGTTGACCAGTTCGACAGCCTTGTCGGCGTGCATATCCGTGGCCCGTTCTTTCTGACGCAGGCCTTGATGCCGCTGGTGGCCGATGGCGGGCGGGTGCTGTTCATCTCGACCGGCCTCGCGCGCTTTTCGCTGCCGGGCTATGCGGCCTATGCGATGATGAAAGGCGCGATCGAGGTGCTGGCCCGCTACGCTGCCAAGGAATTCGGCGCGCGCGGCATTTCCGTGAATGCCCTTGCCCCCGGCGCCATCGAAACCGACTTCGGCGGCGGAGTCCTGCGCGACAACCCCGACGCCAATGCCCATGTCGCCAGCCTGACCGCCATGGGGCGGGTCGGTCTGCCCGACGATATAGGCGCGGCCGTGGCGACGCTGCTGCTGTCGGATGGCAACTGGATCACCGGCCAGCGGATCGAGGTTTCCGGCGGTCAGCTGATCTGATCGCGCGCAGCGCGCGCGCCCACGCCCCTCAAACAGGCCGCAGTCACGCGGCCTGTTTCCTTCGGCCTTTGCGGGCTGCCCTTGCATTCCCCGCCCCATCCCGGCTTTATCACCCCCAACGTGAGGAGCCTGTCCATGGTCGATATCGCCACCCGAGTGCACAATCATAAGTGGAAGATCGACCCGATCGTCCGCTCCCTGATCGACACCGACTTTTACAAGCTGCTGATGTGCCAGTCGGTGTTTCGCAACAAGCGCGACACCCATGTCACCTTTTCGCTGATCAACCGCACCACCTCGATACCCCTCGCGCGGATGATCGACGAAGGCGAATTGCGCGAACAGCTCGATCATGTCCGCTCGCTCTCGCTCACCCGCGGTGAATCCACCTGGATGCGCGGCAACATGTTCTACGGCAAGCGCCAGATGTTCCGCCCCGACTTCATGGAGTGGTTCGAGAACCTGCGCCTGCCCGCCTACCACCTCGAACGCAAGGGCGACCAGTACGAGCTGACGTTCGAGGGGTCCTGGCCCGAGGTCATGCTCTGGGAAATCCCCGCCCTCTCGATCCTGATGGAGCTGCGCGGCCGCGCCGTCCTCAACCGCATGGGCCGCTTCGAGATGCAGATCCTCTACGCCCGCGCCATGACGAAACTCTGGGAAAAGATCACGCGTCTGCGCGATCTCGACGGTCTCAAGATTGCCGATTTCGGCACCCGCCGCCGCCATTCCTTCCTCTGGCAGGACTGGTGCGTGCAGGCGATGATCGAAGGTCTGGGCGACAAGTTCACCGGCACCTCCAACTGCCTCATCGCCATGCGCGACGATCTTGAGGCAGTGGGCACCAACGCGCATGAGCTGCCGATGGTCTACTCCGCCCTGGCTGACGGAGACGATGCCCTGCGCCGCGCCCCCTACGACGTGCTGGCCGACTGGCAGGAGGAGCACTCGGGCAACCTGCGCATCATCCTTCCCGACACCTATGGCACGTCTGGCTTCCTCGCCAATGCGCCCGACTGGCTGGCCGGCTGGACCGGCATCCGCATCGATTCAGGCGACCCGGCAACCGGCGCCGAGACCGCGATTAACTGGTGGAAATCCCGGGGCGAGGACCCGACGGAAAAGCTGGTGATCTTCTCCGACGGTCTCGACGTCGCCAAGATAGAAGAGCTGCACCGCCAGTTCTCGGGCCGCGTCCGCGTGTCCTTCGGCTGGGGCACCCTGCTGACCAACGATTTCCGAGGTCTGGTGAAAGACGACGCCCTCGCGCCCTTCTCCCTGGTCTGCAAGGCCGTCTCTGCCGAGGGCCGCCCCACGGTCAAACTCTCCGACAACCCCGAGAAAGCCATGGGCCCGAAGAGCGAGATCGAGCGGTACAAAAGGGTGTTCGGGGTGGGTGAGCAGGAGCGGATGGCGGTTGTGGTTTAGGGGGCTTTTTATTTTAATTTTTCAGGATGTAAGCGGAGATCGAGTTGAGTCAAAATCGGGACATTGAAATAGTAGATGACCTTCGCGCACGCTCATCCGAAAATGGTTGGCTTGAGTTCAAGAAAAATTGGAAAGACCCCTTTAAGATTGGGATCTATATATCTGCACTTTCAAATTCCGCTAGACTTGAAGGTAAAGATAGCGCGTACTTGGTATGGGGCGTTGAAAATGATACCCATGAGATAGTAGGCACTTCTTTTGATCCAGGTTTAGAGATCGTTGGGAATCAACCTTTGGAAATGTGGCTTAGGCAGCGTCTTAGCCCCGCGCCAGCCTTTCATTTTAGGGAAGTACTTCATCCATCTGGCCGAGTGGTTCTTCTTGAGATTCCAGCCCCAATTCTGGCACCTACCGCATTTGATAGTATTGCGTACATTAGGTCTGGGAGCGCTACTCCTAAGTTGTCAGAGGATCAATTGCGCTACCAGGCGTTAATTGAGAAACTAAGGCCATACACTTGGGAGAACGGAGTTGCGTTGAGTTACGTTTCCACAAGTGATGTCCTGAGGCTTTTGGATGTTGACGTATATTACCGCTTACTGGGCGAGAGTAGACCGGATTCTGATGATCGGGTCCTTGAAAGACTTGAGGTTGAGCGCCTAGTTAGGAACGATTTTGGCGCGAGGTGGGATGTCTTGAACCTCGGAGCGATACTCTTTGCAAGTAACCTGTCCGACTTTGGTCCATCGATGGCCCGAAAAGGAGTCCGGTTCGTGAGATATAGCGGTGCTGACAGAACGACAACGGTCACACACCGTCAAGATGGAAAAAAGGGATACGCAGCAGGCTTCGAAAATCTATTGGAGTATGTGAATGGGTTACTTCCTCAGAATGAACATATTGGGCAGGCTTTAAGGGAAAGCCATCCACTATTTCCTCGTCTGTCTTTGAGAGAGCTAATCGCGAATGCCCTGATTCATCAAGATCTTACAATTACAGGTGCAGGTCCGCAAATAGAGTTGTTTGCCGATAGGATAGAAATTACTAATCCGGGTTGTCCACTTGTCGATACGGACCGTATGATTGATCAACCTCCGCGTTCTAGAAATGAAACACTTGCTGCCCTTATGCGACGGATGGGCATGTGTGAAGAGCAGGGAAGTGGGCTGGATAAGGTTTTTCGGGAAGTTGAGGTCTTCCAGCTTCCCGCTCCGCTACTACGTTCGACTGAGGCCGCTATGCAGGTTGTTCTTTATGGGCCTAGAACCTTTGCTGAAATGACGCCGGAAGAACGGGTCAGAGCTTGTTATTTTCACACTGTGCTCCGTTTTATGGCGGGTGAGCGCATGAAAAACACCTCTTTGTGTGAGAGATTTGGGATCGATAAGAAGAATGCCGCGCAGGCTTCTGCTGTGATCGGTAAGGCTCTCGACGCTGGCTTGATTAAGTATGCAGATGAGGATCACCCTAGAGCTGGCTATCATCCTTGGTGGTCTTGACGCTCTTGTCCGTGTTTCATGTGGATATCGGAACGGTGTGTTTTTTTTAATTCATTGCAATGCCTTAGGGTGTTTTTGGTGCCTTTCACTTTCTTGATCCACTCTTGATCATCCTGGCTCAAACAGGTTGAGATGGAAGCCTCGGACGCACTGATAGTAGTGTTGCTGTCGTAAGACACACAATATGGGCAGTCTTTTGACTTGTTTTCTTGATGGCGACCAGCCGCAGGATGGAAACGCCATGCCCCCCCTACCTCTCCCACCCCCGCGTTTCCTTCACCTCCGACCGCGCTTTCTTCGCATCGACCCGCTTGCGCTTCTGGTTCTGCGACACCTTCGTCGGCACCCGCCGCTTCGGCACCAGCGTCGCCTGCAGCACCAGCGCCGCCAGGCGCTCACGCGCGATTTCGCGGTTGCGGGCCTGGCTGCGTTCCTCCTGCACCTGGATCACCACCGCGCCATCCTTCGTCCAGCGCCGGCCGGCCAGGCGTTGCAAGCGGCGCTTCACCGCATCGGGCAGGTTGGGGGACCGCTCGGCCTCGAACCGCAGTTCGACCGCGCTGCTGACCTTGTTCACGTTCTGCCCACCGGGGCCGGAGGCGCGGATGAATTGTTCCACCAGCTCCCAGTCCTCGATGGTTATCCGGTCGTTGATCCTCAGCATCGTCCTCTCCACTGCCCGTGGCCCGGGCTCTCCTGTTCATGGTCCCAATGCGCCCCGTGACGCAAGGTTCCGTTGCTGGCCGACACGGGCGTCTTGCGCGCGTCGCCGCCGCAATCGGCGGGCGCGGAACGGCACCGTTCAGATACCGCTTTGATACCGTCAAGATACCGACGTTGAAAATCGGCCATTTCAAGGCCTTATGCCGCCCCGCCCCGACAATGCCGACGTGCCGTCCAGAACCGGCATGCAGAAAGGGCCGCCCTGCTATCAGGACGGCCCTTCACGAGATCAGGAGGTGGTTCGGTTAGGCCCAAACCAACCTGTCAGGATGTTCAGCCAAGGGCTGCCTCAGCGACTATCCCTCCAGGCTGTTCCGACACCTTTCTCCAATACCTCATTAGACACTAGAGCACCTCCTTTCTGACTGTTTCCAATGACTTCAGCCTCGCATGAAGCTGTTAAAAGTCAAAGAAAATCACGCAGCAGGAGTCAGCTTTTTCGCGATAATTGCCCGGAAAGGCAGCAAAGCGATCAGCGCCAGCGTCATCTTGACCATCCAGTCGGCCATGGCGAGCGATACCCAAAGCGGTACATCCGGCCCAAAGTTCAGGAAGGGCGCGTGGCCCCAGGCCCAGCTGATCTCCGCATCGGCATTTTCGCCAAAGAAAGCAATGAATTGCGCGAATCCGATGGTAAAGAAGATCACCGTATCCAGCGCCGATCCGATGATCGAACTGATCAGCGGGGCGCGCCACCAGCTGCCTTTCCGCAGCCGGTCAAAGACCGCCACGTCGACCAGCTGGGCGATCAGGAACGCAAAGGCCGATCCGACCGCGACGCGCAGCGCCACCGCCGCGTAAGTATAGCCGTCGCCTTGCAAAATGATCTGCGTGCCGATCAGCGAACACAGGATTCCGGTCAGGAAACCGGCCAGAATGACCCGACGTGCGGCGGCCGGGCCATAGATCCTGTTCATCACGTCGGTAACAAGAAAGGCGAAGGGATAGGTAAAGGCCCCCCAGGTGAGCAGGCCGTCCAGGATCAGGAACTGAACCAGGATGTTGGAGGCCACGACGATCGCGGCCATGGCAAGAATGCCAGGAATATGAAGACGTTGCATGTTTGATCCGTTTTTTAGACAAGGTCGCGGAGACTTGTCCCCAGAGCGGGGAATTGGCGGCGTTTACCGGCTCGGCCCCAGTGAATCAAGGGAAATCTCGATCATGGCCGAGTCGAGGAAGGGCAGAAAATTGTTGTCCGACACGAGGGTCAGTCTGATATGCCCCTGGGGGTCACGCCAGGCCGACAGGCCTTCGAAATTGGCGCGGCGGTAGGCGTCGGTGTGCCAGATCACCTTGCCCGGGTCGGCCGGGTCGTTCAGATCGAACCGCCTGATCTGATTGGAGAATCCGACGCCGAAGGCACGTTCGAGCAGGTACAGCGCGCCGTCGGGTCCGAAGTCCGCGCCGACCGGGCGAAAGCGGTCGACCAAGGCGATATCGCGCACCTTGCGCCAGTCGCGCCCCTCAAGTTTCCAAAGCGGGACATGAGTGCGCTGTGCAATCGGCGTTTCGGGCAGGGTATAGAGGGCGCCGCTGTCATCGACGGCAAGCGCCTCGTACCGGCCGTTTTCATGCAATTCATCGGTCTCGGGGGGAGGGCGGACCCATTTCGTCCGCCCATCGTCCTGCAACCGCCAGACCGAATCCTGATGTTCCAGCGAAATGGCCAGCGATCCATCCTTGGCCTGCGCCAGACCTTCGCTGTCACCGGCGCCAACGGGGGCCGGCTTGCCGTTGGGGCGCACGAAATCCTGCCGACGCTCGACGATTGCATCGACCAGCTTTCCCTCCGTTCGAGCCAGGCGCCCGAACACCAGAAAACTTCGGTCGCTCAACGCGATAAAGCGTGTTCCATCCGCGCTGACTTCAAGGCCGGACAGGCCGCCGATCTTGGCCAGATCAGACCGCACGGGCACGATCGCAATTGGGGTGCGATCCTCTGATGCGGTCAGAACCGCACCGCAGGACACGCCGGCCAGAACTGCTCCCCCAACCGCGATCAGCGCGATTGCAGTACGGAGACGCATTGCGCGGGCAGGTCGGCCAGTGTCAGCTGGCGTTTCGGTTTCGGGGGCGGCGCATTCGGGTCGCGCGGTTTGGGCGGCGGTGGGTTCAGGATATTGTTGACCCAGGTCTGCGCCTCGTCACAGCCGTCGCCGGGCGGCGGCGGGTTTTGCGGGGTGCAGCCGCTCATACCTCTGGGGCAGGCGAGACGAACATGAAAATGGTCGTCATGGCCATACCAGGGCCGGATCTTGCGCAGCCAGGAACGGTCGCCTGTCGCCGTCTTGCACATCTGCACCTTGCCGCCGGGAAACAGAAAGATCCGCTCGACCCTGGGGTCGCTGGCGGCGGCTTTCAGCAGCTCGGTATATTGCGGCGTCCAGTTGCCGTTGACGGCGGTGTTGCGATTGCGCGCCACCGAAATGGTCGAGATCCGTTCGCGATCCGGGCGGCTCAGGCTCATGTTGCCGCCGGGCAGCATCCAGATATCCGCGTCCAACCCCATCTGGTGCGACGCATGGCCGGATCGCATCGGACCGCCGCGCGGTTGCGAAAGATCCCCGATGTAAATGCCGTTCCACCCGGGCAGCTGCGCCGCCTGTCCCGCCAGTTTTTCAAGATAGTCCACCAGCTCGGGGTGGCCCCAGTTGCGATTGCGCGACAGGCGCATCGCCTGCCAGCCGGGGCCGGTTTCAGGCAGTTGCACCGCGCCTGAAATGCAGCCTTTTGCATAACTGCCAAAGGGTTGCGATGGCTGCGACGATGCAAAGGGCATCGCCCCGAACAGATCGCGGGCTTCCTTTCCCGACAATTCGGGCGGCACCGCCTGCCGGGTCACGGTATCGGCCCGGTCGCTGGCCATACAGCCCACGAGGGTGGTCACAAGGATCGTCGCAAGGGGGATCAGTCGGGAAAGGCGCATCAGGTCAGCGGGTCTCCATCAGGTTTCACCCAAGCTAACAGGACCAAACCAAAGAGGAAAAGGAAAACCAGCGGCGTGATCCCGATCTGCTGAGACCCGCTTATCGCTGTCACGATTCCGATCAGTGTCGGCGCGATGAACGACGTGGCCTTGCCCGCCAGAGCATACAGGCCGAACCCTTCGGTCATGCGATCGGGGCGGGCCTGTCGTACCATCATCGTGCGGCTGGCCGACTGGATCACCCCACCTGCCGCGCCAATGATGGCGCCGATCACAAAGAACGCGATGTCCGGCAGGGACGATCCGGGCGGAACCCCGAACCACAGCACGTTGACGGGTGAAATGGTAACGGTGACGATGGCGACCAGGGTCAGCAGCAGGATACAGACCCGGATGACCGCCTTGGGCCCCCAGATCGCATCCGCATACCCTCCAAGCCAGGCAAACAAGGCACCCGAGATGATGGCGATGATCCCGAATATCCCGATTTCGGTCACGCTCCAGCCCAGCACGCCCGAGGCATAGATGCCGCCAAAGAAATACATCCCGTTCAGCGCGTCGCGGTACATCATCGACGACCCCAGATAGGCGAACAACGATGGCGTTCTGGGCAGGTCGCGCAGGGTGGTGCCAAGGTTGCGCAGGGCCGCGGGTACCGCACCCTTCTGGGCCCTTGCCTGTTTCGGGTCGTGCACGAAGGCAAAGAACGGGATCATGAAAACAACGTACCAGATCGCCGTCAACGGGCCGACGGCGCGTGTGCCTTCGCGGGTGGTGGCATCCAGGCCGAAAATCGGATCGATACCGATCAACGTCTTGCCGGTGCTGGCATTTTCGGCCAGCAGCGTCAGCATGATGACCAGCGCGATCAGCCCGCCTACATATCCGAAGGCCCATCCATTGCCGCTGATACGACCGATGTCTTCGCGCGGGCCGAGGTCGGGCAGCATCGCGTTGGTAAAGATGGTGGCGAACTCCATCCCTATCAGGCCGATGGCGAAAAAGAACAACGTCTGATGCAGGTTGAAATCGCCCGGCGCGGCGAACCACAACATTGCCGATCCGATGATATAGAGGGCCGAAAAGAACCAGATCCAGCGCAGACGCTGACCGGATACATCGCTGATCGCCCCCAGGACCGGCGCGAGGATGGCAATGCAAAACCCGGCGGCGCCGATGCCAAAGCCCCAGGCAGATTGGGCTGCCGCCCCGTCGCCCATCAACTCCTTGACGTAAGGCGCAAAGATAAAGGTCAGCAACAGCGTGTTGTAGGGCTGGCTGGCCCAGTCGAAAAAGAACCATCCCCAGATGCGTTTGCGCATTGTCCGTCCCCACCTGTCGTTTGCAGGGATATGACTTTGATTGGCCGGGCCGGGCAAGCCAATCCTGTGCCGCCGGGTCAATTTGCCGACGGGCGTGTCCGACCCGACGCGGTGTGTGGGGCCGCTGCACGCCCGGTCAGGCGCTGCGCGCCGGCGGCCAGTCCCTCGCATCCTCGGCATCGAACATGGCGCGCGCCCATCCCGGCAGGGTGATCGTGGTGCCGGTTCCGCCCAGTGCGGCGATCACCTCGTCCGTGGGCACCAGCTTGCGATCCCGGATGATGCCGGTGCGGATGACGCCATGGTTGGCGCAGGTGCCGTCTTCGGTCCACATGCTCTGCTCGATGTAGATGAACTTGCTGTCCCATCCCATCAGGCGCGTCTGCATTTCGATCTTGGTGAACAGCGTCAGACGCTTGCGATAGCGCACGACGCTGCCCGCGACGGTCAGACCCCAGCCCTTTTCCCGCAGGACACGGTTGAAACCGCAGCGTACGGCAAAGGGGATGCGCCCCAGATCGTACAGCGTCAGGGTGCGTCCGTTGTTCAACTCCATCCACGGGTCAATGTCGCCCGGCCAGATCCGGTGGAAGGAAACATGGGTCTCGTGGATGGCCAGTGGTCCGGCCTTGCGGACCCGCAGCATTTCCATCGCAAAGCGCAGATAGGGGTACATTCGGCTCTCCTTTGCTGCGTTGCTGCGGTGCCGCATGGACAACGTCAACCAGAACCTTGCGTCCGACTTGCGTATTTGGCCTTGGCTGCTTACCTAAGTCCGGCTGTCAAACTCGGAGAAAACGCCCATGCAATCACTGTTGATGATCATCAACCTCGTCCTCAACGTCGTCTGGTTCTTCGTCATCGCCCATGTGATCATGAGCTGGCTGATTTCCTTTCAGGTGCTCAACACCCGCCAGCAGTTCGTGGCGCAGATCTGGTACGGCCTGAACCGGATCCTGCAACCGCTGTATGACCCGATCCGCCGGATCCTGCCGCCGATGGGCGGTTTCGATCTTGCACCGCTGCTTGTCCTGCTTGCGATCATGGCGCTGCGCATCGTGATTTCGAACAATATCGGGTATATGTACTGATCCTTCGCGCACCATCTTGCGGCGGCTGACCTTGTCGGCCCTCGCAGAGTGTGGGACAACCGCCGCATGGGGCCCTCGATGGCCCGGCGGCAACTGACACAGGATGACAGGCGAACATGGCAGAGGCAGAGGCGCTGCTGCGCGATGTATTCGGGTTCGATGCGTTCCGCCCCGGCCAGGGCGAGATCGTCGAAGCGGTCGCAGCGGGCCAGAACACCCTCGCCATCATGCCCACCGGTGGCGGGAAATCCCTGTGTTTCCAACTGCCTGCCCTGTTGCGCCATGGCGTCACGGTGGTCATTTCCCCCCTCATCGCCCTGATGCGCGACCAGGTTCGTGCGCTGCGCGCCGCCGGGGTCGAGGCCGGAGCCCTGACCTCCGGCAACACGGACGAGGAAACCGAGGCCGTCTGGCAATCGCTCGAGGCGGGCACGCTCAAGCTGCTCTACCTCGCGCCCGAACGCCTCGCCTCGGGGGGCGCGATGCAGATGCTGCGGCGCATCAACGTGTCGCTGATCGCCGTGGACGAGGCGCATTGCGTCAGCCAATGGGGCCATGATTTTCGCCCCGACTACCTGCGCATCGGCGAGCTGCGCGAAATGCTCGACGTTCCCGTCGCCGCCTTCACCGCCACGGCGGACGAGGAAACCCGCGCCGAGATCGTCATCCGCCTGTTCAACGGCGTCCAGCCTACGACCTTCCTGCGCGGTTTCGACCGGCCAAACATCCACCTCGCCTTTGCCGCCAAGAATTCCCCCCGCAAGCAGATCCTGACCTTTGCCGCCGCCCGAAAGGGCCAGTCCGGCATCGTCTACTGCGGCACCCGCGCCCGCACCGAAAGCATTGCGCAGGGTCTGCGCGATGCTGGCATGGCCGCGATTCATTATCACGGCGGGATGCAGCCAGACGACAGGCGTGCCGCCGAGCTTCAGTTCCAGCAGGATGACGGCCTGATCGTCGTCGCCACCGTCGCCTTCGGCATGGGCGTCGACAAGCCCGACATCCGTTGGGTCGCCCACTCGGACCTGCCCAAGTCGATCGAGGCCTATTATCAGGAGATCGGACGCGCCGGTCGCGATGGCGCCCCCGCTGAAACGCTGACCCTGTTCGGCCCCGACGATATCCGCCTGCGCCGCACCCAGATTGACGAAGGCATGGCTCCGCCCGAACGCCGCGCCGCCGATCACGCCCGCCTGAATGCCCTTCTGGGCCTTGCCGAGGCGCTGACCTGCCGCCGTGCGACGCTGCTGAAATACTTTGGCGAAGACTGTCAGAGCTGCGGCAATTGCGACCTGTGCGACAGCCCGCCCGCCACCTTCGACGCGACCGAAGCGGTACGCAAGGGCCTCTCGGCGATCCTGCGCACCGGCGAATGGTTCGGCGCGGGTCACTTGATCGACATCCTGACCGGCACCGAAACCGACAAGGTGCGCGAACGCGGTCACGACCAACTGCCGACCTATGGCGTTGGAAAAGAATACAAAAAGACCGAATGGCAGGCAATCTTCCGTCAGATGATGGGCCTCGACCTGATCCGCCCCAATGGCGAACGCCACGGCGCGCTGTTCATGACCGAAGCCGCCCGTCCGATCCTGCGCGGAGAAGACCAGATCCTGTTGCGCAAGGACAGCCTTGCTGCCGCCAGCAAGGACCGCCGACCGGCCGTGCGCACGCTCGTGTCCGAAGAGGACGAGCCGCTGCTCTCGGCCCTCAAGGCCAAGCGCCGCGCGCTGGCCGAGGAACAGCGCGTCCCCGCCTATGTCGTTTTCAATGACAAGACGCTGATCGAAATGGCCCAGACCCGGCCGCAAAACCTCGATGAAATGGCCGGGATCTCGGGGATCGGCGCCAAGAAGCTCGAAGCCTACGGCGCGACCTTCCTGTCCGTCATCGCAGGCGAGGTCGCGGCCCTGCATCCCCAGCGGCGGCGCCTTGCGGGGCGCGACGCGGGCACCTTGTTCGACCGCCTGATGGCGGTTCAGACCGACCTGGCGCGTGGGCCGGATGGCATCGACAAACCGCTGACCTGCTCGCAGTCGCTGATTGCCAAGGTGGCCGAGACCCGCCCGAAAGACACAGCCGCGCTCAGCCGCATTCTGGGCGAACGGCGCGCCGAACGCTTCGCGGATGCCTTTCTCGAGGTGCTGCGCGACGGCGTTTGACGGCCCCCGCGCATCCGCTACATACCGACCCTCCCGCAGACGACATACCACAGACCGAAGGATTGAACATGCTGACCGTGATTTCCCCCGCCAAACGCCTGGACTGGGCCACGCGCGATCAGCAGACGACGACGCCCGTCTTTGCCGACGAAAGCCGCAGCCTGGCCGCCACCATGCGCCAGAAATCCATCAAGGATCTGCGCGACCTGATGAGCCTGTCCGAAGATCTGGCGCGCCTGAACCGCGACCGCTTCCGGGATTTTCAGGATGATCCTGCACCCGATGCCCTGCGTCCGGCCGCGCTGGCCTTTGCAGGCGATACCTATCAGGGTCTTGATGCCAACAGCCTGGACGCAGAGGAGCTGAGTTTTGCGCAGGACCATCTGCGCATCCTCTCGGGCCTGTACGGTGTGTTGCGCCCGCTGGATGCGATCCAGCCCTACCGGCTGGAAATGGGCACCCGCCTCAAGACGCGGCGCGGCAGCAACCTCTATCAATACTGGCGCGATGCCCCCGCCAGGGCGCTAAAGACGCAGGCCGAGGCGATCGGCACCGACGTTCTGGTGAACTGTGCCAGCCAGGAATATTTCGGCGCGGTCGATCTCAAGGCGCTTGGGTTGCGGTTGATCACGCCGGTTTTCCTCGACGTCTCCAAGGGCCGGGAAAAGGTGATCAGTTTCAACGCCAAACGTGCGCGGGGTGCGATGGCCCGCTACATCATCACCCACCGTCTGACCGCGCCCGACGGGCTGCACGATTTCGATACAGGCGGCTATATCTATCAACCCGACAGGTCCACGCAGGACGAGATGATCTTTCTGCGCCCGGCACAGCCCGATTGAGTCCGGGGGCGGAACACTGGCCGTTCCGCGCTGCCGCATCCCGTGATTGCCGCATCAACTCTCAGCCCTTCGGGATCGGCCTGTGCGCTGACCGCCGCTCCGGCCCCGCGTTAGCGCCCGGTTTTTGCGGCGCGGCGCATGAACACCGGCAGGGCGGCCTGCGCGGCCTCCTGCTCCGGCGCGTCAAAGCTTTCGTCGCCGTCCACCGGCAGGGCCATGTCGATCACCGCCTCCGGGTCCGATGTCGCCGGATCGGGCGCTGCCTCTGACAGGCTGTCGCTACGGGTCCCCTGGGGGGCTTCGGGATGCGCGGCCGCGTCTGCCGGTGTGTCCGCGTGCGTGGCGCCAGACGCTGCGCCCGCTGGCATCTGCTTCACGTGAAACGGCGGGTGCAGCCCGGCAGGCGTCAGGGCTGCCAACCTGTCCAGCACATCCGCCTTGCGCAACGGTTTGGCCAGATAGTGGTCGAGCCCGGCGGCAAACACCTTTTCTTCGTCATCTTCCATCGCGTGCGCGGTCATCGCCACGATCGGCACCCGCCGGTCACTGCCCGCTTCGGCCGCCCGAATGCGCCGCGTCGCCTCTTTTCCGTCCATCAGCGGCATCGAGATATCCATGAAGATCACGTCCGGGTCAAAATCTGCATGGGCCTGAACCGCCTCGATTCCGTTGTTGGCAAAGCGCAGTTCGACATCCGCGCTCGCCAGGATCTTTTCGAAAACCAGCCGATTGGTCCTGTTGTCCTCGGCGGCCAGCACCCGGCAGCGGCGTCCGCCCGTCGCGGCCTGCGGCTGCGGTTCCACGTCTGGCGCGGTGCGTTCGACCACCGTATCGGCATTCAGCGTGCGCAGCACGCGAAACAGATCGTCCCGCAAGGTGGGGCGTTGCAGGATCGCGTGCAGATGCCGGCGGGCCGGGTCCATCTCGGCGAAATGCACCGCCGGGCTCAACAGGATGATCGGCACCGTGCTGCCAGTCTCGCGGATGGCCTCGGCCAGCTCCAGCCCGTCCATCGCTTCCATGTTGTGATCTGTCAGGACCAGCGTGATGCGATCGTCCAGCAGGGCCAGGGCCTCTGCCCCGGATTGGCACGACACGGTCTCGGCCCCCAGCAATTCCAACTGTTTTTCCAATATGGAGACGTGCAGCGGGTTGTCATCCACGACCAGCACGCGCCCAAGGCTTGGCACCGGCTCCGGTTCGGCATGCCCATCCTCTGCCGCGGGCAGCGAAATCCGAAACCCGAAGGCCGATCCTTCGCCCAGGGCGCTGTCGACCCAGATCGTGCCATCCATCAGGCGGATCAACCGCTGCGAAATCGCCAGGCCCAGCCCGGTGCCCTCGAACTGGCGGGTGCTGTCGCTGTCGATCTGGGCGAATTCGCCAAAGATCATGCCCACCTTTTCCGGCGCGATGCCGATGCCGGTGTCCTCGACCGTGACGGTCAGGTTCACCGCGCTGCCATTGGGGCAGGGCAGGGCCAGCACCCGGATCAGCACATGCCCGTGGGCCGTAAACTTTACGGCATTTCCGATCAGGTTCGTCAGCACCTGCCGAATGCGTCCGGGATCGCCGACAAAGCTGGTCGGCGTGAACAGGTCGTAATCGATCAGCAGGCTCAGGTTCTTTTCACGGGCGCGCGGTTGCAGCAGCAACAGCACCTCGTGAATACAGCGTTCCAGATCGAAGGGGCGCGGATGCAGCACCAGCTTTTCCGCCTCGATCTTGGAATAATCCAGCACATCGTTGATGATCTCCAGCAGGGCCTCGCCCGAACTGCGGATGGTTTCGACATAGACGCGCTGTTCCTCGCTCAGACCCATGTCGACCAGCAGGTCGGCCATGCCGACGACGCCGTTCATCGGCGTGCGTATTTCGTGGCTCATGTTGGCAAGAAAGGTCGATTTCGCCCGATTTGCCGCCTCTGCCCTCTGGCGGGCTTCGCGCAGGCGGCGTTCATAGCGCACCGTACCGGTGATGTTCAGCGCCAGCGTCACGACATCGCCGTCATGGCCCTTCTGATCCAGCAGCTTGACGTATTGTCCGTTCCAAAGCCGGATGACGCGCGGATCGGGGTTCGGCATGTGCCAGCGCGCCAGCATCCCCTGCCGCCAGGTCTGTGGCGCATCCTCTCCGATGTCGACCACGCCTTCCTCGGTCGCCAGTTGCAGCATTCGGATGTAGCTGACGCCGGGGCTGACCTCGGTCAGGCCGTCAAAGATCATCATCCAGGCGTTGTTGGCTGCAATCATCCGCCCTTCGGCATCCCAAAAGGCGAATCCGTCGCGGATCGTCTCGATCGACAGCCACAATCGCCGCTCGGCCACTTCGATGCGGTGATTTGCGGCGCTCAGGTCGGATTTTACCCGCTCATGCTCGCTCAGCACCGTCTCCACCTCGGCCCGCTTTTCGTGGATCTGCTCTGACAGATGCTTGGCGTGGCGGCCGAGTTTGCGGTTCGCGGCCTGCAACTCGGCCTGTTTCTGCTCAAGCAAGCGTTCCGCAGCGAGGCGCGCGCGCCGCTCCTCTGCCAGTTTGCTTGCCAAGGTCATCCGGGTGTTCTCCGTAGCGGTCCTGTTGCGGACCCGTGCCAGAGACTCCCGGTTTTGAATGAAAAATCCGTTTAGGAATTAGGGCCAACCCAAGGAAAACTTGCCGCCATACCCGCTGTCGTGCGACCTTGGCCCCATCCCGGCAGGAGACGTCACATGCCCCGTATGCTTGCAGTCGCGCTGGTCGCAGCCTCCACCCTGTTTGCCACCTGCGCCGTGGCTCAGGACCAGACACCGCAGGTCGGGCAGGGCACACCGGCGTCGATCGTGCCCGCCAAACGCTTTGTCGTCAGCGCGAATACCGATTTCGCCGGCTCGGACCTGCAACAGATCTTCGACACCTCGCTTCAGGCCTGCCGGGCGGCCTGCCTCGACAACGACCAATGTGTCGCGCTGACCTTCAACGCCCGCAACAATTCCTGCTTTCCCAAAAGCGGCGTGACCGGGACCACACCCTTTGACGGGGCGATGTCCGCACGGGTTGTCCCGGTTGGGCCTGACCTGCGCGCGCGTGCCGAAACGGCCGCGCAATCGCTTGCGTTCCTGGGGGCCGACACGTTGGCCACTGCCGGCACCTTCGCCCGCGATCTGCCCTGGACACGCACCAGCGGCACCGCCTCCGCCGGTGATCTTGCGGCAGATGCGGACCTGCGCGCCGATAACGGCGACCTCGCCGGGGCGCAGGCCTCGATGGCCAGCGCCGCTGCAATCTCCGACGCGCCCGGTCATTGGGCCCGGTTGGCCGCCTATACCCTGGCGTTCTACAATCAGGATCCCGGCCCGCGGGGCGACCTGCCCGCGCAGGCCCTGTCGGCGGCGATCAACGCCTACCTGCGCAGTGACGACGTCCCGACCACGGCGGATGCGCTGATCCTGATGGCCGATGCGCTGATCCCCATGGGCCGGGGCCGTGACGCAATTCCGGCGCTGCGCCTGGCGCAAGACCTGCGCCCGACGGATGCCGTCGCGGCGCAACTCGACCAGGCCATTGGTCTCTATGGCTTTCGCATCACCGGCAACACGGTCGAAAGCAATCTGGCCAGCCCGCGCATCTGCGCCGACTTTTCCGAACCCCTTGCGCTGGCCGGTGTCGATTACACCCCCTTCGTGCGCCTGCCCGACCCGTCGATGGCGGTCGAGGCTGACGGCAACCAGATTTGCCTGACCGGCGGCACACATGGTGAAACCTATGCCGCGACCTTTCGTCAGGGCCTGCCCGCGCGCAGCGGCGAGGTGCTGCAAAAAGACGTCGACCTGCGCTTTTATATCCCCGACCGCGACCCCTCGGCGCGCTTTCCCGGTCGTGGCTATGTCCTGCCGCGCGCCACTGATGCCGCCCTGCCCATCGACACGGTCAACGTCGCCGCGGTGGATCTGACCCTGTCCCGCATCTCGGACCGCACGATCGTCCGCGCGGTGCAGGACAGCTATTTTGGCCGCGATATCGAAGCTTACGAGCTGGATGATTTTTCGACCAAGATTGCCGAACAGGTCTGGACCGGCACGGCCGAGGTCCGCTCCGAACGCAACCAGACCATCACCTCGCGCCTGCCGATGGGCGAGGCGCTGGCGGGTCAGGCCCCCGGCGTCTATACCCTGCGCGCGGCGGTGCCCGGTTCCGATCCCTACGATATACCGGCCGCGACGCAATGGTTCGTGCTGACCGACCTGGGGCTGACCACGATGCAGGGCACCGATGGCCTGACCGCCGTGGTGCGCGGCCTGAACGATGCCGGTGCCCGCGCCGATGTGACGCTCAGCCTGCTGTCGAATGCAAACGAGGTACTGGCCACGGCCACCACGGATGACCGGGGCCTTGCCACCTTTGCCCCCGGCCTGCTGCGCGGCACGGGCGGCGCGGCCCCGGCGGCGATCCTGGCACAAAAGGGCGATGATCTGTCGTTCCTGTCGCTGACCGGCCCGGCCTTCGACCTGTCGGACCGGGGTGTCGAGGGGCGCGCGCCCTCGCCCGCCGTCGACGTCTTTCTCGCCACGGATCGCGGGGCCTATCGCGCGGGCGAGGTGATCCATGTCACCGCCCTCAGCCGCGACGCTGAAGCAAAGGCAATCGAGGGGCTGCCCGTCACCGTCATCCTGTCGCGCCCGGATGGTGTGGAATATGCCCGCCAGACCTCGGCCAAGGGTCAGGCCGGTGGCCATGTCTTTGCCTTTCCCGTTGGTCCCACGGTCCCGCGCGGCACATGGCGTATCGCGGTGAAATCCGACCTCGACGCCCCCGCGCTGGCGTCCCAAACCGTCCTGGTCGAGGATTTTCTGCCCGAACGCCTCGATTTCACCCTTGATCTGCCCGACGCTCCGCTGCCCCTTGCCAGCCCCCAGGCCCTCGCGATCGAGGCGCGCTATCTGTTCGGTGCCCCCGCCGCCGATCTTTCGGCCTCCGGCGATTACGCCCTGCGCCCGCTTGACACGCTGCCGGGTTTCCCCGGCTACCACTTCGGTCTCTACGACGCGCAAGGCGACACAACGCGCGACTATGTCTCGCTCGATCCGACCGACGCCGAGGGGCGCACCGCGACAACCCTCTCCTTCGACAGCTACGCCCCCAACGTCGCGGCCCCGGTCGAACTGACCGCCACGCTGCGCGTGCAGGAAGGCTCCGGTCGCCCGGTCGAACGTCGCATCACCCGCATCATGACGCCTGACGACCCGATGATCGGCATCCGTCCCGTCGCTGATGGCGTGGTCCCGCAGGGGGGCGAGGCCAGCTTTGACCTCATCGCGCTCGACGCCGCGCTTCACCGCACCGCGTTGCCCGTCCACTACACCATCAACCGCGTCACCACCCGCTACCAATGGTACCGCCAATACGGCAACTGGGAGTGGGAGGCCTTCACCACCCGCGCCCCCGTGTCTGAGGGCGACGTGACGCTCGGCCCCGACCCCGTCACCGTCTCGGCCCCCGTCGACTGGGGCCGCTACGAGATCGTGGTTGAGAGCACGCAGACCCCGACCGCGGCGGCCAGCATCGATGTCTACGCCGGCTGGTACGTGCCCGCCGATGCCACGACGACGCCCGACATGCTCGACGTGTCGCTGACCGCTGATCGTTTCGCCATCGGGGATACGGCGACGCTGCGCCTCGTGCCGCGCTATGCCGGCACCGCGCTGGTCTCGGTCCTCTCCAACCACCTGATCGACATGAAGATCGTCGAGGTGACAGAGGGCGAAAACCTCGTCGACCTGCCGGTCACCGAAGGCTGGGGCGCGGGGGCCTACGTCACCGCCACCGTCCTGCGCCCGATGGATGTCGCCGCCGGGCACAACCCGGCCCGCGCCCTCGGCCTCGACTATGCCCCCGTCGATCCCGGCGCCAAGGCCCTGTCGGTGCGCATCGATGCGCCCGAAACCTCCAACCCGCGCGGCCCCCTTGCGGCGACGGTGCATGTCGACGGCCTGACCGCGGGCGATACCGGCTACGTCACCCTTGCCGCCGTCGACCTCGGCATCCTCACCCTCACCGGCTTTGAAACACCTGACCCGCAGGCCCACTACTTCGGCCAGCGCCGCCTCGGGGTTGAACTGCGCGATCTCTACGGTCGCCTGATCGACGGGCTTCAGGGCGAAATGGGCCGCGTCCGCTCGGGCGGCGACGCCACCAACCGCGCCGCCATGGACAGCCCGCCGCCCGATCAGGACCTTGTCGCCTTCTTCTCCGGCCCCGTCACCGTCAATGCCGACGGCACCGCACAGGCCAGCTTCGACATCCCCGCCTTCAACGGCACCGTCCGCCTGATGGCCCTTGGGTGGAGCGAGACCGGCGTAGGATCCGCCCAGTCGGACGTTCTGGTGCGCGATCCGGTCGTGGTCAGTGCCTCGTTGCCTCGCACTCTCGCCCCCGGTGATCAGTCGCGGATGCTGCTTGAGATCACCCATGCCACCGGCCCGACGGGCGTGATGGGCCTCTCCGTCACCTCCGATACCCTCAGCCTCGGCGATGTCCCGGCGCAGGTCACGCTGGACGCGCAGCAGAAAACCACCCTCTCGGTGCCGATCCTGGCGCAGCAGGCAGGCGACAACATTGTGCAGATCGCCCTGACGACGCCGGATGGCCGCACCCTCAGGCAATCGCTGACCCTGCCGGTGCGCCGCAACACCCCGCAGGTCGCGCAAACCCGGCGCTTTTCGTTGGCCCCCGGCGCGACGTTCACCCTGAACGCCGACGCCTTCGACGGCTTCCATATCGACACCGCCTCGGCCACGCTCTCGGCCGGGCCGCTGGCGCAGCTCGACGTGCCCGGCCTGCTGGCCCAGCTGGCCCGCTATCCCTACGGCTGCACCGAACAGGTGACGTCGCAGGCGATGCCGCTGCTCTACCTCTCCTCGATCACCGACCAGATGGGCCTCGTCCCGCAGGCGCAGGTCGACACACGCCTTGCGCAGGCCGTCGATCAGGTCCTTGCCCGCCAACAGGCCAACGGCGGCTTCAACCTCTGGTCAGATACGGCGGGGGGCGGTTGGCTCGACGCCTATGTCACCGATTTCCTGTCGCGCGCCCGCGCGAACGGCATCCACGTGCCCGACCTCGCCTTCCGCCGCGCCCTCGACAATCTGCGCAACCAGGTGAACTACGCCCCCGATTTCACGCGCGATGAAAACGACGGCGGCGAGGCGCTGGCCTATCAACTGCTGGTGCTGGCCCGCGAAGGCGAAGCGCAGATGGGCGACCTGCGCTATTACGCCGACACCAAGGGCGGCGATTTCGCGACGCCGCTGGCGATGGCCCAGATCGGTGCGGCGCTGGCCACCTACGGCGACACGGCCCGCGCCGACGCCATGTTCGCCCGCGCCGGTGCCCTGCTGCGTGCCGACCTCACCGGCCCCGAACCCCAGACCCTTCGACCCGACTTCGGGACCCACCTGCGCGACGCCGCCGCCGTTCTGACGCTGGCGGCCGAGGCCGGCAGCAACGCGCTTGACCGCCCCGGCCTGATCTCGCAGATCGGGGGCGAAACGGCCCCCCGCTCGACGCAGGAAAGCGCATGGACCCTGCTTGCCGCGAAATCGCTGGTCAGTGACCCTTCCGTCGCGGGCCTCTCGGTCAACGGTGCGCCCGCACAAGGGCCGATGGTGCGCGTGATGCAAGGCGACGCGATGCAGCCCGTCACGGTCACCAACACCGGCGCCACCGCGACCGACCTGACCCTCACCACCCTCGGCGTTCCCGATGGCCCGGTGGCGGCGGGCGGCGAAGGCTACGGGATCACGCGCCGCTATTATACGCTCGACGGTCAGGAGACCGACCCGGGCGGCCTGCACTCCGGCGACCGCCTGGTGACGGTGATCACGGTCACGCCCTTTGCTGACACCGGCGCGCGCCTGATGGTCAACGATCCGCTGCCCGCCGGATTCGAGATCGACAACCCCCGCCTGCTGTCCTCCGGTGACGTGGCCGCCTTCGACTGGCTGAAAACCGTGACCCCGGAAATGAGCGAATTTCGCAGCGACCGCTTTCTCGCCGCACTCGACTGGCGCTCTGCCGACCCCTTCACGCTGGCCTACGTGGTGCGGGCGGTGACGCCGGGCGATTACCTGCACCCGGCGGCCTCGGTCGAGGATATGTACCGCCCCCGCTACCGCGCCCGCACCGACGAAGGCCGCGTTTCGGTCACGCCATGACGCGCGACAGGACGAGGCGTGATTGGCGCGGCACGCTGGTTGCCCTGTCGGTCGCCGCCCTGCTGGCGCTGGCCGCTGGGCGCGATGCGGCGGACACCTGGATCGACGCGACCGTCCTGCCGCCGCTGCACCCCGCCACGGCGGTCGAAATGCGCGCCGCCGACGGCAGCCTGTTGAGCGCCTACATGGTCGATGACGGGCGCTGGCGGCTGGCGATGTCCGGCCCCGCCGATCCCCTCTACCTCAGGATGCTGGTCGCTTATGAGGACCGCCGCTTTGCCACCCACCACGGGGTTGATCCCCGCGCCATGGCCCGGGCGCTCTGGCAGATGCTGACGAACGGTCATGTCGTGTCCGGTGGTTCGACCCTGACGATGCAGGTCGCCCGGCTGCTTGAGAAGGGCAGCACAGGCCGCTGGTCGGGCAAGCTGCGCCAGACCCGCGTCGCACTGGCATTGGAGCGGACGCTTTCCAAGGATCAGATCCTCGACCTCTACCTGACCCTCGCGCCAATGGGCGGCAATATCGAAGGGCTGCGCGCCGCCACGCTGGCCTGGTTCGGCAAGGAGCCGACGCGCCTGACCCCCGCCGAAGCTGCGCTTCTGGTCGCCCTGCCGCAGTCACCCGAGGCCCGCCGCCCCGACCGCGCGCCGCTTGTGGCACAGGCGGCGCGTGACCGCGTGCTGACCCGCATGGCGCAGGACGGCGTGATCTCCACCGACACCGCACGGGCTGCAAAAACCGACAGGATACCGACGCAACGCCGACGCTTTCCGGCCCTCGCTCCGCACCTCACGGATCGCGCCCTGGCCGCGCATCCCGACCTCGCGCGCCAGACGCTGACGATCGAGGCACCGCTGCAAGCCGCGCTCGAATCCCTGGCCGCAACGGCGCTCGAGGGTCGCAAATCTCAGCTCTCCCTGGCCATTCTCGTGGCCGATCACCGCGACGGTCGCATCCTCGCCTCCGTCGGGTCGCGCGGATTCTCCGATACAGGTCAAGGGTTTGTCGACATGACTCAGGCTCTGCGCTCTCCCGGTTCAACGCTCAAGCCACTGATCTATGCCCTGGCCTTCGATCAGGGTCTTGCGCACCCTGAAACCCTGATCGACGACCGCGCCACCGATTTCAACGGCTACCAGCCCACAAACTTCGATGGCACCTTCCGCGGGCCGGTCCGGGCCACCGATGCCCTGCAACTGTCCCTCAACCTCCCCGCCGTCCTCCTCACCGAAGCCCTCGGTCCCGCCAACATCATGGCCGCGCTCCGCCGCGGCGGCCTTGATCCTCACGTCCCGGGCGGGCAGGCCGGACTGGCCATTGCCCTCGGCGGTCTGGGACTTTCATTGCAGGACCTGGTGCAGCTCTATGCCGGACTCGCCAACGACGGCCATGCGCATCCGCTGTACTGGCAGGCTGAGGCCGCAGTACAGCAGCCGCTTCGGATCACGGCTTCCGCGTCCGCCTGGCAAGTGTCGCATATCCTCTCCGGACTCGCGCCTCCGGCGGGCGCACCGTTGAACCGGCTGGCCTACAAGACCGGAACCTCCTATGGGCATCGCGATGCCTGGGCAATCGGCTTTGACGGTGCGCACGTGATCGGCGTCTGGGTCGGTCGCCCGGACGGGACCCCTGTTCCCGGCGTCTTTGGCGGCGACACGGCAGCGCCGGTCCTCTTCGAGGCATTTCAGCGGCTCAAACCCACCCTGACACCGCTTCCGCCTCCGCCACCAGAAACGCTACTGGTCGAAGGTTCGAAACTGCCGCTGCCCTTGCGCGAATTTCATCGCCGCAGCATCGGCCTCTCGGTTGAGCGCGACGCACCGGAGCTGGTTTTTCCTCCGGACGGCGTAGCGTTGGATGCAATGCCCGAAGGGTTGCCCGTCAGGGTGCGCCAAGGAAAACCGCCTTTTACCTGGCTGGTCAACGGCACGCCTGTTGTGATTGGCTCGCGCCGCAGCGACGCCATCTTGTCCGCCATGGGACTAGGCTTTTCCGAGGTAACGGTGGTCGACGCCAATGGGCGTTCGGATCGCGCCAACGTGCGACTACAATGATCTTGTGAAGGAAGAAGGGGCTCTGCCCCCGCCTGCGGCTCCCCCGGGATATTTCCAACAGGGAAACATGGCGAGGCAGGCTCTTTGTCATCTGGCCGAAAATACCCCGGGGAGGCAGCGAAGCTGGCGGGGCGGAGCCCCCCCTTTCTGCGGAAACTGAAAACCCCGCCAGTATTTCTCTGACGGGGCTTCAAGCTTGTCGTGCGGATTTCTGGAACTCAGACCGATTCAGTCTTGTACTTGACCGGTTTCCAGATCCGCTTGTTGGTCAGGTAGAGCAGGACCGAAAGCAGGACGAGGAAAATGACGGCAACCAGACCGGCATGTTTGCGTGCCATCAGCTTCGGCTCGGCTGCCCACATAAGAAAGGCAGCGACGTCTTCGGCTTCATGGTGCAATTCGTTTGAATGTCCGTCGTCGAACTCCAGGTCCTCGCCGGCCAGGGGCGGTGGCATCGCGATCCAGCCGGTAGAGAACGCCGTGTTCTCGTAGTATGTCACGCCTGCCTGTTCGCGGGTTTCACCAGTGTAGCTGGTCAGGATGGCAGTGATGTATTCCGGCCCGCCGATCCCCTTCAGCAGTTGGTTGATACCGGTACCCGCCGGGCCGTGGAAAGCCGCGCGGGACTTGGCCATCAGGCTGAGATCCGGGGCATTCGACAGCGCGGAGCCCGGGAAGTGATCGTTCGGAGTCGCCGCGCGATAGTCGTCCAGCGCTGCATCGAAGACTTCGAAACGGCCCGAAAAGGCCCGCACCTGATCCTCGGGCAGGCCGGGGCCGCCGTCATCGCCCAGCGTGCGGATCGGGACATAGCGCAAGCCATGGCACGCCGCGCAGACCTCGGTGTAGACCTTGAGGCCGCGCTGCAGCTGGTTTTCGTCAAAGGCGCCGAATGGCCCCTCGAACGAGAAATCCACGTCGTGGATTTCTGCCGATTCATGCTCCTGCGCCGTGGCGGCGCCGGCCGTGAGGGCCAGGGCTGCAAGGGCAGAGAGGGGGAGTTTCCTGAACATGTGTCTCTGTCCTTTCCTTATTCGGCCGGGTGGCTCTTGCTGCCGTAATGCGCTTCGAAGTCGTCTTCGATGGTCGCGGGCGGGGTGGTCGGTTTCTCGATCACGCCGAGCAGGGGCAGGATCACCAGGAAGTAGCCGAACCAGTAGGCAGCCGCGATGAGGGAGATCCAGCCGGTCAGATTGGTGGGCGTTTGTGCGCCGACCCACATCAGGATGACGAAATCCAGCGCGAGCAGGGCGAACCACCACTTGAACATCGGACGATAGCGGCCCGACCGGGTGCGGCTGGTATCGAGCCACGGCACCAGGGCCATGACCGCGATCGCGCCGAACATCGCCAGCACGCCAAAGAACTTGGCGTCGATGATGCCACCTGTCAGCCAATGCAGGAACTGGACCAGCCAGACGTCGGCGGTAAAGGCGCGCAGGATCGCGTAGAACGGCAGGAAGTACCATTCGGGCACGATATGCGCCGGTGTCGCCAGCGGGTTCGCCTCGATATAGTTGTCGGGGTGCCCGAGGTAGTTCGGCATGAAACCGACGATGGCAAAGAAGACCGCCAGGATCACCGCCAGGGCGAACAGGTCCTTCAGCACGAAGTAGGGCCAGAACGGCAGGGTATCCTTGGCCGCGTCCTCCTTGCTGGTGCGCCGCACCTCGACACCCGTGGGGTTGTTGTTCCCGGTCGAGTGGAAGGCCCAGATGTGCACGGCGACAAGGCCGGCGATCACGAAGGGCAGCAGGTAGTGCAGGCTGAAGAAACGGTTCAGCGTCGCGTTGTCCACGGCCGGTCCGCCCAGCAGCCAGACCTGAAGCGATTCACCGATCCAGGGGATTGCCCCGAACAGGCCGGTGATCACGGTCGCACCCCAGAACGACATCTGACCCCAGGGCAGGACGTAGCCCATGAAACCGGTTGCCATCATCAGCAGGTAGATGATCATGCCGATGATCCAGGTGATCTCGCGTGGGGCCTTGTAGGAGCCGTAGTAGAGGCCGCGGAAAATGTGCAGGTACACGGCGAGGAAGAACAGCGAGGCGCCGTTGGCATGCAGGTAGCGCAGCATGAAGCCGCCATTCACGTCGCGCATGATGTGTTCGACGCTGGCAAAGGCCATGTCGACATGCGGGGTGTAATGCATCACCAGGACAATGCCGGTGACGATCTGCATCACCAGGCAGAAGGTCAGGATGATACCCCAGATCCACATCCAGTTCAGGTTCTTGGGCGTGGGGATCATGATGGTGTCGTAGAGCAGGCCGATGACCGGCAGGCGCGAATGCACCCACTTTTCAGGCCCGCTCTTGGGTTCGTAATGGTCGTGCGGAATTCCGGCCATGATGTCCTCCCTCAGCCCAGAATGATTTCGGACTCGCCATCGAAGGCGGCCAGCGGAATAGGCAGGTTCTCAGGCGCCGGACCTTTGCGGATCCGTCCTGCGGTGTCGTAGTGCGACCCGTGGCAAGGGCAGAACCAGCCGCCAAAGTCACCGGATTCGCCCAGCGGCACACAGCCCAGGTGCGTACAGACGCCCATCATGACCAGCCATTCCTCGGCGGCCAGACCTTCGGCACCCTCGGGGGCCGTGGCGCGGTTTTCGTCCGTGGCCATCGAATCGCCTGTCAGGTTGGCGTTGCGCGCGTTCGAATCAGGCAGGGTCGCAGGATCGACCTCTTTCGCCTTGTCGACCTCCTCCTGGGTGCGGCGGCGAATGAACACCGGCTTGCCGCGCCATTTTACCGTGAGTTGTGTTCCGGTTTCGACACCGGAGACGTCAACCCGGATCGAGGACAGCGCCTGCACGTCTGCCGAGGGGTTCATCTGATTGACCAGTGGCCAGATGGCGGCACCGGCTGCGACGGCACCTGCGCCGGCTGTGGCGTAATAGAGGAAGTCCCTCCGGGTGCCTTCGTGATCTTCTGCGTGGGACACGAACTTAGCTCCATTCTTCGGCCGGCCGACGGCGGCCACATACGGGTTCGGGGCCGCGCAGATGCACAGCCGTTCCAAGCGGTTGTTTAGCGGGCCTCATTCCACAGGTCCAGCATACAATCGCCGATTGCGAAAAGGGGCGCGCATGTGTCGCGCTTGAGACCCTTGTGCCGCGCGTGTAAGCCTGTTGCAAAGACAGATCACGTCAGGACCCCTCCGATGATGCAGAAACCTTCCCGTTGTGCCCTGCGCAGCACCGCCGCAACGATCGCCGCAGCTGCCTTGCTGACCGGCATTTCCAGTGCGCCTGCACGGGCCGAGATCGAGGTGAACCTCTTCACCGGGTACCAGACGGCGCCGCACAGCCGCGTCAAGGGCACCTCGCCGACCAACGGCGATTTCAACGCGCTGATCGGCTGGGAAGGCAAGAGCTTCGATATGCCTCCCTACTACGGTGTGCGCGCCACCTGGTGGCGCGATGACAACTGGGGCGTCGGTCTCGAATTCACCCATGACAAGGTCTATGCGGACGAAGACGATATGGCCGCTGCCGGGTTCTCGCACCTCGAATTCACCGACGGGCTGAACATCATTACCGTCAACGCCTCGCGCCGCTGGCAGAATCAGTGGGGCAATATCACGCCCTATGTCAGCGGTGGCATCGGCATATCCATTCCCCATGTCGAGGTGACGCCGACCGGCGGTCAGAAAACCTTCGAATACCAGTATGGCGGTCCGGCCATGCGCCTGACAGCGGGGGCCAGCTATCCGATCAGCGATCAGTGGTCGCTGTTCGGGGAATACCAATTCACGGCGTCCAGGAACGAAACCGACCTCTCAGGGGGTGGCAACCTCGACACACGCATCTTCACCAACGCGCTGAACGTCGGTGTCGGCTTCCGCTTCTGACGCGGTTCCGGCTCATCGCAAACCGGATGATCGACACGAACAGGCCCGCCGGCGTCCGGCGGGCCTGTTCTGTTTGCTCCGGCATGGTCCCGATGTCGGTCGACTGCGGTTGATGTCGATCGATTGCGGGGCGTCCCAGGCCCGTGGCTGGCCTCAGGCCGGAACGGTTGCCTGCATCGCCGGACGGGCGGCAAAGGTCTCGTACCAGGCTGCCAGATTGTCGTTGCCCTCGCGCCAGGCGCGCGCGTCGTGCCGCAGGTCCAGATAGCCGAGCGCACAGCCCAGGGCGATCTGCGCCGCATCCAGCGGGCCGGCCAGGTGGCTCATCCAGCGCGCGTCGATCACGCTCAGGGTACGCGACACCTTTTGCCACTGCGCCTCGACCCAGTCCGGAAACACCTTTTCCTCGGGCCGCAGGCGGTGCTCATAGGCCATCAGGACGGCCGCCTCCATCATGCCATCGGCCAGCGCCTCCAGCGTCAGGACCTCCCAGGTCCGCGCCTCGGGGTACAGCCGCCCGCCCCCCAGCGAATCGAGGTAGCGACAGATTACCCGGCTGTCGCAGATCATCGGTCCGTCTTCACGCACCAACGCCGGCAACTTGCCCAGGGGATTCGCCGCAACCAGCACCGGATGCGACTCGAGCGCCGAGGTCGAGACATTCTCCAACGACACACTGTCGGACAGACCGGTTTCCAGGACCGTCACCCGAACCTTGCGGGCAAAGGGCGACAGTGGCGATACGATGGCTTTCAGACCGGACATGGACATGACTCCTCATTGCGTCGTGGCGACCCTAGGCCTGGCCAGAGGCCCTGTCCATCGCATTGGCGCCGGGGCTCAGCCGGTCCCGCGAACCCCGCGCATGAACGCTGCCAGGGCTGCTGAATCCGACCCATACCCCGGATGCTCAATGCTTGCCTGCTGCATGCCTGCCGAGGCGGCAAGGCGCACCGCATCGGACTTGTTCTGTGACAATTTCCAGGTCCCCTCGACAGTCTCGATGTGCATTTTCAATGGCAGAATGGCCCGCATCATCCGCTCGAGTGCGGGCTCGTTCATCTTCTCGCTGTGCCAGACCGGCTTTGGTGCCAGGCGTGTCTCGAAATTTTCGGACAAGCGGTCCAGCACAGGACGCATCTGAGCCTCCTCGAGCAGGGACAACAATCCTGTCACTTCGACCGAAACATAGTTCCAGGTCGGCACCTGGTCCTCAATGCCATACCAATCGGGCGAAACATATCCATGCGGACCCATCACCACCAACCGTGCCTGCCGACCCCCATGGCGCAAGGCCCGCACCACGGGGTTCGAGCGCACCAGATGCAGGATCAGGTGTTCCTCATCAATCACGAAAGGGGCCTGCGCCACCAAGGGCGGTGCGTCTCCGTCCGACAGGCAAAAAACACCGAAACCGATCTCTGCGGCAAAGCGCAGGTTTTCTTGTCGAGACATGGTGCGGTAGATCGGGTTCGGGTGCATTCAGGAATCCTTCTTATCGGGCGAGAGTCATCCTTGTCGCAGGGTTTCCGCCATGCAATCTCAATCCGCCACTGCGGTGACACGCATGGGGGCTCTGCCCCCGCCAGCTACGCTGCCTCCCCCGGGATATTTCGAACAGGGAAACATGCAGGACGGCGCTCTTTATCATCTGGCCGAAAATACCCCCGCCGGAGGCGTTCGGCGAGCCGTATTTCAGCACCGGCAGTTCCACCGTCTGAATACCGACGCGATACCGACGCGATACCGAGGTCGGCTTTCGCGTCGTCTTTGCAGCCGCCCATCGGAATTGTGGCAAAGCCCCGGTAAACCCGTTGTTCCTTTCAGGCCGTAAGATGTCCGTCGCTGTGCCCGGTAATCCGTGCCGTTACGATTTGGCCTTCGGGGTGGGGAGCGGTGAAATGTACCTCGGTGAACTGTTCCGTACGCCCCATCTTCGGGCTCTCCATCAGGATGCTGTGGGTTTTGCCGGGCTGATCCGCAAGGTGTCGTGCAACTTGTCTGTCACCGGCCGCGCGAAGGCGCGCGGCGCGGGATTTGATCGCGCGCCCATTCACCTGGGGCATCCGCGCGGCGGGGGTGCCTGGGCGTGGCGAATAGGGAAAGACATGCAACCAGGTCAGGTCGCAATCCTCCACCAATTTCAACGAGTTGCTGAACATCGCCTCGGTTTCCGTCGGAAAGCCCGCGATGATGTCCGCACCGAATGTCATGTCGGGGCGCAGGCGCCGTGCGTCTTCGCAAAACCGAATAGCGTCATCGCGCAAGTGGCGGCGTTTCATCCGTTTCAGGATCATGTCGTCGCCGGCCTGCAGGCTAAGGTGAAGATGTGGCATGAGGCGCGGTTCGGTCGCGATCGCCTGCATCAGCGCGTCATCAGCCTCAATCGAATCGATCGAGCTGATGCGCAACCTTGCAAGGTCGGGGACCAGCTTGAGGATGCGCAGGACCAGGTCGCCCAACCTCGGCGTCGCCGGCAGGTCCGCCCCCCAGGAGGTGAGGTCGACCCCGGTCAGCACGACCTCCTGATATCCCTGATCGACCAACCGCTTGATCTGTTCGACCACGACCCCTGCCGCGACGGACCGGGAATTGCCGCGGCCAAAGGGGATGATGCAGAAGGTACAGCGGTGATCGCACCCGTTCTGCACCTGGACATATGCGCGAGAGCGGGTTCCGAAGCCGTCGATCAGGTGCCCGGCGGTTTCGGTGACGGACATGATGTCATCGACGCGCACACGCTCTGTATCACCAATGAAATCAGGTGACAGGTTGGCCCAGGTGGCAGGCTGCATCTTTTCGGTATTGCCGATGATCAGGTCGACCTCGGACATTGCGGCAAAGGTTTCGGGTTCGGTCTGGGCCGCGCAGCCTGTGACGATCAGCGTCGCCTGGGGGTTTTCGCGGCGCAGGCGCCGGATGTCCTGCCGGGCCTTGCGCACGGCCTCGGATGTCACGGCACAGGTGTTGACAACCACTGCGTTCTCGACACCGGCCTCGGCGGCCAGCGCCTTCATCGCTTCGGTTTCATAGGCGTTCAGGCGACAGCCGAGCGTAGTGAAGAGTGGCGTATTGTCCATCGCTCAGGCCCCTGTGATTGCGGCGGGAAGGACGCCGTCGAAGACATGCGCGGTCGGTCCGGTCATCCAGACGCCATCATCGCGCCAGTCCAGCGTCAGCCAGCCGCCGTCCAGCTCCATGCGCACCCGGCGCTCGGTCAGGCCGCGCAGGGCCGCCGCTACGGCCGTGGCGCAGGCGCCCGACCCGCAGGCGAGGGTGACGCCGGTGCCCCGTTCCCAGACCCGCATGCGGATCTCGTCGCGGCTGCGCACCTGTGCGAATTCGACGTTCACCTGTTCCGGAAACAGCGGATCTTTTTCGACCTCGGGGCCGCGCTGCATCAACGGCACCGCTTCGGCATCGTCGACAAAGAAGACGCAGTGCGGATTCCCCATGCCGACGGCAACAGGGTCACCCGCCAGCGGCAGGTGCTTCACGTCGACGGCGCGCGCCAGTGGCACCTCGTGCCAGTCCAGCTGCGGCGGCCCCATGTTGACACTGATCTGATCGCCCTCGCGCCGGGCCTGCAACAGGCCGCGTGCGGTGCGGATCGTGATGCTGTCGCCGCCCTCTGCCAGGACATGCGCCGCCACGCAGCGCGTGGCATTGCCGCAGGCCTGTGCGCGGGTGCCATCGCTGTTCCAGAAGTCGAGCGTGATGTCGGACCCGTCGCCATCCCTGATCTCGGCCAACTGGTCGAAGCCGACGCCGAAATGGCGACTGCCCACCGCACGTGCAAGCGCAGGCGTCGTCACCGCCTCGCGCCCGCGCGAGTCGATCACGACAAAGTCGTTGCCAAGCCCATGCATCTTCATGAAGGGCAGGCCATGGGGAAAATCGTTGATCTGCATTGCGGCGATATAGACCCTCCGACCCTTGTTGAAAAGGCGCGCCACGACGCCGTCCAGGTGCGCGCGCGCTTTTCTGTGAATTTTTTGTGGATTTCTGCTTGACCCTACCCGCTGGCACCCTTAGACGGCGGCTCGAGTGGGCCGTTAGCTCAGCTGGTAGAGCGGCTGACTTTTAATCAGTAGGTCACAGGTTCGAACCCTGTACGGCTCACCACTCACCCCAACCTTGTTGTTGCGCGATATCAGAGCCTTGGGCCTGATCTGCGCCAATCTCGACGACACGGCGATGTCGACCCCGACCCGCAGTTGGGCCGGGGTGGCGATGTGTCAGGCGCGGGTGTGGTCGCACTGCTTGTTCCAGCGGATCGACGACCAGAGAGAGGCGCCGATCACGACCGCACCGCCCAGCCCGGTCACCGCTTCGGGAATCTCGATCAGGGCCTGTGCGAACATCACGACGGACAGCGCGATAATGGCGTAGAACGCCCCGTGTTCCAGATAGCGGTATTGGGTCAAGGTGCCCTTTTCGACCAGCATGATGGTCATTGATCGCACGTACATCGCACCGATTCCCAGGCCGATGGCGATGATGAACAGGTTCTGACTCAGCGCGAAGGCCCCGATCACCCCGTCAAATGAAAACGAGGCGTCAAGCACCTCAAGATACAGAAAGGCGCCCAGCCCCCCACGCGCGCCGGCGCCCAGCGTGGCCTTTGGACTGTCCAGCGCGCGGCCCAGGATCTCGACCAGCAGAAAGGTGACAAGTCCCCAGATTGCAGCCCAGATAAAGACCTGGGACGAACGCCCGGGCAGCAGTGCCGAAAAGGTCAGGATGATCAGCAGAACAACCGCCACCTCGACACTTCGGATCGAGGCGACGCGCGACATGCGGCATTCCAGCCAGTTCAGCCAATGGATATCCTTGTCCGTATCGAAAAAGAAATTCAGGCCCACCATCATCAGGAAGGTTCCGCCGAACGCCGCGATGGGCAGATGGGCGTGATGCATGATCTCGGCGTATTCCTCGGGCCGGGTCGAGGCCAGCATCAGCGCCTTCCAGGGGCTGATTCCGGCGGCGACGACGACGACAAGCAGCGGAAACAGGATGCGCATTCCGAACACGGCGATGAGGATGCCCCACGTCAGAAAGCGGCGTTGCCACAGCGGTGTCATTTCCTTCAGCTTGTTGGCGTTCACGATGGCATTGTCGAACGACAGGCTGATTTCCAGCACCGCCAGAATCGCGCAGATCAGGAAAACCGTCAGTGTGCCGCGAAGCGTGCCGGTGGTTTGCCATCCCAGAAGGGCGGCCAGTGCCAGCCCGACGGCCGTGACCACGAGGGCCCAGAAAAAGTAGTGCATGAATGCGCCCGAGGACGGCGTTTGCCGTTTTGGCCCGCGTGTGAGCAACGTCCTGAATAGCATGCTGGATAGGTCCAGGCGGCTGGAACCGAACGCAGTGCCGACATCACGAAAGCACCGCCACTTTCGCCAGAGGGGCCCGGTCGCTGCACAGGCCGCGTACGGCCTGGTGCGCCCATCTTACGCAGTTTCGGGGCAAACGTAAATCGGGTTTCGCGGGCCACCGGCGGCCTTTGCGGACCCTTTCCCTTTGCTGCCATGGCCCTATGGTCTTTGCGGAAAGGTCGGCCCACGTTCGTCCGGGCCGTCTCGCATGTCACGAAAACCCGTCGGGGGCCGTGACATCGCAGGCTGTTCCGGGGAGGGCGGATGTGCCATCCCCGGGCATCGACAGGAGACCGCACAATGACCCACCACCCCGCCATCGTTCCCGGAACCGTTGCCGTCGTGACAGGGGGTGCCAGCGGAATCGGCCTGGCCGCCGCCCGCCGTTTTGCAGCTGCGGGGATGCAGGTCGTGATTGCGGACCTGCCTGGCCCGGCGCTGGACGCGGCACAACAGGCGCTGAGCACGGATGGGCATACGGTTCACGCCCAGCCTACCGACGTGTCCTGCCGCGCCGATATCGTGGCGCTGCGCGCGGCGGCGCAGGCGCTCGGCCCGGTCAGCGTGGTGATGAGCAATGCCGGCCGCGAAGGCGGGGGCGGGCTGTTCGCGGGCGAAGAGGTCTGGCGGGCCACGCTCGAGACGAATCTATGGGGGGCGATCCACTGCACGCAGGTGTTCGCGCCCGACATGATCGCGGGTAGCGCGCCGGGCGCGATCATCTGCACCGGCTCGAAACAGGGCATCACCCTGCCGCCCGGCGATACCGCCTACAACGTCAGCAAGGCGGCACTCAAGGCGCTGACGGAATCCTTGTCGCATGATCTGGTACAGCAGACGGCGGGGCGCGTCTCGGCGCACCTGCTGATCCCCGGGTTCACGTTCACCGGCCTGACCCGCGCCCGTGGCGTGGAGGAAAAACCAGAGGCCGCGTGGAGCGCCGAACAGGTCGCAGACTACATGATGGAGCGTTTGGCCGCCGGAGACTTCTACATCTTGTGCCCGGATAATGAGGTCGACACCGCCACTGATCGCAAGAGGATGCTTTGGGCGGCAGGTGACGTCGCTGAAAACCGTCCTGCCCTGTCACGCTGGCACCCCGATCACGCCGACGCGTTCAGGGCCTACATGGCCGAGGAAGGCTGATCCTCTGCCAGTTTACCCCCAAGGGGTGCATAAATTGCCAGTGCATCCTCAGGGGCGCATCGATTCGCCCTGGTGAAACAGATGCACGTTTTCGGGTGCGGCGGTCAGGCCCATGGTTTGACCGCGCAGACCGGCATGCACGCCGTTCAGCTTGGCAATCAGGGCAGGATCGGTCCCGACAGTCTCGAAATACAGTAGCGTGACCTCGCCCAGTGCTTCGGTAAAGTCGATGCGACCCCGGAACAACGCCGCGCCCTCGGTCACCTCCAGATGCTCGGGGCGCACACCGATGTTGACGGTCTTGCCCATATCGGCCTCGGTCGTCGGAATGTCCGACAGCACGTATTCGCCATGTTCCAGCTGTACCTGCGTCTGTGCGCCCGTCGCCGTGACCTTTCCCGGCAGCAGGTTCATCGCGGGCGACCCGATGAACAGCGCGACTTTTTCATTGGCTGGCCGCTCATAAAGGTCCATCGGCGTGCCGACCTGCGCGATGCCCTTGTCGGCCAGCATCACGATGCGGCTGGCCAGGGTCATTGCCTCGACCTGATCATGGGTGACGTAGATCATCGTGCGGTCCGGCATCGCCTCCTTCAGGCGGGCAATCTCGATCCGGGTCGCGACCCGCAGCGCGGCGTCCAGGTTCGAAAGCGGCTCGTCGAACAGGTAGATCTTCGGATCGCGCACGATCGAACGACCGATCGCGACCCGCTGACGCTGCCCGCCGGACAGCGCCTTGGGCAGCCGGTCAAGGTAATCCTCAAGTTGCAGGACACGGGCCGCATCTTCGATGGCCTTGTCGATCTCGGCCTTGGATTTCTTGGCCAGCTTCAGGGCGAAGGCCATGTTTTCGCGCACGGTCATGTGCGGATAGAGGGCGTAGCTCTGAAACACCATCGCGATGCCGCGCTGTGCCGGCGGAATGTCGTTCATCCGCTGCCCGTCGATCATCAGGTCCCCGCCCGAGATCTTCTCCAGCCCCGCGATCATTCGCAGCAGGGTCGACTTGCCGCAACCCGACGGCCCGACAAAGACGATCAGCTCACCCGGTTCGATTTCGAGGTTGATATCCTTGAGGACGCGCACCGCGCCCCCATAGGTTTTTTCGACATTGCTCAGTGTGACCTGGGACATGGCTCAATCCGCCTTCTTTCTTGCGACCAGGTAGCCCCAACCGGGCAGCTCTGCGCGGCCTGAGGTCGCCTCGGTCGCGCCGATGATGTCGGTTGCCATGTTCTCCCATTCGCCTGCGGGCAGGGTAACGCTGGTGCCGTCGCGCCCCAGGTTGAAGGCGCAGAACACGGTTTCGGCCCCATCGACACGCAGGAACGTCAGCAGGTCGCCATTCGCCTGCATGTCTTCCTGGCTGCCGCGCATCAGCGCCGGACTGTCGTGGCGCATCTGGATGGTGCGGCGATAGTGGTTCAGCGTCGAGGTCTTGCGCACCTCCTGCTGGTCCACCGCCAGCACCGCCTGGGACGAACTGATCGGCAGCCAGGGCATTTCCGACCCGAACCCGGCGTGGTCCGAATTCGCCTCCCAGACCATCGGGGTGCGGCAGCCGTCGCGGCCCTTGAACTCGGGCCAGAACTCGATGCCATAGGGATCCTGCAGCGATTCATAGGGCACATCGGCCTCGGGCAGGCCCAGCTCCTCGCCCTGATAGATGCAGGCGGACCCGCGCAGGCACATCAGCAGGGTGTTGAACGTCTTTGTGGCAACGTCGGTCAGCAGCCAGCGCGTCGGATGGCGCACAACGTCATGGTTGGAATAGGCCCAGCAGGCCCAGCCATCGCTCGCCACGCGCGCAACATGGTCCATCGTTTCCTTGATGAATTTCGCCGTCGGCGTGTCGCCTGACAGCAACTCGAAGGCATAGCACATGTTCATCAGGTCGTCGCCGGCGGTGTACTGGCCCAATATCTCCAGGCCGAGCTGTTCATCCCCGACCTCGCCCACGGCGGCGGCCCCGTATGGCTTCATCACCGCGCGCAACCGGCGCAGGAACTCCAGGTTTTCGGGGCGCGACTTGTCGTAGAGGTGCTCTTGCCAGTTATAGGGGTTTACCGCCGGGGCCGTCTTGGCCGTGCGCAGCTCGGGCGCAATGGCGGGGTTGTTCCGCAGTTCCGCGTCGTGGGTGTAGAAGTTGATGGTATCCAGGCGAAACCCATCCACGCCCCGGTCCAGCCAGAAGGTCGCGACATCCAGCAGCGCCTGTTGAACGGCGGGAGAATGGAAATTCAGGTCCGGCTGAGAGGTCAGGAAGTTGTGCAGGTAATATTGCTGGCGGCGCGAATCCCACTGCCAGGCGGGCCCGCCAAAGATCGACAGCCAGTTGTTGGGCGGTGTGCCGTCGGGCTTGGCGTCGCCCCAGACGTACCAGTTCGACTTGTCGTTGTCGCGACCGTTTCGGCTTTCCGCGAACCAGGGATGCTGATCCGACGTGTGCGACAGCACCAGGTCGATCATCACCCGCAACCCCAGGCTATGGGCCCGCGCCAGCAGCGCGTCGAAATCGGCCAGCGCCCCGAACATCGGATCGATGTCGCAGTAATCACTGACGTCATAGCCGAAATCCTTCATCGGAGACGTGAAGAACGGCGAAATCCAGATCGCGTCCACTCCCAGCGAGGCGACGTAGGGCAGGCGTTCGGTGATCCCGGCCAGATCGCCGATCCCGTCGCCGTTGCTGTCCTGGAAACTGCGCGGATAGATCTGGTAGATCACGCCCCCGCGCCACCAGTCATCGGCGCCAGCGGTTGTGGTTTCTGTCGATAGGGCGAGTTGTGAGGTCATGGAGTGTCCTATTTCACGGAACCGGCCAACAGGCCGCGGACCAGGTATTTCTGCATGGCAAAGAACACGAACAGCGGCACCGCAATGGATACGAACGCGGCCGTGGCAAGAATTTCCCAATTGCCACCCCGGGTGCCCAGCAAATCGACGATCTGGGCCGTCATCACGGTCGTCTGACCCGTGGCGTCGATCAGGAACACCTTGGCCACCAGCAGGTCGTTCCATGTCCACAGGAACTGAAAGATCGCGAAACTGGCAAGGGCGGGGAAGGACAAGGGAAGGATGATCTTGGTGAATATCTGGAACTCGGTTGCGCCATCCACGCGCGCGTTTTCGATGATGTCACGCGGCAGACCCGCCATGTAGTTGCGCAGCAGGTAGATTGCCATGGGCAGGCCGAACCCGGTGTGGGCCAGCCAGACGCCCAGGTAGCCCTTGCCGATGCCGATGGCCAGGTGCAGCTTCAGCAGCGGGATCAGCGCCAGTTGCAGCGGCACGACCAGCAGCCCGACGACCAGCGCGATCAGCAGGGCGCGGCCCTTGAAATCCATCCAGGCCAGGGCATAGGCGGCGAAGGCGGCGATCAGGATCGGAATCACCGTCGCCGGAATCGTCACCGTCATGGTGCTGAAGAACGCATTCACCATGCCATCGGTATTGCGCCCGCTGAACAGCAGGTTGCGGTAATTCTCGAACGTCAGCTCGGGCGGGGTGGTGGCGACGACAAACACCCGCTCGCCCCGTCGTCCGGTGAACTCGGCCGGGCCTTCCATGCGATAGTTGCCGGCATCGTCCACGGTCAGGGTGGCCCCATCGTCAACCTCGGCCACGTCGCCCGGCTCATAGGCGGCAATGTCGCGCGAAGAGGTACCCCAGGCGGAAACCGTCGCCTCGTCCACGGGCCGCCCGTCGACGGCAAACAGGTTGCCCTCGATCACGTAGAGCGCACCTTGCTGCACCTGCGTTTCGGGGCTGTCTGTGCGCAGCGTCAGGTTCTGCTCCGACGGAAACAGCGCCTTCCACCAACCGTTCGTGGCAATCTGGTCGGCCGTGCGAAACGACGACACGAACAGGCCCACGGTGGGGAACAGCCACAGGGCCACCAGCAGCGCCACCGAAAGATGCACCGCCCATGTCAGCGAAGATTTGGTACCGGCGATATTGTCCATGTCTGCCCCTCAGCGCATTTCTTTCCGCGCATTGCGGACGTTCCAGACCAGGATGGGCGACACCAGCAGCATGATGATCATGGCCGATGCCGATCCGATGCCCCAGTCATTGGCGCGAAACAGCTTGTCGAACATGTAGTTGGCCAGAACCTGCGTTTCCCACTGCCCGTTGGTCATGGCGTAGACGATGTCAAAGACCTTCAGCACGATGATGGTGATCGTGGTCCAGACCACCAGAATGGTCGTCCTGATCTGCGGCACCTTGATGCGAAAGAAGATCTGGAACGGGTTCGCCCCGTCCACGATCGCCGCCTCGACCGTCTCTTCGGGGATACCGCGCAGGGCGGCCGACAGGATCACCATGGCAAACCCCGTCTGGATCCACACCAGCACCATCATCAGGAAAAAGTTGTTCCAGAACGGGATTGTCAGCCAGTTCTGCGGGCTGTCTCCACCCAGGGCGATGTAGATCGCGTTCAACACGCCGATCTGCGCCTGGTCGATGGGACGGGCATCATAGATCAGCTTCCAGATCACCGCCGCACCGACGAATGAAATTGCCATCGGCATGAAGATCAGCGATTTCGCGATGCCCCCCCACCGGATCCGGTCCGTCAGCTGCGCCGCCAGCAACCCGAACGCGGTCGACGCGGCAGGCACCACGATCAGCCACAGCATGTTGTTGCGCATCGCCTCCCAGAACTTCGGCTCGTTGAACATCTGGGTGTAATTGCTCAGCCCCGCCCAGCGATAGCCGCCGCCCGGCACCCGGTCGGTCAGCGACAGGCGCAGGGTCTCGAACACCGGATAGGCCAGATAAACGCCAAGGGCAAAGATGGCGGGAAACAGAAACAGCCAGGGCCGGATCAGGTTGGCGCGGTTGATGTTGCGCCCGGCGTTTGGACCCGTGGGGCGGCAGATCACCTTGTCCAGCAACAGGTTGGACAGGTAGAAATAGCTGATACACCCTCCCAGCCCGATCAGGATCGTCAGCACGGCCTGCAGTGCGGAGTTCATCTTGCCCTTCCCCTTCGTCGCGGCCCGAGTCTGCGCCGGCTGTCTGCGCCGGCTGACCGAAATCTTGGTCTCAAATGCACGAAAGGGCAACGCGCTTGCGACGCGTCGCCCCTCGTCGTCGGTTTTACTTCAGGGCGTCCCAGGAAGACTGGATCTCGTCCGCGACCTGCTGTGCGGGCTTGCCGCCGGTATAATCGACCATCCCGGTCCAGAATGACCCGGCCCCGATCGCACCCGGCATCAGATCGGATGCGTCAAAGCGGAAAGTGGTGGCATTCAGCAGGATATCGTTCATCTTCTTCAGCGTCGGGTCGGAAAAGACCTCGGTGTCGACACCCTTGAACGGGGTCAGGAACCCCTGGCGTGCCATCCAGATCTCATGCGCCTCGGGGGTTTCGAGGTAGGCAATCAGATCACGCGCGCCCTGGCTGTCGTCGGTAATGGCCCACAGGGTGCCCGCGCCCAGGACCGGGCTGCCCAGGTCCTTGTCCGCATAGGCGGGAAAGTAAAAGAAATCAGCGTCTTCTCCAACCAGCGTCCCCTCGGGGAAAAAGCTGGGGATGAACGACGCCTGGTGGTGCATGTAGCACTGCGGCGGGGCCGAAAACAGGCCCTTGGGGCTGTCGCGGAAATCGGTCGAGGCAACGGCCCCTGCGCCACCCGACACCTTGGCGTCGTCACGGGCGAACCAGCCGAAATCCTCGATCGCCTGCACGACGCGGGGGTCGTTGAAGGGGATCTCGTTGCTGACCCATCCGTCGTAGACATCCGTCGGGTTGTTGCGCAGCATGATGTCCTCGACCCAGTCGGTCGCAGGCCAGCCGGTCGCGCCGCCCGAACCCAGCCCGATGCACCACGGCGTTTCGCCGTCGGCCACCATCTGTTCGGTCAGCGCCTTGAGGTCTTCCATCGTCTCGGGCACCTCATAGCCCGCATCCTCAAAGTTCTCGGGCACGTACCAGACCAGCGATTTCACATCGACCTTGTAGAAAAAGCCGTACAGCGCATCCTCGCCATCGGGGCCGGGGTAGGTGCCCAGATCGACCCAGGACTGGCCCGCGGCATAGTTTTCCTTGACCCAGTCGGCGGTGCCATCGGGCATCGGCGTCAGGAACCCGGCGCGCGCCATGTCCTTGGCCAGGCCGGGCTGGGGAAAGATCGCGATATTGGGCGCGGAACCGGCCTCGGCATCGATGCGGATCTGCTGTTCAAAGCTGTCGGAGCCGACATAGGACACCTCGTGCCCCGAGGCCTTGGCGAACCCGGCCATGACCGCTTCGACATCTTCCTGGTCCGGCCCCAGCCATGGGCCGAACACCGTGACCTTTTCGGCATGGGCGCCGCCAGCCATCAGTGCCAGGGCTGCGGTGGCCATAATAAACGTATTTTTCATTGTTTCTCCTCCCGGTTGCATTGAGCGTGTCATTGCGCCGATCACGACTCAAGCTTCAAAGCGCTTTGAATGCTGCATTTTAATGTCCACACTGGCGCGCGATGTCAATCTATTGTCTCAAATTCTTTCATTTCCAACGCATTCTGGAAGTTTTATCTTGAGACGTCAACGGGATTGACCTGCTGCCTGTTTCGCTTCAAAGAGGACTCAATACGGATTTTCCAAACCGCTTTGGAGCGATGATGAACCTCAAGACCCTGGCCGAAAAACTGGGGCTGTCGCAAACCACGGTCAGCCGGGCCCTGAACGGCTATCCCGAGGTCAGCGAAGCGACCCGCCTGCGCGTGCAGGATGCTGCGGTCCGGTTCAACTACCGGCCCAACAGCCGTGCCAAGGGGTTGGCGACCGGGCGGTCGATGGTCGTCGCGCAGATCGTGCCGGGGTCGTCCGAGCATGAGATGGTCAACCCGATCTTCGGCGATTTCGTCGGCGGCGCGACAGAGGCGCTGGCGCGTTTCGGCTACGACATGATGATCAGCCGCGTGCTCGAGGATGACGAGGGCAAGATCTATCGCGAACTTCATGCACGTGGCGCGGTCGATGCGGTGATCCTGCAAGGGCCGTCGGTCGAGGATCCGCGCATCCCGCTGCTGAACGAGATCGGGATGCCCTACATCGTGCATGGCCGCTCGACCGGGATCACCGCGCCCTACAGTTGGGTGGACGTCAACAACAAACGGTCGTTCAGGCGCGCCACGCAGTTCCTGACCGACCTTGGCCACCGTCGCATCGCGCTGATCAACGGCTTGGAATACATGGATTTTGCCCAACGCCGTCGCTCCGGCTATCAAGAGGCGCTGGATGCCGCCGGCATTGCCGCCGATCCTGCCCTGATGTGCAGTGCCGATATGACCGAAGGCTACGGGTATCGTGAAACCCGGCGCCTGTTGCACCTTGCCGATCCGCCCACCGCGATCTTGTCGGCCTCTATGCTGGCGGCCATCGGCATTCGCCGCGCGATACAGGAATCCGGCCTGACGATGGGCCGCGACGTGTCGGTCATCACCCACGATGACGACCTGTCCTATCTGCGCAACGGTGACGATATTCCGATTTTCACCGCCACCCGGGCGTCGGTCCGCGCGGCTGGCGCCATTCTGGCCGAACAGCTGGTTGCGCTGATCTCCGCCCCGGAGAGCGGCCCCGTTCACCACATGATTGAGGCAGAGTTGGTCGTGGGTGGGTCCACCGGGCCGGCCCGCAGGAGAACCTGACATGAACTTCACCCGCAAGGATTTCCCCGAAGGGTTCCTCTTCGGCACCGCCACCTCGTCCTACCAGATCGAAGGCCATGCCTTCGGCGGGGCAGGGCGCACCCATTGGGATGATTTCGCCGCCACCCCCGGCAATGTCGTGCGCGGCGAAAACGGCGACCGGGGCTGCGAACACTACCTGCGTTACGAATCCGACCTCGACCTGATCGCGGCCGCCGGTTTCGATGCTTACCGCTTTTCCACCAGCTGGGCGCGGGTGATGCCCGAAGGGCGCGGCCCGGTGAACGCCGAGGGGCTCGATTTCTACGACCGCCTGACCGATGCGATGCTGGAACGCGGCATCAAACCCTGCGCGACGCTCTATCATTGGGAACTGCCCTCGCCGCTGGCCGACCTCGGCGGCTGGCGCAACCGCGACGTGGCCGGCTGGTTCGCGGATTTCACCGAGGTGATCATGGGCCGCATCGGGGATCGCATGTACAACGTCGCCCCGATCAACGAACCCTGGTGCGTCGGCTGGCTCAGCCATTTCCTCGGCCATCATGCACCCGGTCTGCGCGACATCCGCGCCACTGCCCGCGCCATGCACCACGTCCTGCTGGCACATGGCCGCGCCATCGAAACCATGCGCGGCCTCGGCATGTCCAACCTCGGGGCGGTCTTCAACATGGAATGGGCCGACCCCGCCGATGAAACCCCGCAGGCGCAGCAGGCCGCGACCCTTTATGACTCCTATTACAACCGCTTCTTCCTCGGCGGTGTGTTCAACAAGGAATACCCGGCGGACGTGATGGAGGGGTTCGCCCCCCATATGCCCGAGGGCTGGCAGGACGATTTCGACACCATCGCAGCGCCGCTCGACTGGTGCGGCGTGAATTACTATACGCGCAAGCTGATCGGCCCCGACAATGGCCCCTGGCCGCATCACCACGAGGTTGAGGGCCCGCTGCCCAAGACCCAGATGGGGTGGGAGATCTACCCCGAAGGCCTCTACAAGTTTCTCAAGCGGACGGCTGCGGAATACACCGGCGACCTGCCCCTCCTCGTCACGGAAAACGGCATGTCGAACGAGGATCACATCGTCAACGGCACCGTGCCGGACCGGGCCCGCATCGACTATCTGAACCAGCACGTCGAACAGGTGCGCCGCGCCGTAGCCGAAGGCGTGCCGATGCAGGGCTATTTCGTCTGGTCCCTGATGGACAATTACGAATGGGCGCTTGGGTATGAAAAGCGCTTCGGGCTGGTCCACGTCGATTTCGACACGATGGAGCGGACCCCGAAAGACTCCTACTACGCGCTGCAAAAAGCGCTGACCTGACGGTTGGTGAAGTAAAGAAAGAAGGGCCGCGCCATGTTGCGCGGCCCTTCTTTTCGCTTTGTCAGGCCGCTCAGGAGCGTCCTTTCAGTCTTCCCATAACGCCGCTCAGGAGCGTCCTTTCCAGGGCACCAACACCCGCTCGCACCAGCGCATCAGGATGTCGATGCCAAAGCCAATGATGCCGATCAGGATGATGCCCATCAGCACGATGTCGGTGTTCTGGAATTTCGACGCGACCATGATCATCATGCCCGCGCCCTTTTCCGCTGCCACCAGTTCGGCAGCAACAACCGTGCCCCAGCAGACGCCCATGGCAACCCGCGCGCCGGTGAATATCTCCGGAAGGGAGTTCGGCACGATCACATGGCGCATGATCTGGGCCTTTGACGCGCCCAGCGAATAGGCCGCGTGGACCTTGGCGATATCGACACCCGACACCCCGGCCCGCGCCGCAATCGCCATGATCCACAGTGCCGCAAGGAACAGCAGGATGATCTTGCCGCCCTCGCCGATGCCTGCCCAGATGATCACCAGCGGGATCAGGGCCAGCGGCGGGACGGGCCGCATGAATTCGACAATCGGGTCGAACCAGCCGCGAAACCAGTTGGACAGCCCCATCGCATAGCCCAGCGGAATGCCGACCACGGCGCCCAGCACGAACCCCGACACGACCCGGAACAGGGAAAAGCCCAGATGCTCCAGCAACGTATAATTGCGGAACCCGGTCGAGGCGATCTCGACAAAGCGTTTGAACACCGCCTCCGGGGCCGGCAGCCAGATCGGCTCCATCTGCCAGCCGCTGTTCGGCTCCACGTTCAAGGTGCCGCGCTGCGACATGCCGATGCGGGCAAAGTCGGTCCTGACCTCGCCGCCCGGCGCAATCGGCTCGCCGTTGACCGCCACCACGGTCGCACCATCGTCGCGCGTCACCTCGTCATTGGCATCGACGCGCGCCAGCGAACTGCGATAGGTCGAAATCGCCATGCTGTCGTTCTTGGCGAACCCCTCGCCCGGCGCGACCTCGACCGCGTCGGACTCCTGCGCATCGGCCAGCACGGTAACCGACACCGTGGCGTCATCGCTCTGCCCGTCGGCTGTCTGTGCGGTATAGGTAAAGGTGCCCGTGCCGGTGAACGGCCCCGGCATATGCAAAAAGTCCGGCAACAGGACCGACCCGGTGAAACTGGCCCACAACAGGAAGATCGCAAAGATCGAAAAGAACGAGGCCCGGCGATCCGCGACAACCGCGCTTTCATCGCCAAAGGTCACGGTCTTGCGGGCGATGAAATCGTCCTTCCTCATGCTGCCGGTCAGCGCCCTGACGATGGCGAAGGTCAAGATGAAAAAGCCGATGTAGAGCAGAAGGGGGATCATTCCGCGACCTCCTTGCGGCCCATGATTTCTTCTTCCATGTCCCAGATCAGCGACAGGATCTCTTCGCGCCTTGGGGCGAAATCGGGGTGCTTCTTGACCTCGCGCAGGTCCATGTCGACCCCCATGTCGGCAAAGGGCAGGCGGTATTCGGAATGGATGCGGCCGGGGCGGGGCGCCATCACCAGCAGGCGTTCCCCCAGCAACAGCGCCTCTTCGACCGAATGGGTGATCAGGATGATCGTCTTGCCGGTTTCTTTCCACAGCTTGAGGACGAGGCTCTGCATCTTTTCGCGCGTCAGCGCGTCCAGCGCGCCCAGCGGTTCATCCATCAGGATCACGTCGGGGTGGTTGGCCAGGCAGCGCGCCAGCGCCACCCGCTGCTGCATCCCGCCCGACAGTTCGTAAATCGCCTTTTCCTTGAAATCGCGCAGGCCCACGACCTCCAGCAGGTGATCGACCTCCGCCGCGTAGTCGCCCGGTTTCTGCCCTTTCATGCGCGGCCCGAAACTGACGTTGTCCCGCACGTTCATCCACTCGAACAGCGCGCCTTTCTGAAACACCATGCCACGCTCGCGGCTGGGGCCGCGCACGGGTGTGTCGTTCAGGGTGATCTTGCCCGACGTCGGGGCCAGAAACCCTGCGACGATATTCAGCAGCGTGCTCTTGCCGCACCCCGACGGGCCAAGGACGGTCAGGATCTCGCCCTGCCCGATGGTCAGCGAAACGTCTTTCAACGCCTGCACCGCGCTGCCGTTGGGCAGATCAAAGCGCATGGAAATTCGGTCGATGGACAATCCGGTCATATCCGGCCTCCGCATGATGTGAGGGCGTCGCAGCAAATTCGCCGCAGGTCTATCGCGGGCCCGCGTGCACGGGCCCGCAACCGGATCACTCGCCGGCGGCGATCTTCAGCGGCTCGACATTGACGTTGCCGGCATAGCTGTCACGTGCGCTGCCGATGCTGCCCGCCTCGACAAAGACATCCGCGACACCCTTCATGAAGGTCTGCACGCCCCCGTCGAACCATTTCGCGCTCAGCTGTTCCTCGACGCTGGGAAATTCCATCGTGGCGATCGCGGCCCGCGCCGCCTCCAGGTCCATGCCGGAATCCTCGGCGATGACTTTCAGCATCGCGTCACCCTCATCCCCGGCGTTCCAGCGGGCATTGGCGTCTGCCGTCACGGCCAGGAACTTGGCGACCAGATCGGGATATTCCGCGACGAACCCCTCGGGGGCCGAGGTGACGTCGAACACCAGAATGCCCAGATCTTCCTTTTCCTTGCCGGTCAGCAGCACGTTGCCATGCTCTTTCATCCGCGCCAGACCGCCGCCGTAACCACAGGCGAAATCCACCGCGCCCTGCGACAGGGCCACGGCGCCTTCGGGCGGTGCCATGTCGACGATGCTCAGGCTGGACAGCTCGATGCCGAAATGATCCATCTGCCGCAAAAAGCCATAGTGCGCCGCGGTGCCCAGCGGCACCGCCACCTTCTTGCCCGCCAGGTCGGCCGCATTGGTCTTGTCGATCTCCAGCTTGCTGGCAACGACGCAATTGTCGTTGTCGGAATACGACACCGCGACATCCAGCGCCTCAAGGTCCTGCCCGGCCGAGGCCGCGACGACAAAGGGCGGCACGCCCTGGCTGACCGCGATCTGAACGTCGCCCGAGGCCATGGCCGCGCTCATCGCGGTGCCGGTTTCAAAGCTGACCCAGTTCACCGTCAGGCCAAGCGCCTCGTCATAGGTGCCGAGCGCCTTCGGCTCCATCATCGGCAGCGGCCATTCCAGGAAATAGCCGACCGTGATCTCGTCCAGGCCCTGGGCCTGTGCCGCCGGGCTGTTCAGTGTCAGTGCGCAGAGGGCCAGCGCCGTGCCGCCCAGAAACGTGGCAAGGGGGTTTTTCATCATGTGCTCCTGTTGGGTGCATGTCGTCCGGCGATCCAGCTTGCGTCTCTTGTCGCCCGCGCAAGGCATGTCCGTCGAACAGGGTTGCTTTATCTATCGAATTGCGGAACTTTTGTTCTGTATCACAAAAGTAGGGACGGCGGACTTTCACAGTCAACCTTAACATGTCTCTCGGGACGGTCGCGCGACCCCGTCTGCCTTGCCTTTCCGCAGCGCGCCGTCGCGTCCTGCAATGCAATAGACCACGGAGGCCGATCATGGGCCGATCCAGCGAAAGTTCGATTGTCACCAAGTGTGCGCAGATCATGGACGTGCTGTCGCAATCGCGCGGCCCCATGGCCTTCTCCGAAATCGTCGCGCAGACGGGGTTCGTCAAAAGCTCCTGCCACCGTATCCTCGCGGTGCTTCAGGGCGAAGACCTTGTTGAATACGACAAGGCCAGCCGCACCTACAAAACCGGCACGCGGCTGCACAATTGGGCGCGCTCGGCCTGGCGTCGCATTGATTTGCAGCAGATTGCCAGCGGCGTCATGCTGCGCCTCGGGGACGAGACGGGCATGAACGTCGCACTGTCGGTGCTGGACGGCGACACCATCCTGTACCTGCGCACGGTCGACCAGATGCCGGTGCGCTATGCCGCCCACCCCGGCGATCACGCGCCGCTGCACTGCACCGCGGCGGGCAAGGTGTTCCTGGCGAATATGGCGCAGTCCCGGCGCGATGCGCTTCTGGGTGCGCTGCGGTATGACCGTTTCACCGAATTTACCAAGGTCACGGCGCAGGACGTTGCTGCCGAATTCCCCGCCATCCTGCGCAGCGGCTACGGCATGGCGGTGCAGGAGGAATACCTGCCGGTCATCGGAATCGCCGCGCCGATCTGGAACGCGCAGGATCAGGTTACCGCCTGTCTGAACGTCTGGACGATGTCCGACCTCGCCACCGCGCCGCAGGTCGAATCGCAGGCGCAGCGGGTCATCGCCGCCGCCCGACAGATTTCGCGGCAAATGGGGTGGCAGGCGGGCTGAGAACCGCCTGTACACAGGGTCACACCTTGACGAAACCCAGCATCGCTTCGAATACTGGCACCCGCGTTCCATGGTACGAGACCCCTATGTTTGACCTTCCTGTCGCCCGCCCAACATGGCCAGACTCCCTTTGGAAGGCGACGGCGGGCGCACGCGATGCCAGCCCGGTGTTGCAGGGCGATATGCGCGCCGACGTGACCGTGATCGGCGCCGGGTTCACCGGGCTGCGCTGCGCATTGGCCCTGGCCGAGGCCGGCAGCCGCGTCGTGGTTCTTGATGCCGGCGATGTCGGCTGGGGGGCCTCGGGGCGCAACGGCGGTCAGGTCAATCCGATGTTGCCCCACAATACCCCCGCCATGCTGCACAAGATCCTGGGCGCCACCTATTTCGACCGGCTGACCCAGGCGTCGCTGACGTCGGCGGATGAATTGTTCGCGCTGATCCGGCAGTACGGCATTGCCTGCAAACCGCGTCAAGCGGGCTGGTTGCGGGTCAATCACAACGCCACCGCCCGCCGCAACGCCGAAGCCGGGGTAAAAGCCTGGAACACCTTCGGGGCGGGCATGTATCACGTCGATGGACCCGAGCTGGAGCGTATTTCCGGCAGCAGGGCCTACGCCTCCGGCGTCGTCACGCCGCGGGGCGGTGCGGTGCAACCGCTGATGCTGGCGCGCGGTGTGGCCAGCGCCGCCATTGCCCGCGGCACGCAGATTTTCGGGCAAAGCCCGGTGACGGCGCTGCGCAAGGACGGTGACGTCTGGCGCGCGACCACCCCGGGCGGGTCTGTCACGTCGGATTGGGTCGTCGTCGCGACCAATGGCTACAGCGGAGAGCTGCTGCCCGGTCTTGCGGCCAGCGTCCTGCCGCTGACCCCGATCCAGATCGCGACGGAGCCTTTGCCCGATGAGGTGGTCGATTCGATCCTCCCCGAGGGGCACACCATTTCTGACAGCCGCCGCGTCATCATGTACGCGCGCCGCGAGGCCGACAATCGCATGGTGTACGGCGGCGTCGGCAAGCCAAGGCGCGACGGCACCTTCGATGGCTTTGACTGGCTGATCCGCGATGCCGAGCGCGTGTTCCCCCAGCTGAAAGGTCAGCGCTGGCGCTATCGTTGGGGCGGGCAGGTTGCCGTGACAGATGATCACCTGCCGCATCTGCATGAACCGCGCAGCGGAATGCTCGTCGGGCTGGGCTACAACGGTCGCGGTGTCGCCCTGTCGCATGTCATGGGGCGGGTTATGGCAGAACGCATCCTTGGCGCTGACCCTGCGGCCTTGCCGTTCCCGGTGACGCAGGCCCGCGCCTTTCCGCTGGGTCGTACCAAGCGTCTGGGTCTCGCCACCGCCGTGCGCCTGATGAAGCTTATGGACTATCTCGAAACCCGCTGAACAGCGCCGCACCTGCCGTGCGCCTCACCCGTCGCCGCCGGACGTGGGGCGGCCCCCGGCCGTTTTCGACACCGCGCCGGGTCAGGTAAGGGGGGCGTTCGGCGCAACCGCTGGCTATGGCGCGATCCGCGTGGCGGGGGCGCCCGATGGGGGAATGGTTTCGCGGCGGCAAATGGCGCGTCTGTCCCGGCAGGGCCGTTTGATGAACCTCTGCCGCCGGTCCTGCGCACCGGTTCCCGCGCACCGGTCATTCCACCGCTCAGATACCGTCATGATACCGACGTTGAAACCGATGCCTGCGGCGGGGTCAGTGGCCCTGCGCCGCCATGCTGCCCAGCCCCTCTTCCGGGGGCAATGTCGGGCGGGGACGAGCGGTCAGTTCCTGCGCCACACCCGCGCTCAGCCCGGCCATGCACAGCAGTCGGACGGCGGCGTCCGGCATCTCCGTTGCCGGCAGATCGCCATGGCTGACCGACAGGCCTGCCCCCACGATGGCATGTGTCGTCAGCCGCCAGGTCATCGCGGCATCGCCCGGCGAAAGGCGTCCGCTGTGCGCCCCCTGCTTCAGCAAGTCTATGGCAAATGGGCCAATTCTGCGAAACATGACATCCGCGACGATGCCCGAGCGGCCCAGCAATTGCCGCCAGCGGTCGTCGGTCGTTGCGGTTTCCAGCACGGTCAGCAGCGCCACGGCATAGACATGGGCGGGATCGGCGAAATCGCCCGTTGCGGTTTCGACCCGCAGCGAAAGATCCTGCATGATCTCCTCCAGCACGGCCACGGCAAGGTCATCTTTTGAGCGGAAATAGTTGTAGACTGTCCCCGCGCCCACATCCGCCCGGTCCGCGATCTCCAACATGGTGGCTGCATCGATGCCCTTTTCGGACATGACGTCGCTCGCCGCACGAATCAGCGCCTCGCGATTGCGCCTCTGCCGCCGCGCAACGCGCCCTTCTTTCAGGGATTCACCCTTGTTGTCAGCCATTCAAATCGCCCTCATGAAAGTGAACGATATTCAAGCTTGAGGAGCCTCGCAAGTGAATGATGCTTGCGACTCTCTTCATCCCTGCCTCAGGGGTGATGCTGGGCAGATGTGCACAAATGCCGTGCAAACCGGCAGTCAGGTCGCGATATGCGCGAAAATACCGATAAAACCAGAAAATTTGAAGAAAACGGGATGTGAATCCTGATCAAAAATGATTAATAATTGCACCTGAACGACATTCAGGGGTGACAACGGCGATAATTGGCCCATGTTTGGAGTAGATTATCGGACGGCTCGGACCGGGCATGTTGATCTACAGGCTGGGTCCACGGATCGTCCGCAAGCGACAGGTCGCCTACAGCCTAACGCGGAGCACAAGCGTCTGCGAAGAAAAAACTGAACGGGGAGCCGGATTTGGCATCAACATCTGACAGCGAAGCGTTCGTTGCGTTCGAACGCGTGCAGAAGAGTTACGACGGCGAAACGCTGGTCGTGAAAGATTTGAACCTCAGCATGCCCAAGGGCGAGTTTCTGACGATGCTCGGGCCGTCGGGGTCAGGCAAGACCACCTGCCTGATGATGCTGGCCGGTTTCGAAACCGCTACGCACGGCGAGATCATGCTGGACGGCACGCCGATCAACAATATTCCGCCTCACAAGCGCGGCATTGGCATGGTGTTCCAGAACTATGCCCTGTTCCCGCACATGACCGTCGGTGAAAACCTCTCTTTCCCGCTGGAAGTCCGCAAGATCGGCAAGTCCGAGCGTGAAAAGAAGGTGATGCGCGCCCTCGACATGGTGCAGATGGGCGATTTTGCGAACCGCCGCCCGGCTCAACTGTCCGGTGGGCAGCAACAGCGGATCGCGCTTGCCCGCGCGCTGGTGTTCGAACCGGAACTGGTGTTGATGGACGAACCGCTCGGCGCGCTGGACAAGCAGCTGCGCGAACACATGCAGTTCGAAATCACCCGCCTTGCCCATGAACTGGGCATCACCACGGTCTATGTGACCCACGACCAGACCGAGGCGCTGACCATGTCGGATCGTGTCGCCGTCTTCAACGATGGCCGCATCCAGCAACTCGCGCCGCCCGACACGCTGTACGAAGAGCCCGAAAACAGCTTCGTCGCGCAATTCATCGGTGAAAACAACACGTTGGAGGGGACCGTCAAGGAAATCTCCGGCAAAACCTGTACCGTCCAGCTGGACGGTGGAGAGCTGATTTCGGCCCGTCCGATCAACGTCACCAAACCCGGTGACCGGACCCGCGTGTCGATCCGCCCCGAGCGGGTCGAGATGAACAAGGAACGCCTTCAGGAAGGCGCGCACCTGCTCAAGGCCGAAGTGATGGAATTCATCTACATGGGCGACATCTTCCGCACGCGTCTGCGTGTGGCGGGGCGCGACGATTTTATCGTCAAGACCCGGAACGCGCCCGATCAGGTCCGCCTCAAACGGGGCGAGACAGTCGAGATCGGCTGGCTGCCCGAGGATTGCCGGGCCCTCGAGGCCTGACGATCATCGCACGTTTCCGCGGCGGCCGTCAGGCTGCTGCGGCCTATCGAGATCCCGTTCGTTCCGCCCGTAGCGCGGGATCCGTAAATCAACAACGGGGATAACTGGGAGTTATACATGAAACTCACGAAAACCCTCCTTGCCGGTACGGCTCTGGCCATGACGGCTGGCGTAGCATCGGCTCAGGATATGGCCAACGACATGACCATCGTGTCTTGGGGCGGTGCCTATCAATCGTCGCAGCTGAAAGCCTATGTCGAGCCCTACCTGGAAATGCACCCCGAGGTCTCCGTGACCTGGGACGAAAGCTCCAACGAAGCGGTGGCAAAGCTGCGCGCGATGAACGAAGCCGGCAACATCACCTGGGATCTGGTCGATGTCGTTGCAGCTGACGCCATCCGCCTGTGCGACGAAGGCCTGGCAATGGAATACGATCCCGACGAGCTGCTCGCCGAAGGCGATGACGGCACCTCGGCATCGGATGACTTCGGTGACCTGATCGTCTCCGATTGCTACATCCCGCAGATCGTCTATTCGACCACGTTCGGCTATCGTACCGACATGGTGCCCGAAGGCGTCGATGCGCCCAGCAACATCTGTGACGTGTTCGACCTGGAAAAATACCCGGGCAAGCGCGCGCTGGAAAAACGCCCGATCAACAACATGGAATGGGCGCTGCTCTGCGACGGCGTGGCCAAGGACGAAGTCTATGACGTTCTGGCAACCCCCGAAGGGCAAGAGCAGGCTCTGGCCAAGCTCGACACCATCAAGGACGACGTGATCTGGTGGTCCGCTGGCGCCGATACGCCGCAACTGCTGGCCGATGGCGAAGTCTTCATGGGCTCCACCTACAACGGTCGCCTGTATTCGGTGATCGAGGAGCAGGACCAGCCCGTCGGCATGATGTGGGACGCACAGGTCTATGACCTTGACGGCTGGATCATCCCCGAAGGTCTGGACGAGGCACACCTGGCCCGCGTCAAGGACTTCATCATGTTCGCCACCGACACCCAGCGTCTTGCTGATCAGGCGAAATACATCTCCTACGGTCCCGCACGTGCCTCCTCGGCGCCGCTGGTGCCCGAAGAGATGAAGCAGCACATGCCGACCGATCCGGCCAACGCCGAGAACACGTTCCTCTACAACTACGAGTTCTGGGCTGACTATCGCGACGATATCGACGCGAAATTCCAGTCCTGGCTGGCTCAGTAATCGGGTTTTGACCTGACGTGATACCGGGATGGGCCGACGCGGCCCATCCCACCCCAAAGCGGCCCCGAAACAAATCAGAATGGGCCGGCTCACAGAAAAAACGACAGGGACGACATGAGCGATACGACCCAGACCGGACCGATCGACATGGGCAACTCCGCAGCGAACGACACGGCCGAGAAGAAGGGCCCGATGCTGGCAGCGGATGGTACCCCTCTCAAGCGCAGCCTGAACCGTGCCCTGAGGCGCCAGAAGTTGCGGGCGCTGGCGCTGATCGCACCGTTGCTGATCTTCGTGCTGCTCACCTTCATTGCCCCGATCGCGGACATGCTGTTCCGCTCGGTGGAAAACGATATTGTCTCGAACACGCTGCCCACAACGACCGAAGCACTCGAAGGCTGGGATCACACCACCGGAGAGCCCCCATCGGAGGCGGTCTTCGAAGATTTCTACTTCGACCTGTTCCTGGCGTCCGAGGCCAAGGAACATACCAAGCTCGGCACCCGCCTGAACTATGAAAAGACCGGTGTTTCCTCCATGTTCCGCTCTACCGGGCGCGGTCTGGACGACATCGGCGACGATTATCTGGACGCGCTCGAGGAAACCGACGAACGCTGGGGTGACGGTGATTTCTGGTACGCCCTGATGAGCGGTACCGGCACCTCCGCCCCCGAAGTCGTCGAGGCCCGCCGCAAGGCGCTGGCCCGGATGAGCGGCGACAGCCTGAGCGGCGACGTCGGCTTTGCGCCCTCGAACTCGATTGCCACGCTTCTGCCGACGACGGTGCGCGCCTATTCCGATTTCGCGGTCTATACCGCGCTTGTCGATGGCGATGTGGTGGCCGAGGAAGACCCCTGGGAATCGGTCTATGTCGGCCTGATCTCCGACCTCGAAGAGGCCAACGTCGACGGCTACACCGGACCCGAAGCGGATGCGCTCAAGGCCGCCAAGGCCGCGTTGCCCGGCATTGAACAGGTCTCGCTCAAATCCTTCTTCCAGAGCGAGGACAAGGACTGGGTGGATCCGTCGGTCTGGGCGACCATCCAGACCTACAGCCCGAAATATACCTCTGGCTACTTTCTCAACGCGATCGACATGCAGCTGACCCCGGACGGGATCGAGATGCGCCCCGAGAACCAGCAGATCTATATCATGCTGTTCAAGCGGACGCTGTTCATGTCGATGATGATCATGGGGTCATGCATCCTGCTGGGCTATCCCGTGGCCTGGCTGCTGGCCAACCTGCCATCGAAAAGCGCGAACCTGTTGATGATCCTCGTGCTGCTGCCGTTCTGGACCTCGCTTCTGGTGCGGACCTCGGCGTGGAAGGTGATGTTGCAGCAACAGGGCGTGATCAACGATGTGCTGGTCTGGTTGGGGCTGGTGTCCGACGGCGACCGCCTGGTGATGATCAACAACCAGTTCGGTACGATCGTGGCCATGACGCACATTCTGCTGCCCTTCATGATCCTGCCGCTCTATTCCGTGATGCAGACCATTCCGCCGACCTACCTGCGCGCGGCAAAATCGCTCGGGGCGACCAACTGGACAGCGTTCTGGCGGGTCTATTTCCCGCAGTCGGTGCCGGGTATCGGTGCGGGGTCGATCCTCGTGTTCATTCTGTCCATCGGCTATTACATCACGCCGGAAATCGTGGGCGGCACGACGGGGACATTCATTTCGAACCGGATCGCCTATCACATTTCCAGCTCGCTCAACTGGGGGCTTGGTGCCGCGCTCGGGGCAATCCTGCTGGCCTGCGTCCTCATTCTCTACTGGGCCTACGACCGTATCGTCGGCATCGACAACGTGAAGCTGGGGTGATCACATGAAACTTGCTGTAATCGAACCCAAATCCGTCTCGTTCGCCGCCGGTGTGGTGGCGGCCTTCGGTGCCTTCTTCGGTCTGTTCATCGGGACATCGCAGGGCTCAGGCCTGATCGGGGTCCTGGGCGGAGCGATCCTGATGGGGGGGCTGGCGTTCCTTGCCGTCACCTTCATGCGGGACCAGGAAAAAACCGCGAAATGGGGCATCCTGGCGCTGTTCGTCATCGTCGGAGCGCTGCTGAGCGGTATTCCCGGCGCGGTGTTGGGGGCTCTGCTGGGCTATTTCTTCGGCCATATCATCTTCTGGGTGGCCTCGGGGCGGTACCGTACCGCCGTGCCCCCCTATGCGACGCCGGGGCAGGTGCTGTGGCATTATGCGTTTCGCACCATTGCCGGTGCGATCCTGGTGTTCCTGATCACGCCGATCCTTGTCGTCATGCCGCTGAGCTTCAACGCCGAGAATTTCTTTACCTTCACGCCGGAAATGCTGAGTTTCGATCCGGCCGGGTATTCGCTGCGTCACTACCGTGACTTCTTTACCAACAGCGACTGGCAACAGGCGCTTTGGAACTCGGTTCGTATCGCGCCGATGGCGACGCTGCTGTCGGTCGGGTTCGGCACCCTTGCGGCCATCGGGCTGAGCCAGCCGCACGTGCCGTTCCGCCAGACGATCATGGCGATCCTGATCTCGCCCATGATCGTGCCGCTGATCATCTCGGCGGCGGGCATGTACTTCTTTTATTCGCGCATCGGCTTGCAGGGCACCTACCTCGGCGTCGTTCTGGCCCATGCTGCGCTTGGCATTCCCTTTGTCATCATCACCGTGACGGCGACGCTGGTCGGTTTCGACCGATCCCTTGTCAGGGCGGCGGCGAACATGGGGGCCAATCCGGTGACGACCTTCTTTCGCATCCAGATGCCGCTGATCCTGCCGGGCGTGATCTCGGGCGGGTTGTTTGCCTTCATCACGTCGTTCGACGAGGTGGTCGTGGTGCTGTTCGTCGGCTCGGCGGGGCAGAAGACGCTGCCCTGGCAGATGTTCATCGGGCTGCGAGAGCAGATTTCACCGACGATCCTGGCGGTGGCGACGATCCTTGTCGTCGTGTCGATCTGCCTGTTGACCACGGTCGAGCTGTTGCGCCGCCGGTCGGAGCGGATGCGGGGCATCACGCCGAGCTGATCGGGTTTTCAGGGATATTTGCGAGGGAAGGGGGGCTGTCGGCCCCCCTTCTTGCGTCCCCTGGGGCCGCAATTCATCCCCCCGAGGATTTTTTCAACAGGGAAACATGGATCAGGTGAAGGCCCTGAGGGCGATGCCCTCGGCCTGTAGCCGGTCGCGCAGGTGACGGGCCATGGCAACCGCGCCTGGACTGTCGCCGTGCACGCAGATCGACGCGGCCTCCAGCGGGATGGGGTCGCCGCCGACGGTCGGCATCAGGCCGGTGGCGAGGAATTGCAGCAGGCGATCGGCGGCCTGGTCGGGGGCGTGGATCATCGCGCCTGGGGTGCCGCGCGGGGCGAGCTGACCATTGGGCTGATACCCGCGGTCGGCAAAGATTTCGGACACGGTGGTGAGGCCGATGGCGCGGGCGGCGCTCTCAAGTTCGGTTCCCGAGACGGCGAGCATGGCGAGGGCGCCGGGCATGGCACGGACGGCGCGGGCGATGGCATCTGCGGCGTCACGGTCGGCGGCGGCGAAGTTGTTCAGGGCCCCGTGCGGTTTGACATAGCTGACCTGCGCACCGGCCAGGGCGGCGATGCCCTGCAGCGTGCCGATCTGGGCGGCGACCAGGCGCTCTATCTCGGGCGGGGACATCGGGATGACGCGGCGACCGAAGCCGAGCGGGTCGGCGTAGCCGGGGTGGGCCCCGATCTGCACGCCCTTTTCCTTGCACAGGGTCAGCGAGCGGAACATCGTTTCTGGGTCGCTGGCATGGCCGCCGCAGGCGATATTGGCGCTGTTGACGATGTCGAGCATGGCGGCATCGTCGCCCATGCTCCAGGGGCCAAAGGCTTCGCCCAGGTCGGAATTCAGGTCGATCTGCGTCATCTCTGGCCCTCCGGTCCGTTGTTCAGATCACACGGATAACATCCTTGCCGACGGAAAGAACATAGCCCCGGCGCGCAATGTTCTTGATCAGCAGTTCGCTGACGATCTGGTTGCCCAGGGTGTCGCGCAGGCGCTTGATGCGGGTGGCGCCCGCCGCCTCGTCGCAATCCACCTCGGGTTTGCCGCTGATCATCGCCTCGATCTGCACGCCGGAGAGGACGTCGTCGTCCATCCGCGCCTCGGCCAGGACCGAGAGGGTTTCGATGGCCGCATCCGTCAGCTTGAAGCCGAGGTTGTTGAGGTAGACCATCTTTTCATCGCGGCTGATCATCAGCGAATTCACCTCGATGCCGGCGCGTTCGATCTGGGCCATGCGCCGGTTCATCGCGATCAGCATGATCAGAAAGCCGAGCGCCGCAAGCAGCAGTGCCGTGGCAAACACCAGCAGAACGAAGATCACCATGCGGTAGCTGGCCAGCGTTTCCGAAAACGCCGTGCCGGACAGGGCGAGGATGTTCAGCAGCTTGACCTCGGCCAGCGTGGTCAGGTCGTTGTCCACGAAGATCCGTTCGACCCGGGTGTTGAAGGCATTGGCGTCGGGCAGGTTCACGAACAGAAACACCGCCGCCAGCAAAAGGACCGCCACGACCGCCCCCAGACCGATAACGACGGCACGGGTGCCGCTGCGCCTGAGGTCAGAAGCGAAGATAATAGGGTCCTGCATCACTTTTCCTGCCTGCCAATCCGGTGTCGTCGAAAACCGAGACGATATTCAGCAATGTCCAGCCGTTGCGCGCAAGCCTGCTGCGGGCTTCGTCGGCGGCCTGCTGCTTGTCGCAGGTCGACACCTGCATGACCCCGTAGTGCAGTTCATAGGGTTTGTCGCGCTTGGCCTTGTAATCGGCATAGCAGGCGCCGGCAGCCGTGGCCGGCACGGCGAAGGCCGCGATCAGCGACAGCCCGAGGGCCATCACCATTGGAATCGGCGAGAGAGGATGTGTGCGTGTCATGCGCTGACCTTGGGCGAACTGCTGCTGCCATTCAATAACAGAGCGAAGCCGCCCGCCACGGCGCAGTGGTTGCGGGCGTGTTATCGGATAACCACGCGCCGTTATTGTGCGGCGAAGGGGGGCAGGGCCAGTGTCGGGACATCAAGCCCGGAGCCTGTGCCCGGCGCCCCACCCCAGGTGAGTCCGCACCGGATCACCGCCCCCCGAGAGAGGACTGAACAATGTTCCTGAGCAAAACCCGCAAGTTCACTACCACGCTGGCCGCAGCCGCCCTGGCGATGAGCACCCTGATCGCCACACCGGTCCAGGCCAAGAACGAGGATCTGGCAAAGCTGTTCGTCGGTGCCACGGCGTTGTTCATCATTGGAAACGCGATCAATGAAAACAACCGCAAGACGCAGCAGGCCCGGCGTGACCCCCCGCGTCCGCAGCCGGATTGGCGCGATGACCGTCGGCACGACCGTGACCGGGGCCGCGATGATCATCGCCCGGGCCGTGCCTACGATTCGCGGCCGACGTACCCGCGTTACCAGCCGCGCCCGGTGATGGCCGTGCCCAGCCACTGCCTGGTCATGACCTATGTCGATGGCTACCGCGCCAAGGGGTATTCGGCGGCCTGTGCGCGTGACTACGCGTCGATCCCGACGCGTCTGCCGCAATCGTGCCTGCAGGAAACCTCCAGCCGCCAGGGGCCGCGCTACATCTATCGCCAGGTCTGCATGCAGCAGAACGGCTGGCAGGCCTCCTGAGACACCCGGTTACCGCGCGCCGTTTGACATATCCCCAAGCGGCGCGCGGGCCATCCCGGCAAGTGCCCATGGACAGGTCCATGACTGTCCGGGCAGATCTCCTGCCGGGATGATCGTGGGGAGGCGCCGCCGCGCCTCCCCACTCGTTCGTGCGACACATGGTGCGAGATCTTGCGTGTGCGCCCGGCCTCTGATCAAAACACGGACCATGATCCAGTTGCCGCCCAAACCCGATTTCCATTACGAGACGCAGGCCCGCGCGACCGGAGCCCTGCATGTCGCCGGGGTGGACGAGGTCGGGCGCGGGCCGCTGGCCGGGCCGGTCACGGCCGCCGCCGTCATCCTCGACCCCGCGCGCATCCCCGATGGCATCAACGATTCCAAGAAGCTGGGTCTGAAACGGCGGCAGGATGTCTATGCGCTGCTGCGCGATTGTGCCGTGGTTTCTGTTGCCCATGCCTCGGTCGAGGAGATCGACGAGATCAACATCCTCCAGGCCAGCCACCTTGCGATGCGCCGCGCCGTTCAGGGGCTGGCGCTGCGCCCCGACCATGTGCTGATCGATGGCAACCGGATTCCCGTCGGTCTCAACCTTCCCGCGACGGCGCTGGTGAAGGGTGATGCGCGCTCCCTCTCCATCGCGGCGGCGTCGATCATGGCGAAAATTGCCCGCGACCACATCATGTGGGATTTGGCGCAACACTTTCCCGGCTACGGCTGGGAACGCAACGCAGGCTATCCTACGAAACAACACAAGGCGGCCCTACAGGATTTGGGTGTGACCCCACATCATAGGCGCAGCTTCGCCCCCGTGCGCAATATATTGTGTCGAGACTAAAACTAACCCCCTGAATCAAATAAACAAATTGACCCCGATTCTGCTTTGACTCATCATTTAGCCATAACAACGAGCGCGAAAATCGCGCCGTAACGAGGCAGAGCAATGATGAAAACCAAGGTAAAGGGGGCGCAAATGCTCCCACTGAACTCGATTCTTGATGGTGACTGCGTGGAGGCAATGAACAGCCTTCCCGAAAATTCCATCGACCTGATTTTTGCGGATCCCCCCTATAACCTGCAACTGCGGGGCGATCTGCACCGGCCGGACAATTCCAAGGTCGACGCCGTTGACGACGCCTGGGACCAGTTCGCCAGCTTTGAAACCTATGATCGGTTCACGCGGGACTGGCTCAAGGCTGCGCGCCGGATCCTGAAACCGAACGGCGCAATCTGGGTGATCGGGTCGTATCACAACATCTTCCGGGTCGGGGCCGCGCTTCAGAACGAAGGCTACTGGATCCTGAATGACGTGGTCTGGCGCAAGTCGAACCCGATGCCGAACTTTCGCGGCAAACGCTTTACCAACGCGCATGAAACGATGATCTGGGCCTCGAAATCCGAAGGGGCAAAGTACACCTTCAACTACGAGGCGCTGAAATCGCTGAACGAAGGCGTGCAGATGCGATCCGACTGGGTGCTGCCGATCTGCAATGGTCACGAGCGGCTCAAGGACGACAACGGCGACAAGGCGCATCCGACGCAGAAACCGCAATCGCTGCTGCACCGCATTCTTGTCGGCTCCACCAACCCCGGCGATGTCGTTCTCGACCCGTTCTTCGGCACCGGCACCACCGGCGCGGTCGCCAAGATGCTGGGCCGTGATTTCATCGGGATCGAGCGTGAAGAGTCCTATCGCAAGGTCGCGGAAAAGCGTCTGGCACGGGTGCGCAAGTTCGACCGTGAAACGCTTGAGGTCTCGGCCTCCAAACGCGCAGAGCCGCGCGTGCCCTTTGGCCAGCTGGTCGAACGCGGCATGTTGCGTCCGGGCGAGGAACTGTGGAGCATGAATGGCCGTCACAAGGCCAAGGTCCGCGCCGATGGCACGCTGATCGGCGATGACGTCAAGGGCTCGATCCACCAGGTGGGCGCCGCGTTGGAAGGTGCACCTTCCTGCAATGGCTGGACTTACTGGTGCTTCAAGAAAGATGGCCAGACCATCCCGATCGACCTGCTGCGCCAGCAGATTCGTGCCGAGATGATCTGACGTCACTGCGAAATTCGCCCCGCGCCTGACCCGGTCCCGCGCGGGGTACCCTCCAAACCACAGCCGCCTGTACCGCTGCGTCTTACGCAGGGTGCGCACTGGGCCCTGCCGCTTGCGGTGGGGCTTTTTTTGTGCGGCCCGGGGATTGCCGAGGGGGCGCGAAAATGGGCATCCGCGTTCAAGCAGGCGGGTTTCGCGGCATCTTTGTGCGGGCAATCCAAAGAGGCGGATCGCGGTGCGGCTTTGACTTGACATGCCGGCGACACGCTCACCACGCTTAGGTGCTTTTCCTTTTTAATCAGGTGGTTACATGAAAAGGCACTTGGCCGGATTGCAGGTGCTCAGGGGACTCGCCGCGACGGGCGTCGTTGTTCATCACGCCTCCAGCTGGCTGGCCAGGCAGAACCCGACCCTGACCCGGGTCGAGGACCTGGACCTTGGGACGCGCGGTGTCGAATTGTTCTTCGTTCTGAGCGGGTTCATCATATATTTCATCCACGCCGCTGACGAAAAGGGGCCGGTCTCGCTTCAGAACTACGCGCTCAAGCGCTTTGTCAGGATCTTTCCGATCACCTTCATGGTCGTCTCGCTTTGGTTCGCGTTCCTGGTCGTCCTGAACGCGGTGGGTGTGACGAATGAAACCCATTCAGTCCTGACCTGGCTAAGCTCGGCGCTGATCATACCCGCGGTCGAGCGCCCCTTGCCGGTGGTCATCTGGACGCTGAGGCACGAGCTTTTCTTCTATCTCGTTTTTGCGTGCTTCTTCTTTTCCAGCCGCGCCTTTTACGTCCTTCTGGCGATCTGGGCACTAAGCTGCCTGGCTTTCACAGTGCGTCAGAGCCCCGATTACTCTGGCGTTGCGACCCTGAAATACGTGCTGGCCGGCAATCTCAACCTGCTGTTTCCCATGGGCGTCGGTGTGGCGGCGCTCTACCTGCGGGCGAAGGGGATGCGCGATACCACCGGGGCGTTTGCGGTCTCGGTTGTGGCTTTGATCGTCGCCCCGATCGTGCTGTTCAACCTGCCGGGCCTGTCCAGCGCGGCGCGAACCTTGATCTATGGGGCCGTCTCGGCCTGCGCGATTTTCGCCGCGTCGGGCACCCCAAGGCGATTTCCGGGGCTCGAGCTGATTGGCGATGCCAGTTTCTCCATCTACCTTGTGCACCTGCTGTCGTTTCACTTCTCGGTACGGCTGGCCTCGCCGTTCGTGCCGAACCATCCCTGGATTGCGCTGCTGATCATGGTCACGCTGGGGGTCGCTGCGGGCGTCGGGACGTATCTATGCCTCGAAAAGCCCTTGCTTGCGGCGGTGACCCGGTGGACCAGGCCTTTCAGGGCGGTGCGACCCGCCTGAGCCATGGCAAGGCCGATCGTCTTGCGGTTGCGGCCAGACTATTCTTGGCCGGTGTCGGGGGGGGCTGGCTTCCGGCGACGGGTGAGGGGGGGGCGGCGCGCATGGCCGCCCTACTCCCCCAGCTTCGCGTGCACCTCGTCCAGGTCGATCTCGCCCCCCGGCATCTTGTTGGACGGGTCGTGCGCGTCGTATTTGAACATGTCGAAATCGCGTTTGTAGATCTCGTACACCAGGTGCATCGACAGATCGTCAAAATAATCCTCGACCGGGTGCAGGCGTTTCGGGCCATGCCCTTCGCTTTCGTTGAAACGCGGGATCGTGGCCAGGTCGACGGGATGCGGGGTCTTGATGTGGTCCAGTACCTTGCCCATGCCATCGTTGAACGCCTCGGTCCACAAGATCGCGTCATAGCGCCCGCCGTTGACGATATAGGTCGAGACATGCCCCGACATGGCCGACCAGTGGATATCGGGGTCCATCGGGCGCCGCCAGCGGATCGTGTCGCGTGCAAACAGCAGAAACCGTCGAAAACTGGCAATCTGGTCAAACGTTTCGGTGCCATCGGCGCCGCCAACCTCGATGCCGTATTTCTGGGTCAGCATCGGCACCAGGTTGCCCCGATAGCGGCTGCCGTTGCGTTGGATGCCGCAGATCTTGTCGAAAAAGGAGGACAGGATGCGCGTGTAGGGATTGCGCACGCAGGTAAAGGCAAAGCTCTTGTGCGCCCTTGCATTGCCCTCGATCAGGGGCTGGCTCGCCTCCAGCGCCCATTTGTGCAGGCCGCCCGTGGCATCATGGATGTCCCCGTCAAAGAATTGTCCGTGGTCGGAATAATACAGGATCTGTCCGATGGTCGAGCAGGCGCACTTGGGCACCACGCGATAGATCACGCTCTCGCTCTCCGTCATCCATGTTCCGGGAAAACCCATTCACCCAGTCTCCGATCTCACCGCCAGATCCGGCGCGCGGCCAGTTCCGGTCTCGTCTCCCGTTCCGGCCCCTTTGACCATAGTGCAGCAAAACCCAAACAAGGCCTGTTTTTTGCACCCAAGTTGCCGCATAAACTTGGCTACCTTGATGCAGTCGAAAGGCTTAACGTTTCGCCAATGGCGACCATTGCATTCATATTGTTGTGCCACAAGGATCCTGAGGCCATCATAGATCAGGCGCAGCGGCTGACAGCGGTGGGCGACTACATGTCGATTCATTTCGACGCCCGTGCCAGTCCGGCGGACTATCAGCGCATTCGCGCCGCGCTCCACGACAATCCCCGTGTCGTCTTTGCGCACAAGCGGGCCAAGTGCGGATGGGGCGAATGGAGCCTGGTGCAGGCCACGCTCCACGCCGTGCAGGCCGCCGTCGACGCCTTTCCGCGTGCGACGCATTTCTACATGGTCTCCGGCGACTGCATGGCGATCAAATCCGCCGAATACGCCCATGATGTCCTTGACCGCGACGAGGTGGATTATATCGAAAGTTTCGATTTCCACAGCTCGGGCTGGATCAAGACCGGCATCAAGGAAGAACGGCTGATCTACCGGCACCCCTTCAACGAGCGAAAGAACAAGCGTCTTTTCTACAGATCCATCGCCTTTCAACGGCGCTTCGGTCTGGCGCGCAGCATCCCGGCGGACCTGCAGATCCAGATCGGCTCCCAGTGGTGGTGCCTGCGCCGCCGCACGATCGAGGCGATCCTCGATTTTTGCCGCACCCGCCGCGACGTGATGCGCTTTTTCCGCCGCACCTGGATCCCGGACGAGACGTTCTTCCAGACCCTCGTGCGCCACCTGGTGCCGGAAACCGAAATCAGCGCCCGCACCCTGACGTTCCTGCTGTTCACCGACTACGGCATGCCGGTCACCTTCTACAACGACCACTACGACCTGCTGCTTGGCCAGGATTACCTCTTTGCCCGCAAGATCAGCCCCCAGGCGCATGAAATGAAGCGCCGCCTGGGTCAGCTCTACGCCGCCCGCGGTGTCGATTTCCAGATCTCGAACGAGGGGCGCTCGCTGTTCCGGTTCCTCTCGGGGCGCGGCCGCGTCGGGCGCCGCTTTGCCACCCGCTTCTGGGAAACCGAAAGCTCGCTGGGACGGGAACGCCAGCTGATGATCGTGATCTGCAAGAAATGGCACGTCGCAAAGCGGCTGGTCGACCAGATCCGCCAGGTGACCGGCCTGCACTGCGTCGATTACCTGTTTCACGAAGACCACACGCCGCTGCCCGACCTCGGCGGCATCCAGACCAACCTGGAAAAACGCACCCGCCACCGACGCGCGCTGATGCGGATGCTGTTCGATTATCACAAGACGGACCGCATGGTCGTCTGCATGGATCCCTCCGGCCTCGACCTGCTGCACGACTTCTGCAGTGATCGCGCCCAGACCCGCCTGCTCGAAATCGACTGCGCCTTTAGCGACGATTATCTCACCGGCCACGCCCGGCGCGTCGGTCTCGCGGGCGAACGCACGCCGCCCGAAACCCTGGCGCGCCTGCTGCCCACCATCCGCCACGACATGACCTTCGAATCCGATCAGATCCGCGACAGCGATTTCGAAAATCTCTACCGCATCCGCGAACAGCAGGCAGCGGCGGAAAATGCCCCCGCGGTCGCCGGATTCCTGGGCGTGCCACTGGCCACCGCACATGATATCGTGGCGCTCGACCACCTGTTCACGGACTGAGGCCCGTCCTGACCCGCACCCGACCCCTGCCAACCCGAGGTAAACCTTGACCTATTCCTACGACGACCAGAACATCTTCGCGAAAATCCTGCGCGGTGAAATTCCCAACAACACCGTTCTCGAAACCGATCACACCCTGGCCTTCGCGGACATCCGCCCGCAGGCCCCGACTCATGTCTTGGTCATCCCCAAGGGCCCCTACGTGACCTATGACCATTTCGCAGCCGAGGCGAGCGACGCCGAGATCGTCGATTTCAACCGCACCGTCGCGCGCATCTGCGCCGACGCCGGGATCACCCCGGACACCGGCGCGCGCTATATCTCGAACGCCGGCCCCGATGGCGTGCAGGAGGTGCCGCATTTCCACCTGCATATCCTGGCCGGTCGCAACATGGGCCGCATGGTCGCGCCTCAGGCCTGACCGGCGCCGCGGCGCCCGCCTGCCTCACCGCTTGCCACGGAGCCTTGTTTCGCGGTAATTCCAGCACAGCAGCTCAGCCATTCGCAAAGGGACAGCCCATGCCGATCGAAGCACCGGAAACCAGGATCGTCGATAGCCACAAGGTCGCCTGTGACGGCGGCGAAGGGGCGCTCGGTCACCCGCGCGTCTGGCTCACCATCCCCGACGACACCGGCTTCGTCGAATGCGGCTATTGCGACGCGAAATATGTCCTCAAGGACCACGGCACCCCCGACGCGCCCAGCCACTAGGCCCAGTCACTAGGCCCGCACGCACCCACGGCCCGGCGCGCCTAAACTCACCGTCGGTCCGTCTTCGCCGCGCGCTCTTCATCATCTGGCGGGAAATACCCCGGGGGGGCGCCGCCCCGGCGCGGGGGGCAGCGCCCCCCTCCCTTGCCCCCGGATTGCCCCCTTGTCCCGACACATTCGCCGGTCGGGGGCGCGGCCGTCGCGGCAAGGGCGGTTGATGCACGCTGGCGACTCCGCGGTCTTCGTGGCATTACGGTCTCCGCAACATCCGGAGGCGCAACATGAGCACACAATTCGGCACGGGCTGCCATCTTCACCTGATCGATGGCTCGGCCTTCATCTTTCGCGCCTACCACGCCCTGCCGCCGCTGACCCGCAAATCCGATGGCGCGCCGATCGGCGCGGTCGCGGGGTTCTGCAACATGCTGCACCGCTATGTCGAGGGAAACACCGGTCCCGACGCGCCCACCCATGTCGCGGTGATCTTCGACAAGGGCAGCCATACCTTCCGCAACGATCTCTATGATCTCTACAAGGCGAACCGCGACGCCATGCCCGAGGATCTGCGCCCGCAGATGCCGCTGACCCGCCGCGCGACCGAAGCCTTCAACATCGCCTGCAAGGAGATCGAGGGATTCGAGGCCGATGACATCATTGCCACCCTTGCCTGCCAGGCACGCGAGGCAGGCGGGCGTGTCACCATCATCTCGTCCGACAAGGATCTGATGCAGCTGGTCGGCGGCGGGGTTGAAATGCTCGACGCGATGAAGAACCTGCGCATCGATGTCGAGGGGGTCGAGGCCAAGTTCGGCGTCAAGCCCGACCGCGTCGTCGACGTGCAGGCCCTGGCGGGCGACAGCGTCGACAACGTCCCCGGTGCCCCCGGCATCGGCATCAAGACGGCGGCCCTGCTGATCAACGAATACGGCTCGCTCGAAGACCTTCTGGATCGCGCCGGGGAAATCAAGCAGCCCAAGCGTCGCCAGACCCTGATCGACTTCCGCGAACAGATCGAACTGTCCAAGAAGCTGGTCCAGCTCGATTGCGATACGCCGCTCGAATTCACCCTCGACGACCTCGAGGTGCGCGACCCCGACCCCGAGGTCCTCTTGCCCTTCCTGGCCGAGATGGAATTCCGCACCCTGTCGCGCCGGGTCGCCGAACACCTCGGCGCCGAGGCCCCTGAAATCACCGAACCCGCGCCCTCGGCTGCCGCGGCGGATATGCCCGAAGCGCCCGCGATCGACGACAGCCGGTACGAGATCGTCACCGACGCCGCCGCGCTGCAATCCTGGATCGACCGCGCCTACGAACGCGGCCACCTCGCGCTCGACACCGAAACCACGGGGCTGGACGAAATGGTCGCGGACCTGGTCGGGTTCTGCCTCTGCATCGACGCCGGCCATGCCTGCTATGTCCCCGTCGGTCACAAGGCCGAGGACGGAGGAGAGGGCCTCTTTGCCTCCGACACGCTGGCCGATGGCCAGATGCCCCTCAACACGGCGCTCGACATGCTGAAACCGCTGCTTGAGGACGCCTCAGTCCTCAAGATCGGGCAGAACATGAAATACGATGCCAAGATCCTGCGCCGCTACGGCATCACCGTCGCCCCCTACGACGACACGATGCTGATCAGCTACGCCCTGAATGCGGGCCTGCACAATCACGGCATGGACGCGCTGTCCGAACGCTACCTCGGCCACACCCCGATCCCGATCAAGGAGCTGATCGGGTCGGGCAAATCCCAGATCACCTTCGACCGGGTCGCCATCGACAAGGCCGCGAAATACGCCGCCGAGGACGCCGATGTCACGCTGCGCCTCTGGCAGCAGCTGAAACCCCGCCTGCACCGCGAAAAGGTCGCGACGGTGTACGAAACCCTCGAACGCCCCCTCTCGCCCGTGCTGGCGCAGATGGAAATGCACGGCATCCAGGTCGACCGCGACACGCTCTCGCGGATGTCCAATGCCTTTTCCCAAAAGATGGCCGCACTCGAATCCGAAATTCACGACCTCGCGGGCGAAACCTTCAACGTCGGCTCGCCCAAGCAGCTGGGCGAGATCCTGTTCGACAAGATGTCCCTGCCCGGCGGCAAGAAGGGCAAGACCGGCGCCTATGTCACCGGCGCGGATATCCTCGAAGACCTCGCGACCGAACATGACCTGCCGGGCCGCATCCTCGACTGGCGCCAGCTCAGCAAACTGAAATCGACCTATACCGACGCGCTTCAGGAACACATCAATCCCGAAACGGGCCGCGTTCATACCTCCTATGTCCAGACCGGCGCCAACACCGGGCGCCTGGCCTCGACCGACCCGAACCTGCAAAACATCCCCGTGCGCTCCGAGGAAGGCCGCCGCATCCGCGAGGCTTTCGTCGCCCCCGAAGGCAAGGTGCTGCTGTCGCTCGACTATTCCCAGATCGAATTGCGCATCCTGGCCCATACCGCCGGCATCGACGCGCTGAAACAGGCCTTCCACGAAGGCCAGGACATTCACGCCGCCACCGCGTCCGAGATGTTCGGCGTCCCGCTCGAAGACATGACGTCGGACGTGCGCCGTCAGGCCAAGGCGATCAACTTCGGCGTCATCTACGGCATCTCGGGCTTTGGCCTGGCGCGAAACCTGCGCATTCCGCGCGCCGAAGCTCAGGGCTTCATCGACCGCTACTTCGAACGCTTCCCCGGCATCAAGGAATACATGGAGGCCACGACCGCCTTCGCCAAGGAACACCTCTTTGTCGAAACCCTGTTCGGCCGTCGCATCCACACGCCCGAAATCGCCGCCAGCGGCCCTCGCGCCGGCTTCGCCAAGCGCGCCGCCATCAACGCGCCGATCCAGGGCACTGCCGCCGACATCATCCGCCGCGCCATGATCCGGATGCCCGACGCCATCGCCGACCTGCCCGCCAAGATGCTGTTGCAGGTCCACGATGAACTGGTGTTCGAGGTCGACGAAAGCGCCGCTGACGAGGTGGCCGAGGTCGCCCGCCGCGTCATGGAAAATGCCGCCGATCCGGCAGTGCACATCGACGTGCCGCTGGTCGTCGATGCGGGCAAGGGCAAGAGCTGGGCCGAGGCGCACTAGCGCCCGGCCCCCGCAAACCCGGCCCTGCAAACCCGCCCCCGCTAATACCCTCTCCGCGAACAGGGCCCGCGATTGCATCGCGCCCCCTGCGCGGCGGGGCGGGCCGGAGATGTGCCGAATCGCGGGCCTAATGCGCGCCGCTGCACTGCCCGTGGTCGCCAAGCGCCTCGATCAGCCCGCAAGGCTCTCCCGGGGCATGGTCACAGGTGGCGGCCAGGCGCTCCAGCTCGGTTTCCAGCCGTTTCAACCGGGTGATGCGCGACCGCACGTCGGCCAGATGGTCGCGCGCAATCTCATGGGCGCCGTGGCAGTCACGCCCCTTGTCGCTCAGCTCCAGCAGATGCCGGATCGCCTCCAGTGGCAGGCCCAGGTCGCGGGCATGGCGAATGAAATGCAGCCGGTCCAACCCGGCGCGACCATAGCGGCGCTGATTGCCCGCCGTCCTCTCGCCCTCCGGCAACAGCCCGGCCTGTTCGTAATAGCGAATCGTCGGCACTTTCACCCCGGTCTGCCGGGACAGGGCTCCGATGGAAAACATTGTGAAATCTCCTCTTGAAGCTCTAGTGACTAGAGATCCTAGATTAAGGGCAACCTGGGGGCCAGCCCCGACAAACCCTTACGAAAGACGCAATATGCCGCATGATCATTCGCACCACGACAGCCCCCAAGGTCACTCCCACGCGGGCCACTCCCACGCCGGGCATCATCATACCGATCCGGATCTTGTCGGGGACCGCCGCGTTGCATGGGCCGTCGCCGTCAACATCCTGCTGACGGTCGTTCAGATCATCGCCGGTATCTTGTCCGGTTCCCTGGCCCTGATCGCGGATGCGGTGCATAACCTGTCGGACGCCCTGTCGCTGGTGATCGCCTATCTGGCGCGCCGCATTGCCCGCCGCCCGGCGGATGCCGGCATGACCTTCGGCTATGGCCGGGCCGAAGTCGTCGCCGCCCTGATCAACTATACCACGCTGATTGTCATCGCCCTGTTCCTCGCAGCCGAAGGCGTGCAGCGATTCTTTGAACCGCGCGATGTGGCGGGATGGATGGTTGTCATCGTCGCCGCCGTCGCGCTGGTCATCGACACCATCACCGCGCTGCTGGTGCTGCGCCTGTCCCGTGACAGCGTGAACATGCGGGCGGCCTTTCTGCACAACGTGGCTGATGCGCTCGGCTCGGTTGCGGTGATTGTCGCCGGTACGGTGATCCTGCTGTATGACTGGACGCTGGTCGATCCCATCGTCACCATCGCCATCTCAGCCTATATCCTGTGGCACGCCGGCAGCGAGATTACGCCTGTGATCCGCCTGCTGATGCTGGGCAGTCCCGAAACCCCGACCGTGGGCGATGTGACGGCGCAGCTCGGCACCGTGCCCGGCGTCGCCTCGGTCCACCACCTGCACCTGTGGCAGATGCAGGAAGGCGAAGTCGCGCTCGAGGCGCATGTCGTTCTGACCCCCGACGCCTTCGCGGCCCCTTCCGGCGGCGCAGATACCCGCGCGGCGATCAAGCAATGCCTGTCCGAGTCCTTTGGCCTGACCCATGTCACGATCGAGCTTGAGGAGCCGACGAATGCCTGCAACGACGCCCCCCTGATCGGTCACTGACATACGGCACAGGCGCGTGGCCCGCCGCCCGGGCAAATCGGTCTCCCCCTCTGGTCGGCCTGATCGAGGCTCCTCGTCGGGGTTGTGAAAGGCCGCTCAACCCGGCGTCGGCGGCCACGCTTCGGCCAGCCCGCGACGCCACCTTTCGCGGCGCATGGCGGTGCCGGATACCGACGTGGCAACGTGCGCACCAAGTCATTGTTCGTAAAGGTTTCAGCGGCGCAAAAACCGCCTAGTTACCGCCCAGATACCGCTCAAATACCGACGTTCCTGAATCCGGGTCAGCAGGGGGCGTCATCGCCCCAATCGCAGACGTCAGGCGGGCCGTTTGAACGCCCCGAGTCCCGCCTGCGCATCGGCAAGCCAGCCCAGTCCGTCCTGGGTCCTGCCGCGTGGTCGATAGTCGGCACCGACCCAGCCGTCATAGCCGCTGGCATCGAGGCGGGCGAAAAAGCTGCGGAAATCGATCTCTCCCTGCTCGGGCTCATGCTGGCCCTGCGGCCCGGCAATCTGCACATGATGCGCCAGACCGCCATATTTATCCCAGCTTTCCAGTACGTTACCGGTGATCATATGGGCATGGTAGGTGTCGAATTGCAGCCCGAGGTTTTCTGCGCCAACCGCCGCGATGACCCCCGCACCACGCTCGAAATCGCACAGGAAATAGCCGGGCAGGTCGGTCGCATTCATCGGTTCGATGGTCAGGCTCTGTTCTGGTGCGAAGGCGCAGGCCCATCTGAGGTTTTCAACCATGGTATCAAAGGCCTGGTCGCCCCACGCGGCCCCGGACATGACGTGGATATGCCTGGCTTTCAACGTCTGCGCATAGCGCAACGCGCGCCGGAAATCATGCCGGAACCTCTCCTGCGCGCCGACAATCGCGGCGAACCCCGCCGTGCCACCCGTGTAGTTGGGCGGTGGCGCATTGATCAGGACCAGCGGCAGGTTCGCAAAGCCCAGGGCATTGCGGATGTCCTGCGCGGGCGTGTCATAGGGGAACGGGATCTCGACCGCCTCGAACCCGGCCTCGGCTGCCGCCAAGACCCTTTTTTGCATGGGAATTTCGGTAAACAGCGTCGTCAGGCTGGCTGCGAATTTCGGCATGGTTCATCCCCCTTCCGCGCAAGGCCCAAGGGGCCCGACCGTCTGGAATCAGGATGCGTGCGGCCTAGGGCGCGGTCAACTCGTCCGCCGGAATAATCGGGAAAAACGTGCCGCCGGACCAGACCCCGAACCAGTCCTGCCCCTCACTTTCGCAGGTGTCGCCCAGATCGACGAGGCGGTAGAAACTCTTGCGATCAATCAACGCCTCCAGCCTGTCGCGCACCAGCACATAGGGCGATGGCTCGCCCGTCTCCGGGTCGCGGACAACCCTGATCGGGTGATCCGGCCCGGCAGCGGCCTTGTCCGCTACATTGGTCAGGAAGGTCAGAGATTGCGTCTCGCCCGTGCCCTCCACGTCGAAATCGACGGCAACGAATGGCGCATCCTCAACCGTGATACCAACTTTTTCGACCGGCGTGACGAGGAAGTATTGATCCCCATCCTTGCGCAGGATGGTCGAGAACAGGCGCACCAGCTCAGGTCGACCGATGGGCGTTCCCAGATAGAACCATGTGCCATCGCGTGCGATACGCATATCCAGATCGCCGCAAAATTCCGGGTTCCAGGCGTGAACAGGCGGAAGTCCGCGTCCCTTGGCTGCTTTTGCAGAGGCAAGGATACTCTCTGCTGTCACTTTCACGGTATTTTGTGTGAGCATGAATTGGCCGTTAACCATCTCGTGAGTACAGTTCGTTAAACAAGATATAGGTCGAACAGGAGTTTTTGCCATGACAGATGCAGATGACCTCGTGATTGCCATCGAAGCGGTCGAGGAAAAGCTGGCGCAGGCCAAAGCCTCCATCACCCAGCGGTTCGTCGGCCAGGAGGCGGTCGTCGACCTGACATTGTCGGCCTTGTTGTGCGGCGGGCATGCTCTGCTCATCGGCCTTCCCGGACTGGGCAAGACGCGGCTGGTCGAAACCTTGTCGACCGTCATGGGGTTGGACGGCAGCCGCATCCAGTTCACGCCGGACTTGATGCCCGCAGATATCCTTGGTTCCGAGGTGCTTGAGACCGCGGCAGACGGCTCGCGCAGCTTCCGGTTTCTGTCTGGGCCGGTGTTCTGCCAGTTGCTTATGGCTGATGAAATCAACCGTGCATCGCCACGCACGCAGTCGGCGCTGCTCCAGGCAATGCAGGAAAAGATGGTCACGGTCGCGGGCGAGGATCGCCCCCTCGGAATGCCGTTCCACGTCCTCGCCACGCAGAACCCGATCGAGCAGGAAGGCACCTATCCGCTGCCCGAGGCACAGCTTGACCGTTTCCTCGTGAAGATCGACGTGGATTATCCTGATCGCGATACAGAGCGGGCGATTCTCCTTTCAACCACCGGCGCCACCGAAACCGAGGCCCACGCGGTGTTTACTGCATCGGAATTGCTGGAGGCGCAGACACTCTTGCGTCGGATGCCGGTGGGCGACAGCATTGTCGAAATGATCCTGGACCTGGTGCGGGCCTGCCGCCCTGACGATCCCTCGGCCTCGGCCCGCGTGCGCGAGACGGTTTCCTGGGGTCCTGGGCCCCGCGCCGCGCAGGCCCTGATGCTGACGGTCCGCGCGCGCGCCATGTTGCAGGGGCGTCTTGCCCCGTCGCCCGAGGATGTGCTGGCCATGGCGCGGCCCGTGCTGTCGCATCGCATGGGCCTCAACTTTGCCGCCCGCGCGCGCGGCGATGATCTTCGCGGGCTGATCGCGGATGTCGCCACCAGTGTTTCGGGGATCGAGGCAGCCGCGTGAGGACACCTGCCGCCCTTCGCCATCGGGCCGAGGAGGAAGCTGCGAAGTTTCCTCCGCTTCTGGCGCGCGCCGAACAGCTCGCCGGGACGGTGCTGCTGGGCGATCACGGGCGGCGACGGGCCGGACTGGGCGATGATTTCTGGCAATATCGCCCCGTGCAACCGGGCGACCCGCGCCGGATGATCGATTGGCGCCGCTCGGCTCGCTCGGACGAACGATTCGTGCGTGAGCGAGAGTGGCAGATCGCGCAGAGCGTCATGCTCTGGGTGGACCAGTCCGCGTCGATGCAGTTCACGTCATCTAAGACCCTGCCGCAAAAGGGCGACCGCGCCCGTAGCCTGGCATTGGCAACAGCGATTCTGCTGGTGCGCGGCGGGGAACGCGTGGGGCTGACAGGCACGACCCTGCCACCGCGCCGTGGCAACAACCAGATCCTGCGGCTTGCCGAATTCTTTTCCCTTCCGTCGCAGGGGGATTTCGGGGTTCCCGAGCATCGCGCGATGATACCCAATACCCGGGCGCTGTTTGTGTCGGATTTCCTGGGTCCAACGGATCAATTGACGCAGGCCCTGACAAAGGCGGCTGACCGAGGCATTCGCGGCGTATTGCTGCAGGTCCTCGACCCGATCGAAGAGGCTTTCCCGTTCCAGGGCCGCACCATTTTCGAGAGTGTCGGCGGGTCCGTGGCCCATGAAACGCTGAAAGCCAATGACCTGCGCGACCGCTACCTGACCCGTCTGGCCGAGCGTAAGGATGCCCTGAGCGCACTTTGCCGTGCGACCGGCTGGCAATTCAGCACCCATCACACCGAAGCCTCGGCACAATCCGCCCTGCTGTGGATCTGGCAGGCACTCGACAGGGGAACCGCGTAATGAGTCTTGGCCCCATCGGTTTCGCCGCGCCCTGGCTGCTGATCGCCCTTGCAGCTTTGCCGATCCTGTGGGTTTTGTTGCGTGCGGTGCCGCCCGCCCCTGTGCGCCGCCGGTTTCCCGGCGTGGCGCTGCTGCTGGGGCTAAAGGACAATGAAAGCGTCAGCGACCGCACGCCCTGGTGGCTGCTGCTGTTGCGGATGCTGGCCGTGGCTGCGGTGATCATCGGCCTTGCCGGGCCAGTGCTGAACCCGGCGCAGAACCGGCAGGACACATCGGGGCCCTTGCTGATCCTGCTAGATGGCAGCTGGGCGTCGGCCAGCGAATGGCCGCGCAAGGAAAACGCCATCGAGACACTGTTGAACGAAGCGATGCGCGCGGGCCGCCCGACCGCCGTGGTGCGCCTGACCACCCCTGAGGCACCGATGTTTCAGACCGCGGAAACCTGGCTGACGCGCCTGCCGGGCCTCGCGCCCGAGGCGTGGGAGCCCGCGCCTGCCGACACTCCCGCCATGGCCAGCCTGATCGATCAGTTGAAGGCGGTGGATCGCGGATTTGAAACGGTATGGGTTTCTGATGGGCTGGATCGGCCTGGTCGCGCCGAGGTGCTGGACGTCGTGCGTGCCAAAGGTCCGGTCCGGGTGCTTGAAACAGGCCAGGATGTCGTTGCCTTGCGCCCCAGCGGGTTCCAGGACGGAGCGGTCAGGCTGACGGCCATTCGCACGGGTCACGATCTGGACGCGCCGCATGTGATTTCGGTGCAGGCGCATGGGCGCGATCCCGCGGGTACGATGCGGGTTCTGGAGGCGGCCGAGGTGACCTTCGCCGCCGGACAGGCCGTGGCAGACAAGGATCTGGCGCTGCCGGCGGAGTTGCGCGCCCGCCTTACGCACTTTTCGATTGCCGGCGAACGTTCGGCAGGGGCCGTGTCCCTGACGGATGATGGCCTGCGACGGCGAGAGGTGGCGCTGATCGCTGGCCGTGACGATCGCGAGGGGTTGGAGCTGCTGTCGCCGCTTCATTACCTGGAAAAGGCGCTGGAACCGAGCGCGGACCTGCTGCACGGCGCATTGACCGACATACTCCCGGCAAATCCGGATGTGATCGTGCTTGCCGACGTTGCGACCTTGTCGGATGGCGAGGAAAAGATGCTGCTGGACTGGGTCTCTCAGGGTGGACTTCTGTTGCGTTTCGCCGGCCCCCGTCTTGCTGCCAGTGAGGTCAGCCGGGACACCGAAGACGCCCTGATGCCCGTCCGCCTGCGTGCCGGCGGGCGCAATGTCGGCGGTGCGATGAGCTGGGGTGAACCCAAGACCCTGGCCCAGTTTGACGAGGACAGCCCGTTTTCCGGCCTCGAAATTCCCCAGGACGTCACCGTATCGTCACAGGTGATGGCGCAGCCTGACCCGACACTGTCCTCGCGCGTGATCGCGCGGCTCAGCGATGGCACGCCGTTGGTGACGCGCAAGCGGATCGACCAGGGGCAGGTGGTCCTGTTCCATGTTACCGCGAATGCAGAATGGTCCAACCTGCCGCTTTCGGGCTTGTTCGTTCAGATGATGGAACGGCTCTCGGTCAGCTCCATCACGGCGACGCCCGATCCCGGCGACCTGGAGGGGTCTGTCTGGCAACCGCTGCGCGTGATAGACGCCTTTGGCACGATTTCAAACGCCGGGACGCTGCCGGGGGTCGATGGGGCGTTGTTGTTGGGGGCGCCTCTCGGGCCGAACCTGCATCCCGGTCTGTATCAAAGCGAGGATCGCAGCATCGCCCGCAATGTCATCGGCGCCGAAACCACACTTGCCGCCACGCGCTGGCCTGCCGATGTCGCCGTCGAAGGTCTGGCGCGGCCTGACGAGAGGCCGCTCGGCGGGCTGCTTCTGGCGCTGGCGCTGCTTGTCCTGCTGGCAGATATCCTTGCCTCGCTTTCCCTGTCCGGTCGGCTGCGCGGCTCGCGCGCCACGACCGCGGCAATCGCCCTGGTGGCGCTACTGATGCCCGTTCCCGGCGCGCACGCCCAGGGGGCCGCATCTGACGATGATTTTGCCCTCGCGGCGACGGCAGAGCTGGTTCTGGCTCACGTGGTGACGGGCAACCAGCAACTCGACGACCTTGCGCAGGCAGGGTTGCAGGGCTTGTCGGATACCTTGTTCTTCCGCACTTCGGTCGAACCTGCTGCGCCGATGGCCGTGGACATCGAAACCGATGAACTGTCGCTTTTTCCCTTTCTGTATTGGCCAATCAGCGCGACTCAGCCGATCCCCTCAGATGCCGCCTATGCCAAGCTGAACCGTTACCTGCGTACGGGCGGCATGATCCTCTTTGACACCCGAGATGCCGATATCGCAGGCTTTGGCGCGGCCAGCCCCGAGGGAAGGCGGTTGCAGGACATTGCGCGACCTTTGGATATACCGTCGCTTGAACCGATCCCGAAGGATCATGTCCTGACGCGAACCTTCTACCTTTTGCAGGACTTTCCGGGCCGTTTCGCACAAGGCACGATCTGGGTCGAAGCGGCGCCTGCCGATGCCGAACTGATCGAAGGTATGCCGTTCCGCAACCTGAACGACGGAGTGACGCCGGTCGTGATCGGGGGAAATGACTGGGCTTCGGCCTGGGCGGTCGATGGCAATGGCAATCCGTTGGTGCCGGTGGGCAGCGGCTTTGCCGGGGAACGTCAGAGAGAGATCGCTTTGCGTTTTGGCGTGAACCTGATCATGCACGTCCTGACCGGTAACTATAAATCCGATCAGGTGCATGTGCCGGCACTGCTGGACAGGTTGGGACAATGATGATGGCCCATATCGTATTCAACCCGCTTCTGCCGTGGATGGTCCTGGTGGTGCTTGGGGCGATTGTCGGCGCTGGCACCTTGCTTGCCCTTTGGCGGGGTCTGGCTGGGTGGGCCTGGCGTGGCCTGGCCGGGGCGCTGATTCTGGCTGCGCTCAGCGGCCCCTCTCTGCGGCAGGAAGATCGCGCGCCATTGACCGACATCGTTCTGCTGGTCGAAGACAGGTCCGCATCGCAGCGCCTGGCGGACCGCGCTGCCCAAACGCAAGAGGCGGCAAACACCCTGGCGGCGCGCATAACGGCGCGCCCCAATACCGAACTGCGCCGGATCGAGGTTGGGGATGGCCCGGGCGACGCCGGCACATTGCTGATGACGGCCGTGTCGGAAGCGCTGGCCGAGGAACCGCGCGCCCGGATCGCGGGTGTCATCCTTTTGTCGGATGGTCGTTTGCATGACCTCGACCAGGCGCCGGGTCTGCCCGCGCCGCTGCACCTCCTGCTCAGCGGGACGCCCCAGGATTGGGACCGCCGCCTGGTGGTCAAGAATGCACCGGCCTTCGGGATCTTGGGCGAGGACGTTGTGCTGACGCTTCGGATCGAAGATGACGGCGCGGTCCCCGAAGGCGTGCAGGGCCAGGCGGAGGTGGCGATTTCACTTGATGGAGGAGAGCCGATCCGGGTGACCGCCGAAACCGGGCGGGATTTCGAACTGCCGGTAAAACTGGATCATGGCGGGCGCAATGTCATTCAGTTCACGACGCCCGAACAGGACGGAGAGCTGACCGGGCGCAACAATTCCGCGATCGTGCAGATGAATGGTGTGCGCGACAGGTTGCGCGTCTTGCTGGTGTCGGGCGAGCCGCATCCCGGCGGCCGGACCTGGCGCAACCTGCTGAAATCGGACAGTTCGGTGGACCTGGTGCATTTCACGATCCTGCGTCCGCCGTCCAAGCAGGATGGCGTTCCGGTTTCGGAACTGTCGTTGATTGCATTTCCGACGCGCGAGTTGTTCCTGGAAAAGATCGAGGACTTCGATCTGATCATCTTTGATCGCTACAAGCGGCGGGGTATCTTGCCGACCCTCTACATCGACAACGTGCGCGATTACGTGACCAAGGGCGGGGCGGTGCTGATTGCGGCCGGGCCTGATTTCGCCTCGGCGGATTCTCTCTATCGCTCTCCCTTGGCCGAGGTCCTGCCCGCGCGCCCCACTGCACGCGTCTTTGACGAAGGTTATCGCCCCAAGGTCACGGACCTCGGTGAACGCCACCCCGTGACGGCAGGGCTTGAACAGGCTTGGGACGGAGACTGGGGCCGCTGGATGCGCCAGATCGACGTGACGCCCGAACGCGGGCAGGTCGTCATGTCCGGTGTCGAGGACCGGCCCCTGCTGATCCTTGATCGGGTTGGCGAAGGGCGCGTTGCCCTGCTTGCCTCTGATCATGCCTGGTTGTGGAACCGTGGTTTCGAAGGCGGCGGTCCGCAACTTGAACTGCTGCGGCGCCTGGCGCACTGGATGATGAAGGAACCCGACCTGGAAGAAGAGGCGCTGACCGCCGAAGCGGTCGGGCAAACGATGACAATCGTGCGCCGTACCCTGTCGGAAACGACGGGACCGGTGACGATCACCGCGCCTGACGGTACGCAACAGGAGGTCACGCTGCAGGAAACCTCTCCCGGTCGGTTCGAGGCGGAATATTCCGGGCCCGATATCGGGTTGTATCGGTTGACGTCTGGTGACCTGACCAGCGTCATCGGTCTTGGCCCCGCGGCCCCGCGCGAGTTCGAGGAAACCATCGCAGACGGCGGCGCGCTGGCGCCTGTGGTGGATGAGACGCGGGGCGGTGTGCGCCGCCTTTCCGATGGTTTGCCGACCGTGCGTGACGTTCGTGCTGGTCGGCCCGCGGCCGGACGCGGCTGGATCGGCCTGACGCCCCGAGATGCCTACGAAACGCGCAATGTCACGCAAACCCCTCTGTTGCCGCCGTGGCTGGTGCTGCTTTTGAGCGCATTGATGATCTTGGCGGGCTGGTTGCGCGAAGGGCGCCGCTGACTATTGCGAAAGTGGGCACATGGCAGCTGGCAAGACCAGATCGGCCAGGTCGGTCACATGCCGGTTTCGCGGTCATTGCCCGAAAGCAGAACGGCGCGTGACAGGGATGCGAACTCTCGCCGCCACAGGATCGAACAGGTGACGATCGTCGCGATCAGCAATCCCATCGGACCAAGCGCCCAGGCCGTTGCGGCCATCGCAAAGTAGACAGACCGAAGGCCGCGGTTAAACCCCCGCGCGGCACTGATATTGACCTCTGCGGCCTTCAGTGCGCGTGTCACGGCGCGGCTGTCGTCAATCTCGTTCGGGACCGATCCCATCATGACCGCGCAATAGCCGAAAAGCCTGTGCGACCAGACGAACTTGAGAAAGGCGTTGGTCAGGAAGAACAACACCAGCACCAGTTTCATTTCCCAGAACACCAGCGGTGTATCGTCCGCCCCCAGTTGTTCGGCGATACCACCCAGGGGTTCCGAATTGCCGATCAGGGCCAACACACCACCGATCGCGATCATCGTGGCCGATCCGAAGAAAGACGTGCCCTGCCGCAGCGTGCTGAGGATGTGGCTGTCGAAAATCCTGGGCTGTCGCGTCACCATCTGACGCATCCATTCCCGCCGGTAGCCTGCCATCAGGATCGAAACAGAGGGGCGGCGCTTTGACGGGTGTTCGATTCGCCACCCGATTGTCAGCCATGCCAACAGGATCGCGGCCACGGCCAGCACGTCGTAGACGGTGAAAAGTGTCAGGAAATCCAGCGATGTCATGGCCCACGTGATACCCTGAGGTCAGGCGTCTTGCCTATCTGATTTATTGGTTATAAAATATTACCAATCCTGGCGCTCCGGTGAATTTTCAGCAAAACAAGGGATCAGCGAAATGGAAATGCCCGTCCCTGATGCGCAAGTCGTCGCAAGAAAACCCGACCTTGTGGCACGCTTGCGACGGGTTCTGCCCGCCGATGCGGTGATCGATGATCCGGCCGAAACCCGGGCCTATGAATGCGACGCGCTGACCGCCTATCGGTGTGCCCCCCTGTGTGCGGTCCTGCCAAGCACAACGCAGGAAGTTTCCCGGGTGCTGGCGATCTGCCACGAACTGGGTGTGCCGGTGGTGCCGCGCGGATCGGGGACGTCCCTGGCGGGAGGGGCGCTGCCGACCGCGGATTGCGTGATCCTGGGCGTGGCCCGGATGAACGCCGTGATCGAGACGGATTACGCCAACCGGTATATTCGGGTGCAGACGGGCCGTACGAACCTGTCGGTTTCGGGCGCTGTCGAGGCGGATGGGTTTTTTTACGCCCCGGATCCGTCGAGCCAGCTAGCCTGTGCGATTGCCGGCAATATCGCGATGAACTCAGGTGGGGCGCATTGCCTGAAATATGGCGTGACAACCAACAACCTGCTTGGTGTGACGCTGGTTCTCATGAACGGTGAGATCGTCGAGGTGGGGGGCGGTCATCTGGATGCGCCGGGGCTGGACCTGCTGGGAGTGATCTGTGGCAGCGAGGGGCAGCTTGGCGTCGTGACAGAGGCGACGTTGCGCATCTTGCCCAAGCCCGAGGGCGCCCGACCCGTGCTGATCGGCTATGACAGCAACGAGGTCGCCGGGCGGTGTGTCAGCGACATCATCGAATCCGGTATCCTTCCTGTCGCGATCGAATTCATGGACCGCCCCTGCATTCGCGCCACGGACGACTTCTCCGGAGCAGGCTATCCCGACTGCGAGGCGCTTTTGATCATCGAGGTCGAGGGTAGCGAAGCGGAAATTCAGGAACAGCTGGCGATCATCACTGCAATTGCGCGGCGTCACGACCCCGTGGAGTTGCGCGAAAGCGCCTCGGCAGAGGAAAGCGCAAAGATCTGGCTGGGTCGCAAGAGCGCCTTCGGGGCCATGGGGCAGATCAACGATTACATGTGCCTGGACGGTACGATCCCCGTGAATACCTTGCCTCTGGTTCTGGGACGGATCGCCGAGATGAGCCGGACATTCGGTCTGGACGTGGCCAATGTCTTTCATGCAGGCGATGGCAACATGCACCCGCTGATCCTGTTCAATGCAAATGAGGAAGGACAGCTGGAGTTGTGCGAGGCACTGGGGGCCGAGATCCTCAAGCTGTGTGTCGAGGTGGGGGGGTGTCTGACCGGCGAACATGGCGTTGGGATCGAAAAGCGCGACCTGATGCTGGTGCAATACGATGCGGTCGACCTGGAAGCGCAGATGGCGATCAAGGATGTGTTCGACGCGAAGTGGCTGCTGAACCCGGCCAAGGTTTTTCCGCTGGCGGTCAGTGCCGGACGGCGTGGATGAGGGGCCAGCCCCTCTTGTCTGCAGTGCCCGCAGCCAATTCACCCCGAGGTATTTGAGGCAAGATGACCATGAAGCCCGAAACGGAAGTTGAACTGGCGGAGCTGTTGCAAGGTGCGGCGAGTCCCGTGCGCATAAAGGGTGGCGGAACGCGGGGCGCATTCGGTCGCGTGACGGGCGAAACGCTGGACACGGGCGGGTTGCGCGGGGTGAGCCTGTACGAGCCCGGTGCCCTGACACTTGTCGCGCAGGCAGGCACGCCCGTTGCAGAGATCGAAGCCGTGCTGGCCGAGCGGAACCAGCGGCTGGCTTTTGAGCCGATGGATCATCGTGGCGTGACGGGGGCTATGGGCGCGCCGACGATCGGGGGGGTCGTGGCGGCCAACGTGTCGGGGCCGCGGCGCATCCAGGTCGGGGCCGCACGGGATTTCCTGCTTGGGGTTCGGTTCGTCGATGGGGCGGGCCGTGTCGTGCGCAATGGCGGACGGGTGATGAAGAACGTGACCGGCTATGATCTGGTCAAGCTGATGGCGGGGAGCTGGGGGACGCTGGGTGTGCTGAGCGAGGTCAGCCTGAAGGTTCTGGCGGTGCCCCAGGCCGAGGCAACGCTGGTGCTGAGCGGTCAGGACGCGCGTGCGGGCGTCGCGGATCTGTGCCGCGCCATGGGCACGCCGTTCGACGTCAGCGGGGCGGTCTGGATCGGGCCCGGTGTTGTCGGCGAAGAGGCCGAGCAGCGTATTCGCGTCGAGGGGTTGCGCGGCAGCGTGGCCTATCGCATCGCGCGTCTTGCCGAGGCGGTTCCGGGCCCGCACAGGATCGTCGAAGGTGAGGAGAGTGCCGCGTTGTGGCGGCAGGTGCGGGATGTCGTGCCTTTCGCGGGGGGCGACGCTCCGCTGTGGCGGATTTGCGTCAGGCCGACCGACGCACCGGCCCTGCTTGCGTCCTTGCAGGGTGCAGGCGTGGCGCATCGTGCGATCTGTGACTGGGCGGGTGGGCTGATCTGGCTTTCATTGGCGGGGACATCCGCGCGGAGCGACGTTGTGCGGTCGGAGGTGTCGGCGCTGCGGGGACATGCCACGCTTGTGAGGGCGCCGAGCGCTGAGCGCGCGGCCGTGGCGATGTTTCATCCGCAGTCCGCCCCGCTGGAGCGTATCGCGGCGGGCCTGCGGGCGCGTTTCGACCCAAAAGGCATCCTGAACCCCCGCTTGATGGATCCGGCATGATCTGGGTCAGGCCACGCGGTGCCCCCCGTACGACGGTCGTGGCGGCGCTTGCCGTGAACACCGCCCCGAAACCCGACAAGTCAGGAGCAGCGCGCTGAGATGCAGACGACGTTTACCAAGGCACAACTGGCCGACCCCGGGACGGCGCGGGCGAACCAGATCCTGCGATCCTGTGTGCATTGCGGATTTTGCACCGCCACCTGCCCGACCTACCAAATGCTGGGCGATGAGCTCGACAGCCCGCGCGGCCGCATCTACCTGATCAAGGACATGCTGGAAAATGAACGTGTGCCAGACGAAAAGACGGTCAAGCACATCGACCGCTGTCTGTCCTGTCTGGCCTGCATGACGACCTGTCCGTCCGGGGTCCACTACATGCACCTGGTCGACCATGCCCGCGCCTACATCGAAAAGAGGTATCGCCGCCCATGGCATGATCGCATGTTACGATCTCTGCTGGCAGCCATTCTACCCTATCCGCGCCGGTTTCGCGCCGCGCTGTGGGGGGCGAGGATCGTGCGCCCTTTGCGGCGGTTCGTTCCCGATGCCCGGCTGCGCGCAATGCTGGATATGGCACCCGCGCGTATCCCGCCGGTCTCGCGCAACGACGCCCCGCAGAGCTTTGCCGCCAGCGGGGCCCGGCGCAAGCGTGTGGCGCTGATGACCGGGTGCGCGCAAAAGGCGCTGAACACCGATATCAACGATGCGACGATCCGCCTGCTGACGCGGCTGGGGGTCGAGGTGGTTGTCGCCAAGGGCGCGGGTTGTTGTGGCGCCCTGACGCATCACATGGGACGAGAGACAGACAGCCACGACGCCGCTGCCGCCAATATCCGCGCCTGGGGCCGCGAGATGGAGGGCGAGGGTCTGGATGCCATCGTCATCAATACCTCGGGCTGCGGCACGACTGTCAAGGATTACGGTCACATGTTTCGCGATCATGCGCTCTGTGATCAGGCAGCGAAGGTCGCGGGACTGGCCAGGGATATCACGGAATTGCTGGCCGAACTGACCCTTCCCGACCCGATGCGCCCCGAGGCGCAGGGCCTGCGGATCGCCTATCACGCGGCCTGTTCGCTACAGCATGGTCAGAAGATTACCGATCCCCCAAAGAAGCTGTTGGCGGCGGCGGGTTTTCAGGTGATGTTGCCAGCGGATGCACATCTGTGCTGCGGCTCTGCCGGCACCTACAACCTGATGCAGCCCGAAATATCCGCCACGTTGAAAGCGCGCAAGGTCCGCACGCTGGAGGCGCTTCAGCCGCAGGTCATCGCGGCGGGGAATATCGGCTGCATGATGCAGATCGGATCTGCCACCGGCGTACCGGTGGTTCATACGGTCGAGCTGCTGGACTGGGTGACGGGGGGGCCAAAGCCTCCGGCGATGACGCGCGCTCGGGCACAACACCCGGTGCCGATCCTGCGTTGATAGGGGCACAGCACCTGGGGCATCCGGGCTGAAACCGGGTTTTCGGAGCACCGATGCTGTTACGCTATGTCTTTCTGCTGCTTGCCCTTGCCCCGCCCGCACTGGCGCAGGATGCCTCGGCTTGGCAGGGTGTCGGGCGTCTGGATATCGCGGGAAAGGGGTTCTGCACCGGTGCGCTGATCGCGGACAACCTCGTGCTGACGGCCGCGCACTGCATGTTCGATGCGGTCAGCGGCCAAAGGATAGAACCAACCGCGATTGCCTTTCGCGCGGGCCTGATCAACGGACGCGCCCGCGCCACCCGTCAGGTCCGGCGGGCGGTGGTCGATCCGGATTACGTTTATGACGCCGGCCATTCGCCCAACCGGTTGCGCAATGATGTCGCGCTGCTGGAACTGTCCGACCCGATCGGGGCCGATGCCGCCGTGCCCTTTGACACCGATCTGCGGCCCGCCCGTGGCGCACGCATCAGCATCGTCGCCTATGCCTTCGACCGCGCCGAAGCCCCGCCACTGCAACAGGGTTGCGCCGTGATCACCCAGCAGGAAGGCGTGCTCGTCACCTCATGCACCGTCGATTTCGGCGCGTCCGGCGCGCCCATCTTCAGCGTTGTCGCAGGCCAGCCCCGCATCGTCTCCATCGTCTCGGCCAAGGCCGATATGGGGGGGCGGCATGTCGCGCTCGGCACCCAGCTGGGCCAGCCCCTTATCCAGCTTCGCGCCGCGCTTGCCGCGGGCAAGGGGTTCGGCATGGCGGCCCTGCCGCAGGCAGACCAGTTGCTGCTGGAACAGCAGGCAAACACCCAGCCCGCCGCGCAGACAGGTTCGGCAATTTTCAGCCGCTGAGGCGCCGCGATCTCTTGAAAGCGCAAGGATCTCTTCCCAGATAGTTTTCAGCAGGACGCCAGAAGACGGGTCCTGCACAGACCGGCCCGTCCCGTCGCGGAGGGCCATCACGTAAACCGTTATCGCTTGATGAAGGATGACAAACCCATGCGTAATTTCGACCTAGCCCCCCTCTATCGTGCCACCGTCGGCTTTGATCAGCTTGCCGACATGATGGATCGTGCGCTGACCAGCGATGTCGGCACCTCGACCTATCCTCCTTACAATATCGAAAAGACTGCCGAAGATTCCTATCGTATCTCGATCGCGGTCGCCGGCTTTGCCGACAGCGATCTGAATGTCGAGGTCAAGGACCGCGCGCTCGTCGTCTCTGCCAGCAAACCGAGCGATGAGAGCCCGCGCACCTATCTGCATCGTGGCATTGCGACCCGCGCGTTCGAACGCCGCTTTGCCCTTGCCGATCACGTGCGTGTCTCCGGCGCCACCCATGCCGATGGCATGCTGCATATCGATCTGGTCCGGGAAGTGCCCGAGGCCCTCAAGCCCCGCCGGATCGACATCGCGCGCGGCAATACCGTGACGGCCAAGGCGATCGAAACGACAGACGAAACCGCAGACGCCTGACTTACCTCGGCTCAGCGGTGACAGAGCGCGGTCCCTGGGGGGCCGCGCTTTTTTCATGCCCGACACCACCCTGAGTCGACACCGCCCTGACCCGACACCGCCCTGACCCGACACTGCCCTGACCCGGCGCCGTCGCTCAACGAGGACCACCGCCCAGAACCACCGTACCCCGCGGCCCCTCCAGCCAGGCTGTCAGGCCGGGCGTGCGTTTCGCTGCGAAACAAATTCTCCCGTCATCCAGAAGCGGCGCCAGCAGATCGCCGATGCGCCCTGCATCGGGATGCGCAACCTCCAACCGTGTCATGGAAAATCCCGCCCCCGGCATCGCGCAGGGGGGCAGGTCGTCCCGTGCACCCCAATCGATGACGCTGGGAAAGGCGCCACCGAACGGCAGGCTGCCGTCGCGCGGCACCGTGATCTGCCATCTCAACGCCCCCCGGGTCTGTTCGATCACCTCCCCGACCTCGGCAGGCAGCAGATCGCGCCTCGCTGCCAGGCCGGGCATCCGCAGGACCCAGTGCAGCAGACGCGGCACCTCGGGCGGATGATCCAGCCCGAACCAGCGGGGCCGCCCCGGTGCGCGGGCGGCGGGATCGGGCGCAATGACCTCCAGGAACGATGCCGCACCCAGGCGCAGCAGGTGGTTGTGCGTACCCATCAGGGGATGCGCGCCCCCCTCGGGCATCACCACCCCCAAGGTCGCCTCGGCAAAGGCCACCCCCTCTTGCAGGGTGCGTGCACCGATCACGAGGTGGTCAAATTCAGCCCGTCCAGACATATCCCGCAACCCTTTGGAAACAAACATTTTCGACGTCGGTATTTGAGCGGTATCCGGGCGGTGTCTGAACGGTGCTAAATTGCCCTGCACCCCCATGTTTCCCTGTCGGAAATATCCCGGGGGGCTCGGGGGGCTGGCCCCCCGCCCCGGCCAGGGTCACCGTCCTTGCTATTGCAGATCGGAAAACGCCTCCGTCATCCGCTTGACCGCCTCTTCCACCCGCGCTCTCTGGGTCCCGAGGTTGAAACGCTGAAAGCCGTCACCGCCCGCGCCGAAGACCTCGCCAAAGTTCACGGCGATCCTGGCGTCGTCGAGGATGCGCCGCCGCACCTCGTCCGGGGCCATACCGGTGCCGGAAAAATCCACCCAGGCCAGGTAGGTTCCCTCCAGCCGCATGGACCGGACCCCGGGGATCGCATTGATCCCGGCATCGAACAGACGGCAATTGCCGTCCAGGTAATCACAGAGCGCATCGACCCAGGCCGCGCCTTCGGGGGAATAGGCCGCGGTCGCCATGTGCACCGCAAAGGCGTTGGGGGAAATGCCATTGGCCATCATCACCGCCTCGAACCGCTTGCGCAGCGCGGGGTCGTGGATGATCACGTTGCCGACATGCCCGCCGGCCAGGTTGAAGGTCTTGGTGGTCGCCGTCATCATCACCAGCCGATCCGCGATGGTGTCGTCCACCATCGCCATCGGCAGATGTTTCTGGCCCGGCAGCACGAGGTCGCAGTGGATCTCGTCCGACACGATGATCAGATCGTGACGGCGCGCGAAATCGGCGACGCCCTGCAATTCGGCTCGGCTCCAGACGCGGCCACCGGGATTGTGCGGCGAACACAGGATCAGCATCGTTTCCGATCCGGTCATCTGCGCATCGTAGGCGTCGAAGTCCAACTCGTAGCGGCCGTCGTTCAGGGCCAGTTCGCATTCGACCACGTCACGCTCCGCGGCTTTGATGACCCGGGCGAAGGCGTGATACACCGGGGTGAACAGCACCACGCCGTCCCCCGGTTTTGTAAATGCCTGCAGGCAGAGGCCGGTGCCATTGACCAGGCCGTGGGTCGAAAAGATCGCCCTGGGGTCCAGTGTCCAGCCATGGCGGTTGTCCATCCACCAGCAGATCGCGGCGCGATAGGCGCTGTCGTCGCCGAAATAGCCATAGATCCCGTGATCGAGGTAGGCCTGCAACGCGCTCTGCACGCAGGTGGGGGGGCGAAAGTCCATGTCGGCCACCCACATCGGCAGGCCGTTCTCGGGTGAGACGCCGCAATAGCTTTCCATGCCGTCCCATTTGGCGGAATGGGTGCCGCGCCGTTCGATGATCTCGTCGAAATCCATGTTGTCTCCTGTCATTGACGGGAACGCTATTGATTTGCCGGCCCGGCGCAAGGGGCCGCGGTGCGCAGGGCCGGCCCGGATCTGCGCGTGGCTGCACGCAAGGCGGTGATCGGCACGGCGTCGGCCAATATTGCGCAAGGGCAAAGCTTGTCCTACATGGGGCGCATGAAACGCCAGATCCTGATCCACCCCGATCCGCGCCTGAAAAAGGTCGCCGCCCCCTTGCCCGATCTTTCGGACGAGCTGCGGCTGCTGTCCGATGACATGCTGGAAACCATGTACGACGCGCCGGGTATCGGCCTGGCGGCCCCGCAGATCGGCATCCTGCAAAGGCTGATCGTGCTGGATTGCGTCAAGGAAGACGGCGAGGCACCGCGCCCGCTGGTCATGTTCAACCCCGAGATCATCGCCGCCAGCGACGAGACCCAATCCTACGAGGAAGGCTGCCTGTCGATCCCCGAGCAATATGCGCCGGTGACACGCCCTGCCGAGGTGACGGCCCGCTGGATGGACCGCGACGGGCGCGCGCAGCAGGAAACCTTTGGCGGCCTTTGGGCGATCTGTGTGCAGCACGAGATCGACCACCTGGATGGCAAGCTGTTCATCGATTACCTGACGCCGATGAAGCGCCAGATGATCACCCGCAAGATGCAGAAGCTGAAGCGTGAAATGGCCCGTGACTGAGGGTCGCCCCGCGCATATCCGCTGCCGGGGGCGCTGAGCCATGGCGGTTCTGGATATCCTGCGCTGGCCGGATCCCAGCCTGAAGGCGGTCTGCGACCCGATCGAGCGGGGCGCGGATGTCGCGGCCTTCGTCGCGGACATGTTCGACACGATGTATGCGGCGCCGGGGCGCGGTCTTGCGGCCAGCCAGGTCGGCGTGCTGGCCCGTGTATTCGTGATGGATTGCACCTGGAAGGAGGGCACGCGCAGCCCGCGCGCCTGTCTGAACCCCGAGATCGTCTGGCGGTCCGATGCGATGGCGGTGCACACCGAGGGCTGCCTGTCGATTCCCGGTGTCACCGCCGAGGTGCCGCGCCCGGCAGAGGTGGTTCTGCGCTGGCATGATCCGGACTGGGCCTTGCACGAAGAGCGCCTGAGCGGTTTTGAAGCGGTCTGTGCGCAACACGAATTCGATCATCTGGAGGGGCGGGTCTATCTGAACTACCTGGCCCCCGACGCGCTGGAGGCGCTGATGAAAGCCTACGAGGTTCTGGAATGACCGCCCGCCGTTGCATCCCCTGGCCCGACAAGCGCCTGCGCAGCCCCGCCATCGCCGTCGAAGAGGTCACGGACGAGATCCGCGCGATCTGGCGCGACATGATCGACACGATGGAGGAAATGCCGGGCGTCGGTCTGGCCGCGCCCCAGATCGGGGTGATGCTGCGCCTGGCGGTCGTGGACGCCAGCGAGGAGCGCGGCAAACCCGTGCGCATGGCCAACCCGGAGGTGCTGCATGCCAGCGTGCAACTGCGCCCGCATGAGGAGGCCAGCCCAAACCTGCCCGGAGTGTCGGCCAGGATCGAACGCCCCCGCGCGGTGACGGTACGCTTTTTGAACGCGGCGGGCGAGGTCGAGGAGAAAGACTTTGTCGGTCTCTGGGCGACCTCCGTGCAGCACCAGATCGACCATCTGGCGGGCAAGATGTATTTCGACCACCTGAGCAAGGTAAAGCGCGACATGCTGTTGCGGCGGGCCAGGAAGGCCGGGTGACGGACACGGGCGGCGGGGTGTACCCCCGCCCTTGGGGCGATGGCCGAGGCAGGGAGAAGCGATATGCGTGTGATCTTCATGGGAACGCCGGAGTTTTCCGTGCCGGTGCTTGAGGCGCTGGTTGCGGCGGGTCACGACATTGCCTGCGTCTATTGCCAGCCGCCGCGCCCCGCCGGTCGCGGCAAGAAGGACCGCCCGACCCCGGTCCATGCGCGCGCGATCGAACTGGGGCTGGAGGTGCGCCATCCGGTGTCGCTGAAGGACGCGGCGGCGCAGGCCGAGTTCGCTGCGCTGAATGCCGATATCGCCGTGGTGGTGGCCTATGGGCTGATCCTGCCGCAGGCGGTGCTGGATGCCCCGGCGCACGGCTGCCTGAACATTCACGCCAGCCTGTTGCCGCGCTGGCGCGGGGCCGCGCCGATCCATCGTGCGATCATGGCCGGTGACGCCGAGACCGGCATCTGCATCATGCAGATGGAGGCGGGGCTGGACACAGGGCCGGTGCTGTTGCGGCGTGCGACGGCGATTGGCGCGCAGGAAACGACGGCGGAACTGCACGACAGGTTGTCGGAGATGGGCGCCGCGCTGATTGTCGAGGCTCTGGCAGGACTGGAGACCTTGCAGCCCGAGGTGCAGCCCGACGAGGGCGTGACCTATGCGAAAAAGATCGACAAGTCCGAGGCGCGGGTGGATTTCGCGCACTCCGCCGAAGAGGTCGACCGTCTGATAAGGGGGCTGTCGCCGTTTCCGGGTGCCTGGGTGGAGTTCGACGGGCAGCGGATCAAGCTGCTGGCGTCACGCGTGGTCAGCGGGGCGGGCGTCCCTGGCGGCGGTGTCCCTGGCGAGGTGCTGGACGATGCGCTGCGCGTGGCCTGTGGCAGCGGCGCCGTGCAACTGCTGAAATTGCAGCGGGCAGGCAAGGGGCCGCAGGACGCCGAGGTGTTCTTGCGGGGCGTTCCGATCCGCACGGGCGATGTGCTGGGCTAGGCACGGCCGCCCTGGAGGCGGGGTGAACCCCGCCCTACGGGGACTGGCCGCGTGGGCGATCAGTAGGGCAGGGCGGCGCGGATCAGCAGCGCCACCACGGTGATCGCCCCCAGGCCGATCGCGTACATGGCGACGAACCAGAGCATCCGGCGCATCAGTGATACCCCTCCTCCGGGTCGAGCTTGCCGCGAAAGACGTAATAGGCATAGGCGGTATAGCCGAGGATGATCGGCAGCATGATCCCGGCGCCCCAGAGCATGAAGACCTGGCTGGAGTGCGGCGAGGCGGCATCCCAGATGGTGATCGAAGGCGGGATGACGTTCGGCCAGATCGACAGCCCCAGCCCCAGAAAACACAGTGCGAACATTGCCAGCGCCAGCAGGAAGGGCAGCCAGTCGCGCCCCTGTGCAAACAGCGACCGGGCAAAGCCGAGCGCGATCAGGCCCAGCAGGATCGGCACGGGTGCCGCCACCAGCATCGACGGCCATGTGAACCAGCGCAGGTAATATTCGCCCGCGAGAAAGGGCGTGGCCAGGCTGACCGCGACGATGAAGGCCATGGTGGCGACGCCGAGGCGGCGGGCGAGGTGACGCACGCGGGTCTGGATGTCGCCTTCGATCTTCCAGTTCAGGTAGCAGGTGCCGAGCAGGGCATAGCCACAGGCAACGGCCACGCCTGTCAGCAGCGTGAAGGGCGTCAGCCAGTCCCACCAGCCACCCGCATAGGCGCGCCCTTCGACCCTGATGCCCTGCAACAGCGCGCCGAGGGTGATGCCCTGCATCAGCGCCGCCAGCAGCGACCCCCAGAAAAAGGACGCATCCCATGCGCGCCGGGTGAACGCCGAGCTGGCGCGCCAGCGGAATTCGAAGGCGACGCCGCGAAACACCAGCGCCAGCAGCATGATGATGATCGGCGGGTAGAGCGCGGGCAGCAGTACCGCATAGGCGAGCGGAAAGGCCGCCATCAGACCACCACCACCCAGCACCAGCCATGTCTCATTTCCGTCCCAGACCGGCGCGACGGCGTTCATCAGCAGGTCGCGGTCCTTCTTTTTCGGGAACAGCGGGTAGAGGATGCCGATGCCGAGGTCAAAGCCATCCAGCACGACGTAGATGAAGACCGACAGGGCAAGCAGCAGCGCCCAGATCACGGTCAGGTCTGTCAGCATGTCGATCATTGTGCCGTCCCCCTCTCTGAACTCTCGCCATGCACCGCGCCAAGGCCCGCGGCGTGCATCGGTCCGGCGCCATCCTTGAGCCTGGCCTCGCGTGGCTCGGGCGGTTTCGACATGAGGCGCAGGATATAGGCCACGCCCGAGCCGAACAGCAGGAAGTAGACGACGACAAAGGCAATCAGCGAGGTGCCGACCGCCGCCGCGTCCAGGGGCGAGTGCGAGTCGGCGGTGGCAAGGTGGCCATAGATCACCCAGGGCTGGCGTCCGACCTCGGTCGTGATCCAGCCGGCGATGACGGCGACGAAGCCCGAGGGCCCCATCACCACGGCAAGGCGGTGCAGCCAGCGCGCATCATACAGCGTTCCGCGCCAACGCGCCCAGAGCGACCAGAGGCCGACGCCCATCATCAGGAAACCGAGGCCGACCATGATCCGGAAGGACCAGAAGACGATGGCGACCGGGGGTTGCTGATCGCGGGGCACCGCATCGAGGCCGCTGAGCGCACCATCCCACGAATGGGTCAGGATCAGCGAGGACAGCTTTGGCACCTCGATCTTGTAGCGCACCGTCTGGGCGTCCTGATCGGGCAGGCCGAACAGGATCAGCGGTGCGCCATCCGGGTGGCTTTCGAAATGCCCCTCCATCGCGGCGACCTTCATCGGCTGGTGTTCCAGCGTGTTCAGGCCGTGCTGATCCCCGATGAAGATCTGGAGCGGCGCGACCACGGCGGCCATCCACATCGCCATGGAAAACATGACCCGCACGCCGGTGTTGCGGCTGCGCCCGCGCAGCAGGTGCCATGCACCGACCCCGCCCACCACCAGCGCCGTGGTCAGGTAGGACGCCGTCAGCGCATGGGCCAGCCGGTAGGGAAAGGACGGGTTGAAGATGATCTGCATCCAGTCGGCGGGCAGGTACTGGCCATTCTCGCCGATTGTGAAACCCTGCGGCGTCTGCATCCACGAATTCACCGACAGGATCCACGTGGCCGAAATGGCGGTCCCGACCGCGACCATGGCGGTGGCAAACATGTGCAGCCCCTCGCCCACCTTGGACCGGCCGAACAGCATGATCCCGAGAAAGCCTGCCTCAAGAAAAAACGCCGTCAGCACTTCGTAGGCCATCAGCGGGCCGATCACCGGGCCGGCCTTGTCGGAAAACACCGACCAGTTGGTGCCGAACTGGTAGGACATGACGATGCCCGACACGACGCCCATGGCAAAGACGATGGCAAAGATCTTGACCCAGTAGCGGAACAGCCGGAGGTAGGTTTCGTCGCGGGTTTTCAGCCAGAGCGCGTTGAGCACGGCCAGGTAGCTGGCCAGCCCGATGGTGAAGGACGGAAAGATGAAGTGGAAGGACACGGTGAAGCCGAATTGAATTCGGGCGAGTGTCACGGCATCGAGACCAAGGAAATCCTGCATTTGCGCCTCACTGAACAAGTCGGGGCCCTGTTTGACCGGTTTTCGCCCTCAGGCCCATGCGACGATTATGCCGCGCGACCTTTTGGCAGGGCGGCCCCGGTCGGGCGCGCCCCAAGCGTGCCGCCTCAGCCTAGCAGAAAAAGATCACAGTGCGACAACGTTTTAGCCGCTGCGTAAACAGCGGGGGGGGCTGGTGGCGCAGGTGGTGCGTCGTTGGGCCATTCCGGGGCGATTGCCAGATGGGCGAGGGGGCTTTGTGGCGCGGTAAGCGCTACTTGAAGGGGGCCATTCCGGCACGCGCCAACTCGTCCGCACGTTCGTTTTCGGGGTGGCCGGCGTGGCCCTTGACCCATTCCCAGGTCACCGTGTGCCGCTTTTGCGCCGCATCAAGCTGTTGCCAGAGATCGGCGTTCTTGACCGGTTTCTTGGCGGCGGTTTTCCAGCCGTTCCGCTTCCAGCCGTGGATCCAGGTGGTGACGCCGTTTTTCACGTATTGGCTGTCGGTGAAGATGGTGAGCTTGGTTGGCCGTTCCAGCGCTTCGAGGGCATTGATCGCGGCCAGCAGTTCCATGCGGTTGTTGGTGGTATTGGCTTCGCCGCCCTTCAGCTCCCGCTCCTTCACGACTTTCGTGCCGTCGCGCGCTTGCAGCAGGGTGCCCCAGCCGCCGGGGCCGGGGTTGCCGGAGCAGGCTCCGTCGGTGAAGGCATAGAGGTCTGGCATGGGTCTGGTCCTGTGGCTGTGCGCGGTGACACCATGCGCCGGGGGCAAGGTCAAGTGCGGCGGGGAAAGATGCCCCGCCGCCGATGGCTTTTATTGCGCCCATTCGCCCTTGCGGAACACGGGTACGAGGGTGCCGTCCGGCTTGATGCCGTCGATGTCGATCTCATCGCTGCCGATCATCCAGTCAACGTGGATCATGCTGGAATTGCCGCCCTTTTCCGCGATCTCTGCTTCGCTTAAGGTCGCCCCGTCGAGGAAGCACTTGGAATAGCATTGGCCGAGCGCGATGTGGCAGGACGCATTCTCGTCAAACAGCGTGTTGTAGAACAGCAGGCCCGAGGCCGAGATCGGCGAGGAATGGGGGACCAGGGCAACCTCACCCAGGCGGCGCGCGCCCTCGTCCGTATCGATCAGCTTGATCAGGTTCTCCTCGCCGCCCGAGGCGGTGGCCGAGACGGCGCGGCCATCCTTGAAGGTCATCTCGATGTTCTCGATCAGGTTGCCCTGATGCGCAAGCGGCTTGGTGGCGCGGACGGTGCCGTTGACCCGGTGGGCGTGCGGCGTGGTGAAAACCTCTTCGGTCGGCATGTTCGGGTTGCACGTGACGCCGTTCCTGGCCTCGGACGCGCCGCCATGCCATTCGTGGTCATCCGCCAGGCCGATCGTCAGATCCGTGCCGGGGCCGGTATAACGCAGGGCGTCGAATCGCTGATCGTTCAGCCAGCGGGTGCGGGCGCGCAGGGCGGCATTGTGCTGCTGCCACTCGGCCACGGCGTCGGTGCCGGTGACGCGGGAGGCTGCAAAGATCGCGTCGGCCAGTTTCGCCGTCGCGTCGTCTGCGGACAGATCGGGGAACATGCGCTGCGCCCACTCGGTGCCGGGATAAGCGACGATGGTCCAATTGATGTCGAAGTTGGAGATCTTCGACAGGGCCGGCTTGTAGGCGATGGAGTTCGCCTTTCCAGCCCGCGCCACCTTTGCCGCGTCCATTTCCGCCAACAGCATCGGGTCGTCCCCGACGATGGCCATGCGCGCGGCGTTCTTGCCATAGGCCTCGGCCATGCCGTTGTAGAGCCAGCTCGGCGCTGTGTCGAAGGTCTCGTCGTGCCCATGCCGGTACCGGGCGAGGGTGACCTCGGCGTCCGACAGGATCGGGGTCACGACGCCCGCACCGGCGCGATAGGCAGCGGCGGCGATACGGCGCACCAGCGGCAGGGCGGTGGTGGGGGCGGTCAGGATCAGATCCTGACCCGGTTGCAGATCGAGACCGACCTTGACGGCAACCTCGGCCAGCCGGTCGAGCGTTGCGGGATCTATCGGGGTTTTGGACATCTGTGCCTCCGTCGGGTTGCGGCGCCCCGGTGCCGGGGCGTTCTGGCCTGACTTAGCATATACTGCGCCTGGGTCCACGTGGCGTTGGGGGCTCTGCCCCCGCCTTCGGCTCCCCCGGGATATTTCCAACAGGGAAACGATGTGGACCGGCTCTTTGTCATCTGGCCAAAAATACCCCCGCCGGAGGCATGCGCGGCTTGGCAGGCGCGCGGCCTGGTGTTTCTTACGCCGGCAGGCGCAGGACGCGCGGCACCTTGAATTCGACGTTTTCCTTGGCGGTTTCCACCAGTTCCTCGGTCACCTCGAAGCGGGCGTGCAGGGCGGCGATCACCTCGTCGACGAGGATCTCCGGGGCAGAGGCGCCGGCAGTGATGCCGATGGCGCGGATGCCGATGAGCGCGCGCCAGTCGATATCGGTGGCGCGTTGCACGAGCTGGGCATAGGGGCAGCCCTGACGGGCGGCGACTTCGACCAGACGGCGGGAATTGGAGGAGTTGGGGGCGCCGACGACAAGCATGGCATCGATGCGGCCTGCCATGGCCTTGACCGCATCTTGCCGGTTGGTCGTTGCGTAGCAGATATCTTCCTTGTGCGGACCGGTGATGGCAGGAAAGCGGGCGTGCAGGGCGGTGACGATGCCTGCGGTATCGTCGACCGAGAGCGTGGTCTGGGTCACGAAGGCCAGTTTGGCGGGATCGCGCACGCGAAGTGTGGCGACATCTGCTTCGGTTTCAACCAGCAGGACTTCGCCATCCGGCAGCTGGCCCATGGTGCCGATTGTTTCGGGGTGGCCGGCGTGGCCGATCATGATGATCTGCAGGCCGGCCTCGGCGTGACGTTCGGCCTCGATGTGGACCTTGGAGACCAGCGGGCAGGTGGCGTCGACATAGATCATCTCGCGGCGCGCGGCCTCGGCCGGAACCGCCTTTGGCACGCCATGGGCGGAAAAGATCACGGGACGGTCGGGAGGGCATTCGTCCAGTTCCTCGACGAAGACCGCGCCGAGGTCGCGCAGGCTGTCGACGACGAACTTGTTGTGAACGATTTCGTGCCGGACATAGACCGGTGCCCCCCATTTCTGGAGCGCCATCTCGACGATCTTGATGGCACGGTCGACGCCGGCGCAGAAACCGCGCGGTGCGGCGAGGTAGAGCGTGAGAGGGGGCTTTGTCATCGGGGTCTCTTCGAATGAATGCTCCGCCAGTGTAGCGGGTCGTGGCTGAACCTTCAAAGGGGCCTGTCGCGCAATCCCCGGCTTCTTCCCTTGGCCCACCCGCCCGCCGGATGCGCCGCGGCGGGTGAGGCAGGTGATGCGGAGGGGGGGGCGTCGGGTCGCGAGCATCGACTCGGGGGCGTGCCCCTATTGCGCGGGTATCAGGGTAGCGGACCGGATCAGAGGGTGGCTGCCGTGCGCGGGCGCGTTTCGTCGTTCGTGTCGCGCGGGGGGCGCCCGATGACGTCCTTGAGTTCCTCCAGCTCGATGAAATTATCAGCCTGACGGCGCAACTCGTCCGCGATCATGGGGGGTTGGCTGCGGATCGTGGATACGACCGAGACCCGTACGCCCTGGCGCTGGAGGCTTTCCACGAGCGGGCGGAAGTCGCCATCGCCGCTGAACAGGACGATATGATCGACACGCGGCGCAAGTTCCATTGCATCGACTGCCAGTTCGATATCCATGTTGCCCTTGACCTTGCGGCGGCCCTGGCTGTCGGTAAACTCCTTGGCGGGCTTCGTCACCATGGTGAAGCCGTTGTAGTGCAGCCAGTCCACCAACGGGCGGATCGGGGAATATTCGTCATTTTCCAGGAGGGCGGTATAGTAAAAGGCGCGCAACAATTTTCCCCGGCGCATGAACTCCTGCCGGAGCAACTTGTAATCAATGTCGAATCCGAGCGATTTTGCCGCTGCGTACAGATTCGATCCGTCGATGAACAGCGCAAGCCGTTCGTCTTTATAGAACATAAAAAAATACCCTTCTAATTGTCCGTCCGGGTCGATGAGTGAGTGAGGAGTGAATGAACCGGCGGAGCGGACTCTTTAAAATAAAGTTATTTGAGAGTGCATCAAGTGAACTTGGAAGTGCAAATGATAAACGGGAGCCAGCGGTGATAAGATCATATTTGGTCGCGATAGGCGGAAATCTGCCTTCTGGCGGCTTGTCACCCGTCGAGGTCCTGCAATCTGCGGTAGAAATGTTGCGCCGGGATACGGGGTGGTCCTGTCGTGTCAGCCGGTTTTTCCGGACACCGGCCTTTCCGGCGGGGGCGGGGCCCGATTTCGTGAATGCCGCCCTCGAACTGTGCAGTGACGCGGCGCCGGAGGAGGTGCTGGCCCGACTGCACGATGTCGAGCAGGCGTTCGGCCGTCTACGCACAACACGCTGGGCCGCGCGGCCGCTGGACCTGGATCTGATCGCGGCGGGCGACCTGGTTTTGCCCGATGAGGTGACGCAGGGGCATTGGCGGACACTTTCGGCGGAGCAGCAGCAGACGCAAAGCCCGGATAGGTTGATCCTGCCGCACCCGAGGGTGCAGGACAGGGCCTTCGTGCTGGTGCCGCTGTGCGACATCTGTCCGCAGTGGATGCACCCGGTCCTGGGCCTGACTGTCACGCAAATGTGCGAAAATTTACCACAGTCTGAACGGGATTCTGTTGTTCCTTTGCCAGAATCTGCTTGTCAATAAAGGGCGGCAGGCATAAAACCACTCTCTCTACATCAATCCGCATCCAAGTCCCGAGGAGTGCTCCGATGGCGCGCGTAACCGTAGAAGATTGTGTCGACAAGGTTCCGAACCGCTTCGAACTGGTCATGCTGGCAGCCCACCGGGCCCGCGAGATCAGCGCAGGCGGCGCGATTACCGTGGATCGCGACAACGACAAGAACCCCGTCGTGAGCCTGCGTGAAATCGCCGAGGAGACCCAGTCGGCGGACGAACTGCGCGAACGGCTGATCGAATCGAACCAGTCGCAGATCGAAGTCGACGAGCCGGAAGAAGACAGCATGGCCCTGCTCATGGGTGCCGAGCCTGCCGACAAGCCGGTGGAAGACGACATGAGCGAAGAAAAGCTGCTGCGTGCGCTGGTCGAGGCGCAACGTCAGGGCTGAGCCTGAAGATGGCCGTTGCGGGACGCCCGAGAGGTGTGCCCGCACGGTGCTGACCCAACATGCAGATCAACGGCCAGGTCGCTGCAGGCCAATATAGCAAGGGCCGAACGGTGCGGGACAGCAAGTCCGAAGGGGAAAAAGGCACCAACGTGGATCTTATCCCGGCAGACGATCTTATCGCGCTCGTCCGCGCCTATAACCCCAAGACAAACGAAAAGCGTATCCGCGCCGCCTATGAATTTGGCCGCGAGATGCACGACGGACAGATGCGCCGTTCGGGTGAGCCGTATTTCTGCCACCCCATTGCCGTGGCCAGCATTCTGGCCGAGCAGAAGCTGGACGATGCGACGATCATCACCGCGCTGCTGCACGACACCATCGAGGACACCAAGGCGAGCTATATGCAGATCGCCGAGCGTTTCAGCGAAGAGGTGGCGGACCTGGTCGATGGCGTTACCAAGCTGACCAATCTGCAACTGTCCAGCACCGAGACCAAGCAGGCCGAGAACTTTCGCAAGCTGTTCATGGCGATGTCCAAGGACATGCGGGTGATTCTGGTCAAGCTGGCCGACCGTCTGCACAACATGCGCACGATCAAGGCGATGAAGCCGGAAAAGCAGGTTCAGAAGGCCCGTGAAACCATGGATATCTTTGCGCCGCTGGCCGGCCGCATGGGGATGCAGTGGATGCGCGAAGAGCTGGAAGATCTGGCGTTTCGCGTGCTGAACCCCGAGGGGCGCAACAGCATCATCCGCCGTTTCGTCAGCCTGCAGAACGAAACCGGGGACGTGATCGAACGTATCACCGGCGACATGCGGCGCGAGCTGGCGGGCAACACCGTGCCGGCCGAGGTGATGGGGCGGGCCAAGAAACCCTATTCGATCTGGCGCAAGATGCAGGAGAAGAACCAGAGCTTTTCCCGCCTGTCCGACATCTATGGTTTCCGCATCATCACCGAGACCGAGGATGATTGCTATCGCGCGCTTGGCGTCATTCACCGGCGCTGGAAATCTATTCCGGGGCGGTTCAAGGATTACGTCAGCCAGCCGAAGTCGAATGGCTATCGCTCGATCCACACCACGGTGTCGGGGCGGGATGGCAAACGCGTCGAGGTGCAGATCCGCACGCGGCAAATGCATGAGGTTGCGGAGGCGGGCGTTGCTGCGCACTGGTCCTACAAGGACGGCGTGAAGGCGGAAAACCCCTTTGCCGTCGACCCGACCAAGTGGATCAGCGCCCTGACCGAGCAGATGGGCGCCGAGGAAGATCACGAGGATTTCCTCGAGGCCGTCAAGCTTGAGATGTATTCGGACAAGGTCTTTTGCTTCACGCCGAAGGGCGAGGTGGTCAAGCTGCCGCGCGGCGCGACGCCGATCGATTTTGCCTATGCCATTCACACACGGATCGGGTCGGCCTGCGTCGGGGCGAAGATCGACGGGATGCGGGTGCCGCTGTGGACGCGGGTGAAGAACGGTCAGTCGGTCGAAATCATCACCGCCGAGGGGCAGGAGCCGCAAGCGACCTGGCTGGAGATCGCCACGACGGGGCGTGCCAAGGCCGCCATCCGGCGGGCCCTGCGTGAAGTCGACCGCGAGCGTTACGTCAAGCTTGGCCGGGAGCTGGCGCGGTCGGGGTTCGAACATATCGGCAAGAAGGCCACCGACAAGGTGCTGGAAACCGCCGCCAGCAAGTTGCGGCTGGAAGGCCGGGATGAGTTATTGGCGCAGCTTGGCCGGGCAGAACTGCGCGTCGCGCGGGTGGTTGCGGTGCTGTATCCGGAGCTGTCGCCGAAGGATGACCTGGACGCGGTCAAGCGCGACCGGGCGCTGGTCGGGCTGGAACAGGGGCAGAGCTTCAAGCGGGCGCGCTGCTGCCAGCCGCTGCCGGGCGAGCGGATCGTCGGAATTACCTGGCGGGGACGTCCGCTGGCGGTGCATGCCATCGACTGCGAATCGCTGTCGGCCTACGAGGATCAGCTGGATCGCTGGGTCGATCTGCACTGGCAGGCCGGACGACATGCCGCAATTTACGCGGTTACGCTGGAATTGACGCTGGCAAACGATCCGGGCGTGCTTGGCCGGATTTGCACATTGATCGGCGAGCAGAAGGTCAATATCTCCAACCTTGAGTTCAAGGACCGTAAACCGGATTTTTTCCGGTTGCTGGTAGATATCGAATTGCGCGACGCCGAGCATTTGCACACGGTTATTTCGGCCATCGAGGCCGAGGGGGATGTGGCTTCGGTTTCGCGCCACCGCAACCCCGAGGAAGCGCCCGTGGCGCCGCCTCTGACCCCGCAGGGAGAGCCCGTTGGTCTTTAAGCGTCGAGACAGACGGCCATACTGGAAGATCATCGCTGACTTCTTCTGGCCCAAAGGCGGCTGGGCGCGGGCATTTCATTACACCAAGCACCGGCTGCGCCGTCTGCCCGATACGCCGGAAAAGATCGCCCGGGGCATTTTCGCCGGCATCTTTACCGTCTTCACCCCCTTTTTCGGGATGCACTTTGTCGTTTCCGCGCTGATCGCGCTGGTGGTACGGGGAAACGTGATTGCGGCCTTGCTGGGCACGTTCATGGGCAATCCGCTGACCTATGTGCCGATTGGCGCGATCTCGATCCAGACAGGGTACTGGATGCTGGGGATGCACATGCGCGGTGGCGGCGAGGAGCATCGTTCGTTCGGGGGCAAGTTCGTTGATGCGGCGGATGATCTGAAGAACAACCTGCTGGCGCTGTTCACGGACACAGACGCCAATTGGCACGGTCTCAGCGTGTTCTATCATCAGATCTTTTTCCCCTACATGATCGGGGGGATCCTTCCCGGTCTGGTCGCCGGGCTAGTGGGATATTACGTTTCGGTGCCGCTGATCCGTGCCTACCAGGCGCGGCGGCGCGGCGCGCTGAAGGCCAAGTTGGCCGCGATCCGCGCCAAATCGACCAAGGGAGTTGCGGGCAAGGGACCGGGCGCAAAGGCTGGGCCTGCGGGTGGCAAGGGCGTCAAGGGCAAGCAGGCGCGCGAAAACGGCAACGGCTCCTAGCGAGGCGGCGCGGTAAAAGCCGGTGTCGTTGCAGGCGATCCGGGGGATTGGCTCTGGTCCTTGGCGCGGTGTTCCGGCATCTATTGGGCGTTTCGGGGCGGCTGGCCCTGACGGGAATGGTTTGGCCCGGCGTGGCCCGACCCTGACAGGAGTGCCTGTATGAGCGAGCTTGCAAGACTGCGCCTTGGCGTGAACATCGATCACGTTGCCACCGTGCGAAATGCCCGTGGCGGGATCTATCCCGACCCGCTGCGCGCGGCGAGACTGGCCGAAGAGGCCGGGGCCGATGGAATAACTGCCCACCTGCGCGAAGATCGTCGCCATATTTCGGATGCCGACATTGAGGGACTGGCCGCCAGCCTGACCGTGCCGCTGAATTTCGAGATGGCGGCAACGGATGAAATGCAGGCGATTGCGCTGCGCCATCGCCCCCACGCCGTTTGCCTGGTGCCGGAAAAGCGCGAAGAGCGCACGACCGAAGGCGGCCTGGAGGTTGCGCGCGAGGAAAACCGGCTGGCGCATTTCATCGCACCGCTGCGCGAGGCGGGGTGCCGGGTGTCCATCTTCATCGCCGCCGACCGGCGCCAGATCGAAGCCGCGCACCGCATCGGGGCCGAGGTGATCGAGCTGCATACCGGTGCCTATTGCGATGCCCACGCCGAGGGACGGTTCGAGGAACGCGACGCGGAGCTGGAACGGCTGCGCGAGATGTCCACCTTTGCCGCGTCGTTGGGCCTTGAGGTGCACGCGGGGCACGGGCTGACCTATGATACCGTGCAGCCGATTGCCGCCTTTCCCGAGGTGCGAGAGCTGAATATCGGGCATTTCCTGGTCGGAGAGGCGATTTTCCTGGGGCTGGGCCCTGCGATTGCCGAAATGCGCCGCCTGATGGATGCGGCGCGCGCCTGATGATTCTGGGCATCGGCACAGACCTGGCAAATATAGAGCGTATCGCGGCAACGCTGGAGCGGTTCGGGGATCGTTTCCGCAATCGCGTGTTCACCGAGGTCGAGCAGGCCAAGGCGGCGCGGCGCAAGGATGTCGCGGGCACCTATGCCAAACGCTGGGCCGCCAAGGAGGCCTGTTCAAAGGCGCTTGGTACCGGTTTGCGCATGGGCATTTCCTGGCGCGACATGGCCGTCAGCAACCTGCGCACCGGCCAACCCGTGATGGAGGTCACGGGCTGGGCGGCAGAGCGTCTGGCACAGATGACCCCTCCAGGTCACGAGGCAATCGTTCACGTGACGCTGACCGACGATCACCCCTGGGCGCAGGCCTTTGTCGTGATCGAGGCACGCCCGATCAATGGCCCGCAGGCGGAGTTGTCCGTGCCGGACTAGGATTTTCCGGGGTCATCACATCGGCGCAGGATGCGGCAAAGCCGGTCGCGGCGGAGTGAACTGCGTGCTGCTTGACTTGACCCCGTCTGCCCCGCATGTAACGCGGGCTTTAGGGGCCGCTGGGCCCGATGCGCGAAACAGCTAGCGGAGGACCGGCAGATCATGGCCGACAAGCCCAAGGAAAGCGGTAATTTCATCTGGGAAACCGTCAAGACGATCTTTTGGGCGCTGCTGATCGCAGGGCTTTTTCGCACTCTCTTCTTTCAGCCATTCTGGATTCCATCGGGGTCAATGAAGGACACGCTGCTGATCGGGGATTTCCTGTTCGTCAACAAGATGGCCTATGGATATTCCTATGCGTCGTGCCCGTCGATCAAGGTGGCCGGCCTCGATCTGGACGCAAAGGACATCTGCGGTTTTCTGGATGGGGATGGCAACAGCCGCTTGATGGGCAGCGCGCCCGAGCGTGGCGACGTGGTCGTGTTTCGCCATCCCGTCACCGGCGAGGATTACATCAAGCGCCTGATCGGCCTGCCGGGCGACGAGATCCAGGTGCGGGATTCGCTGCTGTACATCAACGGTGAACCGGTGAAGCAGGAAGACGGTGGCACCTTTGTCGAAACCTACGAACCGCAGGGTCCGCAAGGGCGCGCCCCGCTGTGTTCGAATGCCCCGGTCGGCATGGGCGGCGAGTGCAAGAAGACCCGCATCATCGAAACGCTGCCCAATGGCGTGACGCATGATATCCTGGACATTCGCTATCAGAGCCAGGCGGACGACACGGGGGTCTATCGTGTGCCCGAGGGGCATTACTTCTTCATGGGGGACAACCGCGACAACTCTACCGATTCGCGGTTTGCGCAATCGGCGCGTGGCGTGGGCTTTGTTCCCGCCGAAAACCTGATCGGGCGGGCGGATCGGATCATATTCTCGTCTGCTGGCCGGTCGCTGCTGTTCTTCTGGGATTGGCGCAAGGACCGGTTTTTCCGCAAGGTCGACTGATCGTGCGGCAGTTTGCGCGGCGGTCCCGGCCTTGCGCCGGGCGCCAGATGGGTGTTTTTACGCGTAAACCGTCAGGCAACCGGACCCAGGCATGAAGTTATCGCAGGACATGAAGCTGTTTCAGGACAGGCTGGGCCATGAATTCGCCCGGCCTGAACTGCTATTGCGGGCTGTTACCCATTCGTCGGTCGCGACGCCGACGCGCGACGACAACCAGAGGCTGGAATTTCTGGGTGACCGGGTTCTGGGCCTGGTGATGGCCGAGGCGCTGCTGGCCAGTGATCGCGTGGCAAGCGAGGGGATGCTGGCGCCGCGCTTCAACGCGCTGGTGCGCAAGGAGACCTGTGCCGATGTCGCCCGCCAGATCGACGTCGGTGCGGTGCTGAAACTGGGCCGGTCGGAACAGATCAGCGGCGGTCGTCGCAAGCTGGCCTTGCTGGGGGACGCGATGGAGGCGGTGATTGCCGCCGTGTACCTGGACGGTGGTTTCGACGCGGCCAAGGCAATGATCCTGCGCCTTTGGGGGCCGCGCATCGCCACGGTCGACGAAGATGCCCGCGACGCCAAGACATCGCTTCAGGAATGGGCGCAGGCACGTCGGTTGCCACCCCCGGCCTATATCGAGACGGCGCGCAGCGGCCCGGACCATGCGCCGATCTTTACCATCTGCGCACGGCTGGAGACCGGTGAAGAAGCCTCGGCCAAGGCGAACTCGAAGCGGATGGCCGAACAGGCGGCGGCCAGGGCGCTGCTGGACCGGGTCATGAAAGACGGCGAAGCGTGAGCGACAACCTGCGCGGCAGCCTGTTCATGGTTCTGGCGATGATGCTGTTTGCCGGCGAGGACGCATTTTTCAAGACTGTGACGGCGGATGTGGCGCCGGGTTTTGCGCTGGCGATGTTCGGCGCCATCGGGATGTCGGTTTTTGCACTGCTGTCGCGTCGGGTGGGCGAAAGGGTGCTGAACCCCGAAATGGTGCGGCCCCGCCTGCTGATCCGGTCGGTATTCGAGCTGGGCGGGCGGCTGTTCTTTGCGCTGGCGCTGGCATTCACGCCGCTGTCGACGACCTCGGCCATCTTGCAGGCGACGCCGCTGGTGGTGACATTGGGGGCGGCGCTTGTCCTGGGGGAAAAGGTCGGTCTGCGCCGGTGGAGCGCGATGGCGGTCGGGTTCTGCGGGGTCTTGCTGATCTTGCGCCCCACACCCGAGGCATTTCGTGTCGACGCGCTGTTGGCGGTCGCAGGCATGATCGGGTTCGCCGGGCGGGATCTGGCGACGCGCGCCGCGCCGCCCAGCGTGTCGCGATACCAGCTGGGCACACTTGGGTTCTTCGTTGTACTGGCGGCGGGCGGTATCCTGATGGTCGTGGCGGGCGATGTGCCGCGCCTGCCACCGCTGCGGGATTTGGGGATGCTGGGGGTTACGGCCATTTTCGGGGTCGGTGCCTATACCGCGCTGACGCTGGCGATGCGCACCGGGGAAATCAGTGTCGTTGCCCCGTTCCGCTATAGCCGGTTGCTGGTTGCGCTGGTCATCGCGTTCTTCGTGTTTGGCGAGCGCCCCGATCTTTGGACACTTGCGGGTGGCGTTCTGATCGTGGGTAGCGGGATCTATACCTTGCTGCGGTCGGGCCGTGTGACAGCGGTGACACCCGTCTGAACGACCTTGCAGACAGGGCTGGTACGGTGGGCTATTCTGCCCTAGAAGGCCCCCTTCACATCAACGGATGATCTCATGAGCACACGCGCCGGCTTTACGGCCCTGATCGGCGAACCCAATGCGGGCAAGTCAACGCTGCTGAACCGGATGGTTGGCGCAAAGGTCAGCATTGTCACCCACAAGGTGCAGACGACCCGCGCCCGGATTCGCGGTGTCGCGATCGAGGGTGAGAGCCAGATCGTCTTTGTCGACACGCCTGGCCTGTTCAAGCCGCGCCGCCGCCTGGACCGCGCAATGGTGGCAGCCGCCTGGGGCGGCGCGGCGGATGCCGATGTCGTCGTGCTGTTGATCGAGGCGCATCGTGGTATCACCGAGGGCGTCGAGGCCATCCTGGCGAGTTTGCAGGAGATGTCAGAGGGCCGCACGATCGCGCTGGCGATCAACAAGATCGACCGCGTCGAGGCCCCCGTGCTGCTGGCCCTGACCAAGAAGATGAACGACCAGTTTGCCTTTGCCGAGACGTTCATGATCTCGGCTGAAAAGGGACATGGCGTGCAGTCGCTGCGGGACTGGCTGGCGGGCAAGATGCCGGAGGGGCCGTGGCTGTACCCCGAGGATCAGATTGCCGATCTGCCGATGCGCATGATCGCCGCCGAGATGACCCGCGAAAAGCTGACACTGCGTCTGCACCAGGAGCTGCCCTATCAGCTGACGGTCGAGACCGAGAGCTGGGAGGAGCGCCCGGATGGCAGTGCGCGGATCGACCAGATCGTCTATGTTGTGCGCGACGGTCACAAGGGCATTCTGCTGGGCAAGAAGGGCGAGACGATCAAGGGTGTGTCGACCGCCGCACGCACCGAGATGGAAGAGTTTCTGGGCCGCCGTGTTCACCTGTTCCTGCAGGTGAAAGTGCGCGAAAACTGGCTTGAGGAATCCGAGCGCTATTCCGAGATGGGTCTGGATTTCAAGGACGGCAACTGATCGCGGTCAGCGCCGCCCGCGCTGGCGGGCGATCTGCCACCAGATCAGACCGATCAGGATGCTGATGATCCCGGTGACGTTCAGGGCCACTCCGTAGGACGCTGGCAGGCTGAACAGGATGTAGATCACGTTCAGGACAATCCCGACGATGAGAAGGATGGCGGCAGGCAGGGGCATCTGGCAGGGGTCCTGTTCGGTGTTTGCCCAGCCTAGCAACAATGGGTGGCGGCGCATAGCGCCGTGGACCCGGAGGAGTATGCGATGCGTCTGAAAGCTGAAATCTGGGTCGCTGCCTACCTGACGCGTCTGCGGCTGGCTGATATTCCGGTTTTTGTCGTGGCGCATGGCGATGACACGGGCGGGGCCGTTCTGGTCAAGATGAACACGTTGGACGGCCAGGCCCGGCTGTTTCAGCGCAGCTTCGACATCATGAGCGGGGCGCGCACCTGGGTCACGCTGGCCGAAGGTGCGGAGCGCGAGGTGGATGCGGCCATTGCACGTCAGCGCAGCTTTGATCCCGATCTGTGGGTGATCGAGGTCGAGGACCGCCAGGGGCGGCATCTGTTGGACGAGGACGGTCTGTCGGACTGATGCGCGTTAGCGGCGTGCGATCCGGCCGATCCAGGAATAGACAAGCCCGAGGGCCAGAAAGCCCAGCCCGAGCATTGCCGACCAGATCGCCACACCGTCCCAGCCGACCTGTGCCGGGTCAATGAAGAAATAAGGGTAATCGCCGTCGCGAGTGCCGCGCCAAAGGGCGTACAGGATATAGAGTGCAGGCCAGAACAGCCACAGGATGGCCGGTCCGAGGCCAAGGTTGCCCTTCGGTGCAAAGATGAGCCACCAGAGCATCGTCAGCACCGGCGTCAGCGTATGGAGGCCGAAATCGGCATAGAGCGACAGGCCCTGGTGCACGCTGGCCAGCAGCAGGTGATACACGGCCCCCGTGACGGTTATCCAGACGGCCAGGCCGCCCATCCACAATGCGCCGAGCTTTCGTCGTAACGAAACGATGGCGAAAAAGCTGATCAGCACCAGCAGATTGGTGAGGATGGTGAAATAGCGCGCCAGTCGCCACAGGATTTGCAATGCCGAGTCGGTTGGATGGTCAAGCTGCGTGGCCATGAATTCGAAAGACAGCGAGACGGCGGCGCTGATCACGATGAGCAATGCGAGCGCGCGGGCCGTTGGTGAGAGAGTGGAAGAGCGAAAATCCATGGCGGTAAGCTGAGCCATCTTGCCGCTGTCTGCAAGTCGATGGATGATGATGGCATGGAATGGCGGGAAGACGGAATCTTGTTGGCGGTCAGGCGTCATGGCGAGAGTGCCGCGATCATTGAGGTGTTTACGCCTTCGCATGGTCGGCACGCCGGAATCGTACGCGGCGGATCCTCGCGCAAGATCGCGCCGATGCTGCAACCGGGTGCCCAATTGGACATCGCCTGGCGTGCCCGACTCGAGGAGCATCTGGGATATTTCACGGTGGAACCCGTGCGATCGCGTGCGGCTGTCAGCCTGGGAGAGCGGTTGGCGTTGGCGGGGCTGAACGCGGTCACGGGGTTGTTGGTGTTCTGCCTGCCCGAACGAGAAGCGCATCCACGGCTTTATCGTCAGACAGAGCAATTGCTGGATCTGCTGGATCGCCCCGAGGTATGGCCACTGGCCTATCTGAGGTGGGAAATGGCGCTGCTGGAGGACATGGGCTATGGTCTGGATCTGTCGTGTTGCGCGGTGACGGGCGCGACAGAGGGGCTGGCCTATGTCTCGCCCCGGACGGGGCGGGCGGTCACGCGCGCCGGGGCGGGGGCGTACGCCGACCGGCTGCTGCCACTGCCGCCAACGCTGATGGGACAGGGCGATGCCCCTGATGCGGACGTGGCCGCTGCGCTGATGGTCACAGGGCATTTCCTGCACAACCGGCTGGCGCCGGAACTGGGCAGCAAACCCCTGCCGGATGCGCGGCAGCGGTTGATCGAGGCAATCAGCCGGCGCGTAGCAGCGGGCTGAAGCGCAGTGTCAGGCCAGGCCCGGTCAGCGTCAGCGTGTCGTCGGTGACCGTGGCCGAGGTGACGCGCCGCAGTGCCGCCAGATAGACCTGTTCCGCGTCGATCGCGGGGCAGGCCATCCGGGTGCTGGCAATGCCTTCGGTGCGGAAGTCATCCTCGACCCCGACCCAGGTGCCTGAGTAACGATTGCAGGGGGCCTGCCCTTCGAGCCGTCCAAGGGCGGGGATGCGCAGCGTGGCACGGTCTGTGTCGGGCACGGTCTTTTCGTTGATGGCGTCCAGCTGCCAGGTGGTTTGTGCCGCGATCAGCTCGGCCTCTCGGCAGCCACCGAGCAGAGACAGCGCGAGGCAGGCGATGGCAAGACCGCTGACCCGGCGCCCCGAGTGCCGCAATCGCGCCATGCTGCGAGCTTGAGCGCGCTGTTTCATCTGAGGGCGAGGACAAGATCCACGAGGGTATCAAGCGCCTCGTGATTGCGTTTTTCATCCGCGGGGCCCAACTCTCCCATGCCGATACGGGCAGCATAGAGCAGACGGGCGATGTCGGGGTTTGTGACACCGATCTGTTTCAGCACGTCCTCGAGGTGGGTCAGTCGGCGGGCATCGATATCTTCCAGCGTTGCCTTGGCGGTCGCGTCGGTGCGGGCCCATGCGCGCATCGCGGCCTCGGCCAGCGGATCATCGGAAAATCCGTTGCGTACAAGGGCGTGGAGCTGAGCCACCGCTGCGCGTTTATCGTCCGGCGCAGCAGGTGCGGCCTGTGATTCCTCGCCCCAGAACTTCAGCAGGGCCTGACGGAACGCGGGAACATCGGGAAAGTGCCAGTAGAATGATCCCTTTGTCGTGTCCAGCGCGCGGGCCAAAGGTTCGGCCTTCAGCGCCTCTGGACCGAGGGTCGAGAGGGCATCCAGACCGGCGCGCAGCCAATCATCAGGGGAAAGGCGGTTCTTTCGACTCATCCTCTGAGACTAGCTGAGCCGCTGCGATGCAGCAACGATAGACACGCGCCGCCGACAGGGCGGCAGGTCGCCGCGTATTTACAAGGCAGCGTTCCCTGGCCGCGCCTGCGCGGGTCGGCGCATGCGCAAGCGCGATCAGGTGTCAGGCCGCCTCGGCGATCGTCAGGCGCACGGGGGTCAGTCCGTCGATGGTGCCTTCGATCACATTGCCCGGCGCAACGGGGCCGACGCCTTCGGGGGTTCCGGTCAGGATCATGTCGCCGGCGCGCAGATGGTAGAACCCTGAGAGGTGGCTGATGATCGCAGCGACATCGTGAATCATCAGGTTCAGCGTTGATTTCTGCTTGGTCGTTCCATCCAACGTCAGTTCAATGGCCTGCTTGGCCACCGCGCCGAAATCGGCGGCCTTGGTGATCGGCCCGATGACAGCGGAATTTTCCACGTCCTTGCCCAGATCCCATGGGCGCTGCTTGTTCCGTTCCGCGATTTGCAGATCGCGACGGGTCATGTCCAGCGCGCAAGCATAGCCATAGACCGCCGCCGCCGCATCTTCGGGAGCGCATTTGAAGACCGGCGCGCCGATGGCCACGGCCAGCTCCATCTCGAAGTGATAGTTGGTGGTCCCGGGCGGATACGGGGCGGTGCCACCCGACAGGATCATCGAGGCCGGGGATTTCGTGAAGTAGAAAGGAGAATCGGGTACTTCGTTGCCAAATTCGGCGGCATGGGCGGCATAGTTGCGCCCGACGCAGAAAATACGGCGGACGGGATACCCCTCCGTCTCGCCGGTGACGGGGATGTCGGGAATGGGGGGCAGGTCAAACAGGCTCATGCGGGGTCCTCTTGCGGTTCACGCCCTGCTTACGCCGCGGTCCAGCGCTGGACAAGGCGGCCCGGATCAGGCTTTTTGAGGCGAGCATTTGCAGGAGGCCACGATGACTTTGAAACCCTTGTCCGACATGATTGCACAGGGAAAGGGCGATGTCCCGGCGGATCTGGTCCTCAAGGGCGGCAAGGTTCTGGACGTCGTCACCGGCGCGCTGCTGGAGGGAGACGTCGCGATCTGCGGCGAGCGCATCGTCGGCATCATGGCGCAATACGACGGGGTCGAGGAGATCGACGTTTCCGGCAAGATCCTGGTGCCTGGATTTATCGATACGCATTTGCACATAGAGAGCAGCATGGTCACCCCGCATGAATTCGACCGCTGCGTCGGCCCGCGTGGCGTGACCACGGCGATCTGTGACCCGCACGAGATCGCCAACGTGATCGGGGTGCCGGGGATCGAGTATTTCCTGTCCTGCGCGACCGAGACGGTGATGGACATCCGCGTCAACCTGTCTTCCTGCGTGCCATCGAGCCACATGGAAACCGCCGGTGCGCGGATCGAAGCCGACGATCTGGCGCCGTTGATGGATCACCCGCAGGTCATCGGGTTGGCCGAGTTCATGAATTACCCCGGCGTGATCTTTCAGGACCCCGGCTGCATGGCCAAGCTGGAGCTGTTTCGGGGCCAGCATATAGATGGCCACTGCCCACAGTTGCTGGGCAAGGGCCTGAACGCCTATGTCGCCGCCGGAATCCGCACCGAGCATGAGGCGACGACCGCTAAGGAGGCCCGCGAGAAGCTGCAAAAGGGGATGCGCGTGCTGATCCGCGAAGGCTCGGTTTCCAAGGACATGGTCGCCTTGCAACCGCTGCTGAGCGACATCACCAGCGCCTACATGTGCCTGTGCACCGATGACCGTAACCCGCTGGATATCGGTGAACACGGGCACCTGGATTTCATGATCCGGGAACTGATCCGCATGGGTTGTCCGCCGCTGGCCGTTTATCGCGCCGCCAGCCTGTCGGCCGCCGAGGCGTTCGGCCTCAAGGATCGCGGCTCGATCAGCCCTGGCAAGCGCGCCGATATCGTGGTGATCGACGATCTGGCGACCTGCCGCGCCGAAATGGTGTTTTCGGGGGGCGTACAGTTCAACGATGCGGCCTTTGCGGCCCGTTCGATCACACCTCCCGTGGGGCGCAATTCGGTGAAGGCGCCTGTTGTGACCGCCGAAAGTTTTCGCACCTCTGCCAACCGCGAAGAAACCGACGTGATCGGCATCATGGAAGGCAAGATCATCACCGAGCACCTGAAAGAGGTGATCGCGATCGAGGATGGCGACAAGAAGCCCGACCCCGAACGGGATCTGGTCAAGATCGCCGTGGTCGAGCGGCACGGCATCAACGGCAATATCGCCAGTGGTTTCGTCAAGGGCTTTGGATTGAAACGCGGAGCCATCGCCTCGACCGTCTGCCACGATCACCACAACATTGCCTGCGTCGGGGTGGATTACGACGACATGGCGCTTGCGGCGAACCGGCTGGGAGAGATCGAGGGCGGGTTCGTGGTGGTCGAGAACGGCAAGGTGCTGGCCGAATTGGCGCTGCCGGTCGCGGGACTGATGAGCACGGAGCCTTTCGAGGTGGTCCATGACGCCCTGATCGTGCTGCGGGCTGCTGCGAAATCGCTGGATGTCGCGCTGGAGGAACCTTTCCTGCAACTGGCCTTCCTGGCGTTGCCCGTGATCCCGGCGTTGAAGATCACGGACCGCGGGATGGTGGATGTGGTGAAATTCGAGATCATCTCCTGACCTATTTCGCAATGCAAAATGTAATTCCACACTATTGACCCGCGCCCCTCGCGCGGCCTAGTCTGCTTCCCAACGGGGTGGGTTTCCTCTGCGCGCCGTGCGCGAGGGGGGAATCCGCCTGAAATTGCCATTGCGATGGGGGAGGAGCGACATGGCTGACGGAGTACAGGTGGCGGATGTCATCTCGACCGAGACGGCGGATGATATCGCGCTGATTTGCATAGATAATCCACCGGTAAATGCGACGGGTCACGCCGTGCGTATCGGTCTGTCCAGCGCCATTTCGGATATCAATTCCGCCGGAAAGGCCAAGGTGATCGCGTTGTATTGCGCCGGGCGCACCTTTACCGCTGGCGCTGATATCCGCGAGTTCGGCAAGCCACCCAAGCAACCGTCCCTTCCCGATGTCCTGAACGAGGTAGAGCGCAGCGCGATCCCGGTCGTCTCGGTCATACACGGTACGGCCCTTGGCGGCGGTTTCGAGATCGCGCTGGCGACCCATGCGCGCGTCGCGATAAAGGGCGCCAAGGTGGGTCTGCCTGAGGTCCTGCTGGGTCTGTTGCCCGGTGCCGGGGGCACGCAACGCCTGCCGCGTCTGGCAGGCCTGTCCTTCGCGCTGGACGTGATCCTTTCGGGACGTCAGGTGCCAGTGTCCGAGGCGCTTGAGAAGGGCGTGGTGGATCGCGTGGTCGAAGGTGCGCCCCGCGACGTGGCGCTGGCAGCAGCGCGGCAGGTGCTGGATGGCACCCTGACCACCCGCCGCACCGACAGGATCGAGGCAGAGTATGACCGCGCGGTTCTGGACGCCACGCTTGAGGGCGTCCGCCGCAAGGCGCCGCATCTGTTCAGCCCGGCCAAGTGTGTCGAGGCCGTCGCCGCCTGCAATCTGCCGATCGACGAGGGGCTGAAGGTTGAACGGCAGGCGTTCCTCGATTGCATGGAAACGCCACAACGCGCGGGGCTGATCCATGCCTTTTTCGGCGAGCGCGCCGTTTCCAACATCGCCGAAGCCAAGGGACCCACGCGCGAGATCGCCAAGATCGGCGTCATCGGCGGCGGGACGATGGGGTCTGGCATCGCGACGTCCTGCCTGATTGCCGGTCTGCCGGTTCGTCTGATCGAGGTGGCGGCCGACGGCCTCGAACGTGGCGTCGCAACGATCACCAAGAACCTCGACGGAGCTGTTAGTCGGGGCAAGCTGAGCAGCGACAAGCGTGACGCCGCGATTGCCATGCTGGAACCGTCGCTGGAGATGGAGAGCCTGTCGGACGTCGATCTGGTGATCGAGGCCGTGTTTGAGCAGATGGACGTCAAGAAAGACATCTTTGGCAAGCTGGATGCGATCTGCAAACCGGGCGCGATTTTGGCCTCCAATACCTCCTACCTCGATATTGATGAAATCGCGACCAGCACCAACCGGCCCGGTGATGTGCTGGGCCTGCACTTTTTCAGCCCGGCCCATGTCATGCGCCTGCTGGAGATCGTTCAGGGCAAGCATACGGGTGCGGATGTTCTGGCCAGTGGCTTTGCCCTGGCCAAGCGGCTGAAGAAGGTTGGGGTGCTGGCGCAGGTCTGCGACGGGTTCATCGGCAACCGCATTCTGGCGCACTACGGGCTCTGCGCGGCGTATCTTGTGCTCGATGGTGCCTCGCCGCAGCAGGTGGACCGCGCTCTGGAGCAATTCGGCTTTGCCATGGGGCCGCACAAGGTCAGCGATCTGGCGGGCCTCGATATCGGTTGGATGACGCGCAAGCGCAAGGCCGAGACGCGTGATCCCGCGCAACGGTATGCCGGGGATATCGCGGACAAGATCTGCGAAAACGGCTGGTTCGGGCGCAAGACCGGGCAGGGTTATTACCTGTACGACAGTGGCGCACCCGTGCCCAACCCGGAGGTCGCCGGCATCATCGACGCGGTGCGCGCCGCCAAGGGGATCACGCCAAAGGACTTTTCCGACGAAGACATCGTCGATCGCTACATGACGGCAATGATCGTCGAGGCGGCGCGGGTGGTCGAGGATGGTACAGCCAAGCGGCCGGTCGACGTCGATATGGTCTTTCTGTTCGGCTACGGCTTCCCCCGGTTTCGGGGCGGTCCGCTGCACTATGCCGACACGATTGGCGCGGCGGCGCTGGTCGAGCGGATCGAAGGGTACGCCGCCGAAGACGCACATTACTGGCGGGTGCCGGATATTTTGCGAAAGATGGCCGCCGACGGCAGCACCTTCGCAGATTTGAACAAGGAAGGATAAGCGCATGGATCTGTCTTTCAGCGACGAAGAGCAGGCCTTTCGGCAGGAGGTTCGGGATTTCTTCGCCGAGAACCTGCCAAGCGAGATGAGCGATGCCGTGCGGGCGGGAGGCGAGCTGAGCAAGGACATGATGGACCGCTACCATGCGATCCTGAACGCCAAGGGCTGGCTGGCCACGACATGGGAACCGGAGTTCGGCGGCCCCGGCTGGAGCCCGGTACAGCGCCATATCTTCGAAGAAGAGGCCTGTCGCGCCTATGCGCCGCGCATCGTGCCCTTTGGCCTCGCCATGCTGGGGCCGGTGTTGCAACAGTTCGGCAGCAAGGAACAGCAGGACCACTATCTGCCGCGCATCCTGTCGGGTGAGGATTGGTGGTGCCAGGGGTATTCCGAGCCCGGTGCCGGGTCGGACCTTGCCAGCCTCAAGACGCGCGCCGTTCGCGATGGCGATGACTATGTGATCAACGGACAAAAGACCTGGACCACGCTGGGACAGCACGCCAACATGATCTTCTGCCTGGTGCGCACCGACCCGGACGTGAAGCAGCAGCAGGGGATTTCCTTTATCCTGGTCGACCTTGACACGCCGGGGATCGAGATGCGCCCGATCCGCCTGATCGAAGGCGGCCACGAGGTGAACGAGGTATTCTTTACCGACGTCCGCGTTCCGGCCGCCAATCTGGTGGGCGAGGAAAACATGGGTTGGACCATTGCCAAGTTCCTGTTGACGCATGAGCGCACGAATATCGCCGGTGTCGGATTTTCGATGCAGTCACTGGAAGAGGTCAAGGCGCTGGCCCGCGTCGTCAAGCGCAACGGCAAACCTCTGGCAGAGGATCCGCTGTTTGCCGCGCGGATCGCGCAGGTCGAGATCGACCTTGAAGCCATGAAGATCACCAACCTGCGGATGCTCTACAAGGCGCAGAAACAGGGTGCGCCGGGGCCGGAAACCTCGATCCTCAAGATCAAGGGGACGGTCATCGGGCAGGAGTTGAAGGACCTGGCGCGACGTGCGCTCGGGCCGGCGGCAGCGCCGTTTCCAGGCAGTATCGAGGGCAACCTGTCACTGGCGCCTGCAGATCACGCCAATGACGCCGCGCGGTATTTCAACAATCGCAAGACCTCGATCTTCGGTGGGTCCAACGAGATCCAGCGCAATATTCTGACCAAGACAATGCTGGAGCTTTGAGGCATGGATTTCGACCTGACAGAAGACCGGCAGATGTTGTCGGATTCCCTGACCCGCTATCTGAAGGACAAATACCCATTCGAGGCGCGCACCAAGGTGGCCTACGCCGCCCCTTATCACGCGCCGGATCGCTGGGCAGAGCTATCGGAACTGGGGGCCCTGTTCGCGCTGGCGCCAGAGGATGCCGGTGGTTTTGGCGGCAGCGGCTTCGATATTTCGGTCGTGTTCGAGGCCCTTGGGCGGGCCCTGTGCCCCGAACCCGTTTTGGCGGCAGTCTTGGCGAGCCGTCTGTTGACGGCGGCGGGCGCCGACCAGGAAAGCCTGCTGAGCGGCGCGACGAAATACGCGGTCGGCCTGGGAGAGCTGGAAGCGCCTTATGAGCTGGATTTGATCGCGACAGAGGCTACAGCCCGCGGAGAGGGGCATGTTCTGAACGGTCGCAAATCCGCCGTCTACGGTGGACAGGTGGCCGAAGTCTTTCTGATCGCGGCAAAGTTCGAGGGCAAGCTGGCAATGTTCGAGGTCGCGGCCAGCGCTGCCTCGGTGACTGGCTACGCGATGATGGACGGCGGTGGCGCAGCCGAGGTCTTGCTGGATGATGCGCCGGCAACCCTGCTGATCGCGGATGCAGGCGCGGCGTTGCAGGACGCGGTCAACGCCGGGATCGTCGCGCTGTGCTCCGAAGCGGTTGGGGCGATGGATGTCCTGCACGCGATGACCGTGGAATACCTGGGCACGCGCAAGCAGTTTGGGCGACCCATTGGCAGCTTTCAGGCGTTGCAGCACAGGGCCGTCGACATGTTGACCGAGATCGAGCAGGCCCGGTCGATCACGATCAAGGCTGCGTCGGAACTGGGCGGAGGGCAGGCAAGCCGCTATGCCTCGATGGCCAAGAACCTGATCGGCCGTGCCGGGCGCCTTGTCGCCGAAGAGGCGATCCAGATGCACGGCGGGATTGCGATGACCTGGGAATATCCCGGAAGCCATTATGCCAAGCGCCTGGTCATGATCGATCATCAGCTGGGCGATACGGACTTCCATCTGTCGCGCGTGATGGCGGCATGAACTGAAGGCGCGGTCCTTTTCAGGGCCGCGCCTGCGTTGGCGCCGCCAGGGGGTACGTGGGGATACCTGGCGCAAGCAATCACCGGGCCGGGGGCGCCGACCTTTTGCCAGGCCGGTTGAGGGGCGAGGTATCGCTGTTCTTCGGGCGGCCTCAAACCTCTGTTATCGCAAACCCGCTTCCCCATCGTGATCGGTCAGGCACGCCCTCAGCTCAGATCGCGATGGGTTCCGGCCTTGTAGGGGCGCCAGTCTGTGATTTCGGGGTAGTACATCGCGCGCCACTTGCGCACGCGGGGGTTCATCCTGCGCCGCCAGAGTGATGGGATCATCGCCATCATCGCCATGATCGGGTAGCCATGCGGCAGTTGCGGCGCCTCTTGTCCCGAGCGGGCCTGCAGCAGGGGAAAGCGCCGGTCAGGCCGCGCGTGATGGTCTGAGTGGCGCTGAAGATTGATCAGCAACCAGTTGGTGGCGGTATGCGTCGCATTCCAGCTGTGATGCGGTTTGACGTGTTCGAATTTGCCATTCCCGAGGTATTTGCGGGTCAGGCCGTAGTGTTCGATGTAGTCGGTCAGTTCGAGCAGCCAGATCGCGACCAGCGCCTGAAACAGGAACAACACGAGGCCCGTCACCCCCCCCAACCCAATCGCAAGAAGCAGCATCGCAGCCTGAAGCGCGGCATAGCGCCAGAAGGGGTTGCTGCGGTCCAGGGCGGTTCGACCGCGTTTGTGCAATCGGTCCACCTCGGCGGCCCAGGCCGACCGGGGGCATTCGCGCATGACGCGTGCAAAGAAATGCGGAAACCCTTCGTTATAGCGTGCGGTTACCGCGTCACGTGGCGTTGCCACGTGTGTGTGATGCACAAGAAGGTGTTCGGTGCGGAAATGGCTGTAGAGCACCATCGACAGCAGAACGTCGGCCATCCAGCGTTCCGTCTTGGTACGCTGGTGCATGAGCTCATGGCTGTAGACGATACCGATGGCGCCGGTCATCGTGCCGACGCCGTAAAACAGGACGATGGTTTCCAGGATGCCGAGATGGTCGGCGTGGCTGGCGTACCAGATCACCCAGAACAGCGTCAGGAACTGCAAGAGGGGCCAGATCAGCGTGACGGCACGATGCCAGAACAGGGCGTTGTCCCCGGTCTGGATGTCGCGGTTGGTGGGGTCGAGTCCAAGCAGGTGATCGAGCACCGAAAACAGCCCGTACCCGTACAGCGGGACAAGAAGAACGCTGAGCCCGCCTTGCAAGGCGCCGATCACCACCAACGGCACCATCACCAGCGAGAGCCAGAAGGGGAGTGCAGCGGCAAAGCCGGAAGGGGCAGTTGGGGACATCGGCATTTTCCCGACAAAGGGGCGTTGGTCAGCGCGATCCTACGAAGTGGTCCTGCGCCAGGTCAAACGCCTTTCGCATCACCGTCGGCAGATCCGAGGGGCGGAACATGTCGCCGGACAGGAAGCTGCCTGTTGTCGGATTGGTGCCCTGCGGCGCGACGGCGACCTGGATCGTCAGGCGCAGATGAAAATGTGTGAACGTATGCAGGGCCTGTGCCGGCAACGTTACCCAGTCCGCGTCGAATGGTGCGGCGTGTGGCGGCACCTGTTCGGCCCACTCGGATCCGGGCCAGCCGAGCATCCCGCCCAGAAGTCCGCGATCAGGGCGGCGCTCCAGCAGCCAGTCACCGTCGGATCGCCGCGCAATATAGGCAATTCCGGTGCGGGTGGGTTTGGGTTTTTTCGGGGTTTTCTTCGGCAGTTCCGTTGCGGTGCCAAGACGCCGTGCGGCGCAAGGCGTCTGCCAGGGGCAGATCCCACAGGCGGGGTTTCGCGGGGAACAGATCGTTGCGCCAAGGTCCATTACGGCCTGGGCATAGTCACCGGGTCGTTGCGTCGGTGTCAGCCGGGCAGCCCGGGCCGTCAGCTCCGGTTTTGCGCCGGGCAGGGGTGTGTGGATATCGTAGAGGCGCGCCATGACGCGTTCGACGTTTCCGTCCACCACCGTTTCGGCGCGATCAAATGCGATGGAGGCGATGGCGGCGGCGGTATAGGGGCCGACGCCGGGCAGGCCGAGCAGACCTTCCAGAGTGTCCGGGAACTGGCCGCCGTGGTCCGTGACGACCGCGCGGGCGCATTTCAGCAGGTTGCGGGCGCGGGCGTAATACCCAAGCCCGGCCCATTCGCCCATGACGTCACCGTCCTCGGCTGCGGCCAGGTCGGCAACGGTGGGCCAGCGCGCCGTGAAACGCAGGAAATAATCGCGCACCGCGGCAACGGTGGTCTGTTGCAGCATGACCTCGGACATCCAGATGTGATAGGGGTCGGGCAGAATGCCACGGGCGCGGTCCGCCGGGCTGGTCCGCCAGGGCATGTCGCGCGCATGTACGTCGTACCAGGCCAGCAGATCCGCAGACTGCGCTGGCGCATCCCCTGTCGCTTTTGCTACTGCCGTCTCACGCAATCTTTATGCCTCCACCCGTCTTTGCCATGGCTTTCCTCTGGCATGGCCAGTGACACCCACTAGAATAGCGCCAATCGAAAGGATGCAACCCGTGCCGCGTCGACAGTCCTCAACCTATGGCTTTACCCGTACTTACGGCCTGCTTGAGAGCAGGATCCGAAAGGCCGGTGAAACGCGTGGTTTTGCCATCTCGCGGCTTTTGACCCATTGGGAGGAAATAGCGGGGGCCGACATCGCGGCCATCGCCCGCCCGGTCGAGGTCAAGTATCCGCGCGGCAATCTGGGGGGCACCCTGGTGCTGCTGACAACGGGGGCCCATGCTCCGGTCTTGGAAATGCAAAAGGATGTGCTGCGCGAGCGGGTCAACGGCGTCTACGGCTACAATGCCATCGCGCGGGTCCGTATCACCCAGACGGCGAGCACGGGCTTTGCCGAAGGGCAGGTGGCCTTTGAAATGCGCAAGGCGCCCGCCGCGCCAATTCAGCCTGACCCGCAGGTTGTCGCGCGTGCCTCGGCCGTGGCGGACGGGGTCAAGGACGACGGGCTGAAAGCGGCGCTTGAGGCGCTGGCCCGCAATGTACTAGGAAAATCTAAGGTTTGAGAAAGGATCACAACTGATGGATCGCAGAACCCTCATCGGCGGCGGTATCGCAGGCGCGGCTGTCGTCGTGGCCGCAGGCGGCTATTTCTACAACACCCGCAATGCGGCCGAGGCGCAGACCGCCGTCAACGCCGGTGATGCCTCGGCAGTGGCAGATGTGGATACCTCTGGCGTCACGGAAATGGTGCTGGGTGATGCCGATGCGCCTGTGACCATGATGGAATACGCTTCCTTCACCTGTCCGCACTGCCGTGACTTTCACAACAATGTCTTTACGCAACTGCGGACGGATTACATCGATACCGGCAAGGTCAAGTTCATTTACCGCGATGTGTATTTCGACCGCTATGGCCTCTGGGCTTCGCTGATCGCGCGGTGCAATGGCGGGATGCGGTTCTTTGGCATCGCCGATATGCTGTATGAACAGCAGGATCAGTGGCTGCGCGGCGCGAAGTCCGAAGCGGACATCGCCGACAACCTGCGCAAGCTGGGCAAAGTCGCAGGTCTGGACGATGCCACCCTCGAAGCCTGCCTGGCGGACGAAGACCAGGCGCGGACCCTGGCAGCCTGGTACCAGAAGAATGCGACGGCAGATGATGTGAGCGGCACCCCGACCCTGATCATCAATGGCGAAAAGTATTCCAACATGAGCTATGCGGAACTGAAGAAGATCCTTGACGAACAGCTCGGCTGAGAGCGGCCTTGGTCACGGAAAAGGGGCGGCGCGTTAATCCGCCGCCCCTTTTCCATCGCGGAAACGGCGTCAGGAGATCTTGACGACCTGCTTGCCGGTATTGCCGCCCTTGAGCATCGAAAAGAAGGCCTGGGGTGCGTTTTCAAGACCCTCTGCCACGTCTTCGAGATAGGCAATCTTGCCGGATTTAACATCCGGTGCGACCTCTGCCAGGAATTCGCCGAACCGATCCACATGATCGGTTTGCAGCAGCCCCTGGATCGTCAGACGCTTGACCAGCGCCATGCGCCACAGCTTTTGCAGCGGCATCTGGCCGGTGTCGTCGCTTTCGCCCGAATACCACGCGATCATGCCGCAGACGATGATCCTGCCGTAGGTGTTCATGATTGGCAGTACGCCACCCAGAACCTGCCCGCCGACGTTTTCGAAATAGACGTCGATGCCATCCGGGCATTCGGCGTGCAGCGCCTCCATCATCTCGATCGGCGTCTTGTAGGCACGGTGATCGACACAGGCGTCAAAGCCGAAGGTCTCGACCGCCATCTTGCATTTGTCCGGCCCGCCGGCGACGCCGACGACACGCAGCCCTGCCTTCTTGGCCAGTTGCCCGACCATCGAGCCGACGGGACCTGTCGCCGCTGCCACCACCAGCGTTTCGCCTGCCTTCATCTTGGCATAGGCATCCAGGCCCGACCAGGCGGTGAATCCCGGCATCCCCAGTACGCCAAGCGCGGTCGAGGGCGGCAGGTCGGGGTCGAGCTTGCGCAACTGGTTGGCGGGCAGGCAGGCGTGACTTGCCCAGCCGAACATCCCGAACACCTTGTCGCCCGGTGCGAAGCCGTCATCGCGTGAGGCGATCACCTCCCCGACACCCCCGGCGCCCATGGTCTGATCCAGCTCCTGGGGCGCGGTGTAGCTTTTGACATAGTCCATCCGGCCCCGCATGTACGGATCCAGCGACATGTGGGTCAGGCGTACAAGCACCTCGCCCGCGGCGGGCGAGGGCATGTCGATATCTTCGAGTCGGAAATCGGCGTCGACGGGAAAGCCCTGCGGTCGTCGCGCCAGAACGATCCGTTGCATCGTGTCGGTCATCTTGAAATCCTTTCCTTTGCCCACAAGTTACGCGTTCCGGGGTATTTTCCAAGCCGCATTATGGAAATTAATTCCGCAGTCGTCCGGCGATGGACAGCGCTGCCCCGGGTGACGTAAAGAGGCGCGATCATGGCACAGAAAAAATCAGACCCGAACTACAAGATCATCGCGGAAAATCGCCGCGCGCGTTATGACTATGCAATCGAGGATGACCTCGAGTGCGGCATCATGCTGACCGGGTCCGAGGTGAAATCGCTGCGCATCGGCCAATCCAACATCGCTGAAAGCTATGCGGCGGTGGAGGAGGGAGAGCTGTGGCTGGTGAATTCCTATATCGCACCCTACGATCGCGCGATGTTCGGCCATGAACCGCGTGCCCGGCGCAAGCTGTTGGTTTCCAAAAAGGAAATGGCAGGTCTGTGGAAGTCTACGCAGCGTGAAGGCATGACGTTGGTGCCGCTGGTGATGTATTTCAATCATCGCGGCATGGCCAAGATCAAGATCGGCGTGGCCAAGGGCAAGAAGAACCACGACAAGCGGGCGACCGAGGCAAAACGCGATTGGGGTCGTCAGAAACAGCGGCTGCTGAAAGAGCATCACTAGCCCCTGACCCTTGCGAAAACGGGTGGGGAAGGCTAGGGAATCAGCGGTTTCCATGCGAAAGGCGCAATCCCGTGCAGGATGATCCCAAGGTTCTCGTTTCGACCGACTGGTTGGCCCAACATCTGAAAGACCCTGACCTACGCTTGCTCGACGCGAGCTGGTTCATGCCCGGTTCAGGTCGCGACCCCAAGGCCGAGTACGCAGATGGGCATATCCCCGGCGCGCGATTCTTTGACATAGACGAGATCAGCGACCATCGCTCCGAGCTGCCACACATGGCGCCGCCGGTCGAAAAGTTCATGTCGCGTTTGCGCGCCATGGGCGTGGGGGACGGGCATCAGGTCGTGGTCTACGATTCAACCGGCATATTTTCCGCCGCCCGCGTCTGGTGGCTGTTCCGTTTGATGGGGCAGTTCGACGTGGCCGTTCTGGATGGCGGTCTGCCCAAATGGCGGGCCGAGGGCCGGGAAATCGAGGATATGGAGCCACTTATCCGTGATCGCCACATGACCGTGCGCCGCCAGAACCAGATGGTGAAGGACGTCACGCAAGTCAGCGCCGCCAGCAAGCTGGGGGATTACGAGATCATCGATGCCCGCGCCGCGCCGCGGTTTCGCGGCGAGGTGGACGAGCCGCGCGCTGGCCTGCGCAAGGGGCATATCCCGGGCTCGAAAAACGTACCCTTCCCGGATTTGCTGAGCGCCAAGGGAACCCTCAAGACCCCGGACGACCTGCGCGCCACTTTCCAGGCCGCCGGAGTCGATCTGGACAAACCTGCCATTACCAGCTGCGGGTCGGGTGTGACCGCCGCTGTTGTCTGCCTCGCGCTGGAGCGGATCGGCAAGACCGACCATGCCTTGTATGACGGTTCCTGGGCGGAATGGGGCGCGTTCCCCACCCTGCCCGTCGCCGTAGGAGAATAAGAGAAAAATGTTCGAGAACCTTAAAGAGCAGCCTGCTGACAAGATCCTGGCACTGATGGGCATGTACAAGGCCGATCCGCGCGACGACAAGATCGACCTTGGCGTCGGCGTCTACAAGAATGCCGAAGGGGTCACGCCCGTGATGCGCGCGGTGAAAGCCGCCGAGCAGAAGATCTGGGAAGAGCAGACGACCAAGGCCTATACCGGCCTTGCGGGTGATCCCGACTATGCCGACGCACTGATCAACCTGGTGCTGGGCGACGCGGTGACCCGCGATCAGGTCGCCGCTGTGGCGACGCCGGGCGGCACGGGTGCGGTCCGTCAAGCCTTTGAAATGATTAAGATGGGGAACCCGGAGGCCCGCGTCTTTGTCTCGGACCCGACCTGGCCGAACCACCTGTCGATCCTGAAGTACCTCGGCATGGAGGTTGTGCCCTATCGCTATTTCGACAGCGAGACGGGCGGCGTGGCCTTTGATGGCATGGTCGAGGACCTGAAGGGGCTGAAAGCGGGCGACGTCGTGCTGCTGCATGGCTGCTGTCACAACCCGACCGGCGCGAACCTGAACATGACGCAATGGCGCGAAGTCGTCGCCCTGCTGAACGACAAGGGCGCGCTGCCGATGATCGACATCGCCTACCAGGGCTTTGGCGACGGTCTGGACGAGGACGCGGCCGGAACCCGCTATGTTGCTGAAAACGTACCGGAACTGCTGATCGCGGCGAGCTGCTCCAAGAACTTCGGGATTTACCGCGAACGTACTGGCCTGCTGATGGCGGTCAGCGCGGATGCGGGCAAGACCAAACTGGCGCAGGGCACGCTGGCCTATCTGAACCGGCAGAACTATTCCTTTCCGCCGGACCATGGGGCGCGGATTGTCAGCACGATCCTGAACGATCCGGCCCTGCGCGCCGACTGGGCGGGCGAGCTGGAGGACGTGCGACTGTCGATGCTGGGCCTGCGCAAACAGTTGGCGGATGAGTTGCAGAAACTGTCGGGGTCGGACCGCTTTGCCTTTCTCGGGCAGCACCGTGGCATGTTCTCTCGTCTTGGTACGACACCTGAGCTGGTGGAAAAAATGCGTGCGGAGAGCGGCATTTACATGGTCGGCGACAGCCGGATGAACATCGCCGGGCTGAACACGCAGACCGTGCCGATCCTGGCCAAGGCGATCATCGACGCGGGCGTCTGACCCAATATCCAGGCGGGCGCACCAAGGCTGTGCGCCCGCCCGAGTTGACGCAAGCGCCTGAGCGCCGCAGGATCGTTTCCGACGAAAACCGGAGGGGGCGACATGCGGAAACTACAGGTTCAAGGCGTGCATCATATCACGATCACTGGTGCTAACCGTCAGACAAGTATAGACTTTTGGGAGGGTGTGCTGGGCATGCCCTTTGTCTTTGATCAACCCAACCTGGACAACCCGGACGAGGGGCATCTGTACTTCGATCCCGGCGACGGGCGGCTGATCACCATCTTTACCAATGAAAAACGAAAACCCATGCACGACCGGACACCGATGGATCCGGGCTGCGTGCACCACCTGGCGTTCAACGTCAGCGCGGCCAGCTTTAGCCAGGCCGTGACCCGCCTGGACGAACGCGGGATAAAGCACTCGGGCGTCAAGGACCGGGGTTTCATGGATTCGATTTACTTCAAGGATCCCCTGGGGTTGCTGATCGAACTGGCGAGCTACAAGTTCTTTCCGCCGGAGGGATCGAGCCATGCCGCCGTGCTGCTGGAGGCGCACAAGATCCGGGTGGAGCGCGGCGACTACAATATCGCGGAGGCGCATCTGGCGGACGCGATCGAGCGGATCGTGGAACGGTCGACGCAGACGCTGTCGGACAGTCGCGCGCCGGCAAATCCCTATCCCTGAGGGCGGTCTGGCGCACCGACGTCGGCATTTGCCGGTCTGAGCGGGCCAAGCCCTTGATATCGCCGGATTCGAACGTCGGTATCTGGACGGTATCAGAGCGGTATCCGAACGGTGTGAAAATCGCCGTTCAGCTGCCCGGCTGCGCGGCCGGGCAATCCGCCGGTCAGCCGCCTGGAAACGGCACCGACAGGCCGAACACCCCGGCGAGCAGCACGACGTTCAGGCCCAGAACCACCGTCGCGCCGAGAATGGCGAGAGTGCGCAGGACAGGCCCGATGGTAAAGGCCCCCATGATGTCACGGCGTGCCGAGAACACGATCAGCGCCACCATCGGCACGGGAAGCGCGATCGACAGCACGACCTGGCTGGCGACCAGCGCCTGCGTGGTGTTCACCCCGGCGGCGACGACGGCAAAGGCGGGCACCATGGTGACAAGGCGGCGCAGCCAGATCGGCACGCGGACTCGCAGGAACCCCTGCATGATCATCTGACCGGCCATGGTGCCGACGACCGAACTGGACACGCCCGAGGCGATCAGCGAGGTCAGGAACATGCCCGCCGCCGCCGCCCCCAGCAGGGGTGTCAGGGTGTGATAGGCGGTCTCGATCTCGGCCACCTCGGAATGGCCCTGGTGAAAGGCGCTGGCGGCCATCATCACCATGGCCATGTTGACCATGCCCGCGACGGCCAGGGCCAGCACAACCTCGATATTCGAGAACTTGAGCACCTTGCGGCGGTCGGCGTCGCTGCGCACCTCGGCGCGGCCCTGGGTCAAGCCGGAATGCAGGTAGATGGCGTGCGGCATGACGGTGGCGCCGATGATGCCGACGGCGATCATCAGCGCGGCATTGTCGGGCAGGCGCGGCGTGGTCATGCCCATCAGCGTCGCGGACCAGTCGACCGGGGCGACGAGCAGTTCGGCAAAGTAGCACAGGCCGATCAGACCGACGAGCGCGCCGATGATCAGCTCCATCGGGCGGAACCCGTAGCGTTCAAAGACGAGGATGGCGTAGGTGACGATCGCGGTGATGACCATGCCGGCCATCAGCGGCAGGCCGAACAGCAGCGACAGGCCAATGGCCCCGCCGAGGAATTCGGCAAGGTCGGTGGCCATGGCGGCGATTTCGCTGACGGCCCACATCACCCAGACGACGGGGCGGGGGAAATGGTCGCGCGACAGTTCGGCAAGGTTGTGGCCGGTCACGATGCCGAGGCGCGCCGACAGGGCCTGGAACAGCATGGCGATCCCGTTGGCCAGCACCACGACCCAGAGCAGCGCATAGCCATAGCCCGCACCGGCCTGGATGTTGGTGGCGTAATTGCCCGGGTCCATGTAGGCGACCGAGGCGATGATGGCCGGACCGGCGAACAGCAGGAACCCGCGCAGGCCGCTGCGCTGGCCATTCAGCACCCTGGTTATTCCGGCACGGGTCTTGAGCGTCAGGTCGAGCATGAGCGCCTCTGATATCTATCGGCCGAGTTATAGCCAGTGCTATACCAGTTACAACAGGCAAATTTTATTTGCCCCGACTGGTGGCCGCGACAGAGGGATCGTGATACAGTTGAGCCTTGGCTATGACGTTTGCAAAACAGATAGGCGGACCCGGATACGATGCCTCAGATGACGCCAGAGACCGCGCCTGAAAGCCAGCCGGAGTTGGGGCCAGAGACGGGACCAGAGACGGGACCCGAAACGATGCTCGACGCGCCCCAGGGGGCAGCCTGCCAGGCCGACCGCTTTTCGCGCGCGCGCGAGGCGCAGTCGATGGCCCTGCTGGAGGATTACGTCGAGCTGATCGGGGATCTGCACGAGGAGCTGGGCGAGGCACGGGTGGCCGATATTGCCGGGCGCATGGGCGTGGCCCAGCCGACCGCCACCAAGACGATCACGCGGCTGAAGCGGGCGGGGCTGGCCACGGCGCGGCCCTATCGGGGGGTGTTCCTGACCGAGGAGGGCGCGGCGCTGGCCGAACGTGTGCGGGCGCGTCACCGCACGGTGGTGGCGCTGCTGATCGCCACGGGCGTGCCGGCAGAGGTGGCCGAGATGGACGCCGAGGGGATCGAGCATCACGTGTCGGATCGGACCTTGCAGGCGTTCGAGGCGTTTCTGGCGCGGCAGAATGCCTGACACCCGCGCATGAAAAAGCCGCCCCTGAGGGCGGCCCTGATCGGCCAGAGGCCTGGCGCGATCAGTTCATCAGGCCTGCGTGGCGCATACCGTGGCGGATGCGGTCCTTGGTGCTGTCTTCCAGCGCGGTCAGGGGCAGGCGTACCTCGGCCGAGCAGAGGCCCAGTTCGGACATGGCGAATTTGGCGCCGCACAGGCCCGGTTCGATAAAGATCGCCTCGTGCAGGGGCATCAGGCGGTCCTGGTAATCGAGGGCCAGCTTGTAATCGCCCGCCAAAGTCGCCGCCTGCATCTGGGCGCAGAGCGCGGGGGCAACGTTGGCGGTGACCGAGATGCAGCCCGTGCCGCCCATGGCGTTGAAGCCGACGGCGGTGGCGTCCTCGCCCGAGAGCTGGATGAAGTCGGGTCCGCAGGCCATGCGGGTCAGCGGCACACGGTCGAGTTTCGCGGTGGCGTCCTTGACCCCGACGATGCGCGGCAGTTTCGCCAGTTCGCCCATGGTGGCGGGGGTCATGTCGACGACGGAGCGGCCGGGGATGTTGTAGATGATGATCGGCAGGTCGCAGGCGTCGTGCATCGCGGTGTAGTGGGCGATCAACCCGCGCTGCGTCGGCTTGTTGTAATAGGGTGTCACGACAAGGGCGGCATCGGCGCCGACCTCGGCCGCGTGGGTGATCAGGCGGATGCCCTCGGCGGTGTTGTTGGCCCCGGCCCCGGCGATGACGGGCACGCGGCCCGCGACGTATTTCACGACCTCCTCGACGACGATCTCGTGTTCGCGCAGGCTGAGCGTGGGGGATTCGCCGGTGGTGCCGACGGGAACGATACCGGAGGAGCCCTGCTCGATATGCCAGTCGACGAGTTTCTTGAGCGTGGCCAGATCCAGCTCGCCGTCCTTGAACGGCGTGACCAGGGCGGGAATGGACCCTTTGAACATGACACGCTCCTTATCTTGTATCGCACGAAGGGGGCGGCGGAAATCCGCGTGTGCCCGGGGGAGAACCCGCGCTGCCGGTAAAGTGTGTTGAGGGCAGGCTGCGGGGGGTTATCCTGTCAGCGTCTAACCAGAAGATTGAGGTAAAACAAGTGAGACTACCGCGTTATTCGGCGCATTTCGCCCTTTGCATCGCGCTATGCGCGGGCCTGGCTGTCGCGGTGGTGGCCGTGGCGCGCGGGGTGGAAAAAAAGGCGCCGGGTGTCGCGGGTATGGCGCCGGCGGTGACGGGTGCGACGGGGGCCGGCACGACCCCGCCGGAGAGCGAGCCGGTGGCGCAGGTCGCCTTGCTGCCGCCCGTGAGTGGCGAGCGGCCCAGCCGGATGCCGCCGCGGCCGCTGGCCTGGGCGATGCAGGCGGCGCAGGACGGGGACTGG
>NZ_QWJJ01000019.1 GCF_003575965.1 Pseudooceanicola sediminis | reverse complement strand
CGTCGCTCGACCGTTTCGGCCCCGAGGTCCTGCGCGACGACACGATCGAGATCTGCATCAATCCCGACGGACAAGTCTGGGGCGAATTCCAGGGCGATCACTTCATGCGAGGTCTCGGCAGCCCGCTGAGCCAGACTGAGATCAAGGACCTCGGCAACCAGATCGCCTCCGCCGCCTCGACCACGCTCAGCACCAAGAAGCCTATCGTCTCGGTCTCGATCCTATATCGTGATCGCCCGATCCGCGCGCAGGTGATCCAGCCGCCGGCAGTCGAGGGCGGGTTTTCAATATCGTTGCGGTTCTTCTCCTCCCTGCCGCTGGAGGCAATCCGGCTCGGCTTCCTCTTTGGAAAGGAGCGCAGCCTCGAAGGTCTGCGGCGCGAACGAAACGCCGCGCTGCGCAATGTGGTTGCCTCCGGCGACATCGACGCCGCGCTGCGCTTCTGCGTCGAGAACAAGCTCAACATGATCGTTTCGGGCGGTACATCGACCGGCAAGACGGTCGCGGCGCGCAAGATCCTTTCGCTGATCCCGCCCGAAGAGCGGATCATCACCATCGAGGAGGCGGCCGAGCTGCGCCCCGAGCAGCCCAATGCCGTGACGTTGATCGCGGACCGGGACACGGATGCCCGCAGTGCCGATGTGCTCTTGGCCTCAACGCTTCGCATGCGACCTGACCGGATCGTCCTAGGCGAAGTCCGCGGGCGCGAGGCGATGACGTTTCTCGAGGCAATCAACACCGGCCACGGTGGATCGCTGACCACGCTGCATGCCGAGACCCCACAACTTGCTGTTCGCCGCCTTGCCATCGCCGCCCTGAAAACCGATGTGCCGATGACCTATGCCGACATGATCGATTACATCGAAGGCTCGATCGACGTGATCATTCAGGCAGGCCGCCATGAAGGCGCGCGCGGGATCACCGAGTTCTTTCTCCCGGGTCAAACCACAGATTTGAACCTCGACACGGTCGACGGCAGAGGCAACAAGAGCCCCTCCGTTGCCGCTGAGTAAAAAAGGAATCTCCCAGATGCGAAAACCAATTCTCGCACTCATGCTTGCCGCCTTGGCGGGCCCCCTTGTGGCGCAGACTTCGCCTCAGGTTTCAAACGATCTCACAGTGGATATGTCGCCTCAACAATACCGGATCTGCAACGATCGTCCGGCGCGACCGACTTGGATGGACGAAATCAATCCGCGTGAAGCTTACAAGGCAGCAGCTTTGATGGAGTTGTACGAAATTCGGGCCTGGGAGGAGATCGCTGAATCTGGCGACTGCGGCTGTGAAACCCGCTTTCCCGCTTGGGATAGCTCCGATGGCGAATATCATGGAAGGTATGCAGGCCTTAGCCAAGCCGAGCATTCAGCGTTTCGCCGCGACTGGATTGAAGTAAGGAAGCAACTCGAGCCGAGCGTGCGTACAATCTGCGAAGCTCAAGGCAACTGGTAATGGGCGTCGTCAGCTGGATGGTCGGAACGGCAGACGCGTTCCTTGCCGATGCCGCTGAGTCCCAGTTCGGGGCTGTGGCAAGCAATACCGGCGCGATCGTTCTGCTGATGGTCACGCTCTCGCTGATCAGCGTCTGCATCAACATGGCCTTCCAGTTCCGCAGCATGGATGGCGCCAGTTTCTTCTGGTATCTAGTGAAACTTACCCTGATCGGGCTGTTCGCCTTCAACTGGGCCAACTTCAACGCTGTCTCAAATGCGGTCATTGGCGGCTTGGACTACGTTGCCGGCGCGCTGGTGTCGTCGGTTGGCGGAGGAGGAGCCGGAGCCACACATTTTGCGGGCGAATTCGACATCCTGATCGAAAAGTTCAGCCAGTACCTGAATGCGATCGGCAGCAACCTGAACTGGATGACAGGTGCGATCCTGGGCGGCATCGGGCTCGTCCTGTTGAGCCTTCTCGGCTTCATGACTGGCATCGTGCTCATCTTCGCCAAGATGATGCTGACACTCATGCTCGGCCTCGCTCCTATCATGATCGCTCTGTCGCTCTTCGACGCGACCAAAGACTTCTTCCATAGGTGGGTTTCGACCACGATCAGCTACGCCTTCTACCCCATCGTGATCGCAGCAATGTTCTCGACCGTGGTCGGCATGGCCAACTCACTCCTTGCCCAGATCGGTGATCCGAATTCCGCGACCAACATTGGCTCGCTCGTGCCATTCTTCGTCATGGTCTTCCTGGCCAAGGGCTTTGTCGCGGCTACTCCCCTGATCGTGCGGGGCATTTCCGGGAACCTGATGGTGGCAGCAGCACCCGCAGTTGTCGCCGGCTCGACTGGAGTAATGCGAGGGCTCTTCAACACCGCTGGCGTCAAGGGCAGGTCGCGGATCGGTGCGTTGACCACTGGGGAGGCGATCGGGCGAGGCGTTGTGCAGAGTCCAGCGGCGGTTCGGGCGGCGGCAACGACTGCCAGTGCGCAGGTGGTCAGGATGGCCGAACGTGCGAAACGGTTACGCCCGTGATGGACTGGAGAGTTGTTGCCGATCAATATTCCAGGTCTTCCTGTATGCAATGCGTGTGCGTCCCTAAATCGCGCGGCATCGCACTCTGGCGGATATTCTGCGAGACGTGCTTACCTGCATGCGTTTGGCCCAGCTTCACAGCTAGAAACTTCCCATCGGCCCGGAGATTCTTTGGCTAAACTGATATGTAGGCTCCGCGCTATGCCGACGCATTGCGACGCAGATCGATCGTTGGTCACCAGCCGAGTACGAAGACCTTCAATGGCATCCAGACCCCCATCAGCATCATCATGAGGTTTTCGGTCAGCGACACAAAACCGAGTGGCACGTTGCTACTGCCGCCGACGCAGGCGCATTTCAGCTCGCGCTTGTCGATATAGACCGCCTTGAAGACCGACGCCGCGCCAACCGTTCCGATAAACAGCGCCACCGGAGCCGAAAGCCAGGTCAACGCGCCGGCCACCATAAGGACACCTGCGAAGGCTTCGCCAAAGGGATAAATGTAGCCATAGCGTACCAGTCGGCGGGCTAGCAGGTCGTAATTGAGAAACATCGTCGAGAAGCTTTCGACATCCTGCAACTTCTGCACCGCCAGGAAGCACATCGAAATCGCGATGAACCATTCCAAGGCCCGCAACGTCAGAATCGAGCCGAACATTGTCCAGCTGAGTCCGAGGGCCATCAGGAAAGCGACGGCGAAGATGGCGATGACCGGTTGGTAACTGGTTTCGTCTTCTTCCTTCACCTCCTTGCCGAAATACTCGCGCAAATCGTCATAGCCGCCGATCCGCTCTTTTCCGATCCATGTCTGGGGCGTCGTCTCTACGACGTGCTTTTCCATGAAGGCGTCGGTCTCTTCGCGGGTGGTCAGCTCATGATCCTCGACTTCATATCCCGCGCGTTCCAGTAGGTCCTTCGACTTGAGGCCGTAGGGGCAGAGATGCCCGGGCATGACCATGCGATAAAGCGTGGCGGTTTTTGTGGCGGTGTCGCGCATACCGCGTCTCCTTCGATCTCGTTTATCCGCGGCAGTTGTAGAAACCCCGGTAACCAGCAGTCAGGCCGGCATCGAGTTTGAGCGACATGTCCGCCTCGGAAGGCTCGGGTCCGATCGGTCCGATCGCCTCTCCGGTCGTGCCGGGCGCGCCGATATTGATGGTCAGACCCTCCGTGCTGAGAACGGTGTCAGACACGGCCACCAGCCGGACCAGATCGCCGCTCAGTTTGACCAGCCCGGTGGCTTGGCCATCTACTTCTCCGATGGCGAGCGATGGCGGGCTGCCGGTAGTGTAGTTGAACGTGCAGGTCGCTCCGGCGGGAAACAGCGCCGCAATATCCTCTTCGGTCAGGAAGCCTGCGTCGAGTACGGCGACATGTGCCGTCGAGAGTGCCTGATCAAGGCTGACAATCTGGGAGCTTGACTGCTCTTCGGTCTCGGACGCGTCGCCGGAGGCCTCGATGCTGTTGATCAGATAGCGCATCTCGGCGATTTCCTTGTCTTGCGCATAGATGATCTCGTCGGCCAGCTTGCGCACGCGCGGGTCCGAGATGTTCGCGCGGCTCGACGTCATGATCGCGATCGAATGGTGCGGGATCATCGCCCGCATGTAGCTGGTGTCGCCGACCGTAACCTGGCTACGGACGAGCCAGAGCGAGGCTGCGAAGGCAATTGCCGCGCCGCCAAAGATCGCCGCATTAATCGCCTTGCTGGAATACATCGACAGCATGAAACCCAACATGATGATCGCCATGGTCGCGCCCATCAGCAGCGCCATATAGGCGCGGGTCTCGGACCAGAACACGTGGGTCCAGAGGTAGGTATTGAGATACATCAATCCGAACATCACAACCGTCGAGGTCGCGATCATCGCGGCAAATCTCCAATATGACATATGTGCTCTCCTTTCGCTGCCACTCCCACAAGACATAGCAATAACGACCTTCCAGCGCTGGAGGGTTCCGAATCTCTTTACCGACAGGTGAGAGAGGGCCGTGCAATCAGTCCCTGTCTCTCGTCACGACGAGAAAGATCGTGGATGCCGAGCAGCTGATCAACAGGAAGCCATTCAACGCTTCGACGCCGGCAAGAAAACGCAAATGACCGGTGGGATAGATATCTCCAAGTCCCAGGGAAGAGTAATTGACGACGGAAAAATAAAAGACGTCCATGAACGTTTCGACATTCGCTTGGGCAAAACCACCGATGCCGATGCCCTCGCCCAAACTGAATCCCACGGCGTAAAGACCAGCTTCAAGAATATGGGCTATCGCCAGACAATAGAGCGCGATCAACAGATTGCCCGACCGGGAAAAAGATGCACGCTTGGTGGCCGCCATCACCAGGGACATGGCGCGAACATGTATGAGCCCACTCATTCCGACAAGCAGGACCGCAAAGAGGATTGCCAATGCCAACTTTGGCGACCCGGCTAGGCTGATTTCTCTAGTTGGTCTTCGCCGCGGCACTCCATGGCCAGATCCGCGAGGATCGGGCAGTCCGGACGATGATCCCCGGCGCAGGCATCGACAAGATGCGCGAGCGTCGCGCGCATTTCCGTCAACTCGGTGATCTTTTCGTCGATCCGGTCGAGATGCAGCTCGGCGATCTCCTTGACCTCGGCACTGGCGCGGTCTTCATCGCCATAAAGCGCAAGAAGGCTGCGGCAGTCCTCTATGCTGAACCCAAGCGCACGGGCGCGGCCGAGAAAGGCCAGTCTGTGCGCGTCGCTTTCACGGAAGGTCCGATAGCCGTTCGCGCTCCGCAGGGGTTTCACAAGGCCGATGTCCTCGTAATAGCGAATCGTCTTGGCTGGGAGCCTCGACAGGGTGGCGACATCTCCGATATTCATTGCATGTTCCTCCTTATACGGCGGCGACTGGGGTGGGGGCGACAGTTGAAGCATCGCCGGAAACCATTGATTTCGCCTCGTCCATTGCTGGCCTGACACGGCGCAAGCGCAGGGCATTCGTCAGCACGAAGACGGAGCTGAGCGCCATCGCTCCGGCCGCCAGCACGGGTGACAACAGCAGCCCGAAGACGGGGTAGAGCGCCCCGGCGGCCACAGGAATAAGCGCAACATTGTATCCGAAGGCCCAGAACAGATTCTGGCGGATATTGCGCATGGTCCGTTCGGACACCTCGAAAGCATTCACCACTCCGCGCAGGTCGCCCGACATCAGGACCACGTCGGCGGACTCGATGGCGACATCGGTGCCGGTGCCGATGGCGATGCCCACATCCGCATGGGCCAACGCAGGAGCGTCGTTGATCCCGTCGCCGACAAAGGCGATCCGCTTGCCTTGGTCGCGCAGTTTGTCCAGCGCCGCGACCTTGCCGTCGGGCAACACCCCGGCGATGACATGATCGATGCCGGTCTCGCTGGCAATGGCCTCGGCCGTTTCGCGCTTGTCGCCGGTGATCATCGCGACCTTCAGGCCCATGTCGTGCAGGGCCGCGATCGCCGCCCGGCTGGCCGGTTTGACAGGGTCGGCGACGCCGATCACCGCCGCGACCTGGCCGTCCACTGCGGCGAAAAGCGCGGTGTGCCCGGACGCGGCGAGACGGGTTTCTGCCTCGACAAACGCGCCCAGGGAGATCCCTTCGCGGTCCATGAACCTGTCCGCGCCGACCAGAACGTCGCGGCCGTCGACCCTGGCCCGCACACCGTAGCCGGTGACCGAATCAAATCCCTGAACGTCCTGCGAAACGGATCCCTCGGCCTTCGCCGCGCGCACGATCGCCTCGGCGATGGGATGTTCCGACTGCGCCTCGACCGCCGCGACAAGCGTCAGCACGTCACCGTGATCGAAGCCGTCGGCGAGGATAAGGTCAGTCAGTTCCGGGCGCCCCGCCGTCACCGTGCCGGTCTTGTCGAGCGCGACCACGTCCACGCCGGTCAGTTGCTGCAAGGCGTCGCCCTTGCGGAACAGCACGCCCATTTCGGCAGCACGACCGGTGCCGACCATGATCGACGTGGGCGTAGCCAGTCCCATTGCGCAGGGGCAGGCGATGATCAGCACCGACACGCCTGCCACCAGGGCATAGGACAGAGCGAGCGACGGCCCGACCACGAGCCAGACCAGCACGGTAAGCGCGGCGAGCGTCATGACGGCGGGCACGAACCACAGCGTGATCCGGTCGACCATGCCCTGGATCGGCAGTTTGGCGCCCTGCGCCTCTTCCACCATGCGGATGATCTGGGCCAGGGTGGTGTCGGCGCCGACGCGCGTAGCGCGGAATTGGAAGCTGCCGGTGCCGTTGACGGTGCCGCCGGTCACCGGATCGCCGGCGGCCTTTGCCACCGGAACCGGCTCTCCGGTGATCATGCTTTCGTCCACATGGGCGCTGCCTTGGGTCACCTCGCCATCCACCGCGATGCGTTCGCCGGGGCGCACCACGAGGATATGGCCGGTTCCGATCCTCTCTATGGGCACATCCTGCACCGTGCCATCGACTAGCACCCGCGCCGTCCGGGCCTGAAGCCCGAGCAGTTTCTGGATCGCAGCCCCGGTGCGGCCCTTGGCGCGCGCCTCCATCCAGCGGCCCAGAAGGATCAGCACCACGATCACCGCCGCCGCCTCGAAATAGACGGCGCGCGTCCCTTCGGGCAGCAGATCGGGCGCGAAAAGTGCCGTGACGGAAAACAGGTAGGCCGCACCGGTGCCCACGGCGACCAGGCTGTTCATATCCGGCGCGCCGTTCAGCAGGGCCGGAAACCCCTTGATATAAAAGCCGCGGCCTGGCCAGGCCAGAACGAGGGTGGTCAGCACGAACTGGATCATCCAGCTTGTCTGATGGCCGATCGTCCGCCCGATCATTTCGTGCATGCCAGGCACCAGATGCGCGCCCATTTCCAGCAGGAACACGGGCAGGGCAAGCGCCGCAGCGAACGCGGTCCTGCGGGCCAGGTCGCGCGCTTCGCCTTCCTTGCGCGCGCTGCGGTCCTCGAGGCCCGCGTCGTCTGCAGCCTCGGCAGGGTAGCCGGCATCCCCGGCCGCCTTCAGAAGATCGGCCAGATCCACCGCACCCTCGGCATAGGCCACGGTCGCGGTTTCCGACGCAAGGTTGACGTTGACGCCAAGCACCCCTGGCACGGCCGCAAGTGCCTTGTCGACACGTCCCACGCAGGACGCGCAGGACATAGACGACACGTTCAGGCGGATGCTTCGGGTCCTGGCGGGATAGCCCGCCCGTTCCAGCGCCTCGATCACCTCGGGGAGATGCGCGGCAGACCCGATCCGAATCTGCGCCGTCTCGGCCGCAAGGTTCACGTTGACATCGCCAACCCCGGGTAAAGCCGAAAGCGCGCGTTCGACCCGCCCGACGCAGGATGCACAGGACATGTTCCGGACAGAAAGCCGCAGATTTTGCGTTGCGGGCATGGAGATCTCCTTATCGTTCGCAATATAGATAGGGCTTCCACTGGCTGGAAGGTCAACCCTGTCAGATTTTTTTCTTTCGACCTTGACCTTCCTGTGCTGGAAGCACTCACCTGAAGCGAAGAGAGAGAAGGAGACGGAGATGACGAACTTCAATGTTCCAGGCATGAGTTGCGGGCATTGCACCGCAGCAATCGAGAAGGCGATCAAGGCAATTGACCCCACGGCGACCGTGTCATGCGAACTGCCGACGCACACTGTTTCGGTTGAAAGCTTTCTGAGCGAACGCGCAGTGTCCGAGGCGATCCGCGATGCCGGTTACGAGGTAGCTGCGCCCGCCGCAACCTGACATCAGCGCGGCGCCGGCTTGCCCGGCGCCGGTTTCACAAGGTCGTGGCGGTCAGCCGCCGTCGCGCGTTTCCTCGACAACAGATCTGAGCTGTTCCTCGTCCACGAATCCGGGAACGAGGGTCTCACCGATCACGAACGACGGTGTTCCATTGAAGCCGAGTGCTTGCGTCAGACGCATCGAGGTAGCGATGTGTTCCTCGACTTCGGGCGCGTCCATGTCGGCGCGAAGCTGTTCGACATCCAGACCGATCTCTTCCGCGACCCGCAGGACCGAGGCTTCCTCGGCACGTCCCTGCATTCCCATCAGGGCCCAGTGGAATTCCTCGTACTTGCCTTGTTCGCGCGCCGCCAGGGCGGCCTTGGCGGCAAACACCGAGCCTTCGCTCAGAATCGGCCATTCGCGATAGACCAGCCGGACGTTGCGGTCTGCTTCGAGCAGCCCCTGGACTTCAGCCATGGCGCGTTTGCAATAGGGGCAATTGTAGTCGAAGAACTCGACCACGGTGACGTCGCCATCGGGATTGCCGAGAACCGGCGCGTTTGGGTCGCGTTCAAGCAGATCCCGCTCGTTTTCCAGTACATCTGCCACTGCGCCGGCCTGAGCGGCCGCTTGCTCGGCTTCCAGCAGTTGCACGGCCTCCATGATGATCTGCGGGTTTTCCCTTATGGCTTGCAGCGCCAGTTCCTTGATCCGCTCGTCGGTCAGGTCCTGTGCCGTTGACTGAATGGGGCCGAGTGCGAGCCCCAAAGAAATTGCTGCGATTTTGATCGAGCGCATTTCAGTTCCTTCCCGCTATTGGCTCTGACCGCTTCGTTCGGCCTGAATGGCGCGCTGACGTTCGGGCCAGGTCGATTTGATGTAGGCAATGATGTCCCAAATTTCGGGGTCCGAGAGCTGCTCGTCGAAACCGGGCATACCGCTTTCAAACTCGACACCCTGGCGCGCGAGCGCCGCCTTGCCCCCGAGTTTCGTGTAGTCGAAAAGGACACTGTCGGAATGATGCCAGGTATGTCCGGTATCGTCATGGGGCGGTGCGGGCAAAACGCCATCGGGTCCGGGCGAGCGCCAATCGGGCTGTCCCTCCAGGTTCGCCCCATGGCAGGCCGCGCAATACTCCGTGTAAAGCGTCTCGCCCCGGACAATATCGTAGGTTTCGGGTGTGGCTTCGGTCTGAGCACCGGCCCGGGTCATCAGCCAGCCTCCAGCTGCCGCCGCGCTCAAGACGATCGCCGACAAGGTAAGATATCTGCCCATCACGCAACCCTGATCCAGGTCATCATGCCAGAGGCCGCATGGCTGAGCATATGGCAATGAAACAGCCAGTCACCCGGATTGTCGGCGACGAAGCCGATCGTCCTGGTCTCGCCCCCGAACATTAGCAGCGTATCGCGAAGGGGGCCGAGGGTTCCGCCCTGGCCGATCTCGCGGAAATGCATCCCGTGTAGGTGCATCGCGTGGGGGAAGGACGTGTCGTTGTAGATTTCGAGTTTGGCGGTCTGACCAAGTGCAAGCTCGGCAAGCGGAGTCTCGGTCATTCCGATAGTGCCATTGAAGGCCCAGAACTGGTTCGCATTAACAAGTTCCCGGAAAGACTTGCGCTCGCCATCCAGAACAGCTGCGTCCAGCGTTCCCATCGCTCCGCCCTGCATGTTCAGTCGCACCGGAACAGCGCCATGGATCTCGCCCACTTCCATCTTCGCATTGCGGGGAAGGGCACCGGGAATGTCGCGTCGTGCGGTCGATGCCGAGCCGCTAACCGGGAAGGCGACCTGCGAAAAGCCCTCCTGGTCCTCGACCCGAACCAGATGCGCGGTCTCACCTGGCTCCGCGGTCACGTCGACGATGAGGTCGGCGCGTTGACCCGGACCGAGGATGAGCGCATCAATCAGTGGTTCCGCCAAAGCCAGGGGCATCCCGTCCAGCGCGATGCTCCAGCCCTGCAATCCGGCAAGGGACAGCACAAAGATCCGCGCATTGGCGGCATTGATCAGTCGCAGGCGCAGGCGCTCGTTCTGCCGCACTTCGAGTGACAGGGCAGGGTGCCCGTTGGTCGCGATGAAATTGCCTCGGCGGCCGGCGTGGCTGCGGTCGTGGACTGCCTCAAAATCCGGATCGATTTCAGCGGTTTCCGGATCGAGCAGCCAATCATCGAGGATCAGCACTTCTTCCCGGTCCACCTCCGGTGTCTCATCCTCTTCGACGATCAACGCACCGTAAAGGCCACGTGCGACCTGTTCGACCGACCGGTTATGCGCGTGGTACCAATAGGTCCCTGCGTCCGGCGCGACAAAATCGTAGTCGAAGGTCTGACCCGGCTCCACGGCGGGCTGGGTCAAGCCTGCGACCCCATCCATGGCGTTGTCGATACGGATGCCGTGCCAGTGTACCGAGCTTGCCTGTGGCAATGCGTTCCGGAACGACCGCTGCACGCGTGCGCCTTGAGTGACCCTCAGTTCGGGGCCGGGCATGGTGCCGTCATAGCCCCAGATTTCGGTCCTGGGGTAGGACGGCGGTGCCAACTGAATTGAAGCTGCGCGCGCTGTGAGTTCCTCGAACCGGGCGGTTTGGGCGCGGGCCGAAACGGGTAGGGTCAGGGCTCCGACCGTTGCCGCACCGTGCTTCAGAAATTCCCGCCGTGTCGTCATTTTTTCATTGTCCTTTGATTGGGTGGGGCGCGGAAGCGCCCCACCATGTCAGTCCAGCACTGGACCGGAAGCTGGTATGGAGGCGATTTCATCCTCGGGCGCGAGATTGCTGTCCAGAAGATAGGTCGCCATGGCCCGCAGATCATCTTTCGACAGGAACCGGGTTCCATTCTGCACGACTTCGCCCATGCTTCCCCCAAAGACATCGCCCGAAGGCGTGACACCGCTTTGCAGCGCGTAGGACAAGTTCGCGACCGTCCAGCCACGTTCCGCCAGATCCTCTGGAAGGATGGACGGAGCCTTGTTTCCGCCCGGCAGCGCATCGTTGCCGGCGAAGACGGCGCTTGCGACCCGGGCACCGGCCAGATTGCGGCCCGTGTGGCAGGCGCCGCAATGCGTGGCACCCCTGACGAGTTCGCGCCCCCGGTTCCAGGTTTCACTCTTCCCCTCGACCGGCTCGGTTTGCGGGTCGCTCAGATATGCTGCACGCCAGAGCTTCAGCCCCCATCTCTGATCGAAGGGGAATGTCGCCTCGTGGACAGGGGCGGACTCGGCGGCAGGTGCCACCGTCTGGAAAGCCGCCCAAAGGTCCGCGATGTCCTGATCCGAGAAGTCCGCATAAAACGGATACGTGAAGGTCGGGTAATACGGCTCGCCCTCGGGCGAGATACCCTGCCTTACCGCCATTGCGAACTGCTCGACGGTCCAGCCCCCGATCCCATGCTGGGCATCGGTTGTCAGGTTTGGCGGATAGAAGGTTCCAAAGTCAGTCTCAAGCGGGGCGCCACCCGCGAGTGGCGCCCCGCCATCCTCGAAATTCGTATGGCATGCGATGCAGCCACTGGCGCGCGCCAGATATGCACCGCGCTGGACATCGCCCGCCAATTCGATCTTCGCCGGTTCCTGGCCGACCGGCCACATCACCAGCGCGGCTGTCGCGGCCGTACCCACAAGGGCAAGCCCGACAACACCTGCAATAACCTGCCTCATGTCACTTGGCCTCTGTCCGGAACCGCGTGTGACACGAAGAGCATGTGTCGCTGACCATCGCAAAGACGGCATCGGCCGGCATTTCAGCGAGCTCTTCCCGGCCCATAGTAGCGTCGGCCATCATCCCGCCTCCGCCCATCATGTCACCAGAACCCATCATGGCGTCGCCGCCCATCATCGCACCCGCATCGGCCATGCCTCCCTCATAAGAGGCGAGCCCGTTCTCGGCGGCGAGAGCGAGCCCTTCGGAATAGGTGTGCAGCTGTTCCGCAAGGCCGGTGAAGGTGTCCCAGTCCTCCCAAATGGCATCCTTGACGTAGGATGCCGCATTCTCGTTGTCTTCGGGAAACAGTTCCGTCATCGCGTTGCCCGCGTGCGCGCCGATCAGTTCGGCGGCTTGGCGGACCGCCTCCGCCTCGTAGGCGGCCTCGCCGCTCATCATCGGGGCGACGGCCTTGACGGCGTCGCCCATGGCCGACATCGCGACCATGCGTTCCTTGACGATGCCGGTTGCGCCGCTATGCGCCAGCGTGGCCGATGCAACGCCAATTGCCAATGCGGCAGTGATCATCCCTTTGGTTTTCATATTCTGTTCCTTCGTCTTTCACTGTTCGATTTCGCAATTTCGATCAGACGAAATCTCGTGGAGGCGGAGGGTCATAGGATAAGTCGGTGCCTTCATGGGAAGCATGACGGACACGAAACTTCTCACCGTCGATCCCGACACCTTGGAGCAGGTGTTCCGGTTGAATCACTACAGCTGCAAGCGCGCAATCGAGGCCTGGGTGGCAGTGGCCCAAAGCCTCTTCGATCAGGTTGTGGGGGTCATGATCATCGCCGGTCGTCCCATGCGCTTCTGCGACGACCCCCACATCCTCTGCGTGTGCGTCGGCTGATTGCGGCGCCAGGCCAAATGCAACAAGCGCGCAGAGGATCGCTGCGCGCAAGACCATGAAGGGAGAAAGCCCGGCGTACATACGCTAGAAAATACCGTTTTCTGCCTGAAGTTCGCGCACATAGCGCGCGATCATCTTGACGTCGGCATCGGTAAGCCCCTCGACGGGAGCCATGTTCCCGAAATTCCAGTGATGGGCTCTGACGCCGTTCTTCGCCGCGAGCACGAAGGCCATGTCGGAGTGATGATTGGGCTCATAAATTTTATGTACAAGTGGCGGCGCAACGCCATTCTGGCCTGCAGCATTCGCGCCGTGGCAGGTTGCACATTTCGCCTCGAAGGCACGTTTACCGATCTGCGCTTCAGAGGACAGCTCCGCGGGGAGCGCGACCTCCACAATCGGTGCCCCTTGCGCGATCTCGCTCGTATCCGGCGTCACCATGGAGTGGCCAGCTGTTTGTTGGGCAGTTTGCGTCGCGTTCCAGTAGACCGCCAAGCCGCCGATCAGCAGAAAGGCCAAGACGGCCAAAAGCGTTTTGTTCATTTTTGCGGTTCCTCGCAGACGTCAGTCCGGCTCATATCAATTTGACCTGTGTTCCGACCGGCGTTCTGTCAAAGACTTCGACAATGTGCTCGTTATAAAGCCCGATACAGCCGTTCGACGATTTCCTGCCAATCTTGCGTGTGTCATTCGTACCGTGGATACGATAATATTGCCACGTAAGGTGCATCGCGCGAATGCCAAGCGGGTTCTCAGGCCCCGGCGGCACATACCTTGGAAGGCTCGGGTCGCGCTCGATCATCGATGGGGTAGGGGCCCAGTCCGGAGCTTCGTCCTTGAACACAATCTCGGTGTAGCCGCGACGCGTGAGTTCATCGGACTGCGGAACCGAGGTCGGATAGATGCGCATCGCACCATCGTTGGTCCAATGCTGGAGAACCTTCGTGGTTGTGTCCGAGATGATAATACCCTTGCCCAGGGAATCGAAGTGATCCTGCCATTCGTGGGTGCGGAAAGACGAAATGTTGCGTCGCGTGAGCGCTGCTTCTTGAGCTCGAAGTATCGACGGTGCTGCCAACGCAAAAAGACTGCCGGTCGCACCTGCGATGAACCGACGGCGGTCGGTCATGGTAAGGGCATGCTCTGCCATAGCCTGCTTGCTCCGAATTCCTGCCTGTTTCGCGTGCTTAAACGACCTTCCAGTACTGGAAGGTCAAGCGATCCCTGTCTGACATAAGAGTGATTTTTGTATCGGTTTGTAACGTTGACCTTCCCGTGCAGGAAGCCGCTAGCAATTGCGCGAGGACCGAAAGAGAAATGACCAAATGAGAGCTGAAGACGAAAAGAATGCCAAGCCGGCATCAGAAATGTTGATGAAATACGGCATGTGGATCTGCTGTGCGGTAATGGTGTTGCCGATCATGGCCTATCTTGTAGCCGGTGGGATATCAGGCGCTTCCGAAGGTCTCTTCGCCGTCGCGCCACTCCTTCTGTGTGTCGGAGCGCATCTGGTCATGCATCGCATGATGGGGAAATCCTGTCATGGGTCGGCACGAAAAAAAGGTGCCGGGTACGAAGCCGATGGCGTCCGGGAAACTGCGAAAATTGCAGCGGAATAGGATCGGCCGTCTCACCTTGCGCAACCTCTCTCCCCTAGCCGCTGTCTTCTTTCTGGGTGCTTGCTCGACATCGCTACAGAATTGTCTCGATGCCAATGCGGCACGACTGTCGACCAGCGACACATCAGGACAACTTCCTCAAGGCTGCGTGGCAAGAGAGGCGGGAACGAGTGGGCTGATGATCCTCAACTGCAAAGATGGTCGCGAGGGTTTCCTGTTTCGTGGCAAATTGATCGAATAGATTTGGACAAAATATTGAAATGGGCGAGCCAGGGTGAACAGGGAAAGACGAAACACGTTGCTGGTCGTATCCGGAGTGGCCGCGGCATATGCCGCCTTTCGAATTGCTCCCGGCTTCGGCCGCGATGACCTGGTTTTTGAAGAGATCGATGATCCCGCAGGGTTTCAGCGCTTGACCGCAGGGCAGAGTTCGTCCGGTTTCGATCCGTTCGTCGGGCTGGAAACTCAAGAAGATGCCGACAATCTCGCAGCGGCCGAGATCAGGGCAAGACAGAACATTTGCGCCGCGCTGTATCACGACCTGCCGACGACGGCAGACGAAGTGCCCGTGGCGTCATTTTCCGATTACTATTGTCCGTATTGCCGCGTTCAGACCAAACGCCTCGCCGCCTTGGAAGCGCAGACGGGCAGCGGGATCCGCGTAAGCTGGCACGAATTGCCATTGCTGGGCGAGACCTCGACGCTTGCGGCGAAAGCGGCGCTGGCAGCGAGAAACCAGGGGGCTTATCCTGCATTCCACGAAAGGCTTATGAGATCGCCGTTTCAAGCGACCCCCGAATATCTTCAATCTCTTGCCAATGATATCGGCGTCGATCATGCAAGGCTGGTCGCGGACATGGACAGCGACCAAGTTCTGGAAGATCTCGAAATCAGCGCAGCGATCGCGCGTATCTTCGCGTTCATAGGCACCCCTGCAATGGTGATAGGCCGAACAGTCATCCAAGGTGAAGTCAGCGAGCGAACGGTTCAGGCGATCGTCGCGAGAGAACGTGAGGAAGGCTGGGGATCGGCATGTCGGGTGGCTTGAAGAAGCGCATAGCATCACTTTGCGGCAAGGCTTTTCCTGTCCTTTTCGCCCTGATTGCCATCTTAGCATTCGCCTCGATGGCCGCGGCGGCCGAGTCGGAAAGTTTCGCCAACCCGGCCGTCGAGGCCCGTCTGATAACGGCGGAGAACGGCGTCGGTCCGGATGCGGCGTCGATTTCGGCAGGTCTTCATTTGCGGCTCGGCAAGGACTGGAAGACCTACTGGCGTTCGCCGGGCGAAGTCGGATTGCCGCCAACGATTGACTGGACCGGATCGGAGAACGTCGCGGAGACGAACTTCCTGTGGCCTGCGCCCAAACGATTCACCGCCTTCGGCATCGAGAATTTCGGTTACCAAGACGAGGTCGTGTTCCCGATCCGGATCACGCTATCGGAACCTGGCGGGCCGACGCGTCTAAACGCGCGGGTGAGCCTGCTCATCTGTTCGACGGTTTGCGTCCCGCAGGATTTCGCGCTGTCGCTGACCCTGCCGAGGGCGAGCGGCATCGACAAAGACGCTGCGACGCAGATTTCGACCTACGCCGCACGTGTTCCAGATGATGGCACAGACAGCGGCATCGGGATCGAAACCGCTCACCTCGATGCGTCTATGACAGCTCTCACGGTGACCGCGCGCAGCGATGTTCCGTTCGAAGCCCCGGATATCTTCCCTGAACTGGGCGAAGGCACGGCGTTCGGAAAACCGGACGTTCGTTTGGGGCAGGGCGACAGACTAGTCTGGGCAAGGCTCCCTGTCCTTGCCGCAGCCCCGGATTTGCCCGAGTTGCAGATCACGGTGACGGACGGCAGTCGCGCCGCCACCTTGCAGCCCGCGCTCTCCGACGCGCCGCCCGAGCCGCCCTTCAGCATCGCCGCGGTTGTGCCCGGCATGGGCGAGTTGGCGTGGATTGCGGCCATCGCATTCCTCGGCGGGTTGATCCTGAATGTGATGCCCTGCGTGCTTCCGGTGCTGTCGATCAAGCTTTCCTCTGCCATCACGTCCGCCGGCCAATCCCCGGCCCGGATTCGCACCGGGTTTGCCATCTCCGCTCTTGGTGTCCTGGCCTTCATGTGGGTGCTTGCCGCGGCGACGCTTGGCGCCCGAGCATTGGGTTTGACTGTGGGGTGGGGTCTGCAATTCCAGAGCCCGGTCTTCTTGGCAATTATGTTCGTCGTCCTGGTGGTCTTCGCGGCCAATCTCTTTGGCCTGTTCGACATTGCGCTGCCGACGTCTTGGCAGACCCGGCTTGCCCGGGCGGGCGGCGGAAAAGGCTATGGCGGCGACTTCGCGACCGGCGCGTTCGCCGCGATCCTGGCCACGCCATGTTCGGCGCCTTTCCTTGGGACCGCGGTGGCCTTTGCCCTGGCCGGGCGGTCCATCGATATCGCGGTGATCTTCACGGCGTTGGGGCTGGGATTGTCCCTGCCGTACGTAATCATTGCCGCGTTTCCACATCTTGTCGGACGCCTGCCAAGACCGGGGCAGTGGATGATCGTGCTCAAGATCGTTCTTGGCCTGGCGCTGGCTGGTACCGCGGCCTGGCTTTTCTGGGTTCTGACCGGCGTGGCTGGACAATGGACCGCCGTCTGGGTCGGGGCGCTTAGCCTCAGTGGGGTGGCACTCTTGTCGCTGCGACGGGTACCCGGGATGGCGAGGGTTCTGGGAGCAGCGGTGTTGTCAGTGGTTTCCGTCGCGCTGGCGGGATATCTTTCGGACGCCGACAAGTCCACCGCCGTCGCCGGAACCGAATGGGCTGAATTCGACCGCTCGGCTATCGCGCGGCACATCTCGATCGGGCAGGTTGTCTTCGTGGACGTCACGGCCGACTGGTGCCTGACCTGCAAAGCCAACAAGGCGCTGGTTCTCGATCGTGACCCCGTCGTTTCGAGATTGCGAGGCTCCGGTGTCATCGCCATGCAGGCGGACTGGACGCGCCCAAGTGAGACCATATCGCGCTATCTGGAAAGCTTCGGGCGCTACGGGATTCCGTTCAATGCCGTCTATGGACCCGGAGCCCCGGACGGCGTCGTGCTGCCCGAACTTCTGTCAAGCGAAGCCGTTCTCGAGGCACTGTCGGACGCCGGTTCCGGACGGGCCGCCGCAACACAATAGAGGCGCGGATCACCAGAAACACCGGTCATCGGCAATCAGGGCTGAACAGGAAAGGATCATTCGATGCGGGAGGCTCCAAAGAACGCCGCGGTCGCCCATGCGGGCCACATGCCGACGAGCGGGCGGGGGTTGGTGATCTCGGCCTGGTTGACTGGCATTTACTTCGTGATCGAGCTTGCCATCGGCCTTTGGACCGGCTCCATCGCCGTGATCTCGGACGCATTTCACACCTTCTCAGCCGTGGGCGGCGTGCTTGTGGCGCTGGCGGCGGCCCGATTGGCTCAGCGACCTGCCAGTTCGGATCTAAGTTTTGGCTGGTTCCGGTCGGAAATCCTTGGAGCGCTGATCAATGGCGGGTTCCTCCTGGGCATGGCGCTCGTCGTGATCTACATGGCTTCAATGCGGCTTGGGTCGCCCATCGACCTTCCGACGGGACCGATGCTGTTGGCGGCGGCCGGGGGGCTGGTGACAGAGTTCATATCGCTTGGCCTGATCTGGAAACAGAGCCGCAGCGACCTCAACACCCGCGGTGCACTCTGGCACATCGTGCAGACATTTGTTGGCAGTCTGCTGATCATCGTGACGGCACTGGTGATCGAGTTCACAGGCTTCCTGCTGATCGATCCTATCCTCGGCATGGCTTTCGGGTTTGTACTGATTTGGGCGAGCTGGGGTATCCTGCGCGATGCAGGGCGCCTGCTGATGGAAGGAACACCGAAAGAGATCGACCTGGATGAAGTCGTGGATGCATTGGCCGCTCTCGAGGGCGTCAGGGACGTTCATCATGCCCACGCCTGGACACTGACGAGTGGACGGAACGTATTTTCCGCGCATCTGCGCATTCGCGAAGACATCGACAGCGGGGTCATACTCCAAGAAGCCCATGCGATGCTGAAATCGCGGTTCGGGTTCTATTTTGTGACATTGCAAATCGAAACCAACTGTCTCGATGAAGCCGGGGCCGAGGAGATTGACGTTATGGCGAAGTCCGCGCCATAGACCGGAGGATTGCGGCGGCACCTGAATCGCCGCCAAGGATGGCGTCCGACATTGCGGGACAAAATCTCGGTGAAGGTTCGCTGGCTATCCGCCAAGTTCGGCAAGCGCATTTCGAATTGTTTCAGTTCGCGGGTCATCTGGCCGCAGGTCCCCGGCCAGCCGCTCCGCCGCCTCGTAAGCGTCACGCGCGTTCTGCGTCTCGTTCAGGACACGATACGCGTTTGCCAGGCGCAGCCAGCCATCGAGATCGTCGGGCTCCTCGGCCAGACGCTCGGCGAGGCGATCGACCATCGACCGAATGAAGGCGGCCCTGTCAGCCTCGCTCATCTCGGAGGCCGCCGCCACGTCGTCCTCCGTGGGTCCGCGCGCACCGTTGCCAGCCACTGGCGCGAAAGAGGCGAGGCTCAATGGGGCGCGCCCGAGGGTCTCGCCAATCCGATTGGTCTGGGCGATGAAGACCTCCATCCATGGGGCGGGACCCTTGGCTGCATCGAGGCGAGACACTAGCAGATCATGCGCTTCCTCGCTGTCGCCAGCCTGATCGAGAGCGATTGCCTCGTAAAATGTGGCTGCGGGATTTGTGGGATCCATTTCACGTGCGCGCCGGATCGCGTTCCGGGCTTTTGGCGTCACGATGCCGTCTTCGGCAGCGACAAGCGCCTCGGCATATTGCGACAGCACCGCAGAGGAAGCGTCGTCGCGCCCGATCACCTTTTCCATGGCCAATGCTGCGTCGTCGTATTGACCCAAGCGCATATAGGTCTGCCCGAGCAGCATCCAGCCCTCTGACGGGCCGCCGCTTGGATCGCTTTGAAGGCGTTCGAGCAACCGAACGGTCAGTTCGGTGATCTGCGCCTGTTCCGTGCGCTCTTCCTGCCGATCCGCGAAGGCCACAGCTGGAATATCTGGCGAACCGAGCCCGACATAGAAGAGGCCCGCGACCAATGGAACAACGAGGGCCGAGGCCCATAGCGCGGCGCGTCCGCCCTGAACCTTGCGGTCATTTCCAGAAGGCACCCGGCCCAGTTTCAGGAGCCGCCGTTTGATCTCGATCCGGGCGGCTGCCGCCTCCTCGTTCGAAATTAGTCCCCGTTCCATCTCCCGATCGACCTCGCGCAACTGGTCCGAGAGGACAGCAACCGCGCCCGCTCTCCGATCTGTTCCAGGGATGCCAGGCTTGCGCAATGGAAAGAGCATCAGGATTGCCGCGACCGACGAGAGAAGGGCGAAGAAGACAAACAGTATCATGACTTTTCTCCGGCTTCATCATCGAGCAACGCAGCAATCGTGCCTTCTTCATCGTCGCTGAGTGTGCCCTCGACAGCGCGCTTTCGGCTGCTGCGGAGCACGGTGAACACGGCCCCGGTGCCGATCAGAAAAAACACACCCGGTGCCAGCCAAAGCGGGTAGGTCTCGGGCTTGAAGGGCGGTTTGAGCAGCACGAAGTCGCCATAGCGCGCCTGCACGAAATCCACGACTTCCGCATCGGTATCGCCAGCGACAAGCCGCTCGCGGACCAGTAGCCGCAAGTCGCGTGCCACCCCGGCGTTTGAGCTGTCGATGTCCTGATTCTGGCAGACGACACAGCGCAGATCCTTCGATATCTCGCGGGCTCGCGCTTCCAATACGGGGTCGTCCAGAATCTCATCAGGCTCGACGGCTCCGGCTGAAAAGGGCAACATTGCCAGCGTCAGCGTGGCGGCAAGAACACTGATTCTCATGAGTTTGCTCCGATCTTGGTTCTTGCCTGAGCGAGCGCCGTGGCAAATTCCGCCTCGGCGTCGGCGCCCACGATCGGGCCGACATAGCGGTAGAGGACTGTTCCGTCGCCCGCGACGATAAAGGTCTCGGGCACTCCCGATATCCCCCACTCGATACCCGCGCGACCGTTCAAGTCCGATCCGATCAGTTCATACGGGTTTCCAAGGTTATCCAGCCACGCGCGAGCATCCTCGGGTTTGTCCTTGTAGTTGATGCCAAACAGCCTGATGCCGTCCCGTTCAACCATGCGGGTCAGCACGGCGTGTTCCGCTCGGCAAGGCACACACCAAGACGCAAAGACATTCACCACGACCGGTTCGGGGTTGCCGATCAGGTTTTCCCGCGACAGCCCAGGAACGCCGATGCCCTCGACCGGTGGTAGATCGAAGGTCGGCGCGGGTTGCGAGATCAGGACCGACGGGATGGCATTGGGATCGCGGTCGGGATTCAGCCCCCACAGAAAAAAGGCGCCGAACACGAGGGCGATCAGGATGGGCAGGGCCGCAAGGGTGCGTCGCATGTACTCTTACTCCGCGGGTGTGGCGACGGACGGCGGTCGCGCGACGCGACGCGGGGCGCCGACACGCAGGCGCCTGTCGGAGAGCGACAGGGTGCCGCCCAGTACCAGCATGACCGATCCGATCCAGATGAAGTTCACCAAGGGTTCGTAGAGGATGCGAAGCGTCCAGGCGCCCTGATCGGTGGCGGTCTCCGAGGCCGGTGTGGCCAGCGAGGCATAAAGATCGCCCGCAAGCGTGGACCTGATCGCCGACTCGGTCGTGGTGCTTTGCGCGACGGGGTAAGAACGTCGCTCAGGGTAAAGCGTGGTGACGAAATTCCCCTCCCGGCTCACCACAAGCGTGCCGCGATCGGCGATGTAGTTCGGACCGCTCACCCGTTCCACACCGTCAAAGCGCACGTCAAATCCGGCAATCTGAATGACGGAACCCGGCTGGACAAAGACGATCTCTTCGGATTTCCAGGCGCTGGAGCCGACAAAGCCCAATATCGCCACCGCCAGGCCGGTATGTGCAAGCGTCATTCCGTGTGACGCGCGCGGCAGGTTTCGGGCGCGTCGTAATGCGTCGGTCAAACTCACATCGAAGAGCCTGATACGTAGCGCCCATTCGCGCAGCGTTGCAAAAAGCAACCAGGCGGCGAGTGCCACAGAAAGATAGGCGAGAACCGGTCCGCCGCGGGTCAGATACCACGTGGCAAGCCCGGCAAGTCCGGCCAGCACCGCGGCGAAACGAAGGCGTTGCAGGACACCTTTGAGATCGGCCCGCTTCCAGGACAGGAACGGTCCTATACCCATAACCAGGACCAAAGGCAGCATCATGGGCACGAAGGTTGAGTTGAAGAACGGCGGCCCGACCGAGAGCTTTTCGCCGGTCAACGCTTCCATGAAAAGTGGGTAGAGCGTGCCGAACAAGACGGTCCCGGTGGCGGTAGCAAGAAGAAGATTGTTGATCAGCAGGCCTGCCTCGCGGCTGACGGGCGTAAAGAGGCCGCCGCCCTCCATAGCCGGCGCGCGCCAGGCATAAAGCGTAAGCGAGCCTCCAATTGAAATTCCCAGAAGGCCAAGGATGTAGAGGCCACGTTCGGGATCGACGGCGAACGCATGTACGGATGTCAGAAGGCCCGACCGCACGATGAACGTTCCCAGAAGGGAAAGCGAAAAGGTGAGGATCGCAAGAAGGATCGTCCAGCTTTTGAAGGCGTCGCGCTTTTCTGTGACGATCGCCGAATGCAGCAGCGCTGTACCGAGAAGCCAGGGCATGAAGCTGACGTTCTCGACCGGATCCCAGAACCACCAGCCGCCCCAGCCCAGCTCGTAATAGGCCCACCAGGACCCGAGCGCGATGCCCGCCGTAAGGCTCATCCAGGCTGCGAGGGTCCAAGGCCGCACCCAGCGGGCCCATGCAGCGTCGACCCGGCCTTCGATCAGAGCGGCAACAGCAAAGGAAAACACGATCGAGAAGCCGACATAGCCGAAATAGAGCAGCGGCGGGTGCATCGCCAGACCGACGTCCTGCAAAAGCGGGTTCAGGTCGTTGCCGTCGAGCGGTGGAGGAAAGACCCGCTCGAACGGGTTCGACGTCAGCAGCAGGAATGACAGAAAGCCGGTGCTTATCCAGGCCTGCACAGAGAGCGTGCGCGCCTTGAGCGCCTCCGGGATGTTCGACCCGAACAGGGCCACACCGGCCCCAAAGGCTGCCAGGATCAGCACCCAGAGCAGAAGCGACCCTTCATGGCTGCCCCAGGTGCCCGCTATCTTGAAGAGCATCGGTTTGAGCGAGTGTGAATTCTCGACCACATTGGCCACGGTGAAATCACTGACCACAAAGGATCGCATCAGCGCCGCGAAGGCGAGACCTATAAAGACGAGTTGAGCAATGGCCGAGCTACGGGCGCTTCGCATCCACAAAACGTTACCGCGTACGGCGCCGAGCATGGGCAGGACGCTCTGCACCAGGGCGGTGCCAAGGGCGAGGGCGAGGGCAAATTGTCCAATCTCGGGTATCATCGAACTTCCTGGTCTTTCGGCAATCGACAGAACGGGTGCGGCCTTCCCGGGCGGGAAGGTCAATAGCGGTGAACCAAATGGCGGCTCACATTAGTGTGGGAAAGTCAGGCAATGGGCTTCGCTTTCACGAGTCCAGCTTCGCTTTTCGACGCTCGTACTCCTCCTCGTCGATTTCACCTCTGGCATATCGCTCACGCAGGATATCTTCGGCATTCGATTTGCCGCCTGGTCGGGACCCGGCGGAGAACCCCCGGACAGCGAACACGATCAAGGCGATGATCGCGCCCCAGAACAGAAGCATCATCAGTCCGCCGAACATTCCGAAACCTCCACCCCACATCATGTGGCCGAAACCGTCGCGCCAGTTATCAGCGGGGTCGGCGAGTGCCGATCCGGCAGAGACTACAAAGGCGAATGGAATTGCGATGGTTATATTTCTTGTCATTTCAGGCCCCTTTCTTCCTAATCAGGTTTGGCTTCGCGTGGCAGCGTTACGGTCGCGCGTAGACCGCCTTCGGCGCGGTTCGCCAGCGTCACGTCGCCGCCGTGGGCCCGGATGATCGTTCGTGCGATCGAAAGACCGAGGCCAGTGCCGCCCGTTTCACGTGAGCGGGATTTTTCGAGGCGGAAGAAGGGCTCAAACACCTGCTCGAGATCGGCTTCGGGTATTCCGGGGCCACTGTCGGAGATAAGGATCTGAACATCCTCCGCGTCATGTTGGTAGGTGACGGTCGCGCCTTTGCCGTAGCGCTGTGCATTCTCGATGATGTTGCGCAGGGCGCGCCGTACCGAGTGAGGCCGCAACCGCACGCTGATGCTCTCGGAAGCATCCAGGTCGAAGCCGTCGATCATATCAGCCTGCAACTGGCGCAGATAGCTCGCCAAATCCACCGTCTCATAGACCTCTGAACTCGCCATGCCACGCGCAAAGGCAAGCGTCGCGTCGACCATCTCCTGCATTTCCTCGACCGATGCGACAAGGCTTTCGCGTGTTTCGTCCTCCTCGACCATCTCGGCACGGACCCGCATGGCTGTCAGCGGAGAGCGCAGATCATGGCCCAAAGCCGCGAGAAGACGCGTCCTGTCGGCGACGAAGCGGGTCAGCCGAGCCTGCATCCGATTGAAGGCTTGCGTGAGATTGCGCACCTCGTCCGGACCGATCAGCGGCAATTGATCGACGGTCTCGCCACGACCCAGCCGGTCCGCGGCGCGCGACACACGCAAGAGAGGGCCGGTCAGACGGGTCAAAAGAAACCAGCAGGCCGCGACCAGGATTATTGCCGCCGTAAGGCCGAAACTGACGAACGAAACCCAGGGCCATTGCAGCGGCGGGCGCTCGAACCGCGTTCCGACATTCAGCCACTGCCCGTCCGCAAGCGCGATCGAAAGCTGCATCTCGATTGCCGACAGGTCACCGCGCATCATCGCCAGATGCATTTCAGCCATCTCCGGCGCGAGATGCGGCATCGGCAGGACGCCATGCTCGACCTCATGCAGTTCCACGCGGATTTCCCGGTCCGTCGCCCCCCCAAGAAGTCCACGCACGCGCGCTTCCAGGGCTCCGCCGTCCGCGTGGCTCTCGTGATCGACTGCGGGGATCTCCGAAAGATCGAAACGCACCAAGGGCGAATTCGCGGCGCGCAGGATCGCCTGCTGCAAGGATGCCGGCGCTTCTTCGAGCAAGAGCGCGACATTTGCCGCGCGACCCGCCGCCTCGAATCCCAAGGCAGCGCGCACCGCCAGGCCACGCTCGTCTACGAACAAAAACAGGCTTATCGTCTGGGCGACGGCGAGCGCGGCGACGATCAGCAGGACCAGCTGCCCCCGGAGGCTGTCGAAAGGGCGCGGCATCAGCTCAACTCGCGGACATCGGCAGCAAGGCAATAGCCGCCGCCGCGAACGGTTGTGACGATGCGGGGGCGCGACGGGTCGGCCTCTATCTTCCTCCGCAGACGGCTGATCTGATTGTCTATGGTCCGATCAAGAGGAGACGCCGCGCGCCCTGCAGTAAGATCGAGCAACTGATCCCGGTTGAGGACCAAACGGGGCCGCTCAAGAAATGCGACGAGAAGCTTCAGTTCGGATCCCGTGAGATCGACCTGCGCGCCGCTTTCGTTCGTCAGCACCCGGCTGTCGGTATCGAGGACCCACTCTGCGAATCCGATGCGGTGCCCGGACAGTTTGCCGGCGTAGATCTCCGGCGTGGACGAGCGCCGCAGGATGGCCTTTATCCGCGCAAGCAGCTCTCTGGGATTGAACGGTTTGGCGAGGTAATCGTCCGCACCGATTTCCAGCCCAACGATCCGATCCGTCTCTTCGCCGAGCGCCGTCAGCATCAGGATCGGCACACCACCCTTCGCCGAAAGGCGGCGGCAGACTGACAAACCGTCCTCGCCGGGCATCATGACGTCCAGCACGATCAGGTCGAACTGCCCTTTGGCGAGTTTGGCGTCCATGTCGACCGCATCGCGCGCGGAGGTCGCCCGCAGGCCGTTCTTCTCCAGATACCGAGTAACGGACTCCCGGATTTCGCGGTGGTCGTCCACGACAAGGATATGAGGCTGATCGGTCATGTTCTTCCTTTTAGCGATTACCGCATTGGATTCCCGAAGAGAATTGTCACGAAATGTAACAAGGACGACGCTTGCGACGGGGCGATACAAAACCATTGTTTCCCCACATTCCGTCGCGACTTATCGCTGCCATATGACGTTTGTCGAAACCAAACACGAGGAGATCATCATGACACGCAAGACACTGTTCGCGACGGCTGTGCTGGCCGCAACAGCTCTCGGAGGAGCCGCATTCGCCGATTCACATCATGGCCACGGTGCCAAAGACGGCCCGGGTGACCGCGCCGGGATGATGTTGCAGGGCGCCCCTGGCATGATGGGAGACATGGGTGGCATGACCGGGATGATGGACATGATGCAACGCATGCATGGTGGCATGATGGGCGGAATGGGCCCAATGGGCGGTGGCATGATGCAGATGTTCGATGCCGATGGCGACGGCACTGTGACGCCCGAGGAAATGCGTGCCCAGTTGCAGGCGAAACTGACTGAATACGACAGCGACGGCGACGGCGCGCTCTCGATTGCCGAATTCGAAACCCTTCACAGCGCCATGATCCGCGAGATGATGGTGGATCGGTTCCAGTACCTGGACGCCGATGGCGACGGGTCGGTCACGGCCGAGGAGATGACGGCTCCGGCCGACATGATGGAGCGCATGCAATCGATGCGCGAGCGCATGATGCAGACCCAACCCGGTGATGGCGCGCGCATGGGCAACGGTACCATGATGGACGACAACTGAGCGGTCGGCGCCGGCGTTACGCCGGCGCCGCAGATTTCCCGCATTTATGGAGGTTCTGATGATGGGTTTCGGCATGGGCGGTGTCTGGATGCTGCTCGTTCTCGTCTTCGTGGTGTTGGGGATTCTCGCATTCGTCAAATATCTGTCCAAATGAACGAAAGGAGATCTGGAATGGCCTACACCTATGACCGCATTCTGAATGGCACCGGCATCGACGACGCGGAAACGCGCATTCGCGAAGCGCTTGCCGAAAAGGGCTTCGGCGTCCTTACCGAGATCGACGTCAAGGCGACGATGAAAAAGAAGATCGACATCGACATGCCGCCCTACCGCATCTTGGGGGCCTGCAATCCCGGCATGGCGCACAAGGCCATCGGGATCGAGCCACGCGTGGGCGCGATGCTGCCCTGCAACGTGATCCTGCGCGAGGTGAGTGGCGGCACCGAGATCAGCGCCATCGACCCGGTCGAATCGATGAAGGCCATCGACAACCAGCAGCTGCACGACGTCGCGGGCGAGGTTCGCGACATGCTTCGTAAAGCGGTTGATGCTGCTTGATCGCCAATGCCTTGACCTTCCAGCCGCAGGAATGAGCGCGCGAATGGCAGACTCGTCGATATCCCGCCCGGCTGCCAAGGCAGCCATCGCAGCGCTCCTGGTCGTGGTACTTGTGATCCTGTTTTTCGGTCCAATTGCAGATGCAATCGAAAGTATTGATGGTGAGCGCATCTCCGGATGGGTGCAGGCTGCGGGGCCTTGGGGTCCGATGCTTGTCATCGCCTTCATGACGGCCGCCATCGTCGCCACACCAATTCCGAGCGCACCGATCGCACTGGCGGCCGGGGCCGCCTACGGACATACGTTGGGAACCGCCTACATCGTAGCTGGAGCCGAACTGGGCGCACTTGTCGCATTCGGGCTGGCGCGATTTCTCGGCCGCGACGTTCTCGTTCGCTGGCTCGGCGACAAGGTGGACGCGGGCTGGCTGGGGTCGCAGAACGCGCTGACATTCACGGTCTTCGTCAGCCGGTTGCTGCCATTCATTTCCTTCGACATCGTCAGCTACGCGGCAGGGCTAAGCCGACTGCACTTCTGGCGGTTCGCGGTCGCAACCCTCGCCGGAATCATCCCGGCGAGCTTCGTTCTTGCCCATTTCGGAAACGAGGCGGTCAGCGGGAGTTCATCCCGAGCTGCCTGGGCCGCCATAGGGCTGGGTGCGCTGACGCTGACGCCCCTTCTGTTCGTGGCCGTGAGGGACTGGCAAAGACATCGGGTGCGCCATGATTGATCGCCGCTCTGGTGGTGCCCCCTGCGGGTCTTTCAAGCGCCGCAAAGCCTACGAGATCAAAGGCCGGCCGGGGATTGCTGACGGTTTCCAAGTCAAACCCATGCTTAAGGGGACTCGCCGATGCTGACCGCCGCCCTACCATTTCCGGATATCGGACCCGAGCTGTTCTCGATCGAGATCGGCGGCTTCAAGTTTGCGCTTCGCTGGTACGCGCTCGCCTATATCGTCGGCCTGCTGATCGGCTGGCGCATCTGCGTGGCGGCGGTGTCCCGACCGGTGCTGTGGTCCAGGGCCGGTCCGCCACTCGACCGCAATCAGATCGAGGATCTTGTCACCTGGATCATCCTCGGGGTGATCGTCGGTGGACGCCTCGGTTTCGTGTTCTTCTACCAGCCGGAATACTACATGGCCAATCCGCTGGAGATACCGAAAGTCTGGCAGGGAGGCATGTCCTTTCATGGCGGTATCCTGGGCGTTGCCATCGCCGGGCTGGTCTTCTGTCTTCGCCAGAAGGCGTCGCTGCTTAGCGTCGCCGACCTGCTCGCGCTGGCGACCCCACCTGGGTTGCTTTTCGGGCGGCTCGCGAACTTCATCAACAATGAGCTCTGGGGTCGCCCCACCGACGTTCCCTGGGCAGTGATCTTTCCGGGTGAGGCCGCGCAGGATTGCCTCGGCGTCGTTTCCCTTTGCGCCCGCCATCCCTCGCAGATTTACGAGGCGCTGCTCGAGGGCCTGCTACTTGGCACCGTTCTGATCTACCTCGCTTGGCGGCGCGGTTGGCTAAAGATGCCGGGAGCACTCGCCGGGACATTCCTGGTCGGATACGGCGCTGCCAGAAGTCTCGTAGAATTGTTTCGACAGCCGGATACGCAATTCGTAGCCCCCGGAAATCCGGTCGGCCATGCGATCCATTTTGGCGATTGGGGACTGACGATGGGGCAGGTGCTCTCCGCGCCAATGATCCTGATCGGGCTTGCCCTGGTACTGTATGCGTTGAGACGATCGAGAACCGCAACCAAGCAGGAAGCCAGCTTTGTCGCGTGACCCATCGTCGTCACTGAAAAGGAGGAATTGAAATGTGCAACGATATGAAAGGAACTGACCGCGGACCATCGACCGAGACCGCATTGATTGAGGGACGCAAAGCGTTCCTTGGCTTTCTTGCGAAACGCCTCGGCAACCGGGCCGAAGCCGAGGATGTGTTGCAGGAATTCTGCATTCGGGTTCTGGCCAGCAAGGACCAGCTTCGCGATGTCAAACGGATGGACGCCTGGCTTTATGCCATACTGCGCTCGGTACTAAACGATCACTATCGCAAAGCCGCGCGGCGACGGCATCTTGCAGAGGCCGTGGCGGCCGAGCCCCAAGGCTGGGCGGAGGATGCAACCGGTCAGTTGTCGCGGTCATGCAGCTGTTCTGCGGGTCTGCTCCCCGAATTGCGGCCGGCCGATGCCGATCTGATCCGGCGGATAGACCTGAACGACGACGACCGTGCCTCTGTCGCCGCTGATCTGGGACTGACGCGCGGCACTTTGGCGGTGCGATTGCATCGCGCGCGCAGTGCCCTGAAGGATAGCTTGCTAAGCCATTGCGGGATTTGTTGCGAGACGGATCGCGATGACTGCTACTGCCCGCCTGCGGGATGCGGAAATCCCGCGGTGCATTCGAATTGCAGGGAGGACGCCGCGGTGACATGAGCCCACAGGACCTTTCTTTTAATTCTCCGGAAAACTCGGCGTCTACGATTTACCCCCGCTCGCGGTCAATTCTAGATCGAACCTGATAGCGGCTTTTCGCCCGAATCCCGCGTGGCTCCATTCCGCGTTACAAGCACCACACCGATGATTGCCAGAAAAATGCCTGTCATTTTCAGCCAGCCGATGGCTTCACCATAGAACAACACCCCCATTGTCAGTCCGAAAATCGGCACCAGAAAGCTGAAGGCGTTGGCCTGATTGAGCGGCACAACGGTGAGGACAGACATCCAGAGCACATAGACTAGCGCCGATCCGAACAACGCCAGCGCAAGCAAGACAAAAATGAAGGTGAAGCACCACTGGATCGCGAATGGGTCCTCTGTCATGCCAGCGATGATGGCTAGGGGAACGCTGCCAATCAACAGCTGCAACCCCATTGCCATGAGCGGGTCAGTTTTTCCAGCGATCTTCTTTATCATCACATTGCTGACCGTGACGCCCAGGGCGGCGAGTACGATATAGGCTATACCAAGGATATAGCTGTCCTGACCGCCCGAAAACAACTGCGGGGCAGCGATCACAATGATGCCTAAAAACCCGATGAACAGACCGGCCTTGCCGACCGATTGCAATCGCTCGCCTAGTACGATGCCCGCCAGACCGGCCGCAAGCAATGGTTGTGTGTTCGCGATGACAGTCGCAATCCCCGGCGAGACAAACTCGGCCGCGTGAAACATGCCAAGAAACCCGAGGGTGGTTGCACCGATCCCCATCATGCACAACGCTGCCCACACGCCTGCGCCACGTGGCAACGGGCGGCGCAATAGGTATGCCAGACCGACCAGAGCCAAACCGGCGATCACTGCGCGCAGTGTTGCAAAACTGAGGTGTGGTGCCAGCTTGATGCCGACAGTGATCAATGGATAACAGGCGGCCCAAAGCAGCATCGCAGCCACGATCTTGAACAAGGATACGATACTCATGTGAAAACGAATTCTGCAACATGAGCCAACGCCTGCAAGCTCTTGGCAGACATCATTCGGATTTTGCCGGCGCGAGTGTCAAGACCACAAGATGGCAAATACAGCGGCGCGCATGCGCGAGACGGCGGGTTGCCTCAGACCGACTGCATCCGGTTTCGCAGGCGATCCTGGAAAGCGTCTGGCCCTGCACCTCGCAACGTTCGAAAATGTCGGCGTGGTTGTGGTCCATGACTCTGAAAAGCGTTTGCTCCAAGTCTCGGAACAGCTGCACGAGTTCGGCCTCGTCCGCTGAACTCCCGTCGAGATGGCTGCATCGACAAGGCGGGCTGCCGCGGTCTATCGGCGTCACGAAATCGAAAGCGCTCTGTCTCATCCTGGACAACTCCTGTTTGCATCCTGCATTCAATGGAACTGACGTCCGCCTCGGCGTTCCGTTACACGTTCTTCATGCTGTCGACATTTTTGACTATACGGTCGGGCCCTTCCGCTCTGTCACTCCGCAGCACGGAAAGCTGTTCCGGATTCTTTCTAGTCTATTGGCCATACGGGAGATGCTGGATTCACATTTCAAGTGCGACACCGAGTTTCTGAGCGAAGGCCTCGACTGCGGCCGCAGGCCCCTCTGACGGCCTTTGGGATGGTCAGACTCGCTCACATGCGAATGAAGTTGCGCCGATTGCCGGCCCGGACCGGCTGTCTCGAATGTGTAACGATCTTCAACGGTCAACGTCCTGATATCGAAACCGCTAAGCGAAGGAGGCCCATTCGTGAACGACTTCACTGATATCGAGCGGCTCACCGCGACAAGGGTTCATCCTGCACCTCCGGCAATGTCAATGCGGGGTCGGTTCAATCTCTGGACGCACTTGGTAAGTCGCTTTCTGAACCGGTCGATCAAGAACGGCTCGCTGACGCTGAGCTTTCCCGACGGAACCGTACGTCGGTTCGGCAAGGGCAACCCGCAAATTGCCGCCACGATCACCAGACCAAGCACCGTGCGCCGGATTGCATTTCACCCCGATCTGGCGGTCGGAGAGGCCTATATGAACGGCAGTCTTCGCATCGATGACGGCGACATCTACACATTTCTGGAGCTGGTGCTGCGCAACCTTGGCGATGCGAAGAGCTCGCCTGTGCGCCGGATATGGCTGGCGATCCGCCGAAACACCCGGCCGTTTACCTTGTTCAACCCAAAGGGACGGGCCGCGCGCAACGCGGCGCATCATTACGATCTGACGGATGAGTTGTATACCTCGTTTCTGGATGCGGACCGGCAGTATTCCTGCGCCTATTTCGCAGCGGCGGACGATACGCTGGAACAGGCGCAGCTCCGAAAGAAACGGCACATTGCGGCCAAGCTGCTGTTGCAGCCGGGTCAACAGGTTCTCGATATCGGCTCGGGCTGGGGCGGGCTGGCCCGGTTTCTGGCGCGCAAACATGACGTTTCGGTCGCGGGTCTCACGCTGTCCGCAGAACAGTTGAAATTCGCGCAAAAGGAAACCCTGACCGCCGGCCTGGCGGACAAGGTGCGATTTCTTCTGCGGGATTACCGGAATGAAAATCGGAAATATGATCGGATCGTGTCGGTCGGCATGTTCGAGCATGTCGGTACGCCGCACTACCAGACCTATTTCGACTGCGTCGCACGCCGGTTGAGCGACGACGGGGTCGCGCTGATTCATACGATCGGCACCAGCGGTCCGCCCGGCGCGCCGGGGGCATGGATCAATAGGTACATATTTCCGGGCGGCTACGTCCCGGCCATGTCCGAAGTGCTTCCGGCCATCGAAAAGAGCGGCCTGATTGTCACGGATGTCGAGGTTTTGCGCCTGCACTACGCCGAAACCCTGCGCGCCTGGCGGCGCCGGTTTCTGGCCAATCGTGCGAGGCTCGCCGCGCTTCATGACGACAGGTTCTGCCGGATGTGGGAGTTCTATCTTGCGGTCTGCGAAGCCGCGTTCCGCCATACCGGTTTGGTGGTGTTCCAGTTCCAGTTGGCGAAGCGCCAGACCACGGTCCCATTGACCCGCGACTACATCGCCAAAGCTGAAGGCCGACTGTGACAAGCAGAAACGGCCGACACTGGCGACCTTTGGCCAAAGCTGCATTTTGGTTCACGAGATGTTGCAACGGACGCCGTTCGAAACATTCACGGACAGATTGCATACGAAGTGACCATTAAGCCGCTGATCCAAGACAGGATTTCGGGAGTCCTTATCCTGAGCGCCATCATTTCTGCTTTGATCGCGGCAAATTCTCCGTTGGCGGATTTGTACGCGGCGATTCACCATGCGCCGATCCGGGTTGGCCTTCTGCCTTTCCAGATGAGGGAACCGCTGATCGTCTGGATCAACCAGGGCCTGATGACGATTTTCTTCGTTCTTGTCGGGGTCGAAATCAAGCATGAGCTTCTCGAGGGGCATCTGTCGAGCCTTCAGCGGGCCGCGGTGCCCGCGATTGCCGCTTTTGGCGGCATGGCCGTTCCGGCACTGATCTACGTCGCGCTTGCGGCACCCGATGGCGAAGCGCTGCGTGGTTGGGCGATCCCCATGGCCACCGACATTGCCCTTGCCCTGGCGTTGCTGTCCTTGCTCGGGCATCGCGTCCCCGTCGGACTCAGGGCATTCCTGATGGCACTGGCGATCTTCGACGACCTCGGGGCGGTCGCGATCATCGCCGTCTTCTACAGTGAGGAAATCCAGTTCTTCCCGATGATCCTGGCCATTGGCACATTCGGGGTCATGATCTGCCTGAACCGGCTTGAACTGGCTCGTCCGCTGCCGCTGACTGTCCTGAGCGTATTGCTTTGGTTAGCCCTGTTCCAATCCGGCCTCGAAGCCGCCCTTGCTGGGGTCCTTATCGCAGCGGTGATCCCCAAAGGCGCAAAAGGCAGCCATAGACATTCCCCCCTGCGCATCACAAAGCGGTTGTTGCATCCTTGGGCAGGTCTGCTGATCGTGCCGGCATTCGGCTTCTTCAACGCCGGTGTGTCGGTCGAGGCAGAGACACTTCGGAACGTAACGGGTGGCGTGTCGCTTGGCGTCTTTCTTGGCCTGTTCCTAGGCAAGCAGATAGGCGTGCTCGGCGCAACCTGGGTAGCCGTCAGACTGAATATCGGCGTACTGCCGCCAAAAGTAAGCTTCAGGCACATCTATGGGGCCGCTCTGCTCGCAGGCGTCGGGTTCACAATGGGACTGTTCGTCACTGCGCTTGCGTTCGAGGCGCCGGCGCTGGCCGCTAGCGCGCGGCTGTCAATCCTGGCCGGGTCCAGCCTCTCGGCAATTGCGGGTCTCTTGGTTCTGGCGCGCGCAAGGCAAGGCCAATAACTGCACACCTTGTTCTCAGGCAGCCGAAAATGGTCTGCATCGACAGTTCCGTCAACAGTTTCTTGTACTGATCCTGTAACGGATGCCCACTGGCGACGTCTTGATATCGAACCCGTGGAAACGCGGGGCCTGTCGTGCTTGCGCGACATTGCGATCTCAGGAGTAATCTGCATGTCAGAAACAAGACCTATCCGCATCTATCCTGTTGCCATGGCGCTTGGCGTCCTGTTGGCGGTGAGCTTCGCGCTCTGCGTTCTGTTCGGACTGCTGTTTCTCGGAGCCACCATGTATCAGGCGTGGCTGCCATTGCTGCCCGGTGTGAGCTGGATCAGTTGGTCAAGCGCCCTTCTCGGTCTCATCGAAAGCTTTGCCTACGGCTGGTACGTCGCCGTGATCTTTGTCCCCGCATGGAACTTTTTCGCACGGAGTGCCCCGGCATGAACACTGTAACCTCGATTGAGCCTCTCGTCGCCGCGAACACGGAAGCTCCCACCCATCCAGTTGCCAACAATGTTCCGCCCTCCGATCCCGTCGCCTACGGCCGCGATCTCTGGGAACGCACGGTGCTGTTTCTGGATACACTGCGCGAACGCGCTGACAACATGATCGCGCACGACCGCGCGGGGATGCCGCCGCTGCTGAATTTCAAGTACGAAACGCTCCTGGATGCGCGCCAGTTTGAGCGCCCGGCCAATTATGCATTGCTCAAGATCACTGAAGTCGATGGAAATTGCTGGGACGATTGCGTCGATGCCAATAAACCGCCTGTCATCGTGGTGGACCCCCGTGCAGGACACGGTCCCGGCATCGGCGGGTTCAAGCGCGATAGCGAGGTCGGCATGGCCATGGCCGAGGGGCACCCGGTCTATTTCGTCATCTTCTTCCCCGAACCCGCCCCCGACCAGACGCTTGAGGATGTGCTGCTCGCGTTGCGTCGCTTCGTCGAAGAGGTCGCATGGCGCCACGATGGCGGCGCCCCGGTCCTCTATGGCAATTGTCAGGCCGGTTGGGCGGTCACGCTGCTCGCGGCGCATTGCGAAGGACTGGCCGGGCCGGTCGTGCTGAACGGCTCGCCGCTGTCCTACTGGGCCGGAGAGGAAGGCGTGAACCCGATGCGGGTCACCGGCGGCTTGCTGGGCGGTGCCTGGCTGGCGCACTTGACGGCCGATCTGGGCGACGGACGCTTTGACGGTGCCTGGCTGGCGCAGAATTTCGAAACCCTGAAACCTGAAAAGGCGATCTGGGAGAAATACGCCAACCTGCTGACCAACGTGGATACCGAACGCGACCGCTTTCTGGAGTTCGAGCGGTGGTGGAACGGATTCTATACCCTCAGCGGCGCGGAAATCATGGAAATCACCCGGAACCTGTTCATCGGAAACAAGCTGGAAAGCGGCGAGATGCCGATCGGAGACCACTGTGTGGCCGATCTGCGCAAGATCAAGAGCCCGATGATCGTTTTCGCCTCCTACGGCGACAATATCACGCCGCCCGCGCAGGCCCTGGGGTGGATCCCGGCGGTCTACAAGGACACAGCGGATCTCAAGGCAGCGGAGCAGCGGATCGTCTACATGACCAATGATCATGTCGGGCACCTCGGCATCTTCGTTTCGGCGTCGGTGGCGCGCCTTGAGCATCGCGCCATTTTGGAAAGCCTGGGCAAGATCGAAAAGCTCAAACCCGGTCTCTACGAGATGAAGATCGACAACCCATCGGGCGATCCTGATTGCCACGCGCCGGAGTACAAGGTGCGGTTCGAGCCGCGCAAGGTGAGCGACCTTGATCCGCATGTTCCTGAGAAGACCTTCGAGACTGTCGAGCGCGTTTCGGAAATCAACGAGGCATTCTATGCCACATTCGTGAGTCCCTGGGTGCGGCTGATGACGACCCCAGCCAGTGCCGAGATGCTGAAATGGATGCATCCGATGCGCACCAGCCGCCTTGTGTTTTCCGAACGGTTCAATCCCTGGATGCGTCTGGTCCGGCAGACGGCAGACGCTATCGCCGCAACACGCGAACCGCTCGGTTCGGACGATCCGATGATCGGGCGTGAGAGGGCGGCCATCGCGGCCATCGGCGATGCCATCGAGCGCGCCCGCATTGCCCGGGACGCCAGTTCCGAGCGCGCGTTCAGAACGCTCTACGGCGGCGATACATCCGACCCCGAGAACGACGCCCATTTGCCGGTGTGACCGGAGAGGAGACGACAAATGCAATGGATAGCAGAAAACTGGCTGCTGCTTCTGGGCGGCGGAATGGTTGCCATGCACCTTTTTGGACACAGCCACGGCAAGAAGGGCGGACAGAATCACACCAGTGATCACGCCACGAAAAGGGACGGACTGGCCAGTCCAAAGAACAACCAGCCGTCAAAGGGCCACACCGATGCCTGAACAGGTCATTCTGACCCTCAATTCGGGGTCTTCCTCGCTGAAATTCGCCCTGTTCACCGCGTCCGGCCAGCCCAGGCGGTTGTGGTCGGGGGCGATCGACCGGATCGGGCTTCCCAATGCGCATTTCCAGCTTAGCGATGCGCGCCGGACCGTGGTGATCGACGAACCGGGTCAATTCGTCAGCCATGACGCAGCGCTAAGCCGGCTGCTCCGTGCTGTCGCCGGCCTGCCTGGCGCACTGGACCTGGTGGCCGTCGGCCACCGCGTCGTGCATGGCGGACCGGACTGCGACTGCCCTAAGCGCGTCACACCCGCCATTGTCGCGCGTTTGCGCCGACTGAAGGCGCTTGCGCCGCTGCACATCCCGCCCAATCTGGCCGGAATCGACGCGGTTCTGGCCACCCGGCCGGACCTGCCGCAGGTGGCCTGTTTCGACACCGCGTTTCATCACGATCTGCCCCCTCTGGCTCGCATGACCGCGCTGCCCCGCGCCTGGGCTGAAAAGGGCATCCGGCGCTATGGCTTTCACGGCCTCTCCTACGAATACATCATGGACGCACTTCACCGCGACGGCGTCGAAATCGGTGCCGAACGCATCGTCATCGCCCATCTGGGCAACGGTGCGTCGATGGTCGCGATCCGGGACGGGAAACCGGTAGAAACCAGCATGGGTTTCTCCACAATCGCCGGCCTGCCCATGGGCACGCGCAGTGGTGATCTGGATCCGGGTATCGTTCTCTTCCTGATGCAGGAAAGGGGCCTGGGTGCCGACGAGGTCGCAACCCTGCTCTACACCCAGAGCGGGCTTCTGGGGATTTCCGGTTGCAGCCGGAACATGCGCGATCTTCTGGAAAGCTCCGTGCCGCAAGCGCAGTTGGCGGTCGACTATTTCTGCTATCAGGCCCGGCTGCACCTTGCGCGTCTGACCGGTGCACTCGGCGGCGTGACCCGTGTCGTGTTTACCGGCGGCATCGGTGAGAATTCGGCCGAGATACGCGGGCGCATCTGTTCCGGGCTTGGCTATCTGGGGATCGACGTGGAACACGGTGCCAACAAGTCCGGCCACACCGTGATCTCAAAGCCGGGAGCGCGGGCCATCGTCGAGGTCCGCGCGACGGACGAAGAAAAGATGATTGCCCGGCATGTCGCCGCGCAACTCTCCACCCATCGCGCGTTCAAACGAACCGGAACCGAGGGCTAGGACATGAGTGCACAGCCGGAAAGCCTGCAACATCTGATCGACAGAGCCAGCGGCCAGGGCGCGGTGCGAGTCGCCGTGGTCGATGCCGCGCAGCCGGTGGTTCTGGAAACCCTGCGCGATGCCGCCCTTGCAGGTCTCGCCGAACCGCGACTGATCGGCGACCGGGCGGCGACGCTGCGGATTTGCACGGCAATGGATTGGACCCCGCATTCCGACTGGATCATCGAGGCGGGATCCGATGCCGAAGCCGCAGCCATTGCGGTTCTGATGGTGCACAGCGGCGACGCCGATCTCGTCATGAAAGGCAATGTTCATACCGATATCCTGATGCGCGCCGTTCTGGACAGTGCCGCCGGCCTGCGCCTCGCGGGGCGACGGTGCAGCCACACCTTTCTGGTCGACATTCCTGGACATGACCGGTTGATCGGCATCACCGATGCGGCCATCAACATCGCGCCCGATCTCGCGGCGAAAGGTGAGATTTGTCAGAATGCCGTTGATCTGTTTCACACGCTCGGCGCGGCCGAGCCGCGCGTTGCGGTCCTGTCGGCGGTAGAGACGGTGACGGGCGGCATTCCCTCGACCCTCGACGCTGCTTGTTTGACGCTGATGGCGCGGCGCGGTCAGATTACCGGCGCGCAGATCGACGGGCCGCTGGCGTTTGACAACGCTATCTCCAAAAGCGCCGCCAATGTGAAAGGCATCCTGTCGGATGTGGCGGGTCGGGCGGATATCCTGCTGGTCCCCGATCTTGTGTCTGGCAACATCCTCGCCAAGGCGCTGGAATATCTTGCTGGAGCGGTCGCTGCGGGCGTTGTTGTGGGTCTGTCGGCCCCCGTCGTTCTGACCTCGCGTGCCGATTCGGCCCCGGCGCGGATGGCCTCGCTGGCGGTGGCGGCGCTGATGTTTCGCCAGGGCATATTGCAGCAAGCACCAACCTCACCGGTAGAGAGCAGCGCAGCGGCGGCCCCGCAACCCGAACACGCTTGCTGCGCGCTTGGCGTGACAGCGCCCCCCGAGGAGGCGGCGGCATGACAAATGCAACCCATGCCCCCGGCACCAACTGGTCACTCGACATGAACGGCAAGAAGGGCCTCGTGATCGGTATTGCCAACGAACACAGTCTGGCTTGGGCGGCGGCGCGCAATTGCCACGCCGCGGGCGCGGAGCTCGCCGTGACCTATCTCAACGACAAGGCACGCCCGCATGTGGAGCCATTGGCACAGTCGATCGACGCCCCAATCCTGGCGCCTTGCGATGTCTCCCGCGACGGCCAGCTCGAGGCGGTCTTCGAGCGCATCACCTCTACTTGGGGGAGACTCGATTTTCTGGTGCATGCCATCGCCTGGGCCCCGGCCGCGGACCTGCACGGACGGCTGGTGGACAGTTCGGCGACCGGCTTTGCGCAAGCAATGCAAATATCCTGCCATTCCTTCATCCGCATGGCCAAGTTGGCTGAGCCCCTCATGGCGCGGGGCGGCAGCCTCACCACGTTAAGTTTTCTCGGGGCCGAGAAGGTCGTGGATCACTACAACTTGATGGGTCCGGTCAAGGCCGCGCTCGAGGCTTCCGTGCGTTATCTGGCGCATGAACTGGGGCCAAAGGGTATTCGCGTCAATGCGATCTCCGCCGGGGCGATCAAGACCCGCGCGGCATCCGGCATCGAGCATTTCGACGAACTGATCCGCGAGACCGAGGCCAAATCACCGCTGCGACGCACCGTGACCGCCGACGAAGTGGGACGCGCCGCCCTGCTGCTGGTCAGCGACCATACAACCGCCATCACCGGCGAGATCCTGCATGTCGATGCCGGGTTTCACGTCGATGGCATGATCTTTCACTGATCACGGCTCCGCGCGCCACGCGCCCGGGCAAAGACTAGAAGGAAGACGAAAAGAACGTCACCAAAGGCAAATTCGGAATTGCTCGCTGATGCGAGATCGGTCCGTCAGTCAGAAATCACCGCCGAACTTCTGGACGTTATCGTCGGCTTCGAGGCATTGACTACTCGAGATAGGCGCAAGCCGGCGCTGACGGCGCTGACGGCGCCACAAACCCGGACCGCATCTAGGCAAACAACATAGGACATTCTCGCGCGCACTTGTTGCGGGCGATGATGTAGATGAGGTGTAGCGTGCCAAGCCCCGCAAGCAGACAGAAGAACGAGATATAGGCGTAGCGAAGAAACAGGATATCGACGACGACCACCGCCACGATGGTCAGGGCGAACCAGCGCATGTGCAGATAGGTCGAAATCAGCGGCGGCACAATGATCAGGATCAGGTAGATCACATAAGTCAATTCGCGTGGCATCAGATAGTCCAGGATCATGGTGCCCTCATAGGCCAGTGAATCCTGATTGACAGTTACCTGAATCCACTCCGGATTGGTCAGATGCGGGACATAGAGAGCCAATCCGAAGGCCAGCCCCGCCAAAGTCATCGCCAGCATATAGGGGCGCCGACGGCTGCCGTTCGGCTCCAGCACGTAGCTGGAAAGCGGAATCCAGAACGGCCACATGAACCAGGTGAAAAAGATGAATCCCAAAGCGCCCATCAGCGTTGCGCCGGGATTGCCGGTATTGACGCCCCACCATACGTTGCCTTCCATGAACTGTTGCAGGCCCGCAAATAGCGGCATGAGGGCAACCGGCAGGTAGCGCCTGTTGATTTGCCACGCCTTTGTAACCGCAAAAGCACCGCCACCAACAAGAAAGACGCTTGCCGCGAAACTGACGGTCTGGGAAAGACACATCCTGAAAATCCTCGCCTTTGCAGTTGGACCGTGCCGTTGCGGCAGGGACAGGCTTGGCCCAGTGGTGCGGTCCAGAGTTAAAGATACATCCGCTCGCAAACAAAAACAGCCGCGATGCCGAAGGCCGCAAAGAGCGCGATCATCGCGCCGGGACCCGTACCGACATCACGCCCGGGCTGATCAAGCCCTTTGCCATTGAACCGCGGCGGTGGGAACGTGCTGCCAAAATCCGTCCCGCGACCTGACATTCACCCTCCGCGTTCCGAAATCGCATTGAGGACGACCGGCGCACGCGCGGCTTCGGAGACGGTCGGCACACGCTCCGGACTAGTCATGTTGCTCTTCGGTATCCGCATGCGCCGCATCGCCCTCCATATGGCCCATCATCGCCTCGATGTTTTCGGGGATGTCCGCGTTCGAGAACTTTGCCTGTTCGTCGGGGTCGTGAACAAAGGCAATGATCTCGGCCAGTTCCTCGCCATTCAGTTCGATCACATCGCCAAGCTCGTCGCGCTGCAACGCGACCATCGCCTCGGCGCCTTGCCACATGCGCGCAGCAAACTCGAACGGATTCATCGGAGAGTCCATGAATTCCGCGTCCAGCATCGGCGCGTCGGTCCCGCCGACTCCGTTGATCGAGTGGCAGACAACACACCCCTTCGCCGCGAACAGCCGGCGACCTTCCTGTGCATTCATCTCTGGCAAGAGCAGTCCTGCCCCCATCATCGTCCCGGAAGCATTGTGGCTGTCCGCCAAGGACGGCAACGCAAATGCGGCCACAAAGGTCGCAGCAAGGCATGTCTTGATGATTGTCATGGTCTGTTCCTTTCTTCGGTGTTGCATTGCGCTTCGGGGGTGGTTGGAGCGAACACCTCTGGCTCAACCCTTTGGGTCAGCCGCCGGATTTCGGCGCGAGAGCGCAAGACAGCGCGTGCACCCGCTGCTGTGCATCGGCGCTTGTTTTCGAACTCGAGCACTCCAACAGGCGGGTCAATTACCGGGCGAATGATCATGTCCGCTGGCATGAACCGAAGATGTGTATGTTCGTTCTGGCAGATCTCGATGGCTCGAAACATCGCCTGCAAGCCATTGGCTGGCTTCTTCGCCTCGAAATTTGTCGCGGCATCCACCACAATCACAATTTCTGCCCCGGCCGCCCGCGCCACATCGACAGGCGCAAGGTCGCAGTAGCCGCCATCGACCAGAATGCGTCCGTCCATCTCGGCGGGTGGCAGGATGCCTGCCAAGGCTGCGCTCGCGTAAAGCGCGTCCGCCGTCGGCCCGGTTTCCAGAACGACGCGCTCACCGCTCACGATGTCGGTCGCCGTCGCGAGGACGGGTATGCGCCCGGCTTCGAGCGGCTTACCCAGGGTCAGGTTCGAAAACATGGTCCTGCCCCATTCAACGGTCGGCTGCCCGACGCCCCAGCCAAAATACATCCCCGTGATTGCCTTTTGAGCGACCCGCAGGTTCTTGACGTAATTGAATACTCCGGGTTCTGAAAAATTCGGCCACGGAGGAAACCCGGATATGTCCATGTCAACCAGTGCGCCGTACCAATCGTCGTTCAGCGCATATGTCGCCCCGACGACGGCCCCCATCGACACGCCAACAAGAACACCGGGAAAAATACCAAGGTGGTTGAGAGCCCGCAGCGCGCCCGCGTGCGCGTATCCACGCGCGCCTCCCCCGGACAGAACCAGCCCGAGGTGGGGCGCACGGCGCGTTTCAGCGCGCATCGCGGTTCGCTCCACAGCGCTCAAGGCGATGGGTAAATCCCTGCCAGATAGGCCTGCCCGCAATTCGCCCTGTCCACCCAGGCGTGGGGCGGATGCTCCGCGCCCTTAGCATCCCCGGTGTCATCGGAAATGCCGCAAGAGCGGTGGCAGTCCCCGGCGCATCAGAATTGCTTCCGCAACCGCGCAGCGGGTTTTCCGAAGGCGTATCTGACGCTTGCCAAAGCCAGAATTTCACCGCGATTCCGAAAGCCGTAGAGCATCAGAACGACGGTCAGGCCGCTCGCGAAAAGGAACATGATGAATGGCATGGTTGGTCTCCTTTGATTTTTTGAACCCGTGGAAGTGGCGAATTCATTGCGACCCGTGACCGCCGCAGCAGACGTTGGACCGCTCGGTTGCGGTTTCTCTTGCCTCGTTGCTCAGCCTACCTGCCGCCGCCGCCTCCCTGGTCTCGGAAGCGGTGTTTTTCGAGCTGTCGGTTGACGACCCGCAGCAGCAGCTGCCTTGCGTCTTGGATGGCGCATCTGTCTTGCTCATAGTAAAACCCTTCGTCAGTGACTTATCCTTGTATTGTAAGGACGCATTCGGCGCCCCGGCGTTACAGCCAACAGGGGACCAGATTCAGTCGTCGCCTATGCGATGGCACTCGCAGCCAGCCAGGCCGTGCACGGGGCAGATCCTGGACATCTCGCCAAACGTGGCCTTCAGGCCCTGCCGCCCTAACGCAAGAACCGTGGCGACATCGCCCAGGCCCAGCCCCAGAGTGTCGGCAACAGACTGGGGTGACGCGCCCTCCAGATCGATAGCACGAACAATGCTTGCCTGATCCGCGGGAAGTGTCTGAAACAGTATTTCAATGCAGTCGCAGATCAGCGCTTCTAGCTCATCATCGCCAATCGGATCGGGATTGCCGACTGATTTCATCGGATCACTCCCCGGATCGAATCCCGACCGAGCCGTTCCTGCGCGGCCATCGAACGCGCGACACGTACCTGCGGATTCCGACCGGGGGTCCCGCGCCGCCTGATGATACGACTAAACGGATCAAGCTCTTGACTGACCTCGCTTCGCCCAATCGTCGGAGCCTTCGCAATAGAGGCGATCGTCAATTGGAAGAAGCGCATTTTGGAAATTCCCGACATTCAGAACGCCATTTCCGTCCGATTGTGGATTTCTTGGGAATGATCGCAGTCGCACTGCATGAACCGACCTTCACCGCAAGTCGGGCAGATCTCGGCTATGCGCTTCTTCAACGCGAGCCTCGCGCGATGGACACGCACCCGCAAGGCATTCTGAGTGACTGCAAGGTCGGTTGCGACCCTGTCGCGTGATTCTTCGCGCAGATCGAGGCGCGTCAGCAACTCTGCATGAGCAGGTTGCAGGTCCTGCATTGCCGCGTGAATGCAACTGCACGCCGGCTCATCGACATCCCCGGACGATGGCTCGGTCTCCGGACTCAGTATCTTTGCCTCGCTCGCAAAGGCTTCGGTCGCCTGACTTCGCGTGGCCTGGCGCCGGTAGTGATCGGTCAGGGTATGCCTCAGTGTGATCGCCAACCAGGCGTCCAGTCGTTCGCCATTCTTGATGGTGGCGTGATTGCGCAGCACCTTGACGCAGAATTCCTGAAAAATATCCTCGGCATCTTGGGGATTTCTCAGTCGTTTCCGAAGAAATCCCAAAAACTTGTTGCGGCACTCGATGAGTCTGGCCTCGGCTTCGTGGCGAGAGACCTCGGTTGATGTGTGTATTCGTTCAGCGTACATGGCTTGCTCCTTTCACATGGCGTTGAGCAGCACCGAAGAGCCGGTGCCGACGATCAGACCTGTGAAAGGATTCGGGGCGGGTGGAAGAGCCGGTACCGAACCCCTAATGCGAGGTAGTCCCGCACGCGGGGAAGTCCCAGCGGACTATCGAAATGCTCCAAACCCTGTACTTCGAGTCTGGGCATGATCACGGGCATGCAACTGTGGCCGGCATGGCATTCTGTGCTCGAAGCAAGCTGAACGCGACCGCCATCGTCACTGCCGACGTTGGCGACGGAAACAGCGGCAGCTTGCGTGGACCGGACACGGTGATCGATTTCCAGCGGCGCTGCAAATGCAGAGGCGAGAAGCGCCATGACGGCTACGGCGGCTGTCACCGCTCGAATCCTCACGCCCCAGGTTCTCTGCATAGTACTGAACATGCGTCCATGCCCTTCGCGATTCCCGCAGTCAGATTTTGACATATTGCCAAAGCGTGACTTTGATTTGAGTCAATCCTGAACTACCAGCAATCTGGGGCAGCACGCCGCTCGTGACCATTTCTGGTTTGCTGTTCACAGTATCGGTTTCAGGGTATTAGCCGGAGGGTCATAGCCCCCGTTCTCCCACGAAGATATCAGGTTTCAGATGCCCATAACCGTTGCGCGTTCCTGTCGCCCGCCGCCAGAGGTCGATCTTGTGTTCCTGTCGTTCCTTGGACATTTCGCGTGGGAACTCTTGCAGGCACCGTTATTTGCGAGCCTCGGCCAGACCGAACACTTCACCGGTACTCTCATCTGCCTGAAGGCGACACTGGGTGATATTGCCATCGCGTTGGCGGCTTTCTGGTGTGCCGCCCTTGTGGGCGAAGGCCGCAATTGGATTGCAAACAAAAAGGTGGCTGCCCCGGCTGTGTTTTTTGCGGTTGGACTTATGGCGACCATAGGTCTCGAATACCTGCACACCGAGGTGACGGGCCGCTGGGCCTATGATGCCGACATGCCGACGCTTCCGGTCCTCGGCACCGGTCTTTCCCCGATCCTGCAATGGGTGTTTGTTCCCATGCTCGTGCTTTTCTACATGCGCCGTTTGGCGTGCCGGATTGCTGATCAGGGGCGCAATCCCGGTTGATGCTTCGCTTGGAACCGAGCCGAGGAGACTAGGTTCGCGCGGTCTTGGGCACGCGTCGGCGGACCGTTGCGCTCCTGGAGACGCTCTCACCTGTAATGTTTCGAAGCCTGGCGCGTCTCTTAATCAGTGGCCGCCGATGCAGGCGCTTGCCTGTGTTGAGGCCGCGAAGCAGCGCACGGAAGGCGAACCAGACATGAATGCATCGGATATCATGACGAAAACCGTTGTTACCGGAACGCCAGGCATGACCGTAAAGAAGGCAGCGGAACTGATGTCGCAACACCGTATCAGCGCCATTCCGGTTCTGGACGATGCCGACGGCCTCGTGGGCATCGTGAGCGAGGGCGATCTGATGCGCCGCGTTGAGGGCGCAAAAGACGAGACCCGATCTTGGTGGTTATCTCTTTTCTCCGAAACCCAAACAGACGCGAGGAATTTCGTCAAGGACCACGGCCAGCTGCTCAGGGATATCATGACCACGCAACTGACGACCGTGGGACCTGACACGCCCGCTGGGGAGATCGCCCGGCTGCTTGAAAAAAAACACATCAAGCGGGTGCCCGTGGTCGAAGACGGCAAGCTCGTCGGGATCGTGAGCCGTGCAAATCTGTTGCAGGCACTTGCGGCGCAACCGATCGTGCATGTCCGGCCGGAGGCCGGCGAGGACGAAAGGCGCGACATAGTCCTGGGTGCGCTTGCGCAGGTGCCGGGACTGAACCCCGTTCACCTGAACGTCGTCGTCGCTGATAATCGCGTCGACGTCTGGGGTATCGTCAATTCCAACGACGAGGAAGACGCGGCCAAGGTCGCGCTGGAAGCGATTGACGGTCTTGGCGAGATATCGGTGCACCTGGGCCGTATTCCCGACTACGCCTGGGGCATCTGATGCGGGCCATTGATCGGCAATTCAGGGTCAGGAGCGTGATATGACAGAGCAAAATGCTCCTTCGAGCGCCGATGTCTTACTTCATCAAGCCTATGCCCCATCGGCACGACGCGACTTCCTCTACTATGCGACCGCGAGCGCCGGAGCCGTTGCAACCGGCGCCGCGGTCTGGCCACTGATCAACTCCATGAATCCCTCGGCCGATATCGTCGGTGCGTCCACGGTCCGGGTCGATCTCACCGGGGTGGAAGAGGGTCAACGCATTACCGTCAAATGGCAGGGACGTCCGGTTTTCATCTGGCGCCGCTCGCCCCAAGCGATCGCTGCGGCGCAGACCGTTTCTCTCGACGATCTTGTCGATCCGGTCGATACCAGCCGCGAGAACCCGAACCACGAAGCCCAAGAGTCCGCACTGGATGAGAACCGGGCCGCGGACGCAACCGGTGAATGGCTTGTGGTGATCGGCGTCTGCACGCATCTCGGATGCATACCTCTGGGTCAGGACGGTGCGGCGGTAGGCGATTTCGGCGGCTGGTTCTGCCCTTGCCACGGGTCTCATTACGACACTTCGGGAAGAATCCGACGAGGGCCGGCGCCACGCAATCTTGACATCCCGCCATTTGAGTTGGGCGTCGATCTGCAGCTGGTGATTGGGTAATGACGTGTCCGCGACAAAAAAAGACAGGTCAAGCAGGATCCGATGTCGCGCTTTGTCCGGGCAGTCCCCGCCGTCCGTCGCGCCGACGGTTCCTTGTCCTGTAATGCTTTTTCTCGGCCGGCGTCTACTGATTGAAACCCAAAGCATTGGAGGCAAGGATGGAACCTGAGAAACACACCCGAACCGACCTTGAAGCCCAAGCAGGAGGTGTCGGTTGCTGCGGAAGCGATCGGGAGGCGGTGGAAGCGACACCCTATGAGTCGCCAGACAATCAGCCGACCCCGCAGAAGCAGCGAAGAGCGGGCGGTTGCTGCTGCGGGCGGAGTTAAGCGCGATGCTTCCCGGACACTTCCCCAGTTTGGCAACATCAGAAAACGGGCGCCGGCAGCCAAGGAATTCGAAGCCATGGCGGATCAAATGCCCGCCATAGGTCGGCTACAAGCAATCCTCGACGCCGTTTGAGACCAAGCCTGATAGGGCTTGCCGGGGAACCGAACGAATGGTTGGGGCAGGGCGGTCGCACGGCCTTTGCTGGCGAATTGTCAGGACATCAGATCGGGAGGCGTCGAAAGGCCATGGAACACATCAAGGAGAATTGTCATGACCGCAATCATCTATTTTGCCGTCCTCGCAGCGATTCTATTCGTGGCGCTTCGTTTCACCTGTGGGGACTGCGTGATGGGGAAGTCCGGTCCAGAAGGGGCGGTACGCATCCCGCTGATGGCCTTCGGCTGGGCGCTGAGCCTGTTCCTGGCCCTGACCTTCCTGATCTGCGTAGCGTTCGACCTGATATTTCCCGGCTATGCAATGTATGAGACCTGGGCAGGTCTGCTGCCCGGGTTCGTCTGGCTGACGCCCGCAGGGTTCGTCATCGGCCTTATCGAGACCTTCCTCTACGGCTGGTATGTGCCCTGATCTTCGGTGGCCTGTTCAACGCCATCGCCAACCGCGGGAGGGTAGCATGACACGCTCCAACCGTCCCTCGCTGCGGTTTCTCGGAGCCGCCGGAACTGTCACCGGATCGCGCTACCTTTTGGAAATCGGTCGGCGGCGCATTCTGGTCGACTGCGGCCTGTTCCAGGGCTTCAAGCAACTGCGCGCGCGAAACCGGAAACCGTTCCCGGTTCGGCCGTCCACCATCGACACCGTGTTGCTTACGCATGCGCATCTGGATCATTCCGGCTATCTTCCTGCGCTGATCCGGGCGGGCTATCGTGGCCGCGTCATCTGCACCAGTGCCACGGCCGAGCTTTGCGGACTGATCCTGCCGGACAGCGGCCACATCCAGGAAGAGGAAGCGCGCTATGCCGCGCGCCGGGGGTTCTCCAAACACAAGAACCCGAAACCACTCTACACGCTGAAGGACGCCGAGGCGGCGCTCGATCGGTTCGAAACCGTGGATTTCGGGCAAAGGGTCGATCTGGGCGACGATATCACCGCGACCTTCATTCCGGCGGGGCACCTTCTGGGCGCGGCACAGATCCGGATTGAGTTCGGCGGAAAGGTCATCCATTTCAGCGGCGATCTGGGGCACGACCCGGACCCGTTGATGCGTCCGCCAAAGCCCTTTGCCGGTGCCGACGTTCTTGTCTGCGAATCCACCTACGGCAACCGCGTCCATCCCGGCATCGACCCGGAGGCGGAACTGGCGCCGGTCCTGAAACGGGTCTTCGCCAGGGGCGGAACGGTATTGATCCCGTCTTTCGCTGTCGGCCGTGCCCAGGGGTTGATGCTGCATATCTCGCGGCTGATCGAGAGGGGCGAGATTCCATATGTCCCGGTCTTTCTCAACAGCCCAATGTCGGTCGACGCCACCGAGATCTACCACCGGCATCATGACGAGCATCATGTCAGCCGCGAGGAATGCGTGGCGATGTTCCAACTGGCCAAGCGGGTGAACACGGTAGCGCAGTCGAAAGAGCTCAACACCAGAGCCGGGCCGATGATCATCATCTCGGCAAGTGGCATGCTGACCGGCGGACGCATCCTGCATCATCTGGCCAGTTTCGGAGGCGACCGGCGCAATGCGATCCTCCTGTCAGGCTTTCAGGCGGGCGGCACGCGCGGCGCCGCTTTGGCGGAAGGCGCGCGGAAGTTGCGCATGTTCGGGCGGGATTTTCCCATCGAGGCCGAGGTCGTGCAGCTTCAGTCTTTTTCGGGCCATGCCGACGCCGAAGAGATCCTGCGCTGGATGTCAGCCGGTCCGGTGCCGCGCATGACTTACGTGACCCATGGCGAGCCTTCGGCATCCGACACCCTGCGCTTCCGCATCGACCATGAACTCGGACGACCGGCCCGCGCGCCCGAGCATCTGGAAACCGTGTATCTGGACCGCCCGCGATGACCGATACGCTCGCAATGCTCCCCTCCGGAATAGACACCTACCGCCAGCCGGTCGTCTACATGCACGAAGATTGCCACATCTGTCGTTCCGAAGGGTTTGCCGCCGAGACCCGAATTCGCGTCGACCTGCGCGACCGCTGGATCATCGCAACGCTGAACGTGGTCGCGCGCGGCCAGTGGCTCGCGGTGGAAAAGGCCGCGCTGTCGGTCTCCGCTTGGGAGGCGCTCAAGGCGCAAGCCGGAGATCGGGCACGTTTCTCGCATCCCGAGCCGCCTGTGTCTTCGTCCGCAATTCGGGCCAAGGCCTATGGCGGGCGGCTGAAACGGGAGGATTTTGCCGCGATCATCCGCGACACGCTCGACAACCGTCTCTCGGATCTCGACCTCGCCGCCTTCATCACTGCCAGCGCTGGAAACCGTCTTGACGAGGGCGAGACGGTGGCGCTGACCCGCGAAATGCAGGCTGCGGGCGAAACGCTTGACTGGGGTAGCGAGGCCGTCCTGGACAAGCATTGTGTCGGTGGCCTTCCGGGAAACCGGACAACCCCGATTGTCGTAGCCATCGTTGCCGCAGCCGGGCATCTGATCCCCAAGACGTCGAGCCGGGCGATCACTTCCCCTGCTGGGACCGCTGATACGATGGAAGTCATGGCACCGGTGGCTCTGGACGCTGCAGCGCTGCGCAAGGTGGTCGAAGCCGAAGGCGGATGCGTGGTCTGGGGCGGCGGACTGAACCTCAGCCCGGCCGACGATCACTTCATCCGCATTGAGCGGCCGCTGGATTTTGACAGCACCGGACAGTTGGTGGCCAGCGTCCTGTCAAAGAAGGCGGCGGTCGGTGCAACCGACGTGTTGATCGATATGCCGGTCGGGCCGACAGCCAAGGTACGGTCGGCGCAGGCAGCGGCGTCCCTAGGTTCCCGCCTGAGTTCGGTGGGTCAAGCCATTGGGCTTCGCGTCGCGATTCACGAAAGCGATGGAACGGCACCGGTCGGGCGGGGTATCGGCCCTGCACTCGAGGCGGCGGATGTGTTGGCGGTGCTGCGGCGTGCGCCGGGTGCGCCGACGGATTTGCGCGAACGTGCTCTGGACCTCGCGGGTCGGCTGCTCGACCTAGCACCGGGTGCAGAGAGTGGAGAGGGCAGGGCGCAGGCAGAGACTTTGCTCGACACTGGCGCTGCAGAGGCTAAATTTTTGGCGATCTGCGCCGCGCAGGGTGGGTTCCACGAACCCGGGGAAGCGCCGCAGCGCATTGCGATGACTGCCGGTGTGTCCGGTTATCTCACTGCCATCGACAACCGTTTGATTGCCCGCATTGCAAAGCTTGCCGGCGCGCCGCGCCAGCAGCGGGCGGGAGTTCGTCTGCTGGTGCGGGTCGGGGAAGGTGTGGAAAAAGGACAGCCGCTCTATGAGATCCACGCCGAGACGACCGGCGAGCTCGCCTATGCACGAGTCTATGCCGAAGCCCATATTGGCGCGCTGACACTGTCGGAGGACACGGCATGATCCTTGTCCCGTTCCCAGAAATGACGCCACTCGCGCGATCCCTCGCGCCAGAGCTGGATGCCAATCTCCGTGCGCTCGACTGGCATCGCTTCCCCGACGGTGAAAGCCTGATTACCTTGCCGGGCGATATGGAAGGTGCCGATGTCGCGGTTCTCGCGACGCTTCGCGATCCCGATCGGCTAGCACTGCCGCTGCGCTTTGCCGCGGAGACGGCCCGAGAGCTGGGGGCCCGGAATGTCGGGCTGATCGCGCCTTATCTGGGATACATGCGGCAGGACCGGCGTTTTCGCGACGGACAGGCCGTCAGCGCCAAGCTGTTCGCCGGATTTCTCGCCGAGAGTTTTGACTGGCTGGTGACGGTCGATCCCCATCTGCACCGCATCGAGCGGCTGGAGGATGTTTTCACGATCCCGGCCGTGCGTGTCGCTTCCGCCCCGCTTCTCGCCGACTGGATTCGAACAAATCTGCCGGATGCCGTATTGCTGGGACCTGACAGCGAAAGCCAGCAATGGGTTGCCGAAGTGGCCCGGCTCGCCGCACGACCGTACGAGGTCTTGCGAAAGATCAGGACTGGCGATCTCCAGGTTGATGTCAGCGTGCCAGAGAGCGCCACGCTTCACCAGGGCACCCCGGTGATACTCGATGACATTGCGTCTTCCGGCAGGACGATGGCGCGCGCCGTCGAGCGATTGCTTGCAGCCGGAACCGGATCGCCGGTCTGTCTGGCTATCCACGCGGTCTTTGCGGAAGGGGCACATGATGTCATCATGTCCGCCGGTGCCGCACGGATTGTCACCACCGATACCATACCGCACCCCTCCAATGTGATCGGAACCGCCGGTGTGCTTGCCAAGGCGGTTCGGTCAGCTGTGTCAGGCCTTGACCTTCCAGTAAGTGGAAGGACTAGGTTGACCCCGACTCGCTCCGAGAGGAATTCCAAATGAACGACCACGCTCACCAGTCCGCACTCGACTGCACCACCTATGTCTGCCCGATGCACCCCGAGGTGCGGCAGGACAGTCCCGGCGATTGCCCAAAATGCGGGATGCATCTGGTTCCCGAGTCGGAACTCGGCACCCATTCCGGGCACGATCACCACGCCCATGGCGCGCACGGACATCCGACCATCACTGATGCCAAATACGATGAGATTCCGGCAGGATATGATGGCGCCGTCTATACCTGCCCGATGCACCCACAGGTCCGTCAGACGCATCCCGGCTCGTGCCCGATCTGCGGCATGGGGCTTGAACTGGAATCGGCCGCGATGGCTGCGGAAGGCCCGAATCCGGAGCTGGTCGATTTCACGCGGCGCTTCTGGGTTGGCACTGTACTAACGATCCCGCTTCTCGTTCTGACCATGGGCCCCTATCTGGGTTTCCCTGGAGTGCGGGACATCTTCGGCGAACGCACGACGCTATGGATCGAACTGGTGCTCGGCACGCCCGTCGTCCTCTGGTGCGGATGGCCGTTCCTCGTCCGCGGTTGGAATTCGTTCCGCACGTTGAACCTCAACATGTTCTCGCTGATTGGCATGGGCGTGATGGCGGCCTGGCTTTTCAGCGTCGTCGCCGTGTTCGCGCCAGGCATCTTTCCGGACGGTTTCCGCGACCCCGAGGGGCATGTCGGCGTCTATTTCGAGGCGGCCGCCGTGATCGTGACGCTTGTGCTGCTCGGCCAGGTGATGGAGCTCCGCGCTCGCGAGGGCACGGGCAAGGCGATCCGCGCGCTTCTTGACATGGCGGCCAAGACCGCCCGCGTGATCCGGCCCGACGGGACGGAAGAGGAAATCGCGCTCGAAGAGGTTCAGGTGGGCGACCGGTTGCGCGTGCGGCCAGGTGACAAGGTGCCGGTGGACGGCATCGTGGTCGATGGCCGGTCCTCGGTCGATGAAAGCATGATCTCGGGAGAGCCCGTTCCGGTCGAGAAGACCGAAGGCGATCCCGTGACCGGGGCCACGATCAACGGAACCGGCAGTCTGATGATGGAAGCGACCCGCGTTGGCGCCGACACGATGCTGTCGCAGATCGTCGAAATGGTGGCGAACGCACAACGCAGCCGCGCGCCGATCCAGAAATACGCCGACCAGGTCGCCGGATTTTTCGTCCCGGCGGTGATCGGTATCGCCATTCTGTCCTTCATTGCCTGGGCCGTCTGGGGACCGGCACCGGCCTTGTCCTATGCGTTGATTGCCGCCGTCGCGGTGTTGATCATCGCCTGCCCTTGTGCATTGGGCCTGGCCACGCCCATGTCGATCATGACAGCCACAGGCCGCGGCGCACAGGCCGGGGTACTCATCAAGAACGCCGAGGCGCTGGAGCGGTTCGAGAAGATCGACACCCTCATTGTCGACAAGACCGGTACCTTGACCGAGGGCAAACCGAAGCTTGTCGCCGTCCTGCCCGAGACGGGCCATGCCGAGCCGGAAGTCCTGCGCCTTGCCGCCTCGCTAGAACGCGGGTCCGAGCATCCGCTTGCCGAAGCCATCGTTCGGGGTGCGGAAGAGCGCGGGGTGAAGATGGCCGATGCGAAAGAATTCGAGGCCGTCACTGGCAAGGGGGTCAAGGGAACCGTTGACGGACAGGCGGTCGCACTTGGCAACCTCGCGATGATCCGCGATCTGGGGCTCGAGGCGGGCGACCTGACCACCAAGGCAAATGCCCGCCGCGACGAAGGCGAGACGGTCATGTTCGTGGTGGTCGAAGGCGAGATCGCCGGCCTGGTCAGCGTCGCAGACCCGGTCAAGGAGACCACCCCTGCGGCGATCAAGGACCTGCACGAGCTTGGTTTCCGCGTCATCATGGCCACAGGCGACAATGAACGCACGGCAAAGGCGATCGGATCGCGGCTCGGCATCGACGAGATCCGGGCCGACGTTCTACCCGAGGACAAGGCCCGCATCATCAGGGAGCTGCAAGAGGCAGGCCGCAAGGTCGCGATGGCCGGGGACGGCGTGAACGACGCGCCGGCGTTGGCACAGGCGGATGTCGGGATCGCGATGGGCACCGGCGCCGATGTCGCCATCGAAAGCGCCGGCATCACTCTGGTGAAGGGAAACCTGGACGGCATCGTGCGCGCGCGGCGGCTCGCGCGCGCGACCATGCGCAACATTCGCCAGAATCTCTTCTTCGCCCTGATCTACAACGCCTCCGGCGTACCGGTCGCGGCGGGGGTTCTGTTTCCCTTCTTCGGCATCCTGATCAGCCCGATGTTTGCCGCTTTCGCCATGAGCGCCTCGTCGATCTCGGTGGTGCTCAATTCGCTGCGATTGCGCGGGGTGAAAATATGACGAGCCCAGTTGGGTCATCGCGCGACCGACGCGAAATGGGTGCCGACATGCCGCCACCGGCCAATAGCGGCATAACCTTGCCGAGTCCTGAACGACACCGACAGCGCAACCGGGCAGCACTTTACCGCGACCATGATCGCAGTTTCGCCGATTGGGCGGGCGGTGCCGGGGCGCTGGCCCACGACGACCTGACTCAGGTGCGCGTTCACGATATGGTGGATGCGCTTCACCAGCGTGGGGCCATCCCCGACAAGGCTGCGGGCTACGCCATTCTCAGGGCAGCGGATCAGGTCACAAACGCCGCGATGTGGCTTGTTGTGCACATGACCTATGCGTGCACCGTCCGCACCGACGGACAGGCCCTCCGGTCCGAGGATTTCAAGCCGAACCCCGACGGTCACACCGGGGGATCACTCAATATGGTCCCCGCTTATGTTGGCTATCTCGCAGCCAATGCGCTCAGTGGCACGACGCGGTCTTGGTTGATGGGTCAGGGGCATTGCGTCGCTGCGATCGATGCGGTGAACCTTATCGTCGATAACATGTCGCCAGCGCAGTCGGAGCGGTACGCCTTCTCCGACCAGGGGCTGACCGGATTTGTTCGGGATTTCTACTCCTATGAGATCGACGCCGGAGGGCGACCGTCGTCGCCGTTGGGAAGCCATGTCAATCCACATACAGCGGGCGGGCTCATCGAGGGTGGATATCTCGGTTTTGCCGGGCTTCTCTATGGGCACATGCCAGAGCCCGGCGAGCGCCTGGTCGCATTCTTGAGCGATGGCGCGTTCGAGGAACAGCGTGGCAGCGACTGGGTGCCGCGCTGGTGGAGAGCGGACGACACAGGACTGGTCACCCCGATCATGATCGCGAATGGACGGCGGATCGACCAGCGTACCACCATGGCTCAGGTCGGGGGAGTCGAATGGTTCCGTCGCCATCTTCGCCTGAACGGCTTTGACCCAATTGACTTGGATGGCCGGGATCCTGCCGCCTTTGCCTGGGCGATCCTGGAGATGGAAGAGCGACTCGGCGCCTGCGCTGCGGCGGCCCTGCAGGGCGAGCAAACTTATCCTGTCCCACTGCACTACGGCATCGCCGAGACGATCAAAGGCTTCGGCTTTCCTGGCGCCGGCACGAACCGAGCGCACAATCTGCCCCTTGATGGGAACCCGCGGAACGATGCTGCCGCACGTCGATCATTCAACGATGGCGCAAGGAAACTCTGGGTGCCCGCGGACGAACTGGCGACCGCTGCTCGGCAACTGAACAATCATTCGGCGGCCGGACGCACGAAGGAGCGCGATCATCCACTGATCTCGCGCCAACCGGTTGCAGCCGACTTGCCGGAACCACCCTGGACAGCTTCTGAGGAAGACGAACGGGCATCTCCGATGGCTGGGATTGACCAGCACTTTCATTCCATCGTCATGGCAAATCCGCGTCTTCGCGTCCGTGTTGGCAACCCCGACGAGATGCGGAGCAACCGGATGAACGCGACTCTCGACCAACTCAAGCACCGCGTGACCGAGCCCGAGCCGGGACTGGCGGAGTCGCTCAGCGGCTCCGTCGTCACCGCTCTCAACGAGGAAGCGGTAATTTGCTCTGTCCTCGCGAACAAGGGTGGTCTGAACGTCGCGGTGTCCTACGAAGCATTCGCGACAAAGATGCTTGGAGCGCTCCGCCAGGACTTGATCTTCACGCGGCACATGATCGATGCGGGGCGCAAGCCCTATTGGTTGGGCGTGCCCCTGATCGCGACGTCCCACGCCTGGGAGAACGGAAAAAACGAGTTGTCGCACCAGGATACGACGGTGGCTGAAACGATGTGGGGCGAGATGTCCGATCTTTCCCGCGTCGTCTTCCCTGTCGATTGGAACAGTGCAATAGCCTGCCTCGACGCGGTCTTCCGTTCCCGAGGTGCAATCTGGACGATGGTCATTCCCAAGCGCGAGGTGGCGGCCCGGCTTTCTCCCGAACTGGCGAGAATGGCGCTGAACGACGGTGCGGTCTGTCTTCGTGATCTCGGTGAGGAGGCGCCCGAACTGCTTCTTGTCGCGGTGGGCGCCTACCAGCTTGGAGAGGCCCTCGGAGCCTCCGTTCGTCTCGCTGAACGTGGCGTGAGGCACCGCGTTATCCTGTTGCTCGAGCCGGGGCGGTTCCGCCTGCCGCGCGACGGCCGCGAAGAGGAATACACAGCCTCGAAGGCCGTTGTCGACAAGCTGTTTCCACCTTCCGTAAAGGCGCGAGTCTTCATTTCCCATACGAGGCCAGAGCCGTTCTGCGGTGTCGTCCGCCCCCTCGATACCGGTGCCCGGACCTCCAGATTCCTCGGGTTCTGCGGGCGCGGTGGCACACTCGATACGAACGGCATGCTCTTCGCCAATCGGTCGACTTGGGCGCACGTCGTCGTGGCCGCCGCAGATGTTCTGGGGCGGCAAGCTGAAGACTTCCTGACGAGTGCCGAACTCGACGCAGTAAATGGTGATCGCGCGCCGAAGGACATTCTATTTGAGGAGAATGCCCCATGATTCCGATCATGCAACCTCTCTCCCGCGCCTTAAGCGGACATCCTAACCGCGTAATCGGCCCGGACAGTGACGACGGGTCACCTGACAAAACGGTCATATTGGAGGTGCAACATGCATGATCCCAGCGAACACCATCGAGGTCGCGGCGACCAGTCGGAAGAACCTTCCCCGACGCCTTCCTTCTGGCGGTCGCGCGCCGGCATTTATCTGATCGTTGCGCTGGTCGTCGGCGGTCTCCTGTTGGGCTACGAGCACCGGGTCCACATCCTCGGCAGCAACTGGCTCCTTTGGCTGCCGCTACTGCTCTGCGTGGGCATGCACTTCTTCATGCATGGGGGCCACGGCGGACATGGTGGAGGAGGAGACAAGAAATGACCGATCCCGGAACTGCCTATGGCCTTTGGCTGTTGGTCTTCATCAACTCGGCCGTCTTCATCATCTTCGCCTTCAGCTTCTTCAAGCCGCAGACGTCGCGGGACTGGCGGAGTTTCGGGGCGTTCAGCGCCTTCATCGTGGCCCTTTTTACCGAGATGTACGGGTTTCCCCTGACCATCTTCTTTCTGTCCGGCTGGCTGCAGTCAACCTGGCCCGATGTCGACTGGTTTGCGCATGACAGCGGGCATCTGCCCGAGATGATGTTCGGCTGGCGCGCGAATCCGCATTTCGGTCCGTTCCATTTCCTGAGCTTCGCGCTGATCGGCGGCGGGTTCTGGCTGATCTCAGTGGCCTGGCACCATCTCTGGTCCGCGCAGCGACGCGGCGTGCTGGCAACGACCGGGCCTTATTCACGCATTCGCCACCCGCAATATGTTGGCTTCGTGCTGATCATGGCGGGCTTTCTCGTGCAGTGGCCGACACTTCTGACACTCGCGATGTTCCCGGTGCTGGTCTGGATGTACGCACGACTCGCCCGCGCCGAGGAGGCCGATAGCCGGTCGCGCTTCGGGGATGCCTGGGATCGCTACGCCGCAGATGTTCCCGCGTTCATTCCGCAACGGTGGTCGAGCCTGGTCGGTGCTAACAGGTAACGGACAGTAATATGCCCAAAGCCAAGAAAAGCGGAAACCCCGCAACAATGTCCCGAAAGACAATGGCGATTGCCTCCCTGCTCGCATTCGGATTGGCAACTGGCCTGTTGGCCCAGTCCGATGAGGTCGGAGCCGACCGACCACGGGTCAACACCCAGATGCATGGCGACGCCGCCGGGGCGCCCGCACCCGATCCAGATACCATCATCGTGCCGGAGACCCTGAGCGCGCCTTCATATTTCGGCCAGCTCGCGTTCGAGAATAGCTGCGCGTCGTGCCACGGAAAAAACGGGGCAGGTGGAACTGGGAATGGTCCGCCGTTGGTCCATCCCATCTACGAGCCGGGTCATCACCCGGACGGGGCGTTCCTGCGGGCCGCGACGGCGGGCGTGCAATCACATCACTGGAATTTCGGCGATATGCCTCCTGTGAAAGGGGTCACGGAGGAAACGGTTGGACTGATCGTCAGCTACATTCGCGAATTGCAGCGCGCCAATGGAATCGAGTGATGGAAAGCCGGCTCGACCCGCCGCCGATGCAAGGAACCGTCGTGCTGATCGGAGGCACGGGCGATGTCGGCGGTCGACTGGTCCGGTTGCTGCTCGATCATACGGCGGCCCGAATATTGCTGGTTTCGCGCAACGGAGTTGGGTCAGGTGATCGTGTCGAGGCGCTCCGGCTCGATATCGCCGGGAAGGACGCCGCCGGAAAGCTGCCGCTTGGCGCGACGGTGATAAACCTAACCGAAGCGACGCCGCCATCGGTCGCAGTCGAAGTTGTCCGCAATGGGGGAAGCTTCCTCGAGACCTCGGCGTCGCCGGATTTTGTGCAAGCACTGAGGCGTGAAGTGGCGGTCGTCGGCGGCCCGGGCACTGCTGTCCTCTGCGTCGGGACCGCGCCCGGCTTGAGCACTTTGATGGCAGCCGAACTCGTCCGCGAATATGAGGCTGCCACTGTAGACATCGGGTTGGAACTCGGCATGGGCCGCCACTATGGAAGGGCCGCGACGGAATGGTCCATCGGCGCCCTCGGCCGCCCGTACCGGCTTTCCGGTCCCAAAAACCATATGGTCCGGCCCGGAGACCTCCGTCGCTCGTTTGCCTTCGAGCGGGGCAGTCGGGCGCGTCCCGCGCTTGGGATCGGCTTCCCTATGGATGGCGTCGCGGATTGCTCGGGCAGCGGGGCCCCGGTCCTTGTCCGCACTTTCGTGTCGATCGATCCTCCTTTCGTGACGCGCGCTGTCGGTCTGCTCTTGCGGCTCGGTCTCGGTCCGGTGCTGTCGCGGCGCAAACGCGGCGTGACGCGGCTCTTGAGGAGGCTGCCGGAACTGGGTCAAGCCCGCACCCGCATCGCCGTTGAGGTGCAGAACCCCGACGGCAGCGTTGCTGCCTCGCGCCATGTCGCAGCCGGCGATCAGGCCGAGGTGACGACGGCGATGATCCTCGCCACGATCCGCGCATTGCCAGCGTCGGAGCGCCCGATGCCCGGCGTGTCAACCATCGTCGACCACCTGACATACTCCGAGGCGCTGGACGATCTTCGCCGTCTCCTGCCGAGCATGGCAGTCGAGACCTGGTCGACCGGGGTCAATGGAGGAAGACCGTGAACCGCACGAATAACTTCCTGCGGCTGGTCCGAATTGTCGTCGTCTTGTCGAAAGACATTTGGACCCTCCGGCGATATGAACCGGCCAGCGGCGACACTGGTGCGCCGGATCGGTTCGCCCGAAACCTGCTCGCTTTGGGGCCGGTCTTCGTCAAGCTGGGCCAGATCCTCAGCACCCGCCCCGACATTCTGCCCGAAAGCTACGTCGCGCGGCTTGCGGAATTGCAGGAGCACGCGCCCGATGTTGACTTCGCCACGGTGCGGCGCATCGTCGAGGATGAACTCGCGGCGCCGGTGGAAACGGCCTTTGCCAGCTTTGAGGCCCGACCCGTCGCCGCCGCGTCCCTTGCCCAGGTGCACAAGGCAAGTCTGGCGAACGGTCGGGCGGTCGCGGTCAAGGTGCAGCGACCGGGGCTGGGGCCGCTGTTCCACCGCGATCTCGACGCGCTCGACCTCGGGCTGAGGATCGCGCGTATGGTGCTGCCGCGCCGCCTTCGGCGCACGAATTTGCCGGCGTTCCTCTCGGAGTTTCGGCGCTACTCCTTAGCCGAACTTGACTTTTGCGCCGAAGCGGCTGTCATGGATCGTTTTCGCGAGAATCTCGCGGGACAGGATCGCGTCCGAATTCCAAAGACGTATCCCGACCATACGGCGGCCCGCGTGCTGACCATGGATTGGGTCGACGGCATGCGCCTGTCCGAGGCCTCGGCCACCCTTCCTGAACAAACCCGATCCGCACTGGTCGAGGCGCTGGTGTCGATGCTGCTGGAGATGTTCGTGTCGGACGGGCTGTTTCACGCCGACCTGCATCCCGGCAATATCGTCTTTCATTCCGACGGCAGTGTCACATTGCTCGATTTCGGCATGTATGGCGAGTTGGATGCGGCGCAGCGCGACCGCTTTGTGCTGTACTGGATGGCTGTAGCACAGCGGCAGACCCGGCGCGCCTATTACCATTTCAGCGCGCAGACCGAGGCCCTAGCGGGCGCCGATCACGCGCTGTTCCGGCATAGGTTCGAGGAGCTTGCGGCGGAATTCTACTCGGCCCCCTCGCGCCAGGCCAGCCTGGCGCGAACCTATCTTGCGATGATGCGGGCAGGCTACCACGCCGGGTTCGTCTTTCCCGCCTCCCTCATGCTCCATGCCAAGGCGCTGACGACCGCCGAGGCGTTGCTTTTCGTGCTGGCGCCCGACGCGCGGTTTGACGATTTGTCGCGGCCCGTCATCGCGCGCGAGGTCGCCGCGCGTCTGGCGGACAGCGATCCACTGGGGCGTGTCACGCAGGTGCTTCCCGAGCTTCTGCTGACGGGTGCCATGCCACCCGCCGAGGCGATTGACGAGACCTGGGACCATTCCGCGACCCGCGGGATGGGGCGCGGAATTCTTGAGGCTGTCATCCCATCCGGTGAGAGTATTGGCCGCGCCGCGCTGACGATGCTTTTCAGTCATTTCGCCTTGCGACACCTGGGCGAGGAGACCGACGCAATCCTCTCGGAAACCTGGGCGGCCTACTATCTGCTTGAACGCGACCTTCCGCTGGAGCCGAACGCCGGCGCGATCCTGACCACGCATCTTGCCGCCCTGACGCTTGCGTTGAACCGAACCCTGATCGCGCGAGGGCGGTCAGAGGCGCAGAGTCATAGGATCATCCATGCGATTGGCTGGGACATCTACAATCGGATGGCCGATCCACCGTTCGAGTTCGCCCGCGCCATCACCGCCGATCCGGCCAAGCGACTGCAGATCGCGACGAGCCTGTTTCGCCGTTTCCCCTTTGGACCGCCGGGGTATGGTTGGCGCGACGTCGAAGCGGGCGAGAACGTCGTCGCCTTTGACTGTACGAAATGCCCGGTAGCCGAGTTCTTTGCGGGCCATGATTCCTCGGCACTATGTACGGCAACGTGGTGCGCACTCGATTTCCCGGTGGCCGAGAAATGGGGCGGGCGGCTGTTACGGCCGAAGACAATTGCCGGCGGCAACGACCACTGCGATTTCAGGTGGCATGCCGGCCCAGGGTTGGACGAAGACGAAAGAGTAGAGGCAGGCAAGAATGCAACACGAAGATAGAAGCGACACCTACCGCGAAGGGTCGATCACTCTGGGCGGCGCCGTCGCAATGGGAACGGGCGTGATGATCGGCGCTGGCATCTTTGCGCTGACCGGGCAGATTGCGCAGCTTGCCGGACCGCTCTTCCCGCTTGCCTTCATCGCGGGCGCAATCGTGACTGGCTTCAGCGCCTATAGCTACATCAGGATGTCCAACAAATGGCCGTCCTCGGGCGGGATCGCGATGATCCTGCAGAAATGCTATGGCCCTGGCGCAGTCGCGGCGGGAGCCGCCCTGCTGATGGCTTTGAGCATGGTGATTGCCGAAAGCCTCGTGGCCCGGACCTTCGCAACCTACGTCCTGCGCGCCTTTGACATCGAGGGTGGGCCGCTGGTGCCGACCCTCGCCGTGGGCGTCATTGTCTTCGCCTTCCTGGTGAACATCGCCGGCAACCGGTCGGTCGGGGTGTTCTCGCTGATCATGGCGGCGATCAAGATCGGCGGCATTGGATTATTCGGCATCGCCGCGATCTGGTCCAGCGGCTTCCAGATCTCCGCTGCGACGAGCGACACGCAGTCCTATGGTGTGACGGGCTTCATCGCATCCGTGGCGTTCGCGATATTGGCCTTCAAGGGCTTCACCACAATCACGAACAGCGGTTCCGAAATCACCGAACCGAACCGCAACGTGGGCCGGGCGATCGTGATATCCATCGCAATCTGCGTGGCTGTCTATCTGTTGGTTGCCTTCGGTGTCGGGTCGAGCCTGACCATCGACGAGATCGTCGCCGCGCGGGACTATTCGCTCGCCGAGGCCGCCGAACCCGCCCTCGGGCAGACCGGTTTCTTTCTGACCGTAATCCTGGCGGCGGTGGCCACGGCTTCGGGCGTGCTGGCCAGTGTGTTCGCCGTATCGCGGATGCTGGCGATGTTGACGGATATGAAGATGATTCCGCATCGGCATTTCGGCATGTCGGGACCGATCCAACGGCACACGCTCGTTTACACCGTTGTCATCGCTTCGACACTGGCGGTGTTCTTCGACCTCGGCCGGATCGCATCGCTCGGCGCCTTTTTCTATCTTGTCATGGACATGGCCGTGCACTGGGGCGTTTTCCGCTACAGGCGCGAGGAGATCGGGGCCTCTGGCTTCGTGCTGCTTTTGGCTCTGGCGTTCGATTCCGTAGTGTTGGTGGCCTTCACCATGATGAAACTTCGGAGCGATCCGCTCATCGTGCTCTATGCCCTTGGCGGCATCACTGCTGTTTTCATATTCGAGCGGATTTACTTGTCTCGGTGGCTGGCGCCGCAGGAAGTTGCACATGATCACTGATATCGGGCGACAAAACAGCCGAGCGGATGGAACCGCGGAGAGAAGACCAAAACAGCCAGTGTCAGGACCAAGACCGCCTGCAAACCACCGGGATCACACAGATCCTTTATTGGACTGTGCGAAGACCACGCGTTTCAATGCGGTAGAGAAAGTTAGCCGCACGAGTTTTTCATTATCGGTTGCCGAACGAAGGAAATCCAATGTTGACCAGACGCCATTTCGTCGTGACCACTGCGGCGTTGTTTTCGCCGGCGATCTCGAACCCACTGCTCGCAGACCCCGCACCCGGGCCGGACCAATGGGCAGCCTGGGATGCGCAGGTAACGCCACCGAATTTCGATCCGGCGACCTCGAACCCCTGGGGCCTGCATCCGCGCTTTCTGCCCGTGCGGGTCGAGGCCAATGACGGATTGCGGCCAGGTGACATCCACGTGGATGCTATCGCCCGCTACCTCTATCATATCCGGAGCGACGGAACCGCGATGCGGTTCGGTGTGGCCATCGCCCGCGGCGACCTCTACGAGCCAGGGACATATACAATCCGCAGAAAGGCCAAATGGCCGAGATGGACGCCGACCGACGACATGATCCGACGAGAACCGGAAGTCTACGCACAGTACGCGGATGGACAGGAGGGCGGACCGACGAACCCCTTGGGCGCACGGGCATTTTATCTGTTTTTCGGCAACCGAGACACGTATCTGCGGATACATGGCACGCCATATCCGCGTTCGATCGGCGGGCGGGCAAGTTCAGGCTGCGTTCGGATGGTCATGCCCCATATCATCGGCCTCTATGATCAGGTCGCACCCGGTTCGACGGCGTTTCTCTACCCGCCTGAGGAATCCACGACCGCGCAGAGTTGAACCAAGAACAGCGGCTGCTTATCAGCCACCCGCGATTCATTCCTGAGTTGCCAACAAACGAAACCGAGCCGCGTGGAAGGTCGCGTCTTAACCTGACGAGGATGCAGTGCAGATCGGGCGTCCATCGGTCGTCCGAAGCGGCAGCAAGGTATTTTCGACCGGCCCGACGTGCAGATACCAGTAGCAGCCGTCTTCCGGCAAGACGCGTACCGTGCTGAGGTTCTGGTACGGTGCTGCAATTGCGACCACACCGTCGGGCAGCTTTTGGATGAACCCCGTTTCCCCTTTGTTGTTCGAGGTAGTCGGAACGGCGCATCCCGCGAACAACAGGATCGCTGACGCAAAGCCAAACAGTCGAGTTCTCATATTCGTCATCCCGGGCGCAACCTTCCTCAACAAAGCAGTTTTGAACTGTCAATGAGTGTCGAAGACACCGGCTTGGTGAACAAGCCCTTTTAGTCGGATACGCGCGGGTGCAATTGAATTCAATTGGCGCTATTCATCGGGACACTATATGGAAATCTCTGGTGCAATTCGATGAGTTGCGGCCGCCGGAAGCGCCTTTCAAGACGCCTGCTACCAGACGAGCAAGGCAGCGAATGCAGTCAGCGCCAGAACAGAGAAACCAAACAGTAAAATCGCGAAAAGCACGAATCCCAGCCGTCTTGGAAATCTCCGTGCCAGTCCGCCGAGCCTGTCCGAATTCTCGATGGCTGTGACATAGAGCGGTAACGCGCTCACCATAGTCGCATAAAGATAGACGCCAGAAATATTCTCGAAGAGGAAAGAACGGGCCAGTGTCGGCGCCACGACCCGAAGCGCGGTCGCGCGGCTTCCTCCAAAGGATCCGTACAAGTCGGCCGATAGGACATAAATCACGACATGCAGTGCGATGAAGCCGATGACGCGGACCGGCATATCGACGAGTAGCACAAGCTTTATCCCGTAACGCTGGCCCGGCTTGGCGACGATCCACGCAAACAAGAAGAAACTCACGTAGTTTACGACAAAGACGACCGGCAGACCGTTGGTAATGACCTGCCGCATGAACCTGCCAAGCGGAGGCCCACCGCTGGCCAACATAGCACCGAAACCCGGCGTCATCGCGACGAAAGCCATCAGCGGCGGCACCAGGGCGAGCAGGCTGAAGAACAGTGTGTTTCGCACGAAACGGACGGCGGACATCTCAATGGCGAAATATTTCTGCATGACTACCATCTTTCACGCTTGAAGCCTGGTCGTCGATGGCACGTGCTGCGGCAAGAGAAATATTTGGCGTTTTTGGGGATCGGAGCATTCAAACTTGATCTCGCCCTGCGCGGCGCGCAATTTCGGCTTGCTTACAGGGCGTTCGCTTGAACCGCGCCGGGTTTACCGGAGACTGATTGGCGTTAGTTGCGCGGTCATGGCTTCAGCGATTGATGATCAGACGATCCCATCGCCTCGATCTCTTCGGGAGAGCAAGCTTCAGACATACTCAACAGTCGTCATCATGCCTGCTGCCATGTGATAGAGGTTGTGGCAGTGCAGCGGCCACTCGCCGGGATTGTCGGCGTCGAACGCGATTGTCACGCTTTCCATCGGCGGCACGATCACGGTGTCACGCAGCGCGCCATTCAATCGCGCGGCTCCAAGACCTACAACCTGGAAATGGTGCCCGTGCAGGTGCATCGGATGCGACATCATCGTCTGGTTGCGCAGTGTTATTTCCACACGATCGCCACTCGTTACCTCAAGGGGGCTGCGTTCCTCATAGGTCAACCCGTTCAGTCCCCAGACATAGCTCATCATATCGCCGGTCAGATCGAGCGCGATCCGCCGATCCGGGGTTCGGGCGGCGAGTGGTGCCGCCGCCACAAGCTGGCGCTCGAGATCGAGCAGGACAGGGGGCGCAATTCTCTCTGCCTCGGAAGGCACCTTGGCGATCTGTGCACCGGCCGTGGCCAGAACGATCCCGGTGCGGGTCCGGTCACCTTCGCGCTGCGCCAGGATCGGGAAGACCCCGCCATCGCCCGGAACCACGACTTCGATATCGAGGCGTTGTGCCATGGCGATCTCGAAATGGCCGCCGAACACGGGAGACACGTCCATCCCATCGACGGCGACGAGCGTTCCGTTCAGCCCGCCGAGATCGATCCAGAAATTGGTCGAGGCGGCGCCATTGATGATCCGCAACCGCACCCGGCCGCCCCGGTCGACCGGGACTACCAAGGGGTCGGAAAGGTCGCGATCATTGGCAAGGTAGGCGTCGAAGGCAATATCGTTCAAGTCCATCTGCATGTTGCCATGGCCCATCGCGGCGTGATCCATGCCAGCCATTTCGCCCATGGCGGGCGCGGCACCCGTCCCCGGCATCGAACCGTTGTCCATGCCAGCCGTTCCGGAGTGATCCATGCCGGCCATGCTTCCCGGTCCCGTCCGCATCATTCCCATGTTCATGGCAGCCGTCCCCGAGCCGATGACTGTCGCGTCCTGCCCGGTCAGCCGCGCGAGGAGTTCCTCTGGGGGCGTGAAGCTGAAGTCGTGCAGCATGATCGTCACGTCCTGGCGATCGATCGCGCGTTCGCTGTCGGCGCGCACGATCAGGGGCGCGGCGAGCAGACTTTGTTCGGTCAGGCCGTGATGTGAATGCATCCAGAACGTGCCGCTCCGACTGAGATCAAAGCGATAGTCATGGGTTGTTCCAGGGGCCACGAGGGCTTGCGCCACCTCGGTCCCGTCATATTCGAAGGGCGGTGTGAGTCCATGCCAGTGGATCACGGTCGACGCATCTGTTCCGTTGGCAAGCCGAACATCGAATCCCTCGGACTGGTAGAGATCAAGGCCGTTCTGGCCGGCGCCGTCCAGAATACCGAAGACCGTCGCCGCTCTTCCATGCACGTCGATCGTTCGCGTGCCGAGAGATAGCGTCCTCGGTGCCCCCGGGGTCTCAGCGAAGAGGCGCCGCGGAACGAAAGACCCGGCTCTCAGCACAGCGCCGCCCGCGAACGAAAGAAATTGACGACGTGACGGCATCTCTTCGAACTCCAAACAATCTATTGGGAGGAAGCTGGTGCTCCCCGTACTGGAAGGTCAATGACGACGAAAACAAATACTTCACACCAATCGAACGCGCCCGCGTGCCGGTCTCTCGATCAAGCCATCTCGTTCCAGCGCCGCAAGCGTACGATAGAGCGCGGGCGCAGTGACGCCCGCATCCGCGGCGAGCGACTGCAGCGGCACGTCTTCGGGCAACCACCCCGCCGCGTCGACCAGTTCGGACAGCCTCGCCAGCACGGCATCGGTCAGTGGCGATGTCGCTCGAAGCTCCAGAAGACGCCGCGCTTGCATCAGGTTCCCCGCAAGATGATGAAGGAGCCCCGTCGCCAGGTCGGGATTGTCGGCGACGGCCGAAAGCACGTCTTCTTTCCTGATCGTCGTAAGTCGGGTCTGGGCAATAGCAATCGCGTCGCAATGGCAAGCCGGGGCGAAGAGCGACGCTTCGGCGAAGGTTTCGCCAGCCTCTGCTGCGTGGATTCTGACGGCCCGCCCCGATAACGTCCACCGGACGAGTTCGACACAGCCTTCCAGAACGACCGAGAGACCAGGAGATGCATCACCCTGATGAAACAGTGGTTCTCCGACCTCAAGCAAGATCGTGTTCGTAGCTGTCGCGGGACATACCGCTTCAATGGCCCTGAAGAAATCCGGCTTTGACATGATCGTGATCATATTCATGCAGTACGCTGCTTGCTACGTATTATTTCGGCAACCGGCACGGAGCTGAGCACGATGAGCATCACCAAAGCAACAATCACCGCGTTGGCTATCGCGATGTTGTCTTTTGACCCGGCCCCGGCCCAGCAGATGGATCACAGCGCCCATATGCCATCTCCCGAAAGCGACAACATTCCGCGCGAGCCGGGCCAGGATGCGTTTGCCGCCATCGCCGAGATCGTCGAAATCCTCAGAGCAGACCCGGTTACCGATTGGGGCAATGTGAACATCGACGCCCTGCGCGCGCACCTTGTCGATATGAACGCACTTGTCCTGAGTGGCGCGGTCGAGACGGAGCAACGACCCAATGGGCTGGCGATGCGCGTGTCGCTGACAGGACCTGCCGGAGATGCCGCCAGGCGCATGGTCCCGGCTCACGGACCGGTTCTCGCGGCCGAGACCGGGTGGACATCAGATGTGGAATTCGGCGTGGAAGCCCTTTTATGGACAGTTACGGATCCTGTCGGCAAATACGCTAGCCAAATCCAGGCCCTCGGTTTCTTTGGTCTGATGGCAACGGGCGACCATCATCGCGCTCACCACATTGCTATCGCGCGAGGTGAAACAACACATTGACGCGCTGAACGTAGCGATGAATCGTGGCTTTCGGAGGTCTGCAACTGAGAAAGGAGCAGGAGCATTGCTTTGAGTGACGGAGGCGATTCGACCTCGCGGTCGCTCTCTCCGATGTCTGTATCGAGAGCAGGATGCGATCTTGGTCAGCCCATTGTTCCAGTGCTGGAGGATTGGGCCAAATTTCAGATAGATCCCAAGCAGTAGACCGCTCCCGTGTGCAGATTGCGGTCAATTTGGCAAGCAACACGACAGCAACGCCCAGCTTGTGACGGCCATCGCTCACCCATGTTCGGCAATGATTGCTCTCGTTGTTTGAACGGCCGAGGCCAACATTGTCTTGTCTGCACCCTCAATCCCTAGCCCTTCGATATCAAGCGCCAGTTGGCCTTGGCCACCGCCACTCGCGGCAGCGCGCGCCGCGCGGCCTCGTGCCTTTGCTGAGCTGACAGGTTCGGACTTCGATGCGTCAGTCCCCGACTTCGGCGCATTTGGACCGGATCCCTGAGCTACATTTGCTGCCCGCACCTCCTGCAACTCCTGCCTCAGTTTCTCCACGGTATCGCGGGTTTCTGACATCTGCCGATCCCGCCGCACGCCGTCCTCGTCCGGATATGGGAGGCTTCCCGATTGACCGGCGTGCAGAACCTTCAACACCGGGTCCTCGAAATACTTCACCCTTCTTGCCCGGATCGGCATTTGCGCGTCTATCACTAGAATGACCTCGTCGAGGTCCATGCGTCGGGCCTCATCCTCGGTCAGCAGCGGGGTATCTTCTGTCCTCTCAGAGACGCTGCGCCCTTCGAATGGATTGCGTCCAACAGCACGGGAGCGGGTCACCACACGCTTGGTGGTCTTGCCGACAGCCTGGCTCAATTCCTCGATGGTCTTCTGCTCGGACGGGGTGAGGTAGAGCTTCACGCCGGCGCCGCCCTGCAGCGACCTGCGGGTGTTCTCACCATAGATCTCGTCCAGCGCCGGGATCGTCTGGGTCACGATGGCGAGGTTGCCGCCGAAGGAGCGCAGCGTCTTTATGCTTTCGGCGACGATTGGCATTTTCCCGAGCCGGTCAAACTCGTCGAGCATGATCATCACGGGCCAAGGCTCGTCATCGCCGGGTTCCTGTGCCTGCAGCGAGGCAATCAGATCCGAAAAGAAGAGGCGGATCAGCGGGGCAAGCGGTCGGATCATCTCGGATTCGACCACAAGATAGATCGCATGTGGGCGGCGGCGGATATCCCGGAATGAGAAGTCAGAGGTCGCGGTGGCCGCGTCAATCGCGCGGTTGTCCCAAGTGTCGAGACCCGATGTCATCAGGAGGGAGAGGTAGGAAGTGAGCGTGTCGTTGTTGGTCGATGCCATACGCTCGAAGATCAGTTTGGCCGACGTGTTCTTCACCTCCTGTGAACGCTTCAGGTATTCCTTCTGCTTGTCGCCCCCCGAGGCTGTGATGCGATAGATCTCGCCGATGGTCGGCACACCGCGCTCGAAGGCCAGAAGACCGGCCGCCACGAAGAGGTCGATACCCCCGGCCAAAAGCCCGCTCAGCTTTTCATTGTCGGTCTGCAGAAAGAGCTTCGCGGTGAGTTTCAGCTCCATCTGCTGCCGGTCGGGGTTGGTCATGGCAGCAATGCGCGCCAGCGGATTATAGCGATGTGTCGGTCGGTCCCAGTCGGTCGGCGCGAAGCGGAAAACCTTGTCCCCCATGCTGGCGCGGAAGCGCGAGGTCTCGCGGAAGTTCTCGCCTTTCACGTCGAGCACCACGGCCGAGCCCTTGAAGGTCAGAAGGTTCGGGATCACGAACCCCACGCCCTTGCCCCGGCCTGTAGGCGCCACGATCAGCGCGTGGGGGAAGGTTTTTGAGACAAGGAACGGGCGCTTGGATTTCGGGGAGCCGAGCTTGCCCAGAAGGAAGCCGCCGCCGGGCTTGGCAAAGAAACCGTTCCTCTTCATCTCGCTGCGCGTCTGCCAATGCGTCGTCCCGAAGCGGGTCAATGCATCCCCCAGAAGCGTGACGCTCAGCATCAGCGATGTGAGGGCGAAGCCGCCCAGGATGAGGTTCACCCAGAGGAAGTCTTTTCGTGCAGACTCAGACAGACCCCGATATTCGCGGGCAAGCAGGGTGACGTCGAAACGCGTGGGAGAAAGCCCATAGCGGAACATGACAAAGCCGGTCGCCACGACATAGCCCATGGCGAGACCGACCAGCACGAGGCTCAACACTCCGAGGGCAATCTTGCCTTTATCCATGGGTGATCCCCTTCTCGCCATCTGCCGAAGCGTGGCGTGCGCGCTGCGCCTCTATCTGTTCTTCCGCCAATGCATCGAGAACGCGCTCCATGGCCGGGCCATGCGCGGTGACCTCGCTGCTCTGGAGGTAGGTCTTGGCGAGTTCAAGCTGGCGCACCGGATCCTCGGTGAATGTGTCCAGGACGTCCGCGTTACCGGCCCGCAGCGCGTCGATTGCGTCGGGGCTTAGTCGCTCGTTTATCTGCCGGACGATGTCCTGCTGCTCTGCCTCGGAGGCCGAGGTCCCGACGTCGGCGTTTCGCACAAAGGCCATAACGGTTGGCGCTGTCTCTTCCAGATACCGGCGCTCGGCGTAATCTTGTCGCGCCTGGTCCTCGATCTCGAAACTGCGCTCGCTGATATAGGCACGCGACGCGCCGAGCGAACGAAGGTGATTGATTTCGTCCTGGACGGCCTGCTCGAACTCGTCATCCGGCATCTCCGTGCGATAGCGGGCGAGGGTGCGGAGCTCTTCGGTAATCGGACCGAGATGATCCGAAGGATCCCGCAAGGCGAGGTCCATGTCGCCAGCATGAAGCGTGCGGTCCTGCTCCGATACCGCATATTGCGGCGGCATTCGACTGTCAGTCATCTGTTCCCAAGCCATCGAGGCCAATTCGGCATGTTGCGGAGATCTCTGCGCATAGGCGTCGAACGCGACGCGGGCCTCTTCAACCTCCACGGCGCCCGCCCGCCGGACGGACGGGTCGTCGGAGAACGGATGATCGAAATCCGTCCGACGGAACTGCGCCACCAGCGCCCTGAACGCCTGCCGCTCCGATGGGGCAAAAATGTCGGGCCCGTCCTTCTCGAGATCACCCCCGGGTGCCGCCAACCGCTCGCCGAGCTCTGGCTCAGCGTTGTCCACCTCGTCGATCTCGGTTGGCGCGCGAAGGACGCGTACGTCGGTCAGGACATCGCCCAACCGAACATGCACGGCTTCCAGCCGGTCGAGCGCTTCTTCCCGGTCCGCAGATTTCTCCAGATCGAGGTCGCTTGCTTTGGCAATCCCCTGCAGATCCTGTGCCAGCCACTGGCGCTCCAATGCGGCATTGCCTGCCCCCTCCCGCAGGCGCGCGGCCACAGCCTCGGCATCGATGCCCGTGCCTTGCAACGCCTCGGTCAGCTTTGATGCCACCTCTCCATCGTCAAGACGCGCGAGGTGTTCTTCACTTAAGTTCGGCCTTGCATAGATGCCGTCCCGGGACGGGGCATCGATCAGGGCGGCGGAGCGATCCCCGAGCGGGTTCAAATGCGCGACCGAGGCCAGAACGTCGGTCAGCTTGCGCTCGATCACCGGCCGCCCGGCCGCCGGCGCCCTGTCGATCGCCGCCTCGATCTGGCGAATGTTCTGAGAAAACTCGGTGATCAGCGTGTCGAACGCTGCTTCGTCTTGGGACATGTAGATGGCTCCGTCAGATTGAATCTGACCGCCACTGGCAAGGATGGTGCTGGCACTCTCGAGCGCTTCGGCCACGTCTTCGAAATTCGAGCGTGACGCCTCCGCCGCGAGCCCGCGGTAGATCAACGCGTTGTGCCTGACGGTTTCCAGAGCGGCCGCCAGGTCAGCACCGGTTCTCTGGCGCTCGACTGGGGGACGACCTTCGTCGCGAGCCTTGTAGATTTCATCGATCTCGGCGCGGTAGGTCGTGACGCCGCGATCCAGACGGCGCGTCGCCTCAAGGCGGATCCCATGAACTTGGGCCGCCTCGACCATCGCCTCGCGAAAGGCGCCGTAGTTGAAGTGATGATCCTTCCCGAGAAAGAACATTTCGCCATCCTTGCTGCGGCGGTTCAGAACGATATGCGCATGTGGATGCGCGCGATCTTGGTGTATTGCAGCAATATAGTCGAATTGCGACCCCTCGCCTTGAAAGAACTTCTCGCATACCGCCTGGGTGATATCGCGCACCTCTTCACCCCTGGTCCCAACCGGGAATGCCATCAGCAGATGCGACGTATGGCCAAGCCTGGGGCTGTAGCGCTCGTTCCACTGGTTCTCGAACCGCCGCGCCAATCGGTTGATCTCGGCTTCCGAGAGCTGCTTCTTCCCGTCATGGGTGCCGCGACTGTCGAGGATATGGGTCGCCTTTGTTGTGAGATATGTGAGCTGCGCCCGTAGCTGCGCCCCGGTGTGGCAGCCCCCTTTCGAGATAGCCTTGAAAATCGCTGGCGAATAGCCGCGCGCGGCCCGAACCATCTGCGCGCCCTTGGAAAGCCCTTGCCAGGATCCCGAAACTCGGCTCCAGCCGCGGTCAAAGAGCGCCGGGTCGATGCCACGGACCCGGTCACTCCGCGCCATTCTCATCCCTCTCGGCGAGGCCCGCCAGGGCGGAGCTGATCTCAAGGTCCAGCACGCTGCGCCGCGCACGCGACATCTCCTGGACCTGGTCGGCCAGATCGAAGACCAGACCTGCAAGGGCGCGGACGTCACGGTGACTTGAGGCCGGGTAGGACAGTCTCTCGCCCCGCACCTTGGCCTCGTTCAGACGTCGCGCGATCTGGTTAACATTGTTGCCGACCCGGTTGAGTGCGGCGCCGAGGTTGCGCAACTCTTCACACATCTCGTCGTCGGGCAGGAAGACACCTTCGGCCGCCAGCATCAGTCGGCGCATGGCATCCGAGCGGTGCGTAATCCCGCGCCGCGACAGCGCCGCGTCGAACCGGCGCAGGTCGTCGTCCGAGACCCGGATCCCCACAACCCGCGATCGGCTGCCGTTCGCTGTCTGACGCTCATCCCGGTGGTTCACCACGTTGTAGATCGTCTTCAGGCTGACATCGTAGCGCGCGGCCAATGACGCCGCGGAGACGCCGTTCCGGCGCTCCTGGGCGATGGTCGATCGTTCGATCTCTGACAGTCTGCGACGGCGGGGCATTTTGAAGTTAACATTCCTATTTCTTGCCAACTTCGTACAAGCCCGCCGACTCCCAACGCAAGTGGAGTCGGCCATAAGGGCTTGTACTCAATGTAGAAAATCGCCCTGCAGGGGCGATTTCCCGTCCTTAGTCAAGTGGATCGCGCTTCGCGCTCATTGCACCCCGTCTCTTGCACCCCGCAAGACGGGTTTTGCTGCGTGCTGACCGTCTCGCGTCACCTGCAGAACGCCATACGCGAGGCTGCCTCCCGTTGTCTGGAGCGCGCTATCCGTCACCTGCATTCCGTCCGCAGTACATCGCCGAGCGCATCCCGACATTTGGAGGGTGTGTGGTGCCCCGCGACGAATGCTGAAGGCACCACGGCAGACGTCGCACGGTCATCGCAAAACGCCGCCCGCAGCATGCCAGGCGCGGGTCGCATCCCGACTTCTGCTTGACCCCTCCGCCTCATGCGTTTAGCGACACTTTAGCATTTTCGTTGCGATTCACTATTTTTGCGGAGGGTCAGAATGCCGAACGAAAATCTTGTGGTGATCGCAGCGATGGCCCGGAAAGGGGGCAGTGGAAAAACGACGCTTTCGCGCGCCTTGATCAGCGCCGCGATCGCCGCCGGACGCAGAGTGATGTTGATCGACACGGACAGCACGAGAGTACTCGGTGCCTGGCATGCTCGGGCGGAAGCCGGTGGGCTAAGTTCGCCGCTTCTCTGCTCGGCCACCGTCGAAAGCGTGGCGGGTGTCGAGGATCAGATCGATCAGGTCTACATGGCAGGCACGGCAGACTTCATCTTCATCGATACCGCAGGGGTCGGTGCCGAATGGTCAGACGGCATCGCGGTGCTTGCGGACCACATTGTGACGCCCGTCATGCTGTCAACGTCTGATTTCGATGTCGGAGCGCAGACAGCTGATTGGTTTGAGAAACTGAAATCCCGTGTTGATGACCCCTCCAGCCTTCCGCGCCACCACGTCGTCCTCAACATGGTCGACCCGAAAACGACCCGTGCTGACGCCGCCCTGATTGAAGAAGCGCTCACCCGTTTTCCCGTGATTGAGACCGTCATGATGCGACGGAACACTTACAAGGAGATGGACCAGAAGGGGCTTCTCCACGCCTTGGCGTTGGAAAAGCAATCTGATCCAAACCCTCTGATGCGTCCACATGTACGTCATGTCGTCGAGGCGCTCGAGGAGGCGACGGACATCCTCAACAACATTCTTGCTGCGTGAGGACAGGCGATTGCGCAAGAAAATCCCGACCATCACCAGGCCCGACCCAGCCTACGCCGCGACCCTGCAACAGGGTGACCGCGAGGTTCCCGGGAAAGAAGATGAGGCACAGGTCACAGCAACAAAGACAGGCACCCCAGCCGCTGACGTTGACGCTGATCGGCACGAGTCAGAGCGTCTGCCAGAAGGTGCCGTGGCGCCGCACCAAGTCACCGCGGAAAGCTCTGACCCGCATACCAGCCTGAGAGCTCCCGTATCGGCGCGCGCATTGAGCCCGACCCGGAAGATCGACATCAGGGTCAACGCACTTGAACGACAGGAAGCGGCGCTGCAGACTTGTGGTGTTGAGCCAGCACATGTGGTGCGTGCCGCCCTGCGCCGTGCAGTCAAAGGCTGGCAACTTTCGCCGGTCTTCGCCCCAGTCGCGGAGGAGCGGGGCACTCGCAACACGCAGTGGCAGGCCCGGACATCTCTGGCAGTCGATGCGGACAGCCTGAATGTCCTCCTCCGGGACCACGACCCCCTCGACGTGTTGAGTAAATGGGCCCTGATCCGCGGTCAGGTGGAACCACGCATATGGGGCGAGATCGACAAAATCTTGGAAGAAATTTCTGCTCGTGCTGCATCGCCGCATGAGCAGCACACACCGTAAGAGACCTATCTGAAAAGATAACTTGCATTTCGCCGGTGGATTTTCGCCCACCGGCGGAAGCTCGCCTTGCGGTTGCGGAAAGCGTGGCGCTAATGAGCGTCATAGGGAATTTCAGACCTCAGTGGTGACGAGTTACGAGGTCCATTTAGGAGGAACGCATTATGAACACGAAGCCCCGCCTGACTGGCGAACCGATTATGCGCATCCTCTGCAAGACATCTGAAAATCTGGTTGGCTACCTTTACCAATGGAATAATGGTGACGTGCAGCCTGCCTGGTTCGACGGCGCCATGGCGGACGTTCGCTATGAACCATTCATTCGAGCGCCGGAACAAAACCCCGCCGATCCGAAGATCCCCAGATCGCGTCAGCAAGATCTGACGCACCTTGAAAAGGCCTAGCTCAAGACCTCGCGTCGGTTTGTGGGTCACCCCATCCCGCAGGTCCTTTGAGCGATAGAGTTGACTTCTATGCCTCAAAAGTGATCTATGTTTGAGTTATAGAAAGGACATCTATAACTCATGGCTTGGAACTGGACGCTGCCTGATTGGCCGGATTTCCGGTATGACGCCTCCGCGCTGGAGCCGTTTGAGCAGACGTTCCTGCTGTCGTCCGGAGAAATCCTCGGCGCGGTCCATCATGTCAGCCAGCCGGAGCGCGAGCAACTCCGCATCGAACTGCTCAGCGAGGAAGCGATGCAGACGAGTGCCATCGAGGGTGAAATCCTCGATCGGCTCAGTGTGCAATCTTCGCTGCGCCGCCATCTGGGCCTCGATCCGGGCAGCTACCCTGCCAAACCGCGCGAACAGGGCGTCGCGGAAATGATGGTCGATGTCTATTCCAGTTTTGCAGAGCCGCTGACCCATGAGACACTGTACCGCTGGCATCGGATGCTCCTATCCCATGACCGCCGGTTGGAAACCATCGGGGCCTACCGACGCCACACCGAGGCGATGCAAATCGTTTCCGGCCGCCTTGACCGGCCCACGATCCATTTCGAAGCGCCGCCTTCAGAGCGGGTCATGCCTGAGATGGAGCGATACGCGGATTGGTTCAACAAGACCGGGCCGGGGGGAGCAGAGTCGCTTCCAGCGCTGACGCGCGCGGGGCTAAGCCACCTCTATTTCGAGAGTATCCACCCATTCGAAGACGGCAACGGCCGCTTGGGTCGCGCCCTCGCTGAAAAGTCGCTGGCGCAGAACATTGGCCAGCCGACCCTCATCTCGCTCGCCTTCACCATCGAGAAGGAGCGCAAGGGATACTACGATCAGCTTGAGCAGCATCAAAAAACGCTCGACGTGACCGATTGGCTCGTCTGGTTCGCAGAAGTTGTCTTGAAGGCCCAACAGGCAACACTCGACCGAGTAGGCTTCTTCATCAGCAAGGCACACTTCTACGATCGTCACAGAGACCACTTGAACGAACGCCAGGCCAAGGCCATCGCTCGCGTGTTTCGGGAAGGCCCTGGCGGTTTCAAAGGCGGCCTCAGCGCCGACAACTATCTCAAGATCACCGGAACTTCACGCGCGACCGCGACCCGCGATCTGCAGGATCTGGTCGAGAAGGGCGTGCTCGCTCGAACCGGCGAGCGGCGGCACACGCGATACTGGTTGAAACTCGACTGGATTGAATAAAAATTGCACGAAAACAACAACTTATCAAAAATCCGATAATTCGTTTTATGTAACATCTATCTTTGCAAGCAGGGATAGCTAATCGGAACCCTCATACCCAATTTGTCAGCCAAGAAGGTTAAGCTCTTTATCGAGTTGGATCATTTTTCCCAGTCCACGAGGCCGTGATCCCTGAGAGTGGACTCGGGCAGCGATCTTACCTTGTCGCAGAACACAACAGCGTTGTTTGTGTCGGATCGAGCTGATGGGACAATCAGGCCATCGAAATCTAGGAAGTGTGCGACTTCACCAATCTCCTGAGTACGAGGATATTCGTCGTTCTTTTGCTCATAGGAAAGACGACCGAACGTCTCCGTGTTCAACCCAACGTCGGAAAGCGCGTCAAGATCCACAAATCGCAGCGCCCGTTCAAGTAGAAGTTCGATCTCGAACATGCGGTACTTAACTTTACTCGGCATAATCGGTTGGCCGCGCATCAAATGAAAGCGCATCTCTTCCAGAGCGCCCGACCGAGACGTTGAGGTATAGAGCACATCGAAGGTTCCGTCGTCCCACCGACCTCCCGACGCGCTGCACAACAGCGGGTCTCGTCCGTCACGAACCAAGCGCCAAACATTGCCCTCAAAAACGACTGGCTCGATTGCCTCAATCGCGTCGATCAGCCGGTTGTCGCGTCGAGCTTTAACCATTCATCGAACCTACACATAAACATCATTGTCCAGCCGGTCGATAACGGCCAGAACCTCGAGCGAGCGATCATTATGAATAAGATCCATGGCGCGCTCGCCGCCAAGTTGCGGGTGCCGCGCGTACAACCAGGCGCGAACCTCGTCCGGCGTGTAGTATTCATTGAGACGGCCGACGACGTAATAGAGGTCGGACAGAATCAGTTCGTTCTTTGGTTGCGGTTTGATATCACCAGCCTTCCAACGCGACACCGTAGCTTTGGAGACATCCGTAATATTTGCGATATCGGTTCCTTTAAGGCCCCCGATGTCGGCGAGTTCGCCTATGTAGCGTGACACTGCACTTTGCATTTCTTACCTCTGATCGCCACGACGCAGGGCAATATCGACATTGAAGTCGCAAGCCCGAACTCGCGGTGACTCTGTTCCGCGCTCCTCATGGAGCTTTTCAAGCGCGTCTGCAACCTTGCCCATCGTCTCTGCGTGTCCTCTGGTCCGCTTGAGCAGACTTGGCAAGTCGACACCCGCCGCCTGGGCTTGAGCTTCAGTGGGCTTGAGGAAGCTGACATCTTTTGCCCTGCGCTCGGCATCCGCCATCGTCTTTGACAAAAAATGCCCTGCTCGGTTGAGGTCCGGTACAGACTGAAGCGCTTCTTGTGAGCGCACCAAGTGAAGTGCCTGTACCTGCTTTCGAGTTCTTACCATTTCCTCGACACTGGAAACGGAAACGAACTCGCTTTGAAGAAGCAGCTTCCGGCCACCGCGAGACTTGGCTAGCAATTCAAACTCGTGTGCATAAAAGCCCCGACCAAGACCCGGTACCTGAACAATGCTACGCCGACCGAACTGCGCATCGGGATCGGGCTCTTCTGGGGGTTTGTGCCAATCACGTGCGTTGAACTGGTCCAACTCGAGAATTCCGCTCGCGGAGCCAGAAGCCACACCGAATGCTTCGGTAGCCTCCGCGTTCAAACCAGAACAGTAGTCCAAAATGACAGGCTTCCCCATATTGTGGAAACCGCTGAGCATCCGTACCAAAGACCGAACCTTTTGCGGACCTGGCTCCTTCCCGAGACCGGAAAGGCGCATCCAAATCGCATCGACGGGAAGGATCGAAAGGGTCTCGGCAAGCGCCTTCCGCGACGCGGGATCCACCAATCCTTGAACGCTTTGTATAACCGGGTAGTCGATCCGGACCTGGCCTCCCCCCAAACGATCAAGCGCCAATCGGAGGGCCGAACACGCAGCCGCATCGACCTTGAGCCATCCGTCAAATTTCGGATCGCCCAAGAAGTGACTCGGAGCCAGCACGCGATCCGCACCGACCGCAACCACCATTTCCGCGATGCGCTCGATGACCTCTGTAGTAAATGCGTCCGGCCCCAAGGGAGACATCGGAGCCTCGACCAACCATGGGGAGTTACGCACAAACGTCCTATGTCGCGCCAAGCTCGACAGTTCGGCCGCTCCGGTGTCGATCGTGATCTCAACACCTTCAACTTTTAACTCTTTCGCTAGAGCAGTCTGTCGGTTGAGGCGTGCGGCGTCAAAGACAACTCGAGAAGCAGGCAGCCCCCCGGACGCGTACATCTCGGCAAACTTGTTGTGAGAGTCTCCGACACGGAAGAACTGCGCTAACGGCGAACGCAGTCGCTGGCCTTTCGGAAATGGGACGACAACCTTGGTCATGGCGCTTGTTCCATATCAGTTTCACAAATTTAAATAGTGAAACTGATATGGAATGTCAATCCTTGGCATTCACTCTATCAAGCAACCGATAACCTCGCCGCTTCTTCGTCGCCGCGAGCTTCATGAGTGCCGTGACAGCCCTTCCCTCGTCATCATGCCGTTCTATCAGCATCTGCCCTCGAAACCCCATACGGCCCCATTCCCGCACAAGGCATGCGCCGCCAAACAGGTCCGGCTGAACGCTCATTCGATAGAAGCGGCGCATGTTCAGAGACGGGTCGATCCGCTTGAGATCGACCGTCGTCGGGAACACTTCCATTTGCTGCGATGTGTCGAACATGTTGTTGGCACCTCTCTCCAGACCACAATATCAAGCGCTCTTCGACGTTTCCACAATGTTCTGTCCCGGATTGAAGTCGGGGGCTCACGCCCCCTTCTCGAACTTCATGACCGGGATGCCAAGCTTCTTGGCCTTGTCGGCGAGGTTTTCCTGGATACCGGTTCCGGGGAAGACAAGGACCCCGACCGGGAGCACATCCAGCATCGCGTCGTTGCGCTTGAAGGGCGCGGCCTTGGCGTGCTTGGTCCAGTCGGGCTTGAAGGCCACCTGCGTCACGCCCCGGGCTTCGGCCCATTTGGCGGCGATGAGCTCTGCGCCCTTCGGGCTGCCACCGTGCAGGAGGACCATGTCGGGATACTTGGTCCGGACCTGGTCGAGCTTGCCCCAGATCAGGCGGTGATCGTTGAAATCGGTCCCGCCGGTGAGGGCGACCTTGGGGCCTGCGGGCAACATCACCTCGGTTTCGGCGCGGCGCTTCGCGGCGAGGAAATCGCGGCTGTCGATGAGCGCTGCGGTCATGTGCTGGCGGTTCACCATCGAGCCGGTGCGGGGGCGCCAGGTCGATCCCGTGTGATTGACGAACTCGGTGGCGGCGTGATCGCGCATCATGTCCATGCAGTTGCGCCGTTCAACGAGAGTCAGGCCTTCGGCCGTCAGGCGCTCGAGTTCGACGGACTTCACTTCGGAGCCGTCCTGCTCGCGCTGGAGGCGGCGCTGCGCCTGCTCGTTCTCATCGAGCGTCCGCTCGATCCGGGCCGTGGCACGGTGGAAGAGGTTGACCTGGCCCCAGAGCACCTCTTCGAGGTCGGGTTCCATGCGGGTGTCTTCCAGGGTCGCGACGAGGGCATCGAAGATGTCGGCGACGGCGACCGCGAGGCGCTGCCCATCGGGCATCGGGCGCGGATCGGGCTCGTCAAAGGGGCGATAGCCGTAGAGCTGGAGCTCGTCGAGCGCATGGGCGGTCTGGGATGCGCTATGGGCGGGTTCATACGCGTCGTCGTGGGTCTGGATCGTCATCGGTTTCTTGCCTCCGGGTTTTGCCGTGTCCGCGCGTCATCCCGCGCGGCCTTCATGGGCAGACCCGAGCCGTCGGGGCGGTTGCCCCTTCACCCCGGCTTCACCGGGGCCGGAACAGCGTGGAGGAGGTCGGTTGGGAAGCTATTTGTATCGCGATGCAAAGGCGGCTTTGCCGCCGGCGGAAAAAGGTTCCCTGCCGACCTTGCAGGGGCAACCGCTTTGACGGCCTGCCCATCTCTTGAAGGCCGCTCGGGTGACGGGTGGGTGCGCAAGGCCCGGGATGGGGTGAGGACGACGATCCAGTGCCACGACTGGGATGCTGCCCACTGCCCCGCACTCCCAGCCCCCCTGCGCGATGCAGCTCAGCTGGGCAGGCGATGCCGATCCTCTGGCCCGATCTGTCCTGCCAGATGCTGGCGCAGCGCGACCTTGCCGTTCGCCCGGAGATCATCGTTGAAATCCCCGAGCCGCGGTTCCAGCACATGGCAACCAATCCCGACCTCGGTGGCTATGGCGCTCAACTTCTCTGCCGCGCGCTGCCCGGCCGGATCGCGATCGATCGCGATGTAGAGGCGCTTCAGCCCCTCCGGCAGCAGGACCGCTCCGAGGTGACCGGACGAGAGCGCCGCCCAGACGGGAAGGCCGGGGATCGCCTCGGACAGGGACAGCATGGTCTCGATGCCTTCGCCGACGACGAGGATGGCATCGTGCGGGGTGAGCCTGACAGCATTGCCGAGGAGGTGACCCATAGCCCGACGCTCTGGATTCACTGCCGCCTTCCCCTGTCCGTCAGGCGCCAGCCAGGTGCGATGCACGCCCTGCACGGCCCCTGCCCCATCGGTAACCGCCGCGATCATCGCCGGTCTGGGGATGCTCCGGGTCTGCCCCTCTTCCCGATGCCAGCACTTCGGGTGGAAGCGTAAGGCGCCGTTCGCCCCGAATTGGGTGATGCCTCGGGAATGGAGGTAGGTCTCAGCAAGCGTGCCTGTGATCGGGTTCGAGGCAGCAAACAAGCGCGCCGCCGCCGCAGGAGTGCCACCGGACGCCTTGGCCTTCCTCGGCTCTTGCCTATCCGGTTCGACCGGCTGCGGACGGCCAAGATGCGCTCGGGCCTCGGCAAGAACGTCGGGGAAGCGCGTGATCCCCGTCCGGGCGCGGATGATGTCGAGGAGATCGCCATGCGCGCCGACGGCAGGGTCCTGCCACTTGCCCGCTGCCCCTGGTCCCGACGCAGGGCCCGTCAACCGCACGAAGAGCGACCGGCCGGGGTTATTCTGCAGATCGCCGACGATCCAGTAGGATCCTTCCCGCCGTCCGGCGGGAAGGTAGGCACGACAGACGCCTTCGGCATTTTCTGCCAGATCGCGCACGAGGTCTTCGGTCTCGGAATACATGGGTCAACAACCTCCGCGATCATGTAGCCTTGCGACAGAACAACGTGCAAGCAGACGATCCAGTATCGCGACGCCATCGGCGTCGGTCGGGCAGAACAGCCGAAGCTTCCAACTGATGATCTCCGAGAAGAAGCCATCGGCCTTGAGCCGGTCCTTGGCGGCCTCGGTGAACCCGGATAGCTCGATCCGGTTCACGCCCATAACGCGGGACCGATGGAGCTCCATCCCCTCGGCCAGCCGCACCACGGTCTTGCCCTCCAGAACGAGGGCATGGACCTGCGCCGCCGACAGAGTCGGCGCGTCACTCGCAAGCGTGGTCGCGACCCAGGCAGGCGAGACGCGGCGGCCGATGATGCGCTGACCGTCATCGGTCTGCAGCCGGTAGACGCGGGTTTCGTCCTGGGGAAGCTGCTTCCAGATCGGCAGCAGCAGGCCCGCCACGATGTGCAGCGTGGAGTCCGAGAACTCGGGCACTTCAGCCAGTTCGGAATTCCATGCGGCGGTGAAGGCCGCGCGGTCGGCCTCGAGCCAATGGGTGTCCTCCATCAGCTTGGCCGGGACCGTGCTGGCATCAAGCGGCCGGATCAGCCTGAGGCGTGGCTCGATGGTGCCATCATCCAGCATTAGGCTGGTGGCGGGCACCTGCACCGCGGCCCGGCCCGAGCGGCTGTTGACCAGAAGCCGCGCCTTCGGGTCATCGAGCCAGTCGAGCGCATCTGCGAGGGACGTTGGCGTGTTCCGCCGCTTCTCCGCGATGGTCAGCAGCTGGGTTTCCGCGCCAGAGCCGGGATGGGTGTAGATCACCCGCGCATCCGTGACGCGGAAGCTTTCGGCGCGCAGCGTCTCAAGCCCGAGGTCATAGACCCCGGCAACGATAGCGCCCTCGATCCGTTGATCGAGGAGTTCTTCGAAGGCCGAGAACAGCACAGCCTGCATGTCGATCGTCAGCGCGAGCAGACGATTGAGGAAGGTCGTGATCGGCGGCAGATCGTCCTTCAGCCCATTGTCATCGGTCAGGCTGAGGCCAGTGGCATCCTCGAAGGCCCCGAGCGAGCAGCCCGCCAGATCGCCGCGATAGATGCGGCGGTAAAGCTGGCGCAGGGCGTCGCGGGCGTAGGGCGACTCGAGGTTATCCTCGGGGCGGAACAGCCCTTGCCCGCCGGTCTGGCGCTGGCCGCGCGTGATCGCGCCAAGCGTGTCGAGGCGGCGCGCAATGGTCGACAGAAACCGCTTCTCCGCCTTCACATCGGTGGCCACCGGTCGGAATAGCGGCGGCTGCGCCTGGTTGGTCCGGTTGGTGCGTCCGAGGCCCTGAATCGCCGCGTCTGCCTTCCAGCCGGGTTCCAAGAGGTAGTGGACCCGCAGGCACTGGTTCTTCGCCCCGAGATCGGCGTGATAGCTGCGCCCGGTGCCACCGGCATCCGAGAAGATCAGGATACGCTTGTCGTCATCCATGAAGGCTTGGGTCTCAGTGAGGTTCGCGGCTCCAGCCCGGTTCTCCACCACGAGCCGTGCCGAATGCCCTTCGCCCTTCCGCACGATGCGCCGCGAGCGCCCTGTGACTTCGGCCACGAGATCGGTGCCGAAGCGCTGGACGATCTGGTCGAGTGCACCCGGCACGGGCGGAAGCGAAGCCAGTTTCTCGATCAGCGCGTCACGACGCCGGACGGCTTCGCGGCACTCCACCGGTTGGCCGTCGCGCATGACGGGGCGCGACGAGAGGTTGCCTTCACTGTCGGTGAAAGGTTCGTAGAGCTGCACCGGGAAGGAATGGGCGAGGTAGTCCAGCACGTATTCCCTGGGTGTGATGTCACAGCGGATATCATTCCATTCGTCGGTTGGGATCTCCGACAGGCGGCGTTCCATCAGCGCCTCACCCGTCGAGACGATCTGGATGACTGCCGCGTGACCCGCAGCCAGATCTGCATCGATGGATGCTATTAGCGTGGGGGTCTTCATCGAGGTGAGCAAATGGCCGAAGAATCGCTGCTTGGCGGTCTCGAAGGCGGACCGCGCGGCGGATTTCGCCTGACGGTTCAACGTGCCGCTCTCGCCAGAAATGTTCGCCGCATCCAACGCCGCGATCAGGTTGTTGTGAATGATGGCGAAGGCCCCGGCATAGGCATCGTAAATGCCGCGCTGCTCGGGGCTGAGCGCATGTTCGAGCATCTCGTATTCGACACCGTCATAGGACAGCGACCGCGCCGTGTAGAGACCGAGCGCCCGGAGGTCGCGGGCAAGAACCTCCATCGCCGCGACACCGCCAGCCTCAATGGCTTCCACAAATTCCGACCGGGTCTGAAAGGGGAAATCCTCCCCGCCCCAGAGCCCGAGACGCTGCGCGTAGGCGAGGTTGTGGACCGTCGTCGCGCCTGTGGCCGAGACATAGACCACGCGGGCATTCGGAAGTTTGTGTTGAAGGCGCAGGCCCGCCCTGCCCTGCTGCGAGGCCATAGTGTCACCCCGCTCGCCTTTGCCTCCGGCGGCATTCGCCATGGCATGGCTTTCGTCAAACAAGATCACCCCATCGAACTCTGCCCCGAGCCAATCGACGATCTGGTCGACGCGGGATTTCTTGGCTCCCCGTTCTTCCGAGCGCAGCGTCGCATAGGTGGTGAAGAGGATTCCCTCGGTCAGCGGGATGTCGCGGCCTTGTGCGAAACGCGACAGCGGCGTCACCAGCAGGCGCTCCTGCCCGAGCGCCGACCAGTCGCGCTGCGCATCTTCCAGCAGCTTGGCGCTCTTTGAGGTCCACAGCGCCTTGCGTCTTCCTCGGGCCCAGTTGTCGAGCAGAATCCCGGCCGACTGGCGGCCCTTGCCCGCTCCGGTGCCATCGCCGAGGAAGAAGCCGCGGCGGAAGCGGACGGCGTCAGCGGCATCGTCCGGTGCAGCGGAGACCACGTCACCGGTCTCATCGACGGTCCAAGACCCCGCGAGACGCGCGCCATGCGCCTCCCCCGCGTAGATGACGGTCTCGAGCTGCGCGTCGGACAGCAGGCCATCGCGCAGGACAGCCGCCGGAAGCTTGGGGCGATAGCTCGGTTTCGGAGGTGCGACAGAGGCCATGGCCGCCGATTGCACAAGCTTGGTCGGGTGTGCGATCGCTGCGGGGATGTTGATCGCCTGCAAACGGAAGGTCTCGTAGATCGCATCGGACAGACGTGTCGCGTCCTCGGCGTTGTCGCGGAGTTCGTAGCATAGGTCCTCGACCTCGATCGGCGCTCCAGGTTTCTCCGGTTGAGCCGCAGAGGTCGCGCGCGATCGGTTGACGGGCTTGCATGTTGTGGGGGCAGGATTTCCCGGGAAGAGGGAAGAGTGGCTCAGACCCGCATTTGCGGCCCGTTCCATCTCGAGGCGCGGCGGAACCTCTGCAGTGACCCTGGACATTAGATGCGCCACGTCGGGGGACGTGGGCTGGTGCAGGTCAGCGGTGATGCCGCCCGGCTCACCGCCGCGGCATTTATCGAAGACAGAAATCCGCGTCTCGAAGCTGGTGCCGTGCTTGGCGAAAGCTGCGCCCGACACCGCGCCGGTGAAGATGAGATGGGTCGTCTCGGTCAGACGGCCGAAGGTCTCGGCCCAGGCCGGCGCATCCGGCGCGAAACCGGCCCCTGTGATGGCCACGAGCCGTCCGCCGGGAACCAAGCGCGCAAGGGCCGAGCGCAGATGTCGGGCCGTCGCCTCGGTCGACCGACCATCGACATTGGCTTGGGCCGAGAAGGGCGGGTTCATCAGAATGACGCTAGGGCTTGAGCAGGCATCGAGATGATCGTCGATCTGCGCGGCATCGAACCGGGTGACCGGTCGGGCCGGGAACAGCAGGCGCAGAAGATCGGCGCGCTTGTCAGCAAGCTCGTTCAGCGCGAGGCCGCCACCCGCGATCTCGGCGAGAATCGCCAGAAGCCCGGTCCCGGCAGACGGCTCTAGGACAAGATCACGGGGCGTGATCTGTGCTGCCGCCACAGCCGCGAGCCCCATGGGCAGCGGCGTCGAAAATTGCTGAAAGCGCTCCATCTCTTCCGACCGCCGGGTGTGCGTGGGCAAGAGGCCTGCCACCTTGGCGAGGATCGGCAAGAGCGCCGCAGGCGAGCCGGCACGCGCAAGCAGCGCCCGACCGAACTTTCGCAGAAAGAGGATCAGCGCCACCTCTCCCGCCTCATAGGCGAGCTTCCAGTCCCAGGCACCGGTCGCATCGGAGCCGCCAAAGGCGCGCTCCATCTCATGGCGCAGGCGCAGCGCGTCGATCTGAAGCCCTTGCGCCAGATCGGGCTGCAGCGCTTCAGCAACAGCAACGATCGCAGGGGCAGGATTTGCTGCCAACGGGACAATGGGCGCAGGCAAGGACGCCTGCGCAACAGGGGCAAGATGGGTCATCGGGAAACTCCGGAATGAAGGACAGGATCAGGCCAGGACACCCTCTCTCGGGCAGCCTCGGACCTGATCTTTCCCGGCCCCTCTCTCCCTCTCGCACCAAGGTGTTCCCGACGCTTGGCTTGATATTGTTCTTGTTATGTTCTATGTTCAGAGCCAAGTCAGAAAGGGGGTTCCACCATGGAAAGTACCAAGCACGCCCTGCCCGTAACGCCCAAGCAGATTGCCTATGCGCGGTCGCTCGCCCTGCGCAACCGGACGCTCCTGCCCTGGGAGGTTCAGCAAGACCGGCGATCTTTGAGCGCCTGGATCGAGGCTCAGGCCCAGCTGAAACCGGTATCGGACATGGACTGGCTGCCCACGTCCAAGCAGGTGGCCTTCGCTGAGAAACTCGCCCGGATCAAAAGGCGCGCCGTTCCGGACGAATGCTTCCGCGACAAGGGGCTCATGTCGAAGTGGATCGACGGGAATAAGTGACGGGTGTCAGCTGGCTGATGACTTGTCGGCGCAAGAATCCACCAGAGTTTCCCTCCGCCTACGAAACGCTGCTCGTAGTGCGTCGGTCGGTGGGGGCGGACAGTCCAACGCCTCAAAGAACGGCTGATGGTCACATGGCTTCAAGTTCGTGACGTCCGCGCTGTTGTCGTTTGCCTGTTTCATTTCTTCGGACCCCCAAAGGCGCATGAGCTGTAACTTGTCAGCCGACAGCCGCAATCGAGTAGTGCGGTGTCCCATCCCACACAAGATCCCAAGACGCGCCCGGACGAACGTTCTGAATTGCGCGGGGCTCGAAGCAGACCAGGCAATTCCCGCCCGGTGCAGGAGCCCGGACCGAAGGGTAAATCAGGCCCTTGGATCCGCCCCGACGCAGATGCTGTGCCAGGCTTTGGCCCTCGGGATACCCGACAGCCGGATCCGGATGCAGCGCCGGATGACCTGCCTCACCGGTCATGTCATCGAAGACGCCGATGAAGTCGGCCAGCAATTCCACATAGCGGGCGCTGTCCTGGAAGCTGCCGGTAAAGCCGAGTTCGCGTGTGCGGTGCCAGGCCACTTCGCTGACAGAAACCATCACATCCCATGCGCAATACCACGCGCCGCGCTCCTCGGCGTTGAAGCGGTTTCCGCCGACGCGGGTGTAAGTGAAGGCTGCGTTGACGTGACTGTCCCCATAGATGCGCAGATCGCGGCTGCGGCGTTGCCAAGCGAGTTCGCGCGGGTCCAGATGCGGGTTGCGCCCGCGTTCGGCCTGTAGACGCCCACTGGTCAGGCCCTCGATCTCTGCCAAGACCTCCATCTCGTCATCGGTATCGACGAGACCGCGCAGCGATGGTGGCTTGTGGTAGGTGGCGGGCAGGAGACGAACGAGACCGCGATCAGAAATCTCGGTCTGCTTCATGCCCCACCACGCAACGCATCAAGATAGGTCCGAACCGCGAGGATCTGCGGCAAACCCCCGTCGATGGCGGTGTCGACTGGTCGGCTTCCACCAAAGAGCGGCCCCTTGTTCGGTCGGGTGAACCAGCTTTTTGCCAGAGGCTCCGAGAAGTAGAGTTCGAGCGACTTGAAGATGCCAATTACAGCGCTGAGCCGCAACAGCTGGTCCTTGGTGAGCTCTCCGGCGAAATCCGGCTTCTTGGCGCGCTTCCACGTGCTCTCTGACATGTCGGCAAGCCCAGCCGCTTCCTTGAGACTGAGACCCCAAGCATCGGCCACGCGTGCATAAGCTTTCAACGCGACAGCGTTGATCTGTGCGGGTTCCCGGATTTTCTCTGCAACGTACATGGCGTCCTCCATTGGCTTGAATATAGTCCATATGGACTTACTGTAAAGATCAAATGAACCTTGCGCTTTGATCTCTGTTACCCGAACCGCCGCCCTCTTTCAGTAAACGTATATGCGTTCGCGATGATCCCCTCCTCGATGGCCTCGTCCGAGGTGAGGTGGTCGTATTCGGCTTCAAGCTGGCGGTAGAGCCAGCGGGCCAGATCACGCAGCGCCTCGGTCACGACTTCTTCCGCGTCCTCAGTCGGCGGCTGCCAGGTCGCGCTGTCCCGCGTGACGTCGATCGACATGGTATATTCATGGTAATAGCGGCCACAGTGGCTGGCCTCGGCGGCGAGTTGGTAGAAGTTTCGCCGCTGGATGGCCTGCAGGCGGTCGGCGATGCCATGCAGCGTCGCGTCCGTGGGCGCGTAGTCCCGGATCTGCGCGGCCGCGCCCTTAGCGTGGAACCAATAGCCCTCGAAGCAAGCGCCGTCGCCCTGGCTCCAGAAACCGGAAAACCAGATGCAAGGCTTGGCCCGCGTCCCGCCGCCCATCAGCCGCACGGGCGTGGTCTTCAGGCGGATGCCGAGGATTTCGCAGACCCGCTCGAAATCCTCATAGACCGCGTCCCACCAATCGTCGTGCGGGCCGAGTTCGCGATACCAGCTGCGCGCATTTTCTTTGGCGGCATCCGAGAGTTCGGGGAACTGGTAGACGTTGGTGCAGATGATCTCAGTCATCGATGTCCTCCCCGTTCAATGCGGCGGCCAGCCATTCCTGCGTGCTGGACCAGCCGATGGATTTGCGCGCGCCGAGATCGATGGCATGCGCGCCGCCACCAAAGGCGTCGAGTCGTGGCCGAGAGCAGGTCAGAGAATACTGGAACCCCCAAAGGCCGGTGAGGTCGAGCTCTTCAGCAAGACGCAGGACGAAGCGGATGACGGCTTCGACATCGCCTTTCCCGTCATCATGGATCCAGAGGCTGCTGCCCTCGGGGGCATCCTGGTGCACGAGATCGAAGCCAGCGACATCTGGGTCGTCGGCGTCGTGATCCGCAGCGCGCAGATCGTGAAACAGCGCGAGTGCTCGGGCCGCCTTTTCGGGAGTGCCGACGTCGAGCAGGCATGAGAAATGGGTGAAGTAATCCGCCATGGGGACCTCCTGAATGGGGAAGACCCGGCCAGAAGGCCGAGTACTGGATTGAAAGGGTCGGCCGGGAGCGATCAGCCGATCGACGTGTCGTCTGCCGCCTGTCGTGCGACATGCGCACAGAGCATTTGTCGGTAGAAGCGCTTGCGCGCCGTCCGGAGGCCGCAAACAGCGCGTGTGTTGGGGTGCAGCGCCCGGACCGCCGCGCGAACCACTGCCAGTCGCGAAGCGGTCGGCGGCACGCCAAGACGTAGATATGTGGGATCGGTCATGTCACGTGACCTCGACCACGGGCGAGACGAGATGCGGATCGATCTGCGCCTCGATTCGTTCGGTCCGACCCATCCAAGGCTCGGGCCGAATGGCCTTCACCCACTCGGCGAAGCTCGGGATGAAGCCGAGGTCCTCCTTAACATGCTGCTCGCCGACCCACCGGGTGGGGATGACGCGCCCGGTCGAGAGCGTGAGGGTCTGACCAAAGATGGTCTCGGCCATGAAGATGCCCTCGGCATGGTGGCGCAGCGCACGGTGCCGAAAATCGGCTGTGATCTCCTTGCTCTGGTCGAACCAGGAATGCACGGCGAGGAAATCCTCGACCGTGCCGCCCCATTTCTTCACCGAGGACAGGGCGTGGTGATACGGATGTGCCATCACCGCCCCCTCAGAAATCGTGGGTATAGAGTTCGGACGAGGTGAAGCGCTCGTTGAACTCGAGGTGGATGGAGCGAGCGCTCGCGTCGAAGCAGAACTCACCGTAGGCCCCGTCGTTGTTTTCCCAACCGCCGTGGGTGTCAGACAGCAAGTCGTACGCCAGTTGCTCCACGACATCTTCGAGCGAAAGCGCCCGCATCTCGACCTCCGGGTCGTCCCAGGTCAATGCGGCATAGGCGATCTGGGTCTTGGGGAAAGTGACTTCGGCGTCGCCAGCGTAGGCTTCGATGCTTTCAACCTGGCCGC
>NZ_QWJJ01000055.1 GCF_003575965.1 Pseudooceanicola sediminis | reverse complement strand
TGTGGCTTCTCATTCAACCAGATCCCACTGAATGCTTCATGATGCTATGTGGCATGTAGACAGGTTGCACATGCATGGTGTGCAAGCGCATGGTACCCATCCCCCTTGTCCCCACACTCGGGGCTGTGCTGCCTGACCAACCATCCAACCTGCCTGCCTCACTCACCCCTGTGCAAGACCCTTCCACACTTAGGTATGCACATGCTGCTTGACCTGTTTGTAATGCAACCACAAGCTCGGCGCGGTGGTACCAGCCCTTGCAGTGCCCCATGTGGCTCTGCACATCAGGACAGGTGTGCCCCCCTCCCTTCCCCTCTCAGGGTCAGGTATCATGCAGGCTGTCAAGTAATGTGCAGCCATGCTCAGCACAATCAGTCAGTGGCATTTGCGAATGTTAGCGTTGCAGGTGCACGCTGAAGCGGCCACAGCACGTTGGCATGGCAAGACCAGTATGCCTCCTGCCCCTTGCAGGCCTGGGACAACAGCGGTGTCACCAAGTTCGCAATCGCTCCACCCCAGCGAGCTTCAGCTT
>NZ_QWJJ01000018.1 GCF_003575965.1 Pseudooceanicola sediminis | reverse complement strand
GTATCAAAGCGGTGTCTGAACGGTGCATCCTCCCGGCACCCCACCCCGCCACCTCGACCCTCCCCCTGATGTTTCCCTGTTCCAAATATCCAGGGGGCTTTGCCCCCGTCCTTCTGCCGCCGGCCTCTTTCCCCGGAGGCGAGGGGAGCGGAGGCCGAGACTTCGCTTCGATATACACTAATATTTTAGTTTGAAAAGGGGGAAGAATTTCGGGCAGTATGCATTCAGACGCGGCAGTTTGGCCCTTTTGACCTTGATGCAGACGGTGTAAATCCGTTTCGCTGGTATGGTTGCCCTGGGCGATGGTTTCGGCAGGTTGGAAATATATATAGCCGCCGCTCGCGAGAGGGCCGTCTTGCCGCGGCCACGGCCTTCGATTGGCCTTCGATGGGTTTGCGCCGAGACGGGCCGGATCGCCGTGCGGTGCATGAATCGCGCGCGTCTGTCAAAGGGGGCCGGGGTGTCAGGAAAGTTGGAACGATATGTCTGTTAAAGCCGCCCTCGACCTTGTCAGGCACAGTGAGCCGCGTTTGCGCATGTCGGCATCGGGCAGGATCTACGACGACCTGCGCCAGCGCATCCTGTCGCTGGAACTGCCGCCGGGCACCAACCTGTTGCGCACGGAACTTGCCACCAAGTACCAGGTCAGCCAGACGCCGCTGCGCGACGCCTTGCAGCGGCTGGAGCAGGACGGTCTGGTGCAGATCTTTCCGCAATCACGCACGCTGGTCACGCGAATCGATATCCCGCTGATTCACGAAGCGCACTTTCTGCGCACCGCGCTGGAAACCGAGGTCGTGCGCCAGCTGGCCCGCACAGGCGCCGCCGAAACCGTGGCGCGCGGGCGGTCCGTGCTGGAAATGCAGCGCTCCGTGGCCGGGGACCGGTCGCAATTGCGGCTGTTCCAGGAGCTGGATGAATACCTGCACCGGGTGCTGTTCGACGGCCTGGATCGCAGCAGCCTGCACGGATTGATCCGGTCGCGGTCGGGCCACCTGGACCGGGTGCGGCGCTTGCAGGTGCATTCCAAGGCCAAGATCCAGTCGATCCTGGAGGGGCACGCCGCGATTCTGGACGGCATCGAAGCCCGCGATGAAGTGGCGGCCATGGCTGCCATGCGAGGCCATCTGCGGAAGTCCCCCGATTGGGTGGAAGAGTTCCGCGCGCTGAACGCCGAGTATTTCGACTAGGGCACGTCCCGACATGTGGCTGTGACGGTCCGGGGCATGGTGGCATGTCCCCGGTGGTGGCCCCTGTGCCGCGTGCGCCCCGTACTTCCGTGTCGCGCGGGACGGGAATTTGCGGCCCGTGGGCCGTGTTTTTTTAGGGGTGTGCGTAGGGACCCGATGCGGAATCTCAAGGGGGGCGGCAGGGCGGCGCGTGCCGTGTCGGTGGCTTTTGTGTCGTGCCCATGAATCCGGCTTGCCAAGGCAAAAGCAATTCATATAGTAATGTATTAGTTGCTCGGAGGCAGGATCTCCGAGGGCGCCCGGGCCACGGCCGATCGGGACCATCACCATCGGGGGCAGGTCGGTAGAGGACCGCCGGTCACTGATGATCACACACGGCGGGAGGCCGTCGTGCGACCTGGAGGAGACTTCTATGCTGAGACGGACATTTCTTGGAACCGCGGCCGCATTGGCGACCGTGCTGGCGCCGATGGGCGCCCTTGCGGCCGATTTCCCGAGCCGTGACATTCGCGTCATCGTGCCCTGGGGCGCGGGCGGCGGCACAGACGGGATCGTGCGCAAGATCACCACGATCGCGGAAAAGAGCCTGGACGGCGCGACCATGTATGTCGAGAACATCGAGGGCGGCATCAGCGCCACCGGTGTCGGCCAGCTGATGACGGCCCGTCCCGACGGCTATACCATCGGCGCCCTGACCTATGACAGCGTTGTCACCGTGCCGTGGCAGGGGATGCTGCCGACCTACAAGATGGACAAGCTGAAGCTGATCGCGCGCATCACCAGCGAACCGGACGCGATCATCGTCGACGCGAATTCCGATTACCAGTCGCTGGGGGATCTGATCGACGCGGCCAAGGCCGATCCCGGCAAGATCCGCATCGGCATCCAGAACCTGGGCGGGCGCATCCACCTGACGCTGCTGCAATTGCAGGAGCTGACCGGCGCGCAGTTCAAGATCATCTCGTACCCCGGTGGCGCCGCCCCGCAGAAAGAGGCGATCCTGTCGGACGAAGTGGATGTCGTGATCACCAGCCTGGGCGATTTTTCCAGCCTGCTGGAGGATGGCACGACCCGCGGCCTGGTGGAATTCGGCAGCACGCCGAACCCGACCTACGACGTGCCGCTGGCCAAGGACGAAGGTGTCGACCTGGAAAATGGCAGTTTCATCGTGATGGCCGCGCCCGCGGATACGCCTGACGATGTCGTCGCCAAGATCGAAGGCGCCTACAAGGCGGCGTTTGACAGTGACGAATTCCAGCAGTGGGTTGCCAAGGTCGGCGTCACCCCGGACTGGATCGGCACCGATGGCGTGACCGAATGGGCCGACGAAGCCTCGGGTGTGCTGTTCGAGAAGATGGACGCGCTGGCCGAAGCGGGCGTTCTGTCCAAGTAATCGCGACGACGATACGATTTGGCACCGGGGCGCAGGCTCCGGTGCCAGAGCTTTTTCCGATGCTCGGCCTTTTCAGGAGACGACAAGATGAGCGGCAACGCGGGCTTTCTGAGGCTGGGGGTGGTCTTTCCCCTGGTGCTGATGGTGCTGACGACGATCTATTTCGCCGCGGCCTTCGACATTCATGCGCAGTTCACGCCCGAGGGCGAGATGGGGCCGCAGCATATTCCGATGCTGGTTTCGGGGCTGATGTATGTCGCGTTGCTGGTGGTGCTGGTGCAGGAACTGCGCGCCCCCGCGGCGGTGGCCGAGACGGAGGAGGGCGCCAGCCTGTTGCGCCCCGTGCTGGTGGTGGCCGCGACTGCCGCCTACATCTGGCTGTTCCGTCCGCTGGGCTATGCGCTGTCGACCGCGTTGTTCGTGGCGGCGCTGTTCGTGGTGTTCAAGTTTGAAACCCGGCGACCGCTGGTGTTCGCCCTCTACGTCGTCGGGGTCGTCGCGGTGTTCTATGGCCTGTTCGCGGGCATCTTCGGCGTGCGCCTGCCCACTTTGATCGGAGATCTGATCTGATGGATACCCTGAGCATTTTCGCCGGTGGATTTCTGGAGCTGGCCGATCCGACGGTGCTGGCCTTCATGATCATCGGATTTCTGGTCGGCACCTTCTTTGGTGCGATGCCGGGGCTGACATCGGTGCTGGCAATCGCGCTGCTGCTGCCGATCACCTATACCATCGACGTGGTGCCCGCGCTGGTGATGAGCGCGTCGATCTTCATGGCCGGGATGTATTCCGGGTCGATCACCGCGACGACGATCAACATTCCCGGTGCGCCGTCGTCGATGATGACGGCGGTCGAGGGCCACGCCCTGATGCGCCGGGGCAAGGGGGCCAATGCGCTTGGTCATGCCGCGCTCGGCTCGATGATCGGGGGCAGCATCGGGGCGGTGCTGCTGATGGCTTTCATGCCGGTGGCCGCGGACATATCGCTGCTGATCCGTACGCCGGGGAAATTCTCGCTCGTGCTGTTCGCGCTGGTGGTGATCATCATCGTGGACCGGGGCGCGATGGCCAAGGGGCTGGTGGCGACGCTGATGGGGGTCATGCTGGCGACCGTGGGTATCGACGTGTTGCAGCCGGTGCCGCGGTTCAATTTCGGCACCGAAACGCTGGTGCAGGGCATCGACATCATGCCGATCGTCATCGGGGCCTTCGCGATCAGCGAAGTCCTGATCCAGGCGCAGAACTGGCGGTCCTCCCTCGGGGCGACGCTGGAAAAGGCCAGGGATATCAAGATCCGGCGGCGCGACTTTCTGCCGCCGATGTCCGAGATCCGCGAGATCGGCTTTTTCACATACATCAAGAGCGCGATCATCGGCTATGGTATCGGCATCCTGCCCGGCGCGGGCGGGTCGATGGCGGCCTTCGTGTCCTACGCCGTGGCGCGCGGCGGTTCGCGCAAGCCCGAGGAATATGGCAACGGATCCCGGCAGGGGATCGCGGCGGCGGAATCGGGCAACAATGCCATGTGCGGCGGGGCCTTCGTGCCGATGCTGATGTTCGGCATCCCGGGCGATCCGACCACGGCCGTCGTGCTGGGCGTGCTGGTGATCAACGGGCTTCAGCCCGGTCCGCGCCTGCTGGAAAACCAGGCCGATCTGCTGGCCCCGATGTTTGCATCGCTGTTCGTGTCGGCGCTGATCCTGATCCCGCTGACGCTATGGTTGTTCGGCCCCTACTTCGTCAGGATCGTGTCGATCTCCAAGGGGTTGTTGTACAGCGCCATCGCCGTGGTCGCGCTGGTGGGCAGCTACGTTGCCACCTATTCGGTCTTTCAGATGTCGCTGGCGGTGATGTTCGGCGTGCTGGCCTTTTTCATGCGCAAGCTGAAGTATTCGACGGTGTCGCTGTTGCTGGGCTTTATCCTGGGGCCCGACCTGGAGCAGTACATGCGGCGGTCCCTGTCGCTGAGCGATGGCAACCCGATGGTGTTCCTGACCAGCCCGGACAGCCTGTTCTTTCTGTGCCTGACGGCGCTGTTCATCTACATGATCCTGCTGCGCAAGAAAAAGCCGCGCGGCGGCGGGGGCAGGGACGGCCCGGACGGATCCGCCCAGGAGGCGTGATGCAAAGAGGGCGCAAGGGGAGATCCCTTGCGCCCTTTTACGTCTGTGCAGGCGTGTCAGCCGCGATCGGGGGTCTTGAAAAAGGGCGCGGGCGTCAGGATCGTGTTGATCTGGCTGGCAAGATATCCCGCCTCGGCGCTGATCTTGAGATAGGCCTGCCATTCGGGATCTGCGGCCATGGCGGCGCGTTTTTCGGCCCGGTCGGCGGCGCTGTCAAAGCACCAGACATGGACGTAGGAATTGACGTCGCCGGTTTCCACCGCGCCGTAGAGGACGGGCGTGCCGAGGTGGCGCGATTGCACGGCCCACCCGTGATCTTCGTACAGTTTCATGTGTTTCTTGATGGTGCCGGGGCGGCAGGTGTAGGTGCGATGGTCGAAAATCATGGGCGAAGCTCCTGTGTGGCGTCCTTGGGTGGGTGTCTGGTTGCGGCCCCTTGCTAATCATATGTCTGGTTGTCAGACAACTGTTTTGACGATAATGATGTCGCATGAGGATCGTCGCGCAACAGGTGCCGTGGGTCCATCGCCAAGCAGGTGCCGCAATGCCAGACGCTGCCCAGTTCTTTGATCGGATCGACCGGCCCGCGCGCCTGCCCGACGGGGTTGCCAGCGCGATCATCGACGCGATCGAGACGCGCCAGTTGCAACCCGGCGACCGCCTGCCGACCGAGATGGAGCTGGCGCGGCGGTTCGGCGTGGCCCGCACCGTCGTACGAGAGGCGATATCGCTGCTGCGGTACGACGGTATTGTCCAGTCGCGCCGCGGGGTGGGGGCCTTCGTCGCGGATCCGGCACAGAAATCGACCTTTCGCATCAGCCCGGCCTGCTTTGAAAAGCGCAAGCGTATCGTGCAGCTGCTGGAGCTGCGCACCGGGGTCCAGGCGGGGGCCAGCGCGCTGGCGGCCGAGATGCGGACCGAGGCCGAGATGCGCGACATCCGGCAGACCCTTGCCGAGGTCGAAGCCGCCGATCGCCTTGGCCCTGCCGCCGCGCTGGAGCAGCGGGTGGACAGCGAGCTGCTGTTGTACCGCCGCATCGCCGAGGCATCGGGCAACGAATATTACGTCGAGGTCACGCGGATGATCGAGACGACGATCCAGAACAACCTGCGCTCGGCGTTTCTGAAAAACGCGGCGAACAGCGAATTCGGCCCCCAGATCATGGCCGAACATCATGCGGTGGTCGATGCGCTGATTGCGCGCGATGCCGAGGCGGCGCGGCTGGCCACGCGCAGCCGATTTGAAAGGGCCGCGCACCGGCTGGCGGCGCGGCAAGATTTCCTGTGACGGTGGATTGTCCTTTGCGGGCAAACCCTTGAAAGTGCGCGGCGAGAGATTGGGAGAGATGACGATGACGCAAAAACAGTCCACCGGACATGGTGGCACGCTCTTGGTGGAATGCCTGGCCGCGCAGGGCGTGGACCGGGTGTTCTGCATCCCCGGCGAAAGCTTTCTGGCGGCGCTGGACGGGTTGCGTGACAGCGGGATCGACACCGTCGTGGCCCGTCAGGAAGGCGGCGCGGCGATGATGGCCGAGGCGACGGGCAAGATCACCGGCCGCCCGGGCGTGGCCTTTGTCACCCGGGGGCCGGGCGCGACGAATGCCAGTGCCGGCGTGCACGTGGCGTTTCAGGACAGCACGCCGATGGTGCTGTTTGTCGGGCAGGTCGCCAGTGACCAGCGCGACCGCGAGGCGTTTCAGGAGGTCGATTATCGCGCGATGTTCGGCCCCCTGGCCAAATGGGTGGCCGAAATCGACCGCGCTGACCGTATCCCCGAATATGTCAGCCATGCCTTCCACGTGGCGCAGAACGGCCGGCCCGGCCCCGTGGTTCTGGCGCTGCCCGAAGACATGTTGTCCGGCCCGGCAACGGGGGCGGCGCTGGCCCCTGCGGTGATCACCTCGGGCAAGGCCGCCGAAGATGACGTGGCCGCCGTGATCGACCGGCTGGAGGGGGCGGAACGCCCGCTGGTCATCGTGGGTGGCGGCGGCTGGTCGGCCGAGGCTGCGGCGGCCATCGGTGACTTTGCCGAAACGATGGGCCTGCCGGTCGGTGCGTCGTTCCGATGCCAGGATTACCTCGACAACCGGCATCCCAATTACGTGGGCGATGTTGGCATCGGCATCAACCCGACCCTGGCGCAGCGGGTGCGCGACGCCGACGTGATCCTGTCGCTTGGCGCGCGGCTGGGCGAGATGACGACCTCTGGCTACACTCTGCTGACGCCGCCGCTGCCGCAACAGGCCCTGCTGCATGTCCATGCCGACCCTGACGAGATCGGGCGCGTCTATCGCCCCGAGATGGGTGTCGTGGCGCGCCCCGGCCCGTTTGCCGTGCAACTGGCGGGCGCGGCGCGCAAACGCGCGGGCGGGGACTGGTTGGCGCAGGCGCGGGCCGATTACACCGCGTGGCAGGTGCCGCAGGAAACGCCGGGCGCGCTGAAGATGGAAAACGTGATCACCCATCTGAACGACGTGCTGGGCGACGATGCGTCGCTGACCAACGGGGCGGGGAATTATTCGGCCTGGCTGCACCGCTATTACCGCTATCGCGGCTGGCGCACGCAGCTGGCCCCGACCAGCGGGTCGATGGGCTATGGTCTGCCGGCGGCGATTGCGGCCAAGTTGCAAAACCCCGATGCCGATGCGATCTGCCTGGCCGGGGACGGCTGTTTCCAGATGGTCAGCCAGGAGTTCGGCACGGCCTGCGAATACGGCGCCAATGTCATCGTGATCCTGTGCGACAACGGCATGTATGGCACGATCAGGATGCACCAGCAGCGCAATTATCCGCATCGCCCCTCTGGCACGTCGCTGAAAAACCCCGACTTTGCGGCGCTGGCGCGCAGCTACGGCGGGTTCGGCGCGACGGTGACGACGGACGCGGAATTTGCCCCGGCGCTGGCCGAGGCGCGCGCGGCCAATGTGCCCGCGATCCTGCACCTGAAGACTGATCCGAAGGCGCTGTCGCCCAAGATGCTGCTGGAGTGATCGGAAACTCCGCGCCCGACGGGTCCGATGGGCCTGCCGGGCGCGGTGGCCGGACGACTTTGCGCCGGCCTATGTCAGGCCGTGCCGCTGTCGTGGCTGGCCAACGCGCATAGCCGGGTGCCGGAAGGGTCCCTGCCGTCGGGCTGATCCATTTCGGGCGTGACGCCGCCTTTTGGGTGGACAGCGGGCCGTGCGATGGCCCACGGGCCTATCTCCCCCTTAAATCTCTTGTTCCCGAAATCCTGGCCGCGGTGCGGAGCGGGCCTCTGGTCCGCAATCAGCCACGAATTGCATACGCTTGCAAAAAATTGTTGCGCGGGTGCAGGGATCTCTGTTATCGTCGTGAAAACGTATGCAAACAGGCGTCGGCCTGGGGGTGCGACACGGCGATGTCGCCCACAGCCACGGCAAGGAGGAACGGCGTGATACCCCTGCCACCGGCAGCGCGATCTGACCGCCCGCACCGCGCCGCCGGGGATGAACGCCCATCGGACGACGCGCTTTATCTGGCTTTCGGTGCTTGCGTCCCGCTGAGGGGGGCAACGCCAGAGGCCGCAGTCGGCAGCACAGCCGCAGGAAAGGACAACGGCCAATGACTCCTCAGGAAATGCGCGCGCGGATCGTTCGGTATGGCGAACTCCAGCCTTGCAAGACCGCCTTTATCGACGCCCACACGCCCGGTTCGGATCAAAAGGAAAACTTTACCATCATCGGTGGCGGCGTCTCGGAATCCGCCGATCAGCACGTGCATATCACCGACACGCCGGGCTTTAATATCGGCGCCGCCGGACAGCCGCCGAAATGCCGCAACAGCCTGCATTCGCACCGTACGGCCGAAGTGTTCTTTGTGCTGTCCGGGCGCTGGCGCTTTTTCTGGGGCCGTTGGGGCACCGCGGGCGAAGTCGTGCTGGAAGAAGGCGATATCATCAATATCCCCACGGGCATCTTTCGCGGCTTTGAAAATATCGGCACCGACTACGGCATGATCATGGCCATTCTTGGCGGTGACGATGCGGGGGGCGGCGTGATCTGGGCGCCCCAGGTGATCGAGGATGCGCAGGCGCATGGCCTGGTGCTGGGCCAGAATGGCAAGCTCTATGATACCAAGGCGGGGCAGGCGCTGCCCGACGACGTGCGGCCCATGCCGACCCTGACCGAGGCCGAGCTGGCCGCCTTTCCCGAACCGACGGCGGCGCAGGTCATTCCCCGCCACGTCGCGCGGTACCGCGATCTGATGGGGCTGGCGGGCCGTGCCCCGGCGCAGGTGATCGGCGCGCAGGGCGTGCTGAAGGACAAGCCCGGCTTCGAGGTCGATTTCCTGAACGGTGCCGCCCCCGCCGAGGGGCAGGTCACCTCGGGGCGCAACGATGTGCTGATGGTCATGCGCGGGCACTGGCGGCTGACCTGGGCCGAGGGCACGCAGACGCTGGCGCCGGGGGATACCTGCGCGGTGCCGCCCGGTCTGACCTATACCCTCGCGCCGTCGATGTCGGGCGAGGCCGCGGTGTTCCGGGTGCGCGATACCGATGATGCCGCCGGCCCGACATGGCAGGGCTGATACGCCGCGCCGTCACTTTATTCATTCACCAGCCCCCGGATGGCCGTGCCGCCCGGGGGACGCTTGCAGCGATGAGGACAAAATGACCCGACTGCCCCTTCCCCAAGGCCTGACCTTCGTCAAATCCCCCGGTCGTGACGCACAGGCCGACAATGCCCCGGTCGAAGCACTGGTCGCAGAGGTGCTGCACCGCGTGCGCACCGAAGGCGATGCCGCCGTGCGGGCCTATGGCCTCCAGTTCGACAAGGCCGATCTGGACAGCTTCGAGGTGACGCAGGATCAGCGCGCCGCCGCCGTTGCCAACCTTGATCCGCAGACGCGTGCGGATACGGAATTCGCCATCGCCAACGTGCGCGCCTTTGCCGAGGCGCAGCTGGCCAGCCTGTCCGAGGTCGAGGTCGAGGTGCGCCCCGGCGTTCACCTGGGGCACCGCAACATTCCGCTGGAACGGGTCGGATGCTACGTGCCCGGCGGGCGCTATCCGTTGTTGTCGGCGCCGATCATGACCATCGTTCCCGCCAAGGTCGCGGGCTGCGAACAGGTCATCGCCTGCCTGCCGCCCAATGCGCACGAGGCGATGATCGCGGGTTGCCACCTGTCCGGCGCCAACCGCATCTTTCGCATCGGCGGCGCGCAGGCCATCGCGGCCATGGCCCTGGGCACCGAAAGCGTGCCTGCGGTGGACAAGATCGTCGGCCCCGGCAATGCCTTCGTCAACGAGGCCAAGCGGCAGGTCTTTGGCCCGGTCGGCATCGACCAGCTGGCCGGCCCTTCCGAAATCTTCGTGCTGGCCGATCATACGGGCGACGCGGAAATGCTGGCGACCGATCTGCTGGCACAGGCGGAACACGACACCCGCACCCGGGTTGGCCTGATCACCACCGATGCCGCATTGGCCGAGGCCGTGCTGGCCGAGGTCGACGCCCAACTGCAAACCCTCAGCACCGCCGAAACCGCGGGGCAGGCGTGGCGCGACTACGGCGAAATCGTAGTGTGTCCGGACGAGGCGACGATGATCGCCTATTCCGATATCGTCGCGGCCGAGCATTTGCAGATCCATACCGAAGATCCGCATGGGCTGGGCAAGAAGCTGCGCCATTACGGATCGCTGTTCATCGGCACGAATTCCAGCGTCGTTTATTCGGACAAGTGTTCCGGCACCAACCACACGCTGCCGACAATGGGCGCGGGCCGCTATACCGGCGGGCTGTGGGTTGGCACCTACATCAAGACCGTCACCCACCAATGGCTGACCGAAGAAGGTGTGCGTCAGGTCGCGCCACCCGCGGCACGCCAGGCGGCCTCGGAAACGCTTGAGGGGCATCGCCGTGCCGCCCAGTTGCGGCTGGACCGGATGCAGGTGCCGTCCTGATCGCGCCAAAGGCCTGACCGGAACGCCCCGCCTGGCCCCTGACGGGGGCGGGCGGGTCCTTGTTTCCCGCAGGGTTTCACTCAGGCAATGAAATCGGCTCGGCCTCGATCGCGGGCCGGGCGGTATGCGCACTGTGGCTCTCGATGGCCTGGGCGATGCGGCACAATGTGGCTTCGCCCTGAGGGCGGGCCACCAGCTGCGCGCCCAGAGGCAAGCCGTTGTCGGCAAAACCGCAAGGCACCGAAATCGCCGGGTGCCCGGACATGTTGAAGGGCAGGGTGCGCATCGCGGTCCAGACGGGGCCGTCGTCGAAATCGCTGAACTTCGGGGCAGGGGACAATGTCGTCGGCGTCAGGATCGCGGCATGAAGACCAAGATACCGGTCTATCTGGCGACGAAACCCTTGTGCCACGGCCCGGGCGCGGCGCAGATGTGCCCCGGTCAGCACGGCCCCCGTGATCAGGTTGCGCCGCGCGTCCACACCATAACGATCCCAGTTTTCGCGCAGGCGATCACGGTGCACCTCCCACGCCTCGGCTTGCAGGATGACGGTTCCGGCGGCTTCCAGCGGCGCATACGCGGGCAGGGTGATCAGTTCGATCCGCGCGCCCAGCATCGACAGCAGGGCGGCGGTGTCGTCCATCGCGGTGACGACAGCGGGATCGCAGGCGGGATCATCCGCGAACCAGTCCCGCGCGTAGGCGATGCGCAGGCCCGCAACCCCCGCCGTCAGATCGACCGTGGCGCGGCTTTCTGGGGCAAGCGCCTCCAGCACCAGCGCCGCGTCCTCGACACAGGCGGCCAGCGGGCCGATCACATCCAGACTGGGCGACAGGGGAAAGCAGCCCGCCACGGGCACAAGGCCATGGGTCGGCTTCAGCCCGACAATGCCGCAATAGGCCGCCGGGGCGCGAATGCTGCCGCCGGTATCGCTGCCCAGGGCCGCGCGAAACAACCCGCCAGCCACCGCCGCCGCCGACCCAGACGATGACCCCCCCGTGATATGGTCCGGGTTCCATGGGTTGCGCGCCGGTGGATTCGGCTGATCATAGGCGGGGCCGGTCAAGGCGTATTCATAGGTCGCCAGCTTGGCCATCGGTGTCAGCCCGGCGCGGCGCAGGGCGGTCACGGCGTCGGCCTCCCCACCAGCGGCGTCATGGGCATGACTGCCGCAGCGGGTCGGGAAGCCGTCGACATCGATGATATCCTTGATGCCGATGGGCAGGCCAGCCGACGTATCGGGCCCGCCCTGCGCCAGGCTGACCACCGCCCCCAGCCGCCCGTCGCGCCGGGCGATGCGGTCCTGCGTCGCGCGCCAGATATCCCCGATCTGCGCGGTGCCTGCCTCCAACCGCGCCCTCTGCGTCCGGTAAGGCAGGTCGACAAGATCACTCATCCGTTTCCTCCGGCAGGCGATTCGCCAGTTCCAACAGGCGTTCGGCCGCAGGCAGCGCGCCTTTCAGATCGGCTTCGGGCAGGTTCAGCCCGGCGACCTTCAGCAGGTCGGCAAAGTCTTCAGCGGTCATGTGCCCCTCCGGTTCCTCCTATATTGAATAGGTATTCAAAGCGTTTCGCGCAAGTTCTGTCTGCAGCAAAACCGGACAGTTCACCGCCCCGCCAGACTATTTTGCATAAGTATTCATTTTTTCGTTGATCGCGGCGCCATCCTGCGTCACCTTCGGATTGAATATGTATGCAAAGCGGCGACGCCGCAGGACGGACAGGACTTTCATGGCCACTCAGGATGACACCGCAGCACTGACGAAACCCGCAAAAGCGGCGCCCAAGCGCGATGACGCCCCCCACAACGGTCAGGTCATGAATGTCGAACGTGCCGATTTCACCGACCTGGTCCCCGAAGGCCGCGCGCCGGTGCAGGGCATGGATGGTTTCGACCCCTGTTACAGCGACATCGTCGATTACATCATCCGCTGCACTCACAAGATCTGGGATGAACGCGACGTCGGGCTGATCTATACCCACTACACCCACAACATCGTGCTCTACCTGCCGACCGGCACGATCTACAACCGCGAAGACGTCGTGCGCGATACCATCCAGCGCCTTGTCAGCCTGCCCGAACGGCGCGGCAATGCCACTCACGTCATCTGGAACGGTGACGACAAGGACGGCTTTTATACCTCGCACCTTGTGACCGGCTCCGGGCGCTATTCGCAGAACGGGCACTATGGTCCGGCGAACGGGCGCACCTTTGTCAGCCGCACGGTGGCCGACTGCATGATCCACCGCAACAAGATCTATCGCGAATGGGTCGTGTCGGACCAGATGGCGATCATCCAGCAACTGGGTCTCGACCCGCAGGCCTATGCGGAAAAGGTCGCCCGCTCGAAATTGTCGCAGGGTCTGACGCAGCTCGACATCGGGGAAACCGGTCTGATGCTGGGCCAGTACCCGCCTGCCGAAAAGGCCGACCTGTCGATCGCCGGCACCGACCTGGAGCGTCAGACACTGTCCTGGCTGCATGAGGTGTTCAATCGCAAGATGTTCGGCAAGATCCGCGATGTCTACGCCCCCACCGTCATGTGGCACGGCCCCCTGATGAAGGAGCTTTACGGCATCGCGTCGGTCATGCACCAGACCATCGGCCTGATCGGTGCTTTCCCCGATGCGGTCTTTGCGCCGCAGCATATCTGCTCGACCCCCTGCAACGAGGGTGGCACCAAGGTCGCGGTCCGCTGGGTCATGGAGGGGCATCACCTCGGCTTTGGCGGGCTGGAGTCGTTGGGCGATCCGACGGGCAAACGGGTGCAGGTCATGGGGATGAGCCACTATCACTACAAGGACGGCAAGATCGTCGACGAATGGTGCGTCTACGACGAACTGGCCCTGCTGGTGCAGATCAAGCTTGCGCAGCTGGCCGATGCACCGGCGGTTTCGGACATTCAGCAGGCCTAGCCACGGCTGGTCGCGCCCGACCCGCGGGGAACACGCGGGCGGGCCTCACAACAAGGAGAGTACGGACATGAAGTTTCTGACGACAAGCGCGCTGGCGCTGGTTCTGGCCGCGGGCATGGCCCACGCGGGTTGCGGCATCGAAGGCGGCTCCGTCCGCATCCTTGCCAATGATTTCGATGCCCTCGGGCTGGTCATAGACGAGGCCGAGGGCTGCGCCGGGGATGGCGTCAGCGTCGAAGCCAACATGACGACCGAGCACAAGTCGCTGCAAGTGCCCGCCCTGACGGTGAACCCGGCGCAATATACCGTTGCGGTGGTGGCCAACAATTCGATCGTGCCCCTGCTGAACAAGGATCTTGTCCGCCCGCTCGACGATCTGGTGGCGAAATACGGCGAAACCCTGTCGCCGCGCCAGTTGATCAAGGTGGACGGCCAGACGATGGCAATCGCCTTTCTGGGCAACGGCCAGCACCTGTTCATGCGCGGCGACATCCTGCAACAGGCCGGGCTGGAACCGCCCAAAACCTGGGAACAGGTCCTCGCCGCGGCAAAGGTGATCCGCGAAAAGGGCATCATGGAATATCCGCTGGCGGCCTCCTACCAGGCAGGCTGGTATCTGGCGGCGGAATTCGTGAACATGTACCTCGGGATGGATGGCCATTTCTTTGAACCCGGCAGCGCCGAGCCATCGATTTCGGGCGAGGCCGGCGTCAGGACGCTGACCATGATGAAGGCCCTGACCGAGTACATGGAACCGGAATACATGACCTTTACCGCGGACGAGATGAAGGCGATGTACCTGGCCGGTGACGTGGCGATCATGAACCAGTGGGGCTCGATGGTGAACGGCCATATCGACCCCGAAGGTCCCGCCCCCGAGATCGGAGAAGCCACCATTCTTGCCCCGGCCCCCACGGTCGACGGCGGCACGATTCCGGCGGCGGCCCTGTGGTGGGACGGCTTTACCATCGCCAAGAACATCTCGGACGAGGACGCCGAGGCGTCGTTTATCGCCATGGTTCACGGCATCCGCCCCGAAGTCGCGCAGGAAAACCCCACAGCGGGCACCTGGCTGATGAAGGATTTCAACGCCCCCGATACCGCCAAGGGTGTGCTTGGCAATGCCGCCGCCGGTGCCAAGGCCTATCCCATGTCCCCCTACATGGGGCTGCTGCACACGGCCCTCGGCGCGGAACTGACCGATTTCATGCAGGGGTCTGAAAGCGCGGAACAGGCGCTGGCCGATGTCGAGGCTGCCTATCGCACCGCCGCGACCGAAGCAGGCTTCCTTCAGTAAATCTTACCGCGTCCCCGGCAGATCCGCCGGGGGCGCATTTCCCTGCAGGAGACGGGTATGCGCCACCGCGATTTCGCCAGCTTCATCTTTCCCTCCGCCCTGGCCATGCTGTTGTTCATCGCGCTGCCGATCGTGTCGGTGGCGGTGCAATCCCTGTTCGTCGAACACGACCAGGTGCTGATCAGCGTGGAAAGCTGTGGCCCCTTCGGCTGCCAGACCGAAACCAAGGTCGACCCCGCCGCCACGGCCGCGCTCAAGACCGCCCAACCCCTGGGCAAGTTCAACGGCCTGGGCACCTACCTGAACCGGGCGCACCTGGCCGTGTCCGAGATCGGCGAGATCCTGTCGAACAACGACGGGGTCGCGGATATCGTGGCGCAAATCTACAACCTGCCCTTCTACAAGGCGCTCAGCTTTACGCTGGTCTATACCTTCCTGGTGACGCCGCTCAGCATGGCCGTGGGTTTTGCCGTCGCGCTCGGGGTCAATACCATTCCGCGAATGTTCAAGGGGCCGGTGATCTTCCTGTCGCTACTGCCCTATATCGTCACCCCCCTGCTGGGGTCGCTGATCCTGTTCTGGATGATCAATTCGGACGGGGTGATCGGGGCCAGTCTGCAATGGATCTTCGCCGACCCCGAGCTCAGCCTCAAGGCGTCGCCCGTGCTGACCTGGGTCACGCTGATCGTCTATGGCACCTGGCACATGACGCCCTTTGCCTTTGTCGTCTTCTATGCCGGGCTGCAAACCCTGCCCAAGGACACGCTGGAAAGCGCCATGATCGACGGGGCCAATCGCTGGGAACGCATTCGCTACGTCGTGATGCCGCATCTGACACCACTGGCGACCTTTGTCGGGCTGGTGCTGCTGATGGACAATTTCCGCGTCTTTGAACCGATCATCGGTTTCAGCGCCGAGGCCAATGCAACCTCGCTGTCATGGTCGATCTACAACGATCTGAACGGGCAGGTCGATCAGCTGTTCGGTTCGGCTGCGGCCACGTCGATCCTGACGATGATCGGGGTCATCATCCTGTTGTCGCCGGTGCTGGTGCGCACCTGGCGCGAATTCAAGCGAAAGGCCCACTGATGGCGACGAAAATCGGATATTCCCGCCCGCTTGCCATCGCCACGACGCTGGTGCTCCTGCTCTGGCTGATCCTCGCGGCCTTTCCCTTTTTCTGGACCGTCTGGGGGTCGTTCAAGGTGCAGGCGGATTTCTTCTCGCGGGAGTCCTTCTGGAACGCGCTCACCGGTCCGGCCACCACACGCCAGACCGGCGGCGCCTTCACGCTGGACGGCTACCGCGGGGCCTGGATCGAGAGAGAGTTCTATCATTCGGTCTGGAACACGGTCATCGTCACCGTCTGCGTGACCTCGATCAGCCTGCTGTTCGGCACGCTTGGCGGCTATGCGCTGTCGCGCTCCAGCCGCAGCTATACCTTCTGGATCCTGATCGCCGCGCTGGTGTTTCGCGCCATGCCGCATATCACGCTGGTCGCCGGTTACCTGCTGCCGTTCTTCGAGATGAACATCTGGGGCCACCTGCCCACGGCCATCATCGTTCTGGTGGCGATCAACCAGCCCTTCACCATCTGGATGCTGCACAGCTTTTTCCAGTCGATCCCAAAGGATCTGGACGAAAGCGCGATGGTCGACGGCTGCACCCGGTTCCAGGCGTTTCGTCTGGCGATCATGCCGGTGATGTGGCCGGGGGTGATCACCACGGGCCTGTTCTCCTTCCTGCTGGCCTACAACGACTTTGCCGTCACGGCGATGCTGCTGAACCAGGACAATCAGACCATGGTGCCCAAGATCAGCTCCTTCCTCGGAACGGTGCAGACCGAGGGCACGATCATGTACGCGGTGGCCGCGACCGTTTCCGCCGCCGTGCCGCTGTTCATCCTCGTGATGTTCTTTCAACGCCAGATCGTCAGCGGCCTGACCGCCGGCGCCGTCAAGGGGTAAATCATGGCCGAAATCCAACTGAAAAACGTCTGCAAACGCTGGGGCAAGGTGGTCGGCGTCGATCGTTTCGACCTGCACATCGCGGACCAGGAATTCCTTGTGCTGCTCGGCCCCTCGGGCTGTGGAAAATCCACCACCATGCGGATGATCGCCGGGCTTGAGGATATCTCGGAGGGCGAGATCGTCATCGGTGGCCGCGTCGTCAACGATCTTGAACCGAAAGACCGCGACATCTCGATGGTGTTCCAGTCCTACGGTCTCTATCCCAACCTCTCGGTCTACGAAAACATCCGCTTTCCGCTGAAGGTGCGCAAGATCCCCAAGGCCGAACACCATGACCGCGTCATGAAGGCCGCCGAAATGGTCGACCTTCTGGAGCTGCTGGAGCGTCGCCCGGCCGAGCTTTCGGGCGGCCAGCGCCAGCGCGTCGCCCTCGGGCGCGCGATCGTGCGCGAACCCACGGTCTTCCTGATGGACGAACCCCTGTCGAACCTCGATGCCAAGCTGCGCGTCTCGACCCGGGCCGAGATCAAGAACCTGCAACACCGCCTGAAAACCACCACGATCTACGTCACCCATGACCAGGTCGAGGCGATGACCCTGGCCGACCGCGTCGTGGTGATGAACAAGGGCGTCGTGCAGCAGGTCGCCACCCCGACCGAGATCTACGACAACCCGGCCAATACCTTCGTCGCCAGCTTTATCGGATCGCCCGCGATGAACCTTGTCGAAGGGGTGATTGCCGATGGCGTTTTCCAGGCGGAAAACATCCACCTCGCGGGCCTGCCGCGTGGGTTCTCGGGGCCGGTCACGCTGGGCTTCCGTGCCGAGGATGTTACCCTGGTCGACGACGGCGGCGATATCGCCGCCCCGATTTTCGCCTTGGAATTGCTGGGTGAATCCAGCATGGCCGCGGTGCGGGTCGGGCGCGATCTGGTCAACCTCAGGGCGGGCAAATCATTCCGCGCGCAGATCGGCAGCACCATCCGCGCAACCATCCCGCCCCAGACCTGCCACCTGTTCGACGTGCAGACCGGCCAGAACCTGACCTACCGTTCTGCGCCCGAAGGGGTGGCAGACGCCGCCGATGTCAGTAAAGTCCCCCTTGGGTAATCATCGCAGGAAACGAACGTGAACGGCAGAACGATAACATCGGTGGACGTGGCCCGTAAGGCTGGGGTCAGCCAGTCCGCGGTCTCCCGGTACTTCACGCCGGGGGCGTCGGTGTCCAAGAAGATGGCCGAAAAGATCCGGGCCGCCACCGAAGAGCTGGGCTATCGGCCCAACGTGCTGGCGCGTGCGATGATCACCGGCAAAAGCCGCATCATCGGGCTGGTGGTTTATTACCTGGAAAACCAGTTCTATCCCGAGGCGGTGGAAAAGCTGTCCATCGCCTTGCAGGAAAACGGCTATCATGTGCTGTTGTTCATGGCCTCGGCCACTGTGGGCGATGTCGAACCCGTTGTGCAGGAACTGCTGGATTACCGCGTCGACGGCATCATCATGGTGTCGGTGTCGGTCTCGTCGACCCTGGCCGAGCGGTGCCGCGAACTGAACATCCCGGTCATGCTGTTCAACCGCGATCAACCGGGCGATTCCCTGCGCGCGGTGACATGCGAAAACCGCGATGGTGGGCGGCTGGCGGCGCAGATGCTGTTGCGCGGCAACCCCAAACGTATTGCGCACCTGGCCGGGTTCGAAGGCGCCTCGACCCAGATCGAGCGTGAAGAAGGCTTTCTTGAGACGTTGAAGCAGGCGGGACATACCCTGCATTCGCGCGCAAACGGCAATTACCACTATGAAGAGGCGGCCGAGGCCGCGCGCCAGCTGTTCGATGTGCCTGAACCGCCCGACGCCCTGTTCGTCGGGGATGATCACATGGCGCTGGCCGCGATGGATGTGATCCGCTCGGAATTCAAGCTGCGCGTGCCCGAAGACGTGGCCGTGGTCGGCTTTGACGATATTCCCCAGGCCAACTGGCCGTCTTTCAACCTCTCGACCGTGCGTCAGCCGCTGAACCAGATGGTCTCGGCCGCGACGCAGGAACTGATCGCCGCGATCGAAGATACCGCCCCGGTGCGCAAGTTGCGCATACCTCCGGTCGCCGTGACACGCGGAACCACCCGACCCTAGAGCCCGAGAGGGGCAGGCAACTGCCGCCCCTCCAAAGGACGCCGCCCGGCGTGATCGCACCCTCTTGCCGGGCAGGCCGCCCCCCTTGGCTGTCGCGCGTCCCCCCGGCGTCGCGCTGGCCCAGCCCCCGGTGTGCCTGCGGTATCCGGCCCTCTCTCCGCCATCATCCCGCCGCCCGTGGTCACGGCCCATGGTCGGCGCTCGTGTCGGGGCATCCCGCTGCCTCCCGATCCCGACGCCGCGCCCCTCTGCGGCTACGGCGGGGCAGGGTCATCGCCATTTTCGCCCTCGCCGGATCACCTCGCAACGGCGTCCTCCGCTGAGGATCCGTCAGTTTGCAAGCGTATGCAAAAAGATCTTGCAATGCGCCATCCCCGTCGCTACCACCATTGCATACGAGTGCAAAACCACGGGGAGGTGGTTCACCCTTGTCGTCACCCTCATCCTGTCGTCGTTCCGCCACGTCCCCCGCGCGGGGTTTGACCGGTGGTTACCTGTGGTCTTGCCGTGATGTCGCCTTGTGCCAACCGGCTCGCGAAAGGCCGGCTCACGAAAGGCAGGCTCACGAAAGGCAGGGTCGCGACAGGACTGGGCGATCCTGCGGCCTCTCTTCTGGCCTCTCTTCGCAGCGTGCCGCCCGTCGGTCGCGACCCCTCACCTGATTTCTGCGGCTGATGCCCGCCTCCGCAAAGGACACCTTCCATGACCATCGAATACCTCAAGCGCAGCAAATCCGAAGCGACCCGCAAGGAGGATGATTCCAGAACCCGCGCGGTTGTCGAGGCGACCCTGGCCGACATCGAGGCGCGCGGAGACGATGCCGTTCGTGCCTTGTCGGAAAAGTTCGACAATTACAGCCCGGACAGCTTTCGCCTGTCCGAAACGGACATCGAACATCTGCTGTCCCGGCTCAGCGCCCGCGAACTGGCCGACATCCGTTTTGCCCAGGATCAGGTGACGACCTTCGCCCGTGCGCAGCGCGCCTCCATGACGGATATCGAGGTCGAGACGTTGCCCGGTGTGATCCTGGGGCACAAGAACATTCCGGTGCAATCGGTCGGCTGCTACGTTCCGGGCGGCAAGTTCCCGATGGTCGCCTCGGCGCACATGTCGGTGGCCACCGCCGCAGTTGCGGGCGTACCCCGCATCGTTGCCTGCACTCCGCCCTTTCACGGCGAACCCAACCCTGCCGTCATCGCCGCGATGCACCTTGGCGGCGCGCATGAAATCAACGTGCTGGGCGGCATCCAGGCCATCGGCGCGATGGCGATCGGCACCGCTTCGATGGCCCCGGTGCACATGCTGGTCGGTCCCGGCAACGCCTTCGTCGCCGAAGCGAAACGCCAGCTGTTCGGCCGCGTCGGCATCGACCTGTTCGCCGGTCCCACCGAAACGATGGTCATCGCGGATGATACCGTCGACGCCGAACTCTGTGCCACCGATCTGCTCGGGCAGGCGGAACATGGCTACAACTCGCCCGCCGTCCTGCTGACCAATTCGCGCGCCCTGGCCACCGGGACGCTTGCCGAAATCGACCGCCTGCTCACCATCCTGCCGACCGCCGACACCGCGCGCAAAAGCTGGCAGGACTTTGGCGAGGTGATCCTCTGCGACACCTACGACGAAATGCTGGCCGTGGCCGATGACATCGCCTCGGAACACGTGCAGGTGATGACCGACCGCGACGATTGGTTCCTCGACAACATGACGTGCTACGGCGCGCTGTTCCTGGGCCCGCGCACCAACGTGGCCAACGGCGACAAGGTGATCGGCACGAACCACACCCTGCCCACCCGCAAGGCCGGGCGCTATACCGGCGGGCTCTGGGTCGGCAAGTTCCTCAAGACCCACAGCTACCAGCGCATCACCACCGATGCCGCCGCGGCCCGCATCGCCGCCTATGGCTCGCGTCTGTGCCTGCTCGAAGGTTTCGTCGGCCATGCCGAGCAATGCAATATCCGGATGCGCCGCCATGGCGGGGAAAACGTGCCCTACGGCGCCGCCGTTCCCCACCGCGAGGCCGCGGAATGACCCTGCCACGCACGCCCTCCTTTCGGCTGGATGGCCAGCGGGCGCTGGTCACAGGCGCCTCCTCGGGGATCGGGCTGGCCTGCGCTGTCGCCCTGGCCGATGCGGGGGCCGACGTCACCTGCCTGGCCCGCCGCGCCGCCCCGTTGCAGGACGCGGTGGACCAGATCCGCGCCGCGGGTGGCCGGGCAAGTGCGATGGCGGTCGACGTCACCGACCTGGATGCGCTGAAATCCACCTTTGCCACCCCCTACGACATCGTGGTCAACGCCGCCGGGCTGGCCCGCCATGGCCCGGCCACCGACACCACGCCAGCGGATTTCGACGCGGTGCTCGGGGTCAACCTGCGCGCCGCCTACTTCCTGTCGCAATATGCCGCGCGCGCCCTGATCGCGGCGGGGCGGCCCGGTACGATCATCCATGTTTCCTCGCAGATGGGGCATGTCGGCGGGCCGGACCGTGCCACCTACTGCGCCTCCAAACATGCGGTCGAGGGGATGGTAAAGGCGATGGCCCTCGAATGGGGGCCTGCCGGCATCCGCATCAATACGCTCTGCCCCACCTTCATCCGCACGCCGCTGACCGAGGCGACCTTTGCCGATGCCGACCGGCGCACCTGGATTGAGGACAAGATCGCGCTTGGCCGGGTCGGCCGGGTCGAGGATATCATGGGCGCTGTCGTCTATCTGGCCTCCGATGCGTCGGCGCTGGTCACCGGGTCGGCGCAGATGGTCGACGGCGGCTGGACGGCGGCATGACGACCGCGCCCGCCCCGCTCCCCCTGCTGCTGCTGGCGGGCATGATGTGCGACGCCCGCCTTTTCACACCGCAGATCGCCGCCTTTTCGGCCCGGCGCACTGTCCATGTGCCCTGGCTCGGGGGGGCCGAAACCATGGCCGCTCTGGCGGATCAGGTCCTGGCGCAGGCGCCGCCGCGCTTTGCGCTGGCCGGGCTGTCGATGGGGGGGATCCTCGCGATGGAAATGCTCGCCCGCGCACCCGACCGCATCGACCGGCTTGCCCTGCTCGACACCAATCCGCTGGCCGAACACCCGACCGTCCAGGCCGGACGCGCGGCCCAGATGGCGCGCGCCCGTGCGGGCGATCTCGAGGCGATGATGCAGGACACCTTCGTGCCGAACTATCTGGCCTCGGGTGCAGGGACAGGCCCGCTGGCGGACCTGTGCCGATCCATGGCGCGTGACCTCGGCGCGCAGGTCTTCTGCCGTCAATCGCTGGCGCTGCGGGATCGCGCCGACCGTCAGGATACGCTGCGCGGCCTGACCTGCCCGGCATTGGTGCTGTGTGGCCAGCAGGATCGTGTGTGTCCCGTGGCGCGCCACGAACTGATGCGCGACCTGATCCCCGGTGCCCGGCTGGAGGTCATCGCAGGCGCGGGCCATCTGCCCGTGCTGGAACGCCCCGAGACGACAAACGCGGCCCTGCGCCGCTGGCTGGAGGAGGCCCCATGAACGACACCCTGATGACCCTGCTGCGCAAGGTCGATACCCCCACCGTCTGCAACGCGATCGAGGTGGCACAGGGCCAACGCGGCTTTGACCGCTTTACCCGTGGCACCGTTCTGTCGAATGCGCCCGATGGCGGGGCCATGCTGGGCCGCGCGCGCACCGCCCGCATTGCCGCCCTGCGCCCCAGCCCCGATACCCCGCAGGATGTTCGCGCCCTGCGGATGGCCTATTACCGATACATGGCGCAATCCGACGGTCCCGCGGTCTGCGTCATTCAGGATATGGATGGCGATGCGGCCATCGGCGCCTACTGGGGCGAAATCAACACCACCGTGCACAAGGGGTTCGGCCTGGCCGGCGCGCTGACCAATGGCGTCATGCGCGATCTCGGCGACATGGCCGAGGGGTTTCCCGTCATCGCCGGATCGATCGGCCCCAGCCACGGCTTTGTCCATGTCACGGAAATAGATGTGCCCGTGACCGTGTTCGGCCTGACGGTGGCGCCGGGCGAATGGGTTCATGCGGATCGTCACGGGGCGGTGGTCATCCCCGACGACACGCTTCCCCTGCTCGAAGCCGCCATAGAAAAGATGCAGGCAACCGAACGCATCGTGCTGGACGCGGCGCGCGCACCGGGGTTCGATTTCGACAGCTTCGATGCTGCGTGGCAGGCGTTCGAGGCCGCGCGCACCTGACACCGCCGAACACTCGCGTCGCCTCTGTCGCGCCCTGACCGCGCTGCGGGGGTGCCGGGTGCAACCCGCCCTGTTGCCCGGCGCAGCGGGGCGCACGGCCCGGCCCCGCATCCTTGCGGCGCGCCCCTGACAGATACCCGTCGCGCCACGACGCAAAGGGCAGGGGGGCGACGCACTGCTCTCTCCGCCTGTGCTGTCCGTCCTGCGATTGGCCCGGCGGGATGGGGGGTGCGATGCTGGCCGCCACAGCGCCGCATCGCCCCCCCCGCCCGACACGCGCCCCCTGCCTGCGCGACATTCGCATCCCTATGCCAAGACCCGGCAGGCCAGGGCGTTTGTCGCGCCCCGTCCTTGCCCATGCCTGCGCCTGCCTGCCCCCCGGTTATGCCAGGGTGGCTGCGGCGGGCGGGGTGTCGAAAGGCGTCTGGCGGCGCGCGAAAGCCGGGCAAATGAAACCGTTCGGAAACCGTTTCGATACCGTTCAAATACCGACGTGCGAATCCAGCGATTTCAATGACTTGGCGGGGGTTGTCCCAGGGATACCGACAGTCCCGCTCAGCGCGGCCCGGCCACCGCCTCCTGCAACCCCAGAAACGCCCGCATCCGCGCCGCCTGGTGGGCCGCCATATCGGTACCCGTCACCACGCGAAGACCGCCGGCCCGCGCCGCCGCGATCAGCGCGGTTTCCGCCGGGTCCGTCAGCGCATCCGCCACGCAGGTCGCCCCGTCTGTCAGCGCTGCGGGAAAGGCCGGGGGCGCTTCGCCGGGACTGCCCGCAGGCGAAGCATTTATCACGATATCAGCCACTTGCGGGATACCCACGTGCAGCTCGGTCTGACCTACGACAGAAAGGCGTGCGATCAGGTCAGCCGCGCGGGCCGGAGCCATATCGGTGATGTGCAGCACCTTTGCCCCGCGCCGGATCGCCTGGATGGCGATGGCGCCGCCCGCCGCGCCGGCCCCGCAGATGGCGATTTGCGCCCCGGAAACGACGGTACCCGTGGCCTCGATGGCATCCATCATGCCAAATCCGTCGAACATTTCCCCGACCAGCATGCCATCGGCGTCGCGGCGGATCGTGTTCACGACCCCTAGGATACGCGCGTCCGGCTCCACCCTGTCACACGCCCCCGCCAGCGCCGCCTTATGCGGGATCGTCGTCAGGAAACCCGGCACGTTCCGCGCCATCCGAACCCAGTCGACAAAGGCCCCAAGCCCTTGGGAAGGAAGGTCAATCGGCACGCACACCGCATCGGTGCCGGCGTCCGAAAACACCGCGTTCCACAGGCGCGGCGTCGCGACCTGGGCCACCGGATCCCCCAGGATCGGGATCACGCGGGTTGCTGTAAGGTCGGTCTTCATCTGCAATGTCCTTGACGAGTCATTTGGATTATTATTAAGAATATTACACGTTTTTTCAATCGGGTCATGAAAGGGAGGTCATGAGGCGATGTTCAGCCGCAAATCTCATGCCACGGATCGTGCCTCCGACACAGTGGTCTCCGTACTGGCCTGCGCGCTGCGGCGCGATATTTCCTTTGGGGATCTGCCGCCCGATGCCAAGCTCAAGATCGAGGCTCTGCGCGCGCGCTATGGCGGTTCCAACCATTCCGTCCGCGAGGCGCTGACCCTGCTGGCCGCCGAAGGGCTGGTCGAGGCGACGGCGCAGCGTGGGTTTCGCGTGGCCTCCGCGACCGAGGCCGATCTGCGCGACATCATCCGCTTGCGCGCAGAACTTGAACCGATGGGTCTGCGCTGGTCGATGCACCATGCCGACGTTGCGTGGGAGGGGCGCGTGATCGCCGCACAACACGCCGCCGCCCGTGCCACGGATCAGCTGCTCGGCGATCCCGACGGTGCCGTGCTTGTCTGGGACGAGGCCGGACGCACGTTGCACAATGTCCTTTGCAGCGCCAGCGGCTCGCCCCGGATGATCCGCATGCTCGGTCAGCTTTACGACCAGTCGCGCCGGTTCCGGCTGGCTGCGCTGCGCGAAGGCAGCTGCGACCCCAAGGCGGTGCTTGCCCATCAGTCCGATATGGTCGAGGCAATCCTCGATCACGACACCGAAGGGGCTGTCCGCGCCCTTCTTTCAGACATTCGACACGATCTTGGTGGGCAGGACCTGTAAGGACTGATGCCCACCGACTACCGACCCCGGGGAGGGGTCTGCTCTAGGGAGGATACCAAATGAGCACATTCACACGTCGCGCCACCCTCAGCCTGCTGGGGGCCACGCTGGCCACTCCGTATCTTGTCCGTTCCGCGCGTGCCGGCACGGCGATCAACGTCGGTGCGATGCGCCTGGCCAGCCACGCGCCGACCTACATCGCGTTCGAGCGGGGCTATTTCACCGAGGCCGGTCTGGACGTGAACTTCGACTATTTCGAAGCCGCGCAGCCGATGGCGGTGGCGATTGCCTCGGGCGATACCGGCTATGCCATGACGGCGATTTCCGGCGGGCTGATCTCGCTCGCCGAAAAGGGTGTTGCCAAGGTCATCGGCGGTGCGCTGGCCGAGGAAAAAGGCATCTCGGGCCAGAAAATCCTGGCCTCCAAAGCCGCCTATGATGCCGGCCTGACCGATCCGTCCAAGCTGGATGGCAAGACCTTCGGCATGACGCAGGCGGGCTCGTCCTTTCACTACATGGGCTCGAAAATCGCGGCGGCCGAGGGTGTCGAGGTTCACTTCAAGCCCCTGCAAAAAACCGGCGCGGTGATCGGGGCCATCAAGTCGGGCCAGATCGACGCCTGGTCCATCGTGCCGAACATCGCCGCAACGCTGGCGGACGCCGGTGCGGTCAAGATCATTGGCGAAGTTGCAGACTACATTCCGAACTACCAGGTCACGACCGTCTTCACCTCGACCCGGAACGCCGAACAGGAAGATGCCCAGACCAAGGCATTTCTTCAGGCGCTGGCGCGTGGTGCGGCAGATTACAACGCCGCGCTGGTTGATCAGACAACCGATGCTGCGGACAAGGACGCGATCGTCAAGCTGGTTGCATCCTACGTCTATCCCGACCGGCCGATCGAAGACGCCAGCGCGTCGATCCTGTCGGGGGCGATGCGCATCAACAGTGGCATGGCGCTGAACAAGGCCTCGGTCGTGGATCAGCTCGAGTGGTTCAAATCGGGTGGCCTGGTCAAGGACGGCATCACCTATGAAACGCTGGTCGATGATCACTACGTCGACGTGCTTTCCTGATCCCCAGCGACCCTGCGCCGTGACCGGCGCGGGGTCCGTACCTACAGGACTTACCAATGGAACTCAGACTCGAAGGCGTTTCGCATCGCTACGGCGATGTCGAGGTCATCCGCGATATCAACCTGTCGATCCCGAAAGGGCGCATCGTCTGCATCGTTGGCCCCTCCGGGTGCGGAAAATCCACGTTGCTGCGCTTTCTGGGTGGGCTGGAGCGGCCCACCGGCGGCCAGGTGACACAGGTCGGGTCTCCGCCAGAGGACAGCATCAATCCTCTGACCTACGTGTTTCAGGATTTCGCCCTGTTGCCCTGGCGCACGGTCGAGGGGAACATCTCGTTCATCCTGGCGGATCATGGGGTGCGTGGTGCCCGTGCCGAGGCGATCATTTCGGACGTCCTGGCGCGCACCAAGTTGTCTGATTTCCGCAAGGCCCTGCCGAAACAATTGTCGGGCGGCATGAAACAGCGGGTGGCCATCGCCCGTGCGCTGGCGGTCAATCCCGCAGTGCTGCTGATGGATGAACCGCTTTCGGCGCTGGACAGCCAGACTCGCGAATTGCTGATGGACGACCTTGTCACCCTCTGGACCCGTCAGCCCTTTACCGCGGTCTATGTCACCCACAACCTCGCCGAAGCCGTGCGGCTGGGGCACCGCATTGTCGTGCTGTCGCGCCGCCCCGGCCAGATCCGCGAAGTGGTCGAGATCGACACCCCGCTGGAGAGCCGCACGTTGGGCGACCCGGCGCTGGACCGGATGCAGAAACACCTCTGGACGCTGATGCGCGCCGAGGCCGAAGCCGCAGATATGGAGCTGGTCAATGACTGATATTTCCGCCGTGTCTTCGGGCGCGCCCTCTGCCCCATTACCCGCTAATGCGCAGGCCAGCCCGGTCCATTTCAGAGGCGGTGGTTTCCGCCCTAAATCGCCGCGCGGCATCGGCCTGCTCGTCTTTGTCGTATTGATCGCCTTTCTCGAATGGGGCACGCGGGCCGGGTTCATCTCTGCGCTGACGGTGCCGCGCCCGACGGATGTCTTTGCCACGCTGGTCGATTTCGCCCAATCCGGCGGCTTGTGGAAGAACCTGCATCCGTCACTGATGCGGCTGCTTGTCGGCGGATCGCTGGGGGCCCTGGCGGGGATCGGTGTCGGCGTGATGATCGGTCTTTTCTCGGTCGCGCGCGCCGGGTTGGTGCCCCTGGTCGCGGCGTTGTTCCCAATCCCCAAGATCGCGCTGCTGCCGTTGTTCGTGATCTGGTTCGGCATCGACGAGTCGTCGAAATACGCCCTGATCGCCTTTGGCACTTTCACCCCCACGGTTGTCGCCACCTATGGCGCGGTCGACAACGTCGACCGGTCGCTGATCCGCATGGGGCAAAGTTTTGGTCTGAAATGGTCAACCATCGTTCTGCGCATCGTGCTGCCCGGCGCCATGCCGGGCATCCTGTCGGGGCTGCGCGTCAGCCTGGCCATTGCCATCATCCTGCTGGTCGCCGCCGAAATGCTGGGCGCGGAATACGGGATCGGTGCCTACATCCTGCAAGCCGGTTCGCTCTATGACCTGGAACGCCTGTTCGCGGGCGTGACCATCCTGTCGCTGCTGGGGGTCATACTGTCCGCCCTTGTCGGGCTGATTGAAAAACGTCTGCTGGGGTGGCGCGCATGAGCCGCAAGATCGAAAGCGAATATGATGTCATCGTCGCCGGTGGCGGGGCAGGTGGCATCGGCGCGGCCCTTGGTGCGGCACGTGCAGGGGCCAAGGTCTGCCTGGTTGAAAAGTACGGCTTTCTCGGTGGGGCGGCAACGACGTCGCAGGTGCTGGCGTATTGCGGGTTCTTTCAACAGGGCGCTGAGCCGGTCGAGGCGGTCGGCGGTGCAGGCGCGCTTGTCCTGGATGCGATGCGCGCCATCGGTATGGACGGGCGCGCGCATTGTTCCGAAACCACGGGCAACTGGATCATCCTGCTGAACCCCGAGGGGCTGAAGCTGGCGCTGGACCGGGTGCTGGCTGATCACGGTGTCGATGTTCTGCTGCATTCGCGGGTGGCCGCCGCGACGCGGACGGCGCAACGCATTGAATCCGTGACCGTTGCCGGAATGGAGGGCCGGCGGCGCATCGCCGCCGAGGGTTTCGTTGATGCCACGGGCGATGCGAACCTCTCGCTCGTCTCCGGGGTGCAGATGCGCGAAGGTGACGACAAGGGCCACCTTCAGGCGGTTTCGGCCCCGATCCGCGTCGGTGGGCTGGACCCGTCCATCCCGATAGAGCGCGAGGCCGTGAAGGCCGCCATTCGTGCATACAACAAGACAGGCCGCTATCCGGTCACCCGCACCGACGGGGGTATCTACACGCTGGTTCCGGGGTCGGGCGAGCTTTGGTGGATGGTGATCGACCTGCCGCTGCCCGATCTCGGGTCGGCCAGCTTTACCCGAGCCGAGCAGTTGGCCCGTGCCATGGCGCATGATTACGTCGAGATGCTGCGCACCCATGTGCCCGGGTGCGCCAACTGCTATCTGGCGCAGACCGGCCCGCAGATTGGTGTCCGTGAGAGCCGCCACCCCGCCGCCCGGTACGAGATGACGGCCCAGGATCTGGCCAGCGGCCGCCAACGCCCGGACAGTGTCGCGCGTGCCGCCTGGCCTGCCGAGCTGCACGGCGAAGCGGGAAAACCGGTCTATTACTCGGTCGGCGGCCCGGGCTATGCGTCGATCCCGCTGGACAGCCTGCGGGTGCGGGGCCTTGAAAACCTGCTGTTGGCGGGTCGTGTGATCGGGGCTGATCCCGTGGCCTATGGTTCGGTTCGGGTGATGGGCACGGCCTTTGCGACAGGCGAGGCCGCGGGTATTGCCGCAGCCGCGCCCGATATGGCCACCGGCGAAGAGGTGGCCGAGACGGTGCGTCGCCTCGGCGGCCTGACCTGAGCCTTTCAGCCGCCGCTTGACGGGCGGGTCACCAGCGCGGGCGGCGGGGCATGTACCACCTCGTCCGCGCCGGCGGTCCCTGCGACCACGCGGAGCAACAGCGAAATCGCCTGTCCCGCCACCACGTCCAGATGCAGGTCAACGGCAGTCAGGGCGGGCACCTCGCTGCGGGCGCGCAGGCCGTCGTAGCGGGTGACGACACGAACATCGCCGGGCACGCTGCGACCCAGATCGCGCAATCCCTGCATGACGCCTGTCGCCAGCGCATCGACGGGCACCAGCACGCCGTCAATGCCGGGGTTTTCGTGCAGTGCCTGGCATATGGCATCACGTGCACCGCCCTCTCCGCGATGTTCGGGGACGCGGATCACCTGGGGGCGCATGCCCTGCTGCGTCGCGTGGGCACGGTAGGCCTGTTCCGTGACCGCGTAGCTTGCCCGGTCAGAGGCGCCGATGATCAATGGAAAGCAACGTGCGCCGCTGTCATGCAGATGGCGGATCAGAAGTTCGGTGGTGGCGCCATAGTTCAGATCGACATGCGCCATGGTGCTGTCCGGCGGTGTGCCGATGGCAACCACAGGGGTAGAGCGCCTGCGCAGCAGATCCAGGAAGGGATCGTCGCGCGCCGGTTCGATCAGCAGCGCGCCGTCAAAGGGGATGTTGCGCAACGTGGCCTCCGGGTCGGGCAGGGGCGGAACCAGCACGAGGGCCATGTTGTGTTCGATTGCGGCAATGGCGGCCGAGGCGGCGATCTCCATCATGAACCCCAGGCGCGACGTGCCTGCCGACACGGCTGAGGGCATAGACGACAGAACCGCGATCGAGTTGACGCGCCCGGTGCGGACGCTGCGTGCGGACAGGTTGGGCACATAGTTCAGTTGCGCGATCGCGGCATCGATTCGCGCGCGGGTATGTTCATCGACGCGCCGCGCACCGGTCATCGCATTCGAGACCGTGCCGGGTGACACCCCGGCCTGCCGCGCCACGTCGCTGATGGTTGCGCGCCTGCCAGAGGCGGCCTTGTCGGAGGTATTCATCGGTGTCCTGCCCAGTATTCACACGTCGGGGCTGATTTTCCGGCGCATTGTTGTGCGATTCAAAAACTTTGCCGCTTTTGTGCATTAAATCGTTTTAACGGCAGCGGAGCAAGCGTATCACTCCATTAAATCGATTTAATAGCGAGTGACAGCATGACAACCAATCAACGCATCCCGACCACCCCCGACCAGGTTACCCTGCGCAGGCGCGGCACCGGTGTCACGGCGCATGATCCGCTTCGCAGCGCCGGTGGCTATACCTTGTTTGCAGGTCAGACGGCAGAGGGCCGGGTCGACCTGATCGACTGCGACGGCAAGACTGCGCATCGCTGGCAAATGCCGGTACGGGCGGGGCGCGACGCGGTGATCCTGCCGAATGGCAACCTTGGGTATAACGGCAGCCATGCGACCTCTGCCGCGCTCTATCCCGCCTGGGATCTGTGGCATGGCGGCGATTTCTACGAGGCGACGCCGCAGGGCGACATCGTCTGGCGTCACGAGGACATCTTTCACCACCATGACGCGCAATGGCTGGCCAGCGGCAACCTGCTCTATACCGTCGCCGCCCCTCTGCCGGCGGACAAGGCGGCGCGCGTCTGTGGCGGTGACCCTCGCAAGGATGGTGCGGATGGCGTGATCCAGTCCGACATCGTGCGCGAGGTGAACCGCAAGGGCGAAACCGTGTGGGAGTGGCGCATCTGGGATCACCTCGATCCCGCCGATTTTCCCATTCACACGATTTTCGACCGTCGGCACTGGCCGATGATCAACGGCCTGGCCGAAACCCGCGACGGGCTGATCCTGATGAGCCTGCGCACGACCTCGGGCGTCATCGCGGTGGATCGCACCACCGGCAAGGTGGTCTGGCATGTCGGTGCGGACGCGGTGGCGCAGCAGCATACCCCGGTGGAAATGGAGAGCGGCGCCATCCTGGTGTTCGACAACGGCAATCTGCGCGATGGCTCGACCTCGCCGTTTTCGCGCGCGCTGGAGTTCGATCCCAAGACCGGCGAAACCGTCTGGGCCTATCAGGATACCTCGTTGCCGATGGCGTTCTTCTCGCCCTACATGGGCAGCTGTCAGCGGTTGTGGAACGGAAATACCTTCATCTGCGAAAGCGCCTTTGGCAGGCTGTTCGAGGTGACGCCGGACGGCGCCGTCGTCTGGGAATACGTGATCCCGGATTTCGCGGCCTACCCGGCCCCCCTGAACACGTTTATCGGCGGCAGTCATAACAGTTGCTTTCGTGCACATCGCTATCGGGGGGAGGCTATCGCATGGCTGTGACCGAACCCTCGACCCAGCGTTCGGTCGTCGCCAGGTCGTTTCAGGCCGGGTTGAACGCGGGGGGAAGCGCGGCCAGGTCGCTGCTTTCGTTCGCCTTCATACTGGCATTATGGGCGGGCGTCGGCGCCGCGCAGATGGTCCCGGAGGCGATCTTTCCCGCCCCCTGGTCCGTCCTGTCCGCTGGGATCGAGCTGGCGCAGAACGGCACCCTGGCCAAGGACCTGTCGGTCTCGCTCAGCAGGGCGGCGATCGGGTTTGCCATCGGCGCCAGCCTGGGCATCGTCGTCGGGTTGCTGACGGGGCGGATTGCGGTCGTACGCATGTTGATCGGGCCCTTTCTGAACCTGCTGCGCCCGATCCCGGCGATCGCGCTGGTGCCCGTGGCCATCGTCTGGTTCGGGATCGGCGAGGGGTCGAAGTACTTCGTGATCTCCTACACCGTCTTCCTTGCCGTCTGGTTCAACACCCATGCGGGCATGGAATATGTGCCCGACATATACCTGCGCGCCGCCCGCTCTCTCGGCGTGTCACGCCTGCGCGAATTCATGTCGGTCATCGTGCCGGCCGCCGCGCCCTACATCTTTGCCGGGCTGCGTCTGGGCGTCGCGCTGGCCTTCCTCAGCCTGGTGGCGGCCGAGCTTTCGGGCGCGTCCTCGGGCATCGGGTATCGCCTGCAGGAGGCGCGCCAGTACATCCGAACCGACCGCATGTTCGCGCTTTTGATCATCCTCGGGCTGCTGGGGGCGGGGGTCGATCTGATCGTTCATCGCATTGGCCAAAAGCTGGTTCATTGGCAACAGGGGTAGGAAAAATGGAGACGAAACAAGGACATGTCCACGTCGATAACGTCGAAATCCGTTTCCAGGGGCGCGACGGGCCGGTCACGGCACTGGCCCCCACGACACTGGAGCTGGCGCCGCAGACCTTTACCGCGCTGATCGGGCCCTCGGGCTGTGGTAAGTCGACCCTGATGAATGCCATCGGCGGGTTTGTCACGCCAAGTTCGGGGCGGATCACGCTGGACGGCGCCGTCATCGACAAGCCCTCCGAACAGGTCGGGGTGATCTTTCAGCAATACGCCCTGTTTCCCTGGTTCAGCGCGCTGGACAACGTGCGCTTCGGGTTGAAACGGTTCGGGCTGAGCAAGCGGGAGGAGGTGGATCGCGCCCGCGCCGCGCTGGACGAGGTTGGCCTGAGCGCCCATGCAGACAAGTTTCCGCAGGCGCTGTCGGGGGGCATGAAACAGCGTGTGGCGATTGCCCGTACGTTCGCCTTCGGTCCCAAGGTCCTGCTGATGGACGAACCCTTCGGGGCGCTGGATGCGCAGACGCGGCTGGTGATGCACGACCTGCTGATGCGGGTCTGGCAAAAGCACAAGGCCACGGTTCTGTTCGTCACCCATGACGTCGACGAGGCGCTGCTGCTGGCCGACGACGTGCATGTCATGTCATCGGCCCCCGGCCGGCTGATCCGGCATTACGCGTTGGCCCAACCCCGACCCCGCGCCCTGAACCGAGCGGGTTCGGACCTGCTCGATATTCGCGAAGACATCCTTGGCCTGCTGCGCCCAGCAGATGCCACGGCCCTATAAAAACCACCAACAGGAGAGAATAACATGAATATTTTCCGTACTTTGACGGCTGCCGTCGCGGTCGTCACCCTGCCGGTTCTGGCGCAGGCAGAGCCGTTGACCTTTGCCTGGACACCCAATCCGCAGACACCGCAGGTCGATATCGCCCTGGCCAAAGGGTATTTCGAGGAGGCCGGGGTCGAGGTTGAAATGGTATCGTTTCCCTCGGGTCGCGAAGGGTTCGAGGCGCTGCTGGGCGGTCAGGTCGACGTGGCCTTCATGGCCGAGTTTCCGGCGGCCACCGGCGCGGTGACGGGACAGGATTTTGCCATCGTGGCGGACCTTGCCCGCTATACCGGATCGCGCATCATCGGCTCGGCCAAGGCGGGTGATTTCGCCAGCCCCGCCGACCTTGCGGGCAAGCGGATCGGCACGACCCTTGGAACCAACGTCAACTATTTCCTGTCCGAAGTGCTGAAAAGCGCCGGTGTCGAAGCCGAGATCGTCAATGCCTCGCCCGTTGATCTGGTGTCGGCGCTGTCGCGCGGTGACGTGGATGCCATCGTGCCGTTTCCGACATTCTATGCCGCCGCGGAAACGGCCCTTGGCGCGGACTATCGCGAACTGCGCGCGCCCGGCTATCAGCCGCATTTCGTGCTGGCGGCGACGCCCGAGATGACGGGCGAAAAATCCAGCACTCTCAAGGCGTTCCTTGGGGCGCTGGCGAAGGCGGATGCCGATGTGAATGCCGCCCCCGAGGCGGCGATGAACGCGGTCTCAGCCTCGATGCAGGGGGCCATGAGCCCCGAGGCTCTGGCGGTGATGTGGCAGGACGTGGACCTTGGGCTTGAGCTGTCGCCGGGCCTGGTGACATTGCTGGCCTCCGAGGGGGCGTGGATCGTCGCGCAGGGCGTCGTCAACGCAGATGCACCGAGCGAGGCAACCATCATGGAACATGTCGATGCGACGGCGCTGAAAGCCGTGGCCCCCGATGCGGTGACGCTGGCCGACTGACGCGGACCACCGCCGCCGGGTTAACCTGAGACCCCGCGCCACAGCCCGGCGCGGGGTGTTTTCACGTATCGGCAGGGCGCAGATGCAGGACATGGTGCAAGGCCTGGGGGCAGGGCATGTCGGTATCTGCGGGCTAAGTTACTGATATCCCTGAATTCGCACGTCGGTATTTGAACGGTATCCGAGCGGTAACTGAACGGTGCGCCGGCGAAGATCGCGCGGCGCCGGGCAAGGGCCGCTGGCCGCGACCCTGCCCGCGCAAATTGCCGCGTGCCGGTGGCCGCCGACCCGCCGCCTCCCCTAGTGATCGTGGTCGCAATAGCCGTGGTGGACGGGCGGTTTGCCCATGTGATCGCGCATGTCCTTCATCATCTCGAAGAACGGCAGCGGCACATGCACGGGCCGCTCCGGTGCGTTCTCGAAATCGTCGAACAGGGTGCGCATCGTGACGACCACGCGTTCGGCATCGTTCCAGTCACGATAGCCGCCGAGGTCGATCTTGTAGGCGGCATTCAGGAAATCCATGCCCTGTTCGTACAGGGGGCGGGCCTTTTCCGTCACGTCCAGCAGGTAATCGCGCATCTTGCGGACGTCTTCCTTGGTTGAAATCGGGCCGTGCCCGGCAACGATGATGTCCACATCCATGCCCAGCACCATGTTGCACACGTCGATCCAGCGGGCGATCGGGCCGTACCAGGCAATCGGCGTGCCCGCCGAAAACAGGATGTCGCCGGTATAGAGCACCTTGTCCTCGGGCACGTAGATCAGGGCGTCGCCCAGCGAATGCGCCGGGCCGACCTCGATCAGCTCGACGCGCTTGTCCCCGACCTTGAGGGTCATGCGGTCGCGAAACGTCTCGGTCGGTTCGGTCAGTTCGATGCCGGAAAAGTCGAAGGGGCGAAAACATTCGGCAATGAACTTGCCCGGGCGGCCGAATTTGGCCGGATCCTGCTGAACGGCGAGCAGCAGCGCGGGGTCGAAACGGCGAAAGTCGCTGACCGTGCCTTCGGTGCCGATGATGCGCGCGCCCTTGACCAGTTGATTCCCGAAGGTGTGATCGCCATCCGCATGGGTATTGACCAGAACGCCGATCTTTTCCGAGGCGGGCACGGCGTTGCGCATGTCGCTCAGCATCTCGCCCGTGCATTTCAGGTCGAACAGGGTATCGACCAGCAGCGTCGCGTCGCCATCGGCAATCAGCCCGGCGTTTGACCAGCCCCACGACCCGTCGGGGACGAGATAGCCCCAGCACCCGTTTCCAAGATCATGCAGGCCCTTGGTGTATTTCCATCTGGACATGAGGTGTCCTCCTTAAAGTAGCGCCGTGGCGATGGCCGGGAAAAAGAATACCAGGCCCAGCACCAGCAGCATCATCAGCGCGAAAGGGGCCGCGCCCGCGAAGATCTGCCCGAGGGTTATGTCGCCCTCGGGCCCGAGCGTGGCCTTGATGACGTAGACGGCGATGCCGAAGGGCGGTGTAAGCAGGCCGATTTCGACCGACAGGATGGCGATGACGCCCAGCCAGATCAGATCGACGCCAAGGCCGTTCAGGATGGGAACCGCAATCGGCAGCACCAGCAGCAGGATGGACGAGCTGTCGAGGATGGTGCCCAGCAGGACCATGACCACGATCATCGAGATCACCACGCCGTTCGCCGAGAACCCGGCATTCAGCACCGATTGACCCAGCCAGCCGGGCATTCCGGTAAACGCCAGCATCCGGGAATAGAGGCTGGCCCCGATGATGAGAAAGCAGATCGATGCCGTGGTGTGCCCGGTCTGCACCAGCACCTGCCAGAATTCGCGCCAGCCCAGGCGACGCTTGATCAGGGCGACGACGATGGCACCTGCGGCCCCGGCGCCGCCGGCCTCGGTCGGGGTGAATATGCCGCCGTAGATGCCGCCCATCACGAGCGCGACCAGCGCGGCGATCGGCAGCAGTTTCGCCGCGATCTCGGGCCAGCCCATCCGCGGGGCGGGGGGATCGTCGTGCCGTGTCGTGCCGCCGACAAAGCCGGGCAGCAGATAGGCCATCGCAATGATGCCGGCGGCATAGGTGGCGGCCAGCAGAAGCCCCGGCAGAACCCCGGCGATGAACAGCGATCCGACCGATTGTTCGGTCAGGATGCCGTACAGGATGAACAGCAGCGAGGGCGGGATCAGCATCCCCAGCACCGACGACCCCGCGACCACCCCGACAGAGAACGGCCGCGTGTATCCATGCCGCCGCATTTCCGGCACGGCGACCTTGGTGAACACCGCCGCGGAGGCGATCGAGATGCCGGTGATCGCGGCGAACACTGCGTTTGCGGCCACCGTGGCGACCCCCAGCCCGCCGCGGATCCGCCGAAAGGCCTGTTGCGCCACATCGAAGGTGTCGCGCCCCATCCCCGATATCGACACGACCAGCCCCATCAGCACGAACAGCGGCACCACCCCGAACAGCTGGTCGGTGATGGAATCCTTGAACGCCACCACCAGCATGTTCGCGGCCAGGTCAAAGTTGTCCCGCAGGATCCAGACGCCCAGAAAGCTGGTCAGGATCAGGGCAATGGCGACATGCAGCCCGCCATAGATCAGCACCAGCATCAGGGCGATGGAGCCGAAGGCGATTTCAACACCGCTCATCCGTCTTCTCCTGTCAGGGCCGCAAGGGCGCCTGCGGCAAACTGGGCGATGGTGGCGGCCATTCCGATGACCATCAGCGCATAGAGTGGCCAGGTCGGGATCTGGAAAAAGCCGGGATTGCCCATGAAGTGCCGCTCTGGCCGGTCCCAGGCCTGCATCAGTGACGGAAAGAACCGCCAGAGCGCGATGGCCAGCAGGACCGCGCCGGTCAGGCTGTAGACTGCCAGGACGTAGCCGCGCAGGCGCGGGGTCCGGCGGGCCAGCGTGTCGAGCACCAGGTCGGAACGGGTCAGCGCGCCGGTCGACAGGGTATGGGCCAGTTGCAGAAAGACGATGCCGACGATGGAAAAGGCCACCATCTCGGCCACGCCCGCAATCGGGGCGTTGAACAGCGTACGCATGAGGATGTCCGAACAGATCAGCAGCATCAGCCCGATGATCCAGATCGACCCGAGGGCATTCAGCCCGATCACGATGGGCGCGAGGATGGCAGGATGACGGCGGGGCTGTCTTTCAGGGTGTCTGGAAGGCATTGGGTTCTCCCGATGATGATGCCGGGGGGCGGCGGGGCCACCCCCCGGCAGGTCATTTCATTCGGCCAGGTAATCGCGCTGGAAGGTAAATCCGCCCTCTGCCAGCGTGTCGCGATAGGCGGTCAGCATTGCGTCGACGGGTTCGCCCCGCGCCAGCGCGGCGTCGCGCCAGGCGGTGATCGGGTTGCGCATTTCGGCGATCCAGGCTTCGCGCTCGGCCGGGTCCATTTTCACCTCGGAGCCGCCATTTTCGAGCATGGTCTTTTCCGAAGCGGCGTACTTGGCGGCCTGCTCCTCAAAAAACGCCGCCGCATAGGCTTCGGCCCCGGCGCGGAAGGCGGCGCGCGTGCTGTCCGAGAAACCGTCCCAGACCCGTTCGGCAATTCCCAGACCGCCGATGTACATCGCGCCGAAATCAATGCGGTTCCAGTAGGGCGCGACCTCGTACAGGCGGGCGGGAACGTTGGCCGTCATCCAGCCGATGTTGCCATCGTACACCCCGGTCGAGATATCGTTGTAGAACGAAACGTAGCTGCCCTGCACACCGACCGCGCCGGTCGAATCGAGCCAGGCCAGGTTCGGGCCGGCCCCGCCGATGCGCATGCCGTCCATGTCCGCGCGGGTGTTGAGGGGGCGTTTCGTCGCGATGTTGTAGCCGTCGATCGCCACGCCACCGCCGATGTAGACCACGCCGGTTTCCTGCGTGATCTGATCAAGCAGCCCGTCGACGGAATAGAGCGCGTCCTCGACAGCGCCTGTCACCATTTCGGGGTCGGTCGGACCGAAGGGCATGGCGTAGGTGATGTTCAGAATGCCCATGCCCGCCGGATCGAAGACGCCAGAGGCCATTGCGATATCGGCGATCCCGGTTTCGAGGGCTTCGGCCTCGGATCCCAGTCGGACCAGCGTGCCGCCGTAGGCTTCGGTCCAGTCGATCTTGACCTCGCCGGTTTCGGCAAGGGCGGCGTCGACCGCCGGGATGAAGGTTTCGTGCATGTGCTTGACCCAGAGAAACACCTCAGGGTGGCCGGACACGATGGTCAGCGGAATGGTTTCCTGCGCCGCGGCGGGTCCTGCCGCAGACGCAAGCAGGCCGCCCGCAAACGCTGCGGATGCGAAAAGTTTGTTCATGATTTCCTCCCTAGCGGGGCGCCATTTCCGGCAGCTCCCCTGAATTGGATAATAGCACTTGAACAAGCGTTCAAGTTTTTTATTATGATGTTCAACCCGACACGCAGGACGACCCAGTGGCCCAACCCAAGACGCAACCAAAGCAAGGCGACACCGCCAAGGACAGGATTCTCGACTCATCGGTCGGGCTGTTTGGCCAGTACGGCTATGAGGCGACGACCGCCCGCAAGATTGCCGAGGCGGCGGGGGTTCCCGTGGCGCTGATCAACTATCACTTCGGTTCCAAGGAGGGGCTGTATCGCGCGGTGTTCGAAAAACGCGCGCCCGCGATCTACGACCAGCGCGTCGTGGGGCTGCAACTGGCCAGGTCCGAACCCGATTGGGACAGGCGCGTCGAACTGGTGGTCAAGGCGCTGATCGTGCCGATGTTCGGGCTGCGCAACGGCAGCGACGATGGCGCGTTCGGTCGCATTCTGGCACGCGAGCTGTCCGACCCGAGCTCCGAGGGGCGCGGCATTTTCCGCGAGCTGTTCGACCCCGTGGCCGAGATGATGCTGGACGCCCTTGGTGAATGTTTCCCGGAATGGACGCAGGCCGAGGTGAACTGGGCCTACCAGACGATGCTGGGCGCCATGATGATCGTCATGATGGATATCGGGCGCATCGCCCGCTTGTCCGGGGGCACCGCCGATTCCAGCGACCCTGAGGCCGCCGCCGTTCACATCGTGGCCATTCTGACCGCCGGTCTGAAGCATCGGGACCGAAGCCAGACGAAACACATGCAATAGCGAGAAAGTTCAGGGAGGAACTGCTATGAAACTGGTGACATACGACGCCGGGGGTGGTCATCCCCGGCCAGGGGTCCTGTTGGGCGAAGGAGATCGGATCCTTGACCTGTCGCAGGCGACTGACGGGGCGATCACCTCGATCCAGGGGCTGATCGAAGGCGGCGATGCCGCGTTGGAGCGCGCAGGCGTCGCCGAAGCCACGGCCTCCAACGGCCACATGGTCGCGCGCGAGGGTGTGCGCCTGCTTGCGCCAGTCGAACCGCCCATCCAGATGCGTGACTGCCTGTGCTTTGAAACCCACCTGAAGCAGGCCTTTCAGCAGGCGCGCAAGCTGCGCGCGCAACAGTTCGACGACCCGGAGGCCGCCGAGGCCGAGATGGCGCGCAAAGGTATTCTGAGCGTGCCGGAGACGTTTTACGAACAGCCGATCTATTACAAGGCCAACCGGTTTTCCGTGGTCGGCCATGAAACGGACGTGATCTGGCCGTCCTATTCCAGGTTCATGGACTTCGAGCTGGAGTTCGGAATCTACATCGGCAAGACCGCGAAAGACGTGAAGGCCAGCGACGCGCGCCCCTATATCTTTGGCTACACCATCTTCAACGATTTCACCGCGCGCGATGCGCAGACGGCGGAAATGGGGGGGCAACTTGGCCCGGCCAAGGGCAAGGATTTCGACACCGCCAACCCGATGGGCCCCTGCCTGGTGACAGCCGACGAATTTGGCGACCCCTACGACAAGATGATGATCTGCCGGGTCAACGGCGAGGAATGGGGGCGCGGCTCGACCAGCACGATGCACTGGTCCTTCGAGCAGGTGATCGAACATGTCTCGGCGTCCGAAACGCTGCGGCCGGGCGAATTCCTCGGCTCGGGCACCGTCGGCAACGGCTGCGGGCTGGAGCATATGCGCTTTCTGTCGCCCGGCGACGTGGTCGAGCTGGAGGTGGAAGGCATCGGCATTCTGCGCAACAGGCTGATCAAACCGGCGACCTAGGGCCCCCGGGACCGCGCGTGCCACGGGTGCAGGCCCCCGACGCCAGACAACGCGGCGTCTGAAGAACGCGCGGTCCCGGAACCTGGCCGCGCGTCCGGTCAGGCGGCGCAGGCGAGGCGGGTCGGGTAAGCGAGGCAGGTCGAGTAAGCGAGGCAGGTCGGGCAGCCGGGATCAGGGCGGATGGGTCGGCATGTCACGTGGCCACACCCACGCTGCCCTGCCGGGGGCGATCCCAGGGGGCCACCGGGGCAACCGCGTCACGGATCCAATCCAGCATGGCCGAGACCAGTTCCTTCTTGATCTGCGTCTTGGGGATATAGGCGTTCACCCAGATGTCCGGCACGGCAAAGCCCGGCAGGACTTCGCACAATTGCCCGGTCTCGACGTAGGGCCGCGCGAGGTAGCCGGCCACCAGGGCCACCCCCAGGTTCAGCAGCGCGGCATCGACCAGAACCTGGCTGTCATTCACGGAAAAGCGCGAATGCACGTCGACGCTGACCGGGCCCTGCTCTCCGATGAAGGTCCAGTTGGACCCGGAGGGGTGAAAGGTCAGGCAGGTATGGTCCAGCAGGTCGCGCGGATGGTCGAGCGGCCCCGCATCCCTGAGATAGTCAGGGGCGGCCACGACCTGACGCAGATAGGGGCACAGGGCCACGATATCGACATTGGGAAAGGTGGCGGGCAGGGCGCCGATGGCAATGTCGAAACCCTCTTCGATGGGATTGACCGAGCGATCCATCAGCACCAGGTCGATCTTGGTCCGCGGATGCGCCGCCTGAAATTCCGTCACGATCCGGCCGAAATGCAGCACGCTCAGCGTCGTGGGGCACTTGATGCGCAGGGTGCCGTCCAGATCGCTTTTGGTCTGGCGGATGTCGGCAAAGGTCTCCGCGACGTCGTGCACGATGGACAGGAACCGCGGATAGAACCGGTCGCCGGTTTCGGTGAGGGTCAGTTTGCGGGTCGATCTCAGGAACAACGCCGCGCCGATCTGATCCTCGAGGCGGTTGATCTTTTTCGACACCACGGACGGCACCGTATTGAGATCGCGCGCGGCGGCGGAAAAGCTGCCTGCCTTGGCCACGGCCAGAAAGGTGCGCATGTTGTCAATTGTATCCATCGTGATCTGCCTCCCCCCGGCCTGTCACTTTTCGCAATATGCAAAAGGTAAGGGCGCATATCAAGCGTGTTTCGGATCAGCCCGATCTGCAACCTTGGCGATGAACAGGAAGAGGGGAGAGCCCGTGCATGGCTGAGGAATTCAACACCGCGACACGCATTGTCCGGCGCGATACTGCGGCACCGATCCAGCGGATCAAGACAGAGGTCTGCATCGTCGGGGCCGGAATATCCGGCGTCACCGCGGCGTTGCAGGCCGCCAAGCTGGGCCGCAAGGTGGTGCTGGTCGACAGTCAGCCGGCACTTGGGGGGCAGGCCGTCAACTCGATCATCGCGACGTTCTGCGGGTTGTTTTCCAACGGCACCCACGGTTTTCAGTTCACCCATGGCATTGCCGACGACATGCTCAAGTGGCTGGAGGCACAGGACAAGGCGCACTACTATCGGCACGGCCCCAACACGACGGTGCTGTATTACGACGAGGTGGCCCTGGGCCGCTGGGTCGAACAAAGCATCCTGGCCGCGGGCATCAACGTGGTGCTGGGCGCGACGCTGAATGGCACGGTTGTGGAAAACGGCCGGATCGTGCGCACCAGTTTCGTCACCCGCTACGGGCCGCTGGATATCGAGGCGGACGGATATGTCGACAGTTCGGGCGATGCCGCGCTGATCTGGCAGGCCGGGTTCGAATGCCGCGAACCGGATCGCAACGGAGTGTTCGGGACGCAGATGGTCGTGCTGGAAAACATCAACGAAGCGGCCCAACCCAGCCGCGAAGAGATCGGCGCCCGAATGAAGGAAGTCGGGGACAAGTACGGGCTGCGGCGGCGCGAGGGGCTGGGCTTTACCATTCCCGGGCGTGGCATTGCCGCAATGAACATGACCCACGTCGAAACCCCGCTGGAGCCTGTCGCGGCCTCGGCCGCCGCGCTGGATGGCAAGGACCAGGCGGCGCGCGCCGTGGAGTTCCTGCGAACGGAATTCAGCGACTGCTTTGGCCAGTCGCGGGTGCGTTCCTTTGGTCTGCCGGGCATCCGTCAGACCCGCTGGATCGTGGGAACCCATCACCTGACCGTCGACGAAATTCGCGCCGGCACCAAGTTCGACAGCGCAATCGGGCGCACCGCCTGGCCGATCGAACTGCATGACCACGATGACGGCCACCACTGGATCGTCTTCGACAAGGACCACGTGCACTATATTCCGCTGGGCAGTCTGACCCCGGCGGGCTGTCACAACGTCGTCGCGGCCGGGCGCTGCATCGATGCCGACAGCGCGGCGTTGTCCTCCGTTCGGGTCATGGGGCCGTGCATGGCCATGGGCATGGCGGCGGCCCATGCGCTCGATCTTGCCGGTACCGGATCGATCCATCAGATCGACATGGATGCAATGCGCGCGCGGGTGTCGGATAATGTCGATCGCGAACACTACCGCTGGGACGAAAAAGAACTGGCGTCTGTCGCGACGATTTCCTGATTGTGAACTCTGGGAGGAGTCATGCAACTTACCGATGAAGAATGCGCGATGCGCGACGGCGACAAGGGCGAGGGGGTTGCCGCCGCGATGGATCTGCTGATCCGTTACGGAGAGGCGCTTGGCGCGGAACGCCTGATCAGGACCGACAACGTCGCAGGCGCCTTCAACGCCTCGACGCCGTCGATCCGCCCGATTGCCGAACGCGGCATGGAAGAGGTGTTTTCCAAGCTGAACCTGGACAGCGACAAGGTGGTCGAGATCCCGCACGTGGCAGCGCGGACCTGCCAGCTGATCACCGGGATCGACGACCAGAACTGGGCCTTGCAGGGCGCCGATCCGCAGATGGTCGAGATACAGCGCAAGAACGAAGCCTTTATCGGCAAGCGCGGCATCAACCTGTTTGCCACCTGCACGCCCTACCAGGTCGGCAACGTGCCGGTGCTGGGGGAACATTGCGCCTGGATGGAAAGCTCGGCCGTGATCTATTGCAACGGCGCGCTCGGCGGGCGCACCAACGTCGAGGGCAAGGAAAGCACAGGCGCGGCGGCGCTGACCGGGCGCATTCCCTACTGGGGCTATCACCTGACCGAAAATCGCTTCGGCAATCGCCTGATCCGTGTCGAGGTCGAGGTCGAGAGCATGATGGACTGGGGCCTGCTGGGCTATTTCACCGGCGAGTCGGTGGAGGAGAACATCCCCGTCATCGAAGGCGCCCTGGGGCATCACGACCTGGTCAAGCTCAAGCATTTCGGCGCGGCGGCGGCATCGTCCGGCGGGGTCGAGATGTACCACCTGCCGGGCAAGACCCCCGAGGCGCGCGACAGCGCCGAGGCCTTTGGCACCCGCGAAGCCGAGGAAACCTTTGTCTACGACGCGGCGGCGCGCAAACGCATGTACGAAAACCTGCAAAGCGCCACCGACGACAAGGTCGATTTCATCATGCTGGGGTGCCCGCACAACAGCATCGAACAGGTCGGCAGGATCGCCCATCTGCTTGACGGGAAACGCCTGCACCCGGACGTGCGGTTGTGGGTGCATACCCCGCGCGCGATCCGCTCGGTGGCCGAACGCTCAGGCTATGTCGCGCTGATCGAGGCGGCGGGCGGCCAGGTCATGTCGGACACATGTCCCGCCATTTCGCGGAGTCTGCCCGAAGGCACGCGTGTCATTGCCACCGATTCCGCGAAACAGGCACATTATCTGCCGGCGATCGCAAACGTGCAGGGCTGGTTCGGATCGGTCGAGGCCTGCATCGACGCCGGGCTTTCGGGCCGCTGGAGGGGGGATTTCTGATGAAGGTCATGACATCTCCGCTCATCCTGACGGGGCGAAAGGTCGTCGGCGGCTACGCCGAGGGCGAAGCCCTGGTGACCACCCAGACCATTTCGGGCTGGGGCGGCATCAACGAACGGGACGGCTCCATCATCGAACGGCGACACGAACTGGTCGGACAGAGCTTTGCCGGAAAGATCCTGATCTTTCCCGGTGCCAAGGGGTCCTCGGGATGGTCGGCGTTCTTTCACATGACACGGCTGAACGATGTCGCCCCGGCGGCAATGCTGTTTACCCGCATGACCACGAAAATCGCCCTGGGCGCCGTGGTCACCCGTGTTCCGGCCATGACCGCGTTCGACGCCGATATTTACCAGACGATCAAGACGGGTGACCATGTCGTTGTCGATGCGGATGCCGGCACCGTCACGGTCCATCCCACCTGAAAGGCACATCATGAGCGATACCCCGAAAAACAGCCGCGCGCTGCGCAGCAACTTTGGCATCGGTTCCTCTTTCTGGGCGGTGCGGCGCGCACAGTGGCGTGCCCTCGGCCTGAGCGACGACGACATGACGCGCCCAAAGATCGCCGTCATCAACACCTCTTCGGAACTGGCGATCTGCTTCAGCCATCTGGACCACATCGCGGAACGGGTGAAACAATCGATCCGCGATGCCGGCGGTCTGCCGTTCGAGGTGCGCACCGCCGCCCCCAGCGATTTCATCCATTCCGCCGGGTCCGCCGGGCGCTATATCCTGCCGACCCGCGACCTGATCACCAATGACATCGAGGTTCAGGTCGAGGGCGCGCAACTGGACGGCATGGTCTGCCTTGCCTCCTGCGACAAGACCGGGCCGGGGCAGTTGATGGCGGCGGCGCGTCTGAACATTCCCACGATCTTCGTCATCTGCGGCTATCAGGACAGCGGCGAGGTCGACGGCCAGCATGTCGATATCGAAGACGTCTTTCTGGGGGCCGGGCATCACGCCATGGGTGCGATCAGCCTGGATCGTCTGACCGCCATGTCGGAAAACGCGATCCGGTCGCCCGGCGTGTGTTCCGGCATGGGCACCGCGAATTCCATGCACTCGGTGATCGAGGCGCTCGGGATGTCGCTGCCGGGCACCGCGCCGGTGCGTGCCAGCGGAACGAAGATGCTGGACAACGCCGCCGAGGCTGGCCGGCGCATCGTCGACATGGTCTGGGAAGACCTGCGCCCCCGCGACATCCTGACCGAGGCCGCGTTCGAAAATGCCGTCAAGACGGTCTTTGCGCTGTCCGCCTCCATCAACACCGTCAAGCATTTGCAAGCCGTCGCGACCGAGGCGCAATCCGGGGTCGACGTCTACGGCATGTATGAACGCTTCATGGATGATGTCCCGGTCCTGTGCGCCGTGCGCCCCTCCGGCACATCCTCGATAGAGGAGCTTGAGGACGGCGGCGGCGCGCGCGGTATTCTCAAGCAGCTTGGCCCGCTGGCACGGGGGGATGCCCGCAGCGTCGCAGGCAAATCCCTGGCCGAACTGCTGGAAGGTTACACGCCGCCGACGGACACCATACGCCCGCTCAGCGATCCCATTTCGGACCGGCCCGCCATCGTCATGGTGCGCGGCAACCTTGCCCCCGACATGGCCATCATCAAGCTGGGCCTGCGTTATGACCGAAAGCTCAAGGTCACCGGCCCCGCCGTGATTTTCGAACAGCCCAACGACGCGATCGAAGGCGTCAGGACGGGCAAGGTCAAGGCGGGGGACGTGGTCGTGCTGCGCGGGCTTGGCCTGAAGGGCGGGCCGGGGATGGGCATGGCCTCAAGGCTGGTGTTCGCGATCGAGGGCGCGGGCCTGGGCGCAGATGTCTCCGTCGTGACCGACGGTCAGCTTTCCGGCCTGGTGAACAAGGGCCTGGTGGTGGGCGAAGTCTCGCCCGAGGCGCATGGCGGTGGCCCGCTGGGTCTGCTGGTCGAAGGCGACATGATCACCATCGACGTTTTGGCGCGCCGGGTCGATGCCGACGTCAGCCCCGAGGAAATGGCGCGGCGCGCGGCGGCCCTGCCGGCGCCCGCGCTGTCGGATCAACGCGGCTGGCTGTCGATCTACGAACGCGCGGTTGGCCCGATGGACAAGGGCGCAACCCTCGGCCCCGTCGACAGCTGAGCGCACCGGTGCGGGCCGGATCAGGCACCGGCCCGCCGCAACAGAACGTCAATCTGCCCTGACGCACCACGATCTCTCGCGTCCAAAGCCCGGCAAACCGCCGGGCTTTGATCGTATGGGGGCAGGGCCCTTGCCTTGCGGTCATAGCACCGCGCAGCGCGGGAATGCCCCCCCGGCTGCCCGGATTCGTCCGATCGGCGGCCGAGGTCGCGTTGGTGATGTCGGGATGCTGACAGGAACATGAATGTGAGATTTGCTCGGGCAGCAGGGCGGCATCGCCCGGCGGATCGCGCCCATTCAGGATGGGCGGCACCCCCCGCCATGACAAGGCGGGTGGGCGTCGCGCATCGCAACGTGCGCGCGCCCTGCCCACCGAAACCGACCCCGCACGGAACCATGTCGCAGGCGGGCAGGTGGGCGCGTTCACCGCGCCCACCCCAAGGCGTCCTACATCAGGCTCGGCAGGTAGAGCGAGATTTGCGGATAGACCACCAGCAGGAACATCACCACGACCTCGCACCCCAGGAACCAGCCGACGCCCCTGAAGATCGTGCCGAGCGATATTTCGTCCCCCACCGCAGATTTCACCACGTAGACGTTGAACCCCACCGGCGGCGTCAACAGCCCGATCTCGATGAACTTGACCACGATGACGCCCAGCCAGATCGGATCGGCCCCTACCGCGGCAAACATCGGCTGCATGACCGGCAGCGACAGCAGCAGCACGCCCAGCGGGTCCAGGAACATCCCCAGGATCAGGTAGATGACACTGGCCGCCAGAACCAGCTGATACGGCCCCAGTTCCAGCATGCGGATCAGGTTGCCCATGTAGACGGGCATCCCCGACAGGGCCAGGAACTTGGCAAACATCACCGCGCCATAGGCCACGAACAGCAGCGACGCAGTCGTCACGACCGCCTCGACGACGCTTTTGCGCAGCACCCCGAAGGTCATGCGCCGCTGGCTGACGGCGATTGCGCAGGCCAGCAAGGCCCCCGCGGCGCCCGCCTCGGTCGGCGTGAACAGCCCCCCGTACAGCCCGCCGATGATGCCGAAGATCAGCACCAGCACCGGCCAGACCGGCCAGAGGGCGCGCCAGCGCTGCGCCCATAGCGTGCCGTCGGCGTCCTCGACCCGGATCCGCGGCGCGATCGAGGGCTGCAGCCAGGACCGCCCGACGATCATCACCATGTAGACAGTCGCAGTCAGCAGCCCTGGCAGGATCCCGGCCATCAGCAGCTTGGTGATAGATACCTCTGCAAAGACGCCGTAGATCACGAACATGATCGAGGGCGGGATCAGCGCCCCCAACGTGCCCGAAGACGCCACGACCCCGGCCGCAAGCCCCTTGTCATAGCCGTTTTTCAGCATCTCGGGGATGGCCAGCTTGCTCATCGTTGCGGCGGTGGCCACCGACGACCCCGACGCGGCGGCAAAGCCCGCCGAGGCCAGGTTGGTCGCCACGGCAAGGCCCCCCGGCAACCCAGACGCCCACAGCCGTGCGGCGCGGAACAGGGCAATGGAAATACCGGAGTGGTGCGCAATGGCGCCCATCAGGATGAACATCGGAATAGCGGACAGACCCCAGTTGGCAGCCACCTCGAACGGCGTTTGCTGCATCACGTTCATCGCGACATTCATGTTGCGCAGCAGGGACAGCCCGACCACCGCAACGATACCGAGGGCAACGCCGATCGGGATGCGCACGGCAATCAGGACGAGGACAAGGAAAAGGCCCAGCCCTCCGATCATCGGACCACTCATTGCGGCTCTCCCTCGTCGGGCAGGCGCGCGTCCCGGATGTCATTGACGATCTGGATGATCACGTAGATGCCCATCGTCAGAAAGCCGACGGGGATCAGCCAGCGCGATGGCCATATCTCGACATATCCGGTCGCCGCTTCCCATGCTTCGTGGATATGGGTCTTTTCGATGGCGGTCTTGACCACCTGCCAGCAAAAGACACCGACGTAGATCAGCGTCGCCAGACCGGCGACCGCATCCATCCGCAACAGCGACCGTTTCGACAGACCCGCCGTGAACAGCTCGACGATGATATGCCCGCGCTGCTTCGCGATCCAGGCAATCGGCAGAAAGGCGATGCAGACCATGTAATAGGCCGACACGATCTCGGTCGTGCCGATCAGCGGCTGGTTCAGGAACGTGCGCATGGCGACATCCGCGCAGACATGCAGCATCATGATGACGACGACAATGCAGGCGACCACGGTGGCCAGGCCTGCAAAGCCGTCCAGCAAACGTTTCAATTGGGGCATTTTCCACTTTCACGATCAGGGTGAAACGCGGGGCCCTGAGGCCCCGCACCAACGCTCTGCGCGTCGTCTCACGGTGCCTCGGGTCACAGGGCCTCGGGGTCCACCTTGGAATAGACTTCGCGGTTCAGCGCCTCGGTGAACTTGTCGACGTCCATGCCGATGTCCTGCGAAAGGCCGTGCCACTTGTCCAGAAGATCGCTGTAGGTTGCCAGCAGGCCTTCGATGTCCTCCACCCCGGCAGCCGTGGCAATCTCCACGATCTCGGCGGTCTGCTCGTCCGTGCGTTCCTGCATGATGGCGGCGAAATCATCCCCACCGGTGTTGAAGGTGATGCCCTTTTGCAGCGCCGCGTCCTTGACCTCGGCGTCGACCTCAAGCTGCGCCTCGATCGTGCCGATGGCGACCAGTCGTGCCGCGTTGTCGATATGGGCCTTGCGCTGTTCCGGGGTCATCGCGTTCCAGGCGTCGCGGTTGACGTACATCAGCATCGGCGGCCCCGCCATGCCCAGAGGATAATCCAGCACGTAATCAACGATGTCCATGTAGCCATAGTTGCGCAGCCAGGCGAGCGAGCCCATCACGCAATCGACCACGCCGCGTTCCAGCGCGGCGGTCGCTTCGGCCGGGTTCATGGCCACGGGTGTTGCGCCCGTTTTCTTGATCACCGCAACGCCCCCGCCCGAGGCCCGCACCTTGACCCCGTCCAGATCGGCCACGGTCTTGACCTCGGGTTTGCACATCAGCAGGTAAGGCGTGGTATTGTAGCCCGCAAACCCCACGGCATTGTTGCGCTTGAACTCCGCCTGGCATTGCGGGCAGTTCAGCATCAGCAGTTCGTTCATGGCGCCGGCGGTTCCCACCACATCGTCCCCCGCAACCGTACGGTTGAAGATCGCGTTCGTCGCCGGCAGTTCGCGTGGCGTGTAGGGGGCCATTGTCGTGCCCGCATCGATCAGGTTGCCCTTCACCGCATCGACGGTGCCCGGGCCACTGGCCAGCTGACCACCTGGAACGAGGGTCCACTCCACCTCCCCTTGGGTCGCCTCCTCGATCAGCTTGAAATATGCCGGCAGCGCAATCTGGTTGGTCGACGCATTGGCCCCCATCCACGAGCCGTAGACCAATTCCTTGGCGGACAACCCCGGTGCGGCCAGCATGGCGGCCACGCCGAGGGCGATTCCCATTTTCTTGAACATTGTCTTTCCTCCCTAGACACAGGTTCAACCGCTTATGGCGGTGTGCCTCAAGCGAGGATGAGACGGTATTAGGCATCAAACCAGCACGATTGTCGGAAAGAAGCTTTCGTGAATTGGAACAGCTGGCCCCGTTCTGCCCCGCAGATGGTCGTCTTTCGCGCGGTTTCACGGGCAAATCTGCCCTGTCAGTCCTGCTTGCTCCGCCGCAGGGGCGGTAGGCCAAATCCAGCCACCCCGAAGAACCACGCCCCAGGGGAGCGAATTACTTAACATAATTCATATTATGAAATCCGCCGATCCCGAGGGGCCACCCCCCCGGTTCAGACCGGGCCAGAGGTCAGGCAGCGCACCAGTTCCAGCGAATTGCGCACGCCAAAACGCGTCATCAGCCGGGTCTTGTGGACATGGACCGTGCGCGGCGAAATCTCCAGCCGCCGGGCGATTTCCTTTGCCGTCAGCCCCTCGACCAGCAGCATCCCCACCTGCCGTTCGCGGCGGGTCAGCGCCACCACGGGCCGCTCGGCCGATATGTCGGAAAAGCTCCAGACGGCGCGGGTCAGCGGGCGCGACGGGTCCATCGACTGGCCCCGCACGCGGCACCAGAACAGCGCATCGCCCTTGCGCCGCATGATCCGTTCATCCGCATAGACGCCATGCAGCGACAACTCGCGGCTCCATTGCTGGCCCGTATGATCGAAATCGTCAGGGCTGGGATACAGCAGTGCCAGAGACTGGCCCACCAGCTCCTCGGCGCCATAGCCAAAGATCGCGGCAAAGCGATGATTGCAGCGCCGGATCAGGCGATCTTCGGAATACAGCAACCCGATGGGCGCTGCGTCAAAGATCGCACTGTCGAGGGTCTGAACGGGCATCGGCTTATCCCCCCGATTAGGTAACATTGCGGAATATCCCGGCGCAGGCCGCACCGCTAAACTGCCATCCGGGACAGGAGGACACCATGCAACCATGTATCACCGGCTGGGGCCATACCAAATTCGGCGCGCTGCGCGATCAGAGTCTTGAAGATCTGATCACCGCCGCCGCGCGCGAGGCGCTGGATCACGCGGGCGTCGAGGCGGCCGATGTCGATGGCATCTGGCTGGGCCATTTCAACGCGGGCATGGTGCCCGACGCCTTTGCCGCCTCGCTGGTGCTGGGGGTGGACGACGCCCTGCGCTTTACCCCCGCGACGCGGTGCGAAAACGCCTGTGCCTCCGGCTCCGCCGCGATCTATGCCGCGCTTGAGGCCGTGCGCAGCGGGTCGGCAAAGGTCGCACTGGTCGTCGGGGTCGAGAAGATGACCGCGCTGGATACGGCCGGTGTCACGCAATCCCTCGCCGGGGCGTCCTATCAGGCCGAGGAATCCGGCGTCAGTTTTCCGCAGATCTTTGGCCGCATCGCCGGTCAGTATTTTCAGCAGTTCGGCGACCAATCGGCGGCGCTGGCGCAGATCGCCGTCAAGAACCACGCCAACGCCATGGCCAACCCCCTGGCCCACATGCAGAAACCCGTCACGTTTGAATTCTGCGACACCGTATCGGACAAGAACCCGATGATCGCCGCCCCCCTGCGCATGACCGATTGTTCGCTGATCACCGACGGCGCGGCGGCGCTTGTCATCGTCGCGCCGGACCTGGCGGGCGATTTCCCCCGCGCGGTCACCTTTCGCGCCAGCACGCAGGTCAACGATTTCCTGCCCATGTCACGCCGCGACATGACGGAACTGACCGGCGCAAAGATGGCATTTCAGCGTGCCTTCGATACCGCGGGCATCACCCTGCCCGACGTCGATTTCGCCGAGGTCCACGATTGCTTCACCATTGCCGAGCTGATGATCTATGAGGCCATGGGCCTGAAACCCAAGGGCCACGGCGCCGAAGCGGTGGCCGAGGGCACGGTGCTGAAGGGCGGCGCGCTGCCGATCAACCTGTCGGGCGGGCTCAAGGCCAAGGGCCACCCGGTGGGGGCGACGGGCGTGTCGATGCACGTCTTAGCCGCGCGCCAGCTGACCGGCACGGCGGACGACATGCAGGCCCCGGGGGCCGAACTGGGGGTCGTCTTCAACATGGGCGGATCCGGCGTCGCGAACTACTGCTCGGTTCTCGAGGCCGCACGATGAACCCCGCGGAATGGCTGGCGCGCGCCGCGCGCGATACACCCGCCGCCCCGGCGCTGTTTCACGGCACGCGGCAGGTCTGCGATTATGCGGGCTTTGCCCGGCAGGCGGCCGCAATCGCCGCTGGCCTGCACGCCCGTGGCATCGCGCAGGGGGATCGCGTGGCGATCTTCATGCCCAACTGCGTCGACTACCTGCCGATCCTCTTCGGCATCTTCTGGGCCGGGGCGACCGCCGTGCCGGTGAACGGCAAGCTGCACGCCAGGGAAGCGGCCTGGATTGTCGCCCATTCCCGCGCGGCGCTGGTTTTCGCCAAAGACCCTGAGGCGCTGACCGCGACGGGCGATATCGGCACCACCCCCTGCATCGCGCCGGGCAGCGCCGATTTCGCCACCCTGACCGCCGCACCTCCTCACGACTGGCCCGCCGCGATGGACCGCGATGACACCGCCTGGCTGTTCTATACCTCGGGCACCACCGGGCGGCCCAAGGGCGCGATGCTCAGCGCGGGCAACCTCATGGCGATGTCGCTGTCCTACCTGGCCGATGTCGATGACGTCTCGCCGCGGGATGCCGCGCTCTATGCCGCGCCGATGTCGCACGGCGCAGGCCTCTATGCCTTTGTGCATATCCTGCGCGGTGCCCGCCACGTCGTGCCCGAAAGCGGCGGTTTCGATCCGGCCGAAATCCTGTCGCTGGCGCGCAGCCTGCGCAATATCTCGATGTTCGCCGCCCCGACCATGGTAAAGCGGCTGGTCGATACCGCCCGCGCCTGCCAGTCGAATGGCGACGGGATCAAGACCATCGTTTACGGCGGCGGCCCGATGTACGTGGCCGACATCCAGACGGCACTGGCGGTGCTGGGGCCGAAGTTCGTGCAGATCTATGGCCAGGGCGAGGCACCGATGACCATCTCGGCGCTGTCACGTGCCGACCTTGCCGATCACGACCACCCCGATTGGGCGGCGCGCCTCGCCTCGGTCGGGCGGGCGCAGAGCGTGGCCGAGGTGCGCATTCTTGCCCCCGACGCCAGCCCCCTGCCCCGCGGCGAAATCGGAGAGATCGCCGTGCGCGGGCCGCAGGTCATGCGCGGCTACCTAGACAACCCCGAGGCAAACGCCCGCGCCCTGCGCGACGGCTGGCTGCTGACCGGCGACCTGGGGCATCTCGACCCGGCGGGCTATCTGCACCTGCATGACCGCGCCCGCGACATGGTGATTTCCGGCGGCTCCAACATCTACCCGCGCGAGGTCGAGGAGGCGCTGCTGACCCACCCCGACATCAGCGAAGTTTCGGTCATCGGCACCCCCGATCCCGACTGGGGAGAGATCGTTGTCGCCTTCGTCGTGCCCCGCGACGGCACGCCCCCCGATCCGCGCTCGATGGATGATGCCTGCACGGCGATGATTGCCCGGTTCAAGAAACCGAAGCGCTATATCCTTGTCCCCGAATTGCCCAAGAACAACTATGGCAAGGTGCTGAAAACCGAATTGCGCGCACAGCTGACCCCCGATCCGACACCCGTGCCGGCCGCCAGCTGAGCGCCTAGCCGGCTGTCCCCAGTCGGCTGTCCCCAATCGGCGGCCCCCCCGCAGTCTCACCTGACGGGGTGCCGCCGCAACGGTACACGGCACTGGTCGGCATCGTCGCGGCCCCGGGGCAGGATCCGCAAAAATAAAACCGTTCACTTACCGCTCGGATACCGTTCAAATACCGACGTCGGAATCTGGCGATATCAATGGTTTACGCGGATTTCACCGACGCTTCAGGCGTCGGTGGCCAGTTCAGGCCAATACAGCCGCGTCGGGTTGTGCACCAACAGCTTTTCCAGCAGCGCCTGTTCCGGTGCGATCCGGCTCAGCAAATCCACCAGCGCGCCATCGTCCGGCATGTCCTTCTTGATGTTGGGATGCGGCCAATCGGTGCCCCAAAGCACCCGATCCTCGAACCGCGTCACCAGTTCGCGCGCAAAGGGGACGGCATCATCATAGGGCGGACCCGCACGCGAAATTCTCTCGGCGCCACAGACCTTTACCCAGAACCGCGCATCGCCCATCAGCTCCAGAAGCATCTGAAACGCCCGCTGCTCGACCCCTTTTGAGGCATCGGGCCGGCCCATGTGGTCGATCACCATGGGCACCGGCAGCGCCGTCAGGATCGGCGCCAGAGTCTCCAGCCGGTCGGCTTCGAAATGCACCACCGCGTGCCACCCCAGAGGCGCGATGCGCGCCGCAAGCTCTTGTACCGCCTCGATATTTGCGTCCTTGCCCAGGTGTGTGACAAAGTTGAATCGAATGCCGCGCACCCCCGCCTTGTTCAGGCGGATCAGCTCTTCGTCACTGACATCCCGGTCCACCATCCCCACACCGCGACAGGTGCCGTTTGACCGCGCGATCGCGTCCAGCATCGCGGCATTGTCGGTGCCATGGCAACTGGCCTGTACCAGCACCGTCCGCGCCAGCCCCAACTGGTCGTGCAGCGCCTCCAGCCGGTCCCAGGGGGCATCGACCGGGGTATAGGTGCGCTGCGCTGCAAAGGGAAATTTTTCAGCAGGACCAAAGACATGGCAATGGGCATCGCAGGCCCCCTCAGGCAGCTTCAGCACCGGGGTCGAGGGGTTGGGATGGAAGGGCAAGTTTTCTTTCGACATGGCTCAGACCTCGGACTCAAGGGGGGTGGGACGCGCGACGAACAGCCGGATCAACAGGGCCAGCAGCCCCGCGATACCGATCAGCCGCATCGCCACGGTCAGCACGTCGAGCGAGGTCACGGCCGTCGGCCAGACCACCAGCAGCGCCGCCACCGCAAGGGCGCCGCGTTCGAACGCCGACATGGGCCGCACGAACCAGCCCGCAAAGGCGATGGTCAGACCGACGATGCCGATGGTTGCGAACACGGCCGACAGCGTCACGTCCAGCCCGTTTCCGACCATCAGCAGCCCCGGCATGGACACGAAGAGGAACGGCACGAACAGCTTGACGAAGCCAAGGCGGACCGCCTCCATCGCCGTGCCATTGGCATCCCCGCCCGAGATCGAGGCCGCCGCAAAAGCGGCCAGTGCGACCGGAGGGGTAATGGCGGAAACAAGGCCGTAGTAGAAAATAAACATATGCGCGACAATGGGTTCGATACCCAATCGGGTCAGCGCGGGGGCCACCAGAACCGCCAGCAGCAAGTAGGCAGCCGAGGTCGGCAACCCCATCCCCAGCACGAAGGACACCACCGCCGTCAGCAACAGGATCGCCAGGATACTGGTGCCGCCCAGGTCGACGATCAGCCCCGACAACATCAAGCCCAGCCCCGTCAGGTTCAGCACTCCGATGACCGCGCCCGCCGCTGCGACGGCGGCAATGATCGGCATCGTCGCCAGCAGTGTGTCGCGACACACGGCGACAAGATCAACCAGGCCGACCCGCGTGTCCTTGCGCCACGGCGAAATCAGCAGTGCGGCGACGATACACATCACCGCCGCCCGCGTCGGAGTGTAGCCGGCGATCAGGAAACCGACCAGCCCGATCAGCGGCAGCAAGAGGTAACCGCGCTTGGTCAGCGTGCTCCAGAGCAGCGCCAGTCCCGCATCCATGTCCCGTTGCAGGCCAAGCCGCCCCGCCTCGAGCCGGACCGAGATCATCAGCGCCAGCACATAGAGTAGCCCCGGGATCAGCGCGGCCAGCGCGATGGTGCCATAGGGAACGCCAATGATTTCAGCCATCAGAAAGGCCGCGGCCCCCATGACGGGCGGCAGGATCTGTCCCGCCGAGGAGGCCGCGGCCTCGATCGCACCGGCCAGGTTGGCCGAATAGCCCGTCCGTTTCATCAGCGGAATGGTAAAGGTGCCCGTGGTCACCACGTTGGCCACGGCCGAGCCGTTGATCGTGCCCAGCATCGCCGAGGCAAGGGCCGCGGACAGCCCCGGCCCGCCGACCATGCGCCCCGTCAGACCGCGCGCGATATCGACGAAAACCTCGCCCGTGCCGATCTTCATCAGCAACCCGCCCAGCAGCGCGAAAAGAAAGATATATTCGACAGCGACGCCCATCGGCACGCCATAGACGCCTTCGGTCGACAGCATGAGGGTCGAGGCGAGCCTGCGCAGGTCATACCCACCATGGCCATATTGCCCCGGAATCAGATAGCCGAACCAGGCATAGACAAGCGCCAGCGCCATCATGATGACCAGCGGCCAGCCAAGCGCCATGCGCACCAGCACAAAGACCACAGCCATCAGGCCGACGAATATCGGCAGATCGACCGGGGTCGCCATCGCTCCGCGCATCACGATGTCGATATAGCTTTGTTCGATGTGAAAACCCGGCACCAGCGCCACGAGGGCCAGCGCGTAGCATAGCATCCGCGCCCAGCCCGTGCGGGCTCGCAGGCCCAGAGCCAGCAGCCCGGCAGCCGCCACGAGAGAGAAGAAAACCGCGCGCAGGATAAGCGCGGTGATCAGGCCGAAATAGGCTCCGTAAATCACCAGTGCGGTGACCAGAAGTGCAAGCCCGGCATAGAGGAGGGAGATGATCGCCACCTCCCCCCGGCCGCGATCCTCGGCACGGTTCAACAGTAAGGTATCGAGAATACGCGACATTTTTGCTCGCCTCAGTCTTGCTTGTGTGCGTCGAAATACGCCTGTGCGCCCGCGTGCAGCGGGATCGGCATGTTCGGCGCATCCTTGAGGTTGATCGCACGGGCCTGCGGGTGCACCTCGCCCAGCTCCGGCAGGTTGTCAAAGATCGCCGCGGTCAGCTTTTCCACCATGTCGGGGTCGGCATCGGCATTGACGAACAGTGTCGCCGGGTCATTGACGACGCTGACCGGCTCGGTCTGATCCGGGTAGGTGCCGGCGGGAATGTCGTAGGGCTGGTAGAAGGGATAATCCTCGAACAGCGTGCCGACCTTATCCTTGTCAAGCGACAGCAGGACCATGTCATCCTGCGCGTCCAGGTCGATCAGCGCCGCGGTTGGTGCACCGGCGAGAACGACCGTGGCATCGACAGTGCCGTTGGTCAGCGCTGCAACACCTTCGTTGTAGGACAGGAATTCAACCTTGCTCGGGTCAAACACGCCATAGGCCGTCAGCACGCGCTGCGCCAGCACGGCGGCGTTGGATCCCGGAGGGCCCATGTTGACCCGCTTGCCCGCAAGGTCTTCGAAGCCCTTGATGCCCGTCGATTCGATGGTCGCGACCTGAAGGACGGCGGGATACAGGTACGCCATCCCGGCAACCGACTGCTTGTCGCCGTCGAATGCACCGATCCCCTCGGCCGCTTCGTAGAGCGTGGAGGACGAGGAAAAGCCGAACGTGATCTGATCGGCGGCAACGCGGCGGATGTTTTCCACCGATGCGCCCGTCACTTCGGCGCGTGCTGTAACCCCGTCCATATGGCTGTTGATCACGTTGGCAACGCCTGCACCGATCACGTAGAACAGACCGCCCGTGCCGCCTGTACCGATCGAGACACGCTCGTCCGCGAAGGTCGGCGCCGCCAGGCCCGACACCACCGCAACTGCGGCAATAAGTTTGGTAAATTTCATCAATAGTCCTCCCTTTTGATGTAGCGAAAAGTTTTAGCTTTCAGCCATTTGAGGCGTCACGAGCCCCATGAGACTGGCATGTGTCGACGCGACGAGCGCCTCAATGGCCGCCGTGTGATCGGCGCCACTGACATGACCATCCGACAGGCGGTCGATCCGTTCCGGATTGATCAGCGTGTAGTAGAGCGCCCCAAGCAGGAACTGGCTGCGCCAGACGATCTGTTCGCGGGCAGCACCTGGCAGGCATTGCGCGATGGCATCAATGAAGGCGCGCGTCGTGTCGTCGAAGGAATCGGCAATGATGCGCCGCGCCTCGGGGTCGCCTTCGGCGGACAGGACCGCCCGCATCCGGGTGAATTGCGCGCCACCACCGGAATCCGACGACGAGGCGAAGGCCGGCAGCAGATAGGCGCGCAGCACTGCGGTCAGGCGGTCGCTGCGGTCGGGGGTGCGCAGAGCCTCGCTCAGCAGATCGCGGCGACGGGCGTTCATCGGCTGGGTGTGGCGGGCATAAATCGCGCTGAGCAGGCCGATGCGGTCGGTGAAGTGATAGTTCAGCCCCGACACCGCGACACCGGCCTCGCGTGCGATCTCGCGCAGCGACACCGCGCTGAAGCCACGTTCGGCGAACAGCCGTTCGGCCACGTCCATGATGGTGACCTGCTTGCCCTGGTGTCCGTCCGATTTGCGCACCTGGTCCTCCTCCCGAATCTCATGTGTTGGGACACATGTACTGCAACTTAGTACATGTGTCTAAAACTTTCGTACAAGTGTACTATTTTTGAGAAACCGAGCAGGCGGCGCCTCCGCCCCCGCCATGAGGGGAAGAACGCCAGCACTCAACACATTGATATTTCTGTATTTAACTTGAGGCAGCTAGTGCTGCGGCACCTCGGGCGGAAGGGGTTTGAGCTGAAGGTCTTCGTGCAGCGGCACGGCCTGGCGTTCGATCAGGCGGTGGACGCGCGGGCGCCCCGGGCCGCGGTGCAGCTTCAGCAGCGTCTCGAACCCCTCCAGGTCGGATTTCGTGCGTCTGGCGTTGTGACGCAGGTAATCGTTCCAGGTCGCGACGTGGAAACGCTCGCTCCACAGGTCCGGGGTTTCGAGGTCCCGCAGCAGGGTCCAGTTGCGCGCGCCATCCCGGATTCTTACCCGGCGGCGGCGGTGGATTGCGGCCAGGAAGGCATCTGTATCCGCGGCGTCGATCACGTAGTCGATCATGATGACGATCGGCCCAGAGCGCGCCTGAAGGTCCAGGCGCAACTCCGGCTCCCGGAACGTATCGAGGGGGTCCAGATCCGCCGCACCGAATTCCCCCAGCGGGATCCAGCGCCCGATGACTGCCCCCAGCAGCAACAGTGCCCCGGCCCCGATAAGCGCCGTGGTGACACCGTGGTATTCCGCGACGAGGCCCCAGCTCCACGCGCCGAGGGCCATGCCGCCGAATGTGGCGGTCTGGTAGAACGACAGCGCCCGGCCCACGACCCAGCGGGGTGTCGACATCTGGACCGTCACGTTGAACAGCGAAAGCGCCATCACCCAGCACGCCCCGGCAATCAGCAGACCGATGGCGCTGACCGCGATGTGACGGCCAAGCGCCAGGATCACCATGCCGACGGCAAACCCGACAAAGGCCGTAACGACGATCTGTTCATTGCTGAACCTTGCCCGCACACGGCTGTTGGCAATCACCCCGCCAATTGCACCAAGGCCGAAAAAGCCAAGCAGCAACCCATAGGTCAGCGCGGTCCCGTTCAGAACACTGCGTGCGACCAGCGGCATCAGCGCCATGGCCGAGGACGCGGCAAAGCCGAACAGGCAACTGCGGCCCAGTACCCGCAGAAGGTGCGGCGACATCGACATGTAGCGCAGCCCGGCACCCAGGGCCTGACGCAGGTGTTCGCGTGGCAGGCGGTCCGTCTTGGCCGGGGGGTGCCACAGCCAGAGAGCCAGAACATTGGGCAGATAGGTCAACGCGTTGAAACCAAAGGCCGCCGCGGCCCCGGCGATCGCGACGAGGAACCCGCCGAACGCCGGGCCGACCGACCGCATCAGGTTGAAGCCCATCGAGTTCAGGCTGACCGCCGCTGACAGGTTCTGGCGGCTGACGATATCGCCCATGCTGGCCTGCCAGGACGGGTTGTACAGCGCCATGCCGCAGCCGATGGCAAAGGTGAACCCCAGCAACCCCCAAGGCCCGAGCAGATCGAGGTAGGCGCAGATCGCCAGGGCCAGGGACACGCACAGCATGAAGATCTGCGCACTAAGCAGGATTCGCCGCCGGTCGAAACTGTCGGCCAGGGCCCCGGCGACCAATGAAAAGACCATGATCGGCAATGTGTTGGACGCTTGGACCAGCGCCACCATATCGCTGCTTCCGGCAAGCGAGGTCATCAGCCAGCCCGCACCGACCATTTGCACGAGCCCCCCGAGATTGGAGGTTTGAGAGGCGAGCCACAGACTGCGAAACGTCGGGTTGCCAAGCGGCGCGAAGGTATCGCTTTTCGGTTCTATCGTCCTGCTCCGATTTGTGCTGCCGTCCCGCCCGATGGGTCGGCGGAGTGCGTGTGATACCTAGTGTCGCCGCTGGTCGCGCCCAGCCCCCGGCAAACGCCTGCCGTCATAACGCACAGATTTTTCGCCCGGTTCAAGTGTGCCAAAGGGGGGACTTTGGCTGGCGCATTTTACTGAATTCGGTAAGTTCGGTGAGACAAGCAAGCTAAATCGCCGCAATTTATCTTTTTCGATAAAAGACATTGCCCTGCCCAGTGATCCCCTCTATCTTTATCGTATTCGATAAAACAGGCGAGGCACCGATCACATGGCCCGGCCCCCGGCACACCCCGATACGCCCCCCGACACCGCGCTTTTGCTGAGCGAGGTCGGCGCCCGGCTGCGGCAGGCCCGTATCGCGCAGGGCATGAACCTGCATCAACTGGCGCGGCTGACCGGGATCAGCGCCCCTGCCCTGTCGCTGATCGAAACCGGCAAGCGCGACCCGAGGCTGAGCACGCTTGGCCGGGTTGCACGGGCGCTGCGGATGCCCCTGTCCGACGTGATGGGCCACCCGCAGCCAGACCCCGACGCCCCTGCCCAGCCAGCCCCCGGCGACGGCTATGACCTGGACGCCTACCGATGAACGCCAGGGTTGCGGTCTGGTTCGATGCCCTGCACGTCGGGGATATCCACGTGGCACAGGACGGACAGTTGTCGTTTGCCTATACCGACAGGTGGCAGGCCTCACCGGGGGCATTTGCATTGTCTCGAACGATGCCATTGCAGGTGGCCCCCTATCCGTCTGACGTGATTTCCCCCTGGCTTGCCAACCTCTTGCCCGAAGAAGACCAGTTGCAGATCCTGACCCGTTCCCTGGGGTTGGACCGCGCCGATACCCTTGCCGTGCTGACCGAGATCGGCGGCGACACGGCCGGGGCGCTGTCGTTCGGAGTGCCGGGTGACAGGGCGGGCTGGGCCTATACACCGCTGGTCGATCTGTACGACACCGACGATCCTGCAATCGCGCTGGAACGTCACTTTGACGATTTAGGCCGCCGCCCGTTTCTGGTGGGTGAAGAGGGCGTGCGGCAATCGCTGGCGGGGGGGCAGAAGAAATCTGCGCTGGCGGTGCTGGGGCCGGAGGGCGCCCCGGTTCTGCGGCTGCCGCAACCGGGCGACCGGCTGGCCGTGCCGCGCGACGGCGCGCCCTCGACCCTGATCCTAAAGCCCGACAACCCCACCCTGCCCGGCATCACCGAGAACGAGGTCTATTGCCTGCATCTGGCGCAGGCCATCGGCATCACGTCCGCCGCAACGACCATTGTGAGCACGGGACAGCGCAGCGCCATCTGCGCCCTGCGATATGACCGGCGGGTCGGCGCGTCGGGGCAGCTGCTGCGCCTGCACCAGGAGGATTTCGCGCAGGCCAACGGCGTGCCGCCGGGGCGCAAGTACGAACGCGGCACCCTGCCCGGTCCCAGCCTGCAAACCCTTCTGAGTACGGGAAACTTTCTGCCGCCGGGCGATGCGCTGGCACTGCTGGACCAGCTGATCTTCAACATCCTTGTGGCCAATACCGATGCGCACGCAAAGAATTATTCCCTGCTGCTGCCGATCGGATCGGGGCCGCGTCTGGCGCCGCTGTATGATGTGTCCAGCGTGCTGCCCTGGCCGCATGTGACGCAGTATTTCGCGCAGAACCTGGCCGGAACACGTCGCAAGCCCGAGGCGATGGCGGCGCGTCACTGGGACCACATCGCGCGGGACATGGGCTATCGCCCCGCCGACCTGCGCAGCCGGGTGCAGGAGCTGGTTGACGCCATGATCGGCGCGCGGGTCGCGGTCACCGCGACGGTCAGCGCCCTGCCCGGCGCGACGGCGGGCTATGTCGAACAGACTGCCGCGCTGGTCGAGGAAAACGCGCTGCGGATTGCCGGGCGACTGCGCTGATGTCGGTATCTGCCGCATCGAACCCTGCAAGCCTTTGATATCAATGAATTCGAACGTCGGTATCTGAACGGTATCAGAGCGGTATCTGAACGGTTTCCAAATCCGCTTTTCACGCGCCATTGGGCTGAGGGCGCGTGGGCGGCGAAAGCGACAGCGACAGCGGACAGACATGGCCGGCGGCATGGGCAGCCACCGGAGGAGCCAAACGACCGTCCGATGGAGCGGCTGCGCGCGCCAACGGACGGTCCCCGTGCCCAAAGGCCAGAGGCCAGAAGCCAGAAGCCAGAAGCCAGAAGCCAGAAGCCAGAAGCCAGAAGCCAGAAGCCAGAAAACCGAAACCGGCACAGCGTGACGCGGCAAACGCTATTTTGGGTATGACAGGATACCCGCACCGGCATTGCCTTCGCCCCGACAAACCCTGATTTTCCCGGCGATTCCGGGCTGTGCGGGTTTTGCGCGCAGACAGGCCGAGAGCGCGGGTGACGGAGTGGCCGACGCGTCACTGCTGCGCGCCGTCTGGCGGCAGACCGGGCACAACACGACGGGCGCGACCATGGTCTGCGCCCAGGGGGACGGAGGACTACACTTTGAACAAGATGACAGAAACGTCCGAGGCGGGTGCGCCCGACACAGGCGCGACGGAAACGCTGAGCTATCGCATGATGGCGCTTGGCCCGATTGTCGGGCTGCTGCTGATGTGGCTGCTGCCTGACAGCCTGCCCTTTGCCGGGCGCGCGGCGGCGGGATGCGCCCTGTGGATGGCGATCTGGTGGATGACCGAAGCCGTGCCGATCCCGGTGACATCGCTGTTGCCGCTGGTGCTGTTTCCGCTGTTCGGCATCGGCACATTCGGCCAGGTGTCGGCACCCTATGCCAATGCGGTCGTGTTCCTGGTGCTGGGCGGGGTGATCCTGGGCCTGGCGACGGAACGCAGCAACCTGCACCGGCGCGTGGCGCTGCGCACGATCCAGATGGTGGGCACCCGCCCCGACCAGATCGTGCTGGGGATGATGATCGCCTCGGCCTTCATTTCGGCGTGGATTTCCAACACGGCGACGGCGGTGATCATGGTGCCGATCGGCGCGTCGATCCTGAAACTGGTGCGGGATCTGGACCGGGAAAAGGGCGTCGATCGCAAGTTCGCCGCCGCGCTGATGCTGGGGATTGCCTATGGCGTCACCATCGGGTCGACCGCGACGCTGGTCGGCCAGCCGCCGACGGCGCTGATGGCGGCCTACCTGATGGACCAGCAGGATTACCTGATGGGGTTTGCCCAGTGGATGATGATCGGCGTGCCCTTCGCCGTGGTCATGCTGGCGATTGCCTGGGTGCTGCTGACCAAGGTTGTCTACCGGTCCGACCTGCGCGAACTGCCCGGGGGCGCGGCGCTGATCCGACGCGAGGTCGAAGGACTGGGACCGATGAGCAAGGCCGAGGCACGGGTCTCGCTGATCTTTCTGGGCGCGATCTTTTTCTGGGTCGTGGTGCCGTTGATAAGCAAGATCGCATTCGTGGGCGACGCCCTGCCGTTTCTTGGCGGGATCTCCTCAAGCCAGGTGGCGATGACGGCGGCTGTGGCCTGTTTCGTGGTGTCGTCGGGGCAGCGCGATGCCAATGGCCGCCCCGTTGCCCTGCTGACGTGGGATGCGGCGCGCGACATTCCATGGGGGTTGCTGCTGCTGTTCGGCGGCGGGCTGAGCCTGTCTGCCGCCTTTACGCTGACCGGCCTGTCGGGCTGGATCGGCGCGCAGGTCGGCAGCCTGGGTGACATGCCGCCGCTGGTGGTGCTGATCGTGGCGGCCGTCGTCGGGCTGGGCCTGACCGAGCTGACCAGCAATACCGCAACGGCCGCCGCTTTCTTTCCGATCATGGGATCGGTCGCCGTGGGTATCGGGATCGATCCGCTGATCATGACGGCGGTGATGACGCTGGCCGTCTGTTCGGCATACATGCTGCCGGTCGCGACGCCGTCGAACGCCGTGGCCTTCGGTTCGGGCGAGGTGTCGATCAAGCAGATGGTGCGCGCCGGGGTCTGGCTGAACATGATCTCGCTGGTCGTGATCTTCGTGCTGATCGAGACGCTGGTGCCGATGGTGTTGACGCGCTGACAGGCCAGGGCCCCGCAGTTCGCACCGCTGCGGGGTCATACCTTTTGCGTATCAAGGGATACTTGGCCGGGCATTGCCGAGTATCACCGAGCGGCGCAGAATGACGAAAATTCGCATTGATTGGGAGGAGAACCACATGCGCAGTATCACCCTGGACAACATCACGGAGGCCGTCGTCGGCGCGCTCGGCGACGATATCCCGGCGCGCAACCGCCAGATCATGGAGGCGGCGCTGAAACACATGCACGCCTTCATGAAGGAGGTCGACCTGAGCTATGACGAATGGCTGGGCGCGATGGAATGGCTGCGCCGGGCCGGCGATATCTCGGACGCGGCGCGCAACGAATTCATCCTGATCTCGGACATTCTGGGCGTCGAGGTTCTGGCCGACATGATCGACAAGAAGCCGACGCACAACGAGACGATCTCGACCGTGCTGGGGCCGTTCTATCGGGAAAACCCGCCGGTTCTGCCCAAGGGGGCCTCGATCATCCAGAAGGGTTTCGAGGGGCAAGAGACCCTGCGCATCACCGGCACGATCCGCGACACCGAGGGTAACCCGGTGCCCGGCGTCACGATGGACGTCTGGGAAGATGCGCCGAACGGGCTGTATGAACAGCAGGACCCCGACCAGCCGGAAATGAACCTGCGCGGCCGGTTCGAGACCGACGAGAACGGCCAGTACGACCTGGTCGCGATCCGCCCCGTGCCCTATCCGATCCCCGATGACGGGGCGGCGGGCGAGCTGCTGAAATACATGGGCCACCACCCGATGCGCCCCGGTCACGTCCACTTCATGATCATGAAAGACGGCTACAAATCGCTGATTTCGCAGATTTATGACAGCGAGACAGAGTACCTCGACAATGACTCGGTCTTTGCCGTGAAAGAGGATCTGATCGGCGAGATGAAGCCCGCCCCCGAGGGTGCGGATACCGACCTGGTGATGACCTTTGATTTCGTGATCCGCAACAATGCCCTGCTGGGCCGCGTCGCGGCGGAATAAACCCACACCTCGGTCAGGCAGCGTTGCGGCGTTGCCTGACCCCGCAAGAACGAGGCTGCTCATGACCGTTTCCCCCGGCGCCATTTCCCCGGCTGCCGACCTGTCCACCGACCTGCTGCGCGACACGGCGATCCGCCGCATTACTGCGCGCATGATCGCGGCCCCGACGACGCGCAATCACAAGCTGTCGAACACCTCGGTCACCCATCAGGGGTATATCCTGGTCGAGGTGCTGCTGGAAAACGGCGTGATCGGGTACGGCGAAGGGTCGACCCTGGGCGGCCCCCGCTGGGCCGAGGAAAGCGTCGAGGCGATGAAGGCCAATATCGACACCTATCTTGCGCCCGCGCTGGTCGGTCAGCCCGGCTGCAACCTCGAGGCGGCGACGCTGATCATGGATCGGGCGGCGAAGCGCAATTATACCGCGAAATCGGCCATCGACATGGCGCTGCTGGATGCGCTCGGCAAGACCCTGAACGTGCCGGCGCATGTGCTGCTGGGGGGGGCGGTGCGCACCAGCATCGAGGCGATCTGGGCGCTGGCGTCTGGCGACGCGGCGCAGGAGGTCGACGAGGCGCAGGCGATGATCCAGCGCGGCTGGTTCAACCGGTTCAAGATCAAGCTGGGCTTTGCCGATCCGGCCACCGACCTTGCCCGCCTCGGCGCGCTGCAAAAGGCGCTGCCGAGCGGCACGATGATCGTCGCTGATGTCAATCAGGGCTGGTCGGAGGCCGAGTGCATCCGTTACCTGCCGGAGCTGCACGACCTGGGCGTCAGCCTGATCGAACAGCCGATTGCCGCGGGACAGACCGAGGCAAGCGCGCGCATTGCCGCGCGGTCGTCCATCCCGATCATGATGGACGAAAGCGTGTCGACCCTGAGCGAGGCAAAGCGCGAAGTTGCCGCCGCGACCGGGTCGGTCCTGTCGCTGAAACTGTGCAAACATGGCAGCGTGCACAACCTGAAACGCGTCGCGGGGATCGCGGCGGCGGGCGGGGTGCAGATGTACGGCGGCTGCCTGCTGGAAAGCTCGATCGGGGCGGCGGGGCATCTGCATGTCTTTGCCACCCTGCCACATCTGGAATGGGGCACCGAGCAGTTCGGCCCCAAGATCCTGGTCGAGGACCTGGTCAGCGACAGCCTGCGCTATGAGGATTTCCGGGTGCATCTGCCGACCGGCCCCGGTCTGGGCGTGACCCCCGACCCCGAAATGATCGACAAATACGCAAGGAACGCCTGAGATGAGCGACAGTGACCTTCTGCCCCGCTTCACCGCCATGGCGCAGGCCCTGTCGGGCAAGGCGCATCTGGCCCGCCTCGGCGCGCTATTCTCGGAAACCGTGCTGATCGAGGTCGACGGAGAAGAGCTGTACCTGCACTTCCATCGCGGCGCGGTCGAGGGCATCACGACAGGCCCGTCGCGCAAGATCCCGTGGTGCTTTGCCATCCGCGTTGATCGCGCGGCGCTGGACAAGTACTGGCAGCCGATCCCGGAGGCGGGTTTTCACGACATCTTCGGGTTTGTCAAAACCGGGCGGGGGCGGATCGAGGGCGATATCCTGACCCTCGTCAAGAACCTGCGGTTCTTCAAGGACTTCATGGCCTTGGGCCGCGAACCGGACCGGGAGATCACGGCATGAGCACAGATATGACCATCGAACCCATCACCGGCCGCTACGTCACGATCACGGCCGCGGGCCGCCCCTATCGGATCTATTTCGAGGAGGCCGGGCAAGGCCAGCCTGTGCTGTGCCTGCACACCGCGGGGGCCGATACGCGCCAATGGCGCCACATCATGAACGATGCCGCGATCACCAAGGATCATCGCGTGATCGCCATCGACATGCCATGGCACGGCAAATCCCTGCCCCCCGAGGGCTGGGAGACCGAAGAATACCTGCTGACCACCGCGTTCTATATCGAGGTGGTGCTGGCGGTGGTCGCCGCCCTGGACCTTGACCGGCCGATCTATGCGGGGTGTTCCATGGGCGGGCGCATCGCGCTGCAACTGGCGCTTCACCATGGCGCACCCTTCAAGGGGTTCATCGCCATCGAGGCCAGCGATTTTCAACCCGCGTGGTACGACATCGACTGGTTCCACCGCCCCGACGCCCATGGCGGCGAAATGGGCGCGGCGCTGGTCAGTGCCAATATCGCCCCGCAGGGCCCGAGCGTGGAGCGCTGGAACACGCAGTGGATGTTCATGCAATCCGGTCCCGGTGTGTTTCGCGGCGACCTGAGTTTCTATACCCAGGACGACAGCCTTGTCGGCAAGCTGGGGCAGATCGACACCTCGGTGCGGCCGGTACACATCATGGTCGGGGAATACGACATGACCTGCACGCCCGAAGATGCGCAGCGCACCGCCGATGCCATTCCCGGTGCGACCCTTGCGGTGATGCCCGGCATCGGCCATTTTCCCATGAGCGAGAACCCCGAGGCGTTTCGGCCCTTCTTTGTCGCGGCGCTGGCCCATATGGGCTAGGCCTTCCGGGGCGGTAGGAGAGACGCCTTGGAGCTGAAGCGGCTGAGATATTTCATTGCGGTGGCCGAGGAATTGCACTTTGGCCGGGCGGCGGCGCGTCTCCAGATGGCGCAGCCGCCGCTGAGCCGCCAGATTGCCGCGCTGGAGCAGGACCTGGAGGCGCAGTTGTTCGACCGCTCGCGCAGCCAGATCCGGCTGACGCAGGCAGGGGCCGCCTTTCTGGAGAGCGCCCGCGATCTGATCGACCGACAGGAGAGCGCCTATCGCGAGGCGCGCCTGATCGGACAGGGCGGCGCGGGCCGGTTGCGCATCGCCTTTGTCGGGTCGGCCACCCACGGCCCGCTGCCGACGCTGATCAAATCGTACAGGTCGCATTTTCCCAATGTCGATCTGTCGCTATCCGCGATGAACAACGCCGAGCTGGAACGCGCGCTGATCCAGCAGGATATCGACATTGCCGTCGCCCGGCCCCGGTTGCAGGGCGAGGATCTGCGCTCGGTCCTGCTGATCGACGAGCCGCTGGTGCTGGCGCTGCCCGACAATGCCGCCCTGGCGACGCAGAAACAGCCGATCGCGCTGACCTCGCTGGAGGCTGAAACCTTTGTCCTGTATCCGCGCCGACCACGGCCCAGCTTTGCCGATGATGTCTTGCGCACCTGCGAAATGAACGGGTTCATCCCGCGCGACCAGGTCTTTGCGCAGGATTACCAGACGGCGATTTCGCTGGTGTCGGTGGGGGTTGGCCTGTCCATCGTGCCGCAGAGTGTCAGCCGGGTCAGCCGGCCGGGCGTGTTCTTTCGCCCCTTTTCAGGCGAGAACCCCGGAACGCAACTGACGATGCAGGCGCGGCTGGACAATCGCCGCCCGCAGGTGGTGAACTTTTTCGATGTGCTGCGCCGGTTCGTCAAGGGCGGCGCCGCGGCGACGGATGGCCCGCTTTCGCTTTAGGCCGCGGCTGTCCGCTCCCTCCTTGCGGCCACGGCCCCGGAATATTTTCGAAAATCCCGGATTTCGTATTTCCGCACCCGCGGGGGATGTTTACTCTGTCCGTCACATCAGCGGCCCCGGGTGGGCCCGATCCAGGAGGCGCAGATGCCATCGGACAACACCACGGCGCAGACCGCCGACCAGACCCTGGGCCAGTTGGCCTATGATCGGATACGTGCCGACATCCTCAAAGGTCAGTTCCGCCCCGGCAGCCCGCTTCGGCTTCAGGCGCTGAAGGAACGCTATGGTTTCAGCTTTTCGCCGCTGCGCGAGGCGTTGAACCGGTTGCAGAGCGAGCAGCTGGTCGTGTCCTATGCCGCGCGCGGGTTCCGCGTGACCGAGATTTCCACGACCGAGATGTGGGACGCCATCGAGACCCGTATCCTGATCGACTGCGAAGCGTTCCGTCGGTCGATCCGCAGGGGCGATGACGATTGGGAGGGGCGCGTGATGGGGTCGTTTCACAAGCTGTCGGTCTGCTTTGAGCGCAACCTCAAGCTGGGGCGCGAGGCGACAGAAGACGAAACGACACAGCTGGAGGATCGCCACCGCGCCTTTCACGGCGCATTGATCAGCGCCAGCGGGTCGAACTGGATGCAGGTGTTTTCCACCCAGCTCTACAACCAGACGCAACGCTATCGCTGGCCCTATTTCACGACCGAGGGCGGCAACGTCTTCCTGAAGCAATCCTACCTGGCAGAGCACAGCCAGATCGCAGCCCATGCCGTCGCCCGGCGCGAGGACGAGGCGGTGGCGATGATGGCCAAGGGGTTTCGCCGCACAGGCGAGATCATCGAGAGCCTGCTGAAGGGTCAGGACGAGGTCGCGCGCGGCACCTGAACCGCGCCCGCCAGTCATGGTCGAGCCGGGTCTAGTCGATCAGCCCCGGCAGCCAGGTCGCCATCCCCGGAAACAGCGCCAGCAACAGGATCAACACCAGTGTGCAGGCAAGGTAGGGCAGCACCGAACGCGCAATCTGCCCCAGCGTCGTACCCTTTGGCGCGACCCCGGCCATGACGAACAGCAGCAGGCCGAAGGGCGGTGTCGCCAGGCTCATCTCCAGCGCCAGCAGCATGGTGACGCCGAACCAGATCGGGTCGATCCCGTAAAGCGCGATCAGCGGCATGAACACCGGCAGGGTCAGCATCATGATCGACAGCTGGTCCATGAACATGCCCAGCACCAGCAACACCACCAGCATTGCCAGCAGCATCCCGTAATGGCCGAGTTCGAACCCGGTGGCAAAGCTGATCAGCCCGGCCGAGGCCCCGGAAAACGCCAGCAGCTGCGAAAAGGTGGTCGAGCCGATGATGATCAGCAGCATCATCCCCGAGACCTTGAGCGTGCCCATCATCGCCCTGATCAGCGCGGTGCGGGTCAGCTTGCCATAGATCGCCGCAAGGATCGCCACGGAGAGCGCGCCGAAGGCCGCGGATTCCGTCGGTGTGGCCCAGCCCAGCAGGATCAGGCCGATGACACAGAAGACCACAAGGCTCATCGGGGCGACGTTGAGGGCGAGCGCGCGCAGGATCTGGCCCAGCGAGTGTTTTTCCACCGCGTAGGACGGCGCCGCGTCGGGATCGAGCGCGATCTGCACCCGGATCATGGCCACGAACATCGCCATCAGGACCAGCCCCGGCACAAGGCCCGCGATCAGCAGCGCGCCCACGTCGATGCGCGCCAGTGATCCCAGAAGCACCGCCAGCGACGACGGCGGGATGATCATGGCGACGCCGCCCGTGGCGATGATCGGCCCCATGATCAGATGCGGCTTGTAGCCCCGGCGCAGCATGTCGGGCATCAGGGTCGAGCCCAGCATCGCGGTATTGGCCATGGACGACCCCGACAGCGTGGCAAACAGCGTGCCACCCGCCACGGTCAGATAGCTGAGCCGCCCCTTGATACGCCCGAAGCACATATCGAGCGCGTCGAACAGTTTCACCGCAAGGCCGGTGTGAAACAGCAGCTCGCCCATGATGGTGAACAGCGGCACCGGCACCAGCGCGAAGGAGGTGATGGAATCGGTCGAATTGGCGATCAGCTGGTCGATGCCGTTCAGCCCGCCCATGAACAGCAGCACGCCGACGACGTTGATCACCAGAAAGGCGATGGCGACCGGCATTGCCAGGAACATCAGGGCCAGCAGACCGCCCAGCAGCAGGGCGGTGGCCCCGATCCAGGTCATGTACCATTCCATGCTCAGGCCCCCGCACTGCCGGAATAGACCGCGCGCCGCAGCAGCAGGCGGAGGAATTCCAGCGCCATCAGCCCCAGCCCGACCGCCAGCATCGCATAGAGCACCCAGGCGGGGATGCTGATCGCGCGCATGTCCATCGTGTGACTGGCCGCCTTGTCGAAGCCGATCACGGCGGCGCGCCAGCTGAGCAGGCCCAGAACACCGACCGCCAGCGCCTGTGTCGCCATGCCGATGGCAAAGCGCAGCGCCTGCGGCATCATCGCGACAAAGGCGGTGATGGCGACGTGGCCGCCCTCGCGCACCAGCCAGGGCGCGGCGGCCATGGTGGAAAACAGCATCGCATATTCCGACAGCGCGCTGGAGGATCGCAGCGGATGAAAGCCGGTATTGCGCAACACGACATCGACGACGATCATCAGCGTGATCACAAAGAGACTGATCGCGCCAGTCACGGCAAGGCCAAGGATGGCGCGGTCATAGAGCCTGACCAGCATGGGGCACGTCCTGTTCTGGGAAGGGCGGCGCAGGCCCGGAAGGGCCTGCGCCAGCGGTGGCAGGGGCGTCAGATCATTCGGCGTCGTGGTAGAAGGCCGCGCGCAACGCATCGTAATGCGTGGTGTCAGAGGCTTTCAGCCGCGCCCATGCAGACCCGAAGGCGCTGTCGAGGTAATCGGTGGCCGTGCTGCCCTCCAGCGTGATGACTTCGATGCCGGCGTCGCGCACCTTCTTGTCCGTCTCGGCGGTGACCTCGGCCAGCCGCTCACGCGAGCTGCGTTCGTAATCCATCGCCGCCTGGTCGATGATCGCGCGGGCCTCGTCGGACAGGTCGGCGTAGCTGTCGGGGTTCATCACGATCACCAGGTCCGAGTTGAAAAAGCCCGGATCAATGCGATATTTCAGGTACTTGTCCCAGGACAGGTCGGTGACGCCGGCGATTGGCCAGCCGATACCGTCGAAGGTGCCACGTTCCAGCCCGGTGTAGACATCCGGCACCCCTGCCGACACGGGAACGGCGCCCAGCCCTTCAAAGAACGACGCATAGATCGGTTGCGAGCGCAGGCGCATGCCGTCCAGATCGACATTGCCATCCTCGGTGATTTTCGGCTTGTCGACGGTCCAGATATAGAATTCCAGCCCGGTCTGCGCCATCGACAGCAGGCGCACGCCCAGGCGGTCTTGCAGGATGGTCTGCATCAGCTCGAACCCGCCATCCTCGCGCGCGTCCTGCGGTGTGACGTTGGAGCCGACCAGCGCGTCGATCTCGGGCGCGGACCCCAGGTGATAGGTCGCGGGACCATACTGGATGTCGATGATGCCACGTTTCACCGCGTCGATCTGCTGGGTCGAGGGGACGACCTCAGGCCCGCCCATCATCTGGATGCTGACGACCCCCTTGCCCTTTTCGTTCACGTCCGCGACGAAATCCTGAAAATCCTGTGTCCAGAACATCGGCACGGGAAAGGCGCTGACGGCTTTCAGCACCTCTTCGGCACGCAGGGCCGTGCCCGACAGCATCATGCCAGCGACGGCGGCCGCCATCATGGTCCCTGAAACGCGGGACCGGCGGCGAGGAGTGGTCTTGTCGATCATTTCATTCGCTTTCCTGTTGGGGTGTGATCCAGCCGGTTGTCCGGCCTGTATTGTCGCCCCCGAGGGGGCGGACCTTTGTGGTCGTGCGATTTAGATGATTTTTCCCGGACCTTTCGGAGTCAAACTAATTTTGCACAATCCATAATTCTTTCGAAAATCCGCCCGATTTGTGACCGGGCGGACCGAGGCGGTGGCCAGTCAGACGACAGGCGGTACCATCAACCCTTCGGTGGCCAGACGCGCCGCAAGCGCACGCAGGCGGTCTTCGCGGTAGGCGTCGACATCCATGCCGTCGTAATTCAGGAACCCCTGTCGGGTTTTCAGCCCGATGCGCCCCTGTTCCATGTTGGCGCGGATCACGTCGGGGGCGGCGTAGCGATCATTGTCCAGCGCCTTGGACAGGTATTCGCTGGCGTAGAACAGGATGTCGCCGCCGCCCCAGTCGATGAATTCGAGCAGGCCGAGCACCGAGAACCGGAAGCTGAAGCCGTAGCGGATGGCCTTTTCCAGATCCTCGGCACTGGCGACGCCTTCCTCGACCATGCGGGCCGCTTCGTTCATGGCCACCTGCTGAATGCGGGGGATCATGTAGCCGGGGCTGGCGGCACAGGTGACGGGTACCTTGCCGATGCCGTCCAGCAGTGCCGACAGTATTGCCGTCACGTCGGGTCGGGTGGCGGCGCCGGGCGACAATTCGACCAGCGGCACGAGGAACGCCGGATTCAGCCAGTGGGCGTTGAGGAACTGACCGGGGCGCGCCAGCGCGGGCGACAGGTCATCGACAAGGATCGTCGAAGTGGTCGAGGCAAGGATCGCATCGGGGGCCATCAGCGCCTCGGCCCGCGCAAGGGCCTCGCGTTTCAGCTCCGGCACCTCGGGAAAGCCCTCAAAGACCACCGCAGCCGAGGCCAGCGCGGGGGCGGCCTCTGCCTCCGCAACGACGCTGATGCGGTCGGCGATGGCGGGCACCAATGCCGCATCGAACATGCCGAACCGCGACATCATCAGCAGCGTGGCGGTGATCTCGGCTTGGGCGTCCTCGGCCAGCGCGGCAAAGCTTGCGGCGTCGCGCGGTTTGAAGTCGATCAGGCTGACCGGGTGACCGGCGTAGGCAAAGACGATGGCAATGCCGCGCCCCATGCGACCCGCGCCAAGACAGGCAATCGGATCGCTCATGCGGCGGGGCCTTCGGCGGCGGCTTTCAGCGCCTCCATCGACAGCCCGCCAAGGCCGACATCCGCCAGCGTCCGCCCCGAGGACATGAAATCGACGCCGTTGATCGCGCCGCCGATGGCCAGCAGGCCGCGCGACAATGGCACGTCGACGCCTGCGACCTCGGCCAGCGAACAGATCAGGGACAGGCCAAGGCGCGTGTCCTCCATCATGTAACGATGCGCGTGCAGGTCGATCTTTTCACGCCAATCGCCGCTGTCGGTCAGGTTGGCGCGGCTCTTGCGGTCGTACATCCACATCTCGCCGTCATCGTGGTAATGGTCGGCCAGCGGAAAGTGCGGCGCGGCGTAGCCGAAAGCCTCGCGCACCGCGACACGCTCGGCATCGAGCATATCCGTGACGGCGCGGACGGATGGCTGCGTGCCCTCGTTGTGAATATCCCAGGCCTCGAAATGTTCAAGCGGGCCGGCGTTCATCATGATCAGGGGCGGGTGGATGATCGGGCCGGCGTTCATCAGGGCGGCCGAAAGGACATCTTCGCAGGGTTCGATCACCCCGGGAAAGGCGGCGTCGATGGTTTTCAGCGCGGCATCACGCAGGGCGACCGGGTAAACCCCGGTGGGCAGGCGGACGGCACGGGTGGAAATCACCACCTCGGCAAAGCCATGCTTGCGCACCAGCCAGGGCAGCGTGCCGGTTTCGGCAAAGGCCACGCCCGTCAGCGTCCCGGCATCGCGCGCCGCGTTCGCCAGGATCATGGTGCCCAGTGTGCCGGGCGGCAGGTAGATCACCTGGCCGGGTTTCAGATGCGGCGCCAGCACGGGGGCAAGGTCGTCATGCGCCGTCGCCGGGATCGGGCAGAAGATCATTTCGGCCCCATCGAGCGCGGCGGCAATGTCGCTGGTCACAAGCGCCATCTTGCCCGCATGCGTCCCGTCGGCGTCACGTACGGTGATCGTGTCGTCATAGGTGCCGTGTTCGGCCACATCTGACGCATTGCGCCGCCACAACCGGACCTCGTGCCCCGCCAAGGCAAAATCCCCTGCCGCCGCGATAGAGCCGTTGCCACCCCCGAGAATAGCGATCTTCATCCAGAAACCTCTTTGCTGTCCATTTCAGGCATCGCGCATCACGCCGACACCCCCTGTGCTTGTCTGGGGGTCAGCTTTGATTGCCTGCGACGTTCGGTCAATCATATTTTATAAAATTTTTTTATTTTACAAAATATGGTCGTGAACCTGCCGAGGTTTACGGCAGTACCGTCCGCGCGAAACCGCCCAGCCCGGCGCAGCGCAGGCAGGTGGGGGTGCGATTCAGGAGGAAAGGGACAAAGGCGACGTGCCAAACGAAAACCACCGCGCGGCAGGCAGCCGGGCGGTGGTGTGTCGTGCGAGCGCGTTGATCAGGGTCTTCCTGGCGCGCAGAGAGGCGCCCACAGGCTTGGCTGGCCAAACCTGCGGCGGGATCAGTCGCAGCGGGCCGTCATACCGCCGTCGACCACGATTTCGGTTCCGGTGACAAAGCGCGCCTCGTCCGAGGCGAGGAAGAGCGCGGCATTCGCGGTATCCCGACCGTCGCCCATGAAGCCCAGTGGAATGCGGCGGACACGCGACGCCAGCAGCGCATCGACATCCCCACCAGAGCGTTGCCCGGCCAGGCGCGCCTCGACCATCGGGGTATGCAGCTGGCCGGGAACGATGGTATTCACGCGCACCCCGCGCGGCGCATATTCCACCGCCACGACCTTGGAAAACTGGATCACCGCCGCCTTGGTCGCCGCGTAGGCGGATTGGGCGGCCCCGGTCCAACGCTGGCCCGAGGTAGAGGAGGTGTTCACGATGGCCCCCCTGCCCTGCTGCGCCATGTGCGGCAGCACGGCGCGGCATGTCAGATAGACGGATTTCAGGTTGAAATCCATCTGGCGGTCCCATGTCGCCTCGTCCATCTCGACCGGACCGCCCTTGGCCGAACCGCCGACGTTGTTGACCAGGATGTCGACCTGACCGAAGCGAGCGATACAGGCCGCAACCATATCCTCGACAGCGGCGCGGTCGGTGACGTCGCACAGGTGGGGCTCGATCTCTCCGCCGGCGTCCCGGGTGCGGCGCAGGGTTTCCTCCAGCGTGTCGCCGCGCAGATCGACGGCAAAGACCCTGGCCCCCTCTTCGGCAAAGCGCACGCAGGCGGCACGGCCATTGCCCCAGCCAGGACCGACGCAACCCGCGCCAGTGATGATGGCAACCTTGCCTTGCAGACGCCCGCTCATTGCTGACCCTCGCCGGTTGCAAAGCCGTAGAGGCGTGCCGGGTTGTCGACCAGCAGCGCCTGCATCAGCGCCGGGGTCGGGGCAATCTGCGGAATCAGGTCGAACAGGTCACCGTCATCGGGCGGCGCTGCGCGAAAATTCGGATGCGGCCAGTCGGTGCCCCACAGAACGCGGTCGGGGAATGCCCCGACCAAGGTGCGCGCAAAGGGCACCGCATCGCCGTAGGGCGGTTCTTGCCGAGAGGCCCGTTCGCTGCCCGATACCTTGCACCACAGGTGCTCTGCCTCCATCAGGCGCATCAGCGCCGTGAAGGGGGCCTGATCCAACCCCTGCGAGGCATCGACGCGGCCCATGTGATCGATCACCACCGGGATGGGCAAAGCGGCCAGCACCGGGGCCAGCTCCTCGATCAGCGTGTCTTCCATGTGGACCTGCAAGTGCCAGCCGGCCTCGGCCAGCCTTGGCGCCAGCGCCCTGAGCTGATCGGCGCTGGCGCCGGGTGCGAGGTGGGACATGTAGTTGAAGCGGATGCCCCGAAAGCCCTGCGCATCCAGACGCGCGATGTCCTCGGCGCTGATATCGGCCGGGGCAAGGGCCACACCGAGATAGCGCCCGGGCCGGGCCGCGATCGCATCTGCCGTCGCGCTGTTGTCAAAGCCGTGGCAGCCCGACTGAACGATCACGCACCGTTCGATGCCCATCATGTCATGCAGCGCGAACAGCTGTTCCTTTGGCGCGTCGCCGGGTTTGAACCCGGAACTGGCAGCGTAGGGAAACCGCGCCACGGGGCCGAACACATGACAATGGCAATCGGTGGCACCCGCAGGCAAGGCCACGGTGGTCTTGTGGATGTCGGGATTCCAGGTGATGGGGGCGTCATTCATCCGGGCCAAGCTCCTTCGGGGCGGTGTCGGGGGGCGAAATTCGAAAGATGTTCAGCGTCAGGGAGATCAGCGAATAATATCCCAGCACACCGACCAGATCGACGACGCGCTGTTCGCCCAGCACATCAATGGCACGGGCATACAGGGCGTCCGGCACCTGGCGGTCGACATGGGCCGCGCGGGCAAAGGCATGGACAACCTCTTCGTCCTCCCGATCGAAAACGGGGGTGTCTCCGCGCCGGATCGCCTCGACCACCGTATCGGACAGGCCGGCCCTAAGACCGTGCCCCTTGTGCGCGAACCATTCGAATTCCGCGCCCCAGATCCGCGCGATGGTCAGGATGGCAAGTTCGGACAGGCGCGGTTCCAACGTGCTGTCATAGCGGCAGTATTGTCCGAGCGCCTGCGCGGCGGCCGCCAGTTCGGGCCGGTGCAGCCAGACCGCCAACGGACCGCGAACACCGCCGCGCGGACCGCTGGCAATCGCTTCATGGATCTCGCGTTGGCGCGGCGAATAGGTTTCGGGATCCGGCGGTGCGAGGCGTTGCACGGGCCAGGGGGACTGTTCGGTCATGTCGGAGCTTTCGTCATGTCAAAGGCGGGTTCTGCGGCAGCGAAGGCCGCCAGCCAGGCCGCGATGGTCGGATACCGGCCGCGCCAGTCTTGCACGGGCTGACGCCAGTCGAGGTAGCCAAGCGCGCAGGCCAGCGCGATGGCGGCGGCGTCGGTCACGCGGGGGTCGGGCAGATCGGCGGCAAGGGCGCTCAGCCCGCGTTCGATCTTGCCGCGCTGATGCGTCAGCCAGATATCCGACATCTGGTCTGCCCTGCGAAACCGCCCCTCGTATGCGACAAGCAGGGCCGCGTCGGTGATGCCGTCGGCCAGACAGGCGCGCGTCAGACAGCGAAACCGGGCCAGGCCATCGCGCGGAAACAACCGCCCGCCCCCGGCAACCGCATCGAGGTATTCCAGGATCACGCGGCTGTCGTACAACGCCTGCCCTTCGACGATCAGACAGGGCATCTTTCCCAGCGGGTTCTGCTGACGCAGGTCGTCGCCAGGATCGCGGGTATCGGCGGGCCGCTCCGCGATCCCGTCAGCCAAGCCCAGCACGAGGGCCGCAATTCGCGCCTTGCGCCCATAGGGCGACGTCTTGGTCGAGCGCAGTTCAAGCGGCGCGTCGGCAGCGTCCGGCCAGCCAAGGGACTGGTGAGCGGAAACGCTCATTTCATCGTCTCCGGCAGGAACAGGGCAAGCTGCGGGAACAGGCATAGCAGGAACAGCATCAGAAACCCTGCCAGCACGAAAGGCACCAGCCCGCGGAACACTTCCTCCAGCTTGACGCGGCCTTCCGACGCTGCCTGCACGACGAAGCAGTTTATCCCCACAGGCGGCGTTACCGCGCCGATCTCGACCAGCAGCACGACATAGACGCCGAACCAGACCGGGTCGAATCCCAGCGACATCATCACCGGATGAGTGATCGGCAGCGTGATCGCCAGCAATCCAGGGGCATCCATCAACATGCCAAGCGCCAGATAGATCAGCGACACCAGCGCGACGACGACCCACCGGTTCACATCCAGGCCGGTCAGAAAGCTGCCGACGGTGTTTGCGAGGCCTGAAATTGCCAGGAACTTGGAAAACACCAGGGCGCAGATCAGGATGGCGAAGATCATCGCAGAGGTTTCGATCGTCTCGATCAGCGTGCGCTTTAGTTCGATCCCCTTCAGGCCGCGCTGACGGATCAGAGCCAGCACAAAGGTGAAGGCCGCGCCGATGCCGCCCGCCTCGGTCGGGGTGAAGACGCCCAAATACAGACCCGAGACAATCACCCCGATCACCAACACCAGCGGTCCGGCCAGTTTCAGCGACGCAAGTTTTTCGCGCAACGTGAAGCTTTGCCGGACGTGCGGCGCGAGCGCCGGGTTGCGCAGCACCGTCAGCCAGATGGCAATGCAGAGCAGCAGTGCAAACACCATCCCCGGAATGAACCCTGCGATCAGCAGCGCCCCGATGGAGGAGTTGGTCAGGATGCCATAGACCACGACAAGCGACGACGGCGGGATCATTACCGCCAGGGTCCCGGCGATGGCGATGGACGCGGCGGACAGGCTCTTGTCATAGCCCCGGTTCAGCATTTCCGGCAGCGCCAGCTTGGTGAACACCGTCGCGGTCCCTACGGACGAGCCCGACGCCGCGCCAAAGGCCGCCGCACCAAGCGTGGTGGAAATCGCCAGCCCGCCCCGCAGGTTGCCCAACCAGCGGCTGGTCGCCTCGAACATGTCCTCTCCCAGACCGGCCCGCATTGCGAAAAAGCCCATCAGCAGGAAAAGCGGGATGACCGAGAAGTGAAAGGAATGGGTTGTGTCGAAGAACACCGTGCCCAGCATGGCAGTCGCCGCGCCAAAGCCCAGGATCGCGGCAAGGCCCAGGCCGCCGACGGCCCCCAGGGCCACCATCACGTTGACGCCGGACAGGATGGCCGCGAACAGGCAGCAGACGCCGATCAGGCCGATTGCGAGAGAGCTCATTGCGTTTGTTCCACTTCGGAGTCGGGCAGTCGGCCGCCAGCCGCCACCAGCAGCGCGTCGATCAGGAATTGCAGGGACAGCATGGAAAGACCGAAAAACACGGCAAACTTGATCGGCCAGATCGGAAAGCGGATCGCACCGCGCTCAAGCTCTCCGTAGGACCAGGATTTCAGCGCCATCAGGAACCCGGCATAGGCCGCCCAGGCAAAAAGCAGCGCCCCGAGCAGCATCGCCAACGCCTTGAAGGCGCGTTGCCCCCCCGCCGGCAGGTGCTGCGTCAGCAGGACCACCTTGATGTGGCCGCCCTGCCATTGGGTCAGGGCCAGAGAAAGGAAAATGATCAGCGGCAGCGCGCTTTCAGTCAGCTCAAGCGTGCCTGCGATCGGCGCGTTCACAAGGAACCGCAACAGCGCGTTCGCCACCACCAGGCACATCACGACAAACGTCAGCACACCGGCGATCAGGCCGCAAAACCTTAGAAACACGCCGTAGCCACGGCGTATCTGTTCCAGCGATTCCATAGTCAGCTCCTTACGGAAACGATGCGGGAGGGAAAGCGGGCGTCGAAACGCGACGCCCGCGAAATGCGATCAGAACTGAAGTTCAGCCGCGATCTTTTCAGCGGGAACGCCCAGCTTGTCGGCCTTTTCGATCCATTCGGCGCGCACTGCCTGCACGCCAGGATCATTGACCAGCGCCGTCAGCTCTTCTGTCGGGAAGTCCATGACGGTCACCCCCAGTTCGCCCTTCCAAAGCTCACGCACACGGGCGTCGTCCTCGTCCAGCACGCGCGTATATTCGACCAGGTAGTCATGGCCCAGCTGATCCACGATCGCCTGGGTTTCGGGATCCATGGATTTGTAGCTGTCCAGGTTCATTGCCAACAGGTGCCCGAAGGACGCGCCAAGGGGCATTTCCATGTAGTACTTGGCAACCTCGTCGTATTTCCAGCCACGCGCCAGGGCCGGGCCAATGGGCGTGCAATCCACGATCGAACGTTCCAGCGCCTCGTAGGTTTCGGACGTGGCGATCGACACCGGGGTCGCGCCCATGGCCTCGATCAGCGCAGGATAGGCAAACCCGTAGGACCGCACCCGCAAGCCCTTCATGTCGGCCATGTTCTTGACCGGTTTGGTGCACAGCAGGCCATAGGCTTCCAGCGGACGGAACCCGAAGGCATAGAGGTTCTGGCTCGCCAGTTCTTCGTCGAATTGCGGATAGGTCTCGTGCAGGTTTTCCATGAATTCGCCCACTTCGAGCGAGTTCTTGGGCTGCGGGATGAAAAAGCCGACGGCGTTGTTCAGCGGCATCTGATCAGGGAAATATGGCGTCACGATGTCACCGAAATCGCCCGCACCAGCGCCGAGCACATCGGGAATTTCCTTGGTTCCGGCGACCGACCCGCCCCAGAAGACCTGAATGGAGTGCTTGCCCTCGGTCCGCTTGGCGAACTCATCGACCAGCCACTGAGTCGTGAGGGCCTGGGCATCGCCCGCGCCCTGCGGCTTGAACGTGATCCATTTGTACACGTCTGCCTGGCTCATGCCCGCGCCGAACGTCGCGAAGGCGACCCCCAGGGTCGCAACCCGGAGCTTGGATAGAATAGTCATGTCTTTCCTCCCTAAAATATGGCGGCCATCTGCTCGGCGCCACAATTCTCTTCCTCGTTGGGGCAGCCTGCCTTCCGCACCGACATGTTTCAAATACCATATGGATATGCCCGCCATACCTTTCAGGAATGCCTTGGCAAACGCCGGCAAGGTGGCAAAGGTCAGCGCCAGATGCCCCGCCTGACAAGATCACCGAGGATGGTCTTGACCGACTCCCCGACAAGCTGGATCGCCATCTTGTGGTGCTGGTCGGCCTTCGTGGCGATGCAAAGCGTCCAGTCGATCTGGGGATCGGTGATGGTTGCCGCCTCCAACGTGCCGTTCTGCACTTCTGACAGGACGCCACCGTAGGTCAGGATCGTGAAACCGTAGCCATGGCGCACAAGCGCCTTCAGATGCCAGACACCGTCGACCCTCTGCACCACGTTCAGCGGGTGCTGGATGGCGTCGGCGTGCTTGTCCACCAGGATACGCAAGAAGTTCGGGCGACTGGGCATGATCAGCGGCAGCGCGACCGCCTCTGCCAGCGTATAACTGGGCTGGGACAGCGAGCCCGGCGGGCCGATGACATACAGATGTTCGACCAGCAGGTTGGTGATGATCAGGTCACGCCGGCTTGGGGCGTCGTGCATCACGGCAAGACCAATCTCTCCACTCACCAGCTTGCGTTCAAGATCGCCCGAGAACCCCTCGACAAAACGCAACTCGATCTCGGGATAGTGCGATTTGATATGTTCATAAAGCGGTGGAACGATGAATTCGCCGGGCGTGGGCGGCATCCCCACCACCACCACGCCACGTGGCGCATCGGCATGGGCCGTGACGTCGTGATGCGCCTGGCTGATCTGCGCCAGAATACCATAGGCACGTCGCAACAGCACCTCGCCCGGTTCCGTCAGTTCGACCCCGCGCGGAGTGCGGATGAACACGGCCACCCCGAGATCCTGTTCAAGCCTGGTGATCTGACGGCTGAGCGCAGGTTGCGCGATCCGCAGCCGTTCCGCGGCGCGGGTCATGTTCTTTTCCTCGGCGACGCAGACGAAGTAACGCAGGGTCCGCAATTCGGGTTGCCAGTCGCGGTGGCTGATCGTCGGATGCCGGCTGGTCGGAGTGCCCTTTGCGGCCATCATTGCTCCTGTTGGATATGTTTTACAGGCTGATCGCGGACGATCATCTGCCCTGCACGGATTAGTGCCACCCTGTCCGTACCGGGATGCAGGTCAACCCCTGAACCCTGCGGGTGTGAGACTTCATATCCGATTGATTTCAATGTATTTTACCGATTATTGCCAGTTGGCAATCAGGATTTTCCCGTCTTGCGGTCCGCGATGAACTGTTCCAGCGCACGGCGCAAGGCATCGTCATCCAGCCCCTTGTCGAACTCCAGCTGAATACGGTTGCCCCTGCTGCGCATCTGAACGGCGGCCTGGCCTTCGTTCTGGCGATAGACCTTGTCGGCCACGTTGCGCTGTTTTGGTGGGGTGGCCGCGGATTTGAGGCGACTGAGCACCTTCGCCACCGGCACCTCGGCCAGTTTCTGTTCAGCACAGATCCGGTCGGCTTCTTGCAGGATCGCCGCCCTGCCCTGCTCGCTCGCCATCAACGGCTTGAGCTGCCTGGCGTGGAGTTCCTTGACGTCGCGCAACGACGCAAAGGCCGAAACGATCCGGTCATCCAGCTTGGCAAGTTGCAGATATCGCGACAGCCATCCTGCGGACACCTGAAGCCGTTCCGCCATCAGGTTCTGCTTGCCCTGATAATACGCCTCGACCGCCTTTGCATAATCCCGCGCCCGTTCCAGATCCGAGATATCCTCGCGGTCGCGGTTTTCGATGTCTGCCAGACGAAAAGCCTCTTCGTCGGTCATCACCCGCTCTTCGACCAGGTAGCGGAACTGCGGATAGTTGTTGGCCCGCAGCCAGCTGACGGCAAAGTGGCGCCGGGCACCACAGATCACCTCGAACTCGGGCCCCTGCCCGTCCTGTGCGGGCCGCAGCCTGCGCACGATCGCCGGGAATTCCTGCTTGCCCTGCGACAGGATGCCGTCGATCAGATCACGACAATTCTGCGGTGTCAGCAAATCATAGGCCCTGTTGTGCCCCGCCCACATGACGCAGCTGTCAGGATCGACCAGACGCAGAACCTTTTCCTGTCGTTCACCTGCAACCTGCTCGGCCATGGTGGTCGACCGTTTCAGGAACCGGGTCCCCGACCTGTCCCGACCGGGTTTGTCCGTCTCTCCCAGGCCTGCAAGCACGTCGTCGAAAACCGCATCGTGACGTTTGCTCATAGTACACCCTCCTTCCTGAGTGCCGCGTGATGGCTGGGCCATGTCTTGCGGATCAGGGTTTCAACTTCGCGACCGACGGCATCCAGGTAGACGCGACAGCGCTTGTGCGTGTCCGTCCGCGTTGCCGGGCCGGTGATTTCGTAAACGCTCATCAGATTGGCGGTGGCATTGTCGATTTCGGCACTGTCTTTCAGAACAGACTGCATGAGATCGTGGGGAAAAACCGCCTCCATCACGCGCTTTATGGCGACATGGGCGCTTTTCTGATCATTCATTTTCGTCGCGAGTATCTTCACGAAATTATAGCCCCGCGGGCCTCCGTGTTCGGAAAGCTCGTTCAGGGTCGCGCCCATCATCTTGAGAAAGTGCGCAGTCGATCCGAAATCGATATTGTTTGGCGGCGCCGGAATGATCAGCGCGTTGGCCGCCCGCAGGACAGATAGCGAGATCATGCCAAGGGCGGGTGGCGGATCCAGGATAATGACATCGAACTGGTCTGAAATCGTGTCGATCCCCTGTCGGAGGCGATCCAGCACAAAGCTCTGTTCGCGCAGCATCCGGGCGGCGAACTCATATTCCGCGTCATAAAGACCGAGGTTCGCAGGGATCAGCGCAACGTTCGGCCAGTAGGTGGCGCGCAGCGCATAGTGCAAGCTGGGCGGGCCGCCGTGGCGGAAGAAGGGATAGAGCGTGTCCTCCTCCTCGTCCACATCGACGTCGGGGTTGAGGCCGAAGATCGACGTGGTCGAACCCTGGCTGTCACAGTCGATGACGCAGACACGATAGCCCTTGAGTGCGAGGTACTGGGCCAGATGGACGACGACTGTCGATTTACCAACACCACCCTTGAAGTTCTGAACGGCAAGAACAGTCGCAGGGTCACCATCACGTCGTCGCGGCAAGGTACCGAAGACTTCGCGCATTCGATTGACCTCATCCAGCGCATAGCCCTTGCGCCGGCCGGTGGTTTCGTCCTTGTCTGGTGTGGGCAACCTACCGTCCGCTTCTGCGTCTCGAATGGCCTTTTCGGTGCGCCCGACCATCTCCGACGCTGTGCGAACATTGAACCTCAGATCCAGTGCTTTTTGGGTGCCGGGGGCGAAGACACGTTCTCTCAGTCGTTTGATGACGGTATCGGCCCGCTCTGCCAAAGCATCGATTTCGTCCAGTGTCACCGGGTAGGTTTGCGCGTCCGTCATCTGTGCCTCATGGGGGTTTTGGGCGGATCATGCCTTTTGTACCGGTTCGGCTCAAGTGCGAATTTTTGGGCGAATTCTGGAAAAAACGGTACTTTCGGCGCCGACGTGCTGAAAACCGGAAGACTGGCTTTTACGGCTCAGGGTTTGGACTTCGGAAGGGTCCGGGACCTTGCCAGCACCCGAAACGTTGCAATTGAGGGCTTTTCCGCCTGCGGTCGGGCAAACTCTAAAATCTCAAATCAAAAAAACCAGCTCTATTCTGGATTCTAGGATTCATCTGTTCACGATGCCTGTGGGCCTGCGATCCAAGGGTTTTTCTCGCTGATGCCTTACTTTACGGGACGGTTTTGCTTACCAATCGGGATGGCTGGCCTTACAGGTTGGGGGGGCTGGCGCTACGTTCCGGGTGTCCAAATCTTACTTTCCGGGTGGTGCGACTCAGCGCGAATCAGGTATTGCCAATTCCCCTTTAAAAGCAGGGCTATGTGATTCTCTTGCTTCGATGGCGTACGATTGAAAGCTTACCTTTCGGGTTGGTCCATTAAAGGATCTCTCTTGTAAAAATACATGGGCGTGATTACAAAAGTAAGAAAAGCAGGTATGGACCAGAGCAGTCATGGCCAAATCCACATCACAATACAGGACAGTAGACGCACGGCCAAGCCGCGAGTCGCTGGTCAAGCCGGGAGAACTGGTGGATCTGATCGAGGTCACGCCGCTGACGCTGACCGACCGGCGGATCTATAATCAGCTGTTGGAAAATGCGTGGGAAGCGATCGACAAGCCGGTCCTGCATGTCATCGCCAAGGCGGATCTGCGTGGATCGCACAATTCGAATGACCGTATCGGGGAGTCGATCGAAAGGCTGATGTCCGCCATCGTCAAGGTCGAGGCCGTTTGGGATGGCAAGCCAGCCATCGAAAGGGTGCAGCTGTTGGGTGGCAACCTGGAGATGGAGCGGGGCGATGGCCTGCTGGAATACGAGATCCCCCCGCGGTTGCGCAAAATCATCTCTAACTCGACGATCTTTGCGCGGTTGCAGCGCGAGGTGATGTTTGCCTTGTCGTCAAAATATGCGCTGACGCTGTACGAGATGGTGCAGAAACGCGGCAATCTGCGGTGGCGGTCATCTGAGAAGTTCAGCGTCGAGTCGCTGCGGGGTGTGCTTGGTGTGCCCAAGGGCAAATTGACGACCTGGTCGAACCTTAGGATGCGGGCTGTCGATCCTGCGGTTGCCGAAGTTTCCGCCCTGTCGGATTACATGGTCGAGGTGAAGCCGTTGAAAACCGGGCGGTCCGTGACGCATGTCGAGTTGCGATGGTGGCGCAAGGATGGCGAAGAGACCGGCAAGGTCGAGCGGGCCTTGCAATTCGCGTCCCCTGGACGGCGCGCCAAGGCCGAGGGCCGTACCGAGGAGGTCAGCGCGCCCAGTGCAGGGCAGGGGGCACGGCCGCGCCCGGGCTGGTTGGACCAGAAAGGGCCGGCGTTGCGCACGACGACCTATGAAACGGCGCGGCTGCGGCATCCGGGGTACGACATCTATTTCGTCGAGGGAGAGTGGCGCAATTGGGCCGCAGGCAAGGACGCGCCAGCCGATCCGGATCGCGCGTTTCTGGCGTTTCTGCGCAAGTTCACCGAAGCCAACCCGCTTTAACCCTCTGAAATTGATATTTTTTCGATGTTATTGCCAGTTGGCAACCAGTCCGTTTGCCTGGCAGCCGTCTTGGCCCGGCGGGGCAGGGGGCGTCGCCGCCCAAGATGTAAGGCCTGAAAAAGTACCCGAATTTCAACGTCGGTATTTGAACGGTATCTTGACGGTATCTGAGCGGTGCGGCGGCGGTGAAAGCGGGGTTCGGTCCAGCATTGAAAGTCTGCGGGACGCCGATGTCTGAAGCAATGATGCGGCGGGCGAGCAGTTAAGCGGCCTTCAACAGGGTATTCCCATGGGATTGGCGTGCCGGGAGGCGCGCTCGCCTCGGGCCCTGATCCATCTCCTTCGAGCGTATTGATCCGAAGCTGACCAGCAATGGACGGGAGGCGGAAAATCTGCCGGGAGAGAAAAATCGCAACTGCCGTCTTTACATCATACATATTATGTAAGAATGTGCGGTGCAGGAGAAGAGTCGCCACCGCTGGGTCGGGAGAGCCTTTGGGGCGCGACACCTCTTCATGTCTGCAAATGCAGAAAATCAATCGAGGCTTGCCCCGCGCGTGTCGGGGAAGGGGAGGAACTATCATGACAATCGCATTGAATGCCCGGCGCTTTGCCGGGGCATGGCTGATGGGCTGTGCCACCCTTGGTGTTGCCGGGGTGGGTCTGACCGGCGCGGCCAGCGCAGAGACGACAATCAAGATGGCAATGTCGTCCGTGGCCGATCTGGAAAACGACAATGGCATGACCGCGTGGGTCATGCAGAATTACGTCAACAGCCACTCTGACGATCTGAATTTCGAGGTTTACGGCTCCAGCGCGCTTGGCGGCGATCAGGACGTCTTGCAGGCCATGCAGCTGGGGTCGGGCGCGACGATGCACGTCGGGGGTACGGCGGTGTACAACAGTTTCGTGCCCGCGGGCGGCGTGCTGGATCTGCCGTTCCTGTGGCAGGATTTCGATCACGTCGGGCGCGCGCTGGACGGCGATCTGGGCGGTAAGCTGGACGCGAAGTTCGAGCAATCCGGTTTCAAGGTGCTGGGATGGGGCTATAGCTGGGGGTATCGCAACGTCGTGACCAGCGGCAAGGCGATCGAAAATCCCGAGGATCTGAAGGGCCTCAAGATCCGCACGATCCAGTCGCCGGTTTATGTCGCCGCGTTGAATGCCATGGGGGCCAATGCGACCCCGATGGCGTTTGGCGAAGTTTACACCGCGCTGCAGACCGGCGTTCTGGATGGGTTCGAACATGCCGCGTCGATGGTGTATTCCAGCAAGCTGTACGAGGTCAGCGACCACGTGGCGCTGACGCGGCACCTGTTCGGGCCGACCGTCATCACCTATTCGCTGCCGCTGTGGAACAAGCTGTCCGAAAAGGACCAGCAGGTGCTGGAGGATGCCGCCGCGCTGGCCATCGAGATCAACCGCGCCCTGGCCCCGATCCGCGAGCAAAAGGCGCTGGCCCAGCTGGAAGAGGTCGGCATGACGATCACCCAGGTCGACACCACGCAATTCAGCCAGGATGCCGTGCCCTTGCAGGATGAACTGGCGGATGAGCTGGGGGCGGCGGACCTGCTGCAACTGATCCGCGACGCGCAATAAGCGTCTGTGTCCCGGCCCCTGGCAAGGGGCCGGGATGACCACTGATAAGGGTTCCTGCACATGACTCGGTTTTGGGCGGTCTTTGACCGGACGATCGAAATGGTGATTTTCGTCATCTTTCTGGGCATCGTGATTGTCGGCACGATGCAGGTTTGCAATCGGTTCTTTCTGAACCTGTCGCTGAGCTGGAGCGAGGAGTTGCAGCGCTATGGCCAGATCTGGATCGTGTTCCTCGGCATTCCCGTGGCCTATCGGCACAGCGTGCATATCGGAATGGAGACGTTGACCGACCGCCTGTCCCACCGGGGCAGGGCGCTGTTCTTTGTCATTGTCGATCTGCTGTGGATCGCGCTGGCGGTGGCGCTGATCGTGGGGACCGCCCGCCTGGCGCAGTTCCTGCAATTTCAGAAAAGTCCGGGGCTGGGTCTGCCGATGCACCTGGTCTACGGGGCCATTCCGCTGGGCGCCGGGTACATGATCATCATCGCCCTGCGCAGGCTGGTCGCATTCCTGCGCCCCGCCACACCGTTCGTTTGATCCTGAAAGGCGGAACCAACCAATGCTTATCGGACTTTTCGTCGCCCTTCTGCTGATGATCTTTCTGGGAATTCCGGTGATCCTGTCGCTGGGCCTGGTCGGGCTGGCGGGCATCCTGATCGTGCCTGACCTGGCGCTGCCGCTGTATCCGCAAAAGATGTTTTCGAGCCTGGACAGTTTCAGCCTGCTGGCCATGCCCTATTTCATCCTGGCGGGCGAGCTGATGTCGCGCGGTGGCATCAGCCGCAAGCTGGTCGATTTCGCGGAAACCGTGGTGGGGCACATGCGCGGCGGGCTGGCGCAGGCCAATATCGTGTCCTCGATGATCTTTGCGGGCGTGTCGGGGTCGTCGACCGCCGATACCTCGGCTGTCGGGTCGGTCCTGATCCCGGCGATGAAGGAAAAGGGGTATCCGGCGGGCTATGCCGCCGCGATCACCGCCACCAGCAGCACCATCGGCGCGATCATCCCGCCCAGCATGACGATGATCGTCTATGGCGCGCTGGCCAGCGTATCGGTGGGCGGGCTGTTCCTGGCCGGGATCATCCCCGGCATCCTGGTCGGGCTGGCGCTGATGTCGGTCGTCTATATCCAGTCGCTGTCGGTGTCGCGCCATCCCGAATTGCAGAAGTCCGGGCAACGGTTTTCGCTGATGCGCTGCCTGCGGTCGCTGGTCGATGTCTGGGCGGCGCTGGTCGCCCCGGTGATCATCGTCGCGGGCATCCTGGGCGGGGTTTTCACCGCTACGGAATCGGGGGTGGTGGCCTGTGTCTTTGCCTTTCTGGTCAGCTTTTTCCTGTATCGCACCATCACGTTGCGCGATCTGCCGCAGATTTTCGTCCAGGCGGCGATCACCACGGCGATGGTTCTGGGGATCGTGGGCATCGCCAGCGGCTTTGGCTGGTTGCTGTCCTACCTGAACTTCAACCAGATGATCCTGGCGGCCATCATGGCCACGACGCAGGATCCTACGGCGGTGTTCCTGCTGCTGGTGGCCGTGATGCTGATCCTGACGATGTTCGTCGACAGCATGGCGGTGCTGATCATCACCGTGCCGATCGCGGTTCACATCGGCCATGCGGTTGGCATCAACGATCTGCAACTTGGCCTTGCCCTGGTGATGGCGACACAGATCGGATCGACCACGCCACCGGTTGCGGTGCTGCTCTTCGTCGCCTCCAGCATCGCGAAATGCCCCTATAGCGAAACGGTGCGCTATTCCTGGAGCTTTATCGCAGCCGAGATCGTGGCCCTTTTGCTGGTCGTCTTCTTTGAACCGCTGACCGTCGCAATCCCGTCCTACGTGTTCGGCAACTGAGCGCGTTTTCCTGTCTACTGAAAGAACATGATGTTTCGAATTCTTCTTACGCATACGCCGGCGGCGCTGGCCTTGCAGTTCCCGCCAAAGGCGCGCGATGCGCTGGCGCGACATGGCACCGTGATGCTGAACCCGACGGGCGCCGTGCTTGAGGGGGCATCGCTGGCCGAGGCGGCGCGGGGGTGCGACCTGGTCATCGCGGACCGTCAGACCGCCGTCGGCGCGGCGTTTTTCGACGCGGCCCCGGACGTGCTGGCCGTGATGCGCTGTGCGGTCGACATCAGCACGATCGACGTCGCGGCAGCTTCGGCGCAGGGGGTGCTGGTGACGCGGTCTATCCCGACCTTCGCGGCGTCGGTCGCGGAACTGGCGCTCGGGCTGATCATAGATGCGGCGCGTGGCATCAGCCGGGCCACGACGGCCTATCGCGCCGGGCGCACGCCCGAGATCGCCATGGGGGCGCAACTGTCCGGGCAAACACTGGGCATCTGCGGCTTTGGGGTGATCGGGCGGTACCTTGCCGCGCTGGCGCAGGCCCTTGGCATGCAGGTGATCATCACCGACCCCGCCCCCGGCACGCTGCCGGGGGGCATCCGGGCCGTGCCCTTTGAAACGCTGTTGGGTGCGTCGGACGTGGTGGTCTGCCTGGCACCCGCAACGCCGCAGACGGCGGGGATGTTCGGGGCGCAGGCCTTTGGCCTGATGAAGCCATCCGCGATTTTCGTGAACCTGGCCCGTGCGGCACTGCTGGACGAGACCGCGCTGGAACAGGCGTTGGAACATGGGCAGATTGCCTGCGCCGCAATGGATGTCGGCAGCGCCCCGGATCAGCGGCCCGCGCCCGCGTTGGCTGGCCGCGCAGATGTCATTGCCACGCCGCATATTGGCGGCCAGACCCCGCAGGCGGCAGAGGGACAGGCGCTGCATGTCGTCGAACAAGTGGCGCAGATGGCCTTGGGCCGCGTCCCGGACGAGGCGGTGAATGCCGCTGACGCGACGCGGTTTCAGGCGCGCCTGGCCACCCGCCCCCCCGCCGACAGGAGCGCGACATGACCGATTTTGCCATTCCCGCCGGGTCCTGCGACACCCATGTGCACGTTTATCGCAAGGGCGCCCCGACGGTGCCCGGTGCCCTGGCGGCCCCGGTCGAGGATGACGTGGCACGCTATCGCCAGACCCGACGCGCATTAGGCCTGAGCCGCGCCGTGATCGTGCAGCCAACCGCATACGGCACCGACAATACCGTTTCATCCGAGGCGATCGAGGCGCTCGGGAGAGAGCAGACCCGGGGCGTTGCCGTTGTCGATGATGCGGTCAGCGACCGCGCCCTGCGCGACCTCAGCGAGGCGGGGTTTTGCGGCGCGCGATTGCAGATGCTGGCGGGCGGCGTCATCCCGTGGGACCAGGTGGATCGGATCGCGGAACGGGTGGCAACCTGCGGCTGGCATGTCCAATTGCAACTGGACGGGCACGACCTGCCGCAGCGAGCCGACCAGATCCTGTCCTGGCCCGGCACCGTGGTGATTGATCACATCGGCAAGTTCCTGGACCCCGTCGCGCCCGATCACCCCGCCTTTCACTGTCTGTTGCGGCTGATCGACACTGGCCGCGTCTGGGTCAAGCTGTCGGCGCCCTACGAGGTTTCGCGGATTGGCCAGCCGGGCTATGATGATGTCTCGGCGCTGGCCCGCGCGCTGGTCCGACATGCGCCGGAACGGATGCTCTGGGCGTCGAACTGGCCGCATATCCAGATCAGACCGCGCCCCGATGACGCCAAGATGCTGAAGCTTTTGGGCGACTGGGCCCCTGATCCGGCTGTGCGCGACCGTATCCTGTGCGAAAATCCAGCCGTTGTTTATGGGTTCAAGTCCGCGATAATGGGGGAAGGCATCGCCCCCGCATGATCCCGACGTGCGGGCCGCAACCAAAAGAAAGATCTGAATGCAACCGACTGACCAGCAGACCCGGACACCGGCACGTTCCCTTCACCGTGACGCGGTCGAGGCGATAGCCAAATGGCTGATGATCGGACGCTATCCCGTCGGGGCGGTTCTGCCGAACGAGGCCGAGATCGGTGAGGAGCTGGGTATTTCACGCACGGTGGTGCGCGAGGCGGTGCGCACGCTTGTCGCAAAGGGAATGCTTCAGGTGCGGCGCAAGACCGGCACCATCGTTCTGCCCCTGTCCGACTGGAGCCTGTTCGACCCCGAGGTTCTGGCCTGGCGGTTTCGCTACAGCCGCGACGCGACATTCGTCGAGGACATGACCCGGTTTCGGGCGGCCATCGAAACCATCGCGGTCGAAATCTGCGCCGCCCGCCCCGATTTCGACAGTTCGGTGCTGCACGCGTGCTGCGACGAAATGGAAGCGGCGCTGGAGGGCAGGGGGGATTGGTTTGCCGCCGACCTTGCCTTTCACCGGCATATCCTGCGTGGCACGGACAACCAGTTCATCCTGCACATGCAGCCGATGCTGGACAATTTCTTTGATGCGATGCTGTCACCGGAGGTGCTGTTGCCCGAGAACATGCGCATCACCTTGCCCTATCACCGCGCCATCGCAGATGCGATTTCCGCAGGGGATCCGGTGCGCAGCCGACAAGAGATGCTACAGCTTGTCCACAAGGGGCGCGAAGACATCCTGAGCAGGATCGAGACCTTCGGGCCGGGCGGCTGATCGCCGCCCCTTTCGGGGCAGCGCCGGCGTTCGTGGCCACCGATTGTCTCGGCGGCAGGGGCGCCCTGCGTTTGCCGCAAGGCGCGGTGATCGCAGGGATCAGGTATGATCACCGATCAGGGTGCGCATCATCTCGCGCTCTTCCTCGGTCAGATCGGTCAGGGGGGCACGGACGGGGCCGGTTTCAAAGCCACGCAGCGCGACGCCAGCCTTGATCGCGGAGACGGCATAGCCGCTGACGCGATCGCGGATCTTGGCAAAGGGATAGTAGAAATCGCGCAGCAGCGCCTCGCAGGTGGCATTGTCGTCTGCCATGAAGGCCGCGTGGAATTTCAGCGCGGTTTCCGGCACGAAGTTGAACACGGCTGACGAATATGTTGGCATGCCGGCGCCCTTGTAGGCCTGGGCAAACAGCTCGTGCGTGGGCATGCCGCCGATGTAGGACAGGCGGTCGCCAAGCGCGATGGTGACGCGACGCACGGTGTCGATATCGCCGGTGCCGTCCTTGAAGCCGATCAGGTTGGGGCATTCGTTCGCCAATTGCTCCAGCACTTCGGCCGAAACGCGCGCCTGACCCCGGTTGTAGACGATGACGCCCATGTTGGTGGCCTTGCAGACGGCGCGGATGCGGTCCGCGACACCCTGTTGCGGGCCTTCGGTCAGGTAGTGCGGCAGCAGCAGGATGCCGTCACCGCCCGCCGCCTCGATCTCACGTGCGAGGTCGCAGGCGACGCGGGTGCCGTATCCGCAGCCGGCGATGACGGGCGCATCACCGCTGATTTCCTTGGTGGCGCGCACGACGTCGACGATTTCGGACGGGGCGAGGGAAAACATCTCGCCCGTGCCGCCAGCAACGATCAGGCCGGCGACGGGGTATTGCGACAACCAGTCGAGGTGGGCCTGAAAGGGCTTTCTGGCGAAATTATCCTGGGCGTCGAAAGGTGTCACCGGAAACGACAGCAGGCCGTTCCGGATGATTTCGCGCAGGTCGTTGGGTGCAATCATTGTTGTCTCCTGGATCTTGTAGGGGGTCGCGGCCGCTCAGGGCTCAAGCGATATCATCGGGCAGGACGCCCTTCGGGATGTTCTGAAAGCAGACGGGGCGCAGGAAACGGCGGATGGACAGGGTGCCGACGGAGGTGGCGCCAAAGTTGGTGGAGGCGGGGTAGGGACCGCCGTGCACCATGGCGTCGGCGACCTCGACGCCGGTC
>NZ_QWJJ01000017.1 GCF_003575965.1 Pseudooceanicola sediminis | reverse complement strand
CCGGGCTGCTCCACCCCGCGACAAAACCACTAAGCAGTGGAGCCCCGATCTAACCCCCAATACAATCAGGCGCAACCCAAAATCATAGCCCTTTTCAGAAAGATTTCATGGGACTGACATTCTGCTTTCGCATACGAAAGCGCACGCGGTCAGCAGCCGTGGAATAGAGAACTTAACTTGCTTCGTCGCGTGGGCGAAGAGGGCAAATACTTCTTCTTGGGCGCAGCCCGCCAGAGGGGACCAGAGTTGGTTTTCGCCCTCGGGGCGGGAGCTATGCCGCTGTAAACTCCCTGCATCCTCGGTGCGTGTGAACGAAGCGGGATATTGTGCGCCGAGCAACGCAGAGCATACAAAGGAGAGCGCTTCACGGATTGGGTTGGGGGATCTCGATGAGTGCGACGGCGGGGCGCTTCACGCTCGATTCGGCAGATGATCTGCGGGCAGATATTCATCCCCGTGCAGTTCGGGCGTGTCATAGGCGCGAAGTCTGTCGAAATGCACCTCGATATCCTCCGCAAAGAAGGCGCGCGCGATGGCGCGTGCCAGGCGCTTTGCGCCAACTGAAACTGCGGGGATATCGCCGGAAACCTTGCCGTGGCTCAGCATGGCAGCGTCGTTGAAGCAGTGAATTTGCGCCAGGGCAGGGCACATGCCAGGCTGCTTTTCGATAAAGGAGAAATCGGGTGCCAGATAGGGCGACTGGCCGAAATTGCTGTTGCGTTGGCTGAGGGGAAAGCCGGGTCGATCTGCCCATGAGAGCACATGAGGAGCGATTTGGGACAGTTCCGCTCGATCAGAGAAATCATTTCGAAATCCGGTTCCCGCGATCACGAAGTCGCTTTCGAACTGACCGCGCGAGGTTTCGATCTTTACGCGATCACCGGCCGGGGTGACGCCGGTCAGCGCGCAATCCAAGTGAAAATACGCGTTGTCATGTGCAGACACCCGGCGAACCGAATGGCGCGGTGGGGGCACTTGCTGAGCAGCGGCATAGCCGTGAATTTGCAGCTTCCAGTCGTCAGGGAGGTGACCCAGCCCCAGCTCAGTACCGGGACTTGCTATGCCAGTCAGCTTGTTGACAGCGGGAATGCTTGCGCGCCGGATCAGCAGATCGACCCGTGCCGCGCCGGCCTCAAGCGCCACGGCGGCGTTATCGAAGGCGGACGCCCCTGCGCCAATGACCGCCACCTCACGCCCGCGGAGTTGGGAGAAGTCGATGTCATCCGCACTATGCGCCCAATACCGTGGATCCAGACCGCGAAGCGGCGACGGGACTGCGCCGCCGCCAAGGCCCGATCGGCCCGTTGCCAACACCACCCGGCGGGCCAGGAGCTGTGCCGGACCTTCCGGTCCGTTCATCGTGACGCGCAGCAGCGTTCCCTCTCCGCGCAGGTCTCTCAAACGGGTCTCGTTTCGCACGGGCAGGGCCAGAACGCGGCGATACCAACGCAGATACTCCATCCATTGCGGCTTTGGGATCTTGTCCAGGGCATCCCAGGCCGCTGCACCCCATTGGGCGGTGAACCAGGCGCGGAACGTCAGGGATGGCTGATCCAATGCGGGGCCGGTCAGTGACTTGGGCGAGCGTAGGGTTCGCATCCGGGCGAAGGTTTCCCAAGGACCCTCGAAGCCTTCGGCGGCAGCATCGATCGCAAAGCTGTTGTCGATGCCGAGGAAACGCAGCTGTGCTAGCGCCGCCAATCCGCACATACCCCCGCCGACGATCAAGACATCGAGGACACCGTCGCGGGGTGGCACCCAAGGTGACGCGGGAAGGTTGAGAAAGGCCAGATCCTGGGCGAGCCGCGTTTCGAGATCGGCAAGACTCATGCCGACTGCCTTGTGCCTGAATGGTGGCGGAACCGTGCCGTCGCGGGATCACAGGTATAGTCGCGGGCATATGTGTCGGCGTCCCTGGCCAAATCGGCGACCCCTTGCAGAATGCGCGTCACTTCGTCTTCGGAATGGAGCCATGAAAGGTTAAGTCGGACCCAGCCCGGTTTTTCCATTTCGTGACCCTCCGAGAGGCGCCCGAACAGAGTGTCCGACCCTTCTTCGTCGATCCCAAGCAGCTGATGCGCATAGGGGCCGGCGCAGGCGCATCCGCCGCGCACCTGAATGCCGTGAAGATCACTGAGCATCCGCGTGAAGAGCTGATGGTGTACAAGCCCTGTCTGCCCCTGAACCCGAAAGGACAGGATGGGCAGTGCTTCTGCCTCTGAGCGTTCCAACAGGTCGATCTGTGGCGTCCCCGACCACGCAGAAAGAGCCTGTGTCCGCAGGTGGCGGTCGAGGTCGACAATCCGGGCTGATCCGACGGCATCCTTGACCAGCATGACCAGCGCCGCGCGAATATCGCCCACCACATTGGGAGTACCGGCTTCCTCGCGGGCCTCGACGCGTGGGGAATAGTTGTGTCGCCAAGGCGAGACAAACGTAACCGTACCGCCACCCGGAACGGTCGGGGTGCTACGTTGCACCAGGCTATCCCGCACGATGGCCACCCCCGATGCGCCAGGACCGCCGGGAAACTTGTGTGCTGAAAACACGATGGCGTCTTTTGCCGCATCGGGGGTCGGCGTCATGTCCATCGGCAGGTAGGGGGCGCCGCCGGCGTAATCCCAGATCGCAAGCGCGTCATGCGCCTTGAGGAGGCGCGTCACCGGATCCGGGTCGGTCAGGATGCCGGTCACGTTCGAAGCGGCGGAAAAGCTGCCAATGATCAGATCTGCCTGCTGCTGCTTGAGCAAGCTTTCAAGGTGGTCGAGGTCGACCCCGCCGCGGGCACCCGGGCGAACCACCAGGACCTCTGCACCGCTTTCGCGCCAGGGCAGGATGTTGGAATGATGTTCGTATGGGCCGTGTATGACGACGATCCGGTCGCCGTTTCGCACCCGTTCCTCGATCTGCAAAAGCCGCGCGATACGGTTCAGGCCGGCCGTTGCACCTGATCCGGCAAAAATGACGTGTCCGTCGGGGCCTGCATTGACCAGACGCGCGATCGTCGTGCGTGCCTCTTCCCGCATTCGTGTCATCGCTTCGCCGCAGGCGGACGCCTCGGTATGGCTGTTGGCGTACCAGGGCAGGACGTGTTGCGCGACGAAATCTTCGACCTGGCGCAAGGCGCGGCCCGAGGCGACGTAGTCAGCGTAGAGCATCCGCTGCGTGCCATAAGGCGTGTCAAAGGGCATATCCCGACCGATCAGACCGTCGCGGAGATGATCAAGGATATCCGTACGCTCCAGCGAAGCGCGAAATCTGGCAAGGTGGGTCATGGGCGGGCTCCGAAGATCAGGTGGCGACGGTCATTTTTTCGATCCCGTAAAGCCTCTCGGCCACGACCAATGCAATCACCGCGAGGAGCAGTTGCAAACTGGACAGGGCAGCGATCGAGGGGTCGAACTGGTGTTCCATGTAGGCCAGCATCACCACGGGCAGGGTGTTGGTTTGCGCCGACCCGAAGAAATAGCTGACAGGCAGGTTGTCGAACGAGGTCAGAAAGGAAAACAGGCATCCGGCGGCTATTCCCGGGCGGATCAGCGGCAAGGTCACTTCGCGAAATGTGGTCAGACGCGAGGCACCCAGTATAAGGGCCGCTTCTTCGTAGGCGGGCGGAACGGAGCGATAGACTGCGGTGACGGTGCGAATGACGTAAGGCAGGCAGATCACGGTATGGACGATGCACAGGGCTGCGAACGAGATACCGAAGCCCAGCCAGGACAGGAAGAATAGAGATGCGAAACCGATGACGATCATCGGCATCGACAAGGGCGAGAGGAGAAAGGTCGTGATTGCCGTCGCCCAGCCCGATCGGGCGCGGCTTAGATGCAGCGCGGCCGGGATGCCCAGCAGGCAGGATGCTACCGTCGCCACGACGGCCAGCTGCAGGCTGACCCAGAGGCTGTCGATGAAAGGTTGATATTCGAAGATCCGCGCAAACCATTTGAATGACCAGCCGGGAACGGGAAAACTGGCATACCCCGCCGAGGTAAAGGAAATCACGACGACGACCGCAATTGGCAGTATCATGAATATGAAAAAGGCTGCGGTGAAGATCCACAAGGCGATGTCGGTCAGGCGCATGTCACGCTCCCTGGCGGCGCACGAGGCGCAATTGCAACCACAGGCACGCCAGTGCGATCACCAGAAGGATCGTGCTCATCGTCGAGGCGAGGGCGAAATCGCGGGTGGTGTTGAACTGCTGGTAGATCAGCAGGGGCAGTGTCTGAAAACCGCCACCCAGCAGAACGAGTGTCACGAAAGAGCCATTGGCGATCATGAAGACAAGGATCGCACCGGTCCCGATGCCATCCATGGTCAAGGGCAGCGTAACTTCGAAAAAGGTGCGGAACCGCGATGCGCCCAGCATCAGGGCGCCTTCTTCCAGCCGCCTGTCGACGCCTTGCAGGACGGATGCGATGGAAAGGACGGCGAAAGGTACCAGCACATGCACCAGCGCCGCGATGGCCAGGCCAGGGGTGTTGAGGAGGCGCAACGGGGCGTCGAGGATCCCGAGGTCCGTCACAAGCCATTGGTTAACGAGGCCGCGCCGGGCAAAAAGGACCTGCCAGCCATAGGTGCGCATGATGATCGACGTTAGCAGTGGCGCGATCAGCAGAAAGATAATCGGCCCGGACAGGCGGCCCGCTTTGCGCACCAGAACATAGGCGACGGGATAGGCGATCAGCACGGAAATGGCAGTAACAGCGGCGGACAGGACGACGGTCTCGACGATGATACCCAAATAGAAGCGGTCGCTGAGAAAACTGCCGTAACGGGCAAGCGTCAGGCTGCCGTCTTCTGTCATGAATGAGCGCGATGAGTTATCCACCAGCGGCATCACGAAAAAGACGACAAGAAAAATCAGCGAAGGTGCCAGCAGCAAGGCCTGGCGCATTCTGGCTGAAACGTGGGCAGTCTTCGGCATGGGTCTTCCCCCGACGTGAATGTCCCGCCGGCGCACCGGCGGGACCAGCGGCTTACATGCCGATTTCGCGGTTCCAGCGGTCGACCCAGTCGTTTCGAACTCTGGCGATTTCGGCGTAGGGGGGCAAGTTTGCCTCGGACAGTGGCGTCACGCGCGAGGCGAGCTTTTCGCTGTATTCGACTTTGGTGTTCGTCACACCATAGTTCAGTATCTCGGCAAACTTGGACTGGTTCTCTGGCGCCAGGACCTCGTTCAGGTAGTCCCAGGCAAGATCCGAGGCGTTCTTGGGCTTCTGAATCGCCACGGCGGTCATCGCGCCACCTTCCTCGGGGTTGATGAAGCTGATCCAGTCGACACCTTCGTCGACATGGTTCCAGGTCCGACCATCGAAATAGATGCCCAGATCCGCTTCGCCCGATGCGAGGTGATTGAAGAAATCGTTCGGGCCAGCCCAGAAGACAAGGTTGTCCTTCATTTTCGCCATTGCCTCAAAGAAGGGGTCCACGTTGTCGACCGTGCCGCCCAGTGCATTGTTCAGGGCCCAGAGGAAAAACACGGTTGTCGGACCGTACTGGATGGACGGAACGGAGGCGATGAATTCCCCCGAGGCCACCCGGTCGACGAAGGCGGCAAAGCTCTTGGGCGCGTCAGAGACGACTTGCTTGTTGTAGGTGATGCCGCCGACGCCATAATCGAAATAGGTGCCCTTGCCCAGGCAGGCATCAGTGAACTCTTGCGGAATATTCGCGAGGTTGGGCAGCTTTTCGACAGTGAAATCGTCCATCAGGTCGCCCTCGGCGGCAATCACGGCCAGGTCGGGGGACATGATCAACACATCGAGCGGCGGGTTTTCCGGGTTGGCCTCGACCTGCGCCAGCCATTGGGCCGGACCGCCGAGAGAAACGGTTGCTGTCGCCCCGGTCTTTGCCTCGAAGGGGGCAACGAAGCAGTCGCGGATCGCGCGTTCCCATACGCCACCGTAGGCGGTGACATTGAGGGTTCGATCCTGCGCGCGCAGTGGCAGGCCGTTCAGGCCGATAAGGCCCGTCGCCGCAGCGCCGGTGCCAAGGAAGGTACGTCTGTTCAGTTTCATGGGTCTCTCCGTTGGTTAGGCCGGTTAACAGGTAGCTAGAAGGAGCGTAGGCACGTTTCGAACCGCTTGATCGCGGTGTCTCGTTGGGTGTCGGACGCAGGACTGCGCGGAAAGTTTGAGGGCAGATCCGCAAGAACCGTTTCAAAGATTTTCCGGCGATGCGTCTGGCGGCGTGACAAGGGCAGGCTCAGCAGCGCCGAATTCAATTGATCCATCAGGGCGGGTGCGAAGATGCTGTCCCAGGTATCGCGTTCCGGCCCGAAGACCGTGCCGTCCTGGGTAGGCATTTCCGCACGCAGGGCCATTGTCGCCTCCGGATCAAGGTGTCCGTCGCAGAGCACGACGCCGTAGGCCCGCCGGGCTGCATCCGGGGTGACGAACCCGGCGGCGACATCTGCCAGAACGGCCATTGGATCGCGATCCGTCGGATTGCCCCATCCCCCGGCGCCAGGGGTGCGGAAGGTCACGATATCGCCTGCGTTGACCTCCAGGACGTCGATCTTGCCAAGCCGGATTTCGCGCGGTCTGCCCTCGTTGACGATAAGCGAACCGGGTTGCCCGGGCTGGCCGCCAGCCTGACCCCATGGCCTGAAAAGCATTCGCTCCATGCCGCGGCCAAGTACGTGAGAGCCATCGGTCAGGACACGAAAGGACAATTCCATCCCGCAGCCGCCACGCCATTGCCCCGCACCACCCGAATCCGCGCGCAGCGCATAATGCAGCACTTCGACACCCAACTCGGCCTCGACCGTTTCGGCGGGGTTGTTTGCCAGGTTCGAAATGCCGCTGTCGCGACCGTCCACACCATCGTGGCCGTGCCGCGCACCGGTTCCCCCGATCAGGGGTTCGATCACCTGCACCATCCGACCCCCTCTGGCCGTAGGTTCGCTCATCACGATGGGGATCACGGTGCCGGATGCGGCCGCAGGCAGGACGTCGGGCAAGGCAAGTCCGAAGGCACCGTTCAGGATATCGTTCACCCTGATTGCAGCGGCATGGCGTACGCCAGTCGCTGCCGGCTCCTGCGGATTGACCAGAGTGCCCAAGGGCGTGGTGACGGACAGGGGCCGCAGCAGACCTGCGTTCAGGGGCGCGGATTTGTCCAGGGTTTGCACCAGCGCCAGCATTCGCAAGGTCAGCCACGCGTGAGGGCGCCCACACGAGGGGATGTTCATTGCCGTGGCGACCTGGGGATCGGTGCCCGTGAAATCCAGATGCACCTTGCCATCCGCAATCTCAACCGTGACCGAGACGCGCACAGGCAAGCGGCTGGCCGCATCATCGTCAAGGTAGTCCGAGAAACTGTAGCGCCCTTCGGGCATTTGCCGCAGAACCGCTTCGGCCTTGCCGGCAGCATAGGACATCAGAGCTTCCTGTGCCGCTGTCAATTCGGCCACGCCATGTTGGCGCAGCATTTGTTCTGTCCGCCGACGCCCGGTGGCAAGAGACGCGAGCATGGCGCGAATGTCGCCCATATTTGCCTCTGGTGTGCGCGAGTTGGCATCGAGGAACAGTTTGATCTCTGGGCTCATCTCTCCACGCCGCATCAGTTTGACCGGCGGAATGCGCAGCCCTTCCTGAAAAATCTCGGTGTTGAGGGGTGAAATGGAGGAGGCGACCCGTCCCCCTACGTCCGAGCAATGAACGAAGCACCACCCATAGGCGACGATTTCACCCTCATGAAAATAGGGTTCGATCATGTGCAGATCAGGCAGGTGTGTCGCCAGCCCCGTCGACCGATAGGGATCATTCGTCAGGATCACATCGCCAGGCTGCAAGGCCCCCTGAGTATCGATGACAGACTGGATTGCGGGCAGACACTCCAATCCGACGAAACCAGATACGCCGATGGAGCGGGGATAAGCGAAGAACCGTCCATCCAGCCCAGCCAGCGCACAGGCGAAATCAGCCGTTTCCTTGACATAGAGCGTCCGTCCCGTGCGTTGCAGCGTCAGGCACATCTCTTCGGTGACGGAGGCGAATTTGTTTCCCAGGATCTCAAGCAGAACGGGGTCGAGGCTGCTCATGCCTTGGTCCTTTCGATGATCAGGTTGCCGTGGTCGTCGACGGTGGCCATCCAACCTGGAAGGATGACCGTGGTGGTTTCGGGTTGCTCGACGATGGCCGGACCGGATAGCGTCGCAGCCCGTCCAAGGTCTGATCGATCATAGACGTCTGCGGTATGCCATGTGCCCTTGTGAAAGATGTCCCGTCGGGTGCGTATGGGCGCGCCGCTGCCCGTGGCCGTCGCTGCCGCCAGCGGCTGTCCCGCCCCGATCATGGCCAGGCGGATCGTGCCGATCTCTACCGGGGCATCGGTGTCGCGAAACCCATAGATCCGTTCGTGTTCGCGATGGAACGCCTCGGCGTAGGCCTGAACATCGTCGCCGGCAGACAAGGATACCCGCAGTTCATAGGCCTGGCCGGCATAACGGATGTCGGCAGAGCGTTCGGCGCGCTGTTCCTTGATATCGGGCAACTCGTCCGCCAGCCATGTCTCACCTTCGGCCTGAAGTGACGCAAAGGTTTCCTCAGCCAATTTTACCGTGTCGTCGTTCAGTTCGACGCGCAGGGAACGGACGAAATCGCGGCGTAGATCGGCGCCCGCAGCGCCCATGGCGCAATAGGCCCCTGCGGCCTGGGGGACAAGAATTCGCGCTATGCCGATTTCTTCGGCCAGCAGGTTGGCTTGGGTCGGGCCTGCACCGCCAAAGGGAAGCAGCACGAAATCGCGCGGGTCCAGGCCACGTTCGGCCATCGTGCGAAACAGCGAACCGGCCATTCCTGCGCAGGCAACGGCCAGGGCACCTTCGGCAAGGCGAGCTTCGCGGTCGGCCCCCGTCAGGCCAATACGATCCGCCACCCCGTTCAGCGCGGTTCGGGCGGCGTCGCCATCCAGCGGCATGGCGCCGCCCCCGAACATGGCGGGGTCGATGAAGCCGCAGGCGATAAAGCAGTCCGTAACGGTCGGTTCGGTTCCGCCACGCCCATAGGAAACCGGGCCGGGGTGCGCCCCGGCACTCTGCGGGCCAACCTTGAGGACACCCTGCGCGTCTGCCCAGATGATTGATCCGCCACCCGCGCCAATTGCGTTCACATCCACCACCGGCAACACCAGCGGCAGCCCTCCGATATCAGTGCGCGTGGCTATGCCTGCGGTACCATCGGTTGCAACGGCCATGTCGGAGGACGTTCCCCCCATGTCGAAGGTAATGATATTTTCCATTCCGGACTGCCCGGCCTGACGCACGGCGGCCATGACGCCGGATGCGGGACCCGAGAGGATGGTTTCGACGGGGCGGGCCATCGCCGATGCCACGGACAAGGATCCCCCGTTCGAGGCCGTGACCAGCAAGGGCGCCGTAACGCCAATCCGTTTCAGCCCGCCGGTCAGGCGGTCGAAATAGGCGGCCATCAACGGTTGGATATAGGCATTCAGGCAGGCGACCAACGTGCGTTCGTATTCACGGATCTCCGGCCATATCTGCGCGGCAGAGGATATCGGCAGCGCTTTCAGCCGTTGGGCCAGCGCCTGCGCGATGCGGCCTTCGGCTTCGGGGTTGGCGTAGCCGTTGATCAGCATCAGGGCCGCGGCATCGAGCTTCAGCGCGGCAAGTTCGCCAGCAACGCGATCCAGCTCCTGGGCATCGGGCTCTCGTGTGATGTTGCCGTCGCGGTCAAAGCGGGCATCAATCTCGATCACGCGGGCACGGCTCACCAGGGGAACCTCTTTCTGCGCGTGCAGATCGAAAGACGACGGCATCCGGCATCGGGCGATTTCGAGGATGTCGCGGTACCCCTTTGTCACGATCAAACCGATATCCGCGCCACGGCGCTGGATGATCGCGTTCAGTCCGATGGTCGTGCCATGCATCAAGCCGCCCACATCACGCGCCGTCATCCCTTCGCGTTCGAGGAATTTCCCCAACCCTTCGATCAGTGCCTGCGCGGGGTCGTCCGGGGTGGAGGGTTCCTTGAAGAGCGAAACGCGTCCCGTCTGGGCATCGGCCATGACAAAATCGGTGAATGTACCGCCGACGTCGATGCCGATCCGCAGCCGTCCGGACAGGCCTTGGGAAATGTCGTTCATGAATTACTCCTGCGGTTCGGCATCGGTCACGATCACGCTGTCCTCGATCGGCCAGCCGAGGGATATGCTCTGCCCTATGGAAAGGCCGGTTTGCCCGAGCGATGCGTCCGCCTGCCGATAGGCGGTGATTTCCGTCTCCGAGTCGGAAAGGGCGATCCGGTATGCGGCGTAGGATCCGCGGAACGAGGCGGCGATGATCCGCCCCGTCAACCCCTGCGGCAGACTGGCGGCGTCAGGACCAAGAACGACCCGTTCGGGGCGTACCGACAAGGTCAGCGTCGCACCCGGGGTGAACATTTCGTGCGATCGGTCAGGCGTCGGGCCTGGCAGGGGCAGCTTGCCCGCCACGGTGTCAAGATATCCGTGCGGCATGACCGTACCGGCGAACAGATTGGACGTGCCCAGGAACGTCGCGACGAAGGCGGTTTCGGGTCGGTCGTAGATCTGGTTCGGTGCACCCAGTTGCAGAATTCGTCCGCCGTGCATCACGGCGATCTGATCGGACATCGACATGGCCTCTTCCTGATCGTGGGTGACCAGAAGCGTCGTGATTTCCAAGCGCTGTTGCATTTCGCGGATTTCGAACTGCATCTGTTCGCGCAGGGCCTTGTCCAATGCGCCCAACGGTTCGTCTAGAAGAAGAACCCGCGGATTGACGACAAGCGCCCGCGCCAAGGCAACGCGCTGCTGCTGGCCACCTGACAATTGCGCAGGAAACATGTCTTCGCGCCCCGTCAGGTGCACCATGTCCAGCATGCGCCGCACCTCGTCCGACTGTGTCTGCTTCGAAGCGCCGGCCATGCGCAGGCCAAAGGCGACATTTTCCGCAACGGTCCTATGGGGAAAGAGTGAATAGCTTTGAAACACCATGCCCAACCCGCGCCGGTTGGGGGGCTGGCGCGTGACGTCCTCGCCCGCGATGCGAATTTGTCCGCTGTCAGGGGTCTCGAAACCCGCGACCATTCGCAAGGTCGTGGTCTTGCCGCACCCAGATGGCCCCAGAAGAGACACCAGCGCACCGGGTTCGACGACAAGATCAAGGTCATCGACGGCAACCAGACCTCCGAATTTCTTGCTGATCGCCGTGAGGGTCAGTGCTGAGGGATCATTGGTCATACCGGCTCCGCTATCTTTCCTTGACGATTGTAGCGCTACAATAATTTGTAAAGGGAAAAATGAAGTGCGCTTGGATGTCTTGCCAATCTCAGACGCCCGGCGCATTTTCAGGGCAGCGAAGAGAGACCTGATGAAAGACGCACCGCGCCCGTCCGCCAAGAAGCTAACGATGCAGGATGTCGCCGCAGTCGCCGGGGTGTCTCCGATGACTGTCTCGAACTGTTTTCGGTACCCTGAAAGGGTGCAGGACACGACCCGGGCAGCCGTGTTGGAGGTCGCTGCGAACCTGGGGTACGTCCCGAACATGTCTGCGGGGTTGCTTGCCACCGGAACCAGCCGGGTCATTGGCGCCGTTCTGCCGTCAGTTCGGAATTCGTCGTTCTACAATTACACGCTCGGGCTGCGTGATGCGGCTGCTGCGAGGGGGCACAGGCTGATCACGATGATCGCGGAAACCCCTGAAGAGGAGTTGTCTGCGGTACAGACCTTGCTGGGGCTGAGGGTGGCCGGGATCGCGCTGGTCGCTGGCCCCCATGCGCCTGCGCTGCGGCAGTTGCTGGACCTGTCGGGAATGCCCGCTGTCGAAAGCTGGGGCGGTGCGGATGCGATCGGGTGCGGCGTGGGATACGACGTCGGCGCCGCCAGTCGAGAGCTGACGCAACACCTGATCGCCCAAGGCCGCCGTCGCATCGGATTCGTCGACGTCTCGGGTGGCGGAGGCCTGCGATATTCCATGCGTTTGCCTGCGTTTCGACAGGAAATGTTCGCGGCAGGCCTGTCTGACGCGCTTGTCCTCAAGGTGCGCGCTGCCGATGGCTTCGGGGCCGGCGGGCAGATCGTCGATGAATTTCTGGCGCAGGAGCCGCGTCTGGATGCCATCCTTTGCCCGTCCGACGTGGTTGCAGCCGGGGCGGTCTTCGCCTGTAACCGACGGGGGCTGTCTGTGCCTGACGAAATCGCGGTCGCAGGGTGGGGCGACTATGACATCGGTCGCCAGCTGACCCCATCGCTGACAACTATCGCGCCGTTTTCTGACGAAATCGGCGTCGGTGCCATTCGGGCCCTGCTGGATGGTGCAAGGACTGAAACGCGGGTTCAGACCCGGTTTGCCTTGCTGGTACGTGAAAGCGCGTGACGTTACGGAGTCAAATCGCCTGCGCACGGTGACCCGCTGAACGTGCTGCGGTGGGTGAATTCCGGTCCGAGCGATGGCGTATCATGTCGCCTCTACGCTGGGGGCCGCGCTGTTCACGCCCGATGCGCTTGAACGAATGCTGAGGCGAGCGTTCAGCAGGGGCTTGGTGCAGCTTTCGATCCGACTGGATGGCGGTGGTCGATGAACCGGTCCCGGGGGTGCCCTTGGTCCGCCAACGACGGTCACCAAAGTCACCATCTGTCAGGCTGGTCGTGAAAATGGAAAACTCCGGTCGTGAAATCTGTTGATCGGAGATTGCGAACATGGTTGCATGATCAATAGCGAATTAAGTGTTCATTATTGATCGGACCTTGAGATGTTTCATTCCCCCTCTGCGCGCCAGGTCGCACGAACACCTGCCGATCTGGCACCGATGCCCTTGTATCGGCCGGAGACGATCTCAGAGGCGCTGGCGGCCCTGCACGAAAGTGGCGGGACGATATATGCGGGGGGGACCGACTTCTTTGCAGGGGTTCGCCAGGGGCTATCGCCAAAGGCATTGATATGGGTCGCCGCAATTGCGGAAATGAAGGGATGCACCATCGACAGCAACGGGCTGCACATGGGCGCGCTTAATACCCACGATGAAAGTGTCGCAGCGCCCGAACTGGATGCCGTGCCGGGCCTTGCCGAAGCGTGGTCGAAAATTGCCACGGTACGTATTCGGCATCAGGCAACGCTTGGTGGCAACCTGATGGCGCGGCGCGAACGTTACGAGCTGTCGATCCTGTTGACGGCCCTGGGGGCGACTGCCCGGATGGTTGGGCCAGAACTGCAAGTGGATATGCCAGTTCAGGATCTTTGGCAGGCGGACCTGGAGAAAACCCCACTATTGGCGTCGATTACCATTCCGCTCGATAACGCGCCGATGCTTGCATACGAACGCTCGATGCGTCCGACCTTCACTCAGGCGCTGTGCCGGCGCGGGCAGGCCCTGCGCTGCGTCATGGCGACAGAGTGGTTGCAGCCCTGGTTCAAGGATGCGCCGCTGGACGCTGACGCGGGCCAGATGATGTCGGGACTTCCTGCCGATTTCCACGACCCAGCGGTCAGCAGGGCGCACTTGGTGCGCGCGGGCAGCGTGTTCCTGAAACGCCAGATTGCACGGCTGGAGGATCTCGCATGAGCCTGATTTCAAAAGACGGGGCGCTGCGCGTGGCCTTCACGCTCAACGGGCGGGAGACGACTGTGGAAACGGTTACGTCGCGCGTGCTGTCGGACCTTCTGCGGGACGACATGAACCTCAAGGGAACGCGGGTGTCATGTGGGCGAACTGTATGCGGCGCATGCAGTGTTCTGGTGGATGGCTTTCCGCGGGCGGCCTGTTCAACGTTCGCATTCGAGGTGGAGGGACGGGATGTCCAGACCATCGAAGGCGTCGAGGCGCCCGATGGAACACTGGACCCGGTGCAGGCTGCCTTTGCAGCCAAGAGCGCGTTTCAATGCGGGTTCTGCACCAGTGGAATGATCCTGCTGGCCAAATCACTGCTGGCCACACACCCGGACCCGGACCGCGCGACGATCATCGCGTGGATAAGCTCCAACATTTGCCGATGCACAGGGTACGAACTGATTGTCGAGGCCGTGCAAGACGCGGCACGCGCGATGCGGGAGGGGCCAAAATCATGAGTGATCAGAAGCCGTTGCGCATTGTGGGGCAGCCCGTTGAGCGGGCCGATGCCCATGCCAAGGTGACCGGTCGCGCGCGCTACACCGTCGATCTGGCAAAACCGGGCATGTTGCATGCCAAGGTGCTGCGATCGCCCCATGCACATGCGCGCGTGGTCTCGGTCGACATTGCGGCGGCCGCTGCAATGCCTGGCGTGCGCGCCGTGACCACGGGGCCGCAACTGGCAGAGTGGGTTGCCATGCCGGTATACGGCTATTTCATCAAGGATCAGCCGATCCTGGCGATGGACAGGGTGCGTTATGAGGGGGATATGGTCGCGGCCGTCGCCGCCGATACCGAAGCGCAGGCAAATGCCGCGTTGGCGCTGATCCGGGTCGAATATGCGGCCCTGCCGGACCTGCCGGATATCGATGCCGCGCTTGACACCGACGCGCCAGACCTTTTTCCCGAAACGCCGCGCGGCGTCGTTCCACCTTATGGACAAGGGGCAAGCGCACAGCTCTGGCCCCGAAAAAACGTCTGTTATGCCTTTCGGTACGCCAGCGGTAACGCGTCGGTATTTGAGCGGTGCGATCACGTCTTTGACGACGAGTTCCGCTTTTCCCGGATGAACCACCTTCATCTTGAGCCCTTCGTCTGCGTCGCTGAGTGGCGCGAGGGGGATGAGATAGAGGTCGTGACGAGCTGTCAGAACCCGTTCCCCCTGCGCAAGGAAATCGCGCGGATCTTTCGGCTGGCCGAAAGCCGGATATCGGTGAAGGTGCCGTTCGTCGGCGGGGGCTTCGGGGCCAAGAACAATTGCAAGACCGAACCAATTGCGCTGGTCCTGTCAAAGATGACGGGACGGCCCGTGCGGTTCTGCATGACGATGGAAGAGGGGTTCCTGACCAATACGCAGCATGCGGCGGTTCTGAAACTGAAGACCGGTGTAATGGCGGACGGAACGCTGGTGGCGCGTCAGAGCCACATCCTGCTGGACAGCGGCGCGTACAGCGATGCCAGCCCGCTCGTGGCCGAAAAGGCCGGTTACAGGGTGTCGGGACCGTATCGGTATCAACACGTGGAGTCCCTGTGTGAATGCGTGCTGACGACAACCACGCCTGCGGGTCCGTATCGTGGTTTTGGCGGAACACAGGCGACCTGGGCCAGTGAAAGCCAGATCGACATGATCGCGCGCCGGCTCGGGCTTGATCCGATGGAAATGCGCCTGAAGAACCTCGTTGCGTTGCATGAGCCGTGGATGCCGGGCGAGAGTGGCGTCGACAGCGACATGGCCGAGGGGCTGGCGCTGGTGGCCGAGGAGATCGGCTATGATCGCCCCAGGGATGCGGCGCCCGGCTGGTCGCGCGGGCGGGGCCTGGCCATCGGGTTCAAGGATGGCGGCGGGGTCAACAAACCTGCGCAGGCGCGGGTCAAGGTGTCGACCGGGGGCGACATCCACCTGATGTGCGGCACGGTCGAAATTGGCCAGGGCGCGCGCACCGCATTGGCGCAGGTGGTCGCGGAGATTCTGGGCGCACCGCTGGCGCGTGTGGAATATCTGCCGCTCGACACGCGCTACACGCCGTTCGATCAGGGCACCAACGCCAGCTCGGCCATCACGGTGATGGGGCAGGCGGTGCAGCGCGCGGCGGTTTCGGTACGCAATCAGGTATTGCAGATGGCGGCCGAGCACCTGGGGACCGACGCCGCAGCCTTGGAGCTGGAGGACTGGACGATCCGCCACGGCAACGAAGCGCATCCGCTGGCGCCGATGATCATGCATATCTACGGGGGCACGGGGTTCGAGTTTACCGGCGACGGCTTTCACAAGCAGGCCAACGACCATCAGGCCCCGCTGGAGACGAAATCGGTATTCTGGGAAATCGGCTGGGCGGGGGTGGATCTGTCGGTCGATCGGGAAACGGGTCAGGTCAAGATCCATGCGCTGGCGGTCAGCGGCGATGCCGGGCGTGCCATTCACAGGCTGGTCTGCCGTGGTCAGGACGAAGGCGCGGCGCTGATGGGGCTTGGACAGGCGCTGTTTGAGCAGATGGTCTATGACGGCAGTCGCCTGATCAACGGAGAGGCGCTCATGTACCGCGTGCCGCTGGCTGAGGATCTGCCGGATCGGTTCACCTCGATCCTGCAGGAACAGGGGCATGGGCCGGGACCATTCGGCGCGAAAGGGATGGGCGAGGGCACGATGCTGCCTGTCCCGCCTGCGATTGCGAATGCCATCGAGGATGCCGTGGGCGTGCGGATCAGGGACCTGCCGTTGACGCCCGAACGCATTCTGTCCGCGATCGTCGCTGCGCAGGGCTGAGGCCTGAGGCACCCATCGCAGGAAATGCAAACCGCCCGCAGAGTGTTCTGCGGGCGGTTTCGGTTTGTGCGGTCAGGTTGCTTTGGCGGCCAGGTTGCTTTGCTGGCCAGGTCGCTTTGCTGGTCAGGTCGCCTCAGGCGGTCGAACGTTCCTCTTGTCCGCCACGCAGCACCAGGGCCAGGCCGGCAAGGATCAGCACCATGCAGATCAGGCTGGTCGTGACATCTGGCAGGAAGGCACCGATCCCGATCGCAAGAAAGGCGATCCGCAGGGGTGCCTTTACCGGGCCACGGGCAAAGCCGACCAGTGCGATGGAAATCGCCCCCAGACCGAGCAGGGCCGAGGTGATGTTCAGCGCGATACCGGACAACGACCCGATCAGCAAAAGCCCGGGGTCCATGACAAAGACAAAGGGAACGATGTAGGCGACGATGGCCAGTTTCATCGATTGCCAGGCGGTGTCCATCGGATCGGAGTCCGCGATTGTCGCGGCGACGAAGACCGCCACGCAGACCGGGGGCGTCAGAAACGACAACGCGGCGAAGTAGAAGACAAAGAGATGCGCCGAGAGTTCCGAAATGCCCGCCTGCGTCAGGGCGGGGGCGGCCAGGACCGACAGGATGACATAGGACGCGGTCACGGGCATCGACATGCCCAGCACGATCGAGCAAAGCGCGGTCAGCACCAGCATGACGATCAGGTTGCCGCCCGCCAGCGCCAGCACCTGTTGCGAGATCAGCAAGCCGATGCCGGTCAGGTTGATGATGCCCAGGATCAGCCCTGCGATGGCCGCCACGAGGCCGAGTTCGATCATCCCGGTGCCCGAGGTGATCAGCGTGTCCTTGAACTTGGTCCAGGTCATCGGCTGCGGGCCGAAGTAGGAAATCGCGATGACCACGGCGGTGGTGATCAGGGCGGATTTCGTGGGCGTCAGGTAGAGCACGAAGAGGCAGTAGAGCAGTGCGGCGAGGGGCACCATGTAGCTCCAGCCGCGCAGCAGCGTCGTCAGCAGTTTCGGCAGCTCGGAGCGTTTCATTCCGCGCAGGCCCAGGCGCCCGGCCTCGAGATCGACCTGCACGAACAGCGCGATGTAGTAGAGCAGCGCGGGCACCAGCGCGGCGCGGACAATCTCGTGATAGGGCAGTTGCAGGAACTCGGCCATGACGAATGCCGTGGCCCCCATGATCGGGGGCAGGAGCGACCCGCCGGTCGAGGCGACCGCTTCGACTGCGCCGGCCGTCGCGGGGCGGAACCCGTTGCGGATCATCATCGGGATGGTGATCGTGCCGGTAACGACGACGTTGCCGGAGGCCGAGCCGGAGAGAGAGCCGAACAGGCCTGAGGCGAAGACCGCCACCTTGGCCGGGCCGCCGCGCCGATGGCCCATCAGCGACATCGAGATTTCGGTGAAGAAATTCCCCCCGCCGGTCAGGAACAACGCCCGCCCGAACAGCAGGAACGCAAAGACCATGCCGAAGACCACGGCAGGCACCATTCCGAGCAGTGCCGAGGTATCGGTCACCATGTAGTTGGACAGCCGTGCCCAGGAGGTCGCCCGCCCGCCCATCGGCCCCGGGATGTGGTTCTTGAACAGGGCATAGGCCATGAAGGCGGCGGTCAGCAGCACCAGCGACCAGCCAAAGGCGCGCCGGGTCAGTTCCAGGATCAGGATCAGGGCGATCGTGCTGACGACCGTGCGTTCGGTGATCAGCATACCTGCCGTGCGCACGATTTGCGGCCAGGTCACGCCGAGGTAGACGCCAACGCCGAAGCCGACGACCGCCAGTGCCAGATCGAACCAGGTCTGTCCGGTGCTGGCGCGTGCCTTGGTCATCGGCAGCATGGTAAAGCCGCCCGCAAAGATCAGGCCGTACAGAATGGCGTAGAACTGTTCGCTGAACAGAAAGACGTTGATGTAGACGAAAACGTCCAGGGTATAGATCAACCCGACCAGCGTGATGGCAAGGCCGATCGCCGGGGTCAGAGCCTTGGCGATCCTGCCGGGCAGGGTCGTGGGTTGAAATGTCTGCTGCCGTTCTTCCGGGGGCAGCATGTTCGCGGGCAGGTCTGGTCTGTCGGTGGGGGCTGGCCTGCCTGAGGGGGAAGTGTCGCTTTGGTTCATCCGCTGTGTCCGCTGTCGGAAGGGCAAGGTGACCGCCCGCAAGCCTGCGCCTGCGGACGATCAGGGGATCAGGCGATCACTCGGCGAGCAGCACGTCCTGCCGGGCCTGCATCGCATCGCTCCAAAGGCCTGCTTCCTTGAAGTAACGGATGGCGCCGTCGTGATAGGGAACAACGACATCGGCGGTGGCAAAGTTTTCCGATTTCCAGCCGCCGAGGCTTTTGTTGATGGCGCGGAAATCGTCGTTCTTTTCGTACATTGCCTTGGTCACGGCATAGACCGTGTCATCTGACACGGCAGCCGAGGCGACGATGTAGGTGGCGAGGTAGGTCAGGGAAATCGGCTCGCGGATCCCCGGAGGGCCTGCCGGTACCTCGCTGACGAGGGCGGGGTAGACCTCGCGCATTTTTGCCAGCGCTTCGGGCGATGTATCCAGCCCGAGGAAGCGAATGCCGATGGTCGAGTCCAGCTCGCCCGTGATGCCGGACCCGACGGAGGCGTAATAGACATCAAGGCGGCCTTCGGACACGTCTTCGCGCAGCGAGGCGTAGAGCGAGGCCCGCGGAATCGGCTGGACATCGTCCCATGTCAGCCCGGCGTTGGCGATTTCGCCAAGCGCGTAATCCCCCACGGCTGGCGATCCCGAAAATTCGCTGGCCATCTTCATGCCGGCCATTTCGTCACGCGACATGATGGGGCTGTCGTTGGGTACGAAAAGACCGACGTTGATGCCGCCCCCGACGACAACGGCACGGATGTCGTGCGGCGTGTTGAAGGCCCCTTTGCCCTTCCATCCCAGCCATGCCTCGTAGTGCGATGTGACACCGAGATCGACTTCGCCATAGTCCATCATCGGCATCCAGACACCCGCGCCGGACGCGGTCAGCACCTTGCCGGTCAGATCGGCGCCTTCGGAGACGGTGGCGGCGACGGCGGCACCGACCACATAGTCGTTCGAGCCGGATTCACGCGCGCCGATGATCACTTCGGTTTGCGAGAGCGCGGCGAGGGGAGCGGCGGCAATCAGGGCCGTCGCGCTGAGGGTTCGCAGAGATTTTGACAGTACGGACATTGAAATTTCCCTGTTGGTTAGGAGGTCGTTCGTGGCTTTGCGCCTTGGTCTTTTTGGGGTCGTGAGCGGGGTGGTCTGCCTGGATTATTCGGCAGCCACGTCACTGGTGTCATTGCCGGGCGCCAGGTCTGCGCGTGGCTTGTCCGTGCCCTCGATCTGGACGCGGTAGCCGGATCGGACATGCGGCCAGTAATCGAAGATCGCGCGGTGGTGCGCGCAGCGGTTGTCCCAGAACGCAATGGAATGCGGCTGCCAGCGAAAGCGGATCTGCCACTCCGGCATCGCGCAATGTTCGAAGAGAAAGGCCAGCAGGTGCTTGCTTTCGACTTCGGACAGGCCGACGACGCGGGTGGTGAATGCGACGTTCACGAACAGCAGCTTGCGTCCGGTTTCAGGGTGGGTGACGACAATGGGGTGTTCCGTGGCTGGCGTGCCTTCGCCAAAGATCGGCACGCCGTCGTGGATCGCGGTCAGCCCTTCGAGGTAGGTTTTCATGCGCGGCGACAGGGCGTCGTAGGCGGCGTACATCGAGGCGAACATCGTGTCACCGCCGCTCATCGGTGGGACGGTATGGATGTAGAGCATGGACGCCATTGGGGGCACGGCCGCGCAGCTCTGATCCGAGTGCCAGACGTCGCCCGATACCTTCTTGGATGTCTCATCTGCGTGGAACCGGCGCACGGCGGGGTGGTCGGTGGGTTTCGAGATGGTCTTTTTACCGACGTGTGTGCCAAGCGGGCCGAACAGGCCGGCGATCCGCGCGTGATCGTCGAAGGATATCTTCTGATCCCGGAAGAACAGCACCTGGTACTCCAGAAAGGCCTGCTTCAGCTCGGCTTCGCTCTCGGAGGAGAGGGGGCTGGTCAGGTCTATGTCCAGAATTTCCGCGCCGAGCATGGGCCCGTAGGGCACGGCGGTGAATGTTTTGTAGTCCATGGGATCAATCTCCATTTCCACGCCAGACTGCCCGCCCACGGGCTGATCCTGCGCAGTGTCGCGTCTGGTTGCTGTCTTGCTATGTGTTCATATTAGAACATAGTTGCCATAATTGAATGCTCAGCATCGAGGCACTGTGAGTCAAGTTTATTTGTGAAAATATCGAAAGGGCGGGCCCCGCCGCTTGACAGCTTGCTGAAATCGCCCTGTTTATGAACAATTCGTTCATTTATGAATTTATCCGCGAAAGCGCATGATCTGGGGGCTGGCGAATGGTGCAGGAGTCGACCAAGGGCCATGGGCCTGCCGACGTGCGACACGATTTTGTCATTGTGGGGGGCGGCGCGGCGGGCTGTGTGCTGGCAAACCGGCTGAGCGCATCCGGGCGTCACCGGGTTCTTCTGGTCGAGGCAGGCGGGAAAACGCGGGGGCCGTGGTTCGAAATTCCCGCTGGCATCTATTACCTGCTGAGCAACCCGAAATACCTATGGCTGTACCGCGCCCTGGCGACCGAGGCCTATGGCGGTCGCGAAACGGTCATGATGCAGGGTCGGGGCCTGGGCGGCGGCAGCGCGATCAACGGCATGCTGTACATGCGTGGCCAGCGTGAGGATTACGATCTCTGGGCGCAAATGGGGTGTACGGGCTGGGACTGGAACGGGGTTCTGCCCTACTTTCGGAAGTCGGAGCGCCTGGACATCGGCGGCGCCGAGGGGGCGCATGGTCGCGACGGTCCCTTGCGGCTCAGCTGGATCAAGGACCTGCATGATACCTCGTGGGATTTCCTGCGGGCGGCGCAGGAGTACGGCCTGCCCTTCAACCCTGATGTGAACAGCGGCGATCAGGATGGCGTCGGACATCTGCTGGCAACGATCTGGAAAGGCCGTCGCCAGTCGACCGACAAGGCCTTTTTGCGGCCCGCGATGGGACGCGAAAACCTGGAGGTCCTGACCGGGGCCGAGGCGCTGTCGCTGACGTTTGACGGGCGGCGCGCGACCGGGGTGCGGCTGCGGGATGCGCAGGGGAAGGAACAGATCGTGCGCGCGGGCCGCGAGGTTGTTCTGGCAGCGGGGGCCCTGGGCAGCGCGGCGTTGCTGCAACGCTCCGGCATCGGGGCGCCGGACCATTTGGCGCAGCTGGGCATCACGCCGGTGATTGCAGCACCGGAGGTCGGCGAAAACATCCAGGACCACCTGTTCGCACATCTGAAATTCGCGACCAACAGCACGAGTGACAGCCATAACCGGGTGTTGTCCAGTACACCGCGCATGGGCCTCGAGGCGCTGCGCTGGATCTTGACGCGCAAAGGGGCGCTGAACATGCCGACATCGCAGGTCACGGGATTCATCCGTTCGTCTGCGACCGCGCGGCGGGCCGACCTGCAACTATCCATGCGCCCGTTGTCCTTTCACCTGACGCCGTCGGGGCTGAAGATCGACGACTTTGCCGCGATCACGGTTTCCGCGATCCAGACGCGACCGTACAGCCGTGGGCGGTATCGCATTACCGGACCGGATGCGGTCAAGGGAACGCTGGATATGGGGTATCTGAGCGATCCGCGTGACGCCGAGATCCTGGCGCAGGGCATGCTGCGCATTCGGCAAATCATGACCCAGCCAGCCATCGCGCATCGCCTCCGCGAGGAAGTCGAGCCGGGGCCCGGCGTTGCCAGCATTGAGGCCCTGCAAGCCCATCTGCGCGGCGCGGCGAGCACGGTTTATCATCCGGTGGGGACCTGCCGGATGGGCGGGGATGACGGCGCGGTCGTTGATCCGGCGTTGCGGGTCCGCGGTGTGGCGGGCTTGCGGGTGGCGGATTCGTCCGTCATGCCGGTGATCCCGTCGGGAAACACCAATGCGCCGTCGATCATGATCGCAGAGAAAGGTGCCGACCTGATCCTTGCCGACACATAGGGCGCGGCGGGTGCGGCGGGTGCGGCGAGGCTGGGCAGCAGCGACGCTGGCTGTCGGAATGACAGCGGGCTGTCGGCACAACCAGCGTACGCTTTTGCGCTGCCCTTTGTGCGTCGACCCTAGTGCGCCGACCCTTGTGCCAGGGACCTAAGCGATAGCCCGACGCCATGGTCGACGTCGGGCATTTCGATCAGGTCTTCGCGCGGGCAAGTCTTTGCGCGTGCGCAGGGCGCCGGTGCAAGTGCCGGGGGCTGCCAAGCCCTCTATTTGCCGATCCCGTCCAGCGTGCGCAGCGCGTCCTGCGGCAGAACAAGGTCGCATGATGCGAGGTTTTCGCGCAGGTGGGCCACTGACGAAGTGCCTGGAATAAGAAGGATATTCGGCGACCGTTGCAACAGCCATGCCAGTGCGACCTGCAACGGCGACGCCCCTAGATCCTGCGCAACGCGTGACAGGGCGTCGGACTGAAGCGGGGAAAAGCCACCAAGCGGGAAGAACGGGACATAGGCAATTCCGTCTGCCGCGAGGTCGTCGATCAACGCATCATCGGCGCGATGCGCGAGGTTGTAGAGGTTCTGAACACAGACTATATCCGCGATCTGCCGGCCTTCGGCAACCTGTGTCGGTGTGACGTTGCTCAGCCCGATATGACGGACCAGCCCCTCGCGCTGAAGGTCTGCCAGGGCTTCCAGTGGCGCGGCGATGGACCCTTCCGCCGGACCCTCGGCAAACATGATCCTGAGGTTGACGATATCCATCACCTCGCGTCCGAGGTTTTCCAGATTGTCGCGCACCGCCTGCGCCAGCGCCTCGGGCGATTGTGCCGGGTTCCACGACCCGTCGCTGCCCCGTACGGCACCGATCTTGGTCACGATTGTCAGATCGTCGGGATAGGGATGCAGGGCGTCGCGGATAATCTGGTTGGTGACATGGGGACCGTAGAAATCGCTGGTGTCGATATGGTCGACGCCGCTGTCGATGGCTGTGCGCAGCACGTCCATCGCGGCGGCACGATCTTTCGGGGGGCCGAATACATGCGGCCCGGCCAGCTGCATCGCACCGTATCCCATTCGTTTCACGGTGATATCGGTGTTCTTGAAGGTGAATGTGCCGCCTAGGGGGGAAGTCGTTGTCATGTGTCTCTCTCCTGTTCCTGGGGGTGATATGGACATCAATGACTGTTCGGGAATACATTGATCGTGGAACACCCCGTCCGGATAATGCGAACAATGAGCGAGCTACGAGATCTGCGCCTTTTCATTGCCGCGGCGACCCATGGGGGATTTCGCGGGGCGGCGCGCGTGACCGGTGTTCCGGTCTCGACCATCAGTGAGGCGGTGCGCCGGATCGAGGATCGGCTGGGGGTGCGCCTGTTGCATCGGACCACCCGCAGCGTGGCGCTGACCGAGGCTGGACGCGCGCTGTTGGAGCGGATCGTTCCGGCGCTGGAAGGTGTCGAAAGCGCGCTGGAATCGGCGGCGGGGTTTGGCAGGGGGCCGCGTGGTACCCTGCGTCTCAACGTTCCGGGCGCGGTCACACGCAAGATCCTGCCGCCCATCCTGACAGGTTTCCTGAAGGCCTATCCGGATATTTCCGTCGACTTGACGGTCAACGATTCACTGGTCGATGTTCTGAGCGAGGGTGCGGATGCGGGGATCCGCTATGGCGAAACCCTTGCGCAGGATGTGATTGCCGTTCCCATCGGACCCCGGGTTCAACGCGGCGCGACGGCGGCCTCGGCTGACTATATTGCCCGCCACGGTGCCCCGCAGCATCCACGAGAGCTGCTGTCACATGCCTGTATTCGCACGAGATTTCCGGGGGGCGCCCTGACGGAATGGGAATTCGAGCGGGACGGAGAGGTGCTGAGCGTCGACCCGAGCGGCCCGCTGACGGTCAGCACCCAAGCCGCAGAGATCGCCATTGCGACGGCGGTGTCGGGGTTGGGCATTGTTGCATCGTTCGAGGCATGGCTGCGACCGGCCCTGGACGACGGGCGTCTGCTGCCGGTGCTTGAAAGCTGGTGGCCGACGTTCGAGGGGCCGTTTCTATACTATTCAAGCAGGCATCACATGCCGCTGCCGCTGAGGGCCTTTGTGGATTTCGTGAAGGCATGGCCCAGATCCTGAGGCCGTTCCCCCATCGACGGGCGCGCCGACCGTGTGACCTGCGCCGGTTCGGGCGGGACGGGACGGAGCGGGGTGGCACGGAGCGGGCAGGGACGGAGGGGGCAGGGCGATGGCAGAGATCTGTGCCGGGATTTAGGGCCTCTTTTCCGGGTGGCATCCGGCCCCGGAAACCGGGCAATCTGGACATCGGTATTCACGTCGGTATCAAAGCGGTATCCGGGCGGTGGAACGCCGTTTCCAAGCAGAGGTGATCCGAGACCATGCCGGCGATCCCCCTTCCGTTTATCGTGACGGCTGTTCTGCTTGTCCTGCTGCTTGAGATGTTGCGAGCGCGGCAGGGCGCGCCGTTGTTCGCGCTGTTCGTCGCCGCCTGCGCGTTGCAGACCGGGGTGGTCGGCCTGCGATGGAGCGTCGACCCCGCCTGGGTGCGGATGGTGCAACCGGTGCTGGCCGCCTGCCTGCCGCCGCTTGCCCTGGCGGCGTTCAATTCCCTGCGCGGGCGAAAGGTGTCGCTTGTCGGCGGCCTATGGCCGCTGTGCATCCTGGGGGTGTCGGTTTTGCGGCCCATTGCGATTGACCCCGTCCTGATCCTTGAATTCGCGCTGTACGGCCTGATCATCATGATCCTGCCCTTGCCCGAAGACGCGCTGAAGCGGGTCAGGCTTGGCGATGAATGGACCGTGACACGGGCGCGATATGGCGTTGCCGCCCTGCTGTTGCTGAGCGCCGTTGTCGATACGGTCGTGGCGGTGATGCTGGCCGAACACGCGGTTGCCAACGCGGCACCGGCCATCGCGGCGATGATGGGGATCATGCTGGTGGGGCTGGCCGCAGTTCTCTTGAGGCGGACGGTCGCCACCCTGCCGGACACCGAGGCTGGCGGAGCGGCACGGGCAGATGCGCGGCGGGCATATGCGCGGCGGGCAGATGCGGGGCCGACCGGTCGCCCGGCGGGCGGAAGGGCATTGGCGGATGCCGGGCAGGCCGAGGCCAGAGAAGCGGAGGCGCCGCGCAACGAGGAGCTGGATCGCGAAAGTGCGCAGAGGGTTCTCTTGCAGGTCGAGGCCGCGCTGGCGGGCGGCCTTTACCGCGACCACGACCTGACACTGCAACGGATCGCCCGCCGCACCGGCATCACGGCGCGCAAGATTTCCTACGCCGTGAACCGGTTCAGGGGCTGCACCGTGACCGACCTGGTCAACGGCTATCGGGTGCGCGAAGCCATGCGGCTGCTGCGCGAGAGCGATCTGCCGGTCACAGAGGTGATGCTGGATGCCGGGTTCCAGACCAAGTCGAATTTCAATCGCGCCTTCAGGGCTGTTGCAGGGCGGACACCATCTGCGTACCGGCAGTCAGAAAACGGATGACGGTTTTCGCGATTTCATCATGCAGCACGGCGCGCGGTGCGGTTTCGCCCCGGCAGATATAGGCGTCTTCCTCCAACAGTTCCTCGGCGCCGGGTTTGCATTCGCTGATAAAGGTGAAATGCGTTGCGCCGATGATTTCCGCATAGCGCGATGTCGCGGCGGGCAGGCGGGCGGCCTGTTCGCGCGATTCCCAGCCCAGTGGCAGCGCCGGATCTTCTATCCCGGCGGCCAGCGCCAGGACCGGGATGGAAATGCCGGCCAGGCTTTCGGGGGGAAAGGCGCGAATCCCCTCCATATCCAGCAGGACGGCTGCACGAATGCGCGGATCGCGGGCCATGGCGGGGGCAACAGCTTGGCCGCTGCCGCTTTTGCGATAGAGCGAACAGACCAGCGCGTCGGTGGCATCACCACAGGCCGTCATCAGGCGGTCGAAGGAAAATGTACCACCCGCCATCATCAGCGCCGTCGAGCCGCCGAGCGAATGCCCGATCACCGCGATCCTGTCCCGGTCGAGGCTGGCGGCAAAGCGCGGAGTGTCCAGCAGGGCGTCGAGGGCCCGCGAGAGCTGATGCACGCGGTCCGCTGAGTGTTGCGCCCAGTCGGGCGACATGTCGCCAAAGGTCGTGCCGGGATGATTGAGCGTCACGACGACATATCCCGCCGCCGCCATCCGCCCGGCCAGCCAGGCCTGGTTGCGCCACAGCCCGCTATAGCCGTGCGACAGCAGGGCCACCGGGTGCAGGCCATCGGCCAGGGGGGCCTGATCGACCACGGGCACGCCGACAAAGGCCGGGTTGTCGGCAATCATCGTCACCGGCCCCGGTCGGGTCGTGGGGTACAGCACCCGCGCCTCGATCCCGGGAATATCGAGCCTGTCGTGGCCCACGGGCGCGGCGGTCTGTGCCTGTGCGCCGGTACTGGCGAAAAGCAGGATCATCAGAAGTGAGAGAGGTCGCATGGGAGGCTCCTTTGCCATTCAATACCCATGCTCCTGAAGAAGATTTCCGTCGGGCGAGACCTCGAACGCGATCAAGTACCGCACGAGGGACGGGTATGAGCGTGGCGGCGGGCAGTGGCGCGACGGCGGGGGGTATGGTCTGTCTGCCGAGGCAGGGCACAGGGTTGGTCGGGTGGCGCGGCGGGGCCTTTGCCTTGCGCAAGGTTGGGGGAGCTGCGGAGGCGTTGCGCCGGTGGGCCGCATGATTGGGCGCGCCGGTTGGTCGGCGGGCAGGGCCGAGCGGCTCAGCGTGTCGGCACCAGCACGTCCTGCGCCCATGCCGCGATGGTCTCGCAGACCTCGGACAGGGTGTCGTCCTGGCTGCGGCCCGTCACCCGTTTGCGCGGCTTGAGGTCGTGATCGCCATCTTCGACCCAGTGCATCCGGACATGGCGCGACAGCGGCTGGCCTTCGACATCGCCGCGGGTGCCAAAGCGGTCGCGGGTGCCCTGGCAGACCAGGGTGGGGCAGGTCAGGTGGGCGAGATGCGCCGCGCGCGTCGACATCGCCTTGCCCGGGGCGTGGAATGGAAAGCCAAGGCAGACGAGGCCCGCGATCTGCTGCCGGGTGAAAAGGTCCTGGGCGATCAGGCTGGCGATCCTGCCCCCCATGGATTTGCCGGCGATGATCAGCGGGCCGGAACACTTCAACGCCTCGATCACGGAGAGGTATTCCGGGCACAAAAGCGCGGCCTTGGGTGGCGGGCGTTTGGATGCGCCGCCGCGGCGGGCGGCCATGTAGGCAAATTCGAACCGCGCGACGCGCATGCCGCGTCCGGCCAGGCCTTCGGCAAGGGTCGTCATCCAGGGGGTGTCCATGGGCCCGCCGGCGCCGTGTGCAAGCAACACGGTTGCGGGCGGCGTGGCACGGTCTGGCGCCGTGTCAGCGCCGTTGATCAGGAGTTGCGTCGTCATGCGAGGGCCACCTGCGGATGCAGCAAGAGCGCCCGAAGGCGCCCTCTATCCGATTGCGATGCGGTACCGGAAACTGGCGCGACGTCTACGGCGCGACCTGCGCCCGCCAGCCTGCCTGACCGCGAAACGGGATCAGTGCGTCCAGGCACCGCGGCGCTTGGTGGCGAAATTTTCACCGTAGCCGCCGGGGCGGACATTGGCCTTGCGCACCTGGGGTTCGGTGACCACGGCTTCGATGCCATGCTCTGCCGCATATTCAAGCGCGGCTTCCTTGGTGTCGAAGCGCAGGCGCACCTGTGTCTGCGTGTCGGCAGAAGAGGTCCAGCCCATCAGGGGATCAACCTCGCGTGCGGTGCTGGGGAAATATTCCAGCAGCCAGGACCGGGTCTTGGCGGTGCCCGATTGCATGGCGGTCTTGGTGGGGCGATAGATTCGTGCCTGCAGCATGGGGTGGCTCCTTGATGACGTCTCCTTATCGGGAATTTCTTAACGTACTGCAAGCGTCACGGGGCCTTTCGGGACCGGTTGCGCGGGCGGTTTCGGGCCACCCGGCGCGGCGATCGTGCGGTGCGCCGCCTTTTTGCCGTCCCTGCGGGCAGGATGTGCATCTGCGCGGGGTTGCGAAGCCGCGAAAAGGGGCCAATTCTAGAGGCAGACTGATCGGAGAGCCCATGCCCTACGCCCACAGCGACAAGACCATGCCCATGATGCATGCCCCCGCGCCCGACGTGAAGACGCGCGAAAAGCTGGAGGGCGGCAAGCGGCTGGTCATGCAGACCGAATTCAGCGCCGCCGGTGACCAGCCGACAGCGATTGCGGAACTGACGCAAGGCGTGCTGGAGGGCGAAAGGGACCAGGTGCTGCTGGGGGCAACCGGCACCGGCAAGACCTTTACCATGGCCAAGATCATCGAAAAGACGCAGCGCCCGGCGATCATCCTTGCGCCGAACAAGACGCTTGCGGCGCAGCTCTATGGCGAGTTCAAGAACTTCTTTCCCGACAATGCCGTCGAATACTTCGTCAGCTTCTACGACTACTATCAGCCCGAAGCCTACGTGGCGCGGTCCGACACCTATATCGAGAAGGAAAGCCAGATCAACGACCAGATCGACCGCATGCGCCACTCGGCCACGCGGGCGCTGCTGGAGCGCGACGACGTGATCATCGTCGCGTCGGTGTCGTGCATCTATGGTATCGGGTCGGTCGAGACATACGGCGCGATGACGCAGGATCTGAAGGTGGGCGGCGAATACAACCAGCGGCAGGTCATGGCCGACCTGGTGGCGCAGCAGTACAAGCGCAATGACCAGGCCTTCCAGCGCGGCAGTTTCCGGGTGCGCGGTGACAGCCTGGAGATTTTCCCGGCCCACCTTGAGGATCGCGCCTGGCGGCTGAGCTTTTTCGGCGAGGAGCTGGAGAGCATCACCGAATTCGATGCGCTGACAGGCGAAAAGACAAATACCTACAAGCAGATCCGCGTGTATGCCAACAGCCACTACGTCACCCCGAAACCGACGATGCAGCAGGCGATCATCGGCATCAAGAAAGAGCTGAAGCAGCGTCTCGATCAGTTGGTGGGCGATGGCAAGCTGCTGGAGGCACAGCGGCTGGAACAACGCACGACCTTCGATCTGGAGATGCTGGAGGCGACGGGCGTCTGCAACGGGATCGAGAACTATTCACGCTATCTGACCGGGCGCGCGCCGGGCGAACCGCCGCCCACGCTGTTCGAGTTCATTCCCGACAATGCCATCGTGTTTGCCGATGAATCTCACGTCAGCGTGCCGCAGATCGGCGGCATGTACAAAGGCGACTACCGGCGCAAGTTCACCCTGGCCGAACATGGCTTTCGTCTGCCGTCCTGCATGGACAACCGTCCGCTGAAGTTCGAGGAATGGGATGCGATGCGCCCGCAGTCGGTCTATGTCAGCGCCACCCCGGGCAAGTGGGAGATGGAGCAGACGGGCGGTGTCTTTACCGAACAGGTCATTCGCCCCACGGGCCTGATCGACCCGCAGATCGAGATCCGCCCCGTCGAGATGCAGGTCGATGACCTGCTGGACGAGGTGCACAAGGTCACGGCAAACGGATTCCGCACGCTGGTCACCACGCTGACCAAGCGGATGGCCGAGGATCTGACGGAGTACATGCATGAGCAGGGCATCAAGGTGCGCTACATGCACAGCGATATCGACACGATCGAGCGGATCGAGATCCTGCGCGATCTGCGCCTGGGCGCCTTTGACGTGCTGATCGGGATCAACCTGCTGCGCGAGGGGCTGGATATTCCCGAGTGTGGGCTGGTGGCGATCCTGGATGCCGACAAGGAGGGGTTCCTGCGATCGGAAACGTCGCTGATCCAGACGATCGGGCGGGCGGCGCGCAATTCGGAAGGGCGGGTGATCATGTATGCCGATCGGGTGACCGGCAGCATGGAGCGCGCCCTGGCCGAAACCGACCGCCGCCGCGAAAAGCAGATTGCCTACAACACCGAGCACGGGATCACGCCGACGACGATCAAGAAGAACGTCGAGGATATCCTGCAGGGTCTGTACAAGGGCGACGTGGACATGAACCGCGTCACGGCCAAGGTGGACAAGCCAATGGTCGGGGCCAACCTTCAGGCCCACCTGGACGGGCTGCGCGTGCAGATGCGCAAGGCCGCCGAGAACCTGGAGTTCGAGGAAGCCGCGCGCCTGCGCGACGAGGTCAAGCGGCTGGAGGCGGTCGAGCTGGCCGTTGCGGATGATCCGATGGCGCGGCAATCCGCCATCGAAGCCGCCGCCGAGGCCGGGTCGAAATCGCGCGGCCGGTCCACCGCGGGGCGCCCGGGTCAGCACGGTGGCAATGTGCAAAGGCGCAAGAAGCGGTGAGCCGCGCAGGGGAGACCATGCCGCTGCGTGCGACGGAGGACGCGGCGCCGGGCGAGGAGGGCACGACAGCCCTGCCGGTGGCCCTGATTCTGGGGGCGGCGGTCTGGCCCGGTGGCGTCGCGTCGCCCGCGCTGGAGCGCCGCGTGCGCCATGCCATCGACCTCTGGCAGGCCGGCGCGGTGGGGCGGCTGATCTGTTGCGGCGGTGTCGGCAATCATCCCCCCGCCGAGGCGCAGGTCATGCGCGGGATGCTGATCGAGGCCGGGGTGCCGGGAGAGGTGATCGGCGTCGAGGTGCGTTCGAAGGACACCATCTCGAATATCGGCAACGCCCTGGCGCAATACCCCGAGCTGTGGGATGGGCCGGTTCTGGTCGTGACCGACAGCTTTCACGCCTATCGCGCCCGCCGTATCGCGGTGTGGTTCGGGCTGGATGCGCAAAGCGCCAATGCGCCCGACGACGACATTCCGCCCGGCCTGATGCTTCGGGCGCGGCTGCGTGAGGCGGGGGCCATGGTGAAAACGACCATCTGGATGGCGCTGCACCACTGATCTGGCGTTACCTAACTGGCGGTGCAGGCAGGGACCGGCCGGGGGTGCTGGCAAAGGGCATAAGGCGCGGGCGCGGAACAAAACCGGGTGATGCGGCGTTTCAAATGCAACATCCCATGCAAGCAATTGGAGCCGGACAATGGAATATGGACTTCTGGGACTTATCGTCCTTATCGCCGACATTTATGCCATCTATCAAACCCTGACCTCCGGCGCATCGACCGGCAGCAAGATCCTTTGGGTGCTGCTGATCCTGATCCTGCCCGTCATCGGTTTCATCCTTTGGCTGGTGGCTGGTCCGCGCGGCGGCAGCGTACGCGTCTGACCTTGCAGGATTGGCCCTGAGGCTTGACCGCTTCCTGAGGCTTGACCACTTGCGGTTGGCCGGTCGCGGCTGAATGCGCCAACCAGACACGACCAAGAACAGAAGGGCCATCGCATGATTTGCGGTGGCCCTTTTCGTATGGGTGCAGGGGGCGTTTGGGCGCAGGGGGCCTTGCGGTTGCGAAAGGATATGGGCCACCGCGCGACTGCACCAGATTTGCAACAAGGCTGACCAAGTTGCGTGCCCGCCGACGCTGGTTCTGGCCCGGATTCGCCGGTGGGGTGTAATAAATTTCTAATATTCGATGTGTGTTATGCGGGAAGCAGACAGATCGGGACCAAGGCGAACGGGCCAAAGCCGATCGGGCCGGGGAAATGGGGCCGGGAAAAATGGGGCCGGACACATCGGCCCGGGGACCCGGCGGCGAGATGCCGCGAGACGGCGCGCCGGATGTGGGGACAGAGTTGAAGGGGAGAGGCATCATGAACCGCAAGGGGATCCAGGTCGTGGCGGTCGTTCTTGCCGCCCTTCTGTGCCTGCCGGGGGGCGCGTCGGCGCGCGAGTTCCTGGGGTATGGCCGCCAGGTCAGCAACGACTTTCTGGGCGATGGCAAGGACCGCTGGCACACCGGGTCAGCCAGCGCCAGTCGGATCTGGGGCGATCCCTGGCTGGGGCGGCTGCCGCAAGAGTTTGGAAACATTCTGGAATTGCGCATCGCGGGCGAAATCATGGCCCCGGCCAAGCTGCGTCGGCCCGAGCCGGGCGACAGACCCTATGCGACGATGTTGTCCTTTGGCCTGCACAGCCATTTCGACTGGCAGGGGCTGGAAACCTCGCTTGGCAGCGACCTGGTGCTGACCGGGCCGATGACCGGGCTGCCGTGGTTGCAGGAAACGGTGCATGACTGGCTCAGCATCTCTTCGGCGTCGGCGCGGGTGCGCGCGGCCGAGGTGCCCGACGGCGTCCATCCGACGCTGGCCTTCGAAACCGGGCGCGGCTATGCGATCGGGGCGGCGCGGCTCAGGCCTTTTCTGTCAGGCCGTTGGGGGGACGAGACGCTGTTGCGCGCGGGCGCCGATGTCAGCTTTGGCCCGGTTGGCATCGCGGAGCTGCTGGTGCGTGACCGGGTGACGGGCCAGCGTTACCGGGTGGTGCAGGACAAGGCCCCCGGTGCGGCGCTGGTCGTGGGGGCGGATTATGCCTATGTGCACGACACGATCTATATGCCCCGACCGCGCGACACCCGCAGCCGGGTACGTGCGGGGGTGCATGTGCAGCTGCGCCGCGGCAGCGGGTTTTACGGGCTGACCTGGATGGGGCCGGAGTTCGAGGGCCAGCCGGAGGGCCAGGTCGTCGGCACCGCACGGCTGAAGTTCGAGTTCTGATCCGGGGCCCTGCTCGGCGGCGCGCGGCCCCTGTAAACACTGGTTCGACGCCCGTATTTTTATGACCTTGCCTGATTGACTCTGTCCGGGTCGCGTATATAAGCGCGGCTCCATTGGTGTTGGTGGCCCCCGCAAGGGGATGCCTGTCATGGGCGAGGATCAGAGCAGGGCAACCCGATCGGATCCGCGTACCAAGAGGACAACGCCCTTTCAGTCCGAGGCTTTGCCGGGGCTGGCCCTGTCCGCTGACCTCCCTTGTTTTCAAGGGGTTCGCCGGAAAAGGGCCGGTTTCACAGGGGCCGGGGACGCACTAGAGAAAGGATATCAGCCGTGACCAAACGCACGTCTGCCAAGTACAAGATCGACCGCCGCATGGGCGAAAACATCTGGGGTCGCCCGAAGTCCCCGGTCAACCGTCGTGAATATGGCCCCGGCCAGCACGGTCAGCGCCGCAAGGGCAAGGTTTCGGATTTCGGTCTGCAACTGCGCGCCAAGCAGAAGCTGAAAGGCTACTACGGCGACATGACCGAAAAGCAATTCCGTCGCATCTTTGCGGAAGCTGAGCGGGTCAAGGGCGACACCGGCGAGAACCTGATCGGCCTGCTGGAACGCCGCCTGGACGCGGTTGTCTACCGTGCCAAGTTCGTGGCGACCGTCTTTGCCGCCCGTCAGTTCGTGAACCACGGCCACGTCACCGTGAACGGCAAGCGCGTCAACATCCCGTCCTACCGCGTCAAGGAAGGCGATGTCGTCGAGGTCCGCGAGAAGTCCAAGCAGATCGCCGTCGTCATGGAAGCCACGCAGCTGTCCGAGCGTGATGTGCCCGACTATATCGATGCCGACCACTCCAAGCTGACGGCCACCTTCGTGCGGACCCCGGGTCTGAGCGATGTGCCCTACCCGGTTCAGATGGAACCGCACCTGGTCATCGAATTCTACGCTCAGAACTGATCAGGTTCAGAGCCGAAAACTCCGAAAGGGTCGCACCGCTGGTGCGGCCCTTTTTCGTTTGGGGGTGCCCCGCAGCGCGGGACATGCGGATCCGCGGGTGCAATGTCGGTGCAGTGGCGGATGGGCCGGGCCAAGCCATTGATATTGCGTAATTCGCACGTCGGTATCTGGGCGGTATCGAAACGGTTTCCGAACGGTGTGGAAAACGGCGTCGGGGCCTCTGGATTGCCCCGTCGATGGGGAGGGCGGCAGGCGGATGAGTGCGGCGGGAGGAACATGTCCCGCGGGGCGCTGCGTGACCTTGCCGCGCTGGGCGCTGGGCGCTGCGGAGGGCGTGATGCTGACCGGAGGCCTGCGCGGCCCGACGATCAGGTCGCAATCTGGTACGTCGCACATCGGCGGCCGCTTCTGCGTCGGCCGGGCATCGATGCGCGGCTTTTCCTGCGGTGGTTCCGGGTTGCGCCATCCGGCAGTGGCGGGGCGGCCCGCGCTTGGCGGCAACCTCTGCGCGCTGGCGCGTCTGGTTGCCCCGTGCCGGAAGCTGTTGCGGCCCGCCTGCTGCCCGAGATTGCTGCCCACATCACGCCGGGTATCTTTGTCGATACGGGCAGCCTCTGGGCGATGGGTGCAAGCGGCGGCGGGATCTGTGGCGCGGGCATGGTCGACGACGGTTTCGGCCTGCGCATCCCTGTCGGGGGGGGGCGTTCATGCTGCGCACCGGCGGTGGCCTGCTGCGACTGGACATCGCGGAACCGGTGCAAACGGAAAGCTGCGACAAGCTACAGGACGCGCCGGGCAGCTTTGAACGCTGTTTCTGAGGCATAAATGTCAGCCCCCATATCCCGCGTCCGGCGAGGCGGGGCGCCCCCGGGCCAACCCGCGCCAGAGCGAGCACAGGCCGTCGGTTTGCCGCCTTGGGCCGAGCCGTTTGATTTGGCTGAAAAATCTTTGGACTGATGGGTCTGCTTTCTTGCCGCTGTTGGTCCTGTCCCCTCTGCCCGCCGGGTGCCATTGCCGCTGGGTCAGTGTGCGGGCGCGGCAGGCTTTTCGCGGCTGGTACAGACTTCATCTTTCATTGCCCCTGTTTCGCGGCTAGAAGTTGGTCCGTTGCAAGGTGCGAGACAATGACCCAAACGATTACGCCCCAACCGGGAATCCTCGAAATCGCCCTGTATGAGGGTGGCCAGTCGAAAGTCGACGGCGTCAGCGACGTCGTCAAACTGTCGTCCAATGAAAACCCCTATGGCGCGGGCGAGGCGGCAATCGACGCCTTCCGTCGTGCTTCGTACGAATTGCACCGTTATCCCAACACCGACCATGCCGCCCTGCGCGAGGCGATCGGCGCCCAGCACGGTCTTGATCCCGCCCGCATCATCTGCGGCGTCGGGTCGGACGAGATCATCCATTTTCTGTGTCAGGCCTATGCCGGTCCGGGCGACGAGGTCCTGTTCACCGAGCATGGCTTTGGCATGTACCGCATTTCCGCCCTTGCCGCCGGGGCCACCCCGGTCGAGGTGAAGGAGCGTGAGCGGGTGACAGATGTCGATGCCCTGCTGGCGGGGTGCACCGAAAATACCAAGCTGGTGTTCATCGCCAACCCCAACAACCCCACCGGCACGATGATCGGCGGGAACGAGGTTGCGCGTCTGGCCGACGGTCTGCCGCCGCAGGCGATCCTGGTGCTGGACGGGGCCTATGCCGAATACGTCGAAGGGTTCGATGGCGGTGCGGCGCTGTTGGAGCAGCGTGAAAACGTGGTGATGACGCGGACCTTTTCAAAGATCTACGGTCTGGGCGGTCTGCGCATCGGCTGGGGGTACGGCCCCAAGGCGATCATCGACGTGCTGAACCGCATTCGCGGCCCCTTCAACCTGTCGAATGCCCAGCTTGCCGCCGCCGAAGCGGCCGTCAAGGATCAGGCGCATGTCACTCGCAGCCGCACCGAAAACACGCGGATGCGGTCCTGGCTGGCCGAGGCGCTGGCCGAACACGGCGTGCCCTCGGATACGTCCTGCGCCAACTTCATCCTGGCCCGTTTCGCCAGCGCCGAGGAAGCCGAGGCCTGCGACAGTTTTCTCAAGGGGCGTGGCCTGATCGTGCGCCGGGTCGCCAGTTACAAGCTGCCGCATTGCCTGCGCATCACGGTGGGCGACGAATCCTCCTGCCGCCGCGTGGCCCATGCGATCGGCCAGTTCAAGGCCGGAGCGGACGCGTGATCTACAACAAGGTTGCTCTGATCGGGCTGGGCCTCATCGCCTCGTCCATCTTCTGGTCTGCGAAACGTGGCGCGCTGGCAGGGCAGGTCACGGGCTATGCCCGTTCTGCCGCCACCCGCGACACTGCGCGCCGCATCGGGTTGTGCGACACCATATGCGACACGGCGGCCGAGGCCGTGGCCGACGCCGACCTGGTGATCCTCTGCGTGCCCGTTGGGGCCATGGGCGCGGTCGCCGCTGAAATCGCGCCGCACCTGAAACCGGGGGCCGTCATTTCGGATGTCGGATCGGTCAAGAAAGCGGTGATCGAGGCGGTTCAGCCGCATATCCCCGATGGCGTGCACTTTATCCCGGCGCACCCGCTTGCAGGCACCGAGCATTCCGGCCCGAAATCCGGCTTTGCCGAACTGTTCGACAACCGCTGGTGCCTGCTGGTCCCGGTCGAGGGCAGCGACGCGGCCAAGGTGGCAGAGTTGCGCGCCTTTTGGGAAGGGCTGGGGTCCAACGTCGAGGAAATGGATGCCGAGCATCATGACCTCGTGCTGGCCGTCACATCGCATACGCCGCACCTGATCGCCTATACGATGGTCGGCGTGGCCGACGATCTGCGCCGCGTGACGGACAGCGAAGTCATCAAGTATTCCGCCGCCGGGTTTCGCGATTTCACCCGGATCGCGGCCAGCGATCCGACGATGTGGCGCGATGTCTTCATGACCAACAAGGACGCGACGCTGGAAATCCTCGGGCGTTTCACCGAGGAACTGTTCGCCCTGCAACGCGCCATCCGCACCGGCGACGGCGATCTGCTGTTCGACTATTTCACCCGCACCCGTGCCATCCGGCGCGGCATCATCGACGCGGGACAGGATACCGATGCGCCCGACTTCGGGCGCGTGGCAGGGCGCAAGTGAAGCCGCTGCTGTTCGGGCTGCTCTGCCTTCTGCCCCTTGCGGCGGTTGCGCAGGCCCCCGAACGGTCGCTGCGCCCCCTTGCCTCGCCCCGCGTGCTGGCGGCCCCTGCAACGCCACCGGTCGCTGCGGACCCTGCCGCCGAGCCATCAGCCAGGGCCGCTGGTCCCGCGCCGAAACTCCGCCCGCTTGCCCGGCCCGAGGCCGCATTGGCCGCGATCGCGACCGCGCCGCGTGATCCGGCGCGGGCCGAGACGATGGGCGTGACGCGCGAATTGCCACCCACCCCGGACGGCATCCAGATCTCCCGACGGCCCAAGGCTCGGCCTGGCGACATCCGCACGCTGGCCCGCGTTCAGCAGTCGGCACCGCCGTCGCCAAAGGTCGCGCAGGTCAAGGGCCAGATTTGCGGCGACCCGGCGTTGCAGGGTATCGTCGTCGGGCGTGTCACCGCCGGCCTGTCGGCCTGCGGGATCGACAATGCCGTGCGTGTGCAGTCCGTCCGCGGCGTCAAGCTGTCGACCAGCGCCCTGATGGATTGCAACACCGCGACGGCGGTGCGCACCTGGGTCGACAAGGGGCTGCTGCCGGTTGTGGGCAATTACGGCGGCGGCGTCAGCGGGCTTCAGATTGCGGGCAGCTATGCCTGCCGTACCCGAAACCACGTCAAGGGCGCGCGCATTTCCGAACATGGCAAGGGGCACGCCATCGACATTGCCGCGATACGCCTGCGCGATGGCAGCACCCTCAGCGTGCTGAACGACTGGGGCAAGGGCAAGAAGGGCCGCATCCTGAAGGCGTCACATGCGGCGGGTTGCCAGATCTTCGGCACCACGCTGGGCCCTGAATCCGACGCCCAGCACCGCAACCACTTTCATTTCGATACGGCCCCGCGTAGCCGTGGGGTCGGGTACTGCCGCTGATCAGCGCAGCCGAAAAACCGGCGCGGCGCCCAGCGACACCGGGCCGAGGTAGATGCGTCCGTCACGCAGGCTGAGGGTGATATCGAGCGTATCGGGATTGCCCCCCATCCGCGCCATCAGCCCCAGCGTCGATTCGGCCAGCCCCGCGGCCGACGCATCAAGCGCCCCGGCGGCCACTGCGCCCTGCAACATCTGCCGCCAGTTGCGCGCCTGAAGGCTGACATCGCCCCTGGCCTGCCCGTTTTCGTCGACCTCCAGATCCGCCGCGACCTGCAACGCCAGCTCGCCCCACTCGACGCGTGCCAGGGCAAGGTCGATGTGGCGCGGTTGCGGGCGCGCCTGGTTTATCGCCGAGATATCCCACGGCTTGTCAAAGGTGACCGTTGCATCCAGCCGCATTTCCTGCAGGCGATCGGGCAGGGCCATTCCCGTGGTGACACGGTTGCGCAGCGTCTCGGGCGGGGCGACGCCGGTGGCCAGCAGGCCCAGACGATAGGTCTTCTCGTCGTCCGCGTGTTGCGACATCGCCAGGCTGAGGTGATCCAGCGCCGCAGGCTGCGGTCCGGACACCACCAGCGCATCGCCCGTCAGCTGCGCGCGATCCAGTTGCAGGCTGGGGCCGGCGTGCAGCCGCAGAGAGGCCCGCAGATCGTCGTTCGTGATCGGAAACGTGGCCTCGGGCGTGCGCACCGTCAGCTGCTTTGGTGCCACGGCAATGACATGGTTGGGCTGATAGGACAGCGCCATGATGGCGAACTTCGGCATCTCGAGTGCGACACCCGTCGCCGGGTCGGCCAGCGCCATGTCGCGCCACACCGCATCCAACCGGTTGGGATAGCCCTGCACCCCGAATCCGGCGTATTCCGCCTGCCACCCCTCGGCGCGGCGCGCGGCAAACCACTGCTCCAGCGCGCGCTTTTCCGTATGGGCGGCGATGAACCAGTAGCCGGACCACAGCGCCGCCGCCGCCAAAATCACGATCAACAGACGTTTCATGCAGCTGCCCCCTTTTCGGTGTCTCGCCCATGTTGTTTATACGGCCCCGAAAGAGAAGGACCAGTGATGCCAATGTGGGTTTTCGGCTACGGATCGCTTTTGTGGAAACCGGGGTTCACGCCGACGGCGCAGGTCGTCGCGCGCCTGGCCGGGTATGCGCGCTCCTTCTGCATGTCCTCGATCCATCATCGCGGTTCGCAGGAAGAGCCTGGTCTGGTGCTGGCGCTGGACGAACAGCCCGGCGCCGCCTGCACCGGCCTCGCGCTCGAGGTTGCCCCCGATCAGGAGGAGAGCGTGCTGGCCTATCTGCGCGAACGAGAGCTGGTCTCCTCGGCCTATATCGAAAAGATCCTGCCGGTCGAACTGGCGGATGGCCGCACCGTCGACGCCGTCACCTATGTGATCGATGCCGGGCATGTGCAATATTGCGGCGGTCTGCCGCTTGAGGAACAGGCCCATATCATCGCCCGCGCCACGGGCGGAATGGGCCCCAACTCGGAGTATCTCTGGAACACCGCCCGGCATCTGGACGACCTCGGCCTGGGCGATGAAGATTTGACATGGCTGGCCGCGCGAGTCAGCGCAATTCTGGGATAAATCCTTTCCTTGCAATGGGAAAAACCATAGACTCGATGCAACGAGAACCACACCAAGAACCAAAATCGGGGCACGTCCGGATGGATCATACGGACCGCGAGGTCGCGCAGCAATTTTCACAGCCCATCCGCCAGATCATCCTGATGTTGATTGTCATCGGGATGAGCGGGGCAGGGGCGGTTTTTGCTGCGCCCAGCGTCTTGCCGGTGTTCATTCCGAACCCCTATCTGAACGGCTTTATCGCCTTTGTCTTCGTGCTGGGCGTGCTGGCCTGCTTTTGGCAGGTGGTGCAGCTGATCTCTTCCGTGCGCTGGATCGAACGGTTTACCTCGGGCAACCTCGAATCGATCGAACATGCGCCGCGCCTGCTGACGCCGCTGGCGACCCTGCTGGGGGCCCGCAACAAGCGGATGCAGATTTCCTCGACTGCCGCGACCTCGATCCTTGAATCGGTCGTCACGCGCATCGACGAGGCGCGCGAAATCACCCGCTACATCACCTCGCTGCTGATCTTCCTCGGGCTGCTGGGCACGTTCTACGGCCTCGCCACCACGGTGCCCGCCCTTGTCGAAACCATCCGCAGCCTTGCGCCGCAGGACGGCGAGGATGGCATCGCGGTGTTCACCCGCCTGATGGCCGGGTTGCAGGGGCAACTCGATGGCATGGGCGTGGCCTTTGCCTCCTCCCTGCTGGGTTTGACCGGATCGCTGATCGTCGGTCTGCTGGAACTGTTCGCGGGCCACGGCCAGAACCGTTTCTACCGCGAGCTTGAGGAATGGCTGTCGACCATCACCCGGCTCGGCCTTGCCGAAGGCGACGGTGCGGCGGACCAGTCGATTCTGGTCGGCGTGCTCGACAATATCGGCGAGCAGATGGAGGGGATGCAGCAGATGTTCGCCCGCTCGGATCAGGCCCGCGCCGAGGTCGACTACAAGCTCTCCGCGCTGGCCGACACCATCGAACGCCTGACGGACCGGATGGCGGCGCAGAACGCCGTCACCAGCCCGATTGCCGAGGCGCTGAGCCGTATTGCCGACGGCCAGGACGCGCTGCTGGCCAAGCTGGCGGAAACCTCTGAGGGGATCGACGCCGAAAGCCGGATGCGCCTGCGCTCAATGGACGTGCAACTGCTTCGTATCCTTGAAGAAATCAGCGCCGGCCGACACGAGACGATGGCCGAGTTGCGCACCGACATCGCCGCCCTCAGCCGGGTCATTTCGCAAACCCAGCGGGGCCAGATCAGCCGCGTCGCGCCGCCCCGCTCCGACATTGATCAGGACGGCTGACCATGGCCCTGTCCCGCAGATCCGGCGCCCGGCTTCAGGCCAATATCTGGCCCGGATTCGTCGACGCGATGACCGGTCTGCTGATGGTGCTGATGTTCGTCCTCACCATCTTCATGGTCGTCCAGTTCACGTTGCAGGAAACCATTACCGGCCAGAAGACCGAGCTTGACGATCTCTCCTCCGACCTTGCCGCGCTCAGCCGGGCTTTGGGGCTGGAACGCGACCGCTCCGCGCAGCTGGAAACGCAGGTCGGCAGCCTGACCTCCACTCTGGACAATGCCCGGACCCGCGCCGATCAGCAGGACGCGCTTATCGCCTCGCTGACGCAGGCGCGCGACCGGACACAGGATGCCCTGCGCCAGGCCCAGGCTCAGATCACCGATTTCGAGGCGCAGGTTGCGACCCTGCTGTCGCAGCGCGATGAGGCCCGGGGCTCGATCACCGCGCTGGAGGCTGAGCGCGATCAACTGGCCAGCGACCGCGATGCGCTGCAACTGGCCGTGGCACAGGCCCGTGATGAAATCGACGCGCAGGCCGAAGCGGCCCGCCTGTCGGCCGCAAGACGCGAGGCGCTGGAGGCCCTGATCGCCAGTCTGAAATCCGATCAGGCCGAGGTGGGCGCGCAGAACACCGCCCTGACCGCCCGTGTCGAGGACCTGGAAAACCAGCTCTCCGAAGAGGAAAAGACCCGCCTTGCCGAAGCCGCCGCCGCCGAACAGCTGCGCGAAAAGCTGAAGAATGCGCAGGATGAATTGACCTCGATGACCCTTGCGTTGGAATCACAACGCAAGAAGGCCGAAGATACCCTGACCCTGCTGGCCGCCGCCCAGGCCGCCGAAAAGGATCTGGATGACAAGCTGCTTGCGGCCTTGCTGGCGCGCGACACCGCCCAGGCCTCCGCCGATCAGTTGCAGGACGACCTGACCCGCACGCAGGACCGTCTGGCCGAGGCCGAAACCGGGCGCGAAGCCAGCTTTGGCCAATTGACGGCGCTGGAAAATGCGCTGTCCCAGGCGCTGGCCGATGTCGATGATCGCGATGCCAAGCTGGCCGAACTCGAAGGGCGTCTGGCAGTGCTGGAAAAGACCCTTGCCACCAGCGAGACCGCGCGTGACGATCTGACCCGGCAGGCCGCCGGGTTGCGCGACCAGATCGACGCGGCCCGCGCGGCGCAGGCGCAGGCCGAAACCGCCACCGACACGGCCCGGGCCGCCACCGAGACGTTGCGCCAGAACATGCAGACCCAGATCGACACGCTGAGGGCGGATGCGGCAGAGCGAGAGGCCGCGCTGACGGCTGCCCTGGATCAGGCGCAGGCCGAAACCGCGGAAAAGGTCGACGCGGTCGAGGAAATCCGCCTGCGCATCGTCGCGTTGGAGGCCGCGCTGGCCCGTGCCGCGCAGGAAAAGACCGGGCTGGAAGATCGCCTGAACGCCGCGCTTCAGACCGGCAGCCAGACCGAGAAACTGCAAGCCGACAAGACCGCGCTTGAGGGCGAGCTGTCGCGCGTGCAGCAGCAGGCCGAAGGGCGTGCCGCCGAAATCGCCACCCTGCAGGACAAGCTGACGACGCTGGAGGCGGCGCTGACGCGCACGCAATCCGCCCTCGATGCCGCTGACGCCACCCATGCCGAGGAACTGGCCTCGATCCAGAAACGTCTGGCCGAGGCGCTGGCCGCGAAAAAGGCGGCGGAGGCCGCGGCGAGCGACCGCGACACGGTGCGACAGCAACTCGCCGCCGCCCTTGCCGCCAAACTTGCCGCCGAGCAGGACGCCAGGGACCAGCTGAGCGAGACCGAGCAGCGCCAGATCCTGCTGCGTCAGGCCAATCAGGCGCTGGAACAGGAAGAGGCGAAATCGGCGGAAAGCCAGCGGCGCGCCGCCCTGCTCAATCAACAGGTGTCCGCCCTGCGCACCCAGCTCGCCGGGTTGCAGGCGCTTCTGGATGACTACAAGGCCCGCGAAGACGCCAGCCAGGTCAAGATCCAGTCGCTCGGCTCCGATCTCAACGCGGCGCTTGCCCGTGTCGCCGCCGTCGAAAAGAAAGAACGCCAGCGTCTTCAGGAAGAGGCAGAACGCCTCAAGGCCGAGGCCAACAGGCTTGAGAAATACCGGTCCGATTTCTTTGGCCGGATGCGAGAGATCCTGGCCGGGCAGGACGGGGTGCGCATCGTCGGTGACCGGTTCGTCTTTTCCTCGGAGGTGCTGTTCGCCACCGGCAAGGCCGACCTGTCAGACGCGGGCAAGGCGCAGATCGACCAGATCGCCGGCCTGTTGTGGGAAATCAGCGACGAAATCCCCCCTGAGATTGACTGGATCATCCGTGTCGACGGCCATACCGACAACGTGCCGCTGTCCGGTGCGGGTGAATTTCGCGACAACTGGGAGCTGAGCCAGGCCCGCGCCCTGTCCGTCGTGCGCTACATGGCCGATTCGCTTGGCATCCCGCCGCGCCGCCTGTCCGCCAACGGATTTGGTCAGTATCAACCGATTGCCGTCGGCAACAGCCCCGAGGCCCGCGCCCTGAACCGCCGGATCGAACTGAAATTCACCGAACGCTAGGCGCCGCGCTACGCCGCGACGCGGGCCGGGCGCCACGGCTGTCGATCGAGCCGTCGCGGGGCGCGCAGAACCGTCCGGTATAGGGGCCGCGGCGCGAAGCAACGGCGCGGTCTCGCTCCTTCCCTCGGCTGCCCCCCGGCGGCAGGGATCGGTGTGGTCCCTGCCGCGCTGCGAAATACCAGCGCATCACCGGCCTGCGCCCCGAGGCCATGTCCACAGCAAGATCGCCGCCCAGCGTCGTGCGCCCGTCAGTGCTGGCCCGGATCGCATCGCACGACGGCACGGCGGGGGCAAAGCCCAGGTTGATCAGCCGCCCCTGTTATCGGATTGCCGTGTCGCTTCTCAGTGCCCCCACACCGCCGCGCCTGTGAAGGTCCGGGGCAAACGGGGGGATGTCGCGCGCCCTTGCGCAGGGTCAGGTGAAGGGGGGCAAACTGGGTCCGCCCGGACAGTCCGATCACCCCCGGCGGGGCGCTCCCCGGTGCAGAGATGCCGGATTGCACGCGCATGTGGCGATGCTGGGTTTCCCGACCGTCGGATTGCGCGATGACCCCGCCATTGGCGCAGCCTTGACCCTCGCTGCGGGTATCTTCGGGGGAGGTGTCGGCCCGGTCGATCAAGCCGTCGCGGGGTGCGCGCAGGATTCCCGGGGCCGCCGCCCGCACCCGAACCGCGGCCAGAGATGGCAGCGCGATATCGGCACCCTTGTGCCCATCAGCGGGCAGACCGCGTCAGGTGAACTCCGTCGCAGTCGTTTTCGGGTCGTGATCGCCATGTTTCTGGATATGGCATGTCCGCCCCGGCGTGCAGTCCACCGGCAGCAGCGAAAAAAGGCGCGCGCCCGGTGTCTTGTCGTTCGCGCCATGGCCGGCCTGCGGCAGGGCCGCCAGGCATGAAAAAGGGCGGGGAGTCGTCTCCCCGCCCTTTTCCGGTCTCGTCGCAGGATTACTCCGCGGTCAGCAGCGGTGGCTTGTTGCCAGCCAGACGCAGCTTGTCCGGCCCGTCCATTTGCAGATCCAGTTCGCCGTTCTTGACGGCGACGCGGACCACACCGCCCTTGGTCAGCTTGCCGAACAGCAGCTCTTCGGCCAGCGGTTTCTTGATGTGTTCCTGGATCACACGGGCCAGGGGGCGGGCCCCCATCTTGTCGTCATAGCCCTTGTCGGCCAGCCATTCGGCGGCGGGCCGGGTCAGTTCGATGCTCACCCCACGGTCCAGCAGCTGGGCCTCAAGTTGCAGCACGAATTTCTCGACCACCTGCATGATCACTTCCTTGGGCAGCGGCGCAAAGGAAATCACGGCATCCAGACGGTTGCGGAATTCGGGCGTGAAGGTCCGCTCGATTGCGGCCGTATCCTCGCCCTCGCGCCGGTCGCGGCCAAAGCCGATGGCCGATTTCGCCTGTTCCGTCGCGCCCGCGTTCGACGTCATGATCAGGATCACGTTCCGGAAATTCACCGTGCGCCCATTGTGATCGGTCAACTGGCCGTGGTCCATCACCTGCAACAGGATGTTGTAGACATCCGGGTGCGCCTTTTCCATCTCGTCCAGCAGCAGCACGCAATGCGGATGCTGGTCGACGCCGTCGGTCAGCAGGCCACCCTGATCGAAACCGACATACCCCGGAGGGGCGCCGATCAGACGCGAAACCGCGTGTTTCTCCATGTATTCCGACATGTCGAAGCGCAGCAGTTCGACGCCCAGCGTATCGGCCAGCTGGTTGGCGACCTCGGTCTTGCCGACGCCGGTCGGCCCAGCGAACAGGTAGTTGCCGATGGGCTTTTCAGGCTCGCGCAGACCGGCCCGCGCCAGTTTGATGGCCGAAGACAGCGCATCGATCGCCGCGTCCTGACCAAAGACGACGCGCTTCAGCGAGGCCTCCAGGTCTTTCAGGACCGCCGCGTCATCCTTGTTGACCGATTTCGGCGGGATCCGCGCGATCTTGGCAACAACCGCCTCGATTTCCTTGACGCCGATGGTCTTGCGGCGCTTGCTCTCCGCGATCAGGTGCTGCGCCGCACCGGCTTCGTCGATCACGTCGATCGCCTTGTCCGGCAGCTTGCGGTCATTGATGTAGCGCGCCGCCAGTTCCACCGCGGTGCGGATCGCATCGTTGGTGTACTTGATCGCGTGGTGTTCTTCGAAGTACGGCTTCAACCCCTTGAGGATCTTGACCGAATCCTCGACCGAGGGCTCGTTCACGTCGATCTTCTGGAACCTGCGCGACAGGGCGCGGTCCTTTTCGAAGTGCTGGCGGAACTCCTTGTAGGTGGTGGAGCCCATGCAGCGCAGCTTGCCGCCCTGCAATGCCGGTTTCAGCAGGTTCGACGCATCCATCGCGCCGCCCGACGTCGCCCCGGCACCGATCACGGTGTGGATCTCGTCGATGAACAGCACCGCGTCGGGGTGCGCCTCAAGCTCCGTCACGACGGATTTCAGGCGTTCCTCGAAATCGCCGCGATAGCGGGTGCCGGCCAGCAGCGCCCCCATATCCAGCGAAAAGATGGTGGTTTTCGACAGAACCTCGGGGGTTTCGCCGGAAACGATCTTGCGCGCCAGCCCTTCGGCGATCGCGGTCTTGCCGACGCCGGGGTCGCCCACCAGCAGCGGATTGTTCTTGCGGCGGCGGCAGAGCACCTGAATGCACCGCTCCACCTCGGATGCGCGTCCGATCAGCGGATCGACATCGCCCTCACGCGCCTTGACGTTGAGGTTCACGCAATATTTGTCCAGAGCAGATTCCTTCCCGTCGTTGTCGCTTGCAGCGGATTGGGACGTATTCGAGGAATTCTGCCGTTCTTCATCGGGCGCACCCGTGACAGGGCGGCTTTCGCCATAGGCGGGGTCTTTCGCGACGCCATGGGCGATGAAGTTGACGGCATCGTAGCGCGTCATGTCCTGCTCCTGCAGGAAATAGGCGGCGTTCGATTCACGCTCGGCAAAGATGGCGACAAGGACGTTTGCCCCCGTCACCTCGGTCCGACCCGAGCTTTGAACGTGGATGGCGGCGCGCTGGATCACGCGCTGAAAGGCGGCTGTGGGCACGGCTTCGGACCCATCGATATCGGTCACGAGGTTGGCAAGCTCCTCGTCGACGAATTCGACAAGAGTTTGTCGCAATTCCTCGGTATCAACCGAGCAGGCTTTCATGACACGGGTCGCATCCGGTTCATCGATCAGGGCCAATAGCAGATGTTCAAGCGTCGCGAATTCGTGACGCCGGGCATTTGCCAGCGCCAGCGCTGCATGGATTGCCTGTTCCAGGGTGGTCGAGAATGAAGGCACTGTGGTGCTCCTTTTCGATCTGTGTCGGAGCGGGGTAGAAAACGAGCCCCAATTCCAACCATGGCCTCTTAGTCTTAAAGTTTGGTCGATCTGGACCCAGCTTCAAGGATTTTCTGCGGCTGCGTGATCACATTTCGCTGCACAACCGGCGTATAGCGTGACAAATCGGCGTTTCAGAAAGCGTCTTTCCGGCGTCTGACTTCGGCAAAGACCTCTTGCGCGGTGGCGCCCTGCAAACCGACGGCTTCAGCGACAGAGGGCTGACCGGAACGCAGAAAGGGGTTTGTGTCCATTTCGTCAGAGAGGAGAGACGGCACTGTCGGCTGACCGGCCGCACGCGCGGCGTCAACCGCGTCGATACGAGATATAAGTGCGGGATTTTCCGGTTCAATCGTCCGGGCGAATTTCGCATTCGCCTGCGTGTATTCGTGGCCCGAACAGACCACCGTGTCGCCGGGCAGGGCCGCCAGCTTGGACAGGCTGTCGTGCATCTGTTCGAACGTCCCCTCGAACACGCGGCCACAGCCAAGGGCCATCAGGCTGTCGGCGGTAAACAGCAGCTTTGCCCCCGCCATGTGAAACGCGATATGGCCCAGCGTATGGCCGGGAACTTCGATCACCGACCATTCCGCGTCGCCCGCACCGCCGGTATCGCCCTCGGCCACATAGCGGTCCATCGTCGGCATCTTGTCGGCCTCGGCCTGCGGTCCGATCACGGTCAGATCGGGAAACCGGGCGCGCAGGTCGGCGATGCCGCCGACGTGGTCATGGTGGTGATGGGTGATCAGCAGCGTCTCGGGCAGCCAGCCGCGCGCCTCCAGCGTGGCGATGATCGGCCCGGCCTCGGGGGCGTCGATGATGCAGGTGCCCTCTGGTCCATGCGTCAGATAGGCATAGTTGTCTTTCAGGCAGGGCACGGTGACGAGTTCAAGGGCCATGGTCAAATTGTCCTTCCTTGCTATTGTCCCTGAGTGAAACCGATCAGAGGGCGGCTTGCAATGCACCTGGATGTGCAGGACCTGCGGAATTTCTATTATCGGTCCACACTGGGCCGGGCGGCACAGAGCAATGTGCGCAACCAGATGTTGAAACTCTGGCCCGAGGCAAAGGGCCAGACGGTTCTGGGGTACGGCTTTGCGGTGCCCCTGCTGCGCCCCTACCTTGCCGATGCCCGCCGCGTGATCGCCCTGATGCCCGGGCCGCAGGGGGTCATGCCCTGGCCAGCCGGAATGCCGAACGTGTCGACCCTGTGCGAAGAAACCCTGTGGCCCATCGACACCGGCCACGTCGACAAGCTGGTGGTGATGCACGGGCTGGAAACCTCCGAACGCGCGACGGATCTGCTCGAGGAATGTTTCCGCGTGCTCGGGCCCGGCGGCAAGGCGCTGTTCATCGTGCCGCACCGCTCCGGGTTGTGGTCGCGCTCGGATCGCACGCCCTTCGGCTATGGCCGCCCCTACAGCCAGGGTCAGCTCGAATCCCAGCTCAAGCTGCACTCCTTCCTGCCCGAACGCCATGTCCATACCCTCTACCAGCCGCCATCGCATCGCCGGTTCTGGCGCAAGACGGCCCCGTTCTGGGAACGGCTTGGCGGAACGCTGTCGATGGTCGTGTCCGGTGGTGTACTGATGGTCGAGGCCAGCAAACGGGTGCAGGCTCCCTCCGGTCCGGGCGAAAAGGTCCGCCGGTCTTCGGGTCTGCGTGTCCTCGAAGGGCTGGCGGCGCCAAAGCCCGAAACCGCCCGCAGCGGCGGTGTGGGTCGCAACTGTCACGACCAGCCCGACGGGGCGTTCGGGGGCCAGCAGGGGGATCAGCAGGGCGCCCGGCGAAGGGGCCAGTTCAGCGGCCCGGCGAAGGGCCGCACACGGGTGCTGGCGAAGGGCTGACCACCACAGGGCTGACCACCACAGGGCGAACGACGCGGGCTGACGACTGCACGGCTGACGACGCGGGCTGACGACGCGGGCAGCGCCGCACCGAATCGATGGTGCTCCGGTCCGGCGGGCAGATCTTCGGCGGCAGGCGCGGGCCTCTTGCGACAGGCCATGACCGCCCCGCCGGATGCCGGGACGGGCAGGGATGGGCGGGGCCGATGTGGGCGGGGCCGATGTGGGCGGGGCAGGGATGGGCCTTTTGTCGGCCTTGCACCGTTCGGATACCGTCAAGATACCGACGTGAATACCGCATTCCGCCGGCACCCCCTGCAGGGCGCGTGGGCGCCGGGGAAACCACCTCGGATCAGACCGGAAAAATCGCGTGAAATTCCCCTCGACTGCGTTATCCTTGCAACGTCTCGCGGGGTTATCGGCAAGACCCACACGATTTCTTAAGAAATACTGATAGTGCCACCTTCGGACGAATCCTTGATAATGCAGGAAAAGCTGCCATAGGTGAAATCCCGAAAAGGTGAACAATTTCTAGCCCTTTGGGGTCAAAGCTGGATGTGCGTACGGGGGCCAATACGGCGTTACCCCCTGAAAACACTGAAAAAGCGGCCGGTTTGCTGAGCGCGCAAAGCACCTCAAGCGGGTTGATGGGGGGGCAGGGCTCTGCTACACCCACGCCGATTTTGATGCTTTGGCTGCGCCAAGGCTGCAAACCCCCTGCGCCGGTGTTTTTGCCGGTACGGGGCCAGACATCGGAAGGGTGGACGTGTCCGAACCAGCTTCGATCTCCTACGGCATCGCCTCGCGCTATGCCTTGGCCGTTTTCGAGATTGCGCGCGAGAATGGCGAGCTGTCCGAACTTGATGCCAGCATTGCCAAACTTGCAGAAGCACTCGACGTCAGCGCCGACCTGCGCGACGTGATCGCTTCGCCCATCCTCAGCCGTGCCGAGCAGGAAAAGGCGATCTCCGCCGTTGCCGCCGGGCTTGAGCTGATGCCGAGTGTCCAGAACACCCTGGCCCTGATGGCGCAGAACCGCAGGCTGTTCACGCTGCCGCAATTCGTGCAGCGTTCGAACGAACTGATCGCCGAGGAAAACGGCGAAGTGACCGCAGATGTCATCAGCGCCACCAAGCTGACTGCCGCGCAGTCCAAGAAACTCTCTGCCACGCTTGCCGAAACTGTCGGCAAGACCGTGAAACTCAACACGACCGTCGATGAATCCCTCATCGGTGGTCTGGTCGTCAAAGTGGGCTCGCGCATGGTCGATACGTCGATCCGCACGAAGCTGAACGCACTCCAGAATGTCATGAAAGAGGTCGGATAATGGGAGTCCAAGCAGCCGAAATTTCTGCTATCCTGAAGGAGCAGATCAAGAACTTTGGCCAGGATGCCAAGGTGGCCGAGGTTGGTCGCGTGCTCTCCGTCGGTGACGGTATTGCCCGTGTGCATGGCCTCGACAATGTTCAGGCCGGCGAGATGGTGGAATTCCCCGGTGGGATCCGCGGCATGGCCCTGAACCTCGAGACCGACAACGTCGGTGTCGTGATCTTCGGGTCCGACCGTGACATCAAGGAAGGCGATACCGTCAGCCGCACCAACTCCATCGTGGACGTGCCTTGCGGCAACGGCATGCTGGGGCGCGTGGTCGATGGTCTCGGCAACCCGCTGGACGGCAAGGGCCCCATCGAGGCGACCGAGCGGCGCGTCGCCGACGTCAAGGCGCCGGGCATCATCCCGCGCAAATCGGTTCACGAACCCATGGCAACCGGCCTGAAATCGGTCGACGCCATGATCCCGATCGGCCGTGGCCAGCGAGAGCTGATCATTGGCGACCGTCAGACCGGCAAGACCGCCGTGGCGCTCGACACGATCCTGAACCAGAAGTCCTACAACGAAGCCGCCGGCGACGATGAAGGCAAGAAACTGTACTGCATCTACGTTGCCATCGGTCAGAAACGCTCGACCGTTGCGCAGCTGGTGAAGAAGCTGGAAGAGACCGGCGCGATCGAATATTCGATCGTCGTGGCCGCAACCGCTTCGGACCCCGCACCGATGCAGTACCTGGCGCCCTACACCGCGACCGCAATGGCGGAATTCTTCCGCGACAACGGCCGCCACGCGCTGATCATCTATGATGACCTGTCCAAGCAGGCCGTCGCCTACCGCCAGATGTCGCTGCTGCTGCGTCGTCCGCCGGGGCGTGAAGCCTATCCGGGTGACGTGTTCTACCTCCACTCCAGACTTCTGGAACGTTCGGCAAAACTGAACGAAGACTTCGGCTCCGGCTCGCTGACGGCTCTGCCGATCATCGAAACCCAAGGTGGCGACGTTTCCGCGTTCATTCCGACCAACGTGATTTCGATCACCGACGGCCAGATCTTCCTGGAAACCGAACTGTTCTACCAGGGCATCCGTCCCGCCGTGAACACCGGTCTGTCGGTGTCGCGCGTTGGTTCGTCGGCGCAGACCAAGGCAATGTCGAGCGTGGCCGGTCCGGTGAAACTGTCGCTCGCCCAGTACCGCGAGATGGCGGCCTTCGCCCAGTTCGGCTCCGACCTCGACGCCGCGACCCAGCGTCTGCTGAACCGTGGTGCACGTCTGACCGAGATCATGAAGCAGCCGCAGTATTCGCCGCTGACCAACGCGGAAATCGTCTGCGTCATCTTCGCCGGTACCAATGGGTATCTCGACAAGGTCGCCGTCAAGGACGTCGGTCGTTTCGAGGCCGAGCTGCTGAAATTCCTGCGCAACTCGCGCCCGGAAATCCTTCAGTGGATCACCGACGAGGATCCGAAGATCAAGGGCGAACCCGCGGACAAGCTCAAGGCAGCACTCGACGAATTCGCCGCTGACTTCGCCTAAGCCCGAGGGAGGACGACATGCCTTCTCTGAAGGATCTCAAGAACAGGATCGCGTCGGTCAAATCGACCCGCAAGATCACCAAGGCCATGCAGATGGTTGCCGCGGCGAAACTTCGCCGCGCGCAAGAGGCTGCCGAAGCCGCCCGCCCCTATGCGGAACGCTTTGACGCGGTTCTGGGCCAGCTCGCCGCTTCGGTGGGCGGGTCCGATACCGGGCCAAAGCTGCTGTCGGGGACCGGCAAGGACGACGTGCACATGCTCGTCGTCATCACGGCCGAGCGCGGCCTTTGCGGCGGGTTCAACACGAACATCGTCAAGAAGGCCAAGCAGAAGATCAGAGAGCTGAAGGCGGCTGGCAAGACGGTGAAGATTCTCACCGTCGGCAAGAAGGGCCGTGAGCAGCTGCGTCGCGAATACAGCGACGCGATGGTCGGTCATATCGATCTGAGTGGCATCAAGTCGCTGGGCTACGTCAATGCACAGGATATCACCCGTGATCTTCTGAACCGCTTTGACGAAGGCGAATTCGACGTCGCGACGATCTTTTACGCCTCGTTCCAGTCGGTGATCGCGCAGACGCCGACGGCCATGCAGGTCATCCCGGCGCAGTTCGATGCGCAGGACGGTGAAACCACCGGCCCGCTCTACGAATACGAGCCGAGCGAGGAAGCCATCCTTGCCGACCTGCTGCCGCGCGGTATCGCCACGCAGATCTTTGCGGCGCTGCTGGAAAACGCTGCGTCCGAGCAGGGCGCGCGGATGTCCGCGATGGACAACGCGACCCGCAACGCAGGCGAGATGATCGACAAGCTGACGATCCAGTACAACCGCTCGCGTCAGGCCGTCATCACCAACGAGCTGATCGAAATCATTTCGGGCGCCGAGGCGCTCTGACGAAACCGGAGACCAACACATGGCAAACGCAAAAGGCAAAGTGACCCAGGTCATCGGCGCCGTTGTGGACGTGCAGTTCGAGGATAGCCTGCCAGCAATTCTCAACGCGCTGACAACTGACAACAACGGTAACAAGCTGGTTCTGGAAGTCGCGCAACACCTGGGTGAGAACACCGTTCGCACCATCGCAATGGACGCGACCGAAGGTCTGGTCCGTGGTCAGGCCGTCGAAGACACCGGCGCACCCATCATGGTGCCGGTCGGCAACGCGACCCTGGGCCGCATCCTGAACGTCATCGGCGAGCCGGTTGACGAAAAGGGCCCCGTCGAAGCGGAAGAATACCGTGCCATCCACCAGCCTTCGCCGGAATTCATCGAGCAATCGACCGAATCCGTCGTTCTTGAAACCGGCATCAAGGTCATCGACCTGCTGGCGCCCTACGCGAAGGGCGGCAAGATCGGCCTGTTCGGCGGCGCCGGTGTGGGCAAGACTGTTCTGATCATGGAACTGATCAACAACATCGCAAAGGTGCACTCGGGTTACTCCGTGTTCGCCGGTGTTGGCGAACGGACCCGTGAAGGGAACGACCTTTACCACGAGATGATCGAATCCAACGTCATCAAGCCCGACAACCTGGCCGAATCGCAAGTGGCCCTGGTTTACGGTCAGATGAACGAGCCTCCGGGGGCACGTGCCCGTGTTGCGCTGACCGGCCTGACCCTGGCCGAACAGTTCCGCGACCAGTCCGGCACCGACGTTCTGTTCTTCGTCGACAACATCTTCCGCTTTACGCAAGCGGGTTCCGAGGTTTCGGCTCTGCTCGGCCGTATTCCTTCGGCTGTGGGCTACCAGCCGACGCTGGCCACCGACATGGGTGCGATGCAGGAACGCATTACCTCGACCAAGTCCGGTTCGATCACCTCGATCCAGGCCGTCTACGTTCCCGCGGATGACCTTACCGACCCGGCGCCGGCAACCACCTTTGCCCACCTTGACGCCACGACCAACCTCAACCGTGCGATCTCGGAACTCGGCATCTACCCCGCCGTTGACCCGCTCGACTCGACCTCGCGTCTGATGGACCCGCAGATCATCGGTGAAGAGCACTATCAGGTGGCCCGTGACGTTCAGGGTATCCTGCAACGCTACAAGTCGCTGCAGGACATCATCGCCATCCTCGGGATGGACGAACTGTCGGAAGAAGACAAACTGACCGTGACGCGCGCGCGCAAGATCCAGCGCTTCCTGTCGCAGCCCTTCGACGTGGCAAAGGTGTTCACCGGCTCCGACGGTGTGCAGGTGCCTCTCGAAGACACGATCAAGTCGTTCAAAGCCGTTGTGGCTGGCGAATACGACCACCTGCCCGAATCCGCCTTCTACATGGTCGGCGGCATCGACGAGGTGATCGCCAAGGCCGAGAAGATGGCCTCGGAAGCCGCGTAAGGGGCTGAGAAATGGCAAACACGATGGACTTCAGCCTTGTCTCGCCGGAACGGAGCCTTGTCTCCGGCCCGGTGAGCGAGGTGCAGATTCCGGGAACGGATGGCGATCTGACAGCGATGCCCGGGCATGCGCCGATGATCACCACCCTGCGCCCCGGCCTGCTGCACATCTCGGGCCCGAATGGTGAAGACGATTACGTCGTCACCGGCGGTTTCGCCGAGATTTCGGCCGAGGGCGTTACCGTCCTGGCCGAACGTGCACTGCACCAGAAAGAGATGACCCAGGACATTCTGAATGACTGGGTTGTCGAGGCACGCAAGGCCTGGAAAGACGCGACGGATGACAATGCCGTCGCCCATACCGCCAAGCTGTTGGCGGATATGGTGGCCATGGGCACCCATGTCGGTCTCGACCCGGATCACGCCAACTACTACGAGTGATCCCGCGTTTCTAACAAGCGAAAGGCCCCGGCATTGCGTCCGGGGCCTTTTGCGTTTTGCGGCGGGATGTGTGGCGGTGGTGCCTCAGATCTCGATGGCGGTCATCACTTCGGGTTCGATCACCATGACACCCGGCAGGCTTTTCGCCAGCAGGTCGGCGTTCTGCTCCAGCGCCGGGAAGGTCTTGTAGTGCATCGGGATGACCGTCTTGAACTTGAAGAAGGTCTTGGCCGCATAGGCCGCCCGTTTCATGTCCATCGTGTAATGGCCGCCGGCGCACAGGATGCCGATGTCGGGTTCATGCAGATCGTGGAAGATCTTCATGTCGGCCATCACATCCGTGTCGCCCGAGAAATAGATCGAATGGCCTTCGCCCTCGATGATGAACCCCGATTCCGAGCCGAGATAGACCGGGCCATTCGGGCCATCCGTCGACGAGGAATGCGTCGCGTGAACCATCGTCACCGACACCTCGTCCAGCTTGATCGTACCGCCCTTGTTGAAGCCCGTCGTCTCGATCTCGTGGTTGGCGGCCAGCCAGCCCATCAGCTCGACCATACCGAAGACCGGGATGCCCAGTTCCTTGGCGATACCGGCCGTATCGGTCACGTGGTCGCCGTGGCCATGGGTGACGAAAATATGCGTGGCCCCCGCGATCGCCTCGGCGCGGCGCTCTTCGGGAAAGGACGGGTTGCCGTCGAACCACGGGTCGAGCAGCAGAACCTTGTCCGCGATCTCGATCCGGAATGAGCCGTGGCCGAGCCAGATGATTTTCATGTTGAACCTCCGAAGGTTTGCACCCAGCCTGCCGTCAGGATTGGCGGTCAGTCCGGGGTCTGTTCTGGCCCAGACACTAGCGTCGCAAGGACGAAAGGAAAGACCCATGGACCTGATGGCGCAGGTGGATGCCTATTGCGAACGCCTTGGCCCCGGCCTCTGGGCCGAGCCGCTGAATGCGCTGACCAACCTTGCTTTCATCGCTGTTGCGCTGGCGCTGTGGCGCGCCGTGGCCGGTCTGCCGCTGGCGCGACTGCTCTGTCTCGTGCTGTTCGTGATCGGTGTCGGATCGGGCCTGTTTCACACCCTCGCGACCGGCTGGGCAGGGATTGCCGACACCCTGCCCATCCTGCTGTTCATCCTGATCTACATCTTCGCCGCCACGCGCCACTTTTTCAGCGCGCCGCTCTGGGTCGCCGTGTTGATCCCGGCGCTGTTCCTGCCTGCCTCGGTCCTGCTGACGCCCGTGCTGCGCCTGCTGCCGCTCTATGGCGCCAGCGCCGCCTACATGCCGGTGCCACTGCTGATCTTCCTCTATGCGGCGCTGCTTGCGAAACGGGCACCCGCCACGGCGGGGCGGCTGGCGGCGGGGGCCGCCTTGTTGATGCTCTCGCTCACCTTCCGCTCGCTCGACGCGCCGCTTTGCGACGCAACCGACGGCATCGGCACGCACTTCCTTTGGCATTTGCTGAACGCCACGATGCTGGGATGGATGATCCTGACCTATAGGTTTCACATGCAAACCCGCCATATGCTTGCGGGCGGGGCCTTGCGGCGCTAAACCCGTGCGCGATCCAAGTGAAAGAGGCGTTCCATGTCGATCGACACAGCAACCGCGGCCCGCGTTGCGAAACTGGCCCGTATCAAGGTGGAAGACGACCAGCTTCCCGCGCTGGCGGAAGAGTTCAATACCATCCTCGGCTTTATCGAGCAGTTGAACGAAGTCGATGTCGAAGGCGTCGAACCGATGACCTCGGTCACCCCGCAGCGCCTGAAACGGCGTGAGGATGTCGTGACCGAAGGCGATCAGCAGGCCCGGATCCTGTCGAATGCCCCCGATGCCCGAGAGGGCTTTTTTGCAGTGCCGAAGGTGGTCGAATAATGTCTGATCTCAACACCCTGACCATCGCCGCCGCCCGCGATGCCCTGCGCAAGGGCGATACGACCGCCGCCGCGCTGACCGCGGCCTGCCTCTCGGCCATCGAAGGGGCGGGCGCACTGAACGCCTTTGTGCACAACACCCCCGACCTTGCGATGCAGCAGGCCGAAGCCGCCGATGCGCGCATTCAGGCGGGCGATGCGCCAGACATGTGCGGCATCCCCCTTGGCATCAAGGATCTGTTCTGCACCAGAGGCGTGCCGAGCCAAGCGGCCTCGAATATCCTCAAGGGGTTCAAGCCGGAATACGAATCCACCGTCACGCAGAACCTGTTCGACGCGGGCGCGGTCATGCTGGGCAAGCTGAACATGGACGAGTTTGCCATGGGCAGCTCGAACGAAACCTCGGCCTATGGCAATGCGGTGAACCCGTGGCGGCGCGGCAATGACGATACCGCGTTGACGCCCGGTGGCTCCTCCGGCGGGTCGGCCTCGGCCGTGGCGGCGGACCTCTGCCTTGCGGCGACCGGCACCGATACCGGCGGCTCGATTCGCCAGCCTGCGGCCTTTACCGGCATCACCGGCATCAAGCCGACCTATGGGCGGTGTTCCCGTTGGGGCGTCGTTGCCTTCGCCAGCTCGCTCGATCAGGCGGGCCCGATGACCAAGGACGTGCGCGACGCCGCCATCATGCTTGAGACGATGTGCAGCTATGACGCCAGGGATTCGACCAGCATGGATATTCCCGTGCCGAATTTCGAGGCGATGCTGACCGGCGACATCAAGGGCAAGACCATCGGCATCCCCCGTGAATACCGCCTCGACGGTATTCCCGACGAAATCGACGCGCTCTGGACCGCGGGCAAGGAAATGCTGGCCGATGCCGGTGCCAAGGTCGTCGACATCTCGCTGCCCCACACCAAGTACGCGCTGCCGGCCTATTACGTGATCGCGCCTGCCGAGGCATCGTCGAACCTGGCGCGCTACGACGGGGTGCGCTATGGCCACCGCGCCAGGCTGAGCCACGGCGACGGTATCACCGAGATGTACGAAAAGACCCGTGCCGAAGGGTTCGGACATGAGGTGCAGCGCCGCGTCATGGTCGGCACCTACGTGCTGTCAGCGGGCTTTTACGATGCCTATTATAACCGGGCGCGCAAGGTGCGTGCGCTGATCAAGAAGGACTTCGACGATGCCTTCGCGGCGGGTGTCGATGCCATTCTGACCCCGGCGACCCCGTCTTCGGCCTTCGGTCTGGGCGAGATGACGGATGCGGATCCGGTGCAGATGTACCTCAACGATGTCTTCACGGTCACGGTCAACCTGGCCGGTCTGCCAGGCATCTCGGTACCGGCCGGTGTCGATGCCAAGGGGCTGCCGCTGGGGCTGCAACTGATCGGCCGTCCCTGGGAAGAGGGCGATTTGCTGAACACCGCCTATGCGTTGGAGCAGGCCGCAGGCTTTGTTTCCAAGCCATCTAAATGGTGGTAAGTACCGCCCAGATACCGACGTGAAACAGACAGGATACCGCGAGTGATTTCCGGTGTCCTGTCTTGCACATTCAGCTGGACCATCCGAGCCATGACGAGAGAGTTTTCGATGCGCGTGTTGATACTGGGAACGGCCCTTCTGGGCGTTGCGGCCTGTAGCCCCTCCTTGCCGAGCAGCGGCGCCGGGACGAGCTATGGCAGCCTGAACCAATATGCGCGCGAACGCGAAATGATCCTGCAAGCGGGCAATTCCCAGGGCACCACCGGTGGCCTTCCCGCTGCGGATGCGGTGACCAGCCAGCCTTTGTCGGCCATGGAAACGCTGCCCGCAGGGGCCCAGACCACGGCTGCCGCACCTGCCTATGGCAGCGATCCCGAAGCGATTGATATTGCACGTGAAACACAGGCTGCCTTGCAGTCGGCGCAGATGAATTCCGGCGTGGTGCCCTTGCAGGCCAGCCCGTCCAACCCGCCGCCCGAAGCCGTGAATGCCATGGGCATCTCGCAGGAAAACAACTTCGAAGCCGTGGGTGAGCAGCGCTCGATCGAGCAGGACAAGGAATTCATCGCGCAGAACCGGGCCAAGTACGAACAGATTGCCCCGACCGCCCTGCCTCAGCGCGTGGACACCGGGCCGAACCTGGTGACCTATGCGTTGCAGACATCCAACCCCATGGGTCAGCGGCTTTATTCGCGTATCTCGATTGCTTCCGAATCCCGCTTCAACCGGAATTGCGCGAAATACCCCTCTCCCGATCTGGCGCAGTCCGATTTCCTGAAGAAGGGTGGGCCTGAGCGCGACCGGATGGGCGTCGACCCCGATGGCGACGGCTATGCCTGCTCCTGGGATCCGGCCCCGTTCCGCAAGGCGTCCGGGGGCTGAACTTGACGCAGGGGCGGCAGGACGGGGCAATCTGGCAGCCGTCCGCGAATGTGAATGCCCGCCGAGGCGGGGCGCTGCCCGACATTGTCGTCCTGCATCACACTGCGATGATCACGGCCGAGGCGGCCTTGCAGAGGCTCTGCGATCCTTGTCCGCCCGAGGGGCTGTCGCCCGTCTCATGCCATTATCTGATTGGTGAAGACGGCCAGCTTTGGCAGTTGGTCGACGAGGCGGAGCGTGGCTGGCACGCCGGGGCGGGCCAGTGGGGCACTGTCACGGATGTGAATTCGCGCTCGATCGGAATTGAGCTGGCCAATACCGGGACCACGCCCTTTTCCGAGGCGCAGATGGCCCGCCTGGAATGGCTGCTGCCGCAAATCCTTCGCCGCTGGGACATTGGCCCGGAACGGGTGATCGCCCATTCCGACATGGCGCCCCTGCGCAAGGTCGACCCCGGTGCGCGGTTCGACTGGCGTCGCCTTGCGCGGTCGGGGCTGAGCGTCTGGCCTGATCCGGCGGCAGCGGAGGACGCTGATTTTTGTGAGAGTCTGCAAGGCTTTGGCTATCCACTACTGGAGGGTGAGGGATCACGGGATGCCATGCTAAATGCCTTTCGTTTGCGGTTTCGTCCTTGGGCTGAGGGACCGGAGTGCGCGCAGGACAGGATCGCCGCGCGCGATCTGGCCCGGCGCTATCCCGTCAAACCGGGCTGATAGGCCGTGAAAGGCGCGGCGAGACGTTGCGACGTGCGAAGGCCGGGCTTGCCAGAGTGGACCCATGTGCTTAGGCGGTATGTATGAAAATTCTGTTCCTAGGAGATGTCATGGGGCGCGCCGGGCGCGACGCCGTGGCGCAAACGCTTCCCAAGCTGCGCGAGGCTTGGAAGCTGGATTTCGTCGTGGTGAATGGCGAAAATGCCAGTCATGGCGCGGGTTTGACCGGCGCCCATGCCAAGGGCATCCTGGACGCCGGGGCCGATTGCGTGACCCTGGGCGATCATGCCTTTGACCAGCGCGACATGTTGCAGTTCATCGAGACCGAGCCGCGTGTGATCCGGCCGCTGAACTTTGCCAAGGAGGCCCCGGGCCGGGGCTTTCGCGTGTTCGACGCAAGGGGCGGTCGCAAGGTGTTGGTGACGCAGGTTCTGGGCCAGGTGTTCATGAAGCGCCCCTTTGACGATCCGTTCAGCCACGTTGATTTCATTATGAAAAAACACCCAATGGGCGGGATGGTGCAGGCGTCGCTGGTCGATGTGCACTGCGAGGCGACATCGGAAAAGATGGCGCTTGGCCATTGGTGCGACGGGCGTGCCAGTGTGGTCGTGGGTACGCATACACACGTGCCGACGGGGGACGCGCAGATCCTGAACAAGGGCACCGCCTACCTGAGCGATGCTGGCATGACCGGGGATTACGACAGTGTCATCGGCATGGAGAAATCCGAGCCGATGCGGCGATTCATCACCGGAATGGTCAAGGGTCGCTTTACCCCGGCAGAGGGCGAGGCGACGCTTTCGGGACTGTATGTCGAGACCGACGACCGCACCGGAAAGGCCACGCGGGTTGAAATGGTGCGCCAGGGCGGGCGGCTGCAACAATCGGGTCCCGGCCCGGTTTGACCCCAAAAACGGAACGTCGGTGCCTGCGTCGGTATCTTGACGGTATCCGAACGGTGCGCTGACCGATCTTTTTCAGCCCTTGCCATGGCCGAGGTGCCGCGCAGAGCGTGCGATCGGTTGACGTGGCGAAGGCTGTCCGGCGATCGATCTGGCGCAACCCGGTCCGCAATCCGACTGCGTGTCGTGGCGAGAGGCGTGGCGAGAGGCGCGAGCGCCGGGCGATCCGGGGGCGGGGAGCGGGAGGGCAGGGCCCGCGCCGGTCAGGAGCAGGTCAGGAGCGCGATACGATCCGGGACCGGGACCGGGACTCGGGCGGACGGTGATCATTTGCACAGGCGCTGGCCGCTGGTCCGGGTTCGGGGGCCTGCCGGGGGCGCATTCGAACGCCGCGCTTGCACGGCGGGGGCCGCATGGCCTAGATGGGTCCGAAGTTCTGACAGGGCGCATATTATGCCGATACTGCCATTGACGGAGACCGCCCAGGCGATTTTGACGCTTTGCGTCGTCGGGGCGATGTTCGTTCTATTTGTTAAAGAATATTATCCGACTGAAGTGGTTGCGCTGGCCGGTGTGTCGCTGATGCTGCTGCTGGGGCTGTTGCCCTACGACCTTGCCCTGCCGGTGCTGGCCAACCCGGCCCCCTGGACCATCGCGGCGATGTTCATCGTCATGGGGGCGCTGGTGCGCACGGGGGCGTTGGAAAGTTTCACGCGATTGGCCTCGTCTCAGGCGAGCAGGCGACCCAAGTTCGCAATCACGGGGATGTTCGCCTTTGTGCTGCTGAGTTCGGCCATCGTGTCGAATACGCCGGTTGTCGTGGTGATGATCCCGGTGTTCGTGCAGATGGCGCGGGTGCTGAATATCTCGGCCTCCAAACTGCTGATCCCGCTGAGCTATGCGGCGATCATGGGGGGCACGCTGACGTTGATCGGCACATCGACCAACCTGTTGGTGGACGGCGTGGCGCGGGCGCAGGGGCTGGAACCCTTCGGGATCTTCGAGGTCACGCCCATCGGCATCATCGTCGTGGTGTGGGGCATGTTCTACATGCGGGTCATGTCGAAATGGCTGCTGCCCGAGCGGGATTCGATGGCGTCCATGCTGTCGACGCGGTCCCGGATGAAATTCTTTACCGAAGCGGTGATCCCGCCGGATTCCAACCTGATCGGGCGCGAAGTCACCGGTGTGCAGCTGTTCAAGCGCGAAGGTGTCCGGCTGATCGACGTGGTGCGCGGCGACCAGTCGCTGCGGCGCAATCTGGCCGGTGTCGAATTGCAGGTGGGGGACCGGGTGGTGTTGCGCACCCAGATGACCGAGCTGCTTTCGCTGCAACGCAACAAGGAACTGAAGCGCGTCGATCAGGTCAGCACGGTCGAGACGACGACGGTCGAGGTGCTGATCACGCCGGGCTGCAAGATGGTGGGGCGCGCGCTCGGCTCGTTGCGGCTGCGGCGGCGCTACGGGGTCTATCCGCTGGCGGTTCACCGGCGCAACCAGAACATCGGTCAGCAGCTGGATCAGCTGGTGGTGCGGGTGGGCGACACGCTGTTGCTGGAAGGGGCGCCCGAGGACATCCGCCGCCTTGCGCGCGAGATGGACATGGTCGACGTCAGCGCGCCGACCGAACGCGCCTATCGGCGCAGTCATTCCCCGATTGCCATCATTGCGTTGCTGGCCATCGTGGCGCTGGCGGGGCTGGGCATCGCGCCGATTTTCCTGCTGTCGCTGTTTGCCGTAACCATCGTGTTGATCACCAGGTGCATCGACGCCGACGAGGCGTTCGAGTTTGTCGACGGTCGTCTGCTGGCGCTGATCTTTTCCATGCTGGCCATCGGGGCCGCGCTGGAACACACGGGGGCGGTGGCGCTGATCGTCAACACGCTGGCGCCGCTGGTGTCGAAGCTGCCGGGATTCCTGGTGATCTGGGCGATCTATCTGCTGACCTCGGTCCTGACGGAGCTGGTGTCGAACAACGCCGTGGCGGTGGTGATGACGCCGATTGCGGCGGGCCTGGCGCAGGCCATGGGGATCGAGCCGCGCCCGCTGGTGATTGCCGTGATGATCGCGGCCTCGGCCAGTTTCGCGACGCCCATCGGGTACCAGACCAACATGCTGGTCTATGGTCCCGGCGGCTACAAGTTTACCGACTTTCTGAAAATCGGCATCCCGCTGAACCTGTCGATGGGGCTGATCGTCAGTTTCGCCATTCAGCTGATGTGGCCGCTGTAGCCGCAGCGGCCCGCCGGTGTCGCGCCGGTGTCGTGCCGGGGGGCCGGTTGCGGGCGGTATCAGTTCTGGCGCAGGGCGGCGCGGACGGTGGCCATGCGTTCGGCATTCGGGGGGTGGCTGCTCTGGAATTCCTCGCCCGGGTCGGGAAGGCGTTGGAAATACTGCGCGCCGCGCAGCGGATTGTAGCCGGCCGAGCGCGCGATCTGCGCCCCGAGGTAATCTGCCTCAAGCTCGAACTGTTTCGAGTAGCTGCGCGCGCCGAGTTCCGCCCCGAGCGCGACGGCCCGCCGGATTGCGGCGCGCGAGGCCCCCTTGCTGGCCGCGGCCTGGCCGTATTGGCGCGCCGAGGTATCGGCATTGGCGCGCTGGCGCGACAGGTGATCGCGGATGTGATGCGAGGCTTCGTGGCTCATCACGAAGGCCAGTTCGTCGGGGTTGCGCATGTCCGCGATCAGCGACAGCGTGAAGATCAGAACAGGTTCGCCGTTGTCATCCAGCGTCTGAAAGGCGTTTGGCGCGCTGCGCCGCCGGGTGTCGACGATGATGTGGAAATCACATTTCCGGTCGGCGCGGGCGGCGCGGCAATAGCGTTCCGCCACGGGTTCGACCGTGCTGACGACCTGGGCGAACTGACGCGCCGCCGAATCGGCATCGAGCCGCGAGGGAAAGGCGCTGTCGATCGCCCCGGCGCGGCCCTGTTGCAGGGGGGGCGTCGTGCACCCGGCCACCGCCACCAGCCCGAGCAGGAGACAGGCGACCCTCAAACCCTTCATAAGCACGTCCTCGGTTTCTTTCCTGTTGGTCACGGGGACCATGGTAGTGCAGCGGTTCCACGGGCACAGCCGGAAAAGCCGCCTATGCCGAAATTGGTGATTTCGCGCCCATGGGGATGCCGCTAAGCTGCGGTCATGTTTACCATCGAGCATGAATTCGACTGCACCGTTGTGACCCTAGTTGATGATGGCCCCGCGCCGTTACAAGAGGATATTGTCATCAATGCCTTCGAGGAGTGCATCACGGTCGAACAATATGACGCGCGGCTGGACGAAATGCGCAAGGTGACCCTGTCGATGGCGCAGCTGCGTGATCTGAGCGCGGCGCTGAACCTGCCCGAGGGCAGCTATAGCCTGACCCCGTCCAGCATCGACTGACCGCCCCGCGGGGCGTCAATCCGGAACACCTTGTCGCGCGAGGTGGTGCCGCGCAGCAGGATCAGCGCGGTTTTCGGCACCCCGAGCGCCTTTGCCAGAATTTTACGCACCGCCTCCGTCGCCTTGCCATCCTCGGGGACCGTGGTGACGTAGACGCGCAGCGCGCCGTCAGCGTCGATCAGGATGCGGTTGCGGGCGGCCCGGGGCGTGACCCGGACGGCAATCTCGGCGCCCGGCTGCGCGAGATGCTTGAGAGAGGGCAGATCGGTGGCCATGGCGGTGCCTCCTTTCAAGGGGCTTTCAAGGGGATGCGGGGCTGGACCGAGGGGGCGGCCGGCCTTGCAGCCCCGTTGCGGACAGGCCAGTCTGTGCCCGAGGACAGACAGCGGAGGTACCTTGATGTCAACCACGGGTCACAAGACAGGGTTCTACTGGGACGAGCGGTGCTTTTGGCACGCCGGTGGAAATTACGCGCTGACGCTGCCGATCGGCGGGCTGGTGCAACCGCTGGCCGCCGGGGGGCTGCCTGAAAGCCCCGAGACCAAGCGGCGCCTGCGCAACCTGATGTCCGTGACCGGCATCATCGACGAGTTGCACGAAGCCTCGGCCCCCGAGGCGAGCCGCGCGGATCTGTTGCGGGTGCACCCGGCGAGCTATCTCGACCGGTTCAAGGAGATGTCGGATGCGGGGGGCGGAGAGCTGGGCCTGCGCACGCCGTTCGCGCAGGGCGGGTACGAGATCGCGGCGCTGTCGGCCGGGCTGGCGAAACAGGCGCTGCTGGACGTGATGCGCGGCACCGTGGCAAATGCCTATGCGTTGTCGCGCCCGCCGGGGCATCACTGCTTGCCGGACTGGCCGAACGGGTTTTGCCTGATGGCGAACATTGCCATCGCCATCGAGGCCGCGCAGGCCGAGGGGCTGGCCGGGCGTGTCGCCGTCGTCGACTGGGACGTGCACCACGGAAATGGCACCGAGGCGATCTATTACGACCGCGACGATGTGCTGACGATCTCGGTGCACCAGGAAAACAACTATCCGCTGGATACCGGCGCGACGGCGGACAAGGGGCGCGGCAAGGGCGAGGGGTACAACATCAACCTGCCGCTGCCGTCGGGCGTGGGGCACACCGGCTATGTCGAGGTGATGGAGCGCGTGGTGGTGCCCGCGCTGGAGCGGTTCCGCCCCGATGTGATCATCGTCGCCTGCGGTTTCGATGCGGGGATCTATGACCCGATTGCCCGGATGCTGTGCACCGCCGAAACCTTTGGCGAGATGACGCGGCAGTTGAAGGCCGCCGCCGAACGACTGTGCGAGGGCAAGTTGGTGATGGTGCATGAGGGCGGCTATTCCGAGGTCTATGTACCGTTTTGTGGTCACCGCGTGATCGAGGCGCTGTCAGGGTCCGCGCGAACCGCCGCGGATCCGATGGCCGAGACGGTGCGCATCCGGCAGCCGAATGCGCGCATGGACGCCTTTGTCAGCACGTTGATCACGGAACTGGCCGAGGAATTCGCGGGCCCGTGACATGCGGGTCCGCCAAGGCGTTGAAACTCTGTCGTCAAAGGGCGATATCTTGCCCTGAACCAGACGGAGTTTCCCATGCCTGACGCCAATCCGGCCGCGCTCTCATTCCTGCTGACCCGCCGTTCGCGGCCTGCCAAGACATTGGTTGCCCCCGGCCCGACGGCCGAGGCGCTGGCCCCGATCCTGACAGCCGCGGCGCGCACGCCCGACCATGGCAAACTGGAGCCGTGGCGGTTCATCGTGATCGAAGGGGCGGCCTTTGCGCGTCTGGCCACGCTTGCCGGCACGCTGAGCGCGCAGGCCGGGCGGGACGAGGCGCAGATTGCCAAGGACCGCAGCCAGTTCGACCAGGGGATCCTGGCAGTTGCGGTGGTGGAAAGCCCCAAGCCGTCGGACAAGGTGCCCGCGCTGGAGCAGACCTATAGCGCCGGTGCCGTCTGCCTGGCGTTGCTGAATGCCGCGCTGGCGGCGGGATGGGGGGCCAACTGGCTGAGCGGCTGGGCGTCGCACGACGCGGCGTTCGTGCAGCAGGGGCTGGGGCTGGCGCCGCATGAACGGCTGGCAGGAATCGTGCATATCGCGACCGAAAAGACCGCGCCCCCCGAGCGCCCGCGCCCGGATACGGAGGCCCTCACGACATGGCTGTCGGCGTAATCCCGGGCGCCTTTGCGCGCGCCCTCGGGCAGGTGTTCGACCCACGGTTCCGGCGGGTCCTGTTCCTGGGTCTTGGCTTGACGATCGGCCTGCTGGTGGCCGTGACGGCGGCGCTGATGTGGGTGCTGGGCTGGGCGGTTGGCGACAGCGTGACCTTGCCCTTTGTCGGGCCGGTGACGTGGCTGAACGATCTGGCCAGCGCCTCGGGGTTCCTGGTGATGATGCTGGCGTCGGTGTTCCTGATGATCCCGGTTTCCTCGGGGATCATGGGCTTTTTCCTGGAAGAGGTGGCGGACGCCGTGGAGGAGGAGCACTATCCGGCGCTGCCGCCCGCGCAGGGCGTGCCCTTCATTGAGACGCTGATGGACACGCTGGGCTTTACCGGGGTGATCATCGTGGCGAACCTGCTGGCGCTGATCCTGTACCTGATCTTTGCGCCGCTGGCGCCGTTCATCTTTTGGGGGATGAACGGGTTTCTGCTGGGGCGGGAATATTTCACGCTGGCGGCCATGCGCCGGGTCGGGCGCGACGGCGCGCAGGTGCTGCGTCGCCGTCACGCCGGCACGATCTGGTTCGCGGGCACGCTGATGGCGATCCCGCTGTCGGTCCCGATCCTGAACCTGGTGGTGCCGATCCTTGGCGCCGCGACCTTTACCCACATCTATCACGGGCTGGCCCGGCGGGGGTGAGCCGCGCCCGCCCCTGAAAACCAAGGTCGGAAACTCAGGTCAGGAACTCAGGTCGGGTAGGGGGTGTCCATCCGCCCGAACCAGTCGAGATCCGCGATGCTGATCCAACCGGACAGGATGATCCCTGCGGCGATGGCGAACAGCACCGTGGCGATGCCGGTGGTGATGATCACCTTGCCCTTGAGGTGGTGCACCTCGGGGGCGCCGGACTGGGTGCCGGGGGTGACCTTTCCCATGTCCTGCTGGGTGCGCAGCCGCACCGGCACGACGCACAGCAGGGTCATCCACCAGATGACGGCGTAAAGAACGATGGCCGAGGTGATACCCATCAGGTTTGCTCCAGTTCGATCAGGCAGCCGTTGAAATCCTTGGGGTGCAGAAACAGCACCGGCTTGCCATGGGCGCCGATCTTTGGCGTGCCGTCGCCCAGCACCCGTGCGCCGGTGTCCTGCAGGTGGTCGCGCGCGGCAAGGATATCTTCGACCTCGTAACAGATGTGGTGAATGCCGCCCGCGGGGTTCTTTTGCAGAAAGCCGTTGATCGGGCTGTCGTCGCCCAGGGGGTGCAGCAGTTCGATCTTGGTATTGGGCAGCTCGATGAAGATCACGGTGACGCCGTGGTCGGGTTCGTCCTGGGGTGCGCCCACCTGCGCCCCGAGAGCGCCGCGATACTGGGCGGCGGCGGCGTCGAGGTCCGGCACGGCAATGGCGACATGGTTCAGGCGACCGATCATGGTGGGTGTTCCTCCGAATCCTCACTCCTGGCGGTGTTTATCGCCGGGCAGGGGCGTGCAGGCAAGCGGGCGGCTGGTCGCGGGCAAACGCGGGGCGGGTCGAATAGGGCCGTGGGCAAGCGCGGGGCGGGTGCCGGTCGTGCGCGGGGGGGCGTGTGAGGCGACGCGCCCCGGTTAACTTTGCATTAGCCAAGCACGCCTAGCCTTTCCAGAGGCCACTATGGCGAATCTGTTGATGATTGAGCGAGGGAAGTGCGATGGACCCGCTGGAAATGATGTCTTCACCGACTGCGACCCGCCCGATGCTGGGCATGACCATCCTGGTGGTCGAGGATAGCCTTTTTGCGTCGGAGGCGATGCGATTGCTGTGCTTGCGATCTGGTGCACGGATCCGGCGGGCGGATTGCCTGCGCTCGGCGCGGCGGCACCTGGAGGTGTACAGGCCGTCGGCCGTGATCATTGACATGGGCCTGCCGGACGGATCGGGGGCCGAGCTGATCGAGCAATTGTCCCAGGCCACGCCGCGGGTCGCGGTGGTGGCGGCGGTGTCGGGGGACCCGGGATCAGAGGCAGCGGCGCGCAATGCGGGGGCCGATTGCTTCATGTCCAAGCCGATGACCAACCTGGGCGTGTTTCAGCGCACGCTGCTGACGCATATGCCGCCGGAATACCGCATGACGGGGCCACGGCCGGTGTCCGATGAACGGGTCGAACCCGATCCCGTCGCCTACAAGGACGACATGGCCCATGCCGCTGAAATCCTGCGCGAGGCCGAGGATGACGCGGTAGTGGCCTATCTGGGGCAGTTCCTGCGCGGCGTGGCGCATTGCGCGGGGGACACCGGGCTGGGCATCGCCGCAGACCGGCTGGACCGCGCGCGCGTGCAGGGCATGCCGTTGCGCCCGGAACTGGCGCGGCTGGATGGGCTGTTGCAGGAACGTATCGGAGAAAGGCTTGCGATCTGACCCGCACCAAGGCTGGGCGCAATGGGCAGGGCGCGGCGCGTTCCGATCTGACCCGGAGCGGGATGGAGCCTTGATGCGCTGGTCTTTGGCCGCGAAGGGATCGCCCGCTTGGCGGCTTGAGCTTGGTGTTGTCAGTTCGGTGTCGCCAGATCGGCATCCCTTGGATGGCGTCGGCTAAGGGACTGACCGCGTCGATATGGCCAGAAGGGCCAAAAACGAAAACCGGCGCGGGCCGGATGGGCACGCGCCGGGGGAAGTACGGTCAGGCCCATCTGCGCCAGAAAGGCGCCGCTGGCGCTGCACCTGCCCGGTCATAACGCGACGGGGCAGGCCGCGCAGACACCGCGCGCACAGGGTGCGGACGGGAGACGGGGCTTAGGTCGGCCAAGTCTGCCGCAACCAGGCCTGCCGCAACCGGGCCCGCCGCGACTTGGCCTAGAGCGACCGGGCCTAGAGCGACCGGGCCTGCCGCTACTGGGCTTGGCGGGACCGGTCTTTGCGCCACTGTGCCCGGCTTGACCGTGCCTGGCGCGACTTTGCCCGGCTCGATCGGGCTGGCTCGATCGGGCTGGCTCCGATCTGGATCAGCCCGACCTGTGTCCGTCTGCCCCGGATCGGTCCGAAGCCCATAGATCCGGGTAAGCGGGATCAGGCCTCGGCGGTGACCGGAGCTGCGATCTTGGCGGTGATTTCGACCAGACGCTGGGCCTGGTGGGCAACGGCGGCCTTGCCGGCGTCGTTGAATTCACCTGCCTTGACGGCAAAGCCGTAGGGGTTGCCGCCCGCTTCGCCGATCGAGGCGTGCGTGAAACCGGGTGCCACGATGATGCTGCCCCAGTGCATGACCGAGGTGTAAAAGCCCAACAGGGTGCTTTCCATGCCGCCGTGATCGTTGGCCGCGCTGGTGGTCGCGGACACGGTCTTGTTGGCCAGGCCGCCCTGTGCCCAGACACCGCCGAGGGTGTCGATGAAGGCGCGCATCTGGCTGGGGGCCGAACCGAAACGGGTCGGGAAGGAGAAGAAATAGCCATCGGCCCAGATCATGTCGTCGGGGGTTGCGACGGGGGCGTCCTTGACCTTGTCGGCCTGGGCCTTCCAGGCGTCTTGCGTGTCGATGACGGCCTGCGGCGCGGTTTCGGCAACGCGCAGAACGCGCACTTCGGCACCGGCTTCGCGCGCGGCGCGGGCGGCTTCCTCGGCAACGGCGTGGTTGGTGCCGTAGGTGGAATAATAGATGACTGCGATTTTAGGGGCGCTCATGGCGATCTCTCCGTGGATGAATTCTGCCACGGGATCTACGCCTGTTTGCCGCCCCATACGACTGGCGCCAGCGCAAAGGATCTGTGCGCCAATGCACGGGCGGTTTAGCGAAATGGTGCGCCGTGCGCCCAAACCGTAAGCGAAAGCCGCTCTCCCTGCGTCACCGGAACCACGCGGTGCAGCGCGAACGAGGGGAAAAGCACGGCGGTGCCCGGCTCCAGCGGGGCGGTGCGCAGGTTGGAATCGAACCAGACCTCGAGCGTGCCGCCGCTGTAGTCGCCCGGATCGGACAATTGCGTGACCAGCGTCAGCTTGCGCCGCGCCGCCAGCGTGCCGTCGCCGACGTCGGAATGCCAGCCGAAGTGGCCTTGGCGCGCGGCGTCATAGCGCGCGATCTGCGGGCTTTCGGCAAAGTCCTGAAGGTCGAAATCGAACACCTCGCGGTTGGCGACGCGGACCACGTCGATCAGCCGGTCCATCACCCAATCGGTGTCGGGGACATCGTCGACCCAGACCAGTTCGGCGCGGCGCAGGTTGTGATCGCGCGCCCGGCGCACCAGCCCGGCCTCCTGCGCCGGGGCGGCCAGGGCCAGGGCCGCGATCTGGGCACATTCAGCCAGCGAAAAGGCTTGGGGAACAACGTGAAAGGCGATCATGACAACGCAGGGCTCCGATAAGGCGAAGCGCTGGCAATAGGGCCTGTCGCCCAGCGACGCGCGTGAAATTGCGACGCCGGGCCTGTCGTATTTCGCGCATTTGCGCGACGCGTCAGCCGCCGTCGCGCCAGCGGTTGACGATGGGATAGCGGCGGTCCAGCCAGAACGCCCGCTTGGTCAGCCGGGTGCCGGGCGCGGACTGAAAGCGTTTATATTCGCTGAGGTAGATCAGGCGTTCGACCTTTTTCACGTCGTCGTGATCATAGCCGGCCGCCACGCAATCGCTGACCGAGGCATCCTGGTCGACCAGCAGGTCGAGAATGCCGTCGAGCACGGGATAATCGGGCAGGGAATCGCTGTCTTTCTGATCGGGGCGCAGCTCGGCCGAGGGCGGTTTGGAGATGATGCGTTCGGGGATGACCAGGCCTTCGGGGCCGGCCATCCAGGGTCGATGGTTGGCATTGCGCCAGTGGCATTGTTCGAACACGCGGGTCTTGTAGAGATCCTTGATCGGGTTGTAGCCGCCCGCCATGTCGCCATAGATCGTGGCATAGCCGACCGCGACCTCGGACTTGTTTCCGGTGGTCAGCAGCATTTCCCCGAACTTGTTCGACAGCGCCATCAGCAGCAGACCCCGCAGGCGGGACTGGATGTTCTCTTCGGTGATGTCGGGTTCGGTGCCTTCAAACAGCGGGGCAAGGGTGCTGGTGATGGCGTCGCGGCCATCGCTGATGGGCACGAAGTCGTAGCGGCATCCCAATGCCTGCGCGGCGGCCTTGGCATCTTCCAGCGAGTGTTCGGAGGTGTATTCGGACGGCAGCATGACACAGCGCACGTTCTGCGGCCCGAGCGCGTCAACGGCGATGGTCGCGACCAGCGCGGAATCGATCCCGCCCGACATGCCCAGCAGAACCTTCTTGAACCCGGTCTTGCCGCAATAGTCGCGCAAGGATTCGACCATGGCGCGATAATCCTGTTCCCATGCGTCGGGCACATGGGCCTTTTCGCCGTCCTCGATGCGCCAGCCGTCCGCGGTGCGGGCCAGGTCGACATGCACGACGTCCTCGTCGAACATGGGCATCTGAAAGGCCAGCGCGCCGCCGGGGTTCAGGCCGAAGCTGGCCCCGTCGAACACCTGGTCGTCCTGACCGCCCACCATGTTGAGGTAGATCAGGGGCAGTCCGGTTTCGACCACCCGCGCGACCATGTGGTTGAAACGCGTGCCCAACTTGTCGCGGTAATAGGGCGAGCCATTGGGAACCAGCAGGAATTCGGCGCCGGTCTCGGCCAGCGTTTCGGAGACTTCGGGGTGCCAGGCGTCTTCGCAGATCGGGCTGCCGACGCGGGTGTTGCCCACGGCATAGGGCCCGCCAAGGGGGCCGCTGTCGTACAGGCGCACCTCGTCAAAGACGGTTTCATTGGGCAGGTTGTGCTTGAGAACGCGGCTCACGACGCGGCCGCCGCGGCAGATGTGGTAGGCGTTGTAGAGCGATGCACCCTCGATCCAGGGGCCGCCGATGGCAAGGGCCGGTCCGTCGGCACATTGCACGGCCAGGGCCTCTATCGCCGCGATGGCGGTCTGGTGAAAGACGGGCTTTTCGATCAGGTCCTGTACCTGGTAGCCGGTGATGAACATTTCGGGCAGGGCGACCAGATCGGCACCCGCCGCGCGTCCGGCCTGCCAGGCGGTAAAGGCCTTGAGTGCGTTGCCTTCGATATCCCCGACGGTGGGGTTGAGCTGTGCCAGCGTGATGCGGAACCTGTCGGACATTGGACCCTCTGTGCGCTGCCCGGCGGAAAACGGCTCCGGGGCTTTGGGCCTGATTACCGGCATGGCGGGCCGAGTGAAAGGCGATTTGCCGATCATGGGCGATTCGCGGCACGCCCCGGCGCGAATCGCGGAAAGGCGTTGTATCGTCCTGCTGCCTCGCTTAGGTTTTCGCCAATCCGGGAGCCAGGCCAAGTCGATCGCCAGGACAGGCCCCCAGCCGGGAATTGCGGGTTCAGGGAGAGAACATGGCACAGAGGCTGAAGACGCTTTTGGTTGCGGGCGTTGCCTGCGTGGCGCTGGTATCCACGGCGACCTGGGCGCAGGACGCAAATGTGCAGACCAAGCAATACGAGGATGGTGGTGTCTATGAAGGCACCTTTCTGAACGGGTTGCAGGACGGCACGGGCACCTACAGGTTGCCCAACGGGTATGAATATACCGGCGACTGGGTGCAGGGTGAAATCCGCGGCCAGGGACGCGCGCGTTTCCCCAACGGATCGGTCTACGAAGGGGCCTTTGCCAAGGGCAAGCCCGAGGGCTTTGGCAAGATCACCTTTTCCGACGGTGGCACGTATGAGGGCGAGTGGGTCGACGGCAAGATCACCGGCCAGGGCATCGCGGAATATGCCAACGGCGTGCGCTACGAGGGCGGCTTTCGCAACGCCATGCACCACGGCAAGGGCCGGATGCAGAACCCCGACGGCTATGTCTATGAAGGCGATTGGGTCAACGGCGTCAAGGAAGGCACCGGTACCATCACCTATCCCGATGGCGCAACCTATGACGGAGAGATCGTCGCGGGTGTGCGCCAGGGGCAGGGCAGCCTGATCATGTCCGACGGGCTGAGCTATACCGGCGCCTGGGACAACGGCCAGATCAGCGGCGAGGGCAAGCTGACCCAGCCGAACGGCGACATCTACGAAGGCACGTTGCAGGACGGCAAGCGCGCGGGACAGGGGCGCGTGACCTATGCCAATGGCGATATCTACGAAGGCGGGTTTGTCGATGACAAACGCGAAGGCACCGGCACCTTTACGGGGGTCGACGGCTATCGCTACGAAGGGCAGTGGGCTGCCGACAAGATTGCCGGTGAAGGATCGGTCACCTTTCCCGACGGATCGGTCTATGAAGGGCAATTCGAGAACGACCTGGCCAATGGCAAGGGCAAGATCACCTATCCCGATGGCGCGACCTACGAAGGCGACTGGGTGGATGGCGTGATCGAAGGGGAAGGCGAGGCGCGCTTTCCCACCGGCGTGGTCTACAAGGGCGGTTTCAAGCAGGCCAAGAATGATGGCTATGGCGTCATGACCCATTCCGACGGCTATCGCTATGAGGGCGACTGGGTTGCGGGCCAGCGTCAGGGCAAGGGCACGGCGACCTTTCCAGGTGGCATGGTCTATACCGGCGATTTCGTCGCCGGAGAGCGTGACGGCATGGGCAAGATCACCATGCCGGACGGGTTTTCCTATGAGGGCGCGTGGAAAGCGGGCGAGATGACGGGCAAGGGCGTGGCCACCTATACCAACGGCGATGTCTATGCGGGCACGTTCGAAGAGGGCCGCCGCCAGGGCGAAGGCACGCTGACATATGCCACGGGCGAGGTTCTGTCGGGCGAATGGTCGAACGGCGCGTTGGAAGGGGCCGAGGGCAGCACCGCTGCGCCGCTGCCCGCCGACCCCGCGCCTGTCGAACCGGATTCGGCTGCCCCCGAAGCAGATGCGCCTGGGGCGGATGCGACTGCCCCCGATGCGCCTGCCCCTGAGGCGGATGCGCCGGCAGCGGAACAGGAACCGGCGAACTGATCCGTGTCACGTCTGTTACACGCAGGGCCCTGGTTCATGCACACCCCTGCTTCATCTACAGCATCGGGCCTCGCGGATTTCGCGGGGCCTTTTGGTTTCACAGCATCGAAAGGATCGTACCATGAGTGATGCCACCTCCGTCACCGCCAAACCGCTGACCTATGTCGCGGGCGGGGCCGATTGCCACGGCTACCTGGCGCTGCCCGCCGGGCCGGGGCCGCATCCGGGCGTGCTGGTCGCGCCTGCCTTTGGCGGATTGTCCGACAGTGATCGCGCCGTGGCGGAACGGCTGGCGGGCGTGGGTTATGCCGCTTTGGGCGTCGATTACTACAGCGGCGGCGCCTACGCGGAGAACCGAGAAGACGCCAGCGCATTGATGCAGGGTATGCAGAACGACCGCCCGCTGCTGGCCGCGCGGATGCAGGGCGCGCTGGCAGCGCTGGCGGAACAACCACAGGTCGACGCGGCGCGACTTGGTGCGATGGGGTTCTGCTTTGGCGGCAAGGCGGTGCTGGATCTGGCGCGCTCGGGCGCGGATTTTCGCGCCGGCGTCACCTTTCACGGGGTCTATGACGCGCCCCCCGCAGGCAGTCAGACGATGAAGCCCGCGATGCTGATCCTGCACGGCTGGGACGACCCGCTGGCCACGCCGGAACAGACCGTGGCGCTGGCGGCGGAACTGACCGCCCATTGCGACGACTGGCAACTGCTGGGGTTCGGTCACACCGGCCACGGCTTTACCAACCTCAAGGCCAAGGGCGCCGGCATGGGCTATTCCGAGGCCGCGACGACACGCGGCTGGGCCAACATGCTGGCGCTTTTCGCGGACAAGCTGGCCTGAGACGACAAAGGCCGGGGACATGCCCCGGCCTGGTCGTGATTCATGACGTGGTGAACGTCTGACGTGAGGGGCGGCGCTACAGCTGCTCCATCACCTCGTCCGAGGCTTCGAAGTTGACGGTGACGCGCTGTACGTCGTCGTCATCTTCCAGCGCGTCGATCAGCTTCATCAGCTTCTGCATGCCTTCCAGATCCAGTTCGGTCGTGGTCGTCGGCTTCCAGATCAGCTTGGTGGAATTGCTTTCGCCCAGCTCGGCCTCAAGCGCCGTCGCGACCTCGTTCAGGTCGGTGTCGACGCAATAGATCGTGTGACCGTCTTCGGTGCTTTCGACATCTTCGGCACCGGCTTCGATGGCGGCCATCATCACGGTGTCGTTGTCGCCGGCGGACAGCGGATAGGTCACTTCGCCCTTGCGATCGAACATGAACCCGACCGACCCGGTTTCCCCCAGGTTGCCGCCGTTCTTGGTAAAGGTCGAGCGCACGTTGGAGGCGGTGCGGTTGCGGTTGTCGGTCATCGCCTCGACGATGACGGCGACACCGCCGGGGCCGTACCCCTCATAGCGGATTTCTTCGTAGTCGTCGCCTTCGCCCGCCTGCGATTTCTTGATCGCGCGGTCGATCACGTCTTTGGGGACGGAAACCGACTTGGCTTCCTTGACCGCCAGCCGCAGCCGGGGGTTCTTGTCGGGATCGGGGTCGCCCATCTTGGCGGCGACGGTGATCTCTTTCGAGAGTTTCGAAAACAGCTTGGACCGCGCGGCGTCCTGACGACCCTTGCGGTGCTGAATGTTTGCCCATTTAGAGTGGCCGGCCATAGGTGCCTCCATGCTCCTGAAATCCAATATCGGGCCTCTATATTGCAGGGTGGCCCATGGCCGCAAGGGCATCGCGTCGGGCTTGTGCCGCCGGGTGCAGGTTTCCGGGGGCTTTTGATCCACCAGGGGGTGGCGCGGCGCGCGCTGCTGCGCGAGACATGGTGCCACGACCGCTATTTCCGCCGAGACCGAGCGGGCAGAAGAAATATTTGTGGCGTCGTAACTTGGCCGCGTTATGTCTGCACAATGACACTAGATCAGATCATTCTTTTCACCCTGTTTTTCGCCGTCTTCGCCCTGCTGATTTGGGGGCGCTGGCGCTATGACCTGGTGGCGTTCGCGGCGCTGATGGTGGGGGTGGCGACAGGGGTCGTGCCCTACGAAGACGCCTTTTCGGGGTTCGGTCACGAGGCGACGCTGATCGTGGCGCTGGTGCTGGTGATTTCGGCCGGGCTGGTGCGATCCGGGGCGGTCTACCTGATCACGCGCACCTTGGTGGACAGTTCCCGCAACCTTGGCCTGCACATCATCCTGATGGGCGGGATCGGCGGTGTGCTGTCGGCCTTCATGAACAACGTCGCGGCGCTGGCGCTGCTGATGCCGGTGGACGTGCAGACGGCCAAGAAGGCCGGGCGCGCGCCGGGCCTGTCGTTGATGCCCCTGTCGTTCGCCACCATCCTGGGCGGCATGGCGACGCTGATCGGGACGCCGCCGAACATCATCATCTCGTCCATCCGGGCACAGACGCTGGGTGAACCGTTCGGCATGTTCGATTTCGCGCCGGTGGGCGGCCTGGCCGCGCTTGGCGGGCTGGCCTTTGTCGCGCTGATCGGCTGGCGGCTGATCCCTCAGCCCAAGACGGCCAGCCTGTCGGCGACCGAGATCGCGCAATACGTGGCCGAGCTGACGGTGCCCGAGGGCAGCAAGATGATCGGCAACCGGGTGATCGATTACAGCGAGCAGGCGGAAAAGGCCGATGTGGCGATCCTGGGGTTGATCCGGGACAATCGCCGCCTGTATGGCCGTGCCCGCAACACACGCTTGCAGGCCGGCGATGCGCTGGTGCTGGAAGCGGTGCCCGAGGCGCTGGACGAATTCCGCAGTGCGCTGGACCTGGGGTTTTCCGATCAGATCCGCGAAGACCAGCTGAAGGCCGATGGCGAGGGGCTGGATATCCTGGAGCTGGTGGTGACGGCCGAATCGCGTCTGGCGGGCAAGACGGCGCAGGGGGTTGGGTTGTCCTGGCGTCATCGCGCGGTGCTGATGGGGATTTCCCGGCAGGGGCGGCGGATTACCAACCAGGTGCGCATGACCGAGGTGCGGCCCGGCGACCTGTTGCTGTTGCTGGTGCCAAAGGACCAGGGGCAGGAGATTTCGGAATGGCTGGGCTGTCTGCCGCTGGCCGACAGGGGCCTTGCTGTGACCGAGAACAAGAAGGTCTGGTCGGCGATCGGGCTGTTCGCGGCGGCCGTGGCGGCGGCCAGCTTTGGCCTGGTGCATTTGCCGATTGCCCTGGGCTTTGTCGTGATTGCCTATCTGCTGCTGCGCATCGTGCCGATGCGCGAGCTGTATGAACATATCGAATGGCCGGTGATCGTGTTGCTGGGGTCGATGATACCGCTGGGCATGGCGTTGGAGAGTTCCGGCGGCACCGACCTGATTGCGCAGGGACTGGTATCGCTGACCAGCGGCTGGCCCGCCTGGGCGATCCTGACGGCGCTGATGGTGGTGACGATGACGCTGTCGGATGTGCTGAACAACACCGCGACAGCGATTGTCGCGGCTCCCATCGGGATCCGCATGGCGCAGACGCTCGATGTTTCACCGGACCCGTTCCTGATGGCGGTGGCGATCGCGGCCTCGGCGGCGTTCCTGACGCCGATCGGGCACAAGAACAACACGCTGATCCTGGGGCCCGGCGGCTATCGCTTTGGCGACTACTGGCGGATGGGGCTGCCGCTGGAGATCCTTGTCGTCGCCGTTTCGATCCCGCTGATCCTGATTTTCTGGCCGCTTTGATCCGGATCAAGGCAGGGCCCTGCGGGTGTCGCTAGCCTGCGGGCGAGAGGGCACCGAACAGGGGTTGCCCCCGGCAGCAGGAGACCGATCACATGGGACTTTTTCGCAGACTTGAGAGACATGCGGCCTTGATGGATGGCATGGCCGAGCGGCTGGGCGCCGATGTGGCGGGCCGGATCGAGCAGGCCCCCGAGGCGGCCGGGCGCGCCTATCGCACGGCGGTGCTGTCCTGCGCGGCCTGTGGCAGCGAGGAGGCCTGTGTGCAGTGGCAGGCGGATCATGACCATGCCGACGCCGCCCCCGCATATTGCCGCAATGCGGACTGGCTGGAGGCGCTGCGCCCCTGATCGGGGGCGGGGTGCCGGTGGCACGGTCGGATGCCTCCGGCGGGGGTATTTGAGGCCAGATGACACAGGAGCGGGCAGCGTCTTTTGCCGAGTTCGCGTCAGGCCGTCAGGCGGCCCCAGAGGTCGTATTCACCGGCCTCGTCGACCTCGACCGTGACAATGTCACCGGGGGTGAGGTGTTCGAAGCTTTCGTCGATGAAGAGGTTGCCGTCGATTTCCGGCGCGTCTGCCCATGTGCGGCAGGTGGCGGCATCTTCGTCGACCTCGTCCACGATGACCTGAAGGGTCTTGCCGACCTTTGCCGCCAGCTTGGCCTCGGAGATGGCCTGGGCCTTTTCCATGAAGCGACCCCAGCGGTCCTGCTTGATTTCGTCGGGGACGTGATCGGGCAGGTCGTTGGAGCGGGCCCCGGCGACGTTTTCGTACTGGAAGCAGCCGACGCGGTCGAGCCGGGCTTCGTCCATCCAGTCGAGCAGGTACTGGAATTCGGCCTCCGTCTCGCCGGGGTAGCCGACGATGAAGGTGGAGCGCAGGGTGATGTCGGGGCAGGTGGCGCGCCAGGCGGCGATTTCATCCAGCGTGCGGGCAGAGGCGGCGGGGCGTGCCATGCGCTTCAGCACATCCGGGTGGGCGTGCTGGAACGGGATGTCGAGGTAGGGCAGCAGGCCCGAGGCCGGGTCCGCCATCAGCGGGATCAGGTCGCGCACGTGCGGGTAGGGGTAGACGTAGTGCAGCCGGACCCAGGCGCCGAGGCTGCCGAGGTCGCGGGCGAGATCGGTGATATGGGCGCGATGGTCGCGTTCGCTCATGTGCTTGATGTCGACGCCGTAGGCCGAGGTGTCCTGGCTGATCACCAGCAGTTCCCTGACACCGGCCTGGACCAGTTTTTCCGCTTCGCGCACGACCGCATGGGCGGGGCGCGATTGCAGGCGGCCGCGCATGTCGGGGATGATGCAGAACTTGCACTTGTGGTTACAGCCCTCGGAGATCTTGAGGTAGCTGTAGTGGCGCGGGGTCAGCGACACGCCCGAGGCGGGCAGCAGATCGACGAAGGGATCGGGGCTGGGGGGCACGGCCCTGTGCACGGCGTCCAGCACCTGTTCGTACTGATGCGGGCCGGTGACGGCGAGGACCTTGGGGTGTGCGCCGGTGATATAGTCGGGTTCGGCCCCGAGGCAGCCGGTGACGATGACGCGGCCGTTTTCGGCCAGCGCCTCGCCGATCGCGGACAGGCTTTCGGCCTTGGCTGAATCGAGGAAGCCGCAGGTGTTGACGATCACGGCGTCGGCGCCCGCGTAATCGGGGCTGATGGCATAGCCTTCGGCGCGCAGGCGGGTCAGGATGCGTTCGCTGTCGACAAGCGCCTTGGGGCAACCGAGGCTGACCATTCCGAGGGATGGCTGGCCTGCGCGACGGGAGGTGTCGCCCAGCCGCGGAGCGGGGGCGAGATCGGGGCGGAGGTTTGGCGGGTTCTGCGACATGGCCCGCCTATACCGCGAGTCGAGGCACAAGGGAATTGCCCTTGCACGCGCGGCGGATCGGCCGTCGGCCCTGCCGTGGTTCGCTTGTCGTAAGGGGGGCATCTGCTATCTTGTGTGCCAAGGGCCCGATGCGAGGCTTTGGCAGATCAAGGAGCGAGCAATGCGGGTGATCCGGCGGATTTTTGGGTTTTTGGTGGTTCTGGTGGTGGTGCTGGCGCTGTTTGTCGTTGGCGCGGTCTTCCTGCTGCCGGGCGCGCGGATCGCGCAGATCGCGGCGGACCAGATCGAGGCCCGCACCGGGCGGGCGCTGACGATCACCGGCGATACCTCGGTCAGCTTTTATCCGACGCTGGGGGTCGAGACGGGGCCCGTGCAGCTGGCCAATGCCGACTGGTCCGGGAACGGGCCGATGTTCCAGGCGCAGGCGCTGAAGATCGGGGTGGATGCGCGGGCGCTGATCGGTGGCGATATCCGCATCACCACGCTGGAGGCGACGGCGCCGCGCATCCTGCTGGAGAAGACCGCCGATGGGCGCGCCAACTGGGATCTGTTCGGCACGCTGAGCGCCAGCGCGGGCGCATCGGATGTGGCGGGCGCGGCGCCGGCAGAGGGCGCGGAGGCGGGTGCGCGCGCCTTTGGTCTGGAGCGCGCGATCCTGAGCGATGCGGCCCTGCGCTATGTCGATCCGGCGAGCGCAACGGATGCGATGTTCCAGGGCGTCGACATCGATCTGCGGCTGCCCGATTTCAATGGCCCTGCGGATCTGGAGATGGTGCTGCGTCCGGCGGGCGAGGCGCTGCGCGTGAGCGGCCATGTCGAGCGGTTTGCCGATCTGGTGAACGGGGCGGTGTCGGCGGCACGGCTGGACCTGGTCGCCCCCGGCGGGACGGCGCATTTCGAGGGCAGCGTCGGCCTGACGCCTGAGGCGGAGGGCACCTTGGCGCTGAGTCTGCCCGACACGATGCAGTTCCTGACGGCGCTCGGCACGCCCGGTGTCACGCTGCCGCAGGGTCTGGGGCGCAGTGCTGAGGGGACCGGCCAGGTCCGTTTTGCCGATGGTCACCTGTCGCTGGGTGCGGGACGGGTGACGCTGGATGACAACGTGCTGGATGTCGTGGCCGAGATCGACCCGGGGGAAGTGCCGCAGGTGTCCGCACGGCTGAGCACGGGCACGCTGAACCTGGCGGGGCTGGGGGCCGGGGCGCCTGCGGCCAGCGGTGGGCAGGGCGCAGGTGCCGGGGCCCCGGTCGCGTCGTCGGGCGGCTGGTCGCGCACTCCGATCGACGCCTCGGTGCTGGGGCTGTTCAACGGCGACGTGTCCCTGGTGGCGGACGTGGTGAACCTGGGCGCAACCCGGCTGAGCGGGGTCGAGGCGCTGGTGACCGTGGACCGCGCGCGCGCCGTGGCCGATATCCGGCGCATGACGGCCTTTGGCGGGGCGCTGGCCGGTCAGGTCGTGGCAAACAATCGCGCCGGGCTGTCCGTTGCGGCAAAGCTGGGTGTCACGGGCGCGGACCTGGCGCAATTGCTGCGCGAGACCGCCGGTATCACGCGCTTTACCGGGGCGGCGGATGCGCAGGTCGATCTGTTGGCCAGCGGCAATTCGATGGCGGACTGGATGTCGAGCCTGTCCGGCACGGGGCGGATCGAAACGGGGCAGGGCACCATAGCGGGCATCGACCTGGACAAACTGCTGCGGACCGGTGCGGCGAATGGCGGCACCACGATCTTTGACCGGACGGCGGCCAGTTTCACCGTGCAGGACGGTGTGCTGTCGAACGACGACCTGACGATGCAGCTCGCCTCGATCCGGGCGACTGGCAAGGGGCGCGTTGATCTGGGGGCGCGAACGCTGGATTACCTGTTCACCCCGACGATCCTGCGCACGGAGGGGCAGACGATCTCGGTTCCCGTGCGCATCAGCGGACCCTGGGCCAGCCCGCATATCGTGCCGGACCTGGAGCAGGCGCTGCAAAGCAACCTGGACGTCGACAAGGGCGCGCTGGAGCAGGAGGCCAAGGACAAGCTGCGCAAGGAGGTTCAGGACAAGCTGGGCGTCCAGCAGCAAACCGGCGAGAGCAGCGAAGACGCGATCCGGCGCGGGATCGAGGACAAGCTGCGCGGCGGTTTGCAGGATCTGTTCAAACGCTGATCACGTCCGAGGGCAGGGGCCATTGGTCGCGGGCATCTAGATCAGACCGCCCCGGCATGCCACCCGATACCTCGGCGAGGGCCGGCAAGGATCGGGGCCGCCGGATCAGGCCGCCCCACCCGAGGCGCCATAGCGAAACTGCCTGCCCCCCGAACGCAAAAAGCGCCCCCGGGGGAGCGCTTTCAAGCGGTGTTCCAGATGACGTTCAGCGTTTGCGATCGCGGCGCGACGACATCGGCTGAAAGGCGACGCCGACGTGCGCCTCGCAATAGGGCTTGCCCTGTTGCACGGGCAGACCGCAGAACCAGAAATCTTCGGTCGCCGGGTCGCCTACGGGCCACTTGCAGGTGCGCTCGGTCAGCTCCATCAGCGTCAGGCGCTTGGCCTTCTTCTCGATCTCGCTGACCTTTGCCAGGGCCTCGGGGCTGATTTCATTGGCCGAGGGCTGCGGCGGCAGCGGTTGGCCGGCGGGAATGATCGCGCGGCGGGCCGCCGACATGGCCGGCGCTGCGGTCTCGGGTGCGCTGCGCGTCTCTGCCGGTGCTTCGCGCTTGGGGGCGGCGGCGGCAGGGGTGGCGGGCGCCGCGGGCTTGGCCTTGGCCGTTTCGGGCTTGGCCGGGGCGGCTGCGGGCGCGGCCTGTTGTGCGGTGCCCCCGCCCGAGCGGTTCGACAGGCCCAGCCGGTGGACCTTGCCGATCACTGCGTTCCGGGTCACGCCGCCCAGCTCCTTGGCGATCTGGCTGGCGGATTGGCCCTCGCTCCACATCTTTTTCAGAAGCTCTACGCGTTCATCGGTCCAGGACATGCAGGTCCTCCAGGGTTCTCGGCGGCCGCTTCCTGCGGTCGAAGGTGACAGGGCGGCACCCATGTGCCGCCCCGGTCCGTTGATCAGGCCCCTATTTTAAACACCAGCGCCCGAGATACAAGGTCGCGCCGCGACGATTCGCAGCCTCGGCGGTGTTCCCCTGTCTCTTCGGTGTCTCTTCGGTGTCTCTTCCGTGTCGCTTCGATGCGCGGACTCGGTGCCGGGACAGTGGCCATGTGTCTGTTCACAGGCCGAGGCACCAGCGCATCACGGCCTTCTGCGCGTGCAGGCGGTTCTCGGCTTCGTCAAAGATCACCGATTGCGGGCCGTCCATCACCGAAGAGGTCACCTCTTCGCCACGGTGTGCGGGCAGGCAGTGCATGAACAGCGCCTTGTCGCCCGCCGCCGCCATCAGCGCGTCGTTCACCTGGTAGGCCCGCAGCATGTTGTGGCGGCGTTCGCGCGCCGATTGCGCGTCGTGCATCGACACCCAGGTGTCAGCGACGATCAGGTCGGCGCCCTCTACCGCGCGCATCGGATCGCGCTCGATCACGATGCTCGAGCCATGGTCGCGGGCAAAGCCGACGGCCTTGGGGTCGGGGTCCAGCTGCATCGGGCCGGCAAAGGTCAGGTCAAAGCCGAACTGGCCCGCCGCATGCAGGAAACTGGCGCAGACGTTGTTGCCATCGCCCGTCCAGACCACCTTCTTGCCCTTGATCGGGCCCCGGTGTTCCTCGAACGTCATGATGTCGGCCATGATCTGGCAGGGGTGGGAATTGTCCGTCAGCCCGTTGATCACGGGCACACTTGCGGCATCGGCCATCTCGTGCAGAACAGCCTCGTCGAAGGTGCGGATCATGATCAGGTCGACATAGCGGCTAAGGACACGGGCGGTGTCGGCAATCGTCTCGCCATGGCCCAGCTGCATGTCCTGACCCGACAGCACCATCGTCTGCCCCCCCATCTGGCGCACGCCGACGTCGAAGGAGACGCGCGTCCGGGTCGATGGTTTTTCGAAGATCAGCGCCACCATGCGCCCGGCCAGCGCCTGTTCGTCATCCGGCGTGCCGCGCGGGCGCCCTTCGCGGGCGGTCTTGATGGCGCGGGCATGGTCGATGATCTGGCGCAGCTCTCCGGCGTCGGTGGTGTGCAGGTCTAGGAAATGGTTCATCGGGAAACTCTTGTTATCGCCGGGGGCAGGGCGCGGCCCGCACCCCCGGACGGTTCTGAAATTGGCGCAGGGGTGGCCTTACTTGGCCAGCGCCTGCTCCACGTCTGTCGCAGCGGCGTCGAGCCGGGTGATCGCCTCGGCAATCTCGTCGTCGGTGATGGTCAGTGGCGGCAGCAGGCGCAGCACGTTGTCGGCGGCGGGGACCGTGATCACCTCGTTCGCATAGCCCGCCTTGACGATATCGGCGTTGGACGCCCTGCACTTCAGCCCGATCATCAGGCCAAGACCGCGCACGCTCTCGAAGACATCGGGATGCGCGGCGACCAGCCCCTCCAGCTTCTGACGCAGAAGCGCGGATTTGCGGTTTACTTCGGCCAGAAAGGCGGGATCCGTGACATGTTTGATCACTTCGATTCCAACCGCGCAGCCCAGGGGATTGCCGCCGTAGGTCGAACCGTGGGTGCCCGCGACCATACCCGAGGCCGCCTCCTCGCTCGCCAGCACGGCGCCCAGGGGAAAGCCGCCGCCGATCCCCTTGGCGACCATCATGATGTCGGGTGTGACCCCGGCCCATTCATGGGCGAACAGGCGACCGGTGCGCGCGATACCACATTGCACCTCATCCAGGATCAGCAGGGTACCGGTCTTGTCGCAGAGGGCGCGCAAGGCCTTGAGGTCAGCATCGGGAATCGGGCGAATCCCGCCCTCGCCCTGTACCGGCTCGATCATGATTGCGGCAGTGGTCCCGGATACCGCGGCTTCCAGCGCCTCCCAGTCGCCCCACTTCATCACCTTGAAGCCCGGCAGCAGAGGGCCGAACCCCTTGACCATCTTCTCCGTCGGCGCAGCGGCGATCGCAGCAGACGATCGACCATGGAAGGCACCGTCGAAGGTCAGGATCTCGACCCGTTCCGGCTGCCCCTTCTCGTACCAGTACTTGCGGGCCATCTTGACGGCCAGTTCGCAGGCTTCGGTGCCCGAATTGGTAAAGAAACACGTGTCGGCAAAGCTGGCGTCCACCAGGCGGCGTGCCAATTCCTCCTGCTGGGGGATCTCGTACAGGTTCGACAGATGCCAGACCTTCTGTGCCTGTTCCGTCAGCGCCGCCACCAGCGCCGGATGGGCGTGTCCCAGGGCGTTGACCGCGATCCCCGCGCCCAGATCGAGAAATCGGCGCCCGTCCTCCTCGATCAGCCAGGTGCCTTCGCCCTTCACGAAATGAAGCGGCGCGCGGGAATATGTCGGCAGGACAGCAGGGATCATCAGACGTTCCTCTGGAGTACGGAGGCCCTGAAAGAGCATGTGCTCGCGGGCCAAGTCAAGTTTTCAGGAAGTGGAGTATGCGCGCCGCGACAAATTGGGCGCAGGATCGGCCAGGGCGCGCCCCATAGGGGGCGCCTGTTACGCGCGTCGGCGTCGAAGTGCGAGGGGCGTTTGAGCGATCATGCTGATCTCATACGCCGATCCGTGCGTTTTGCAAAGATCCAATCTGTGTTCATCCCCTTTGCCATGTTGTGCATCATACCGCCTCCGGCGGGGGTATTTCCGGCCAGATGACAAGGAGCCGCCCTGCCATGTTTCCCTGTTGGAAATATCCCGGGGGAGGCAGGCGTAGCCTGGCGGGGGCAGAGCCCCCTCCCTAGCGACGGTGCAATTCGGACAGCATCTCTCCGGCCGCGATCGCCGGTGTCGTTTCGCCCCGGGCGACAGCCTCTGCAAGCGACGCCATCCTGCTGCGCGCCTTTTCGGTTTCCAGCTCGGCAAGCAGCCCTTGTTTCACCTCTTCACGAAACCAGTAACGTGCCTGTGCACTTCGGGCGGCCTCGAGGTGGCCGTTGGCGCGTCGCCATTCGGCGAGCGTCTGCATTTGCCCCCAGGCTGCGTCCAGACCCGACTGCTCGGTGGCAGATACCATGAGCGCCTTGGGAAAGCCCTCGGGGTCCTGCGGTCGTTTGCGCAGCAGCCGCAATGCGCCGGCATAGTCGGCACAAGTGCGGCTGGCGGCGGATTTCAGCTCTCCATCGGCCTTGTTGATCAGGATCATGTCCGCCATTTCCATGATGCCGCGCTTCACGCCCTGCAGTTCGTCGCCACCGGCAGGGGCCAGCAGAAGAAGGAAAAGGTCGCTGATCTCAGCCACGACGGTTTCCGACTGGCCGACGCCCACGGTCTCGATCAGCACCACGTCGAAGCCAGCGGCCTCGCAGACCGCGACCGCTTCTCGCGACCGGCGGGCGATGCCGCCGAGGTGTGTCTGGCTGGGCGAGGGGCGGATGTAGGCGCCGGGCGCACGTGCCAGCCGGTCCATGCGGGTCTTGTCGCCCAGGATGGAGCCACCGGAGCGGGCCGAGCTTGGGTCGACGGCCAGTACCGCGACTTTCAGTCCGTCACGGGTCAGCATCATCCCGAAGCTTTCGATGAAGGTCGATTTGCCGACTCCCGGTGTGCCGGACAGGCCAATCCGGAGGGCCTGCCGCCTTTCCCGTGCCAGGCGTTGGATCAGGCGGGCCGCGGCCTCGCGGTGATCGGCGCGGCTGCTTTCGACCAGTGTAATCGCCCGGCTGAGCGCGCGTCGGTCGCCTGCCAGAACCTTTTCGGCGATCGTGTCGAGATCCATCCTGCCTCTTCCCCCCGTGCTGGTCCGATGCTCTTGGGTGTAGCGCGCGGTTGCAGGCGACGTCCAGAGCGGGCGCGGGCAGGCCGCGCGGGCTTCTTGTTGGCGGAGCCCGGTCGCAGGCGGGGGCCTTCGGTGGTGCGCACCCGCCCGATGGACGCGCCGCGCCGGATCGGGGATAAGCGCGTCATGACACGTTTGCCGATTGACGATGCCCTGCCAGACCTGATCGCCGCCCTTGGGGCGCGCGGGCGGGCGGTTTTGCAGGCCCCGCCCGGTGCGGGCAAGACCACGCGCGTACCGCTGGCGATGCTGGAGGCCGGGATCGGCGCAGGCGGTCGCATCCTGATGCTGGAACCGCGCCGTCTTGCCGCGCGCGCCGCCGCCGAACGGATGGCCGAAACCCTGGGCGAGTCAAGCGGCCAGACCGTCGGGTACCGCGTGCGCGGCGAAAGCAAGGTCAGCCGCGCCACCCGGATCGAAGTCGTCACCGAAGGCATCCTGACCCGGATGATCCAGTCCGACCCGGAACTGACGGGGATCGGCGCGGTGATCTTTGACGAATTCCATGAACGGTCACTGAATGCCGACCTCGGGCTGGCCCTGTGTCTCGAGATCGCGGGTGCGCTGCGCGAAGACCTCGTGCTGCTGGCCATGTCTGCGACCCTGGATGCCGGGCCTGTCGCCGACCTGATGGGCGATGTGCCGGTGATCACGTCCCAGGGGCGGGCGTTTCCGGTCGACCTGGTGCATGCCGACACCGCGCTGCCGAAGGGGCCGGCGCTCTGGGGTGCGGTGGCGCAGCTGGTTGCGCGGGCGGCGCGCGAAACCGATGGCAGCGTGCTGGTCTTTCTACCCGGCGCGGGCGAGATTTCGCGCGTCGAACGCGCGCTTGGCGGTCAGTTGCCCGCTGATTGCACCGTCCGTCCGCTTTATGGCGCGATGAGATTTGCCGACCAGCAGGCCGCCCTGCGCCCCCCGGAAAAGGGCCGCAACGTGGTGCTGGCGACCTCGATCGCGGAAACCTCGCTGACCATTCCGGCGGTGCGCGCGGTGGTCGACGCGGGCCTGTCACGCCGCGCACGGTTCGACCCCGGTTCGGGCATGTCGCGGCTGGTCACGGAAAAGGTCAGCCGGGCCGAGGCGGCGCAACGTGCCGGACGGGCGGGGCGTGTCGCGCCCGGCACCTGCTATCGCGCCTGGACGAGGGGAGAGGAGGGCGCGATGGCGGCCTATCCCCCGGCGGAAATCGAGGCGGCCGACCTCGCCGGGTTGATGCTGGAGCTGGCGCTCTGGGGCGCCGCGCCGGATGCGCTGGCCTTTCTGACGCCGCCCCCCGAGGGCGCACTGGGTGAGGCGCGGGCCCTGCTGAACATGCTCGGCGCGCTGGATGCGACCGGCAGTATCACCGCGCATGGCCGCCGTCTGGCGGGCCTGCCGCTGCACCCGCGCCTGGCGCACATGTTGGCGGTGGCGGGGAAGGAGGCCGCGCCGCTTGCTGCGTTGCTGGCAGATCGCGATCCGATGGCGCGCGGCGCGCCGGTCGATCTGTCCCTGCGCCTGCGTGCGCTGGCCGGCGCGCATGAGCCGCGCGCGGACATGGGCGCGATCAACCGGATCCGCACCGAGGCCAAACGCCTTGCCCGCGATGTCCCGCCCCTCGGCCAGATCGGCCAGCCTCTTGGTGCGGCGGAAATGGCGGCGCTCGCCTATCCCGACCGCATCGGGTTGCGCCGCCCCGGCGACGCCCCGCGCTATCTGCTTTCGGGGGGCAAGGGGGCCGTCCTGTCCGCCGAGGATCCGCTGGCGGGTGCGCGCCTGCTTGTGGCGACCGATCTCGATGGCGACCCGAGAGAGGCGCGCATCCGGCAGGCCGCGCAGATCAGCGAGGCTGAGGTGCGCGCGCTGTTTTCCGACCAGATTCGCCCGGTTCGCCTGTGCGAATGGTCCCGGCGCGACCGCCGCGTGATCGCACGCCAGCAGGAACGCCTGGGCGCCATCGCGCTGACCGACACGGCGTGGAAGGATGCCCCTGCCGAAGAGGTTGCCCGCGCCATGCTGGATGGCGTGCGTGACCTCGGGTTGCAGCCGAACGGCCCCGCGCGGCTTTTCCTGTCGCGGGTCCGCCTGGTTGGCGCGCAGCACCCGCTGCCGGATTTTTCCGATGCCGCGTTGCTTGAGGGAATCGAGGAATGGTTGCTGCCCCATCTCTCCGGCGTCCGCTCGGCAGGCGATTGGAAGGCGTTCGAACTGCTGCCTGCGCTGCGCGCGCGCCTTGACTGGAACCAGCAGCAGCTGGTGGACACCGAGGCCCCGGGCCACTTTCTGACACCGCTTGGGCGGCGCATCGCCATCGACTATGCCGGAGAGGCCCCGGCAATATCCCTGCGCCTGCAAGAGATGTTCGGCCAGACCCGCCATCCGCAGGTGGCCGGGCGGCCCCTTGTGGTGACGCTTTTGTCGCCCGCCGGACGCCCCGTGCAGGTGACGCAGGACATTCCGGGGTTCTGGGAAAGCTCTTATGCGGATGTGCGCAAGGACATGCGCGGGCGCTATCCCCGCCACCCTTGGCCCGAGGATCCGCGCCAGGCGGATCCGACGCTGCGCGCCAAGCGCAAGGGAACCTAGGGATCCGCGCCAGGCGGATCCGACGCTGCGCGCCAAGCGCAAGGGAACCTAGGGATCCGCGCACTTTGGCGACGCGCCCTGCGGTCGGGCGGGGCAATCGGGCGTCACGCGTGGCGGTGGGGCCGCGCGGCACCGGCTTAACACTTGACCTCACCCCCATCCGAGCCTAAAGACGCGCAACGAGTTTCAGGGCGCCGTCGCACGCGGTGCCTGTTTCTATTGAACGGGGCGCGACCCGCCCTTCTGATCAGACGAGGATATACCATGTCGCGCCGCTGCGAACTGACCGGTAAAGGCCCCATGACTGGCAACAATGTCAGCCACGCCAACAACAAAACCCGCCGCCGTTTCCTGCCGAACCTGAACGACGTTTCGCTGCGTTCGGAAGCACTGGGCCGCACCATCAAACTGCGGATCTCTGCCAGCGCCCTGCGCTCGGTCGATCACCGCGGTGGCCTGGACAAGTTCCTGGCAAAGGCGAAAGACGTCGAGCTTTCCGACAACGCCTTGAAAGTTAAGAAAGAAATCGCAAAGCTTCAGGCCGTTCAAGCCTGATCCTGCGCCTTGTTCTACGCTTTGGAGCCCTGCCAAACTGGCGGGGCTCTTGCGTTTGGGACGACGGCTTTCCGGCCCAGTCCGGGGTGGCCGAACGTCCCCTGCGCACCGTTTGACCCGTGCGATGCCCCCGTCGACGGCACAGCCGCCGGGGCACCACCAGGCCGTTATCGGACAGGGCCCTGTTGCCCAAACCCTGCGGCGTCTGGGGGCCGCGCGGCGCGCTCGCCCGTCATAGTGCGGTGTGGCAAAATGCGTGCGCAGCAGCGAATCGGCCGACAGGCGATGCTTCGGTCACGCGCGCCCACATCTGTGCGCCCCGGCGGTTGAGGGGGAATCGCCGGGACGTTGCCCGATCACTGATTCTCGCCCCGCGACCCTTTTGCAGGAGATCCAGATGTTCAGATATGCCCTACATGCCATCCTTTCCCCGCTTATCGGCTCCGCGGTTGCCAGCTCCCGGTTTGTCCGCTCCCCGTTTCTCTGCTCCCCGTTTCTAAGCCTTGTCGTCGGTCTTTGCCTGAGCGTCAGCGCCGCCCAGGCCGAGATCCTGGTCGAAGATGCCTATGCCCGCGCGGCCACCCCGACCGCGAAATCGGGCGCCATCTTCATGACGTTGCGCAATACCGGGCCGGGCGATGACCGCCTGATCGGTGCCAGCACCCCCATCGCCGCGCGGGCCGAACTGCACAGCACCACGCAGGGGGCCGACGGCGTGGTCAGCATGGCGCGGATGGATGACGGGCTGATGGTCGGGGCAGGGTGCGCGGCCCTGCTGGGGCGCGGTGCCGACCATCTGATGCTGATGGGGCTGACCGGGGGGATGACGCAGGGCGCGCGCTTTCCCCTGACGCTGAGCTTTGAAAAGGCCGGCGACCTTACCGTCGACGTGCCTGTCGACATGAACCGCCTGCCGGGCGGGCCGGTCATTTCCGGCCATGTGAACCACGATCACGGCGACATGGACATCAGCGCGACGCAGTACGGCAACCCCTCGGCAGGTGATGCCGCAGACTGTGATACGCCGACATCACGGTGACGGGGCGCCGCGCCTTCACAATCGGTCGCGTCGCGGCGCGATCAAGGGCTGCTCCTCAGCGGTCGGCCTCGGCCAGCATCTCTGCCACCCACGTCGGCACCAGATCACTGGCGCGGCCCTGGCGCACCTCGGCAAAGGCGCTGTGTCGTGCCGATGCCTCAAGGTTCAGTTCCAGCGTATGGGCCCCGTTCGCATCGGCCTCCTGCACGAAACCGGCGGCGGGATAGACCTGTCCCGAGGTGCCGATCGCGACGAAATAGCTGCACGCGGCCAGACGCGTCAGGATCGTCTCCATGTGATAGGGCATTTCACCGAACCAGACGATGTCGGGGCGGGCACCGGGCTGGTGGCAGGCGGGGCAGGGATGTGCCGTTTCCATCTGCGCCGGGGCGGGCCAGCGATGGCCGCAGGCGGGGCACAGCGCGCCCGCCAGCGCGCCGTGCATGTGCAGCACCTCGTTCGATCCCGCGGCCTCGTGCAGGGCATCGACGTTCTGGGTGACCAGGGTGACCTGCCCGGGATAATCGCGTTGCAGCCGCGCCAGGGCGGTATGCGCGGCATTGGGGCGCGCCGCGGACGCGGCCGCGCGCCGGGCGTTGTAGAACCGCTGGACCAACGCCGGATCGCGCGCGAATCCCTCGGGCGAGGCGACGTCCTCGACCCGGTGGCGTTCCCATAGGCCACCGGCATCCCGAAAGGTGCCAAGGCCGCTTTCGGCGGAAATGCCGGCCCCCGTCAGGATCACGATGTTTTCCATGGCGTTTCCCCCTGCATGGCGTTCGGGCGCGGATGCAACGTCTGCCGCGCGCGCCCCTTTCCTGGTCTGGCCTTCTCTGGTCTGGGCCTGTCATCTTTCCGGTCCCGCCTTCGTCGGAACGGGTCTTTTCCCCCGACGGTGCGCGGGTTAGGCTTTTGCAGAACCTGCACGATCGGGGCCGAAATGACCACGTCCATCCTCTTTGTCTGCCTCGGAAACATCTGCCGCTCGCCCTCGGCCGAGGCGGTGGCGCGCCAAATGGCGCCCGGCCTGCGGCTCGACAGTGCGGGGACCGGGGGCTGGCACGCCGGTGAACCGCCCTACGAGGCCATGCAGGCCGCGGCCCGCACGCGGGGCTACGACCTTTCGGACCTGAGGGCGCGGCAGTTCCGTCGCGCTGATTTCGATGATTTCGACCTGATCCTGGCCATGGACCCCGCGAACCTGCGCGATATCGAGGCGCAACGCCCGGCGGGCCATGCCACCCCTGTGCGTCTGTTCACCTGCTACCTGCCGCAGGACAGTCGGTTCATGGGGGCCGATGCCGTGCCGGACCCGTGGTACACCCGCGATTTCGACGGCGCGCTGGACCTGATCGAGGCCTGTACGCGCGGCCTGCTGGCCGAACTGGGAGAGACGCCGCGCAGCTGAGGCCCGACGCGTTGCCGATGGGTCTGAAGGCGGCTGTGGTCATGCCGCGACCGCCGCAGCGAACGGCGGCTGTCGCCCGGGCCGGTCACCTGATCAGGAACACATCGCCTGCGCGGCCTGACCAAAGCTGCTGTACTTGCTCCAGAAGGCATCGTCCTTGGCGGTCTTGGACATTTTCACATCCTGCGCCTTTTGCGGTTCCTTGATGATCTTGGCGGCAAGGCGCTGATCCTGCTTGTTCAGGGTCATGTCCGCAACCTGCTGGATGCAGACGCAGAGGCGCGGGCTGGTGCCGTTGCCAGCGCCGAGGCAGGCCTGGCTGATGGGGCCGGCGTTGCCGGTGCTGCCCGCGAAGATCGCGCACGCGGCCAGCGCCGCAATCGATAGAGATCTGATCATTGTCGTTGCCTTCTGTCCCGAGCCGCATTGCAGGCTTGTCCGCATGGGCCTTTGGCCGGTGCGGCGGTGATCCTGTCTGTTTCGGCTGACGATTCCCGTCCACGCGGGATTTATGGCAGAAATATGCCAAATTTTGGGTGAATATTGCGATGTTTGCGACGGCATGAGCAAAAGATTGCCGATATCGAGGGGCAGAGAATTTGGCCCCGACGAAAGAGGCACGCACGTCACTTGGCCGGTCCGCAATCGACACCGGATGCGTCTCGAATGACCGGTCCCGTCAAGACAGTCCCGGCGAAGCGCCGGACCCGCAGGCGGGGTCCGGCAAGCAGCGTGTCAGCTGGCGTACCAGGGCCCCATCACGACCTCGGTGTCCGTGCCCGCATCGGCGAGAAGGCTGGCAAACTTGTCCGGGTCGCTGCCGCGGTAGTGGTAGGGGTAAACCACCTTCGGGGCAAAGGCGGCGACGCCGTCGGCGGCCTGCTCTTCGGTCATCGTGTAGGGCAGGTTGAAGGGGACGAAGGCGATGTCGATATCGCTCAGCGCCTTCATCTCGGGCGTGTTTTCGGTATCGCCGGCGATATAGACCCGCAGGCCGCCAACCTCGAGGATATAGCCGTTGTCGCGACCCTGGGGGTGATAGTCGAGCCGGCCCTCGGTCATGTTGTAGGCCGGGATCGCCTCGATCGGCATGTCGAGCAGCGTGCCCGTGTCGCCGTTGGCCAATACGGTATTGCCCGCCTGCATCGCTTCGCCCAGTTGTTCGCCGACGGTGGGGTTGGTGATCATCGGCACCGATCCCCCCGCACGCTCGACCAGCCCAGAGAGGGTTTCAGGGTCGAAGTGATCGCCGTGATGATGGGTGATCAGGATGAAATCGGCCGGGGGCAGGGCGGCATAGGCCTCGGCGCCGCCGACGGGGTCGACATAGATCGCACCCGCCGGTGTGACCATGACGAAGCTGGCGTGTTGCACGGGGTGGATCGAAACGGTTTCGCCCGCGTCGGTCTTGTAGATATCGCCGGTCAGGTTTTGCGCCATGGCGGCAAAGGGGCGCAGGATCGTGGTGGCGGCCCCGGCGGCGGCGGCAGTGGTCAGAAAGGTTCTTCTCCGGATCATTGTCGTCTCTCCCATGGATGTCGTGGCGCAAGGGTAGCGCAACGGCGCGGCGGGTCACTTCACGAAGGCGTCAGGAATGCAGGGGTGGGGGCAGGTTTGCAGCGGGGAGTGTGGCACATCGGGGGCGCTGCCCCCTTGGGCCCGTGGCCGGGCCCAATTCCCCCGGGGTATTTCCGGCCAGATGACGGGGGAGGTTGCGCGAGAGGCGGCGGGCGAGGTGTCGGGGGAGGATGGGGAGTGCGGGTGCGCGGCGATGGGGGGGGCGCGGATCCTGCGGAACGCGGCGATGCCCGGGCAACAGAAGCTGGTGCAAGAGAGCTTGCCAAAGCCCTGTTTCCCTAGCATATGCTGGCACCATGACCGAGCTTTCGCACATCCGCAACTTCTCCATCGTCGCCCATATCGACCACGGGAAATCCACCCTGGCCGACCGGTTGATTCAATCCACCAACACCGTTTCTGCGCGCGAGATGAAGGCGCAGTTGCTGGATGCGATGGATATCGAACGTGAACGCGGCATCACCATCAAGGCCAACACGGTTCGCATCGAGTACAAGGCCGACAATGGCGAGGTCTACATCCTCAACCTGATCGACACGCCCGGGCATGTCGACTTTGCCTACGAGGTCTCCCGCTCCATGCGTGCGGTCGAGGGGTCGCTGCTGGTGGTTGATTCGACGCAAGGGGTCGAGGCCCAGACCCTGGCCAACGTCTATCAGGCGATCGATGCCAACCACGAGATCGTGCCGGTGCTGAACAAGATCGACCTGCCCGCCGCGGACTGTGCCCGCGTCGCCGAGCAGATCGAGGATGTCATCGGCATCGATGCCTCCGAAGCGCTGCAGGTCTCGGCCAAGTCGGGCATCGGGATTCACGAGACGCTGGAGGCGATCGTGCATCGTCTGCCCGCCCCCACCGGCGACGCCGGCAAGCCGCTGACCGCGATGCTGGTCGACAGCTGGTATGATGCCTATCTCGGCGTGGTCGTGCTGGTGCGGGTGATGGATGGCGTTCTGAAAAAGGGCGACCGCGTCAAGATGATGCAGAACGGCTCGATCCACCTGGTCGATCGCATCGGCGTGTTCCGCCCCGCGATGCAGGACGTCAAGGAACTGGGCCCGGGCGAGATCGGCTTTATCACCGCGCAGATCAAGCAGGTCCGCGATACCCGCGTCGGCGATACCATCACGCATGAGAAAAAGGGGGCGGACAAGGCGCTGCCGGGGTTCAAGCCCTCTCAGCCCGTGGTGTTCTGCGGTCTCTTCCCCGTCGATGCCGCCGAGTTCGAGGACCTGCGCGATGCCATCGAGAAGCTTGCCCTCAACGATGCCTCCTTCAGTTACGAGATGGAGACCTCGGCGGCGCTCGGCTTCGGTTTCCGCTGCGGCTTCCTCGGGTTGCTGCACCTCGAGGTGATCCGCGACCGGCTGGAGCGTGAATATGACATCGACCTGATCACCACCGCGCCCTCGGTGATCTATCACATCTACATGCGCGACGGCACGCTGGTCGAACTGCACAATCCCGCCGACATGCCTGACATGACGCTGATCGATCATATCGAGGAGCCGCGGATCAAGGCGACCATCCTGGTGCCCGACGAATACCTCGGCGACGTGTTGAAGCTTTGCCAGGACCGGCGCGGCATCCAGCTCGACCTGACCTATGCCGGCAGCCGCGCCATGGTCGTCTATGACCTGCCGCTGAACGAGGTGGTCTTTGATTTCTACGACCGTCTGAAATCGGTCACCAAGGGCTATGCCAGCTTTGACTATCACCTGATGGGCTACCGCGAGGATGCCCTGGTCAAGATGTCGATCCTGGTCAACGACGAGCCCGTCGACGCCCTGTCGATGATGGTGCACCGCGACCGGGCCGAGATGCGCGGCCGCGCGATGGTGGAAAAGCTGAAGGAGCTGATCCCGCGCCACATGTTCAAGATCCCGATCCAGGCGGCCATCGGCGGCAAGGTCATCGCCCGCGAGACCCTTTCGGCCATGCGCAAGGACGTGACGGCGAAGTGCTACGGCGGCGACGCCACCCGGAAACGCAAGCTGCTGGACAAGCAGAAGGCGGGCAAGAAGAAGATGCGCCAGTTCGGGAAAGTGGATATTCCTCAGGAAGCATTTATCAATGCGCTGAAGATGGACGGGTGAGGGCTGTTGTAGGCTCTAAGGAATTTGAAAGCGCTCTTTTGCGGGGCGCTTTTTTAATTTTGGCATTGTTTTGGATTATGGGCTCTGAAGATGAACCCATTCCATGATAACTCTGGCGTTCATTCACGTCGGGATTGTGCAATGGACGATGACTACATCGAAACGAAGGCGAAGTATGGCGACGTTTTGCAACGGCTTGGCGAGGAGTACTTCCGGCTCATACATGCTCTATCCTTTTGCGAAGAGTTTTTGAGCAGGGAGTATTGGCTTCACGGCGATCAGCCACCAGCAGCTGTGCTGGGCCTTCACCGCATGTTCTTCATGTCTCAAGATACCGCGTTGCTTTGCGTGGCTCGCCTATTTGGCGAGAGAGATGATGAATGGAGTTTCAAAAGCTTCGATAAAAAGTTCTCGCAATTTGAGCGTTTCGATGCCGTTAAGGATGAATACGATGAATGGAATTTTTGTCGCCGGGATGTAGAGAAAAGTGAGTGGCTGGCGAATATCGTTGTCTATCGTCATGAAAAGCTCGCGCATAATGCGCTCGAGGCTGGATATCGTAAGAAAAGCCACGTGCGAAAGCTGATGGCGGGCGCAGGAGGGGAATTTTCTGTAAACTGGGGTGAGGTTTTTGACGGAGTACGGACAACACTCGATCTGCTTGCGCGCATTTTGACCTTGTCCGGAAGTTATTCAATGAGAAGCGTGCCGTCTGGATTTGGGGGAAGTTACGTCGCTGCTTCGCTTTATGACGTTGATCGGGAAATGACGGCCGCACGTGGATGTTATTCGCCAATACTTGAGCCGCATTTCCCCTTGTAACGCCGAGCCGAATTGTAGCGCTCTGGAACGCGCTTGATCTATCTCACGGGTATGCAAAGAGGTCTATCTGAACACCCCCACCGTCCGCCCCATTAACCTCCTCGTCTTCCTTCAAATTGCACCGTTCAGATACCGTATAGATACCGTTCAGATACCGACGTTCCAAATGGCGCGAAATCCCTGTTAACCAAGGCTTCGGGGCTGAGTCGCGCCTCGTCGATACCGACATCGGTACCGACATGCGCGCGGGGCGTTAACCTTGTGCCTTGCCGCGACGACCCAAAAAGGGGCCGACCCTTCGGTCGACCCCTTTTCGTTTTACCTGGTCCGATGCCTGCAAAGGCGTCGTTACATCTGGGCTTGCGTCTTGTTCGCTTCGGTTGAAATGGTGCTGCCAGCTTTCTGGATATCCTGGCCTGCGCCCTCGACCGTTTCGCACGCCGCCAGGGCGCCAAGTGCAACCATACAAAGCATAATACGTTTCATGGGTCTCTCCGGTTAGCCTGTGTCCGGGTACAACGCCCGGGACTGCGCAAGGTTCCGCCCGCAGCGGGTCAGCCTTGGGCCTTTTACAGGGCGCGCAGTATTTTGTCCGACGGAGTTCACATCCGCAGGCGTATAAGGATTGCGACGCACAGCCAGAGGAGCCTAGCCATGCAACACTCTCGTAAACCCAGCAATTACAGCCGGTTGCAGATATATCTGCACTGGGCGGTCGTGCTGCTGATCGCCTTTCAGTTCCTGTTCAGCGACGGCATGTCACGCGCATTTCATCAGGTGATGGACGGTTCTGCGGGCGCTGCCGGCCTTGCCGCGACCAGCCATATCGTCGTTGGCCTCAGCGTGCTGGCGCTGACCCTGGTGCGCCTCGTTCTGCGGGCCACCCGTGGTGCCCCGGCCCATCCCGAGGGCGAGACGCCGCTGATGCGCCTGGTCGCACGGCTGACGCATTGGGGGATCTACGCGCTGCTGGTGCTTGTGCCGCTGTCGGGCATGGCCGCCTGGTTCGGTCGAATAGGTCCTGCGGCCTCCGCGCACGAGGTTCTCAAGACGGTGCTGCTGATCCTGGTTCTGCTGCACATCGCGGCGGCGCTGTTTCACCAGTTCGTGCTTCGCACCAACCTGATCGCCCGGATGAACCCGCACGCCTGAGACGCGGCCAGACCCCGGAATCTTGCGGTCAAGTCTTTGCAACGTAAGGCAAACGTCTCAACCCGCGTGCTCGGGGCTGGGCGTATGGGCTTGGGCTACAGCGACAGGAACTGCGCGACGGCTGCTTCGAACTCGCGCGGTTTCTCGGCGTGAAGCCAGTGGCCCGCGCCGGGGATCTTGGCGAATTTCGCGGCCGGAAACAGCTGCTTGATACGGTCGCGATAGTCCGGTTTGACATAGTGGCTTTCCGCGCCGGTCAGGAACAGGGTCGGGCCGTTGAACGGGCCGGTCAGCTCCTGCGGAAACCCGAGGATCTTTGGCATCTCGGTTTCGAGCACGTCGAGGTTCAGGCGCCACTGGCGGTTTTGAACATCCAATGATTGCGTGAAAAAGCTTTGCAGCGTCTTGTCGACCCCGGCCTGTGCCAATTGCTCCTCGGCATCGGACCGGCGGGTCACGGCAGCAAGGTCAACCGCCCGCATGGCATCGATAAATTCCTGCTGGGAATGCTGATAGGCGACGGGCGCGATATCCGCGACGATCAGCTTTTCGATCTTGTCCGGGTCGGTCAGGGCAAGGGTCATCGCGGCTTTGCCCCCCATGGAATGCCCCAGCACATGGCAGGTCCGCCCCTCGGCGGTGATCACCTCGGCCAGGTCGGCGGCCATGGCGGGATAGTCGTGCGCAGGTTCCCAGGATGAAGCGCCGTGGTTGCGCATGTCCACGGCGATGACGCAGCGCGCGGTGGCCAAACGCTTCGCGATCACGCCCCAGTTGCGCCCGGAGCCGAACAGCCCATGGGCGATGACGAGGGGCGTGGCGTCGGCGGGGCCGTCATGGCGGATCACGTTCAGCATGGTGAAATCCATAGCCAAGCCCGTGCCCGGAAGCCAGAGCATTCCTTTGCCGCGCGACGTCGGCCCGGCCTTGGACAGGGGTATCATTCAGGTTAGAACCGGGCATCCTTTGTTTTGGGGGAATGTCGATGTTCGATGCAGACAAGTTTCGCCGCGATCTGGACAAGACCGAGCGCGCGCTTAAGGATGCCTTCAACCGCGAGACTGGCGATATCGTCAGCCTGATGCGATATGCCGGGCGCCGCCTGCCACGTGGCGCGCACCGCGCGGCGGCCGAGATCGAACAGGCCAGGCTGCTGTCGGAGCATCCGAAACTGTCGCGCCAGTTGGATCAGCATCGTCTGCGCCGCCCATTTCGCCGTGTCGACACAGCCGTTGCGGCCTATGACGGCAAGGATCGGCGCAAGGGGCTGGTTCTTGGTGTTCTAAGCAGCATGGCCTTCAACGTGCTGGTGTTTCTGGCGCTGCTGATTGCCTTTGCCCGCTGGCGTGGCCTGATCTGACGGGGCCTGGCCGAAACGGTTTCGCGCGCAGGGCGCTGCGCATCACCAGCGTCACGGTCGTAAAGCTGACGAAGAACAGCAGGTACCACGATCCCATCTTTGACAGCGACACGAGTTCGAAATGGCCCTGACCACGATAGGCCCAGGTGCCTGTGAATGTTCCGATATTCTCGGCAATCCACAGCGCGAAGGCGATGCCAAGCGCGGCGCAAGGAAACGGCATCCAAAGCCATCTATCGCCCATTCGGAACCACAGGCGCGTGCGCAGGAACAGGCCGAGAGAGGCTGCGAACAGCAGCAGCCGGATATCGGGCAGATAGTGGTGGGCAAAGAAGTTCACATATATCGCGATCGCGAGCAGAGTTCCGGCCCAGAAGGGCGGGTAGGGGGCAATTACCGCATCGAACAGCCGGATCATCCGCGCGATGTAACTGCCGAGTGAGGCGTACATGAAACCGGTGAACAGGGGCACGGCAAACAGCTTCAGCACGCCCGGTTCGGGATAGCCCCAGCTGCCCGCGCTGACCTTGAACCATTCCATAACTGTTCCGGTCAGGTGAAACAGCAAGATGACCTTGGCTTCCTCGAAGGTCTCGAGCTTGAAAACCAGCAGCAGGATCTGGGTGGCAACGGCGATGATGACCAAGGCATCATAGCGAGCCATGGGCCAGTCCGGATTCCAGATTGCCCGGGTGATCAGGATCGCACCAAGGATGATCAGGGCGAAAAGGGCTGCCCATAGCTGGCGCATCACGAAGATCGTACAGGCCCCAAGCCCGGCAGGCAGGTGGCGTGTCAGCCAGCCTTCGAGGCGCAGTTCCAGAGGGTGATCGGCCATGGCGTTCATGGCCGGGTTGTCGCGTGAAAGGGGGGAGCTGTCCAGCGACATGATCCCTGCCAGAGCCGGGCGGTGGCGTCGGGGCTGATCTTGCGCGGTTTGGGGGCTGATCTCAGTCGAATTTGCGGGAGGGCGCCAATACGGTGGCTTCGCCGATCAGCACCTTCTTGCCATCGACAATACACCGGCATTCGAGCTGAACGCGTCGCTTGGCGTGGTCGATCGCGATGACCTGAACCTCGGCCGTGACCGTATCGCCGGGCCGCACGGGCGCAAGGAATTTCAGCGTCTGACCCATATAGACCGTGCCGTGGCCGGGCAGCTGTTCGCCAATCACGGCAGAGATCAGGCCTGCCGTCAGCATTCCATGCGCGATGCGCCCTTCAAAGATGGTATCTTGCGCATAGGCGTCGTCCAGATGCACGGGGTTCCGATCGGTGGAGACCTGGGCAAACATCTCGATATCTTCGTCTGTCACCTGTTTGCGCAGGTGGCGGGTCATTCCCATTTCGATGTCTTCGATACAGATCGTGCCCCGTGGGAAATTGTCCAACATTCGGCCCCCGTCATTTCACGTCGTAATATTGCGGCGATATACGTATCACCTGTGAAATAATATTACTTTGCGGACGCAGAAAGCAAGAGGCTTTTCAGCTTAGCGCAACTTGCCAATTGCGTAGGTCGGCGTCATTTTCTCTTTCTCGATGAAGGTATTGAGGGCATCGGCGTCGGGTTGGTCGGCAGTTCTTGTTTCTGCGGCGGCAAGGCCGCCGGTGATGAAGAGGGAGTCGATACCTTCGCCCAAGGCACCCTGGATGTCAGTGTGGATGCCGTCTCCGATGGCGAGGATCCTGCCATTCGGGATATCCTTGCCCAGCTTGGTCAGGCGCAACCGTGCCAGGTCGTAGATCGGGGGGTGGGGTTTGCCGAAATAGAGGCTTTCTCCGCCCATCTCGGTATAAAGTTTGGCGACGGCCCCTGCACACCATTCGCGATGGTCGCCCCGGTCGACGACGATATCGGGATTGGCGCAGAGCAGTTTGAGGCCCATCGTCTTGGCCAGTAGCAATTGCGGACGAAGAACAGCAGGATCAGCGTTGGGGTCAAACGGGCCGGTGCAGACGATACCCTCGGCGTCCTCCAAGGCGACACGGTGGATTTCCTGCGGGTTATCAAGCACTTGAAGGGGCTCGAAAAAGGGATCGTCATGCGGTTCGCCGATGTGGAAAACCCGGTGCCCGACAATGCCCTGGAACATCGCGGCGCGGGCGGAATCGCCCGAAGTCGCGATCGTGTCCCAGGCGTCCGTGGGCACGCCAAAGCCGTCGAGCTGGGTGCGCACCTGCGCGCGGGGGCGCGGCGAATTGGTCAGAAGCACGACTGTGACGCCTGTCTTGCGCACGGCCTGAAGCGCGGCGACCGCATCCGGCAGGGCGGCGACGCCATCATGAACGCACCCCCAGAGATCGACGAAAAGCGCGTCATAATCAGCGGATATTTCAGCGAGTGAGGAAACGATCTGGGTCATGCGGGCACTCCGGAATAGGTCGATCAGGCAGCACGGTATGCTGGTGGTATCACGTCGGTAACATGTCGGTTTTGCAGCGCAGCATTTGGCGCGGCGTTCGACAGAGGTATGACGGATGCACCGGCGCGGGGCCAGAGGAAGTTGGGGGCCATTCAGGGCGCCAGGACGAATGGCGCGGCCGGGCCACAGACGTTGCAGGGCAATCCCGAGGCAAGGAAGTTACCGCGCCGGCGTGCCGAATGCGACGGTGTCAAAGGGCGAGGCGTGGACATGCAAAAGGGGCGCATGATGCGCCCCTGATCTGGCTCTTTCGTGTCGGGCGAGCGCCCCAAGGGGACGGCCCGCGCGCCTCGGCTGCCCCGTTCAGAGCTTGAGGTTCGGGATGATCTGCTTCTTGCGGCTCATGATGCCGGGCAGGACCACGCTGTCACCGGTGACGGTGGCGCCGAAGCTTTTTTCGGCCAGCGTCTTGACCAGATCGTTGGGGACGAAAAGCGTGGCTTCTTCGTTCAGGATGTCGACGACGAACAGCAACACTTCGTCAACGCCATCTTCCAGCGCGACGGTCTTGAAGGACTCCATCAGCGATGCCTTGCGGTCCAGCACGATCTTGGGTGCGGTGGTTTCCAGAACCGAGACGCGGAACTTGGTGCCGTCGACGGCAAATTCCTTGGAGTCCATGCGGATCAGCTCGGCATCGGTGAAGGCCGAAATGTCGGACTTGGCTTCGAACATCTGGCTGGCGTAGGTGCTGAGGTCGAGGTTCAGCTCGGCCGCGAGCTTTTCGGCCAGGGCCTTGTCCTGGTCGGTCGTGGTGGGAGAGCGGAATTCCAACGTGTCGGACAGGATGCACGAGAGCATCAGGCCCTTGATCTGGTCCGTCATCTTGGCGGCATTCGGGCCCATCAGGTTGTACATGATGGTCGCGGTGCAGGCCAGCGGCTTGATCGTGATGTCGATCGGGCCCTTGGTTTCCAGGCCGCCGACCAGCTTGTGGTGGTCGATGATCTGGATGATGTCGGCGTCATTGATCTGGCTGGGCAGTTCGGCCGGGTTGTTGGTGTCGACGATGACGACCGTGTCGTCCGCAGTCACGTCCGAGATGATCTCGGGCTTGGCAACGCCCCATTTCTCGATCACGAAGGCGGCTTCGGTGTTGGGTTCGCCCAGCAGCTTGGCTTCGGCGGGGGTGCCTTTGATTTCGGAGAGGTACCACGCCCAGATGAGCGGCGAGCCGGTGGAGTCAGTGTCGGGGGATTTATGGCCGAAAACCTTGATCGTCATTCTATGCGTCCGTCCTTGGAAAAACTGCAATTCGGCGCCCTTATAAGAGGCGCGAAACGCAGTGTCACCCGCCTGCGTCGGGGATGCGGCAAAATTGGCAAATTCCGGGCGGGCGATGCGAAAGAACGATGCGGGAAGGAGGCCGGGCATGGCCAAGTTGCGTGAAGCGGACCTGTACGCGCCGATCAAGGCGTTCCTTGAGGCGCAGGGCTACGAGGTCAAGGGCGAGGTCGCCGGAGCCGATGTCGTGGCGATGCGCGCCGATGATCCCGACCCGGTGATTGTCGAGCTGAAGCTGGGAATGAACCTGACGCTGGTGCAGCAGGGGATTGCACGGCAGGGGATCAGCGATTTCGTCTATCTCGCGGTGCCTGCCCTGAGAGGGCGCAAGGCGCTGGCCGGGCATGTGGGATTGTGCCGGCGGCTGGGGCTGGGATTCATGACCGTGCGGGCGCGCGACGGTTTCGTCGAGGTTCATTGCGACCCCGCGCCTTACGCGCCACGGGGGGCGCGCGGTCGCAAGGGGCGTTTGTTGCGAGAGTTTCAGCGGCGGGTCGGTGACCCCAATGTCGGTGGGGTGAACCGGGTCACGATCATGACGGCCTATCGTCAGGATGCACAGCGTTGCGCCGCCTATCTTGCCGAGGCGGGGCCGAGCAAAGGCGCCGTGGTGGCCCGGGCAACAAGTGTGCCGAGAGCCACCACCATCATGCGCGACGATCACTATGGCTGGTTCGAGCGGGTGGAAAAAGGGGTTTACGCACTGACCCCCAAGGGCGCCGAGGCGCTGGCGCCCGAATAGGTGGCGAGGTCCGCGGCGCGGTCCCGTGACGAGGCAGGGGCGATGCCAGGCGCGGAGTCGGTTTCCGGGCGCTGTTGATGCTGTACCATCTGCCAGCCGCCCTTGCGCGGCACCCAGCAGGACGTGCACCACGCCATGTAGGGTGCCCCGGTTCCGTCTTGGCGGGCGCGTGCACGATAGGCCAGGACGACCGCGCCATGATGTTCGGAGGTGTTCTTGCGAGAGATGCGGACATCGCCCCATGCGGCGGATTTACCGTGCGCCAATGCCTCGTCCGGTTTCAGGGGGCCGGTGCCGGGCAGGGTCATCAGGCAATGTGGTGCGAGGCGGTCGCGGCAATTTTCGACGCCTTCGGTCCAGAGGCGCAGTTCCTCGGACCAGAGTTCGGTGACGGTGGCGGTGTGCATGAGGTCTCCTCCTGAAGCATCGGGGGTGCCCGCGGCTCTCTGAAAGGCAAGACGCCTGAGGGGGGTGTTCGGTTCCATCGGATCTGGCGATCATCGGCAAAGTGTCGCGCGTGGGCTGTCGCCCGCCAATCGTGCGCCGGAGTCCGGGGCGGGGGCTTGTATGTCGGGGGAGGTTGATTAGGTGGCCCGCATCGTGCCGCCGGGCAGGGCGGGGGATGCGAATTTTGCAACACAGCGTTGTTGACTCGCCGCGTCCGCTTGCCTATCTCCGGTGGCGTTAGCACTCGACCTAGGTGAGTGCTAACGCCCGCCGCCCGGCGGGCAAGGGAGAAACTTTGAGCGAAGGAGCCTCAGAGATGGCATTTACACCGCTGCATGACCGTGTGCTTGTGGAACGCGTCGAGAGTGAAGAGAAGACCAAGGGCGGTCTGATCATCCCCGACAGCGCAAAAGAAAAACCCGCTGAAGGTATCGTTGTTTCGGTTGGCGCAGGCGCCAAGGCCGAAGACGGCGCGCGCGTCGCGATGGACGTCAAGGCGGGCGACAAGATCCTGTTCGGCAAATGGTCGGGCACCGAGATCACGCTGGACGGCAAAGAAATGCTGATCATGAAAGAATCCGACATCATGGGCATTATCGCCTAAGTCGCATTCGCATTTCCGTTCCGAGAAATTCAACGATCTAGTCAGGAGACACGCTATGTCTGCCAAGGACGTCAAGTTCAACACCGACGCACGCAACAAGATGCTCAAGGGCGTCAACATTCTTGCTGATGCCGTCAAGGTGACGCTGGGCCCGAAAGGCCGCAACGTCGTTCTGGAAAAATCCTTCGGCGCACCGCGCATCACGAAGGATGGTGTATCTGTCGCCAAAGAGATCGAACTGGAAGACAAGTTCGAGAACATGGGCGCGCAGATGGTCAAGGAAGTCGCTTCGCGTACCAACGACGAAGCCGGCGACGGTACCACCACCGCAACCGTGCTGGCGCAAGCCATCGTGAAAGAGGGCATGAAAGCTGTCGCAGCTGGCATGAACCCGATGGACCTGAAGCGCGGTATCGATCTGGCGACCCTGAAAGTCGTCGAAGCGATCAAGAACGCAGCCCGTCCCGTCAACGATTCGGGCGAAGTTGCCCAGGTCGGCACGATCTCGGCCAACGGCGAAGCGTCGATCGGCAAGCAGATCGCGGACGCCATGCAGCGCGTTGGCAACGACGGTGTGATCACCGTTGAAGAAAACAAGGGCATGGAAACCGAAGTCGAAGTCGTCGAAGGCATGCAGTTCGACCGTGGCTACCTGTCGCCCTACTTTGTCACCAACGCCGACAAGATGACGACCGAGCTGGAGGACGTGATCGTCCTGCTGCACGAGAAGAAGCTGTCGTCGCTGCAGCCGATGGTCCCGCTGCTGGAGCAAGTCATCCAGTCGCAGAAACCCCTGCTGATCATTGCCGAAGACGTCGAAGGCGAAGCGCTGGCGACCCTGGTTGTCAACAAACTGCGCGGCGGTCTGAAAATCGCAGCTGTCAAGGCACCCGGCTTCGGCGATCGCCGCAAGGCCATGCTTCAGGACATCGCGATCCTCACCGGCGGTCAGGTCATCAGCGAAGATCTGGGCATGAAGCTCGAGTCCGTCACGATGGACATGCTGGGTTCGGCCAAGAAAGTCTCGATCACCAAGGACGAAACCACCATCGTTGATGGCGGCGGTGACAAGGCCGAGATCGAATCGCGCGTCGCACAGATCCGCAACCAGATCGAAGAAACCACGTCCGACTACGACCGTGAGAAGCTTCAGGAACGCGTTGCCAAACTGGCCGGCGGTGTTGCTGTCATCCGCGTTGGCGGCATGACCGAAACCGAAGTGAAAGAGCGTAAAGATCGCGTCGACGACGCCCTGAACGCAACCCGCGCTGCCGTCCAAGAAGGCATCGTTGTCGGTGGCGGCGTTGCTCTGGTTCAAGGCGGCAAGGCCCTCGAAGGCATGACCGGCGCGAACTCCGATCAGGAAGCCGGTATCGCCATCGTCCGCAAGGCGCTGGAAGCACCGCTGCGTCAGATCGCTGAAAACGCTGGCGTCGACGGCGCTGTCGTGGCCGGCAAGATCCGTGAATCGGACGACCTGACCTTTGGCTTCAACGCACAGACCGAAGAATATGGCGACATGTTCAAGTTCGGCGTCATCGACCCCGCCAAAGTGACCCGTACCGCACTGGAAGACGCAGCCTCGATCGCAGGCCTGCTGATCACCACCGAAGCCATGGTTGCCGACAAACCGTCGAAAGACGGCGGCAACGGCGGCGGCATGCCCGACATGGGTGGCATGGGCGGCATGGGCGGCATGATGTAAATCATCCGAACTGCTTTCCCGGCATCCGCCGGGGTGGGAAAGGGGGCCTTCTTGGCCCCCTTTTTCGTGCCGGGACAGAGGGGCGGCTTTTTTGCCCGCATGCCCTTGAACTTGATCGGAATTTCATCGAATCCTCGCCAGAGGTTCGCTTTTTTGCTGCCGTGCGGCGTGAAGTGGATGCAATTGAGGCAACTGGTCGTAAGCTGACCAGGTATTCCGGCGCGGCGCGCGCGGGACATGAAACGGGACACAGATGGCACGCAAGTCGGAAATCACGCTACGCCTTTTCCAGCCCGGTGACGAGATCGCCGTGGGTAACGTGCTGACACAGGCCTATGACACCCCGGCCGAGGCCCGGCTGGTGCAGTCGTTGCGCGACTGCGGCGCGATGGAGGTGGAGTTGCTGGCCTATGATGACGAAAAGACCGTGGGATATATCGGCTTTTCCCGTCATGAGGCACCGCGCAACTGGTTCTCGCTGATGCCGTTGGCCGTTCTGCCCTATCGGCGCAATATCGGCGTTGGTGCGGATTTGATCCGCTATGGTCTGGATTATGTCCGACGCGCGGGCGCGGATGCGGTGACCGTGGTGGGTGATGGGCGCTATTACCAGCGGTTTGGGTTTACATATCGCGCGGCGCAGAACCTGACGACGCCTTACAGCATCGAGCGGACGCTGCTGTACCCGATCGCGCCGGGCAGCGCGTTTTCCGACGCGACGCTGGTATACCCCGAGGCGTTTGCCACCGTCGACTGAGCAGGGGCGCCTGGGTGGACGCCCGATGTATCGTGCGTGAGTTGCCGTCTTCCGATGCCGTGGCGGGCGTGCTAGGCGGGCGCCATGAGCCAGATTTCAAGACACCGAAGTGGGGACGCGTCATGCCGATGCGGCGCAGCATGCTGAGGTCGCTGCACCTGACAGGCGCACAGGTTCTGCGCCCTGACGGCTGGAGCGACGCCGTGGTCGGTATCGAGGATGGCCGTCTGAGCGATGCGCCCTGCGGGCCGGCGGTGGATCTGTCGGGCTGGTGGGTTCTGCCGGGGATCGTCGATGCCCATGGCGACGGCTTTGAACGACATCTGGCACCGCGGCGCGGCGCGCTGCGCGATCTGCGCGACGGTCTGGCGATGACGGCGGCAGAGCTTGCGGTCAATGGCATCACGACGGCGATGCTGGCGCAGTTCTTCAGCTGGGAAGGCGGTATGCGCAGTCCCGAGTTTGCCGCCCAAATGCTGGCAGCCCACGCCGAGGTCGCCCCGCGGGAGGCGATCGACATGCGTGTGCAACTGCGCATCGAGACCCACCTGACAGAGCGTCACGATGAGGCCGCAGCACTGATCGAACGCTATGGTATCGGCTATGCGGTGTTCAACGATCACGTGCCCCATGCGGCGCTGGCGGCAGGCAAGCGCCCGCCGCGTCTGACCGGGCAGGCCCTGAAGAGCGGCCGCAGCCCAGAGGCACATCTGGCGATGTTGCAGGATCTGCACGCCCGGTCGCCCCAGGTGCCCGCCGCGCTGGAGGCATTGATCGCCCGGCTGGCAGTACGTGGCGTGATCCTGGGCAGTCATGACGACCCGGACGCCGAGACGCGGCGCCTGTGGCAGGCGCGGGGTGTCGGTGTGTCGGAATTCCCCGAGACCGCAGAGTCGGCGCAGGTGGCGTCGGGTGGGGTGGTTCTGGGCGCGCCGAACGTCGTGCGCGGGGCGTCGCACGCGGGCAAGGTGTCTGCCGAGGTATTGGTGAAACAGGGTCAGTGCGATGCGCTGGCATCGGATTACCACTATCCCGCGCCGCGACAGGCCGCGCTGAAGCTGGCGGCGGACATGGGTATCGCTGCGGCGTGGAGCCTCGTTTCGGACAGGCCTGCGCGGCTGCTGGGGTTGGCGGATCGTGGGCGGATCGAGGCCGGGCTGCGTGCGGACCTGGTGGTGCTCGATCCTGCGAACGGTCGTGTCGGCGCGACCATTGCAGGTGGTCAGGTCGCCTGGCTGGGTGCCGGGGTGGCAGGGCGGTTCATTCGCTGACCTGGGCGGGGGGCGCTGCCCCCGCCGCGCGTTTCGCGCGACTCCCCCGGGATATTTTCCACAGGGAAACGCATTGGGGCGCACCGGTCAGACACAGGAGGGCCAGACACAGGTGAGCCAGACTCAGGTGAGCAGGGATCAGGTGGGCCGGAATCAGGCCGGAGGCGACACAGGGCAGGAGTGGATCAGGACAGTGGGGTCACGTGGTTGACGTGGCCCATCTTGCGCCCGGGGCGGGTTTCGGCCTTGCCGTAGAGATGCAGGGCGGCGCCCGGCGTGGCGGCGAGGGCGGGCAGGCGTGCCATGTCGTCGCCAATGAGGTTTTCCATGGTGACGTCAGCGTGGCGTTGGCCATCGCCCAGAGGCCAACCTGCGACCGCGCGGATGTGTTGCTCGAACTGATCGATGGTGCAGCCGTTCTGTGTCCAGTGCCCGGAATTGTGAACCCGGGGGGCGATTTCGTTGACCACCAAGCCGCCGGTGGTGACGAAAAGTTCGACGCCGAGCACGCCGACATAGTCAAGGGCGTTGAGGATTCGGGCCGCGATCAGGACGGCGTCGGTGCGCAGGGCGGCGGGCAGGCTGGTGGGGACCGTGGTGCGGCGCAGGATGCCGTCTTCATGAACGTTTTCGCCGGGGTCGAAGCAGGCGACCGACCCGTCGGGACCGCGCGCGGCGATGACGGAGATTTCGGCGCTGAATTCGATGAACCCTTCCAGCAGTGCCGGAGCACCGGCCATGTCGGCATGGGCGGCATCGGCCTGATCCGGGGTCAGGATGCGCGCCTGGCCCTTGCCGTCATAGCCGAAGCGACGCGTCTTGAGGATGCCGGGAGAGGCGAGATCGGCCAGGGCCGATCGCAGGGAGGCGAGGTCGCTGATGGCCGCGTAGGGCGCGGTTTTCAGGCCAAGGCCGGTGAGGAAGTCTTTTTCGGTCAGCCGGTCCTGGCTGGTCGAGAGGGCGGTGCGGCCCGGACGGATCGTCACGATTTCCTCGATCACGTCGAGGGCGGAGGTGGGGATGTTCTCGAATTCGTATGTGACGACATCGACTGCGGCGGCGAAGGCGCGCAGGGCCTCGGCATCCTCGTAGCTGGCGCGGGTGACGGTATGAGCGACATCGGCGGCGGGGGGATTGGCGCCGGGCTCGAACACGTGACAGCGCAGTCCAAGGCGCGAGGCCGCGACGCAGAGCATACGGCCCAGCTGGCCGCCGCCGAGAATGCCGATGGTGGCGCCGGTGGACAGGGGCTCAGTCATCCGTGGGCACCTCGGGGATGGAGGCCGAGAGGGCGCTGCGCCAGGCATCAAGTCGGGTGGCAAGTGCCGCGTCGGAGATGGCAAGGATGCCGGCGGCCATGAGCCCGGCATTGGCCGCACCTGCGCTGCCTATGGCCATGGTGGCAACGGGATAGCCCTTTGGCATCTGGACAATGGAATAGAGGCTGTCGACGCCCGACAATGCGCGGGTCTGGACCGGCACGCCGATCACCGGCACGCGCGTCTTCGAGGCCATCATGCCGGGGAGGTGCGCGGCGCCTCCTGCGCCGGCGATGATGACCTGCAGACCGCGCGCGACAGCGGTCTTGCCGTAATCCCAGAGCCGGTCGGGGGTGCGGTGGGCCGAGACGATACGCGTTTCGTAGGGCACGCCGAGGTCGTCGAGGACTGTTGCCGCCTCTCGCATCGTGGGCCAGTCGGACTGGCTGCCCATGATGATGCCTACCTTGATCTCACTCATCGCCACTTGCCTCTGATAGGGTCGGGAAACCGGTTTATAGTGGATCTGGACGTGGGGGCAATCGGGCGGCTGTCGCAGCCGGGGGATTTTGCATCCCCCGGCCCCCTGCAGGGTATTTTTTGCCAGATGAGAGAGCCACGAATGCCCAGAGGGTGACGCTGAGGCGATGGCACCAGACGATGGTGCTCAGGCGATGATGTCGGGGGTCAGGCGGTCTTCGATCTGCGCAATCTTGTCCTTGAGGTTCAGCTTTTTCTTTTTCAGCCGCTGCATCGTCAGTTGATCCGCCGTGCCGCGATCTTGTAGCGCCGAGATCGCTTCGTCCAGGTCGCGGTGTTCGCGGCGAAACACCTCAAGCTCGACCCGCAGCACGTCATCGGTTTTCATCGAGATGTCTGTCCGGGCATTCATGGGTGATTCGACCTTTGTTTCGCGGACCATCAGGATAGGCGCAAAGGCAGGTTCGCGCAAAGCCCTGCAATCGTTCAAAGGCCTTGCACCGACACTGGCGGCCACCCATATTGACATCAGCCGGGTTCGCCGCCTGAGGGAGCCCGTCACGAGACGTCGCTTTTTATGCAAGGACGCGCGAAATGACTAAGATGAGCCTGGGGTCGCATCCCTATCTGCTTGGCTTCGAACAGCTGGAAAGGTTGCTGGAGCGCAGCGCCAAATCCGGCAATGAGGGGTATCCACCCTTCAATATCGAACAAACCTCGGACAATTCCTATCGCATCACCCTGGCGGTCGCGGGGTTCGGGGAATCCGAACTCGCGGTGACGCTGGAGGATCGCCAGCTGGTGATCCGGGGGCGGCAATCCGACGATGGAGAAGGCCGGGTTTTCCTGCACCGCGGAATCGCCGCTCGACAATTTCAACGGAGCTTTGTGCTGGCTGAAGGCGTTGAGGTAGGAGAGGCCGTGATGGAAAACGGTTTGTTGCACGTTGACCTGACCCGGGCCGAGCCCGAACGTGTCGTTCAGCGCATTTCGATCAAGAAAGGCTAAGCTAATGGAACCGAAAGATAATATCGAAGATGTCGGCGAAAAGGTCGTCTATATCCGGCCCGTCGAAGCGGCTGATCTGCCCGAGGATGTGCAGGAAGAGCTGAGCGAGCAGGCCCCCGGTCTGACGCGGCTGTTTGCCGTTCACAATTCGGATGGAGAGCGTCTGGCGCTGGTTCGCGACCGCGCCACGGCCTTTATCCTGGCGCGCGAGAACGATCTGGCCCCGGTCACCGTACACTGAATTTCGTGCGAAACGCCCCGGGCCGCGTCGGGACTTATCCTGCGGCAAATGGGCCGTTCGGGACGCGGATGAAATCGCCTTGAAGGATGCACGGCTCGCTGGATGGCGGGCCGTGTCGTGTTTGCGGAAGGGGGGTATGTTCCATGTCCGCAGCACTGGCAGTCGGGCTTGGGCTGGACAACAAACCGCCCCGGAGGATGTCTCCGGGGCGGTTCTGGTTCTGGCGATTGCGCATGTGCGGCCGGTGTGGTGACCGGCCTGGTGCCCCGGCCTGGTCCCGTTGAGGGGGTCAGTTGCCGTTGATGAGGCCCATGCTTTCGAGCTTGAGCAGGACCTGGTGGGCGCAGTTGTCGACGTCGACGCTCTCGGTTTCCAGGCGCAGTTCGGGGGTTTCGGGGACGTCGTAGGGGTCCGAGATCCCGGTGAACTCCTTGATCTTGCCTTCGCGCGCCAGCTTGTAGAGGCCCTTGCGGTCGCGGCGTTCGCATTCCTCGATCG
>NZ_QWJJ01000016.1 GCF_003575965.1 Pseudooceanicola sediminis | reverse complement strand
TCACAAAGCAGCACCGCCACCCGTTCCGTCCGCCCCGTCTCGCGTCCCGTCGTGCGCCTCAGCGCCGCCGGTGAAGGGGGTTCTAGAGTTTACCACCTAAACCCGCAACCCCTTTTTCAATGAAAACGTCATAAAACCTGAAACTATCTGAATTACCCAACCATAACATACACTTAGAGACGAAAAGAAAGTGAATTTCCGCCTGTAACAGGCGCCCAACCCGGCCATGGAACGGTGAATCACAAGTTCTCCACAGACTCGCAGGCATTGCGCGCTGCCCCGGGCCTCTTGTGCGCCCCTGCACCGGCCGGCGCTTGCGACCTTTTGCTCCCAACGTCCTGTTTCGCGGCCCGGAAAGAGAACCGGGCGAACCGCTTGTGCACTCCGCCCGGTCCTTCCCTCTCTCCATCAGGCTGCGCGCAGACTGCGGCGCTTGCCCGTGCGGGGCAGTCTCAGCGCCAGAAGGGCCAGGATCACCGCCATGTAGATATAGGGTTCGATCTGAAAGCCCTTCACCAGCAGCACGAAATGCAGCGACCCCAGCAGGGCGATCGCATAGACCAGCTTGTGAAGTCGGCGCCATGTCTTGCCCAGCCGACGGATCGACGCGTTGTTGGAGGTCACCGCCAGCGGAATCATCAGCACGAAGGCCCCCATCCCCACGGTGATATAGGGGCGCTTCACGATATCCGCCCAGATCTGCGACAGGATCTGAACGTCCAGCACCAGCCAGATCAGCAGATGCCCCAGTATATAGAAAAAGGCGAGCAATCCGAACGCCCGACGATACTTCAGCAGGCTGATCCCGGCGTAACGGCGCATCGGTGTGACGCACAGACCGGCGATCAGCAGCCAAAGCCCCCATTCGCCCATCTGGTGCTCCATATCCTTGACCGGGTCGACACCCAGCCGCCCGGTGACACCAGCCCAGAACAAGACCACCGGCGGAATCGCCCCCAGTATATAGAGCGGCCAGGCCGGCACCTTGCGCAGGGTGCGGTTTACCGGGTCTGCGATCACGCCGGGCAAGAGGGGAAGAGACATCGCCACCTCAGAAGTTCTTCTGCAGATCCAGATCCGAATACATGCCGGCCACCTCGTCGCCATAGCCGTTGAACATATCCGTCTCGCGTCGGCTGCCGAACAGGCCGGCACCGATCACCCGTTCGGTGGCCTGGCTCCAGCGGGGATGGTCCACTGTGGGGTTCACGTTGCTGTAGAACCCGTATTCGCGGTGATTGGCATCCTTCCAGCTGGTAAAGGGCTGCTCTTCCTGCAGGGTGATGCGCACGATCGACTTGATGGACTTGAAGCCGTATTTCCACGGCACCACCAGACGCAGCGGGGCACCGTTCTGGCCCAGCAGGTCCTTGCCATAGATCCCGGTCGCCAGCAGCGTCAGCGGATTCATCGCCTCGTCCAGCCGCAGACCTTCGCGATAAGGCCAGTCCAGCACGGGGCGCGACGCGCCGATCATCTCGTCCGGGCGATAGGCCGTTTCGAACGCCACGTATTTCGCACCCGACTGCACACCGACCTGGTCCAGCAGCGCGCTCAGCTGAAAGCCGTTCCAGGGGATGACCATCGACCAGGCTTCGACGCAACGCAGGCGATAGATCCGCTCCTCGATGTCCTTGCCCTTGACGATATCCTCAAGCGCGTAAGTGCCGGGTTTGTCGACCATGCCGTTGATCTCCACGCTCCAGGGCGCGGTCGTCAGGTTATGGGCGTATTCTGCGGGGTCTTCCTTGCCGGTGCCGAATTCGTAGTAGTTGTTGTAGTTGGTGATCTCTTCCAGCGTGTTCGGCGTCAGCCCGGTGGGCGCGGCCAGTGCCGGGCCCGCGATCGAGCCGAGGCCAAGCCCGGCCATCGCACCCGCCATGATCTGCCGCCGGTTCAGGTACAACCCTTCTGGGGTCACGTCGTTTTCGGTCAGTTTGCCGTTCCAGTTCCGCGCCATGAGGTCCTCCTGTCGTAACTCTCGGTTCAGGTACGTCCTAACCCGGCTTTCGGTTTCGTCAAAATGAGGATTGATAACGTCTGCGTGGCATTCCCGAAACATTTGACCCGGATCAGGCGAAACATCTCACCCGAAAGCGGCGACATGTCACTTACGCGAATCCGGGGCCTGCACCGGCATCTTGTTCGGGCTGGCCTCGGCCGGCAGGTCGTCACCCCCGAAACTGGGGCGAATGTGACGCAGCACGATGGAATCGCCGTTCGCCTGGACGATCCGGACATGGCGGCGGCGCATCAGGCGGGGTTCGGCCACGCCGACGGAATGCGCGATCATCTCGACTTCCTTGACCACGGCGCGGGCGAAATTCGCGACCTTCATGAACTTTCTCTCGGGCACCAGCCCGCGTTGCAGATGCGGGTCGTGGGTGGTGATGCCGGTCGGACAGGTGTTCTTGTTGCACTTGAGCGCCTGAATACAGCCGAGCGAGAACATGAACCCGCGCGCAGAGGTGACGAAATCCGCACCGGCGCAGATGGCCCAGGCAACATCGCCGGGATTCACCATCTTGCCGCTGGCAATAATGCGAATGCGGTTCTTGAGGCCGTATTTGTCGCGCATGTCGACCATGCGCAGCAGCGCCTCGCGCAGGGGCATCCCCACCATGTCCATCAGCGGCATCGGTGCCGCACCGGTGCCCCCCTCGCCGCCGTCGATCGTGATGAAATCCGGCGCGCTTTCCGGACCCCGCGTGCGGATCATCTCGAACAGCTCCTCGTAGGCGTCCGATGATCCGATCACGGTTTTGAACCCTACCGGTTTGCCCGTCACCTCGCGGATATGGCCGATCACGTCCAGCAGGTCACCGAAATCATCGATCTCGGCGTGGCGGTTGGGCGAAACGGCGTCCACCCCCATTGGCACACCGCGAATCTCCGCGACCTCCTCGTCGATCTTGGCGGCGGGCAGAATGCCGCCCTTGCCGGGCTTGGCGCCCTGCGCCAGTTTCAGCTCGAACATCTTGACCTGCGGTTTGGACGCGACGGCGCGCAGTTTTTCGTCGCTCAGGTTTCCCGCGTGATCGCGCACACCGAACTTCGCCGTTCCGATCTGGAACACGATATCGCATTCCGCCACCAGGTGATGCGGTGACAACCCGCCCTCGCCGGTGTTCAGCCAGATCCCGGCCTCCTTTGCGCCCATGCTCAGGGCCTCGACCGCCGGCTGGGACAGCGCCCCAAAGGACATGCCTGAGATATTGAAGATCGACGGCGCCATGTAGGGGTGGCGCGCATACGGGCCGATCTGCAGCGGTTTGGTCATCGCAAACTGGTCGTCCAGCGGCGGAAACACCGCGTTGACAAAGATCGGGGTGCCGGGGATCGACAGGTTCTTGGTCGACCCGAACGCAACCGTGTTCCCCTGCCCCTTTGCCGCCGTATAGACCCAGTCGCGCTGAGCCCGGTTGAACGGCATCTCCTCGCGATCCATGGCAAAGAAGTATTGGCGAAAGAACTCGCCCAGCTTCGTAAAGATGGCACGAAACCGCCCGATCACCGGGTAATTGCGCCGCACGGCATCCTCTCGCTGGCTGATATCCAGCAGGAACATCACCACCACGGCCAGCACCGCGATGCCGATCGCGAACACAAAGGCCACGATCAGCCATTCAATCACCGGGGCGACCAGCTCCATACTCCGACTCCCTTTCGCGGATTCTCCGCCTTCGGATCACCATGTCGGACAGGTCTGGGCGCAGCAACCGCAACTCTGCGAAATCTTGACAGCCGTGCGTTTTTCGCCTGAATGAAACCATAGCACTTTGAAAACATCCGATGAATAAGGCGCCCCTGTCCGCCAGAGTGATCGGAAACACGGACAGGCGCAGGCATTGATTTTGCCGGCACACCCGAAAACAGTATCGTTCCATATGAACCAGCTTGCCAATTTCCACACAGATATCTCGGACCGGTTTGCAGCCGTGCGATCCGTCGAAGAAAGCTTCGCGGTCCTGGCCGAGGTGGTGCGGCCCTACGGATACACCCGGTTCCACTATACCCAGGCCTACCTCAAGAAAGACGGGCAGATTCTGGATACCGCCACCTTTTCCGGGATGGGTGCCGAATATCGCAAAAGCGTCCAGGCCGAAGCGCACAAGATGGAAGACCCGTTCGTCACGCACTGTCGCAGCTCTGGCAGGCCAAAGCTGTGGTCCGAACTGCCGCTGGACTATTACTCGCCCGACATGACGGAAAAGCACCGCTACAAGATCCGCCATATCAGCGACCACGGCCTGCGGGCCGGTGTCACCGTGCGTCTGCGTCGCGTTCCCTATGGCGACGGTATCTTCAGCGCCGGGATGAGCCTGGTGCAGGATCCCACGGATTCGGGCGAAGAGCATGATCGCGCCTTCCTGGCCCAGCAGTCCACCATCCGCTCTATCTGCGAACACCTGATGACCAGCCTCAGCTTCGGAGAGCTGTCGCGCCACCATTACAAGCTCAGCGACCGCGAATATGACGTTCTCAGTTTGCTGGCAGAGGGGCTTCAGGTGCAACAGATCGCGGATCATCTGACCTTGGCAGATCGTACCGCGGCGCATCACCTTTCCGCCATGCGCTCAAAGCTGGGCGCGCGCAGCAATGCACAGGCCGTTGCCATTGCAATCAAGATGCAGGTGCTTTGAGACCGGTCCACCTGCCCGAAAGAGCGCGATTGCAAGGATCGCCGCGAAAGGCCCTCGGCGGCCCTTACGCCTGACAAATAAGTGGCGGCCGACTTCAGGCCGCCACTGTAAAATAAATTGCTTGAAATGAGGATGCAGGAATTCGGTGTCCCTACGCGGCGCAATGTGCCGAATCTACGGCGGTGGCGCAATTGCGGAAACCTGCAATGACCGCGGCGCAGGGGACTGCGCCGCGGTCCCAAGGTCAGATCACGCCCGAAGTCGGGTGATCGGCTCGGGGCCTCTCGCCTCTCAGTGCACCGCCTCAGTGCACCGCCTCAGTGCACCGTCGCTTCATCGGGCTTGCCGCGCTGAGAAGCGCCGACACGATTGCCGATCAGCAACCCTTCGGCGCCCGCCGTCACCGGCACCGTGTCGCCATCGCGCACCTCTCCCGCCAGCAGGGCTTCGGCCAGCGGATCCTGCAACACGCGCTGGATCACCCGTTTCAAAGGCCGCGCCCCGAACACCGGGTCATACCCTTCGTCCGCCAGCCACTGCCGCGCACCGTCGTCCAGCTGCAACGTGATCTTGCGCGCCGCCAGGCGTTTCAGCAGGCGCGACATCTGGATATCGACGATCCCGTTCATGTCCTTGCGGGCCAGACGATCGAACACGATGATCTCATCCAGGCGGTTCAGGAACTCGGGGCGGAAATGCGCCCGCACCGCTTCCAGCACGTCGCGCTTGGCCTCGCCCGCATCGGCCCCTTCGGGCAACCGGCTCAGCGCCTGCGCGCCAAGGTTCGACGTCAGGATGATCAGCGTCTGCTTGAAGTCGACCTTGTGCCCCTGACCATCGGTCAGCACGCCGTCATCCAGCACCTGCAACAGCACGTTGAAGACATCGGGGTGTGCCTTTTCGACCTCGTCGAACAGCACCACCTGATAGGGGCGCCGCCGTACAGCCTCGGTCAGCACACCGCCCTCGTCATACCCGACATAGCCCGGAGGGGCGCCGATCAGACGCGCGACGCTGTGTTTCTCCATGAACTCGCTCATGTCGATGCGCACCATCGCGTTGTCGTCGTCAAACAGGTACTCGGCCACGGCCTTGGTCAGCTCGGTCTTGCCTACGCCCGTCGGCCCAAGAAACAGGAACGACCCCAGCGGCCGGTTCTCGTCGTTCAGACCGGCGCGCGCGCGCCGCACCGCATTCGACAGCGCCCGCACGGCCGAGTTCTGGCCGATGACGCGCTTGTGCAAACCGTCTTCCATGCGCAGCAGTTTCTCGCGGTCGCCCTCCAGCATCTTCGCGGTCGGAATGCCGGTCCAGCGTTCGACCACCTGCGCGATCTGCTCGGGGCGCACGGCCTCTTCGACCATCACGCCTTCGGCTTCCTGCTCCTCGGCCTCGCCCAACTGTTTTTCCAACTGCGGGATGATGCCATAGGACAGCTCGCCCGCGCGGGCCAGGTCGCCATTGCGCTTGGCGATCTCAAGGTCCGCCCGTGCCCGGTCCAGCTGTTCCTTCAGCTCTCGCGCACCGGCCAGCTTGTCGCGCTCCGCCTGCCATTTGGCCGTCATGCTGTCGGACCGTTCCTGCACATCGGCAAGGTCACGCTCCAGCGTTTCCAACCGGTCCTTGCTGGCGGCGTCATCCTCGTTGCGCAGGGCTTCGATCTCGATCTGCATCTGCAGGATGTTGCGATCCAGCTGGTCCAGTTCCTCGGGCTTTGAATCAACCTCCATCCGCAACCGGCTCGCGGCCTCGTCCACAAGGTCGATCGCCTTGTCGGGCAGAAAGCGGTCGGTGATGTAGCGATGGCTCAGCGTCGCCGCCGCCACCAGGGCCGAGTCGCTGATCCGCACGCCATGGTGCAGCTCGTACTTTTCCTTGATGCCGCGCAGGATGCTGATGGTGTCCTCGACAGTCGGTTCCGACACCATCACCGGCTGGAAGCGACGGGCAAGTGCCGCGTCCTTTTCCACGTACTTGCGGTATTCATCCAGCGTGGTCGCGCCGATACAGTGCAACTCGCCCCGCGCCAGCGCGGGTTTGATCAGGTTGGCAGCATCCATCGCGCCGTCGGCCTTGCCGGCGCCGACCAGCGTGTGCATCTCGTCGATGAACAGGATCACCTCTCCGGCTGCGGATTCTATTTCCTTCAGGATGGCCTTCAGCCGTTCCTCGAATTCGCCACGGTATTTCGCACCGGCAATCAGGCTGCCCATGTCCAGCGCCAGCAGGCGCTTGTTACGAAGCGACTCGGGCACATCGCCATTGATGATGCGCAGTGCCAGTCCCTCGGCAATCGCGGTCTTGCCGACCCCGGGTTCCCCGATCAGGACCGGGTTGTTCTTGGTGCGGCGCGACAGCACCTGCATCGCCCGGCGGATTTCGTCGTCGCGGCCGATGATCGGGTCGATCTTGCCCTCTTCGGCGCGCGCCGTCAGATCCAGGGCATATTTCTCCAACGCTTCGAAGGTATCCTCGGCACTTGCCGTATCGGCCGTGCGGCCCTTGCGAATGTCGTTGATCGCGGCGTTCAGCTTTTGCGCGCTGACGCCCCCGGCCTCCAGCGTATCGCGCGCGCCGCCCTTGACCAGCGCAAGCGCGGTCAGCAGGCGTTCCACAGGTACAAAGGTATCCTTGGCCTGCTTGGCGACCTTCTCGGCCTCGGCAATCACCTTGACCGTCTGGTTATCCATGTAGATCTGGCCGCTGTCGCCCCCGATCACGGGAACCTTCTTCAGCGCCACCGCCAGCGCCTGGGTCACCGCCCCGACATCGCCGCCGGCCTTGCCGATCAGATTGCTGGCGAGGCCTTCGTCATCATCCATCAGCGCCTTCAGGATGTGCTCGGGCAAAAGCCGCTGATGGTTTTCTCTGATTGCAATGGTCTGCGCCGCCTGGATAAAGCCGCGCGACCGCTCCGTGAACTTGGTCAAGTCCATGGGTCTCTCTCCTTTTCAACAAGCGTTCCGCTGTCCGGCACCCTTAATAGGCATACCTGGCTTGGAACCTCCGTATCAAAGATGGGGGATGCCATCGGCGGGTTCAAGCCGCCCCAGAACGGCAAACGGAACTCTCCTGCACCCCAATCCGTTTATTCCCTGCAAAGGACAGGCACAGAACAGATAACCAGCGAGCAGGAGGTCCTCATGACGACGACCAAAACACGCATTTCCACGATCCGTTACAACCCCGCCGAACGGGCCTTCGAGGCCTGCGTCACTTTGTTCGACCGGGGCGAAGCCTTCACCTACCCGATTTCCCTGCGGGCACCGATAACGATGGATTATGCCGATGTCAGCATCGCCGTCGTCGACATGGCCCAGCGTCGCCACACCCGGCAGGATAGCACGATGCGCGCCCGTCGCCCCGACATGCACAGCTTTGACAGCCTGCCCGCAATCGTGCACCAGGCCACCAACGCCCTGTGGGATCGCCTGCTGCGCCGCGCGGCCTGACCTGACTGGCCCCTGTTGGCCCCAACCCGCGTGAACCGCAGGCCGACCGCGCCGCCACAGGACGACTCTTCGCCAGCGTGCGGAAAAGCACGCGGTTTTCCACGGCGCGAACAGCTCCACAGCGGCCTCATTCAACGCGGTGCGTGCCCGCGTTCTGGTCACACCCCTTCGGATATTGCCGTCGTTTCCGGCCGGCCGTTCTTGGCCGACACGGTCGGGCGCGAGGGACATATGAGTCGCACGGAAAAGCCCCCAATGCATGCCCTGTAAATGCAGTGCAATTGCTGCACCCGCTTTACATTCAGATTCTCAAGAATTAAGATTACCCCAAAGTACAAAAACATAACTATGGGTAGAACTGCCAGATTACCGCGCCACAGATTGCAATTCATGCAACGGCGCATCGCTCTGGCGAAACAATAGCAATGACCGAAATTCCCTAATTGAAGCCTGAGGGGCGCCACGGGCGATTTTCCATCCGCCCTCTTTTTTGATCAGACCTGCCCGCATTCTCGGGCGCATCTCCTTCTGACCAATGCCACCGGACAATCTCCGCCCGGCCCCTGACCTGCCGCCGTGTCGCGGCATTCGGCTTCTTCACGCATGCGCACGGCGCATCCGCTTATCGCGCGCCCCGGCATTGTCTCATGACGGTGCGCGCGGCCAGACCAGGTTGACGCCTCAACCGGCCGGTTCTGGTACAGGATGTTCCACCGTGCGCGTCTAGGGTCCGGGACGACGGCTGCCGACCAGACATGCCCGGACCCCTTTTTGCCTCTGCGCCCTCCCCCCGGTGCCGCGCCCCGCAAACACGCCAGGCGCGCCACCCGACCATCACCGCATGCCGCGACACCCTTGACGCGCGGCGTTCTGCTGCGCATGACGGCCCTGCCCTGCCCGACAGGGCGCTGCACACAGAAGGGGCCACCAGATGACGCACGCTCACACTCAACCCTCCGACGACCGGCTGATCGTCGCCATGGACGTCCCGAATGCGGTTGCCGGGCTGCACCTGGCCGAACAGCTGGGCGATGCCGTCTCCTTCTACAAGATCGGGCTGGGGATGCTGACCGGCGGCGGCCTCGGCCTCGCCAACGAACTCAAGCAGGAACAAGGCAAGCGTATCTTCCTCGACATGAAACTCTTCGACATCGGCGCCACGGTCGAAGCAGCGGTGCGGGGCCTGGCGCAGTTCGATCTGGATTTCCTGACTGTCCACGGCGACCCCCATGTCGTGCGCGCCGCCCGCGAAGGCGCCGCAGGCACCGACCTCAAGATCCTCGCCGTGACGATCCTGACCTCGCTTGATCGCGGCGATCTGGATGCAAGCTGCCTCAAGCCGGGTGACACCGCCGATCTGGTGGCCGAACGCGCCGCCCGCGCATTCGAGGCCGGTGCGCATGGCGTCATCGCCTCTGCGCAAGAGGCCGCGATGATCCGTGCCCTTCCGCAGGCGGCGGGCCGCCTGATCGTCACACCCGGCATCCGCCCCGAGAGCGATGCCTCCGATGACCAGAAACGCATCGCCACCCCGGCCAACGCCATCCGCGACGGGGCCGATCATATCGTCGTCGGTCGCCCGATCTGGCGCGCCACCGATCCCCGCGCCGCGACACAGGCCATCCTGTCCGAAATCGCCCGGCTCTGATCCGGCCCCCGGATCGGCGCAGCATGCTTCAGCGCGGCGGAACCCGCGCGCCCGCCCACGCCAGGTAGTCCGCCAGCCGATCCTGAAACGCCACGATGCCGCTGGCGTGGGACAGATACTCGGCCATCTGCATCAGATGCCAACTCTGCCCCTCGTCGCCCAGGGCAATCTCGTCCAGCCGCGCATAGTCCAGGTGCGCGGCAAAAAACCAGACCTCGCGCCCCGCCCCGTTGCGATAGGCGCGCCCATAGTGCAGATCACGCGGCGCCAACCCCAGGCTCAGCTCTTCGCGCGTTTCGCGCAGCACGCACTCGACTGCGCTTTCGCCTGCCTCGCGCCCGCCCCCCGGCAGGTCCAGCTTGTTCGGATCGGGAATATCGGATCGGTTGTCGCGCAGGATCACCGGCATTCGCGTGCCGAACAGGATCAGCAGCTTGGCGCCGTATACATCGCGTGCGCGGTCGAACGCCCCGGGGGAAATGTCGGTTTGCCTGTCCATGGCAGCGGTATATCATGCCCCCAGCCAATTGCACCAAGACGCAGGCGCCCGACCGGCGTCGCGCCCCATTTCCCGCCCCGCAGGCCCCCATGCACGCACTCTGCCGCGACTGCCTCACCGATTTCGACGCGCCGCGCGCGTCGCACCTGCGCTGCCCCGCCTGCCGCAGCCCGCGGGTGATCGCGCATGACGAACTGATGTCGCTCTCCATCGCGCATATGGATTGCGATGCCTTCTATGCCTCTGTCGAAAAGCGCGACAACCCGGATCTGGCGGGCAAACCCGTCATCATCGGCGGCGGCAGGCGCGGCGTGGTCTCGACCGCCTGCTACGTGGCGCGCATCCGTGGCGTGCGATCCGCCATGCCGATGTTCCAGGCCCTGAAACTCTGCCCCGACGCGGTGGTCATCAAACCGCGCATGTCGGCCTATGTCGAGGCATCGCGCGCCATCCGCGCCATGATGGAAGAGATGACGCCGGCCATCGAACCCCTGTCGCTGGACGAGGCGTTTCTCGATCTGACCGGCACTCTCCGCCTGCATGGCCATGCCCCTGCGGTGATGCTGGCGCGTCTGGTAAAGCGGATGCGCGACGAACTCGGCCTGACCGGCTCCATCGGCCTCAGCCACAACAAGTTCCTGGCCAAGATCGCCTCGGACATGGACAAGCCGCACGGGTTTTCAGTGATCGGCAAGGCCGAAACGCAGGATTTCCTTGCCCCCAAACCAGTGCGCCTCATCTGGGGTGTCGGGGCGGCCGGGCAGGCCTCGCTCGACAAGGCCGGAATCCAGACCTTTGCCGATCTCCGTCGCTGGGACCAGCGGGATCTGGCGGCGCGGTTCGGTTCCATGGGCGACCGCCTCTGGCACCTCGCACGGGGCGAGGACATGCGACGCGTCACCGCCCACGCCCCGATGAAATCCATCTCGAACGAGACGACGTTTTTCGAGGATACCTCGGACCCGGATTTGCTGGACGGTCACCTGTGGCGGCTGGCCGAAAAGGTCGCAGACCGCGCCAAGGCCAAGGATCTGGCGGGCCGCGTGGTGGTGCTGAAGCTGAAACGCGCCAACTTTTCACTGATCACCCGCCGCCATGCGCTGCGCGACAGCACCCAGATGGCCGACCGCCTGTACCGCGAATCGCGCGCGTTGTTCGATGCCCTGGGCGACCAGGGGCCGTTTCGCCTGATCGGGGTCGGACTGACCGATCTGACGTCCGACGCCGAGGCCGATCGCGCCCCCGACCTGCTGGACCCGAACGCGGCCCGCCGCAGCGAGGCCGAGCGCGCCACAGATGCTATTCGCGCCCGCTTCGGCCCCGATGCCATCCGCAAGGGACGGGCGCTGCGCTAGCCCGCGCAGCCCACCCCGCCCGCGCAGCCCACCCCGAAAGCGCCCGGCGATCCCTGCGAATTGCCTGAGTTTCGATCTGCCTGAGAAATGATCTCGTGTCGCTGGGGCCCCGAGCTATTCGGCGGCCAGCGGCACCCCGCTGCGCCCCAGATCGGCAATTTCCGCCACCACACCGCGAATCACTTCGGCAAAGGCATCGAATCGCGGCAGCGGCTCGATGCGGGCTTCGTCCATGTAGATGGCGCGGTCGATCTCGATCTGCACCGCGTGCTGGGCCCGCGCGGGACGGCCATAGTGCTGCGTGACATAGGCCCCCGCAAAGGGCGCATTGCGTACCACGTTCAGCCCGGCATTCACGAAGGCGGCCTCGATCCGGTCGATCAGGAAACTGTCGGCCGAAGCACCGAACCGGTCCCCGATCACCACCTCCGGGCGACGCCGGGCATTGCGCGCCACCCCGTCCAGCGCCTCGTGCGGCATCGAATGGCAATCCAGCAGGATCGCCTCGCCAAAGGCCGCGCGGGCCTCGTTCAGCAGGCTTTGCAGCGTGGCGTGATACGGCTTCCAGGTGCGTTCCAGCCGCGCCTCGGCCTCCTCCAGCGTCAGTTTTCCGTGATAAATCGGCATTCCGCCCGCCACGACGCGCGGAATCACACCGAGGCCGGACGCGATTCGCGGGTTATGCCCACGGCGCCGGACACCCTCGACCAGCGCGGGGTCCAACTCGTCGATCGCGCGGTTCATGTCGACATAGGCCCGGGGCGCCGTCGCGCAGAGCAGCGGTGCCCCGACATCCGGTGCCGAAGCAAACAGACGGTCGATGAAGGCATCCTCGGAGGAGCGCACCTGATGCCTGTCCAGACGGGTCCTTTGCATCAGATCGTCGGGGTAGTCGCGCCCGGAATGGGGCGACGCGAAAACCACACTGGTCCCAAGGCGAACGGGGCGAAACAGTTCAAAGGCGGATCGTGTCATGACAACTCCGGATGCGCCCTGATACTACCCCAAAAAAGGAATGCCAAAAGCCCCTTGATCCCGCCATCGACTCCTTTTATACGACCCGAACCGGCGCGGAACTCCGCGCTCCTTTTGGTTAAAAGGGGCAGGGGCCAAACCGGTCATGGGTGATTAGCTCAGTGGTAGAGCACTTCGTTGACATCGAAGGGGTCACAAGTTCGAACCTTGTATCGCCCACCATGAATTCATCGGTAATCGTCTGATTGCCAACCGCGAAACACTGGCGCTAGCCGCGCCGCGACAAGAGGAGATGACCATGAAGGTTCGTAACTCGCTCCGCTCGCTGAAGCAGCGCCACCGCGATTGCCGCGTCGTGCGCCGTAAAGGCCGCGTTTACGTGATCAACAAGACGCAGCCTCGCTTCAAGGCACGCCAGGGCTGATTGCCCCGGGTGCCGCGACAGCAGCACAAGACTTACCGGAAAGGGTCGCTTTTGGCGGCCCTTTTTCTTTGGCAGCCCTTTTTCCTTCGCGGCCCTTTTGCTTGACGGCTCTGTTGCTTGACGGCCCTGTCCCCAGGGGGAGTGCCGGGCGGCGCGGGCTGCACCTGGCACCGCAGACGGGAGCCTCCGGCGGGGGTATTTCCGGCCAGATGAGCGAGCGGGCGCGCGCCTAGTCGTAAACGCGCTGATCCTCGATCACCAGGCCGTCGTTGGGCAGGGAACCCCTGGCGACGATCTCGATCTCGGCCTTCAGTTTCAGGGTCTGAAGTGCGCTCGGCTGGTAGCGGGCGCTGTCGCCGCCGTCGCTTTCGATGCGCAGGATCATGATGTCCATCTCGCCCTCGCGTCGGGCGATGACGCGGGCGCGGCTGACATCGGCGTGCTGGCGCACGAAATCGGCGACCTGTTCGGGGCGCACGAACATGCCCTTGATCTTGGTTGTCTGGTCGGCACGCCCCATCCAGCCCTTGATGCGCAGGTTTGTCCGCCCGCAGGGGCTGATGCCGGGAAGTACCGCGCTGAGGTCACCGGTGGCGAAGCGGATCAACGGATAATCCGGGTTCAGGGTGGTCACCACCACCTCGCCGACCTCGCCGGGGGCGACCGGATCGCCCGTGCCGGGGCGGACGATTTCGATGATCACGCCCTCGTCGGCGATCATCCCCTCCATCGCAGCACTTTCATAGGCGATGTTGCCGAGGTCCGCCGTGGCATAGCATTGCAGGCAGGCGATGCCGCGGTCCGCATATTCGGCGCGCAAGCTGGGGAACAGCGCGCCGCCGCCCACTGCGGCACGGGTGACTTTCAGCGGCAGGTGCAGCGCCTCTGCCCGGTCCAGAATCACCTTGAGGTAATCCGGTGTCCCCGCATAGGCGGTAATGCCAAGGTCATGGGCGGCCCGCGCCTGCAGGTCGGTCTGGCCGGTGCCTGCGGGCAGCACCGAGGCCCCGACCGCGCGCGCACCGTTTTCAAAGATCATCCCGGCAGGCGTCAGGTGATAGCCGAAGCAGTTCTGCACGATGTCGCCCTTGCCGATACCGCAGGCGTGCAGGAACCGCCCCATTCGCCACCAGTCATGCGAGGCCCCGCCGGGTTCGTAGATCGGACCCGGGCTCTGAAACACATGCGCGAATCCGCTGATCGGCAGGGTGGTCAGCCCGCCCAAAGGGGCGCTGGCGCTCTGCGCCGCCACCAGGTCGGATTTTCTGAGGATGGGCAGTGTCGCCAGCGCGCCGACCGAAGCGATCCGGGCCGCGTCGATGCCGGCCAGCCGGTCGCCATACCCCGCAAGACGCTGCGCCGCCGCGATCTGGCGGGGCAGATCCGTGGCCAGGGCCGCTTCGCGGGCCTCCATGCTGCGGGTCTCAAGCGTATCGAAATGTTGCGACATGGTTTCGCCTCTCAGGATCTGTAGTGCGCGCCCGGCACCCGGGGGAGGCCGATCACGACAGCCACCGTTTGCGCCGCCGGTAGGAACGCACGTCACGAAAGCTCTTGCGCCCTTCGTCGGACATGCCGAGGTAGAATTCCTTGACGTCGGGGTTTTCACGCAGCTCTGCGGCCGGGCCATCCATCACGATGCGCCCCGATTCCAGGATATAGCCGTAGTGGGCATAGCGCAGGGCCACGTTGGTGTTCTGTTCCGCCAGCAGGAAGGTCGTCCCCTCCTCTTCGTTCAGGTTTTTCACGATGGTAAAGATTTCCTCGACCAACTGCGGCGCCAGGCCCATCGACGGCTCGTCCAGCAGGATCGTCTCGGGGCGGCTCATCAGTGCGCGACCGATGGCGATCATCTGCTGTTCCCCGCCCGAGGTATAGCCCGCCTGGCTCTTGCGGCGCAGCTTGAGGCGGGGGAAATAGCTGTAGACCAGTTCCAGATCCTGTTCGATCTCGGCCCGGCTGGCCGCGCGGGTATAGCTGCCGGTCAGAAGGTTTTCCTCGACCGTCAGATGCTCGAAGCAGTGCCGACCCTCCATCACCTGGATGACGCCCGCCTTGACCAGGCTGGCCGGGTCGCGGTGCTGCACCGTCTTGCCGTGGTACAGCACCGATCCCTTTGTGACCTCGCCACGCTCTGAATGCAGCAGGTTGGAAATCGCCTTCAGCGTCGTCGTCTTGCCCGCGCCATTGCCGCCCAACAGGGCAGTAATGCCGCCCTTGGGCACCGACAGGCTGACGCCCTTGAGCACCAGGATCACGTGGTTGTAGATCACCTCGATGTTGTTCACTTCCAGCAGGTTGTCCTGCGCCTTGCCTGCATCCAGCATTCCGGCCATCCCCCGTTCAAATGCCCCCGACCCGCCAGGCAGGCCGGGGTGCGCGTGGTGTCACATGCACCCGGGGGTGATGTTGTTTTCCTCGGCAAAGGCCATGCTGTCGGCGGTGATCAGGGGGTTCAGAACCTCCTCATCCGCCGGGAAGTAGTCGGTGATCAACGACCATTCCCTTGCCTTCGCGTCCCATTGCGCCACGGCGCCCAGGCCGTCGCCACCGTGGTTGGAGCAGGTCACCTTGAATTCGGGGCCGAAGTTCGGCAGGCCGAGCGCCGCCATCTTCGCCTCCGTCATCTCGAGGTTTTCCATGCCATCGCGCATCTGCGCCGGCGTCAGCGCCTTGGTGTCGAACATGTCCTGCGCGGTGCGCGCGGCCTCGGTCGCCAGCATCGCCGCGTACATGCCGCGGGAATAGAGCGCGGTTCCCAGCTGATCGCCCGCGCCCGCCGCCTTGCCAGCGTCGACAACGTACTTTTTCAGATCGTCGTAGACCGGGTAATCGCTGCCGAGGTTGTGAAACGTCAGTGCCTTGTAGCCATCCGCGGCCTCGCCCGCCGGCAGCACATCGTTCTCAGACCCAGACCACCAGATGCCGATGAAGTGGTCCATCGGATAGCGGATGTTCACCGCTTCCTGGATGGCGACCTGGTTCATCACACCCCAGCCCCACATGATCACGTAATCGGGGCGTTCCCGGCGGATCTGCAACCACTGGCTTTTCTGCTCCTGTCCGGGGCTGTCGACGGGCAGCAGGCTCAGCTCGTAGCCGTGCTTCTTCGACAGTTCCTCCAGCGTGCGGATCGGCTCCTTGCCGTAGGCCGAGTTGTGATAGACCAGCGCGATCTTCAGATCCGCAATATCGCCTTCGTTCTCGTTCAGGATCTGCGTGATGGCATGGCTGGCACCGTCCCAGTAGTTGGCCGGGTAGTTGAAGATGTTGTGAAACACCTCGCCATTCTTGGCACTGGTGCGCCCATAGCCCATTGAGTGCACGGGAATGCCATCCGCCGTTGCCTTGGGGATCAGCTGATAGGTGATGCCGGTCGACAGCGGCTGGTACAGCAGCGCGCCCTCGCCCTTGGTCGCCTCGTAGCACTCGACGCCCTTCTCGGTGTTATACCCGGTTTCGCATTCGATGACCTTGATCATCTCGCCACCGATGCCGCCATCGCGTTCGTTCAGCAGGGTCATGTAATCCTGATAGCCGTCGGAAAACGGAATGCCGTTTGCCGCATATGGCCCGGTGCGATAGCTCAGATCGGGGAACACCAGATCCGCCGCGGCCGGTCCGGCCACCAGCGCGGCCGCCACGGCACTTACGAGAACTTTCTTCATCTTTTCATCTCCTCCCAGTGATGTTGCGATGTTTCTTCTTGCGCGCCGGGCCTCCTCTCCCGGCGCGATCCCCGGCCCTAATGCGGAAAGGGCCAGAGCCGCAGTTTTTCCTTGGTGATCCGCCACAGCTGCGCCAGCCCGTGCGGTTCCGCGACCAGGAAAATGACGATCAGCGCGCCGACGATCATGATCTCAAGATGCGCCGCCAGATCCGTCGGCCAGCCCAATGTGCCAACCAGCGTGTTTTTCAGCAGCACCGGCAACAGCACCAGAAACGCCGCCCCGGCGAGCGAGCCAAAGATCCGCCCCAGCCCGCCGATGATCACCATGAACAGCACCAGAAAGCTCTTGTTGATGCCAAAGGCCTCGCCCACCTCGACTGCGCCCAGGTAGACGCTGAAGAACAGCGCCCCCGCGATCCCGATGAAAAAGCTCGACACGGCAAAGGCGCTCAGCTTGGCGCGCAACGGGTTCACCCCGATGATCTCGGCGGCGATGTCCATGTCGCGGATCGCCATCCATTTGCGCCCCGTCGCCCCGCGCGTCAGGTTGCGCGCGATCAGGGCGGACCCGGCCAGAAACACCAGGCAGAACAGATAGGTCGCCCAGGCCTCGGTATGCGGCCCGGTCACCGGCACGCCGATCACCGTACGCTCGGGCGCGGAAATCTGCCCCGAGGCCGAGTGGTTGTAAAACCACGGCACCCGGTTGAACAGCCAGACCAGGAAAAACTGCGCCGCCAGCGTCGCCACCGCCAGATAGAACCCCTTGATCCGCAGGCTGGGCAGACCGAACAGCATACCGACCAGCGCCGTGATTCCGCCCGCGATCAGCACGTGAAAAAAGATGTTCACCTCGGGAAAGGCCGTCATCAGCTTGTAGGTGGCATAGGCCCCCACGGCCATGAAACCGCCGGTGCCCAGACTCACCTGCCCGCAGAACCCGACAAGGATGTTCAGCCCGATGGCCGCAATCGCATAGATCAGGAACGGCAGCGCGACGGCGTTGGCCCAGTAATCGTTTATAAAGAACGGCACGATGGCAAAGGCCACGACAAGGGCGCCATGATAGGCCAACCGGTCGAACCGGATCGGAAAGGTCTGGCTGTCCTCCTCATAGCTGGTCTTGAAATCGCCGGCCTCGCGGTACAGCACGTCAGACGCCCTGATCGGGGGCCTGCCCGATCCAGTCTATGCCGGCGCAGATCAGCTTGTAGGCAAAGATCGCCCCCAACACGCCCAATCCGGTCAGCACCGCGATCACGATCTCATGGCGTTCCTTCATCGGGGCATTGGCCGCAGCCCAGTAGCAGAACACCCAGAATGCGCTCCAGGTCACGGCCGCTCCGACCATCATCGTCCTGTCCATCATCGTCTTGGTCATCGTCACTCCTCCCAGAGTCTTGATGGTTGTCACCCTGCCCCCAACGGTATGGATCCGGGGGGGCGGGTGTCGCGCGCAGCGCGCAGTCGATCTTCCCGGGCCTCTCCTGACGGGCACGCTCCTCCTGCGCGCCCCTCACACCCGTTCGATCAGTCTTTCACCGAACAACCCTTGCGGGCGGAACACAAGAAAAAGTAGCGCCAGAACATAGGCGAACCAGTTTTCGGTCGCGCCCCCCACCATCGGCCCGATGGCAAATTCGAACAGTTTCTCACCGACCCCGATGATCAGCCCGCCGACGATCGCGCCGGGGATCGAGGTGAAGCCCCCCAGCATCAGCACCGGCAAGGCTTTCAGCGCGATCAGGCTCAGGCTGAACTGAACCCCGCTCTTGGTGCCCCACATGATGCCTGCGACCAGCGCCACGAACCCGGCGATGGACCACACCAGCACCCAGATGAAATTCAGGCTGATCCCGACCGACAGCGCCGCCTGATGATCATCCGCCACCGCCCGCAGCGCCCGCCCCTGCTTGGAATATTGCGAAAAGATCATCAGGGCGATTACCAGCACGGCGGCGATCACCGTCGCCCAGATATCCAGGTTGTCGATGAAGAACCCGTAACCGAAGGCATCAAAGGTCACCGTGTCGATCCAGCCGTTGATCCCCTGCGGCAGCCCGACATCCAGTTTCTTGATGTCCGCACCCCACATCAGATCGCCCAGCCCCTCCATGAAGTAGGCCAGCCCGATGGTCGCCATGAACAGGATGATCGGCTCTTGATTGACCAGATGGCGAAAGATCAGGTGGTTCACGGCCCATGCCAGAGCGATCATGATCAGCGCCGTCAGAACGATCCCGACCAGCCCCGACAATTGCCAGCCAAAGACATGCAGGTCCGTGCCAAAGGCCGCGTTGATCAGATGTGCGAAGGGCACCTGCCCCTCCATGATCCCGACCAGTGTCATGGCAGCGAACAGCGCCATCACGCCCTGTGCATAATTGAAGATCCCGCTGGCCTTGTAGATCAGCACAAAGCCAAGGGCGACCAGCGCATACAGCACCCCCGCCATCAGCCCGTTCAGCAGGACCTCCATCGCGAATAGCAGCTGATCCGGCATCAGATCCCCTCCCCGTCACTGCCCCGGCGGCCCGCGTCACTGCCCCGGGGGCACGCCGTGGTGGCGCCGATATATGTCAGCAGACCTGACGCGGTTTCCGCACTGCGGCACCGACGTGATACCGCTCCGATACCGTACAGATACCGACAGGCATTTTTCCATGTTTCCAAAGGACTTGCTGCGGCGCGGCGATCAATCATGTGCCACCCCCAGATAGGCGTCGATTACCGCCTGATCGTTGCGGACCTCGTCCGGCGTGCCATCCCCGATCTTCTTGCCATAGTCCATCACGACCACCCGGTCGCTCAGGTCCATGACCACGCCCATGTCATGCTCGATCAGCGCAATCGTCGTCCCGAATTCGTCATTCGCGTTCAGGATAAAGCGCGACATGTCCTCTTTTTCCTCGACGTTCATGCCTGCCATCGGTTCATCCAGCAGCAGCAGATGCGGCTCCGCCGCCAGCGCCCGCGCCAGCTCCACCCGTTTTTTCAGCCCATAAGGTAGCCGCGACACGGGGGTCTTTCGGATCGCCTGAATCTCAAGAAAATCAATGATTTTTTCAACGAATTCACGGTTATGCACCTCTTCCCGCGCCGCCTTGCCGCGCCAGACCGCCTGTTGCAGCAGGTTGGTGTTCATGAAGTTCAGCCGCCCCGTCATGACGTTGTCCAGCACCGTCATGCCTTCGAACAGCGCGATGTTCTGAAAGGTCCGCGCGATCCCCTGACGTGCCACCTGATAGGGGCGCAGCGGCGCGCGGCGGGCCCCGTTGTACCAGACTTCGCCCTCCTGCGGGTGGTAAAAGCCACTGATAACATTCAGCATACTGGACTTGCCCGCGCCGTTCGGCCCGATGATTGCGCGGATCTCGCCCTGCCGGATGTCGAACGAGATATCCTTGATCGCCACGACACCGCCAAACTTCAGGGTGATGTTGCGCATCTCCATCATCACCCCGCCGATCTTGCGCCCATCAGCGGTGACATACCCATCCGAAGTCTCTGCGACATCATCCGCAACATATTGTTCTGCAAGGCTCATTCTGCGGCCACCCGTGGTTGTGCAGGCGTCGTCACAGCGGCATCGCGCAGCACCAGAGTGGCCGCGATATGCCCCTTGCGCCCGTCTTCGTAGGTCACCTCGGTGCGCGTGCTGACCTGTTGTGCGTCACTGTACAGGGCCTGGATCAGGTCCTTGTATTTCTCCTCGATGATCCGCCGCCGCACCTTGCGCGTTCGGGTCATCTCGCCATCGTCGGCGTCCAGTTCCTTGTGCAATATCAAGAACCTGTGGATCTGGCAGCCGGACAGCATCTCATCCTCCGCGATCGAGGCATTGATCGCTTCGACGTGCCCCTGAATGGCATCCAGCACCTGGGGGTGCCCCGCCAGTTCCTGATAGCTGGAATAGGCGATATTCCTGCGCTCCGCCCAGTTGCCAACCGCGTTCAGGTCGATGTTGATGAAGGCGGTGCAGCAGTCGCGACCGTTGCCAAAAACCACGGCTTCGAGAATATTGGGATAGAATTTCAGTTTATTTTCAACGTACTTTGGCGCAAAGAGGCGCCCGTCCGCCATCTTGCCCACGTCCTTGGCGCGGTCGATGATACGCAGATGTCCGGTCTCCTCTTCGATGAAACCGGCATCCCCTGTAGCCACCCACCCCTCCGCATCCTTGGTCGAGGCCGTGCTCTCGGCGTTCTTGTAATAATACTCGAAAACTCCCGGACCGCGATAATACACCTCGCCACTGTCCCCGATGCGAATCTCGACACCGGGCGAGGCGACCCCCACCGTATCGCTGCGCACCTGACCGTCGGGTTGTTGCGTGATAAAGACGCTGGCCTCGGTCTGCCCATACAGCTGTTTCAGGTTGATCCCGAGAGAGCGATAGAAATCAAAGATTTCAGGGCCGATCGCCTCGCCCGCCGTATAGCCCACCCGCACCCGGCCCAACCCGAGCGTATCCTTAAGCGGACCATAGATCAGGACGCTGCCAAGCCGGTATCGCAAGCGATCCAGCACCCCCACGGGTTTGCCATCCAGAATGTCGCCCCCCACCCGCCGGGCCAGCCCCATGAAATGATCGAACAGCTTTTTCTTCAGACGCCCGGCATCCTCCATGCGGATCATGACGTTGGTCAGCTGCGTCTCGAACACCCGTGGCGGCGCGAAATAATAGGTCGGCCCGATCTCGCGCAGATCGGTGATCAGCGTCGTCTCGCTCTCTGGGCAATTGACACAGAAACCGGTCCAGTACGCCTGCCCGATGGAAAAGATGAAATCGCCGACCCAGGCCATCGGCAGATAGGCCAAGACCTCGTCCCCCGGCCCCAAGTTGTCAAAATCAGAGGAGTTTTTCGACGTCTCGATGATATTGCGGTTCGACAGCACCACCCCCTTGGGCTTGCCCGTCGTGCCGGACGTGTACAGCATGACACATATGTCGTCATAAGTGATGTCGCCCTGGCGCCGCTCCAGCTCCACCAGAAGTGTGCCGCGTGCGGCATTGCCGCGGGTCTGAATTCCGACAAAGTCATGCAGATGCGAATGGTCGTATTTGCGCATCCCCTTAGGATCCAGATAGATCACCTCCTCAAGCGCGCCCAGCTGCGCCCGGATATCGCTGATCTTGTCGACCTGTTCCTGATCTTCTGCGATGACAAAGCGCGCGCCGCAGTGATCCAGGACATAGGCCATTTCGTCAGCCGCGCTGTCGGCATACAGGGGAACCGGGACCGCTCCGATCATCTGGGCCGCAACGATGGACCAATAAAGATGTGGGCGGTTCGCCCCGATGATCGCGATGAAATCGCCACGTTGCACACCAAGGTCCAGCAGCCCAAGCGCCAGCATGCGGATCTCTTCGCGGGTCTCGGCCCAGGTCCAGCTTTGCCAGATCCCGAACTCTTTCTCGCGATAGGCTGCCTTCTTTGGGTACGCCTTGGCGTTGCGATCCAGCAGGGCCGGCATAGATTGCGCCGCCCCGCCCGCGTCATGGGCATTTGCCGTCACTCTTTGTCCTCCCGTAGTCCGGCCCTCCCAAGCCGGACGCCGCTCTCCTCAAAGCGGATCGCAGGGGATCACCCTAGCGACAAAGCCAGCCTTGTCGGCAATTTTTACTGGATCATTTCCAAAACCTAACGAATTGTTACGGGTACTGCGCCTGCGAAGAGATCTCGCTGCGGTTGCGCTGCGGCACCCTTTCGCCGGAGCCCGTTCCCCGCTAGCGATGGCAGAGGAGGACGGCATTTGAACACCAGCGCATCGCAGAAAGAGACGATGACCATGGCCGGTCTGAACCTGATTCAGCAGGCACTTTCCGTTTACGATCAGGATCTTCGCCTCGTGCAATCCAATCGCCAGTTTCGCGCGATGTTCGATCTGCCGCCCGAACTTGTGCGCACCGGTGCCCGGTTCGAAGATACAATCCGCCACCTCTGCATCAGCGGCGAATACGGCCCCCTTGATGATATCGAGGCGGCGATTCGCCAGCGGGTCGAGACTGCGCGCGCCTTTCAGCCACATTACATGGAACGAACACGTGCCAACGGTCGGGTTGTCAGTGTCGAAGGTGCGCCCTTGCCGCAGGGCGGTTGGGTTGCCGTCTATACCGACATCACGGACACCAAACGGCAGGAAGCCTTGCTTCGCGCCCGCTCCGAAGAGCTGTCAGACCAACTGTTGACCCGCGCCGAAGAGCTGGCCGCCACCAACCGCCAGCTTAAGGCGGCAAATTCCCGGCTTGAGGAGGCGCGTCGCGGCCTGACGGAAATGGAGGCTCGCATACGACTGACGACCGAGATGCTGCCCGCCCATATCGCCCATATCTCTCCGCAGCGGATCTACACCTATTCAAACCGCCGTCTGAACACCATTCTGCCCGGCCGACCATCGCATATCGTCGGGCTGCATATCGCGGATGTTCTGGGTCACCAGGTGCACCAGGCCGTGCGGCCCTATATCGATTCCGCGATGCAGGGGCGCGCCGCCGCGTTTGAGTTCACGGACGAATCCAGCAGCCGCCGCATCCGGACCGCCCTGACACCGAATGGCACCGAAGGCGTCTATATCATGTCGATGGATGTCACCGAAGAAAGCCAGACCCGTGCCGCCCTGACGCAGACCCGACGGAGAGAACTGGCGGCGCAGGTCACATCAGGCATGGCGCACGATTTTTCCAACCTGCTGACAATCATCCTTGGACTGCAATCGCAACTCGCGCGCCAAGACCTTCCAGATGCGGCACAGACGCTGGTCTCCGCGACTCAGCGGGCGGCCAAGCGCGGTGGTGACCTGCTCAACCGGATCGCGGACATGACCGGGGGGCGCGAACACAGCCCCGGCCCGACGGATTGGGCGGCCTTTCTGGCGGATTTCGCCACGCTTGCCCGCTCTGCCCTGCCGGTGAACGTGCACCTCACAATCGACAACACCGCAAAGGCGCAACGGCTTTGGCTGGATTCGGGTATGCTGCAAGACAGTCTGCTGAACCTCGTCCTGAATGCCCGCGACGCGATCGGCGACGGACCGGGGCGGATCGTGATCACCTGCGGCAACGTCCAGGGGACATGGTTGCAGATCCGGGTGTCGGACAGCGGCCCCGGCTTTGCCGCCACGGCACTGAAAAAGGCGACAGACCCTTTCTTTACCACCAAGGGAAAGGAGGGCTCGGGGCTGGGTCTTTCGATGGTCTATGACATGACGCAGCGCGCCGGTGGCCGCATGCGGATCGCAAACCACCCCTCGGGAGCGGAGGTCATACTTTCGCTACCTTGGCGAGAATTGCCGCAAATGGCCTCTCCGGGAGGTCTGGCGCTTTTGGTCGAAGACAGCACCGACCTGCGCCAATCGATCCGGCAGATGCTGGTCGAGACAGGCTATTCCGTGATCGAGGCCCCCACCGCCGCCGAAGCGCTGGAAATCATCGCGGATCTCGACGATCTGGCATTGATCCTCAGCGATCTGTCGCTTGAGGGCAGCGCGACCGGCCTGGATCTGCTTGATGCGCTGCCGGCCGCTGCGCCGCCCTTTGTCATGATGACCTCGCTGCGCCCCGACCACGGCCTGCACAGGGCCGCGCGGGCCCGTGGCCCTGTCCTGCAAAAGCCTTTCGATGCCACCCAGCTACGTACATTCCTGCAAGAAGGAGCGCGCGTCGAATGAGTAGCCCCCTGGTCACGATCCTGGATGACGAACCCGAAATCCGCGATATCCTTGTCACCGCGCTGGAACAGGCAGGTTTTCGGACGCGCGCCTTTGCCCGCGCGACAGACTTCGAAGCTGCTCTGAAAACCATCACTCCCGATGTTTGCCTGGTCGACCTGTCCCTGCCCGACCGTGACGGTCTGACCCTGGTGCATCGCCTGGCGCTGGAAAAAGGGGCGACGATCATCATCATTTCAGGCCGTGCACAAGTGCAGGATCGGGTAACCGGCCTGGAACTCGGTGCTGACGACTACATCATCAAGCCCTTCGACCCTGGCGAAGTCGTGGCGCGCATTCGTGCACGCCTGCGTCGGGATCACCTTGTCACGGGGTCGGGCGCAGGTCAGATCGCGCACTTCAACGGCTGGACTGCCCATTTCGACCGCTTCTCGCTAGAGGATGCAGACGGAGAGGAGACGCCGTTTTCCCATGCCGAAGCAGAAGTGTTGCGCCTGTTCCTCGAACGCCCGAAACGCCTCGTGTCACGGGCCACCATGCAGGAGGTTCTGGGCGGCGCCGCAGGTGAAAGTTTTGATCGTGCGATGGATGTGCGGATCTCTCGACTACGTACCAAATTGCGCGAAGACACGAAAAACCCACGCCTGATCAAGACGATCTACGGCGCGGGGTATATCTTTCTAGGCGATGTCACCTGGGGCTAGCGCGGCCTGGCCGGCACTCATCTGACGCACATCAAGCGGTGGCAATCGCCTCGACAGCGTCGGCGAGCACCTTCAGCCCCGCGACAAGATCCGCCTCCTCGGTGTCTTCTGCAAAGGCGTGGCTGATCCCGTTGATCGACGGCACGAACAGCATGGCCACAGGCATCAGGCGCGACAGGCTGGCCGCATCATGCAGGGCCCCCGATTGCATCTTGCGCCAGCGGCCCGGGAGCTGACCCTCTGCGGCCATCGCCAACGCAGCCTGCAAGGCAGGGTCCATCGGCACAGGTTCCAGCCCCAGCATCTGCGACATCTCAAGCGTCAGCCCGGTTTCTTCCGCGACGTCTGCCGCGCTTGCCCGCACGATCGTCTCCATTCGGTCCAGGCGTGCCGCGTCACCGTCCCTCCACTGCATCGAAAAACTGCATCGCCCAGGAACGATGGAGTGCGATCCGGGGTGCAAATCCACATGCCCAGTCGTCCAGACCGTTTGCGGGGTCACAACGTTGCGGAACCGCTCTTCGATCAGGGACTGAAAGCGCAACATGCCTTTCAAGGCATCCTTTCGGCGGTGCATCGGTGTCGTTCCCGCGTGGTTCTGTTCACCGGAAAACGTGATGGTCAGGTCACGAATCCCAACGATATCAGTGACAACGCCCACGGCCTCCTGTGCCTCATCCAACCACGGGCCCTGTTCGATATGGCATTCAACAAAGCCGGAGAACCTGGAGGGGTCGACCTCGCCCGTGACCATGTGGGCCATTCGGGCACGGCCCTCGGCAAAGGTGACACCGCCGGAATCGCGCAGCGCATCCGCATCGGCCAGGGTCGTTCGGCCCGACCAGACGCGGCTGCCGGTCATGACACCAAAGCGGCCCTCTTCGTCCTGAAAGGACACTGCAGAGATCGGGAGGCCAGCCTGTACCCCCGCCCGCGCCAGTTCCAGCCCGCAGATCACCCCAAGCGCACCGTCCAGCCAGCCGCCTTCGGGTTGGGTATCACTGTGCGACCCGACCAGAAGGGATTTCCCGGGTGCCAGCCCCCAGACCGTACCCAGCGGGTCGATGGTGGCCTGCAATCCGGCCTCGGCGTATTGCGCGGCCAGCCATTCACGCGCGGCGATGTCGGCGTCGGAATAGGCCTGGCGCACCACGCCCTTGCCGACGCCAGAGGCGCCAAAGCTGCGCAGATGGTGCAAATCAGCCAGAAATCGGTCTGGATCAACGGGAATCATGGGGGCCTCCGGTGCTACGGGTCAGTCACCTAAGACCACAGCTTTGGCCTGGAACGCAAATGCCCCCGGCGGAAGCCCCTGCGGTGATCGGCGCCAATTTCACCCGTTTGACGGCGCCTGCGCCAGGCTTTCCAGCGGCGTCGCATCCTCTGACGTCAGCTCTTCGAAGTCGAAATTATCGAGGCGCAGCGCACGTTTACCGGCGCGTTCGGCGGCGGTGCCTATACCATCCAGGTCACGGCGCGCCTGATCGAAGTGCGTTTCCAGCTTTCCGACGCGTTCGACCACCAGTTCGACGTCGCGATGCAGCAGGTGCAGGGTCTTGCGGATGGCACCCGCCTGTTCGCGCATCCGGGCATCTTTCAGGATGGCACGCATGGTGTTCAGCGTCGCCATGCAGGTCGTGGGCGAGACGATCCAGACACGGGCGTTGAAACTTTCGCGCACCACATCCGTGAAATTGGCGTGCAGTTCCGCATAGACCGCTTCGGAGGGCAGGAACATCAGCGCACCGTCCGCAGTCTCGCCCTCGATGATATAACGGTCTGAAATCGCACGGATATGATGGCGGACGGACTGTCGAAACATCTGCGCCGCGCGGGCCTTCTGCTCAGTCGTATCAGCGCGGCGCAGGGCCTCGTAGGCCTCAAGCGGGAACTTGGCATCGACGACGATGGGACCGGGCGGGTTCGGCAGATGGATCAGGCAATCGGCGCGGCGGTCGTTGGAGAGCTTGGCCTGAAGCGTATAACTGTCGGGTGGCAGCGCCTTGGAGACGATATCGTTCAACTGGATCTCGCCAAAGGCGCCACGGGTCTGCTTGTTGGACAGGATATCCTGCAACGACAGCACGTCACCGGACAGCTTCGTGATATTTTCCTGAGCCTTGTCAATCGTTTGCAACCGCTCTTGCAGGGCGCTCAGGCTCTTGACGGTGTTCTCGGAGCCGCCGCGCAGCTGGGCGTTCATCTTCTCCTGCATCTCGGAGAGAGAGCGGGCCTGGCGCATGGCGTTTTCGTGCAGCCGGTCGTTCATCTGCTGCTGGACGTGGGCCAGACGAGCCTCCATCGATTGCAGCATCTGTGCCTGCCCTGTCGTTTGTGCGTTGGAAACGTTGGACAAATTCCCGGCGAGTTGTTCCTGACCGCGGCCCAGCCCTTCGACATGACGCGACAATTGGGTCATCTGCCAGATCAGCGGATCAGAGGCGCGAGCGGCAGCGCGCAGCGAAAAGATCAGCAGAATCAACAGGATGACAAAGCCCGCCGCGCCACCGAGTATTACGAGGGTCAGCGGATCGGAGGTATCCAGCGTGAGGGAACCGATCTGGATCATGTGCGCCCGAAAAGCCGTTCGATATCAGAGAGTTGCAGCTCCACGTAGGTGGGGCGGCCATGGTTGCACTGACCGGAATGGGGGGTTGCCTCCATCTGCCGCAAAAGTTCATTCATTTCAGCGACTTGCATACGGCGACCCGAACGGATCGACCCATGACAGGCGACCCGCGACAGGATCGCCTCGACCCGCGCCTGAAGGGCCATGCTGTCATCCTGATCGGTGAGCTCGTCCAGCACGTCGCGGATCAGCGCCTCGGCGTTGATTTCGCCCAGGATCGCGGGGGTTTCGCGCACCGCGATGGCGCCCCCGCCGAAGGCTTCGATATGCAGGCCAAAGCGTGCGAGGTCGTCCGCAGCGTCCAGAAGGCGGGCGGCATCCGATTGAGAAAGCTCGACAATTTCCGGGATTAGCAGGGCCTGCGAGGGCACGCCACTGGCCGCCATCTGCGCCTTCAGCTTTTCATAGACCAGCCGTTCGTGGGCGGCGTGCTGATCGACGACGACCATGCCGCGCGTCGTCTGGGCGATGATGTAATTCTCGTGCACCTGCGCGCGGGCCGCCCCGAGGGGGTATGCTTCGAGCGGGGTCTGGGTGTCATTTTCCACCGGCAGTTCGGCGCGCGCAGAGGGTGTCGGTGTCAGACTGGGCAGCATGTCGGCGTAAGTGTCTGAAAAGCCAGGATTCGAACGTCGGTATCCGGACGGTATCTGAGCGGTATCTGAACGGTGTCGCGGGTCGTATTGATAGACGCGCGGCGCATCGTGATCTTCCGGCGCCAGGGCCTGTTGCGCAGCGCCGAGGGCCGCCTGCGACGGACGCTCGGGGCGGAAGGCCCCGAGGGTCGCGCCTGCGACGGTGGTCGAGGCACGGTGCCCGGCGTTCGCCAGCGCGTGACGCAGGCCCGACACGATCAGGCCGCGCGCGACGGCCGGGTCGCGAAAGCGGACCTCGGATTTCGCGGGATGGACGTTGACGTCGACCAGCACCGGGTCGCAATCGATGAACAGCGCCGCCGCCGGGTGGCGGTCCCGCGAAAGGAAATCGAAATAGGCGGCGCGCAGCGCGCCCATCAACAGCTTGTCCCGCACCGGGCGGCCATTGACGAAGAGGAACTGCGCCACCGCCGCGCCACGTGAATAGGTCGGCAGGGCGGCGTAGCCGGTCATGTGCAGGCCTTCACGTTCGGCATCAATCGCCAGCGCGTTTTCGGCAAATTCGCGGCCCAGCACAGTGGCGAGGCGGCCATGCAGTGCGTCGAACATGTCGCCCGTCTCGGGGTCGGCGCGGAACAGCACGCGCCCCTCGCCGCCGCCCGAGGCATCGCGCAGGGTAAAGCCGGTGAAGGGTTCCGCCATGGCGAGGCGTTTGATGATGTCGGTGACCGCCTGTGTTTCAGCGCGGTCGGTGCGCAGGAATTTCAGGCGGGCGGGCGTGGCATAGAACAGATCGCGCAGTTCGGCCACGGTGCCGGAGTTGAGCGCGGCAGGGCGGACGGGATCGGTACGGCCACCGCTGACGCGGATCTCGGCGGCCTCGTATCCGCGCGCGCGTGAGGTCAGGGTCAGGCGACCGACCGCACCGAGGGAGGGCAGCGCCTCGCCCCGGAATCCGAAGCTGTGGATGTTGAGCAGGTCGGAGCCGTCGATCTTGGAGGTGGCGTGGCGCGACAGGGCCAGCGGCAGCGCATCGGGGGTGATGCCGCAGCCGTCGTCGCGCACGCGGATCAGGGTCTTGCCGCCATCCGCGATGGTCACCTCGATCCGGGTGGCCCCGGCGTCGAGCGCATTTTCGACCAGTTCCTTGACCACGGAGGCAGGGCGTTCGACCACCTCGCCCGCCGCGATGCGGTTGATCGCGGAGTCGTCGAGTTGGCGAATGACAGGTTGGGTGTCGCGTATGTTGGGGTCTGGGCGGTGCATAACCCAAGACTTAGCATGTCTGTGATGAGTCGGGAACGGGGGGAAACGCCGCTGGCGGTGGTTTGCTGTGGATGGATCTTGTGGGCGGGTCGGGCGGGCCGCAGGGCGGGGTTCACCCCGCCGCCCCGTCCCGCCGCGCGTGCGCTGCCCGAGGCGGGGTGCCCACGCCCTAGCCCTTGGTTGCCGCCGCGTACCAGTCGATGATCGCCTGACGTTCCGCCGGTTCGATGAAGCTGACGTTGGCCGGGGGCATGGCGTGGCTGAGCCCGGCCTGCAGATAGATCATGCGGGCATTGCGGGTGATATTGGCGGGGGTATCCAGCCGCACCCCCTTAGGCGCCCAGAGGATGCCGTCATAGAAGGGTTCGGCGTTATGGCACATCGAACAGCGGCCCATGACGATGTCGGTGACATGCGCGAATCCCTCGGCCTCGGCAAAACGGGTGACGATGCCGGCCTCGGGGTCTTCATCGGCACGGAACATCGGCGCGGTCGACAGCCATGCGATGGCAAGGAAGATGATCGCGGTCACCAGCCAGGTCCAGTAGGGCGTGCCCTTGCGCATGTGCATGGTGTTGAAGAAATGCCGGATCGTGACGCCCATCAGGAACACCAGCGACGCGATGATCCAGGTGTTCTGGGTGGAAAACGCCAGCGGATAGTGGTTGGACAGCATCATGAAGATGACCGGCAGCGTCAGGTAGTTGTTATGGGTCGACCGCTGCTTGGCGATCTTGCCGTATTTCGCATCGGGTTTGCGGCCCGCCTTGAGGTCGGCAATCACGATGCGCTGGTTCGGCATGATGATGAAGAAGACGTTCGCGCTCATGATCGTGGCGGTGAAGGCCCCGAGATGCAGCAGGGCAGCACGGCCCGAGAAGACATGCGTATAGAAATACGCCAGGCAGACGAGGATGGCGTAGAGGCCGATCATCAGGCGGGTGTTGTCATCCCCGAACTTCGATTTGCAGATGGTGTCATAGGCCAGCCAGCCGAGGCCGAGCGAGGCGAGCGAAATCGCGATGGCCTGCCAGGGGGCAAGGTCCATGACCGCCGGGTCGATCAGATAGAAGTCGGAGCCGAGGTAGTAGACCAGCGCCAGCAGGAAGAACCCGGAGAGCCAGGTCGAATAGGCCTCCCACTTGAACCAGACGAGGTGGGCGGGCATCGCGTCGGGCGCGATCAGGTATTTCTGGATATGGTAGAAGCCGCCGCCGTGGACCTGCCATTCTTCGCCATCCGCGCCGGAGGCGAGGTTGCGGTCGCGGTGCAGCCCGAGGTCGAGCGCGATGAAATAGAAGGAAGATCCGATCCAGGCGATGGCGGTGATCACGTGCAGCCAGCGCACAGCAAATTCCAGCCAGGCCCCGATGGCCGCGATGTCGTACATCTGTCCCGTTCCCTTGTTCTTGGTCTTTGCAGGAATCCTAACCACGGATTTGGCGGTGCGGCAATTGCCCGGCGCGGCGGGATCGCCTTTGTCGTGACGACATGAGCCGGTTTGCCACGCCACCGCCCGGACGACGGACATGCAAAAGCCCGGGCGCGAACGCCCGGGCCGATCTCAGTCCGTTTCAGGAGGGGAAGCTCAGCCCTTGGAGAACTCGGGGTAGGCTTCCATGCCCAGCTCGGCCATGTCGAGGCCCATGATCTCGTCTTCCTCGGAGACCCGCAGGCCGACGATGACCTTGAGGATCAACCAGACGACGGCAGAGGCCACCAGCGTGAAGATACCCACGGTGATGATGCCGTAGAGCTGTGCGCCGATGGTTGCGTCACCGTTGGTGAAGACAACCGCGATGGTGCCCCAGATACCGCAGACCAGGTGAACCGGGATCGCGCCGACAACGTCGTCGATCTTCAGTTTGTCCAGCATCGGCACGGCCAGGACGGCCAGGATACCACCGATGGCACCGATGATCGTTGCCGCGCCCAGACCGGGGGTCAGGGGTTCGGCAGTGATCGACACGAGGCCGGCCAGGGCGCCGTTCAGCACCATGGTGAGGTCGGGTTTCTTGTACAGGATCTGCGTCAGGATCATCGCCGCGATGGCACCGCCGGCCGCAGCCGTGTTGGTGTTTGCGAAGATGCGCGAGATGTCAGCAACGTTGGCAGCCGTGTCCATGTAGAGCTGCGAACCGCCGTTGAAGCCGAACCAACCCAGCCACAGGATGAACGTACCCAGAGTGGCGAGCGTCAGGTTCGAACCGGGGAACGGGGTGACGGTGCCGTTCTTGTACTTGCCGATACGCGGGCCGAGGATCAGCGCGCCGGTCAGGGCACACCAGCCACCGACCGAGTGCACGACGGTGGAACCGGCGAAGTCGAGGAAGCCCGCTTCGTTCAGGAAGCCGCCGCCCCATTTCCAGGATGCCTGGATCGGGTAGAGGAAGCCTGCCAGCACGACGCAGAAGATCAGGAAGGGCCACAGCTTGATACGCTCGGCCAGGGTGCCGGAAACGATCGAGCAGGTGGTGGCGCAGAACATCAGCTGGAAGAAGAAGTCCGAGCCAACCGACGCATAGGTCAGGTCGGTTTCGGTGTCTGCCAGGCCGACGGGTTCCATCACGGCGGTCCCGAAGGCACCGATGACGTTGAGGACGGTCCAGCCGTCGCCCGGGTACATCAGGTTGTAGCCGACGAGGTAGTACATGATCGCTGCAATCGCGAAGAGCGCGACGTTCTTCATCAGCTGCATCGTGGCGTTCTTCTGACGCACGAGGCCGGCTTCGAGCATGGCGAAGCCCGCGCCCATGAACATCACCAGGAAGCCGGTGACGAGGAACATGAACGTGGTGAAGATATAGCCGATTTCTTCGATCGGAGGCGTCGTGTCAGCCTCTTGCGCAAGGCCGAGACTGGGCAGCGCGATCAACGCGGCAGCCAGGCCAAATTTGGTAACGGTTTTCATAGAGTGAGTCCTTTCCCCTGTCCGGTCGCAGTTCAGAGTGCGTCGTCGTTGGTTTCGCCGGTCCGCACCCGAACCGCCTGTTGGATATCCAGCACGAAGATCTTGCCGTCGCCGATTTTCCCGGTCTTGGCAGTCGTCGTGATCGTCTCGACAACCTGATCGGCCATCGCGGCCGTCACGGCGATCTCGAGCTTGATTTTCGGGACGAAATTCACCGCGTATTCCGCACCACGGTAGATTTCAGTATGGCCCGATTGAGAGCCGAAGCCCTTGATTTCCGTCACCATCATCCCGCGCACGCCGATTTCGGTCAGCGCCTCGCGGACCTCCTCAAGCTTGAACGGTTTGATTGTTGCGATAATGAGTTTCACTACTTTCCCCTTCCTTGTTGCGGACACGGGTCCACAGTTTGGCACCCGCAGATAAGCCGTCCCTGCCCGGAATGCGGAACAATGGGCCGAGTTGGCTAGGGTAAATTGCGTATCGGATGCCGTTTTTTTGCCCGTATTTCAAAATAAGCACAAAAATTGGGCAAATCAAAAACTCTTCAGCCTTGCGCTTCTGCCTCAACATTCGCGGGCAAAGTCTGTAAAGTGTCGAAAAGCAAAAAGCTCCGGGCAGTAAAAAATGAGTGATTCAGGACGTCGCAAACCGCCACTCGTGGCGGACAGGCGAGTGGGCGGGCCGCGTGCAGGCCGCACATCGGGGACAGGCAAGACCGGATCCCGTGCAAATGCCTCCAAATCGGGCGCGGCGAAGGCCGCCAGCAAGCCCTCGGCGAAGACGGCCAAACCTGCCGCGCGGTCTGCGAAACCCGCATCGCGCCAGCAACCGCCCCGCAAGCCCCCGCGCAAGGGGCGTGGCGGCCGGGGTGGTGGCGGCGGCGGGTCGCGCAACCCCATCGTGCGTCTGCTGCGCGGGATCATCGCGCTGATCTGGCGGTTCGTCTGGCGGCTGACGGCGGTCAGTGTCGCGCTGGTGCTGCTGGCCTCGGCCTATGTCGCGGCGACGCTGCCGCCCGTGGACGACCTGTTCGACGGGCGCGCGCGCGGGTCCGTGACGATGCAGGACACGCATGGCCAGGTCTTTGCCTGGCGCGGTGACCAGTTCGGCGGCGTGGTGGATGCGCAGAGCGTGTCGCCCAACCTGCGCCATGCCATCGTCGCGACCGAGGACCGCCGGTTCTACAAGCACTTTGGCGTCAGCCCGCGCGGCGTGGCCGGGGCCATCCGCATCAACCTGAGCGAAGGGCGGGGGCCGCTGGATGGACATGGCGGGTCGACCATCACCCAGCAGACGGCAAAACTGCTGTGCCTCGGCACGCCCTACGATCCGAAGCAGTGGAAGAACGAAACCGCGTATGAGGACGACTGTCGCCAGACGACGCTGTGGCGCAAGGTCAAGGAGGCCGTCTATGCCATCGGCATGGAGATGCGCTATTCCAAGGACGAGATCCTGACCGTCTACATGAACCGCGCCTACCTGGGCGAGGGCACCCGTGGTTTCGAAGCCGCCAGCCAGCGCTATTTCGGCAAATCCGCCGCCAATGTCACCCCGGCCGAGGCCGCGATGCTGGCCGGGCTGCTGAAGGCACCGACGCGCTATGCCCCGACCAACAACCTGGCACGATCGCAGAACCGCGCCAACGTGATCGTCGGCCTGATGCAGGAGCAGGGGTATCTGGACAGCACGCAGGCGCGCAACGCCATTGCTCATCCTGCCGGTCTGTCCGCCGCGGCCGAGGCACAGTCGGGGGGGTATTTCGCGGATTGGGTGATGTCGTCCGGGCCGGATTTCCTGACCAAGAAATCGACGCAGGACGTGATTTTCAGGACGACACTGGATCAGCGGATCCAGAAGGCCGCCGAAGAAGCGATGAAGTACATCTTTGAAGAAAAGGTGAAGGACACGTCGAAGGCGCAGGCCGCCATCGTCGTCATGGGGCCGGACGGCGCAGTGCGCGCGATGGTCGGCGGCCGTGACACGCGGGTGAAGGGTGTGTTCAACCGGGCCACGCAGGCGCTGCGTCAGACCGGATCGGCGTTCAAACCGTTCGTCTACGGGGCGGCGCTGGACCTCGGGTGGCATTACAACGATGTCGTGCAGGATGAACCGCTGACGATCAACGTGCCGGGATCAGGCCCGTGGAAACCCGAGAACTATGACCACAAGTTCCGCGGCCCGGTGACGCTGGAAGAGGCGTTGATGAAGTCGCTGAACATCCCCGCGGTACGGCTGGCCGAGGCCGCCGGGCTGGACAACGTGCGCAAGGTCGCATCGGATTTCGGCATCGAGAGCGACCTGGCGCAGGGGCCGGCGCTGGCCCTCGGGGCCTCGGAATCGACGCTGATCGAGATGGTCGGCGGCTATGCCGGTATCCTGAATGGCGGGTCGTCCGTGGAACCCTATGGCATCGAATCGGTGACATTGCAGGGCGACAGCCAGCCCCTGATGGGCAGCGACGGCGGGATCGGCGAGCGTGTCATCAGCGAAGGTGCCGCGCAGGAACTGATCTACATGATGCGCCAGGTGGTGCTGCACGGGACCGGTACGCGCGCCGGGCTGGACGATCACGAAATCGCCGGCAAGACCGGAACGACATCATCCACGCGGGACGCGTGGTTCATCGGGTTCTCGGCCGATTACGTGGCCGGCGTCTGGATGGGCTATGACGACAACACCCCGCTGACCGGCGTGACCGGCAGCGGCCTGCCCGCCGAGATCTTTCACGAGGTGATGAGCCGGGTCGAGGACGGGGTCGAACCCAAACCCCTGCCCATGCTGCGGCCCGACCCCAACGCCGGGCGCAATGTCGCCGCCAGCAGCGACAACGCCAGGCAGAGCCAGCAGCAACCGCAACGCCTGGACACGATCATCCAGAAGGCGTTGAAGGATATCTTTGGCCTGAACTGATTGCTGCCCACGCCTCTCCTTCCTGATCTGCACATTGTGCGGTCGGGAAGGGCCCGAAACGCGAAAGCCCCGAATGGCGTGGACCATTCGGGGCTTTCTTTCAGGGCGGCCCTGTCGTGGGCCGAAAATCCGCCTGTCCGTTAGCCGGCGCGTTGCAGGTCTGCGGTCAGGGCGGCGATGTCACCACGGTTGCGGTCAAGCATGGCGCCGATTTCCTCTCGTTCCGTCAGGCGCATCGAAATGCCTTCGATGAACATGTCGAAGAACAGGTCCCGGCCGGACCGGTCGGACACCAGGAACTTGACCTCGAACGGGGCTTCGCCACGCAGGTAGGCGGTGGTGATCACCTCGTGCCAGGTCTTGACCTCGCGAGCGTCGTTGACCTCGATCCGGCCACCGACGAATTCGCGGAACCGCTTGCCGTACTTGCGGGTGATGTACCCGCGAAAGGCCGCTGTGTAGGCCGCCAGCTGCGCCCCTGACAGGCCGCGTGCCGCCGGCCCGAGGCAGGATTGCGCGATGATCGAGACATCGGCGTACTGGTCGAAGATCTGTTCGAAATCCCGGATGATCGCCGCCTCGGATTTGCCCGAGGCGATCACCTGGTTGATCCGCGCGACGAGGCTGTCGACCATGGACTTGGCCTGCGCATCGCTGAGCGCGAGAGCGGCACGGGGAGAGAGGAAGAGCGGCGCGATCGCCAGCGCCAGTGCACCGCCGACAAAGCGGCGCCGGGTCAGGTCATTCAGCATAGGGGTCACCATAAGGGTCGTCGTAAGTGTTGGACGCCGCAGGGGCGCCATAGGGGTCGGTATAGGCATCTTCGGCTTGCGAGGTCGCAGCGATGTCGCCCAGTTGGTAATGCCGCCGTTGCAGGTAGATCGACCGCGACTGCGCATAGCTGTCGGCGCTGTCGTAGAGCACGGAGTCAACCGTGTCCGCATAGCGGCCGCGATACCCGATCGCGCTGACGACACGGGCCTGCGTTCCATAGGATTTCTCAGGCGAGTCAAGGACATATCCAAGCGGATTGGTAAAGAAGTCGACGATGCGCCCGGCGGTGTCGCGTTCGGTGGACGGGCCACGGATCGGAAGCTCCATGTAGGCGCCTTCGGGCACACCCCAGACATACAGCGTTTCGCCGAAGTCCGTGTCGCGCGCCGGAATGCCCCACAGGGTCGCCGCGTCGATCAGCCCGCCAAGGCCGATGGTCGAGTTCATCGTGAAGCGAACCGTGTTGACGAAGGCATCCTTGAGCCGGAACTGGAGGACATCGTTGACCACGTCCGCCGGGGTGGCGAGGTTTTCACCGAAGTTCGTCACCAGGGTCGCGAATTCTTCGGGGACCACGGTGGCGTAGGCCACACCGACGGGGCGCAGCACGGCCTTGTCCAGGCCCTTGTTGAAGTTGTGGATCTTGCGATTGCGCGCCTCGTAGGGGTCGAAATACTGCTGCGTCGCGGCCTCGGGCGCCGGACGCGTGCAGCCCGCCGACGCCAGTGTCGCCGCGACAAGGATCACGGACAGGACGGCACGGGGCGAGGTCAGGGCAGTACGGGTCGCGCGGAGAGCGGTGCGTGAAATCATGCAGAGAACATTCGTGTTAAATCCCATATGAGCGCGCCGCCAATTGCGGCCCACGTTTATCTAATCCTTAAGCGCATTGGGGCCATAGCAATAGTGGGCGAGCGCGATTCCTGTGGCCAATTGGCGACAAATCGGATCGGCCCGAGCCAGTACGGCATGCCGCAGGCGCAGTCTATTGCGATGGCATATGACGGGAAACCCGGAAATCTGAATAGGCGGAAAGGCGCATATCGTGCGGCAGCAAAACCGAGATCGCAAAACCGAAGCCGGGGCGCAGGAATTGCGCGACCTGCGGCGCAGGAGCCGGGGCCTGTACTGGGCTGCGGGGCTGTTTTCGGTGTTTGCCAACCTGTTGATGCTGACCGGCCCGCTGTACATGTTGCTGGTCTACGACCGGGTTCTGACCTCGCGTTCCGTCGAGACGCTGCTGGCCCTGACGATCCTGGCCGCATTCCTGTATCTGAACATGGGGGTGCTGGACCTGGTGCGGGGGCGAATCCTGTCGCGGATCGGTGCTCGGTTTCAGGCGACGCTGGATCCGCGTGCCTATGACGCGGCGCTGCGTCAGAGCGCGATACAACGCGACCCGGATGCCGACACCGCCCTGCAAGACGTGGAGGCGATCCAGCGTTTGCTGGCCTCTCCGGTGCCGGCGGCCCTGTTCGACCTGCCTTTCACACCGCTTTTCCTGGGGGCAATCGCCCTGTTTCACCCCCTGCTGGGCCTGATGGCCCTGGGCGGGGGCGCCGTGCTGATCGGGGTGGCCGCCCTGAGCAGGATGCGCAGCCAGGCCCCCCAGAAAGAGGCGCTGCGGGCGGCGATCACCGCCCAGGCGCAGGCCGACCAGATGCGCACGGAGGCCGGCATGATCCGGGCCATGGGAATGGGCGACGCAGCCTTTGCGCGCTGGCACCGGATGCGCCGACGCGCGCTGACGCAGCAGATCATGGCGACGGATGTCACGGCGGGATTTTCCGTGCTGACGCGGTCGCTGCGCCTGGCGTTGCAATCGGGGATGCTGGGCCTTGGTGCCTGGCTGGTTTTGCGCGGCGAAGTGACGGGGGGGGCCATGATCTCGGGCTCGATCCTGCTGGGGCGGGCGCTGACGCCGATCGAGATGCTGATTTCGCAATGGCCGCTGGCATTGCGCGCCCGGCAGGCCTGGCAGAACCTTGCCCGCTTGCTGGGCGCGGTCCCGGTCATAGCCCCACGCACCGGGCTGCCCCATCCCAAGGCACATATCGAGGTCGTGCAAGCCACCGTGATCCCGCCCGGGCACTCCATGGCGGCGTTGCGGATGCTGACGTTTTCGATCGGGCCCGGTCAGGCGCTTGGTGTGATCGGGCCGTCCGGGGCGGGGAAATCCACGCTGGCCCGGGCGATGACCGCCGCCTGGCCCTGCGCGGGCGGCTGCATTCGGCTGGATGGCGCATCGCTGGAGCATTACGACGCGACGGTGCGGGGCCAGCTGATCGGCTATCTGCCGCAGCGAGTGGAGCTGTTCGAGGGCACGATTGCCGAGAATATCGCCCGCATGGCCGAGGTTCCGGACGATGCGGCGGTCGTCGCCGCGGCGCGGGCGGCCGACGCACACGACATGATCCTGCGCATGCCCGAGGGCTATGACACGGCCGTGCGCCCACATGGCACGCGCCTGTCCGGCGGCCAGATCCAACGGATCGGCCTGGCGCGGGCGATGTACGGCGCGCCGGTGCTGCTGGTTCTGGATGAGCCGAACTCCAACCTGGACAACGAGGGCAGCGAGGCGCTGAACACCGCGATCCGGGCGATGAAGGCCGAGGGGCGCGCGGTGATGATCATGGCACACCGCCCGGCTGCCATTCAGGAATGCGATCTTTTGCTGATGCTGGAGGATGGCAATCGCGTGGCCTTCGGTCCGCGTGACGACGTGTTGCGGAAAGTGGTGCAGAACCACGACCAGATCCGGCGCAGTGCCGTGCAGGGCGGCATGCAGGGGGGTGTGCAATGACGGGTGACGCAAGGACACCACCCCGGTCAGGCAGCCCGGATGCGCCTTTGCCAAAGGGGTCCGGCCTGAACGGCAGGCGCGACAGGTCGTTTTCGGTGCGGTTTCCGCTGCTGTTGGGCGGGGTGACATTGCTGATCCTGCTGGCGGGGTTCGGCAGCTGGTCGGCGCTGACCCGGATCGCCGGGGCAATCGTCGCCCCCGGCCAGTTGGAGGTCGAGCGCAATCGCCAGGTGGTGCAGCACCCCGAGGGCGGCGTGGTGGAGGCCGTACTGGTTGCCGAAGGCCAGCGGGTCGAAGCCGGAGAGGTCCTGGTGCGGCTGGCACCAGACGCCCTCGGGTCGGACCTTGCCATCGTCGAGGGGCAGCTGTTCGAGTTGATGGCCCGCCATGCGCGTCTGGAGGCCGAGCGCGACGGGCTGCGCCACCTGGTGCCGCCCCCGCTGCTGGCCGAGGCCGCGACCCGGCAGCCCGAGGTTGCCGACCTGCTGAGCGGGCAGGAGCGATTGCTGGTGGCGCGGCGCGCGGCCCAGCTGCAACAGGTCAGCCAGGTGCATGAGCGCGTTCAGCAGGTCAACAGCCAGATCGCCGGAATCGCGGCCCAGTCGCAGGCGTTGGACACGCAGCTGACGCTGATCGCACAGGAACTGGCAACACAGCGCGTTCTGCTGGGAAAGGGGTTGTCGCAGGTTGCCCGCGTGCAGGCCCTGCAACGCGAAGAGGCCCGCTTGCGCGGCGCCATCGGTGACCTGACCGCCCAGAAAGCCCAGGCGGAGGGGCGCATCACCGAGATCGGTCTCGACCTGCTGAAGCTTGAAACCGAGCGACAGGAGAGCGCGATCACAACCCTGCGCGACCTGACCTATCGCGAAATGGAACTGGCCGAGCGTCGACGTGCCCTGCGTGCGCGCCTCGACAAGTTGCAGATCACTGCGCCCGTTGCCGGGCTGGTCTATGACCTCAGCGTCTTTGCGCCGCAATCGGTGCTGCGCCCGGCAGAACCGCTGATGTATCTCGTGCCGCAGGACCGCCCCCTGGTCATTGCCGCGCAGGTCGAGCCCATACACATCGATGCGCTGCATCTGGAGCAGGAGGTGATGCTGCGCTTTCCCGCCTTCGACCGGCGCACGACACCCGAACTGGCCGGCCACCTGACACGCATCTCTGCGGATGCGTTCCGCGACGAGGCGACGGGGCGGACCTATTTCCGCGTCGAGATCCGGCTGGACGAGGCCGCCCTGGCCAAGCTGCCTGCGGGCCTGACCCTGCTGCCGGGGATGCCGGTCGAGGCCTATTTGCGCACCGAGGACCGGACACCACTGGCCTACCTGCTGAAACCGCTGACGGATTATTTTGCCAAGGCGATGCGCGAGGGCTAGGTGCCGGGGCGCGCAGTGGGCGCCGCATCTGACCACGCCACAACCCGCGGCGCAGGTATCGCGGTCAAGCCCGCCGCGTCGTCACCTTGGCTTTGCGCGACCAGGCGCGTGTTGCACGGTGCCAATGGCCGCAAAGCGATCATGCAGCAGCAGGGCGAGCCCGTTTGCCGCCACCACGACACAGGTGCCTAAAGGGTTGCGCCCCTGCACCCGGCCCGCTGGCCATCCGATACGCGCGCCTCAGGGCAGGGAGGCGGACAATCGGTGCATTGACGGTTGCAATCCCGGCCCCGGATTGTAGCGTCCGCGCAAGCGGCGCGACCATCCAGCGCCCCAACACGGAGAACACCATGACCAATGCCATCGAATCCCGCCTCGCAGAGCTTGGCGTCACCCTGCCCGTCGCCGCAGCGCCTGCCGCGAACTACGTGCCTTTCGTGACCGTCGGCAACATGGTCTTTGTCTCGGGTCAGGTCAGCCAGGACGCCACCGGCCTGGTCCAGGGCAAGCTGGGCGACACGATGGATGTCGAGGCCGGTGCCGCCGCCGCCAAACTGTGTGCCATCGGCCTGCTGGCCCAGGCCAAGGCCGCCTGCGGCGGCGACCTGAGCAGGTTCAAGCGCGTGATCAAGCTGACGGGTTTCGTCAACTCTACCGGCGATTTCGGCGATCAGCCCAAGGTGGTGAACGGCGCCTCGGATTTCCTGGTCGAGGTGCTGGGCGACGCGGGCCGTCATTCACGCTCGGCCGTATCCGCCGCTGCCCTGCCGTTTGGCGTCGCCGTCGAAATCGAAGCCATCTTCGAGATCGCCTGATGCAACGCCCGCCGCTGCCGCAGAGCTTTCTGCATGCCCCGATCGCCCACCGTGCGCTGCACGACCGCGCGGCGGGGCGACCGGAAAACAGCCGCGAGGCCATCGCAGCCGCGGTGGCGGCGGGTTACGGAATCGAGATCGACCTTCAGCCTTCCTCTGACGGGGTGGCGATGGTGTTTCACGACAACACGCTGGACCGGCTGACCGGTGACACCGGCCCGATCAAGGGCCGGAGTGCCGCCGATCTGGCAACGACCCTGCTGAACGATGGCCCCAGCGGCATTCCGACCTTTGCCGAAGCGCTTGAGATCGTGGCAGGCCGGGTGCCGCTGCTGGTCGAGATCAAGGATCAGGACGGGCAGATGGGCGACGCGATCGGCGCACTTGAAGCGGCGGCCGCCGAAACCGCGCGGGGCTATGACGGGCCGCTGGCCTTCATGTCGTTCAATCCGCATAGCGTGGCACGGATGGCGGAGCTGATGCCCGACACCCCGCGCGGGTTGATCACCGCCGCCTACGATCCGCGCGACTGGACGATGCTGTCGCCCGAGACCTGCGCGCGTCTGGCCGCGATCCCCGACATGGAGCGCACGGGCGCATCGTTCATCAGCCACCACGCGCCAGATCTGGGGCGCGCGCGCGTCCGCGAGATTGCCCAACAGGGCTGGCCGGTGCTGTGCTGGACGATCCGCAGTGCCGCAGCCGAGGCCGACGCGCGCCAACTTGCCGACAATGTGACCTTTGAAGGCTATGCGGCGGCCATTCCCGCTTGATCCTGCCCCGGCGCGGCACAGATAGTCCGGGGCATGGATAAAGCCCCGGAAACCACGATTGAAATCCGCACCCTGTCCGCGATCAGCGGGCTGGAGGAAGCGGAATGGGATGCCTGCGCCTGCCCCGAAGCGGCCGATGGCGGACGCCCCAACGACCCGTTCACAACCTGGCGTTTCCTGAACGCGCTGGAGATCAGCGGGTCGGTCGGGCCTCGCACCGGCTGGGAGGCCCATTACCTTGCGGCCTATGATGGCGAGACGCTGATCGGCACCGCACCCCTGTTTGCCAAGGGTCACAGCCAGGGCGAATACATCTTTGATTTCAGCTGGGCCGATGCGTTTGAACGGGCGGGCGGGCGCTATTACCCAAAGCTTCAGATCGCGGTGCCGTTCACACCCGCCACCGGGCGGCGGTTCCTGGTCAAACCCGCATACGAGACGACGGCAACAGCGGCGCTTGTCCAGGGGGCTGTGCAGCTTGCCTCGGACAACGATCTTTCGGGCGTGCATGTGACCTTTTGCACCGAGGCCGAGGCCGAGGCGGGCGAGGCGATGGGACTGATGCGCCGCCATTCGCAGCAGTTCCACTGGCATAACGACGGCTACGCGGATTTCGACGGATTTCTCGCCAGTCTGTCGTCGCGCAAGCGCAAGAACATCCGCAAGGAACGTGCGCAGGCGCAGGCCTTTGGCGGCACCATCCACGCCCTGAGCGGCGACGACATCCAGCCCGAGCATTGGGATGCCTTCTGGCGGTTTTACACGGACACGGGCAATCGCAAGTGGGGCACGCCCTACCTGACGCGGGCCTTCTTCGATGCGGTGCAGGAAACGATGCGCGACGACGTGCTGCTGGTGCTGGCAGAACGCGACGGGCGCTATGTTGCGGGGGCGCTGAATTTCATCGGGCGCGAGGTGTTATTTGGGCGGTACTGGGGCTGCACCGAACACCACCCCTGCCTGCATTTCGAATTGTGCTACTATCAGGCCATCGACTATGCCATCGCGCATGGTAAGGCGCGCGTCGAGGCGGGCGCCCAGGGCGAACACAAGCTGGCGCGCGGATACCTGCCCGCCCACACGCATTCACTGCATTGGATTGCAAATCCGGGCCTTGCCCACGCCATCGAAGAATTTCTTCAGGCCGAGGCCCGCGCGGTGGACGAGGATATCGAGGTGCTGACCGCCTATGGACCTTTCCGCCGCGACACACAGGAGGAACAAGATGACTGAGAAACTGAGCGAATCCGGCCGCGAGACGCTGCTGGCCCCGTTGTATGAGACAGGCTGGGAACTCGACGCTGAAAAGGACGTCCTGAAAAAGACATTCAAGTTCGCGGATTTCACCGAAGCCTTCGCCTTCATGACCCGTGCCGCGCTCTGGGCGGAAAAGTGGGATCACCACCCGGACTGGAGCAATGGGTACAACAAGGTTACGGTCAGGCTGACCACGCATGACGTGGGCGGGGTCACGGCCCTGGACGCGAAACTGGCAAGAAAGATGGATCAGATCCTGACATGAACCTAGACACTTTACTGAATACCGAGATCCTGAACGGCAAGAGCATTGGCGATCTGTTGACGCTGGATTTTTTGGCGAGTTTGTTTGGCAATGTCCTTGCCGCCGTCCTGATCCTGCTGGCGGGCCTGTTCCTGGCCGGATGGGCCAAGCGTCGTATCACCAACCTGTCCAAGCGCCACGAACGGCTGGACGAGACGCTGTTCGAATTCCTCGGCTCGATCCTGAGTTATGCGATCATCGCCTTTGCGTTCCTGTTCGTGCTGAACACCTTTGGTGTGCAGACGACATCGGTGGTCGCCGTCATCGGTGCCGCCGGTCTGGCCATCGGTCTGGCGCTGCAGGGCACGCTGTCGAACATTGCCGCCGGCGTGATGATCATCTTTTTCCGCCCGATCAAGAACGGCGATTTTGTCGAAGTGAACGGGCAGATGGGGACGGTCAAGAACATCTCTCTGAACTTCACCGAACTGGCGAGCCTGTCGAATACACAGATCATCATCCCCAACAGCGAGGTGTGGGGCAATACGATCGTCAACTATTCGATCTATCCGACACGCCGTGCGGAGTGGGTCTTTGGCGTCGGCTATGGCAGCAACCTCAAGCAGGCCGAAGACATCATCCGTGACACGATCATGTCCGATCCGCGCAGCCACGCAGAGCCCGCGCCCTTTATCCAGGTGAACAACCTCGGGGATTTCTCGGTCGATTTTCTGGTCCGGGTCTGGTGCGATCGTGCCGAGCTGTTCCAGTTTCAGGCCGACATGAAGCGCAAGGTCAAGGAAGCGCTGGATGCGGGCGGGATCGACATCCCCTTCCCCACGCGGACCCTTTTGCAGCAGCCCAGCGGCGAACCGGGATCGACGGCCAACACCGTGGACTGACCTGCCGGGAATGCCCCTTGGACCGCATGACAAGATGCGCCCCGCCCGCGTTTGCGAACACAGGGCCGGGGCGCATTTTCGTTTTCAGATCGCGTTGCGCGTCAGCAGCATCAACAGGCCGGGCAGATCGTCAGCGTCTGCCAGACCTTCGGAATCGGCAATCAACTGGCGCAGTCGGGTCAGGGCGGCGGCGCGCGTCGTGCTATCCTGGGCGATGGTCCAGCGGATGTGACGCCAATATGCCGCCCGCAGCGCGGTAACGACGATATGATCCCCGATCAGCGCCACGGTGGCATCCAGCAGGGCGGCGAGGCTTGCAAACAGCGCCTGAGCCTCGGACATCCTGGTGTCGCGCAGGGCGCGGCGACCCTCGCCCAGCCTGAGGCGCACGGTTTCCGGGATGTGGCCGTGCGGTGACGGACAGGCCGCCGCGGCGGCAAGTATCGCGCGAAAGGCCGTTTCATCGCGGTCCCGCGACGCCGCCAGCAACGGGGGCACGATGGTGCCGATGCCCGAACGGGTTTCAACCAGGCTTTCGTACGCCAGCATCTGCAGGACCTGCCGAATGGGGGTGCGGGATACGCCGAACTCGGTGGCCAGCTGGCCTTCGTGCAACACCATCTCTTCGGCACCGGCATGCAGGCAGATCCGTTCGCGGATCACCGCCGCAATGTCGCTGCTGTTTTGTCTCATTGGTGTACTAACCTGGTTGTGCGGCGCAACTGGCGCCAAAAAAGCGTTATCAAGGCGATACACGACTGTATACCAAACGTTAAGATCTGGAAACGACCCAGCCGCCCGAAACAAGGATAGGCCCGTGACCCAGCCCCTCGACACCGACAACCCTGACGAGGGATCCGTGCGCGCCCGCGTCGCGATTCCGGGTGGCGGCAACGTGGTGATGGCGGGCTTTCCGGGCCTGGACAGCGGGATCGACGGGCGCGCCTATATAGATCCCGCACGGATGGAACTGACGCTGCACCGCATCAGCGCCATGGGTGCAGAGGTCTGTTTGCTGCTGCCCGAACCCGGCGAACTGCCCGAAGGTGCGCTGCAACAGGGTTACGATGCGCTGGTGCACGCGGGGATCGACGCCATCCTGCTGCCGATCCGCGATTACGCCGCGCCGGACGCGGCCTTTCTGGGCCGTTGGCAGGTGCTGCGGCAACGCCTGCATGCGATGCTGAACCGGGGCGGCACCTTCGCCATCACCTGCCAGTACGGGGCTGGGCGCAGTGGTCTGGTCACCGCGCTGGTGTTGATCGAACGCGGAATGCCGGCAGATCAGGCCATCGCCCATGTCCGTCGCGCCTTTCCCGAGGCGGTCGAAAGTGATGTCCAGATCGCATGGTTGCACGCGCGCTCCCCCCTTGGCGCGGACCGCTTTCCGATGCGCGACGCCCCGTCTTAGCAGGGGCCGCACCGCACCGCGGAGAAGGCGCGTCGGGTGATGCCAACGCGCGCCTGATGGGGACTCATTTCGTTGACATTAATTTGTCATGCAGATACGGTTTACGTTAGCGTCAAGCACATGCCGTTCCAAAACCAAGACGCTCGATACCATTGCTGGGTCGATAAGGGGAATGGGGTAGAAGTCGCAGCATCGGGGCAGAACGCACCTGCTGTACCGGCCCGAAGCCTTGGGGATGAGGCTTCGGGTTTTCTGATTAACGCGCCTGATCATCGGCATGATGGGGGGCAGGTTCACCCCACCCCCCAAAAGCTGCATGACCCGGTTTCGTCCAGATCACATCGAATCGAGCAGACCTTCGCCGGCCGAAATCTCGCAGGCGCCGGGGTTATCTTCGAGGTTGAGGACGCTGACCACGCCATCTTCGACCAGCATGGCATAGCGTTTGGAACGATCGATCAGACCGGCAGGCGGAGCAGAGAACTCCATCCCGATGGCCTTGGTGAATTCGCTGGACGGGTCGCCGAGAAAGGTCAGGCCCGCCGCGCCTGCGCCGGTCGTTTCCGACCAGGCGCCCATGACGAAGGGATCGTTGACCGACACGCAGATGATTTCGTCCACGCCCTTGGCATCGAACTGGTCCTTGGTGCGGATGAAGCTGGGCACATGCGCCGTGGAGCAGGTGCCGGTGAACGCGCCGGGCAGGCCGAAGATGACGACCTTGCGACCCGCGGTCTTGTCTTTCATCGAAACCGGCGCCGGGCCGGAGTCGGTCATTGCGACGAGGGTGGCGTCGGGGAGGTGATCCCCTGTTGAAATGGTCATATGCTTGTGTCCTGTCATTGATTTGTGTTCCACATGGCAGCGACTATAGCTGTCCCGCCGGGGGGAGCCAGACACAGTAAGGACAAAGTGATGACGCATATCGCCGTGATTGGCGCCGGACAGGCCGGGGCATCGTTGGTCGCCAAGCTGAGAAGCCTTGGCCACGACGGGGAAATCACCCTGATCGGCGGTGAAAACGCACCCCCCTATCAGCGCCCGCCGCTGTCGAAATCCTACCTGCTGGGCGATATGGCAGAGGAGCGGTTGTACCTGCGCCCGCTGCATTGGTACGACGACAACCGCATCACACTGCGGCTGGGCACCCCGGTCGAGGCGATTTCCCCCGCCGCAAAAGAGATCTTTCGGGGCGGTGAGGTGATCCGCTATGACCAGCTGGCCCTGACCACCGGATCGGTGCCGCGTCATCTGCCGGAGGCGCTTGGAGGGGCTTTGGGCAATGTCTTTTCTGTCCGCACCCTTGCGGATGTAGACGCGATGGAGCCGCAGTTCCGTGAGGGGGCGCGGGTGCTGATCGTCGGGGGCGGCTACATCGGGCTGGAGGCAGCGGCGGTGGCCGCCAAGAAGGGCCTGAAGGTGACGTTGATCGAGATGGCACCGCGCATCCTGCAACGTGTCGCCTGCGAGGCGACGTCGGACTATTTCCGCGCGCTGCACAGGGGCCATGGCGTCGACATTCGCGAACGTACGGGGCTGGAGCGGCTGGTCGGAGACAGCGACGTCGCCGGCGCGATCCTGGGTGACGGGACCGAGATTGCAGCCGATTTCGTGATCATCGGCATGGGGATCCTGCCCGGAGAGACGTTGGCCGAAGAGGCCGGGCTGGACATCGAGAACGGCATCCGCTGCGACGCGCAGGGCCGCACCAGCGACCCCGCGATCTGGGCGGCGGGTGATTGCGCCAGTTTCCCGTTCAAGGGCGCGCGCCTGCGGCTGGAGAGCGTGCAGAACGCCATCGACATGGCGGAGTGCGTGGCGGAAAACATGCTGGGGGCGGGCAAGGAATATGACCCGAAACCCTGGTTCTGGTCGGATCAGTACGACGTGAAATTGCAGATCGCAGGGTTGAACACAGGGTACGACCGGGTTGTCGCGCGTCATGGCGACAAGGGCGCGGTGAGCCACTGGTACTACGCGGGCGACACATTGCTGGCGGTCGACGCGATGAATGATCCACGCGGTTACATGGTGGGAAAACGTCTGATCGAGGCCGGCAGGACGGCGGACCCGGCACTGGTTGCCGATGCGTCCGTGGACCTCAAGACCCTGATGCGCGCCTGATGCGCATCATTGCGGGAGAGTTCAGGGGCCGCAGGCTGGCCGCGCTTGGCAAGGGCGACGCGGGTGCGCACCTGCGCCCGACCACCGACCGGGTACGCGAGAGCCTGTTTTCCATCCTGTCCGGCGGGCGCTTTGGCGACCCGATCGAGGGCGCACAGGTGCTGGATCTGTTTGCCGGAACAGGCGCGCTTGGCCTGGAGGCGCTGTCGCGGGGCGCCGAAGCCTGCACGTTTGTCGATGATGGCCGGGTCGCCGGGCGCCTCGTGGCCGAGAATATCGCGACGCTGGGGATCAAGGAGCGGGTGCGGCTGATCAAGGCCAATGCGATCCGGCTGCCCCCCTGCCCCGAGCCAGCGGCAACGCTTGTCTTTCTCGACCCGCCTTATGGCAAGGGGTTGGGAGAAACGGCGTTGCGGAGTGCGCTGGCACAGGGCTGGATCGACGGCGATGCGCTGATCGTCTGGGAGGAAAGCGCGCAGGTCACAGCGCCCGAAGGCTGGGAGGTGATCGACGCGCGCCCCTTTGGCGACAGCACGATCAGCTTTCTGCGCAAGATCTGAGGCAGGTTAGGGCACGCGGGTTTTGGCAAGGTGTCGCGCGTGATCTCCACGCGCCACCCCGCCGGGCCAGGATCAGCCCTGCTTGTAGGTCGGGTGGAACAACCCGCCGGGCGACAGGGTAAACACCTCGCACCCATCCGCAGTGACACCGATGGAGTGTTCAAACTGTGCCGACAACGATTTGTCGCGGGTCACGGCCGTCCAGTCGTCTGCCAGCACCTTGGTTTCCGGGCGGCCGACGTTGACCATGGGTTCGATCGTGAAGAACATGCCTTCCTCAAGCACCGGGCCGGTGCCGGGGCGACCATAGTGCAGCACGTTGGGGGGTGCGTGGAACACGCGGCCAAGACCATGTCCGCAGAAATCCCGAACGACCGACATGCGCTGTGCCTCGACATAGGTCTGGATGGCGTGACCGATGTCACCAAAGGTATTGCCGGGTTTGACGGCCTCGATCCCCCGCATCAGGGAATCATGTGTCACCTCGATCAGACGCTCGGCCTTGCGAGGCAGGTTGCCGGCGGCATACATGCGGGAACTGTCACCGAACCAGCCATCCAGAATGACGGTCACGTCGATATTCAGGATATCGCCGTCTTTCAGCTTCTTGTCGCCGGGGATGCCATGACACACGACATGGTTCACGGAGATACAGGAGGCATGTTTGTACCCCTTGTATCCGATCGTCGCCGAGGTGGTGCCGTATTCGGTCACCTTCTCTTCGATGATGCGGTCGATCTCTCCGGTGGTCTGGCCGACAAAGATATGGTCCGCGATTTCGTCGAGAATGCGGGCCGTGACCTCGCCCGCCTTGCGCATGCCGTCGAAATCGGCGGCTTCGTGTATGCGAATGCCTTCACGCGTCATGCGACCACGATGTTCCTGTTTCAATTCATTTCGCCTTTGTCGATACGGTCTCGCCCAATGTGTGGCGAGACGACGAAGAAATCCGGCAGGCGCCACAGGCCTGATCTAGTGCATTCCGCCGCAAAATGCCAGAGAGGCACGTGCATTCGGGCCAAAGTGTCATCACGCCGCATCCACGTCCGGCGCAGGCAACGCAGCCCCCAGCGTGATTTCCTGCGGTGTGATATGGCAGGCAAAGGCCAGCGCCTCGACCCCGGCAGCGCGGGCCTGTCGATAGGCCGCCGCATAGACAGGGTCGATATCGGCGGCGATCGCCGTCCGGCGGGCATCGGTGCGCTGCACGAGGTAGAGCATCACCGCCCGATGTCCGGCACGCGCGACCTCGGCCAGCTCGCGCAGGTGTTTCTGCCCGCGCAGGGTCGTGCTGTCGGGAAATTCGGCCAGGCCCGGCTGGCGTGACAGGGTGATCGACTTGACCTCGACATAACAATCGCGGCGGTCGGGGTCTGTCAGCAGGAAATCGATACGGCTCGATTCAGTGCCATATTTCTGTTCGGGGCGGATCTGGGCATAGCCTTGCAGGCCGGGCACCTGCCCCGCCAACAGCGCCTCGCGCAGGGCGCGGTTGGGGACGGACGTGTCGACACCGGTGAAATGGCCGCCCGGATGTTCGACCAGACGCCAGCCGTACTTCAGCTTTTTCCTGGGATCGTCGTTGGCTTCGACCCAGATGCGGCTGCCTGGTTCGGCCAGCCCCATCATCGAACCGGGGTTGGCACAATGGGCGACAACCTCGCGTCCGTCCGCCAGCCGGATATCTGCAAGGAAACGCTTGTAGCGTCGCAACAAGATGGCCGGAACAAGGGGGGTTTGAAAGCGCATGAGCGCGCCCTATAGATTTCTGTAATCACACTCAAGGAGGCTGACCCCATGCCAAACCCCACCGCTGCCATGCTCGTCATCGGAGACGAGATCCTGTCGGGGCGCACACGGGATGCCAACATGTACTTTCTTGCCAACGAATTGACCAAGGTCGGCATCGACCTGAAGGAAGTGCGCGTGGTCAGCGATGACGCCAAGGCCATCATCAAGGCGGTCAAGGCGCTGTCGGCCGCCTATGACGAGGTCTTTACCTCTGGCGGGATCGGCCCGACCCATGACGACATCACCGCGGATTGCATCGCCGAAGCCTTTGATCAGCATATCGACGTGCGCGACGATGCCCGCGACCTGCTGGTCAATCACTGGAGCGGGCGAGGCGTTGAGATCACCGAGGCCCGCCTGCGCATGGCGCGTATCCCGGATGGCGCGACCCTGATCGACAACCCGGTGTCCATCGCGCCGGGTTTTTCGGTCGACAACGTGCATGTGATGGCCGGTGTCCCGAGCGTATTCGAGGCGATGGTCGCGTCGATCCTGCCGCGTCTGACCGGGGGCAAGCCGCTGCTGAGCCAGTCGCTGCGCATCAATCGCGGCGAGGGCGAGATCGCCGGCCCGCTGCGCCTGCTGGCAGGGGATTATCCCGATCTGTCCATCGGGTCGTACCCGTTCCAACGCGACGGCGTCTATGGCGCGACGATCGTGATCCGGGGCAGCGACGGCGCGATGATCGACGCCGCCATGTCGCGGCTGGCCGAAAGCTTTCCCGCATGAGCACCGCCCCCTCCTCCGCCGTGGTCGAGAATACCGACCGCTACATGGCGGTTGTCGACGCGACCTGGCCGCCCGCGCAGATGCGCCACCAGGGCGCATGGCTGCTGCGCCGTGGCGGCGGTGGGGGCAAGCGCGTCTCGGCTGCGTCCGCGATGGGGCCTGTGACAGATGCGGACGTCGTCGAAGCAGAGGCCGCGATGCGTGCGATGTCGCAGCCGCTGTTGTTCAGCCTCCGCCCCGGGCAGGAAGCGCTGGATGCCAAGCTGGCGGCGCGCGGCTATGTCGTGGTTGACCCGGTGAACATCTATGCCTGCCCCGTCAACGTCTTGGCTGAACAGGAAAAGCGCCCGGAACAGCATAGCCTGGCCACCTGGGAACCATTGGCCATCCAGCGCGAGATCTGGGCCACGGGCGGCATTGGTGACGCGCGGATCGACGTGATGCTGCGCGCCGGTGAGCCGCGCACGACCCTGATCGGACGTTTCGACAATTCGCCCGCCGGGACCGCCTTTGTCGCGGTTTCGGATCACGTCGGAATGCTGCACGCGCTCGAGGTATTGGAGGCGATGCGCGGGCGTGGGATGGGCAAGGCAATGATGATCGACGCGGCCCGCTGGGCGGCGCAGAACGGGGCAAACACGTTCTCGGTCGTCTGTACGCAGGCGAATATCGCCGCAAACGCACTCTACACTGCGCTCGGCATGACAAAGGTCGGTCATTACCATTACCGTCAGAAAGACTGACAGGAGGAGATGGTCATGAACGAGAAGATTACGGCCCTGGATCTGCCGATGGTGTCACCCTTGCCCGAACGGACGCAGGCGTATTTCGACCTGTGCGACGAAAAGCTCGGCATGGTGCCAAACGTGCTCAAGGCCCATGCCTTCGACATTGCCAAGCTGGATGCCTTTGCCGGGCTCTACAATGACCTGATGCTGGGCCAGAGCGGGCTTAGCAAGCTGGAACGCGAAATGATCGCGGTCGTCGTCAGCTCAATCAACCACTGTTTCTATTGCCTGACCGCGCATGGTGCTGCCGTAAGAGAGCTGTCTGGCCGCCCCGAGCTGGGCGAGATGATGGTGATGAATTATCGCGCCGCCGACCTGTCTGAACGCCAACGCGCCATGCTGGATTTTGCCGCACGGATCACGACGGACAGCGCGACAATCGGCGAAGCGGACCGACAGGCGCTGCGCGATGTCGGCTTTACGGACCGCGACATCTGGGACATTGCCAATGTCACCGGCTTTTTCAACATGTCCAATCGCGTCGCGAATGCCATCGAGATGCAACCGAACCCGGAATATCACGGGCAGGCCCGCTGAATGCAAACAGGGGCGCGGCACGCCATATCGAGAAAAGGCAAAGTCATCGCTGCCCTGCTGGGACTCGGGCTGGCGGTGCGCGCCCTGGATGGTCAGGCCGCGCCACTGGCCTTTGAATTGCCATTTTCGGCACGTCAGACCCACAGTGTCACCAGCATCGATTCCTTTGCGCTGCCGACGGCCCCGTTTGCCGACGGGAACGTGACCAGTCTGCCCCTGGAGGGAGAGGTCAGCCGCATGGCCTGGCAGGTGGGCGGGCAGATGACCACCCTGCAATTGCTGGCACCCTTGCGCGAAAAGCTGGAAGGCATGGGCTTTGTTCCGCTGCTGCAATGCGACACCGACGCCTGCGGTGGCTTTGACTTTCGCTTTGCCGTCGATGTGATCGAGGCGCCGGACATGAACGTCGACCTTTTCGATTTCCGGGCGTTGTCGGCGCGGCGTGGCGTCGGCAAAGATGCCGATTACGTCTTTCTTCTGGTCAGTCGGGCCGGGCCGGTGGGCTATATCCAGTTGGTACATATCACCCCGGCGCCGGTCGCGCTGTTCCCGCAAGACGATCCCGCGGACGCCACTCAAGACGGCATCGATGGCGGTTCCCTTGTTGGCGCACATGCCGACAGTCCCGGTGATCCTGCGGACGGGGTCACGGCTGATGAGGTGACGATTACCGACCCTGACGCCGCAGCCATGGCCGCCGCGTTGACGCAAGGTGGTCGGGTCGTGTTGGGCGACCTGATCTTTGCCACCGGATCAGCCGAACTGGCCGAGGCCCCCTATGATGCGCTGACGGCCCTGGCGGCGTTTCTCAAGGCAGGGGCAGGTCGGCGCGTGGCATTGGTCGGGCACACAGATACCGAAGGTTCGCTGGCGGGCAATATCGCCCTGTCCAAACGCCGCGCACGCGCGGTGATGGAGCGACTAAGCCGCCGCTACGGCGTGCCCTCGGGCCAGATGACAGCCGAGGGCGCGGGTTACCTTGCACCGCGCGCAACCAATCTGACCGAGGCCGGCCGGGAGGCCAACCGCAGGGTAGAAGCCGTTCTGCTGAGCCTCGACTAGATCGCCGTACTCTATTGAAACGAATTGAAATTCACCACTTTTCCGGGCCTTTGTCGCGGAACGCGGCCACCAGAAAATCGACAAGTGCGCGCACCTTGGGTTGGGTGAAACGCGCTGACGGATAAACTGCGTAGATACCTTGCAGGTCCGGTGCCAGGTCGGGCATCGCATCCTCGACCAGTCCTTCTTTCAGGGCGTCCGCGCACAGGAAACTGGGCAGGTAGGCAATGCCCAACCCCGAGATGGCCGCGTTCAGCAACGATTGGCCGTCATTGACCGAAAGCCACCCCGCCGTGCGAATTTGGCGTTGTTCCCCGGATGGGGCGATCAGACGCCAGACACTGCCGCTGTCGAGGTCGGAATAATGCAACAGCTTGTGATTTTTGAGGTCGTCGATACGTGCGGGGCGGCCGAAGCTGGCAATATAGCCGGGGCTGGCCACCATGCGCTGCGCCGTCTCGGCCAGCTTGCGCGAGGTGAGGGGCGCGCCATCCGGCGCTCCGACGCGGATCGCCATGTCAAAGCTCCCGGACACCAGATCGACGGGGCGGTTTTCCAACACCATGTTGACCGTAACCTGTGGAAATTCCCTTAGAAAATCCACAAGCAGAGGGCTGAGGTGATTGACGCCGAAATCCGTTGCGACACAGATGCGCAGCTGACCCGACGGGGCCGATTGCATCGACGTGACCAGCGCATCCGCCTCGTCGGCATCGTTCAGCACACGGCGGGCGCGGTCGTAATAGGCCAACCCGATCTCGGTCGGGGCGACGCGGCGCGTGGTGCGATTGAGAAGACGCGCGCCGAGGCGGGCTTCGAGGGAGGAAACATGTTTGGAGACGGCGGATTTGGAAATCCCCATCTTTTTCGCGGCGTCGGTGAATCCACCCTGATCCACGACCGTCGCGAATGCCTCCATTTCCGTGAGCCTGTCCATTCTGAACGCCTGCCTCGCTACATGGTCCTGACGTTTATTGGCGTCAAATCGGGCAGAAAGGGGGCAAGGGACGGACAATAAAGCGGTTTTGTCGAGGATCGTTGAAGGCAGGGAAACGGCGAAACACTGAAATTCCAATTTGGACACAAACGTCGGGGCAGCGGCTCGCCCCGTCTGCACGGCTGTGGGGGCGCAAGTTTCCATCGGTTTCAACGTCGGTATCCTGTCGGTATCTGAACGGTGTTCGGCCCGGCGTCGGCTGCCAGAAATCGCCAAACCGCAGCGCGCGAAACAGTCGGCGGCAAACCGGGGGGCGGCGCCATACTATACGGCGCGCCCTTCCGACAGTAAGGCGGGCGCGGGCCTGCACGAAGGCGCGGTACAGGCCGAGGTTCGGCATCGCGTGGTGCGGCGCGGTGAGGGGCACCGCGTCGCGTCATCGGCGATGGCTGCGGACCAGTCGGGCCTTGCGCGGACATGCCGAGGAGGCTGCCAAAGGTTTCAGCCGCCCGCCCCGGCCTCCACACAGTGACGGCGAAAGGCGCGTTTCAGCATGTCCAGCTCAGCTCGCAGCAAGGACACCTCGGTATGCAGGGTGTCGCCCAGCACGTCACCGGAGAGGATGGCAAAGGCATTCAGCACGGCGTTGCTTTGGCGGTGCCGGATCAGGATCACCTGAACGCCATCCGCAATCGCGTCGGGCGGAATGGGAATGACCACGGCAAATTCACCCGGCTTGTCCAAGGCGGTAACGCGTACCCCTGCGACGGGTTCATTGTGCAACAGCACCTCGATCATGCCGGCGGCGGCATTGGCGGTCGTGGCGACCCCGGCGGGCCGCCCCCCGGCCGTATCCGCGTCGGCACCCGCGCTTGCTGCTGTCCCGTGCAGGGGTGTCGCGTCCGTCGTCCCCGTGCCGGTCCCGGAAAGGGCCGGTGCCGGGTCAATCGCGGCAATGTCGGGCAGGACAAGCAGCCCTTCCCATTGGCCAGAATGCAGGCGGATCTTGGTCAGGGTCGCGTCAGTCATAACCTCTCCTCAGGGGGCGGGCCTGCGTTGGGTGGTCGATTGCGCCGTCCCACAGTCCGCATCGGCACGTCACAGTTCGGCACGCGGGCGGCGGCACAGGGTCAGATCGCGCAAGGTCAATTCGTTCATTGCAGGACCGTCGAAGATCAGGTCGATCCAAGCCTTTTCGACCCGCTTTTCGTTGATGGCGCTGTAGGCCAGGTCAAATTCGACTGTCATCTCGTCCTCGTTCAGCGGCACTTGCAGGACGATCTGTTCGGTGTTCGGGCCGTGCCGGATATTGAGACGGGCATAGACATCGAGCGGCTTTTCCATCTGCACGGCGGTGTCGAGGCAGATCAGGTGACGGCGGCGCAGGTCGGTGACCGCCGCCTCGGGCAGGTCGACGACGATGGACAGGAAAGACCCGGAAAAGGCAAAGACATCCATGCGCAGCGCAAAGGGGGCGAGGTCGGCCTCGCGAAAGTTGCGGATCTGGCGCAACGAGATTTCGGACGCGGCGCAATCGTGAAACAGGCTGACCTCTTCGCCGAGCTGTTCGCCCGAGCGTACCGAGGCGATACCCGAACGTGGCAGCGGCGCCCGCCAGAGCTGCGGCCGCCAGAACCAATCGGCATCATGGGGCACAGGAAAGGCGGTGGAGCCGATGGCAGGCAGCGCCAGCCTGCTGTCGGCCACATGGATCAGCCGATCCAGTTCATCGCGCAGCGCGCGGGCCTGCGTCCACTGGCCCCGCAATTGCGACAGATGGAGGCCGTCGGCCAGGACAGCGCGGTCGCGCCAGCGCCGCAATTCGCGCCGGGCCACCCATTTGCCCAGAACCGACCTGCCTGTCTTTGCCATGGTCCCTGCCATTTCCCCTGCCCGGCCATTCGACCGTATCGCCCTGCGCTCCGGGCGCACCCGCAGGATGCGCCCGGAGTTCAGCATAGGCGCAAAAGGTTCAACGAAACAAACAGGCAGAATGGACGGGGCGATGTTTTTCCCGCCTCAGCCCGCCTTGGTCGCCTCGGTTTCAGGGGTCGCAGGCGCGGGTGCGGGGGTGTCCGCCGTGGCGCGAGCCGGGGTTTTCGGGCTTTCGGTGCGCATCGACTTGGCCATGTCGAGCAACAGCGCCCGCCCGCCCTTGTCCGCGACGGTGCTGCCCTGGGGGCCATAGGCCGCCAGGGAAACGAGATACCCGTTCAGCACGAAGGCCGCGCGCCACTGCCGGGGGTCGGCACCGGGGGCAAAGGAATCCCCCCCTGTCGCCAGGTGCAGCAACCGGACAGAGGCAACGTCGCTGGCCGCAAGCACGTCGCCCGCAGGAAATTCGCGCGACAGGGTGCGGGCATCGGGCAGGTCCGCCGGATCACCGGCCCCCTGCCCGTAGGGGGTGACAGTGACGGTCAGCAGGGCCAGGGCGACAGGCGTACCGATCTTGCCACCGCTGAGGATGTCGCAGCGCGCCAGCAGCGCGAAGCCATAGCGGGCGCGTTTCTTGAGGCTGCGGCCTTCGATGCAATAGCCGGCCGGGCCGTGGATGACGACATCGCCGCCTGCCACCTCGGCGCTGCGCAGCACCATGCCCGAGGACCGGTTCACGCTGGACAGAAAGCTGAGGGCCTGGCCCTTGTCTTCGCGTGCCAGGGCACCGGCATTGCCGGTTGCCTCGCAGCCCGCCAGCAGGGCGAGCATGGCACACAGGGCGACCGGGCGCAGGACGCGCCCGAGGCCTGTCCGCTCAGAGATCGGCATAGATATGCTTTTCCGCCTTGCCGCCCGGGTGCGTCACGGCGCCGAGATAGGTGCTGCCGACAAGCTGGGCGTATTTCCACAGCGCGCCGGAGGCATAGATCGTATCGCGCGGGCCGGTCCATTCGGCCTTGCGGGCGGCGAGTTCTTCTTCGGAGAGGTCGACGTCGATGCTGCCCTTGATGGCGTCCAGGGTGATCATGTCGCCGTCCTTCAACAGGGCGATGGGGCCGCAATGCGCCGCCTCGGGGCCGACGTGGCCGACGCAGAAACCGCGCGTCGCGCCCGAGAAACGGCCATCCGTGATCAGCGCGACCTTTTTGCCCATGCCCTGGCCGGACAGGGCCGCCGTGGTCGCCAGCATCTCGCGCATGCCGGGGCCGCCTGCGGGGCCTTCGTTGCGGATGACGATGACGTCACCGACCGAATAGGCGCGGTTCTGCACCGCCTCGAAGGCGTCTTCCTCGCATTCGAACACGCGCGCCGGGCCGGTAAAGACCTGTTCTTCGGGGCTCATGCCCGCGACCTTCACGATGGCGCCTTCGGGGGCGATGTTGCCCTTGAGGCCGACAACGCCGCCGGTCCTGGTGATGGGGGTCGCGATGGAGTGGATGATCTTGCCGTCCGCTTCGCGGGTGACCTTGTCGATCTCCTCGCCGATGGAATACCCGCTGGCCGTCATGCAATCGCGATAGATCAGGCCGGCCTTGTCGAGTTCCTTCAGCACGACGGGGACGCCGCCGGCCTCGTACAGGTCCTTGGCCACGTAATCGCCGCCCGGTTTCAGGTTCACGAAGTAGGGGGTGTCGCGGAAGATGTCGCAGACGTCGGTCAGGTTGAAATCGATCCCGGCCTCGTGCGCGATGGCGGGCAGGTGCAGCCCGCCGTTGGTCGAGCCGCCGGTGCAGGCGACGACGCGGGCGGCGTTGATCAGCGATTCCCTGGTGACGATGTCACGGGCGCGGATGTTTTTCGCGATCAGGTTCATCACGGCGCGGCCCGAGGCCTCGCCGTACTGGTCGCGGGATTCATAGGGCGCTGGCATACCGGAGGAGTTCATCAGCGCCAGCCCGATCGCCTCGGAGACGCAGGCCATGGTGTTGGCGGTGAACTGGCCGCCGCAGGCCCCCGATGACGGGCAGGCGACACGTTCCAGCATGTCGAGCGCGGCCGAGGACATCTCCTGGTTCTGGAAACGCCCGACGGCTTCGAACATGTCCTGCACGGTCAGATCGCGCGAGCGGAAGTCGGCGGGGATCTCTTCGATCTGCGGCGCCTTGCCCGGCAGGATGGAGCCGCCGTAGATGAAGACCGACGGCACGTTCAGACGCACCATCGCCATCATCATGCCCGGCAGCGACTTGTCACAGCCCGCAAGGCCGACGACCGCATCATAGCAGTGGCCGCGCATCGTCAGCTCGACCGTGTCGGCAATCGCTTCGCGCGAGGCGAGAGAGGAGCGCATCCCCTCGTGGCCCATGGCGATACCGTCGGTCACGGTGATGGTGGTGAATTCGCGCGGCGTGCCCTCGGCCGCCTTCACACCCTGCTTGACGGCCTGTGCCTGACGGCTGAGCGCGATATTGCAGGGGGCCGCTTCGTTCCAGCAGGTTGCCACGCCAACGAGGGGCTGGTGAATTTCCTCTTCCGAGATGCCCATGGCGTAGAGGTAGGACCGGTGCGGTGCGCGCGCCGGACCTTCGGTCACGTGGCGGCTGGGCAATTTGGATTTGTCAAACTTTGTCATCGGTGCGGCTCCCCCCGGAAACTTGGCTGGCTTGGGGATAAATGACCACCGGCAGAGGCACAAGGGCGATTGCGGGCACGAAACGGCGAGGATAGTTTCGCGTCATGAGCAGAACGGAACAGCGGCACGCACCGCACTGGCAGGACGATCCGGCGGCGCTGTGGCGCACGGCGGCGGGCTTCGGGATCTTTACGGTGCTGTATGTGGTGCTGCTGTCGCTGTGGTTCATCGGCGCGGCGGGCCTGTTCGGGTTGGGCGACCCGACCCGGGCAGTGCAGACCGGCACGCCGGGGGCTGACGCGGCGGGGGGAGACGCGCTGGCAAGTGGCGCGGCGGCGACGCTGCTGTTCCTGGGGTCTTTCGCAGCGGCGCTGGTGGCCCTGACGCTGATGCTGCGGCTGTTGCATGGGCGCGGGCTGGCGGCGCTGATCGGGCCATGGCCGTTGGCGGGGGCGCAGTTTCTGCGCGTTGCGGGGCATGTGGCCCTGTTGCAGGCCATCGTGTGGTTGCTGCCGATGCCCGCGGACCTGCGCCCTGAGCGGCACCTGGGCCTTGCGCCCTGGGTGGGCCTGCTGCCGGTTGCCCTGCCCGCGATCCTGATCCAGATCGCTGCCGAGGAGCTGTTGTTTCGCGGTTATCTGCAATCGCGACTATCCGCACGATTTGCCAACCCGCTGGTCTGGATGGTGCTGCCATCGCTGGTCTTTGGCGCGCTGCATTACCAGGGCGCGGCGGGGCCGAACGGGCTGTGGTTCGTCGCCAGCGCGACGCTGTTTGCCCTGACGGCCGCCGATCTGACAGCGCGGTCGGGGACGCTGGGGCCAGCCCTGGCGCTGCATTTCATCAACAACGTGCTGGCCATCCTGTTCATCGGATTCGGGGACGAACTGGGCGGGCTGGCGCTGTATCATTTGCCGGTGGAGGCGTCGGACCCGGCGCTGACCCCGCTGATGCCGCTGGACCTGGCGACGACGGCGGTGCTGTGGCTGGCCGCCCGGCTGGCCTTGCGGCGCTGAGCGGATGCTGATGTTGATGCGAACACCACGCGCCTATGCCCCGCATGTGGCCTATGCCGCACCGGCGCGCGCCTCGTCCCAGGTGTGGCGGCTGCTGTTGGGGTTGGTGCTGATCGAGGGGCTGTTCGATGCCGGGATCTGGGCCTTTGACGGGGGGCTGGCGTACCTTGCGCCCGACCTGGCCAAGGCGCTGTTTTACGGCGACACCGCCCTGGGGCTGGTGGTGCAACTGGCCTCTTACGGGTGTCTGGGGGGCGCCGTCTGGCTGGTGGCGCGGCGGCTGAACAAACGCGGTTTCGCCAGCCTGACCGGTCCGCCGGAGCAGGCGGGCGCGATGCTGCCATTGGCATTTGCGGCCTCGGCGGCGGTGTTCGTGGCGATTCAACTGCTGCCGCCCTGGCTGGATTTCCGCGCTGCCGAAAGCGCACGTGGCATGGCGGGCTGGCTGGCCGTGCTGCCCTTTGCGCTGGCCGCGCTGCTGGTGCAGACCGGGGCCGAGGAATTGCTGTATCGCGGCTTTATCCAGCAACAGCTGGCGGCACGATTCCGCGCGCCGCTGGTCTGGATGGTGGTGCCGAACCTGGCGTTTGCCGCCGTACACTGGCAGGACGGGGCCGCGCCGGTGGACAACTGGCAGTACCTGATCTGGGCCTTCTGCTTTGGCCTGGCCGCATCGGATCTGACGGCGCGCAGTGGCAATCTAGGCCCCGCGATCGGGCTGCACCTGGCCAATAATGCCTATGCTTTTCTGTGCTTTGGCGAGGCCGGCGGCCCGGATTCCGGCCTGGCGCTGTTTCTGTTTCCGGCCAGCGACGGCCTGGCCGACCCGGCCCTGGCCCAGGGCCCCCTGATCAGTCTGGCGCTGATCATCGAGCTGGGCACCATCGGCTTGGCCTGGCTGGCGGCACGCATTGCCATAAGGCGTTGATTGCAATCCGGCGCGCAGCCGCTTATTTCATGCGCGACTGGCAACCCCGGGGGCAAATCGCCGATGAACTGGATCAACAACTACGTCCGGCCGCGCATCAATTCTATCTTTTCGCGGCGGGAAACGCCCGAGAACCTTTGGAGCAAATGCGACAGCTGCGGCACGATGCTGTTTCACAGGGAATTGAGCGATAACCTGAATGTCTGCACGTCTTGTGGGCATCACATGGCGATTTCACCGCGTGACCGTTTCAGGGCGCTGTTCGATGGCGGTATCTTTACCGAAGTCGATGTGCCCGAACCGGTCAATGACCCGCTGCATTTCCGCGACCAGAAGAAATATCCCGACCGGATGCGCGAGGCCCGTCGCAAGACCGGCGAGGACGAAGCGATGCTGGTGGCGCAGGGCGAGATCGGGCGCACGCCCATCGTCGCCACCGCGCAGGACTTTTCCTTCATGGGCGGGTCAATGGGCATGTACGTCGGCAATGCCATCGTGGCCGCCGCCGAACGCGCGGTGCAGCGGAAATGCCCGCTGGTGCTGTTTTCCGCCGCTGGCGGCGCGCGAATGCAGGAAGGCATCCTGAGCCTGATGCAGATGCCGCGCACCACGGTCGCCGTGCAGATGCTGAAAGAGGCCGGTCTGCCCTATATCGTGGTGCTGACGCATCCGACCACGGGCGGCGTGACGGCCAGCTACGCAATGCTGGGCGACGTGCATATCGCAGAGCCGAACGCGCTGATCTGCTTTGCCGGGCCGCGGGTGATCGAACAGACGATCCGCGAAAAGCTGCCGGAAGGATTTCAGCGGGCCGAATACCTGCTGGACCACGGCATGCTGGACCGCGTGACCCCCCGTACCCAGATGCGCGAGGAGCTGATCCAGATCACCCGCATGTTGATGGGCCTGCCGCCCGCCGTGCGCGGCGACCTGCCCGCCCCCGACAAGGCAGCGGCCCTGCCGGACCCCGAAGCCGCGGCCGTCGTCGTGCCGACCTCTGGCGTCAGCGACGCCAAGGCCAAGGACATCAAGCCTGCCGCAGGCGCTGCACCGACCCCGGCAAAGGCCGCGACGAAAGAGGTCCCCAAGGACGCGGGCAAGGACAAGGCGAAAGACAAGAAGTGACCGCCGCACCGTCTGACGCGCTGCTGGACCGGATGATGCGGCTGCATCCCAAGGTCATCGACCTTGTGCTGGATCGCGTCTGGCGGTTGCTGGCTGCGCTGGATCACCCCGAAGAAAAGCTGCCGCCGGTGATCCACCTTGCCGGAACCAACGGCAAGGGATCGACCCAGGCGATGCTGCGCGCCGGACTGGAGGGGATGGGGGCATCGGTTCATGCCTATACCTCGCCCCACCTGGTGCGGTTTCATGAACGTATCCGCCTGAACGGCGCGCTGATTTCCGAAGCGGCGCTGAGTGCTTTGCTGGATGAATGCCTGGTCGCCAATGGCCCCGACCCGATCACCTATTTCGAGATCACCACCTGCGCCGCGCTGCTGGGCTTTGCCCGCCAGCCCGCCGACTGGTGCCTGCTGGAAACCGGGCTGGGCGGGCGACTGGATGCGACGAACGTGGTCGCGCGCCCTGCGATGACGGTGCTGACGCCGATCTCGATGGATCACGAAGGCTTTCTGGGCGACACGATCGAAAAGATCGCGGCGGAAAAGGCCGGCATCCTCAAACGGGGTGTGCCCTGCGTCGTGGCCCCGCAGAGCGAGGCCGCGCTGGAGGTGATCGAGGCGCGGGCCGCACGTCTGGGCGCGCCGCTGTTTGTGCATGGCCAGCACTGGCATGTCTGGGAAGAGCGCGGTCGCCTGGTGTTCCAGGACGAAACCGGCCTGCTGGATCTGCCGCTGCCGAACCTGCCGGGGGCGCATCAGATCGTGAACGCCGGTGCCGCCATCGCCGTGCTGCGCCAGCTGACGCTGGGCCAGGCCGCGTGCGAGACCGCCTGCGAGGCCGCGGTATCCAAGGCAGAGTGGCCCGCCCGCCTGCAACGCCTGCGCAAGGGACCCTTGGCCGAGAGTGCACCGCTGGGCGAGTTGTGGCTGGACGGGGGCCATAACCCCGCCGCGGGCGAGGCGCTGGCCCTGCACCTGAGCCAGATGGCCGGACGGCCCACGCACATGATCTGCGGGATGCTGAACACCAAGGACGTGCGCGGCTATCTGCGGCCGCTGGCGGCGCATGTGGAAAGCCTGACGGCAGTTCCGATTCCCGGCGAGGCAAATACGCTGAGCGCCGAGGAAACCGCCACCGCCGCCCGCGACACCGGCCACGAAGCCTTTGTCGCCGAGACGGTCGAAATCGCCTTGCAGCGTATCATCGCCGCCTGCCCCGATGCCCGTGTCCTGATCGGCGGGTCGCTGTACCTGGCCGGCAGGGTGCTGGAAACCAACGGCTGAACCTGTGGCGGCCGCGTTTCACGTACCTGCCCCGACAATCCGACTCTTTTTTGCGCGGCCTGGAAACGCCTAAGCGACTGTTCCGATTCGGCTTTCCGAATCAGCGCGGCGAATCGTGGCAGAAACTTGGCAAAAGCGATTCGCGCGGTATTGACCGATTCGAAAAATATCGCCTAATATCCTTTCAGATACAGGCATTCTCAGTCGTCTCGCCCATCGCATCGGCAGCCTATCACAGCGATTCGCAAGACGTCATTCAGGCTTGGGACCAACGGGCAAAATCAGGGGGTCGGTTCAACGACCCCCGCTCCGTTTTTCGACCAGGCGGTTTGAGAGCAGATCGCCCCAAGCTCAGCTAGCCGCCATCTTTTTTCCGACATCAGATCCGTGACGGCGCCCTAGTCTGGCGCGCCCCAGGATTGATCCTGCATTTCCCGCAGCCGGCTGGCGGTGCGTTCGAATTCGAACACGCCCTCGCCCTCAAGATAGAGCGTTTCGGGGTCGGAGGCAGCGGAGCAGATCAGGCGCACCCGCGCCTCGTACAGCGCGTCGATCAGGGTGACGAAGCGCTTTGCCTCGTTGAAGTTCGAGCGCGACAGCGACGGGATATTTTCCAGGATCAGCACTTTGAGCGCATCTGCCACCGCCAGGTAATCGCCCGGACCCAGCATCGCGCCGCACAGATCGTGAAAGCGCGCGCGCCCGACGCCGTTGCGATAAGCGGGGATCACGACCTCGCGTCCCTTGACCTTAAGCACCAGCGGTGCGGCGTCGCCGCCCGTCAGATCCTGCCAGATGCCCTCGATCGCGGCGCGCGCCTCGGCATCGACCGGCGTGAAATAGACCGGGGAACCGGACAGGCGGTTCTGGCGGTAATCGTTCGGGCTGGCCAGTTCATGCACCACCAGCCGGTCCTTGATCTGGGCGATGAAGGGCAGGAACAGCTGACGGTTCAACCCGTTCTTGTACAGGTCATCCGGCACCCGGTTCGACGTGGTGACGATGACGACACCTGCGGCGAACAGCGCCTCGAACAGGCGGCCGACGATCATCGCGTCGGTGATGTCGGTGATCTGCATCTCGTCAAAGGCCAGAACCTTGACCTCTTCCGCGACCTTTGCGGCAACGGGGGCCAGGGAATCCTCGGTATTGGCCTTGCGGGCGGCGTGCAGGCCTTCGTGGATTTCCTGCATGAAGGCGTGGAAGTGGACGCGGCGCACCGGCACGTCGAGGGTTTCGACGAAAAGGTCCATCAACATGGACTTGCCACGCCCGACCCCGCCCCAGAGGTAGAGCCCCTTTGGCGGTTCGGGATCCTTTGCGCGCCGGAACAGGCCGCGCTTCGCAGGCGCGGCCTGAAGGCCCGCGCAAATGCGGTCAAATTCGGGCAGGACGGCCTGCTGCGCATCATCGGGCTTGATGGTGCCATCGGCCACGCGGGCGGCGTAAAGATCAGACATAGGGGCGCTCATACCCGGGGTGATACCCTGCCGCGCGCACCGGGGAAAGGTCACGAATGCGAATGGGACAGGCCACAAACCTTCAATTGACGGCTTGTGCCAGAACAGTAATCTCGCGCAACCCAATGGAGAGCCAGAATGCCCGTTTCCGCCCGCCTGTTCACCCCCGTGCTGATCGCGGGCTGTGCCATCATCCTGGTCAACTTTGCCATCCGCGCGTCGTTCGGGGTGTTCCAGATCCCGATTGCGAGCGAGTTCGGCTGGCTGCGCGCCGACTTTTCGCTGGCCATCGCGATCCAGAACCTGGCCTGGGGCATCGGGCAGCCGATATTCGGCGCGCTGGCAGAACGCATGGGCGACCGGCTGGCGGTGGTGCTTGGCGCGCTGGCCTATGCCGCCGGGCTGGTGCTGTCGTCATTTGCCGTGACGCCCGAGGCGCATTGGGGGCTGGAGGTGCTGGTCGGCTTTGGCATCGCAGGCACCGGGTTCGGTGTGATCCTGGCGGTGGTCGGACGCACCGCCGCGCCGGAAAACCGGTCCATGGCGCTGGCGGTCGTGACGGCGGCGGGCAGCGCGGGCCAGGTCTTTGGCGCGCCGGTGGCCGAGTGGTTGCTGGGCATGATGCCATGGCAGTCGGTGTTCATGGTCTTTGCCGCCGCGATCCTGTGCACGCTGGTTCTGCTGCCCTTCCTGAAAACCGAAAGTTCGCCCGCCACCCGCGCCGAGCTGGAGGAAAGCCTGGGGGCGATCCTGACACGCGCCGCGAAAGACCCGAGTTTCACGTTGATTTTCCTTGGCTTTTTCTCATGCGGGTATCAGCTGGCGTTCATCACGGCGCACTTTCCGGCCTTCGTGACCGAGCTGTGCGGGCCGATTGCCACGGGCGGCATCCTGGCGGGGCTGGGGATCACCACGACATCGGCGCTCGGGGCGATCTCGATCTCGTTGATAGGGGTGATGAACATCGTGGGGACGCTGTTCGCGGGCTGGCTGGGCAAACGGTACCAGCGGAAATACCTGCTGGCGGGGATCTACACGCTGCGCACCATCGTGGCGGGGGCCTTTATCCTGATGCCGATCACGCCGGGGTCGGTGCTGCTGTTTTCGGGGCTGATGGGCGGGCTGTGGCTGGCGACCGTGCCGCTGACCAGCGGGCTGATCGCGCACCTGTACGGGATGCGCTACATGGGCACGCTGTACGGGATCGTGTTCCTGAGCCACCAGATCGGCGGGTTCATGGGCGTCTGGCTGGGTGGGCGCATGTACGACATCTATGGCAACTACACGCTGGTCTGGTGGATCGGCGTCGGCATCGGGGCGTTCAGCGCACTGGTGCATCTGCCGATCCGGGAAAACCGCGTGGCCCCGGCCCTGCCCGCATGACGGATGGATCAGGCCCCGGTTTCCACCCCGGCTGTCGGCGCGCCTGAAAGAAAGGCGATGATCGGCGCGGTCACCTGCGCGGGGTGGGTGTGCACCATGCCGTGCCCCGCCTGCGCGATCACCACCTGCTGGGCGGCGGGGTTGGCCTGCGCCAGTGCATCGCTTGCCCGCAGGGGCACGACGCGATCCCCCTCAGCCCAGATTGCCAGCACTGGCAGGCCGAAGGCGGCAAAGGCCTCATGCTCGCTCGACAGATCCTCGCTGAGCATGAAGCGCCGGGTCGACAGGACCGAGCGTAGCAGGCCTCTGGTGCCGATCTCGGCCAGTTGACGCGCGGCAATGTCGGGGACCACCGAGGGCGCACCGCGCCCGACCTTGCTGCGCAATTCGGCATCGCCCAGTACCATGTTGGCCCATGTGCCGAGGATCGGCGTCTTGCGGGTGAATTCGGCAAAGCGCGACGGCGTGTCGCCAAACCCGGCGGGCGCGATCAGGATCAGGCTGGCGACCTGCGCCGGGCGGGCAGCGGCGAAGGCCGCAGCGATCCCCCCGCCAAGGGAATAGCCAACGAGGGTGACAGGGGCGGTTAGGCCTTGGGAGTCAAGCAGGTCCAGGATCTGGCGCTTGAAAAAGTACCGGTCCTGGCGGCCATGCGGGCGGTCCGACAGGCCGCGCCCGTAAAGATCATATGTCAGCACCCGCACCCCGGCATCGACCAGGCCGGGGATCATCGCATCCCAGACATAGGAGGAGGTGGTGAGGCCATGCACCATCACCAGCACCGGCGCATCGGGGTCGTCCTTTGGCCCGTGCCAGCGGTAATGCGTGATGCCCTGCGACAACGAGGCAAAGGCCCCCGAGGTCGCCCGTTGCCGGCGGCGCAGGCTGGCGACGCTGGTGCGGCGCGCCTCTTGCACGACGGGGAACAGGATCAGCAGCACCAGAGCGGCGCCGAGACCCCACCAGAGCGTCACTTGGCCGCCCGCCATGCATCGAGGATATGGCGCGCGGTCATCAGATCCAGATGCGCACCGCCGCCATTCTTGAACAGGGTGATCTGGTCGTCGCTGCTGCGCTGGAATGCGGGCAGATCATAGTAGTCGGCCCGCACGTCTGCGCGGGCGATCGCGCCCGAGGCGAGGGGGATCTTCATTTCGCCGATGTGATCCAGCGTCGTGTCGAAGCTGTCGACAAAGATGCTGGCACGTTGCAGCACGCTATCCTGCGCCTCGCGCATGTCGGGACGATAGGCACCGATCAGGTCGATGTGCTGGCCGGGTCGGAACCAATCGCCCTGAAGGAACGGCTCAACCGCCATGGTGGCGGAGGTGACGATATCGGCCTCGGCCACGGCGGCGGGCAGGTCGGGGGCAACGGTGCAGTCGGGATACTGAGCTGCAAGCGCCTCTGCCCCGGCGGGGGTGCGGTTCCAGATCAGAAAGCGCGCGTCGGGAAAGGCTGCACCATAGGCCTGACGCAGGGTCGCGGCCACCGCGCCTGCGCCGACGATCAGGATGACCTTGCTGTCCGGGCGGGCCAGACGGCGGGCGGCAAGCAGGCTGTCGCCGGCGGTCTTCCACTTGGTCACAAGGTGAAAATCCACCAGCGCCTCAAGCGTGCCGTCCTGATCTGACAGCAGATTGACGGCGCCATTGATCGCCGGTTTGCCGCTGTCCTTGTTGCCGGGAAAGATGGTCGCCGCCTTGACCGCCACCCCCAGCCCGTCGATCCAGGCTGAGCGGGTCAGCAGCGTGTCCCCCCCGCGATAGAGAAAGGTATCGCCGATCTCGGCCTTGGGCAGATCGTGGGCAGCGGCAAGAGCGTCCGTCAGGGTGAGCCAGTTCAGGACCGCCTCGCCCTGCTCAAAGGATATCTGGGGAACGCTCACGCCGCTTCCTCGGCCGTCAGATAGCCATCGGCCACCAGACGCGCGGCCCAGCCTTCGGGTGCGGTGAACTGGTGCGTCTGCCAGCCGCGCGCATTGGCGGCGGCGATATTGTCGGCCCGGTCGTCGGTAAAAAGCAGCTCGGCCCCGGAGAGACCGCTGTCGGCCTCAAGCATCTCGTAGATCTGCGCGGCGGGCTTGATCACCTGCATGTGCCCCGAGATATATTTGCGGTCGAATTCGGTCAGCACGGGATAGGCGCGGCAGGCGATGTCAAAGGTGCCGATGCCGAAATTGCTGAGCGCAAAGACCGGAATGCCTCTGGCGCGCAGGGCGCGCAGCAGACGCGCCGAATGCGGGATCGCAGGAGCGGCCATCGTCAGCCAGTCGCGATGCCACATCAGGATCTCGTCGCGCCATTCCGGCGTCGCCTCGGCCAGTGTCGCGGTCAGTTCGGCAAGGTCGCCGCCCCGGTCGACGGTGTCGTTCATGGCATGAAGGTCCACCGCCTCGAACAGCGCCTTGCGCCGCTCCGGCCCGATTACCGCGTCATAATGGCGTTCCGGGTTCCACCCGATCAGGACGTTGCCAATGTCGAAGACAACGGCCTTGGCCAGTTCTTTCTGCATTCTCTCCGCCTATTCCCTGTTTCCGGTCCACGGCCTATTGCTGGCCTGTTACCTGCTTTTCGCGGCGCGCAGCGCACGTTCCAGCGCATCCAAGAAACGGGAGCGGTCGGCCTTTGTAAAGCCCTTGCCGCCGCCCTGGCGAAATGGGTCCGCCGCGCGCAGATCCGCCATCAGGTCGCGCATCGCAAGCTGCTGGCCGATATTCGCGGCGGTAAAGCGGTCGCCGTTATGTCGCAGGGTTTCCGCCCCGGCCTCGACGCATTTCGCCGCAAGGGGAATGTCGCCCGTGATCACGACATCCTGCGGGCCGCACCGCTCGGCAATCCAGCGGTCCGCCTCGTCCGGGCCGGCGGCCACGATGACATGTTCGACATAGGGGTTGGGAGAGGGGCGCAAGCCGCCGTTCGACACCATGATGACCGGCAGCTTGTGCCGGGTGGCGACCTTTTCCGCCTCGTCCTTGACCGGGCAGGCATCGGCATCGACGTAGATCGTGGTCATGGGGTGAGTCCTGTCGTGGTTGGGGCGCGGTTCGGGATATGGTCAGGGCGCGTCACTGGCCCCGCGCCCCGCAGGCGACAGGCAGGGCGGCGAGTGTCTGCGCTGGTGCCGGGAACTGTGCCTGCGGCTGTGCCCGATTTGGTGGCAGATACGGCCATTGCGACGAAATGCCTTGGCCGCGCGGACCGGCATGCGGCCGCCCTTTCGCCGCTGGTGCAGGCGGCACCGGCACTCCGGCCCTTGTCATACATCGCGTATTTCCTATGCTTTGTCCGCACCGGATCATCGCAGAGTGGCCGGGGCCGTCAACCTGAGGCCGCGTCTGGCAAGACCACCCTGTTGCCATTTCGCGGCTGGACATTGACGCTGTTGAACAGTTTCTTGGCCGCGCGGGCCACAATCGGGACATGCGGCATCAACTGGGGTATACACGTTACGGGACCAGCATGTGCTGTCGGGTCTGACCGAGCATGACATGGCTTCGAGACAGGCAGAAAAGATGAACAATTTGACGCCGGAACGGCGCAAGGGACGCAAGTACGATCAGGTTCTGGAAGGGGCGCGTCAGGCGTTCCTGCAAGACGGATTCGACGGTGCCGGCGTGGATGACATCGCGCGCAACGCGGGTGTCTCCAAGGCGACGCTGTACAGCTATTTCCCGGATAAGCGCCTGTTGTTCATCGAAATTGCCCGGTTGGAATGCAAGCGCCAGGGCGACGAAGCCAAGAGCATCATGCCGCAGAATCTGCCCGTGCGTGACATGCTGAGTTTCATCGCGACGCGGATGGTCAGCTTTTTCAACTCGTCGTTGTCGCTGTCCATCTTTCGCCTCTGCGTCGCCGAGGCCGAGCGGTTTCCCGACCTTGCGCAGGAGTTCTATCGCAACGGCCCATTGATGGCGCAGACCAAGCTGGGGGCCTATCTGCGTGAGGCGACGGAACGCGGCGAGCTGAACGTCGAACACCCTGAATTTGCTGCAAATCAGTTCGCCGAGCTGTGCAAGGCAGGCATTTTCGCGCGGCTGGCGTTCGGCGTGGACAAGCGCATTTCACCGCAGGAATCCAGCTTTGTCGCGGCCGAAGCGGTGGAGATGTTCCTGGCGCGCTACGGCGTCACGCAGGATTAGGCGCGGCGTGATCGGCGGCGTGATCGGCGGTGCGATCGGCAGCCCCTTGCCCATGCCGCCCCTTATCGCGCATTCGACGGGTTTGGCGTTTGTAGCGCCCCTGCCCACGGGCTAGGCTGGCGCATCGAACACTGACCCGAGGATCGCAATGCCCCGCCGCCACAGCCATTTTGCCCTGATGATCTGCCTTGCGATGCTGGGCAGCGGATGCTCAGCGATTGCCGGGGGCGCGCCCGATCCGGCGCCGGGCAAGACGGTGCCCGTACCGCCCGCGTCCGAAACCACCTGCGGAGCCGAGGATTTCAACGACCTGATCGGCAAGATCTGGTCGCCCGAGTTGCTGGGGGATTACGACGGCAAGTTGCGGGTGCTGGAAAAGGGTTCCATGGCCACCATGGATTACGTGATCGGCCGCCTGAACGTCCGCCTGGACGAGGATGGCCGGGTCGAAAGCCTGAGCTGCGGCTGAGCACATAGCCCCGGGAAGTGCCGGCGCGGAGAGCCGCGCCAAGCCTGTTCAGGATCAGGGGTCAGGCCGCTTCCGGCACTTGAACCCGGGTCGACGTGCAGGGGATGGGGCGAAAATTTCCCAACCCCTGCGCGGGTTTACTTCATGCGATAGGTCTGGTGGCAGCCGCCGCAGGATGCCCCGATCTTGCCGACACCGGCCTTGACGGTCTCCAGCGAGGAGGGGTCCAGCGCCGCTGCCGCGGTTTCAAGCGCCGCGGCGTGGTCGACGAAATCATCCCAGTTTTCCCAGATCGCGGGCAGCGCCTCGGATTCCGGATCGGCCTCGTTCGGCTCGAACTTCGCGGGGATCTTCGCGGCGGCTTCGACCAGCGTGGCCTGGGCCGACGTTGCCTTGTCCGCATCGAAATCAACCTTGCCCTGCGCCATGCCGCCAAGAACGGCAAAGCTGCCACGGATCGTGCCCATCAGGTCCATGCGGTCCTTTACCGCCGGGTTGCTGACCTCGGCGTTGGCAAGGGCGGCGCCGGTCAGGGTCATCGCGCCAATCGTCATCGTCAGGATGAAGTGTTTCATCGTCATCTCCCTATTGTCATTGCGTCCACCTTACCCGCATCCACGGATGCGCCAAGGTGCCTCGGGCGCTGATCACGAAAAGATTAGATGCCGGAACACGTGGCGGAGCACTTCGTAGACAAACCTGCGGTGCGGGTCGACAAACCTGCGGTGCGGTGCCGTTTTACCGGATCAGCCGCGAATCGCCCGCACACCCCAGGTTAACAAGGGCCAAGGGCGAAAACGGCACGTCGGTGCCTGCGTCGGTATCCGAACGGTATCCGGGCGGTGCGGCCTTCAGCGCCGAGACGGGTTAACGCGGCGTGCGATGGGGCGGGGGCAAGCGGCGGGCCGTCGGGGCATTGCGCGCAATGCGGTGCGAAAGCGGCTTGATTTTGCCAGGCGGGGGGCGCAGGATTCCGACATGACGATACAAGGCCCTGCCCCCGTTCCGGGGATATCGCCCTCTCAGGTGGCGTTCCACCGAACCGAGATGAACGTGATCCTGTCGCTGTACGGCAGAATGGTCGCTGCGGGGGAATGGCGCGATTACGGCATTTCCAACCTGAGCGAAGTCGCGGTATTTTCGATCTTTCGCCGGACCGCCGAAAACCCCCTGTACCGGATCGAGAAGCGGCCAAAGCTGCGGGCACGTCAGGGCATGTACACGGTGCATGGCATGGACGGTCAGATCCTGCGGCGCGGTCACGACCTGAAAACCGTGCTGCGGGTGCTGGAACGCAAGCTGATCCGCGCGGTCGACTAGGCCGCGCCTGGGTGTCGCGTTTTGACAGGGTCGGGCTTGATCGGCCCGGATAGCGGCGCGGTGATGAGCAGGCCGGCGCAAGGTGCCCGCATCTGGCCCGCCGCGCGGCCCCGAGCGACGCCGGCCCGCAGCCCGCACCAACCTTATGACGGAACGCGCCGCATCAAAGGTAGGGCCGCATCAAAAGTGGCGCCGCATCACAAGAAAGGCAGGCGCCGCCGCGCCGTGATGGGGCCATCCCCGGCCGCGGCGATGCGGGCGATCGCGCCCTGAAGGTCTTCGAACGCCGTGCTCATCGAGCCGGCGTTGGCGTGCAGGATGCGCGTCGGGTCGGCCACCCAGGCGACATGCCCGCGCCAGAACAAGAGGTCGCCGCGTTTCAGCGGTGCGCCGTCCTCCAGCGGGACCCCGAGTTCGGACGCCTGCATGTCGCTGTCGCCGGGGCAATCGTGCCCAAGCATCTGGAGGGGCAATTGGACCAGCCCCGAACAATCGATCCCGAAGGCGGAATTGCCGCCCCAGAGGTACGGCGTGCCCAGCAGCCCCTCGGCCAGGGTGACGGGGTCGCGCAGGGTGGCCCCGAGCGGCGTGACATGCTGGCCCGGAACAAAGCCGAGATCGGTTTCTGCGAAACCGTTGTGCCAGCCGGTGACGGCCAGCGCGCTGCCCATCGACAGCGCCGCGCGGTCCGGCGTTTTCAGGTCTGCGGCCGTGTAGGCATGGCTGGCGCGGGCGGTGATGACATGGGTCGCGGTGGTCTGCGGACCAAGGGAGGCCTCGGTCAGGTAACCGGTGTAGCCGTCCTGCAACGCCTCGACAAAGGACCAGCCGTCGCGCGTGTCGTAGACGGTGACCTGCGCGCCCAGCAGCAACTGGCGATCCCGGGTGCCGCCGGGGCTGGCGCAGAGGTCGGCCACGGGTACCACCACCTGCGCCGGGGTGCCGTCGCTGTAGGTTTCGGCGCGCGCCTGGCCGCGCAGCCGGCTGGCGGCGACATGGGCATTGGCGGGCCAGCGGCGGCGGTCGGGCCGGTGTTGTGGGCTTTGATCGGGCCTTTTATCGGGCCTTTGGTCAGCGTCGCGCATCGTGCCTAGAGCCCCAGCAACAGGGGAAGAGCCGAGAACAGCGCCCGTGCGCCCTGCCCCGTGCCGCCCTTGGCGCGGGCGGGGGCGGCGGTGGGGTTCCAGCCGTAGATGTCAAAGTGGGTATAGCGGCTGGCGGTTCCGGCAAAGCGGCGCAGGAACAGCGCAGCGGTGATGGACCCGGCAAAACCGCCCTTTGGCGCATTGTCCAGGTCTGCGATCCCCGGTTCGATCATCGTCTCGTATGGTTCCCAGAATGGCAGGCGCCAGACCGGGTCGGCCACGACGCCACCTGTGTTCTGCAACGCGGTGGCAATTTCGGAATCGTCGGTGAAGAATGGCGCCAGGTCGGGGCCGACCGCGACGCGCGCCGCGCCGGTCAGCGTCGCCATGGAAATCATCAGGTCCGGCGTTTCCTCGGCCCCGAGGGCAAGGGCATCGGCCAGCACGAGGCGCCCTTCGGCATCGGTATTGTTGATCTCGACCGTCAGGCCGTTGCGCGCCGTCAGGATATCCTGCGGACGGAAGGCATCGCCCGCAATCGCGTTTTCGACCGCCGGGATCAGCACGCGCAGGCGCACCGGCAGGTCGCGCGCCATGATCATCTGCGCCAGCCCCAGCACGGTCGCCGCGCCGCCCATGTCCTTTTTCATCAGGCCCATCGAGGCACCGGGCTTGATGTTCAGCCCGCCGGTGTCGAAACACACGCCCTTGCCCACCAGCGTCAGTGTCGGGCCGTTGGTGCCCCAGCGGAGATCGATCAGGCGGGGCGCGCGATGGGGTGCGGCGGCGCGGCCAACGGCGTGGATCATCGGAAAGTTCTGCGCCAGCAGGTCGTCGCCGGTGATGACGGAGGTGTCCGCGCCAAAGCGATCGGCAAGGGCGCGCGCGGCCTGTTCAAGGTCGGCCGGGCCCATGTCTGAGGCGGGCGTGTTGATCAGGTCACGGGTCAGCGCCTCGCCCGTGGCGATCGCCTCAAGCCGGTCGGCGGGCAGGCCCTCCGGCGCGACAAGGCGGGCGGCAAGGGGGGATTGCGTCTTGTACCGGTCGAAGCGGTAGCCGGCGAACAGCCATCCGAGCGCCTCGACCTCGGCCATGTCCTCGGGCAGGCCGGAGGCAATGCGATAGCTGCCCTTTGGCAGTTTTTCCGCCGCCGCCGCCAGCCAGAAGCGGCCCCGGGCGCGGGCGGCGGCATCGCCATAGCCCACCAGCGCCATGATCGGCGCGCCGTCGCTGCCGGGGACAACGCAGGCCTGACGCAGACCGCCGGTAAAACCGGTGGCCGCCACCCAGGTGGCGACGGCGTCGGGCTGATCCTTGAGGAAGGCCGCCAGCGCATCGCTTTCGACGACATGCAACGGCAGGGCGTCGGACGAATCGGGGGCGAAGGTCAGGGCGGTGTGCGGTGCAATGTTCGGCGCGGTGGTCTCGGGCATCGGGGCAATCCTGCTGTGGTCTGACCATAGGGTAGACCTGTGCCGCCCAGCCGCAAGCCCCCGCATCAGGTGTCAGACGGTGATATCCTGCAAATCCCACACCGCGGTGAGAGAGCGTTCGCCGACGCGCAGCAAGCGGGCCAGCGTGGCGGCCAATGCAACAGGATCGCCCACGTCGATGCAGCGCGTCACATCCGTCGACACGCGCGCAAGGGCATTCATGCCGATCTGGTCGGCAATCGCCACGAGGCTGCGCGCCGATTTGCGCATGTCGCCCATCCGGTCCTGCCGGTAGAGGCGTTCGGTATGGCTGAGCCGCACCGCGACCTCCTCCATCGCGCGGCAGAGCACGTCTTCGGCCCCGGAATCGCCAAGTTGCAGATACAGCGCCTGCAGGCGGTCGGGATCGACACGCACGACCTCCTGCTGCGCCAGAACCAATACATGTTCCACGATATACTCACCCTTCTTCCATAGCCCCCACGGCCAATGGACAAGATGACCCCTCGACCTTCCCAAATCCTTGCGGAGGGGCCGGAAAACGGCGGCGAAAAAAGGTGTATTTGCAAAGGTTTTTCGGGCAATTCGCTGTTAATACGTTTCACCGGCGTCGACAGGGGCCTATAAGACCCTGAAGCTGACGCATCCGAGGAGCCTTCGATGGACAAAGCCAAGCCACTTCCCTCCCTTCTGGTGCAGCGCTATCACGGGTGGAAAGCCACGGCCTTTTCCGAAAACCGGGCGTGGTACAAGCGACTGGCCGATGAAGGCCAGCGCCCCAAGACCATGGTGATTTCGTGCTGCGACAGCCGCGTGCATGTGACCGGCATCTTTGGTGCCGACCAGGGGGAATTCTTTATTCACCGCAACATCGCCAACCTGATTCCGCCGCACCAGCCCGACGGCCAGCAGCACGGGACATCCGCCGCGCTGGAATACGCGGTGACGGCGCTGAAGGTCGCCCATGTCGTGATCATGGGGCATTCGGGTTGCGGCGGTGTTCAGGGGTGCCTGGACATGTGTTCGGGTCGCGCCCCCGAGCTGGAGGAGAAATCCAGCTTTGTCGGCCGCTGGATGGACCTGCTGCGCCCCGGTTACGAACGGGTCAAGGATCTGGACGGCTATGACGCGCAGCGCAGCGCGCTGGAACGCGAGGCGGTGCTGGTGTCGCTGGAAAACCTGATGACCTTTCCCTTTGTCGAGGAACGTGTCGCCACGGGCGACCTGTCGGTGCACGGGCTGTGGCACGACATCGGCAACGGCGCGGTCGAGCAGTACCTGCCCGCCGACAAGTCGTTCAAACCGATCTGAGCGGCGGGCGGGCTGCGCCAAAGGCACGGCACGGTGCCCGCCTTTGGGGCCACAACCGCCTAAGCTACGCCCCGTCCTGGGCACGCCCGTCCTTGGCACGCCCGTCCTTGGCACGCCCGTCCTTGGCACGCCCGTCCTTGGCACGCCCCCGCCCTTGGCACGAAAAAACCAGCCCCGGCCGATAGGCGCGGGGCTGGCGGGCTGAACCGGGTGCGCGGCGGGGATGACCGGCATCCGGATCAGATCTCTCACGCTCTGATCAGTTGAGGAATTTACCCTCGGGCCAGGTGATCTGGTGATCGAGCGAAACCTCGCGGCTGGCCCCGGCAGCCAGCGGAAAGCGCCATTCCAGGATGCCGCGCTTGCCGTCCACGTCCGTCACTTCGGGCATCGGATCGGCCTGCCAGGCAATCTTGAGGTCTTCCTGTTCGGAATAGGGCACGCGGTCGATCAGGCGCACGTCCCAGTCGCGCGCGGTCAGGTTGTCGAGGGTGATCGTCACCTCTTCGCGGCGTTCGTTCGAGCGCGCGATGATGCCCCGGTCGCCTTCGATACGGTCGTTGACGCGGCGTTCCAGGCGCAGCCCGTCGATGGGACCGAAGGCATATTCCGCCTCGTCCCCGTCGGCCAGCAGGTCGATGCTGCGACGGCCGACGAAGGTGCCGTCGAGGAACAGCTGAACGGCGTCGGTGGGCAACAGCATCTCGCCGCTGTCATTGGTAAAGCTGGCGACAAGATAGGCGGTCGGGTCCAGCATCGGGACGGCGCGGGCAAAGACCTGCGGCGTCAGGTCCAGCGTGCCGAGGTCGAGTTTCAGCGCGTCGGCGGCGCTGGCGACCGAGACCTTGCGCGGGTAATCATAGGTAAAGGTGACGCCGTTCAGCGTGCCCGTGCTGGCGGTGATCGGCGCGGGGGCGTCCATCATCATCGCGCCTTCGGCAGTGGCGGTGACCTTGGCGCTGCTCAGCCCGCGCGCCAGTGGCATCGGGCGCACCGGTTCATCCGTGATCTGGCGCAGGTCGGGCCAGAGGTCGCCCGGCTGCACCTGCCCCGAGGGGCGGGCGGTCGACAGCGTCAGCACAACATCGGTCCAGTTTTCGCCGGTCGACTGGTGCACGTAGGCGGCCCGGTCGACGGTCAGCGCCGGCGCGTCGGTGGTGGTCAGCGACATGTCATAGGCGGGCTGCCAGCCGGCATCGTAGCTGGTGTAGGTCAGGTCCAGCGTGCCGGAGACGTCGGCATCGGATTCGACCTCGATCGTCAGATAGCTGCGTTGGGTGTTTTCGTTCTGCACCGCCTTGAGCGCGGCCTGCGCCATGGCAAGGTCATCTTGCAAGGGCTCGGCCTCCTTCCTGATCGCCTCGGCGCGGTCGCGTGCCTCGGCGGCGTCCTTGCGGGCGGCCAGACCTTCGGTGCCGACAAGGTCGAGCAGATCGCGCAGGCGGGCCGGGTCTGCCGCGCCGGTGCTGTCGGAACGGCCCAGTTGCACGAGGAAGTCGAGACGCGCCTGGGCCGCGTCGGCCTCAAGCTCCGCGTCACGGGCGCGGCGTTCGACGGCTGCGATCTGGTCCTTCACGGCGTCGATGCGGGTTTGCGCGGCCTCGATCGCCGCGGTTTCGGCGTCGCTGCGGGGCGGGACGAAATCATCGCGGTAGGCGACCGCCCCGATGCTGGCCGCCGAGGTCGACAGGCGCAGGCTGGAGGGGTCGACGAAGGGCATGTCGGTCAGCACCAGACGGTGCGCCCCGGCGGGAATGTCGTAGCTGGACTGACGATGCACCGAGGCGCCGTCGGGAAAGACCGTCACGTCGCTGACGGAACTGGAAATGACGACATCCTCGGCCAGCAGGGCAGAGGGCGTCAGCAGGCAGAGGGCGATGAAGGCGGAGCGCATGGGGAACCTCGTCTTTGAATTTCCCCATGATGGTCATGTCCGGGGAAGCGTTCCAAGGAGGTCTTGTCGACAATCGCGTGATCGGCGGGTTTCAGCAGTTTCGCGCCCGCGCCCCGGGGTCAGAACGCAAAACGGGCGCCCCGCCGGGACGCCCGTTTGCAACCTGGTTGACTGAGGATCAGCCTTTTTTCAGCACTTTCTGGCCCAGGACTTCGGCGATCTGAACGGCGTTCAGGGCCGCGCCCTTGCGCAGGTTGTCCGACACGACCCAGATGTTCAGGCCGTTGTCGATGGTGCTGTCCTGGCGGATGCGGCTGATGAAGGTGGCATAGTCGCCGACGCATTCGACAGGGGTGACGTAGCCGCCATCCTCGCGCTTGTCGATGACCATGCAGCCGGGCGCTTCGCGCAGGATGTCACGGGCTTCGTCTTCATCGAGGAAATCCTCGAATTCGATGTTGACCGCTTCGGAGTGGCCGACGAACACCGGCACGCGCACGCAGGTCGCGGTGACCTTGATGGCGGGATCGATGATCTTTTTCGTTTCCGCGACCATCTTCCATTCTTCCTTGGTCGAGCCGTCTTCCATGAAGACGTCGATATGGGGAATGACGTTGAAGGCGATCTGCTTGGGGTAGGTTTCGGACGAATAATTGTCGGTCGGGTTGTAGATCGACTTGGTTTCATCCCAGAGCGTGTCGATGCCCGCCTTGCCCGAGCCGGAAACCGACTGGTAGGTCGACACGACAACGCGCTTGATCCGGGCGCGGTCATGCAGCGGTTTCAGCGCCACGACCATCTGCGCGGTCGAGCAGTTGGGGTTCGCGATGATGTTCTTTTTCGCGTAGCCGAGGACCGCGTCCGCGTTCACTTCCGGCACCACCAGCGGCACGTCGGGGTCGTAGCGGTAGAGCGAGGAGTTATCGATCACGATGCAACCGGCGGCCGCCGCCTTGGGCGCATATTCCTTGGTCGCAGTCGAGCCGACGGCGAACAGGGCGATGTCCCAGCCGGTGAAATCGAAGGTGTCGAGGTCCTTGGTCTTGAGGGTCTTGTCGCCAAAGCTGATCTCGGTTCCCAGCGACTTGCGGGATGCCAGCACGGCGATCTCGTCAATCGGGAACTCACGCTCGGCCAGAATGTTCAGCATTTCGCGGCCCACGTTGCCCGTGGCGCCTGCGACGACGACTTTGTAACCCATAGTGAAAGACTCCTATCAATCGGGACGGGGGTGCATACCCCATGTGCGGTTCGGTTGGAAGGGGTAGCGCGGTGATGGCGCATATCAACCGATGTCATGGATCGCAGGGGCCACGCGCCCCCTATGATCGGCCATGGGAGTGGCGCATCGGGGCGCCTGGGCATCAAGCGCGCTGGAAGTCCGCGGGCGGGCAGGCTAGCACGGGGATGCACGTTTCCGATCCGCCCCGGGCGAGGTATCCCTTTGCTGTTTTTCACCATTTGGCCGCTTTTCGCGATGATCTGCCTGGGCTTCATCCTGGCGCGGAGCAGGTTCCCGTCAGAGGCGTTCTGGCCCGCGGCCGAACGGTTCAATTATTTCGTCCTGTTTCCGGCGCTGCTGGTGTCGAGCCTGGTGGCGGCCCCGCTGCGCGATCCGGCGATCCTGCGGCTGGGCGGTGCGGCGGTGGCGACCGTCCTGCTGGCCAGTGCGGGCCTGGTCGTGCTGCGGCGGCTGCGCCCGGTTCCGGCGGCGCGCTTCGGGCCTGCGTTGCAGGGGGTGGTGCGGTTCAACACCTACCTCGGGCTGGCGGTGACGGCGACGCTGGCCGGACCGGAGGGGCTGGGCCGCGCGGCGGTGGTGCTGGCGGTGCTGGTGCCGCTGGTGAACGTGCTGTCGATCATCGCGCTGAGCGAGCGGAGCGAGGGGCAATCAGCGACCCTGCTGATCCGCACGATCCTGCGCAATCCGCTGATCCTGGCCTGTATCGCTGGGATGACCCTTGCGCTGTCGGGGATCGGCCTGCCCTTCGGGTCCGACCGGCTGGTGAAACTGCTGGCGCAGGGCAGCCTGCCGTTAGGCCTGCTGTGCGTCGGGGCAGCCCTGCAACCGGCGGCGCTGCGGCGCGAGGTCACGGCGCTGGCGGGCAACAGCGCGCTGCGCCTGCTGGCCATGCCAGTGCTGGGGGCGGTCATCGGGGGGCTGTTCGGCCTGAACGGGGTGGAGGCGCTGGTGCTGGTGATCTTTTGCGCGATCCCGACAGCGCCGACCGCCTATGTCCTGACGCGCCAGATGAACGGCGACGGCACGTTGATGGCGGGGATCGTCACCGCGCAGACGCTGGCCGCGGTGGTGACGATCCCCGTCGTTCTCATGCTGTTCGGATACCGCTAGGGGCCGATCAGATGCAGCGGCCGCCGTCGACGGTCATGCACATGCCGGTGACCATCCCGGCCTCGTCCGAGCAGAGATAGAGCGCGGCATCCGCGATATCCTTGGGCGTGGTGAACCGGCCCATCGGGATCGAGGACAGGAACTTGGCCCGCACTTCGGGGGTGTCTTCGCCCATGAAGCTTTGCAGCAGGGGCGTTTCGCCCGCGACGGGGTTCACCGCGTTCACGCGGATGCCGAAGGGGGCGAGTTCGACCGCCATCGAGCGTGTCGCGGTGTTCACCCAGCCCTTTGACGCGTTGTACCACGTCAGGTTCGGGCGCGGGCTGATCCCGGCGGTGGACGAGATGTTGAGGATCGCGCCGCTGCCCTGCTGCTTCATGCGCGGCACCAGGATTTTCGCGGCGCGGTAGATCGCCTTGACGTTGACGGCATAGATCAGGTCGAAATCCTCTTCGGAGACATCCTCCATCGGTTTCGGCAGGTGGGTGACGCCGGCGTTGTTGACCAGGATGTCGACGGGGCCAAGCTCGGCCTCGGCGCGGTCGAACATGGTCAGCAGGCTGTCGGGGTCGGTGATGTCGATGCCATGCCCGAGGCCGCCGATCTGGCTGGCGACGTCATGGGCCAGTTCGCCCTTGAGGTCCGCGACCATGACGCGTGCGCCTTCCTCGGCAAAGCGGCGTGCGATGCCTTCGCCAAATCCCTGTGCCGCGCCGGTGACGATGGCGGTCTTGCCCTGAAGTCTCATGTAGTTTCCTCCGATAATATCAGCGTGTCAGCCGTGAAAGGCCGCGACGGTCTTGAGCGTGGTGAAGCCGTAGAGGGCCTCGAACCCCTTTTCGCGGCCATGGCCGGATTTGCCGACACCGCCAAAGGGCAGTTCGACGCCCCCTGCGGCACCGTAGTTGTTCAGGAACACCTGACCGGCCCGGATCGCCTTTGCCAGACGCATCTGGCGCGCGCCGCTGTCGGACCAGACACTGGCGACAAGGCCGTATTCGGTGCCGTTGGCGATGGCGATGGCCTCGGCTTCGTCATCGAAGGGGATGACGACCTGCACCGGGCCGAACACCTCGGTCTGGGCCAGCGTGTGATCCGGCGAAACCCCGGCGAACAGGGTCGGCGGCACGTAATAGCCCCCCGAGGGCAGATCGCCCAGGGTCGCCTGCCCGGCCAGCTGCAGATCGTGCCCCTGGTCGATGAAGCCCGACACCAGCCCCTTTTGCCTGGCCGAGATCAGCGGCCCGACGTCGAGGTCATCGACCGCAGCGCCGACCCGCAGCGCGCCATAGCGGGCGGCCATCTTTTCAACCACTTCGTCGTAGCGGGCGCGCTGGACCAGGATGCGCGAGGAGGCAGAGCAGGTCTGACCGGCGTTCTGAATGCCCGCGTTGACGAGGAACGGCAGCGCGGCATCGAGGTCTGCATCGTCGAACACGATCTGAGGGCTCTTGCCGCCCAGTTCCAGCGTGACGGGAATGACATTCGCCCCGGCGGCGATCTGAACCGCGGCGCCCGTGGCCACCGAGCCGGTGAAGGAGATGTGGTGCAGACCGGGATGGGCGGTCAGTGCGGCCCCGGCCTCGGCCCCCAGGCCCGTCACGACGTTCAGCACACCATCGGGCAGACCGGCCTGTTTCGCCAGGTCGGCAAAGGCCAGCGCCGTCAGGCAGGCATCCTCGGCCGGTTTCAGCACGCAGGTGTTGCCCGCCGCCAGGGCCGCCCCGACAGAGCGCCCGATGATCTGCATCGGATAGTTCCACGGCACGATATGGCCGGTCACGCCATGCGGTTCGCGCAGGGTATAGACGGTGTAGCCATCCATGAACGGAATGGTCTGGCCCAGCAGCTTGTCCGCGGCGCCGCCGTAGAATTCCATATAGCGCGCCAGCGCCACGACATCGGCCCGCGCCTGTTTCATCGGCTTGCCGACATCGCGCGCCTCGAGAATCGCAAGCGCATCGATCCGGTCCAGCACCAGCTGGCCGAGGCGGGTCAGGATGCGGCCGCGTTCGACGGCGGGCGTGCGATGCCAGATGCCATCAAAGGCGTCGGTCGCGGCGGTCACGGCGGCGTCGATCTCGGCTTTGCCGCCACGGGCGATGGCGCCAATCTCCTCGCCCGTGGAGGGGTCGTGCAGGGGCAGCGTACCGGCGGTGGCAGGCACCCATTCGCCCGCAATCAGGCAACGGGACGGGTCGAACCAAAGTTCGGGAATGGCAGTCATGATATTCCTCCGGGCCCCGGCGTGGGGGCCTCTCCTTCTCTCAGACGTCTTCGGGCAGGCGCGGCGCGGCCGCGACCAGCTGTTGTGTATAGGGATGCTGCGGGTTGTCGAGCACCTGTTCGGTCGCCCCCTGTTCGACGATCTCGCCCAGCTGCATCACCAGCACGCGGTCGGTGATCGAGCGGACGACCGACAGGTCGTGGCTGATGAACAGATACGTCAGCCCGAAGCGATCCGAAAGATCTGCCAGCAGATCGAGGATCTGGGCGCGCACCTGCACGTCGAGCGCGCTGACGGCCTCGTCCAGGATGATCAGGTCGGGTTTGGTGATCAGGGCACGGGCAATGGCGATGCGCTGGCGCTGGCCGCCGCTGAATTCGTGGATGTACTTGTGCTGATCCGCAGCCGTCAGGCCGACCGCCTCCAGCGCCTCGGCAATGGCGGCGGCGCGTGCGGCGCCCTGCGGCGGGTTTTCCGACAGGTGGAACGGTTCGGTGACAAGGCGCCCGACCCGGTGGCGGGGGTTGAAGCTGCCGTAGGGGTCCTGAAACACCACCTGAAGGCGGCGGCGCACCTGCGGGTTGGGCCGGTGGCCGGTGAAGACCGGCTGACCGCCAAGGGTGATTTCGCCCGATTGCACCTGTTCCAGCCCCAGGATGGCGCGGGTCAGGGTGGATTTGCCGCAGCCGGATTCGCCCACCAGCCCCAGGCTTTCGCCGCGCTTGATCTGAAACGACACGCCGCGCACCGCATGGATCACGCGCGGCGGCCCGAACAGCGCCTTGCGCGGCAGGGTATAGCTGCGCACCACGTCCTGCACGACCAGCAGCGCGTCGTCGTTGATCACCGGGTCACGGTCCGGCGCATGGGTCGAGGCCGCCAGCAGCGCGCGCGAATAGGGGTGCTGCATGGTCTGGAACAGGGTCCTGGCAGGGCCATGTTCGACCACGCGGCCGCGTTGCATGATCGCGATCTCGTCCGCCATGTCGGCCACCACGGCAAGGTCGTGACTGATGATCAGCAGGCCCATGCCATCCTCGCGCACCAGCCGCGTCAGCAGTTTCAGGATCTGCGCCTGCGTGGTCACATCCAGCGCCGTCGTCGGTTCATCCGCGATCAGCAGCGCCGGGCGCAGGGCGATGGCCATGGCGATGACAACCCGCTGCCGCTGACCGCCCGACAACTCATGCGGATAGCGCGTCAGCGGAAAGCGGTCCTCGGGCAGCTCGGCGCGGGCCAGGGCGTCGCGGGCGCGGTCCATCGCCTCGCGCCGGCTGATCCGTTCATGCACCAGGATGGTTTCGGCAACCTGATCGCCAATGGTCTTCAGCGGGTTCAGCGCCGTCATCGGCTCCTGGAACACCATGCCGACGGCATTGCCGCGCAGCGCACACATCTGCGCCTCGGACAGGTCCAGCACGTCCTGCCCGGACAGGGAAATGCGCCCGGTGCAGGCCGCCCCCGCGGGCAGCAGTTGCATGGTGGCAAAGGCGGTCATCGACTTGCCCGAGCCGCTTTCCCCGATCACGCCGAGGATCTGCCCCGGTGCGACGGACAGCGACACGTCATGCAGGATCGGCGTGCCGTGGATCGACAGCGACAGGTTCTCGATTGTCAAAAGGCTCATGTACGGCCCCTGCGCAGCTTGGGATCAAAGAGGTCGCGCAAGCCGTCGCCCATCAGGTTCAGCCCCAGCACGGTCAGCAGGATGGCAAGACCGGGAAACAGCGCCATGTGCGGAGCAAACGAAATGAACGTCTGACTGTCCGCCAGCATGCGCCCCCAGCTTGGCGTCGGCGGCTGTGCGCCAAGCCCGACATAGCTGAGGCCCGCCTCGGCCAGGATGCCCAGCGAAAACTGGATGGTGCCCTGCACGATCATCATGTTGGTGATATTGGGCAGGATATGTTCCCAGCTGATGCGCGCCGCGCCCTTGCCGGCAACCCGGGCGGCCAGGATATAGTCGCGCTGCCACAGGCTCAGCGCGCTTGAGCGGGTCAGCCGGGCAAAGACGGGAATGTTGAAGATGCCGATGGCAATGATAGCGTTGGTGGCAGACGGGCCAAAGGCCGAGGTGATCATGACGGCGATCAGCAGCGACGGAAAGGCAAAGACCAGGTCGTTGGTGCGCATGATGACCTCGTCCAGCAGGCTGCCCCGCCGCGCGGCGGCCCACAGGCCCAGCGGCACCCCGATCAGCATCCCGATGCCGACCGCCAGCACGGCCACGGCAATCGAGGTGCGCGCGCCCTGCATGATCATCGAGGCGATATCGCGGCCATAATGATCGGTCCCCAGCCAGTGCGCGCCGCTCGGCCCCTTGATCTTGTTGGCGATGTCCAGGGTCGCGATGTCGTAGGGCACCCAGACAAAACTGATCAGCGCAGCGGCGACAAAGGTCAGCGTCAGCACCAGCCCGAGGATCAGGCTGCGCGACCGCAGGACGATCCGCAGCGTCGATGGCGTCTGCGCGGGGGACAGGGACGGCTCGCTCATCTGCGCACCCTCAGCCGGGGGTCAACGAAGGCATAGGCGAGCTCGACCAGGAAATTGACCATGACGACGGCAAAGACCAGCAGCATGACGACGCTTTCCACCACGATCAGATCGCGCGCGGAAATTGCCTGAAAGATCAGCCTGCCCAGGCCGGGCAGATAAAAGACGTTCTCGATGATGATCCCGCCGGCCAGCAGAAAGGAAAACTGCATGCCGATGATGGTCAGGACAGGGATCATCGCATTTCGCAACGCATGCCGCCACAAGGCCTGACGGCGTGTCAGCCCCTTGGCCCGCGCGGTGCGGATGAAATCCTCGGACAGGGTATCCAGCAGGGCCGAGCGCATGACCCGCGCCAGGATCGACGCCTGCGGCAACGCCAGGGCGATGGCCGGCAGGGTCAGCGACTTGATCGCCAGCAAGGGCCCCTCGCTCCAGCCGGCAAAGCCCCCGGCAGAGAACCATTGCAGATTGATGGCAAAGACCAGCACCATCAGCATGGCGAACCAGAAGTTGGGAACGGCCACCCCCAGCTGTGTCAGCCCCATGACGGAAACATCGGCAACGGATCCGCGCCGTGACGCCGCCCAGATCCCGACCGGAAAGGCAATCAGTACCGTCAGCGCCAGCGCATAGAGCGCCAGCGGCAACGAGACCTGCAAACGATCGACGATCATCTGCGCCACCGGCGTGCGATAGGTATAGGATACGCCGAAATCCCCGTGCACCATGCCCGACACCCACGTGACGTAGCGCTCCGCCGGTGCCTGGTCCAACCCAAGCTCGGTGCGCAATGCCGCCAAGGTGTCTTCCTGCGCATTGACCCCCAGCATGACCGACGCAGGATCACCCGGCAGAACCTCGATCGCGGCAAAGATCACGACAGACGCCGCAACCAGGCTGAGGATCAGCGAGGTCAGTCGCGTCAATGTGTAGCGAAGCATGGAATATCTTCCCGAGTCGGTGTCATGTCGATCTCAATGCCATCTGTCATCTGCGGTGGGGGCGCTGCCCCCGCCGCGCGTGCCGCGCGACTCCCCCGGGATATTTCCGACAGGGAAACCCCTTGGAGGCGCTCTTTGTCATCTGGCCCAAAATACCCCCGCCGGAGGCATCTGCCCGCGCGACAGGCACGGAACCGCGGGCGGCGAGCTGCCGGAGCAAGTCACCCCGGCAGCCCGAAATGTCAGTCGACCCAGTGGACTGCAGTCAGATCGGCGGCTTGCGTCGGAGCGTTGACCCAGAGTCCCTCGATCTTGGCATTGGCGACCGTCTGCATCGGCAGCTGGAACAGGAAGCCGCTGACGTAGTCTTCTGCCAGAATCGTCTGTGCCTGTTTCAGCATATCCGAGCGTTCCGCCTCGTCCGTGACACGGGTCAGGTCGGACATCAGATTCTGAAACTCCGGATTGTCGTACTGGAAATAGTATTCCGGGTTGGCGTAGATCCCGATATCCATCGGTTCGGTATGCGAGATGATCGTCAGGTCATAGTCGTGCGCGCCCTTGAACGTCGTCTCGAGCCATTGTGACCATTCGACATTCTCGATCTCGGGTTCGATCCCCACCGCACGCAGTTCGGCCGCGACGATTTCACCGCCGCGCCGGGCGTAGGAGGGGGGCGGAAGGGTCATCTTGACCTTGAGCGGCAGGGCGACGCCGGCCTCTTCCAGCAGCGCCTTCGATTTTTCCGGGTCGTAGTCAGACAGGTTGGTCAGATCGACGTAGTCCGGGTTGTGCGGTGCAAAGAAGGTGCCGATCGGCGTGCCGTAGCCGAACATCGCGCCGTCGATGATTTCGGGGCGGTTGATGGCGTGGGCCACGGCTTCGCGCACCAGCTTGTTGTCGAAGGGCGGGCGGCCGTTGTTCATCGCCAGGATCGTCTCGCCTTCGGTCGAGCCGATCAGCACCTGGAAGCGCGGGTCGGCCTCGAACTGGGGCAGGTTTTCCGGGGCGGGGAAGGCGCCGAAGGCGTCGACATCGCCGGCCATCACGGCAGCGAAGGCCGCTGTCGGATCCGAGATGAACTTGATCGTCGCGCTGTCGAGCTGTGCCGGCGTGCCCCAGTAGTCGGGGTTCTTCACCATCGTCACGGAATCGCCCTGCACCCACTTCGAGAACTTGAACGCGCCGGTGCCGATCGGATCATTGGCGATGGTATCGATGCTTTCGGGGGCCACGATCACGGCGTCGCCCCAGGCCATCTTGAACGGAAAGGAGCCATCCGGGCTGGTCAGCGTGACAGTGACGGTCGCGGGATCGACGACATCGACCGAGGCGATGCCCGCGAACAGGGCCTTCTGGGCATTGGTGCTGTCATCGGCGCGCGCCCGGTCAAGCGAGAACTTGACGTCCGTCGCCTCGAAGTCGGTGCCATCGTGGAACTTGGCGCCCTCGACCAGGTGAAAGGTATAGGTCAGCCCGTCGTCCGAGATATCCCAGCTTTTCGCGAGGCCTGGATTGACGGAGCCATCGGGGCCAAAACGGGTCAGCCCCTCGAAGATGTTGGAATAGACCACCTGGTCGATCGCCCCCGCCGCCGAAGAGGTCGGATCGAGGTTTGGCGGCTCGAGTTGCAGGCCCAGCGTCAGGTCCATCTTTTGCGCCTGCGCGCCGCCCGCACCCAGTGTCAGTGCCAGCACCGAGGCCAGCCCGGCTGCCGAAATCTTGGCAATCATGTCGTTCTCCCTGTTCTTGCCCACGTTGGAGCTGTTGCCGGTGCGCGGACCCTTGGCCAGGCCCCCCGCAAAGCCGGGGTCATCATCGGTGGAAACGGCGCGCGCGTCCAGACTTCGCACGCGCAGCATCTGCGGCCAGTTGGCCCCGTTATTGCAGGCGGTGCAAGAGCGGGCTCAGCGATCCACCAGCAGCTCTGCCAGCGACAGGGCCATGACTTCGGCCGATTGCAGCATGTCCTCGACCCCGACATATTCGTCGGGCTTGTGCGCCAGATCCAGAATGCCCGGCCCATAGGCGATGCAGTTCTTGAGCTTGCCGATCCGGTCGATGTGTTTCTGGTCATAGGTGCCGGGTGACACCACGTATTGCGGAGCGCGCCCCAGGGTATCGTTGATCGCGCGCGACACGGTCTGCACCACGGGCGAGTCCTTGTCGGTCATGCTGGGCAGCACGCGCATCATCTCTCGCATGTCGTAGCTGAAGGTCGGGCGGCGGGCCGAGACGCGGTCGAGCACGCCCTGAATTTCGCCCATCACCTCTTCGATGCTTTCCTCGATCAAAAAGCGGCGGTCCAGCACCATGCGGGCGCTGTCGGGGACGCAGGGGCTGGGCAGGCCGGTTTCGTCGCGCGAAATTTCGGCCTGCCCGCCATGCAGAGAGTTGATGTTCAAGGTCGATTGCTTTGCGCCTTCGGGCACCACCGGCATCGCGGTGTGCTTGTTCGCCAGCGCCGGGAACAGCGTCTCTTCCATCTCGTGCAGGACGGCGCCCATGTGGCGCACGGCGCAATCGCCGAGGAACGGCATGGAGCCATGGGCGATTTCGCCATGGGTCTCGATCTCGGCCCACCAGACGCCGCGATGGCCGAGGCAGATGCGATCGACGTTCAGCGGTTCGGGAATGATGACGTGGTGGACGTTGGCGAAATGGCCCTTTTCGGCCAGGTACGCGACCCCGCCAAAGCCGCCCGATTCCTCGTCCGCCGTACCGGAAATCTCGATCGCACCGGCCCAGTCGGGGACGACGGCAAGGAACGCCTCGGCGGCGATGATGCTGGCGGCCAGGCCGCCCTTCATGTCGCAGGCCCCCCGGCCATAGATCTTGCCATCCTTCAGTTCGCCGCCGAAGGGGTCCGTCGTCCAGCCCTTGCCGACGTCGACCACGTCGATATGGCTGTTGAAGTGGACGCATTCGCCGCTGCGCGTGCCATCGCGCCGGGCGACGATGTTCCAGCGCGGGTACTTGTCGCTGTCACCCGGCGCACCAAAGGCCCGGATCAGCTGCGTGTCGAACCCCGAGGCCGAAAGCCGCCGGTCGAGGTATTCGCAGATTTCGAGGTAGTTGTCGCCCGGCGGGTTCAGCGTCGGGATACGGATCAACTCCTGTGTCAGCGCGATCAGGTCGTCGCGCCGGTCGGCAATCGCTGCGTGCAGCGAAACGTGAAGGGGGGTGCGGTCATTCATGCTTTCATGCTGCGCGCGTCCGCACTACGGTGCCAATACCGTATGATTACGGTATGGGGGACGCATGGACAGCATGGAACAGATCGCCTGGGATCAGGCCCCGGTGGGTCTTGTCCTTTCGGAACAACGGGTTATCCGGGCCTGCAACATGCCGTTTGCGGCGATGATGGGGCGCGAACGCACCGCGCTGATCGGGCAATCTTTCCGCGTTCTGTATGCCAGCGACCAAGAATTCGACACGGTGCGCGATGTCGGCATGACCGCGCTGCACGATCACGGCGTCTACAGCGACGAGCGGATGATGCACCGCGCCGGGGGTGGCACCTTCTGGGTGCGGTTCCGCGCCCGCACGCTGACGCCCGAGGCCCCGCTGGACCGCGTGGTGATGAGCTATGCCCCCCTGGCGCGCGCCGAAACCAGCCGCCTGACCCCGCGCGAACGCGATGTCGTCGCGGGACTGGCCCGCGGCCTGACCAGCAAGGAAATCGCCCGCGGCCTCGGCCTTTCGCCGCGCAGTATCGAGGACGTGCGCGCCCGATTGCTGCGCAAGCACGCGGTGCGCAACGCGGCAGAGCTGATCCGCAGACTCGCCGGTCCAGGTCTTTGACCGAATGGTAAGTTAACTTACTGAGTTAAAAAGAAATTGCCTAAAATTCACCAAGAACAGCGAAGTTGTCTTCCTCCGTTCATTCTGATTTGCAAAGGCAGGGTTGCATGGGTATATCCCGTCATTGGGTCACAGGTCGGTTTCGGCGATCGTGCGCCGCAATTTCCTTCTCGAAAGACCGATCATGCAAGCGCCGCTGCACCACGACCAGGCCAGACGATTGGCCGAACTGAATTCCTTCGAAGTGCTCGACACCGACCCCGAGGAACCGTTTGACGATGTGGTCAAGCTGGCCTCGGCGCTGTGCGGCATGCCGATCTCGCTGATCAGCCTGGTCGACGAAGACCGACAGTGGTTCAAGGCGAAGACCGGCCTCGAGGAGAGCCAGACCACGCTGGAGGAATCCATCTGCGCCCATGCGATCCTGGCCGAGGATGGTTTTCTGGAGGTCACGGATACCACGGCCGACCCGCGCACCAGGGATAACCCGCTGGTCGTGGGCGACATGAACCTGCGCTATTACGCCGGTGCGGTGCTGACGTCCGATGACGGCTATCCGATCGGGTCGCTCTGCGTGCTGGACACCCAGCCCAACAAGCTGACACCGTTGCAGCGCGACGCGCTGAAGGTGCTGGCGCGTCAGGTCATTTCGCAGATGGAATTGCGGCGGTCCCTGCGCCAGGCCGAACTGATGCGCCGCGAGGTCGATCACCGGGTCAAGAATTCGCTGCAATCCGTCTCGGCACTCACCCGGATGCAGGCCCGCGACGTCAAGGGCGAAGAGGCCCGCGCGGCGCTGGAACACGTGCGGCGCCGGATCGAAACGGTCGCCTCGCTGCACGAACAGCTGTATCGCGCCGAGCAGAGCGAAACCATCAATCTGAACCACTTCGGCACCAGCGTCTGCCGCCTGATCGGCGGCTCGGCTCCGCCCAATGTGCGGATCGAATCAAGCTGGCCGCTGGTCGATGTCGATGCCGACGTGGCGGCGGCCCTTGGCGTGATCCTGAACGAATTCGCCGCCAATGCCTTCAAGCACGCCTTTCCGGATGGCCGTGACGGCGTCGTGCGCTGCCATGTGCAGACCGAGGTCGATGGCCGCTGCGAACTGGAACTGTCGGACAATGGCGTCGGCCTTCCCGGCGGCGTGACGGCCCAGCAGGGCCTGGGCATGCAGGTGATCGAGGCCTCGGCCCGTCAGCTAGGCGGAACATTCTCGCTGGAATCCGGCCCCTCGGGCACCCGGATCACGCTGGACTTCCCGTTGCAGGACCCCGATTACAACGGGCCTGACGAGAACGGCGCACTCGCCCGCATGTAGGACTCCGCGCGGGTCGCCCCGCGCGCAAACGCCCCTGCACGGTCATGTCACGGTCATGTCACGGTCATGCGTTGAACCGCCTTGGCTTGAACAACCGTGTTCAAACAGCCGCGTTCAAACAGCCGTGTCGCAGGCGGTGCGGATGGCGCGGATATTGTCGCCGTAGGGGCCGGGGTTGGCCACGCTGCCGCCCTTGAACACGGCAGATCCCGCCACCAGCACATCGGCCCCTGCCGCGCGCACCAGCGGTGCGGTTTCCGGGGTCACTCCGCCGTCGATCTCGATATGAATGGGGCGGTCACCGATCATCGCCCGCAGGCGCCTTACCTTGTCGATCTGGCTGTGAATGAATTTCTGCCCCCCGAAACCGGGGTTCACCGTCATGACGCAGACCAGGTCGACCATATCCAGCAGGTAATCCACTGCTTCCACCGGCGTACCCGGGTTCAATGCCACGCCCGCCTTGCATCCGGCGCCGCGAATCGCCTGCAAGGTGCGATGGCTGTGCGGACCCGCTTCGACATGGGCGGTCAGGATGTCGGCACCCGCAGCCGCATAGGCCTCGATATACGCATCCACGGGCGAGATCATCAGATGCACGTCCATCACCGTGCCGATGTGCTTGCGAATACCGGCGCACAGGGGCGGGCCAAAGGTCAGGTTGGGAACAAAGTGCCCGTCCATCACGTCGACGTGGATCCAGTCGGCGCCCTGCGCCTCGACCGCCTCGATCTCGGCACCGAAATTGGCGAAATCCGCCGACAGGATCGACGGCGCGATTTTCAACGCACGCGAAAAGGACATGTGGGTACTCCGAACCAGACTGATTGCCCGACGATATAGACGCTGCGGACGGGCGGGAAAAGCACGCAGTTCCGCCGCCCGCTCCGCCGTGACCTCACCGTTCAGGGCTTAGTCGTGCAGGGCTGCGATCCGCGCCACTTCCTCGGAGGATCCGAACACCAGTGGGCACCGCTCATGCAGCGCACCGGCCTGCAACGACAGGATCGGCGTCTTGCCATCCGTCGCCTGCCCGCCCGCCTGCTCGACCAGGAACGCCATCGGCGCGACCTCGTAAACCATGCGCAACCGGCCTTTTTCATAGCCCTTGCGTGCATCCGAGGGGTACAGGAACGTCCCGCCCCGTGTCAGGATACGATGCGTTTCCGCCACCAGCGACCCGACCCAGCGAAAATTCATGTCCTTGCCCTTGCTGCCCTGGGTGCCGCCTTCGCATTCCTCGACATAGGCCAGGACGGGCGCGGTCCAGTGCCGCCGGTTCGAGGCATTGATCGAATACTCCCTTGCCGCCTCAGGCAGGGACATCGCCTCGCTGGCCAGGGAAAAGCGCCCGGTTTCGGGGTCCAGGACATACAGCAACGTCCCGGCCCCAAAGGTCACGGCCAGCAGGGTCTGCGGCCCATACGCGATATAGCCCGCGGCGATCTGCTCCGAGGCCGGGCGCAGGAAACTCGCCGTTGCGTCCTCCGCGGCCTGGAAGATCGAAAAGATCGTTCCGATGGTGACATTGACGTCGATATTCGACGACCCATCCAGCGGATCTATCGCCAGCGCATAAGCCCCCTCCGGATCCAGTGTCAGCACGACTTCCTGCTCCTCGGAGGCATAGTGACGAACCCCCGCCGGCTTCAGCGCGGCCTCGAACAACTCATCCGCCATGACATCCAGCGCCTTTTGCTGATCGCCGTCGGAATTTTCCCCGACACCGGCACCGAGCGATTGCCCCAACGGACCGCGCGCGATCACGCCGGAAAGCTGCGCGCCCGTGGCACAAAGCGCATCAATGACAGGAAACAGGTCTTCGGGAACAAGGGCGGGATCAATAGCTGGCATGAAAAACTCCTGAGGTTTGCTCAGAGTTATTCCACAGACCGCGCCGCAGCAAAATGCCTTTCGGCACTCGCGCGCAACTGTGAGCGATAACACCTGTTGAGAGGTGTGGGGGGCGCTGCCCCCGCCTCCCTTCGGGAGACTCCCCCTGGGGTATTTCTGGCCAGATGACAGGGAGGCCCACTTGCCTCGGTCAAAGCAAGGCTCTTTATCATCTGGCTGAAAATACCCCGGGGGAGGCGGCGAAAGCCGCCGGGGGCAGCGCCCCCATGCGACGCATCAGTTGCGGTATTGCTTCAATTCCAGCTTGGCGATGGTTTCGCGGTGCACCTCGTCCGGGCCGTCGACGAGCCGCATCGTGCGCGCATTGGCAAAGGCCGCGCCAAGGAAGGTGTCCTGGCTGACGCCCTGCGCCCCGTGAAACTGGATCGCGCGATCAACCACCCGCTGGACCATGTTGGCACCGACGACCTTGATCATCGCGATCTCCTTCCGGGCAGCCTTGTTTCCGACGGTGTCCATCATGTAGGCGGCGTGCATTGTCAGCAGACGGGCCTGCTCGATCTCGCAGCGGCTCTCCGCGATCCAGTGCTTGCTGACACCCATGTCGGCGATGGCTGTGCCGAAGGCGGTGCGTTGCAGCCCGCGCTCGCACATCGATTGCAGTGCGCGTTCCGCCTGGCCGATCGACCTCATGCAGTGGTGGATGCGACCCGGCCCCAGGCGACCTTGGGCGATTTCGAACCCGCGGCCTTCGCCGAGCAGGATGTTGGAGGCCGGAACGCGCACGTTGTCATAGTGGATTTCGGCATGACCGTGCGGCGCATGGTCATAGCCGATCACGTGCAGCGGGCGTACGATCTTGACCCCCGGCGTGTCGAGCGGCACCAGGATCATGCTCTGCTGGCGGTGCTTTTCCGCCGTCTTGTCCGTCTTGCCCATGACGATGGCGATCTTGCACGCCTTGTCCATGGCGCCCGAGGACCACCATTTCACGCCATTGATGACGTAGTCGTCGCCATCGCGGCGAATTTCCGTCTCGATATTGGTCGCATCCGAGGAGGCCACCGCGGGTTCGGTCATGGAAAAGCACGACCGGATCTCGCCGTCCATCAGCGGGCGCAGCCACTTGGCGCGCTGGTCGGCGTCACCATACAGGAACAGCGTTTCCATGTTGCCGGTGTCGGGGGCGGAGCAGTTGAAGGGTTCGGATCCGATCGGCGACTTGCCCATCTGTTCGCAGAGCGTGGCGTATTCCACGTTGGTCAGGCCCATCCCCTCGTAGCCCTCTTTCGAGTGCGGCAGGAACATGTTCCACAGGCCGGCCTCGCGCGCCTTGACCTTCAGCTCCTCCATGATCGGCGGGTGGGTCCAGCGATCACCCGCAGCGTGCTGCTCGGCGAAGACCGCCTCGTTCGGAAAGATATGCTCCTCCATGAAAGCGATCAGTTTCGAGCGCAGGTCGCGCGCCCGGTCCGATATCGGGAAATGGTCGTACATCGGTTCTCCTCCTCCTCACCTGCCCCACTTGATGCCCGGCATGGGGCAGCCGGTCAATAGTGTGGAAAACTTTTCCGATCAGCGGAATATTGACGACCTGTTCCGCTTCGTGGCAGGCTATTCCGCAATGACACCCCTTTGGGAGGAGGGTCCCGACATGCTGGGAGAGGAGCTTCGCCTGCGCGCGCCGCAGGTGGCTGATGAGGAATTCAACGATTTCGGCCAGATGATCCGGGAGGCCGCCGCCCGCCACCCCGACAAGATCGCCGTCATCGACGAACAGGTCAGCCTGACCTGGGCGCAGTTCGCCGCGCTGGTCGCCCGCGTCGCCGGGCGGCTGGCCGAACGTGGCATCGGCCCCGGTGCGCGCGTCATGTCCCTGTCGGAAAACAGCGCGGCCCATCTGGCGCTGTATGCCGGGGTGCTGAGTGCCGGGGCCTGCATGGTGCCCCTGCCCTGGTCCGCCAGCCCCGAAGCCCTGACCAGGATGCGCAGCGATTGCGGCGCCGGGCTGCTGTTTGCCAGCGCCACGCACCGCGCCGTTGCCGATACGCTGGGCGCCGAGGTCATCGCGCTGGAGGAGCTGGAGGCCTTTGCCGCAGGGCCTGAGGCCGCGCCCGTCACCGTCACGGCCGATGATTTCTTTGACATCATCTATTCGTCGGGCACCACCGGCACGCCCAAGGGCATCGTGCACGAACACCGCTTTCGGTCCCGCCAGTTCGGCCGCTTTTGCGACCTGGGGCTGGATGCGGACGCGGTGCAGATCATGTCGACGCCGCTCTATTCCAACACCACGCTGGTCGCGGTGCTGTCGGGGCTGGTGGGCGGTGGCTGCATCGTCAGCATGTCGAAATTCAACACCATCGGCTTTCTGGACCTGTCACAGCGCCACCGCGCCACCCACGCCATGCTGGTGCCCGTGCAGTACATGCGCCTGATGGCCGAACCGACGTTCGACGATTACGACCTCGGCAGCTATGTCTGCAAGTTCTCGACCTCGGCCCCCCTGCCCGGCCCGCTGATTGCACGGATCATGGCGCGCTGGCCCGGCAACCTGGTGGAGTTTTACGGCATGACCGAGGGCGGCGTGTCGACCGTTCTGAACTGTGAAGCGCACCCGACGAAATGGGACACCGCCGGCAGCATCGCCGAAGGATCCGAGGTCAGGATCATCGGCGAGGATGGCCAGGAACTGCCCCCCGGCAGTTACGGCGAAATCGCCGGGCGATCCGGCTCGATGATGCCGGGCTACCTCAATGCCCCCGACAAGACCGCCGAGGCGACGTGGCGCGATTCACAGGGCAATGATTTCATCCGCACCGGCGACATGGGGCGGCTTGACGCGGACGGCTTTCTGCACCTGCTGGATCGCAAGAAGGACATGATCATCACCGGCGGCTTCAACGTCTATGCCGCCGATCTTGAGGCCGTGCTGCGCGCGCATCCCGCCGTGGCCGACGTTGCCGTGATCGCCGTGCCCAGCGCCGACTGGGGCGAGACGCCGCTGGCGCTGGTGGTGGCCGAGACGCCGACAGATGCCGAAGACCTGCGGCAATGGGCCAATGCCCGCCTTGGCAAGTTGCAGCGCATCAGTGCCGTCGAATTTCGCGCCGATCTGCCGCGCAGCGAGATCGGCAAGATCCTGAAACGGGATCTGCGCGCCCCCTATTGGAGCAAGGAGACCGCATGAAACGCTATGATGGAAAGGTCGCGATTGTCACCGGCGCCGCCAGCGGCATTGGCCGCGCCACGGCGCATCGCCTTGCCTCCGAAGGTGCGCGGGTCTGCCTGATCGACCTCGACCAGGATGCCCTGACCGCCGCCGCCCCCGGCGGTGACCACATGACCCACCCCTGCAATATCGCGGACGAGGCGCAGGTCGAGGCCGCCGTCGCCGCCGTGGTCGCCCGGTATGGCCGTATCGACGCCCTTGCCAACAACGCTGGGGTGATCTGCGACAAGGAGCCGATTACCAGCAACTCAATCGAGATGTGGCACAAGGTGCTGGGGGTCAACCTGATCGGCCTTGCGATGATGCTCAAGCACACCGCCCGCGTCATGGTGGGCCAGGGCAGTGGCGCCATCGTCAACACCGCCTCGGTCGCGGGCATCCGGTCCGGGGCCGGGGGCAATGCCTATTCCGCCTCCAAGGCCGGGGTGATCAACCTGACCATGACGGCGGCCTGCGACCTTGGCGGGCAGGGCGTGCGGGTCAACGCCGTCTGCCCGGGCCTGATCGAAACCGGCATGACCAGGTTCGTTTTCGATTACGCCCGCGACGCCGGGAAAGAGGCGAAACTGGGCTCGCGCTGCGAATTGCGCCGCTATGGACGGCCCGAGGAAATCGCCGCCGCCATCGCCTTTCTCGCCTCCGAGGATGCCAGCTATATCACCGGGCAGGCCCTGCCGGTGGATGGCGGCAATACCGCGTCGCTGAACCTGCCGGGGATGAAGGTCTGATGCCCGATACACCCAACCACCTGCTGCACATGAAACACTGGCCACCCGGCCTGCCCACCGACATGACCCTGCCGACCTATTCCGTGGCGCGGAACCTGATCGACAGCGCAACGCGCGTGCCCGATCAGGTCGCCATCCGGTTTCACGGGGTCACCCTGACCTATGCGGAAATGCTGGCGCAGGTTGAACGGCTTGCTGGCTGGCTACAGGCGCGCGGCGTGGTGCGTGGCGACCGGGTGCTGCTGTACATGCAGAATGCCCCGCAGTGCATGATTGCCTATTACGCGATCCTGCGCGCCGATGCTGCCGTCGTGCCGGTCAACCCGATGAACCGCCGCGCCGAACTGGAACACCTGGCCCGCGACACCGGCGCGCGTATCGCGCTGTGCGGTACCGAGCTGGTCGACCACCTTGCCCCGCTGGTAAGCGATGGCCTGCTCGATCATATCGTCGCGGCCGCCTATGCCGACATGACCGACCCCACCTGCGACATCCCCCTGTTCGAGACGCTTCGGGGTCAGTCCGATGTGCTGTGCGACGGTCCCGGCGTCACGCCATTTCGTGCCGCCATCGCCGAAGGGCACACCCCCGGCCCGATCACCGCAGGGGCCGAAGATCTGGCCGTCATCCCCTACAGTTCCGGCACCACCGGCAATCCCAAGGGCTGCGTGCACACCCACGCCAGCGTTCAGGCCACGATCCATGGCGGCGCGGTCTGGAACCCCTCGGCGGAACCGGACGCGGTGCACCTTGTGTCGCTGCCGCTGTTTCACGTCACGGGGATGCAAAGCTCCATGTCGATCCCGATCCTGCTGGGTCAGGAAATGCTGATCCTGACCCGCTGGGACCGCGAAACCGCCTGCAAGCTGATCGAACGCCACCGTGTCACCCGGTGGCGCAACATCGCGACGATGGCAATCGACCTGCTGAACACGCCCGATATCGAACACTATGACCTGTCCAGCCTGCGCGGTATCGGCGGCGGTGGCGCGGCCATGCCCGCAGCGGTGGCAGATCGCCTGCACGCCCTGACCGGTCTCGACTATCTCGAAGGGTACGGCCTGTCCGAAACCATGGCCGGCACCCACATCAACCCCGTGCACCGGCCAAAGCGGCAGTGCCTGGGCATTCCCGTGATCAACGTCGATTCCCGCGTGATCGACCTTCAGACCGGGGCCGAACTCGGCCCCAACCAGCCGGGCGAGGTCATCATCCACGCACCGCAGGTGTTTCGCGGCTACTGGCAGCGCCCCGAGGCCACGGCCGAAGCCTTCGTGCAGATCGACGGCAAGGCGTTCTTTCGCACCGGCGATATCGCGCAATACGACGAGGATGGCTATTTCTTCATGGTCGACCGGGTCAAACGGATGATCAACGCCTCCGGGTTCAAGGTCTGGCCGGCCGAGGTCGAGGCCCTGATGCACCGCCACCCGGATCTGAGCGAAGTCTGCATCATCGGCACCGCCGACCCGCGCCGCGGGGAATCAGTCAAGGCGATCGCGGTGCGCCGGGCCGGTTCACAGGTCAGCGAAGCCGAGGTCATCGCCTGGTGCAAGGCAGAAATGGCCACCTACAAATGCCCCAGGCAGGTCGAATTCGTCGACAGCCTGCCGAAATCGGGCGCGGGAAAGGTGATGTGGCGGGCGCTGGCGGAAAAAGAGGCGAAGCGCGTCAGCGCCGAAACTGTGTGACGCGATGCGGGGCGCCTGCGCTTGACCGGCCACGCCCCAATAGGTAGCTGCGCGGGACCCATCACCCGACGGCGTGCAACAAGGAACGAGCAATTGCGCAAAAGAGCAAGCGAACCAGCGACAGACCTCGACCGGGGCGACAGCGACCGCCAGTTCGTCACGGCGCTGCACCGGGGGCTGGAAATCCTGCGCGCCTTCCGCCCCTCCGACAAGGCGGGACTGGGCAATTCCGAGCTGGCGGACCGTACGGGCCTGCCCAATTCCACCGTTTCCCGCCTGACCTTCACGTTGCTGAAATCCGGCTATCTGGTCTATGACGATGGCACCGGACGCTATCGTATGGGCGTTCCCGTGCTATCGCTGGGCTATGCCTGCCTGGCGGGAATGCAGGTGCGCGAGACGGCGCAGGTCTACATGCAGAAGCTGGCGGACGATTGCGGCGACGGTGTGCTGGTGGCCCTGGGCGGGCGCGACGACATGGCGATCACCTATATCGCCGCCGCCCGGTCCGAAGGGGTCATCTCGCTGCAACTCAATGTCGGGTCGCGAATCTCGCTCGCCCGGTCGGCGATGGGGCGCGCCTATATCGCCGGCACCACCGAGACCGAGCGCGCCGAGATCATCGAGCGCATCCGCGACCGTTATCCCGCCGACCGCCTGAACGAGGTGCTGGAGGGCATTCACGACGCCCAGGAACAGATTGCCGCCAAGGGTTTCTATGCCAATATCGGCGGCTGGCAGAAAGACGTTCACGCTGTTTCGGTTCCCTATGCCAGCCAGCAACCCAATACACCGATGCTGGCCTTCAACCTCGGAGGCTATGCCTTTTCCCTGACGAAAGAGCGGATGGAGAATGAACTCGGCCCGAAGCTGGTCGACCTGGCGCGCATGGTCAGCCGCGTCGGTTACTGACACCCGCGGCGAGGCCCTGAGAGAAACCCGCGCGCCCGGTCCGCACCTTGTCCGCGTCTGGTCATGAGTGTGCAAGGCGCGCAGGGTGGGGGCGCTGCCCCCTTGAGGCCTGGCGGCCTCAATTCCCCCGGGGTATTTTCGGCCAGATGACAGGGAGCCGCGGGCCGGTGGCTGAGGCAAGGGCGTTAGGGGACCAGGGTGATCTTGCCGGTGGCGCCCCGGCCCAGCACCCGCGAGAGCACATCCGCGGCATCGCCCAGGCCGTAACGACCTTCGATATGCGGGCGGACGGCGCCGCTTTGGTGCCACGCGAAGAGTTCCTGCATGTTGTCAAGGTAGGCCTCGGGGTCATGGCGCGTCCAGTTGCCCCAGAAGACACCGACCACCGCATATTCCTTGACCAGCGTCAGGTTCACCGACAGCTTGGGGATCTCGCCGCTGGCAAAGCCGATCACCAGCAGGCGACCATTGCGCGCCATGAAGCGGGACGCCGCCGCGAAGGCATCGCCGCCCACGCTGTCGTAGACCACGTCGGCGCCATGGCCATCGGTCAGCCGCCTGACGTCGTCTTTCAGGGTGTCGTAGCCGATCGCGTGATCGGCGCCGCATTCCAGGGCGAGCGCGCGTTTCTGGTCGATTGAACAGACGGCAATCACCTTTGCCCCCATCGTCTTGCCGATCTGGATCGCGGCGATGCCCGTCGCCCCCGCCGCGCCGAAGATCACCAGCCATTCCCCCGCCACGAGCTGCGCGCGTTGTTTCAGCGCGTGGTGCGACGTGCCGTAGGCCACCAGCAATGCGCAGGCTTCCGAGGCGTCCATGCCCCGGGGCATGGCAAAGCAACGCTCTGCCGCGCAGACCGCCATTTCCGCGTAGCCGCCGCCCGACACCGCCGCCAGCACCCGGTCGCCCGGCACGAGATGCGTCACACCCGCCCCCACGGACAGGACCTCGCCCGCGACCTCGTTACCGGGAACGAAGGGGCGGTCGGGCCTGGCCTGGTAGAGGCCCTGCACCAGCAGCCCGTCGGGATAATTCACCCCCGCGGCTTCGGTCCGGATCAGCACTTCGCCGTCACCGGGGGTCGGGTCGGGCAGATCCTCCAGCGACAGCGTCTCCAACGGTCCGAATTCATGGCAGACAATGGCTTTCACCTCGGGCTCCTCCTTCTCGATTCGCGGGCGGCAATTGCCGCGTTTGCTCTGTACGGATCAGACTAGGGAATATGGGCATTTACGCTAGAAAAATCAGTCTCTTAAGCCTGTTTTCGCCACTCATTTAAACGCCGCATCGCAGCATTCGCCGGCCCCTTCCGGCCTGCGGAATTTCAACGGAAAAATATTCCGCACTTCGGCGGATTTCCTTGGGTCTGCCGGGAATCGGCGCTAGTTTCCGAACAGGAGATTTAGGGAGGAGACGACATGGACGGCATGATGATGCACCGGCCATTGCTGGTGAAGGAAATCCTGGAATACGGGGTCGGCGCCCACCGCCGGAGCGAGGTCATTTCCCAGCGCACCGAAGGCGATATCCACCGCTATACCTACCCGGAGGCCGGCCGGCGCATCGCCCAGCTGGCACACGCGCTCGGGGAGCGGGGCGTCGGGATGAGCGACCGCGTCGCGACGCTGGCCTGGAACGGGTATCGTCATTTCGAGCTGTATTACGCGGTGTCCTGCATGGGCGCCGTCTGCCATACGATCAATCCGCGCCTGTCCGCCGAGCAGCTGATCTACATCGTCAATCACGCCGAGGACAAGCTGATCTTTCTCGACACGACATTCGTGCCGATCATCGCCGCCGTGCGGGACCAGCTGCCCGCCGATGTCACCTATGTGATCATGACCGACCGGGCGCACATGCCCGAAACGCCCTTTCCCGCGCTGTGCTACGAGGAGCTGATCGACGGTCGGCCCGAGCATTACGACTGGCCCGACTTCAGCGAAGATACCGCCTGCAGCCTCTGCTATACCTCCGGCACCACGGGCAATCCCAAGGGCACGCTGTATTCGCACCGCTCGACCGTGCTGCACGCGATGATCAGCGCCCTGATGCTGAACGGCAGCTTTGCCGAGGGCAAGAAGGTGCTGCCGGTCGTGCCGCTGTTCCACGTCAATGCCTGGGGGCTGCCCTATTCGGCCCTGATGTCCGGCGTGTCGCTGGTGATGCCCGGACCCTCGCTCGACGGGCCCAGCCTGTTCCGTCTGATGGATGGCGAGGGCGTGCATTCCGCCTGGGGCGTGCCGACCGTCTGGATGGGCCTGCTGGCCGAGATCCGCGCCCAGGGGCGCAAGCCCGAGGGGTTTGTCGACGTAGTGATCGGGGGCTCGGCCGCGCCGAAATCCATGATCGAGGCGTTCGAGCGGATGGACGTCACCGTCAGCCACGCCTGGGGCATGACCGAGATGTCCCCCGTTGGCACCCATGGCACGCTGCCCTTCTGGATGGATCGCCTGCCGCTAGCCGAAAAGCTGACGCAGAAGGCCAAGCAGGGCCGCCGCTGTTTCGGGGTCGACCTCAAGATCGTCGACGACAATGGCGCGCGCCTGCCCCACGATGGCAAGGCGGTCGGAGAGCTGTACGTGCGCGGCAACACCGTTGCGGCGGGATATTTCCGCAACGAGGAGGCAAGCGCCAAGGCCCTGGACGCCGAGGGCTGGTTCGGCACCGGCGATGTCGCCAGCATCTGCCCCGAAGGGTTCCTGACCGTGCAGGACCGCGCCAAGGACCTGATCAAATCCGGCGGCGAATGGATCTCGTCCATCGACCTGGAAAACGCCTGCCTGTCGCACCCCGGCATCGCCAATTGCGCGGCCATCGGTGTGGCGCACCCGCGCTGGGACGAACGCCCGATCCTTGTGGCCGTCGCCGCGGGCGATCAGAAGCCGACGCTCGAGGAGATCCGAGACCATATCTCGGCGCATTTCGCCAAATGGCAGTTGCCCGATGATGTCGTCTGGGTCGATGCCTTGCCGATGACGGCAACCGGCAAGGTTTCAAAGCTGAACCTGCGTCAGCAATTGGGCGACTATCAGCACCCCGAATTGCGCGAATCCGTTTGACCACCGGGGCGGGGCACCCCGTGCCCTGCCCGCCACCGCCGAGGGCTGCCGCATCGCAGGCTTTGCCACTGTTTCAGGACTCAGCAGTTTCATGAGTGATTACCTCACCGAAAACCGGGTCGCCATCGCCGCCGCGAACAATGCCGATCTGTGCCAGGCCATCTTTGACGCCCACGGGCTGGCCTACCGGCGATTGCCGGAAAATCACTGCCTTGCGGTCTTGCAGACGCCGCCCCCGTTCTATCCCAACCTCGTCACGCTCAGCGCCGGCGATGCCGGGGCGCAGCTGGCGGAATTGACCGCGATTGCCGCGCTGACCCCGGGACCGCTGGTGGTCAAGGACAGCTTTGCGCGTTTTGACCTGTCCTATCACGACTTTCACGTCAACCAGAAGGCCGACTGGATCTGGCGCGCGCCGCAATTGCCCGAGGCCGATACCGACCCAGCGACCACCGGCTGGCGCCGTGTCGAAACGGCCGATGACCTGGCCGCATGGGAGCGCGCCTGGGCGGACACGGGTACCCCGCGAGATCACCAGGTCTTTCCGCCTGCCCTGCTGGATCACCCGGACATCAGCATCCACGCCCGGACCGAGGAGGGCAGGATCACCGCAGGATGCCTGCTCAACCACTCGGAGTCCTGCATCGGCCTGTCGAATATCTTTGCCCTCGACCCGACGGACCGGCTGGTCGGCCAGATCGCGGCATTGGCGACCCAACTCGCCCCGCACAAACCGCTGGTCGGATATGAAGCGGGCGATGCGCTGGCCCGGATGCTGCGCATCGGCTTTGCGTCGGTCGGGCCGCTGAAAATCTGGCGCGCCGAGGCACCGCGTTTCTGACCTGTGCCTGTGGGTGCGGCGCAGGTCGTTCCCACGCATCGCACCGAAAAGGTATGGCGCCTGCGGCCCGGCAAGGCTCCGCGGATCTGCCGGGCCCGCGCGGCCCCGGGTCACGCAGTCATGCCGGGGCGGTCATTTTGGGGGCAATAATTTGGGGGGGCAGTCATTCCTGGGCCAGTCATTCCTGGGCCAGGCATCAGTGGGCCAGTCATCGGTGGGCCAATCATTCCTGGCGAATGCCCCTGCCCGTACCGATTCTACCGGCGCGCTGCCTCTGTGATCACCGTGGCGGCGCGCCTCGGCCTCACTGAACGGTGAGGACCTGTCCGCTTTCGGTGACAACCATGGGTGACCCGATGCAATGGCCGCTGAGGTCGGCGACAAGGTAGATATTGCCGATCGAGGTTTGCAGGCTGTGTTCGCGCAGCACGCTGCCCAGGAATTCCGGCGTGTCCTTGTATTGCGACAGGACATAGACCTGCACCGGATCATCGCGCAGGTTCTTCACGGTCAGGTCGGTAAAATCGCCATACGCGGGCGTATACGCCGACACGTCGGGGCAATCACTCGCCAGCGCCGGTTTCACCTCGGGGCGGGTGTCGGGCATCAGACCGCGCGATTCAGTGCACAGCCGCACCATGTCCAACGCCTGCCCGGACTGGTGCAGCGAAAACATCCGCTGTTCCGATCCGGGGGCAAATCCGATGAAACCGCCCGTCTCGCCCAGCGCCTGCAACATCTCGGCGTCGGGGGTAAAGCTGGGCAGACCGCTGCGGTCGTCAAAGCTGGCGACGTATTGCACACCATTCAACGTGATTTCACGTGTACCCGACACGCGGAACAACGAATCCGTCCCGACGCTCCACCCGGCCTGGTCCAGCGACAGGTAAAGAGACTGGCTCCATTCCTCGCGCACGGCGGAACAGCGCGGTTCGTCCGATCCGTTCTTGCGGGCATAGATGAACCAATCCCCGACCCGCGCCGTGAAATCGGCACGATAGCTTTGCACGGGCAGGCGCTGGCTCACCGCTTCGGCGGTCGTTGTCGTGACGTTTGCGGTTCCGGCCTCCAGCGCACTTGCAGGGGCGGCCGGGACGATTGCGACACCAAGCAGAAACAGGGCGCCCAACAGACAGGAAAGAGATTTGAAGTGTGTCATGACAACCTGCCAATAGGTACGATTTAACCAACCAGGGCGACTAGCTTCGCCATGCTCAATCACGAAACACCTGACGTGATACAGAGCGAGACCTGAATATAAGGTAAAATGCGCGGAATTCCACCGACCATTTACCGCCCGGATACCGACGTTGCGACCGACATGCGCAGGGATCACCGGCGTCGCTCCGAACGGGCACGATCCCGCGCATGCAAAACCCGCCCGGAGGATGCTCCGGGCGGGCTCTTGTGGTCATGGCGAAAAGGGGGCGCGCCGGGTCGCCTCAGACCTCCAGCCATTCCTTTCGGATATCGTCGCGGGTGGCAAAATCGTCGGGCGTCCCGCCATAGACGATCTCTCCGTGGCCCATCACGTAGACCCGGTCAGCGATGCGCAGCGCGATCGACAGCTTTTGCTCGACCAGCAGGATCGACACCCCGGCCTTGGCAATTTCTGCAATCATGTCACCGACTTGCTGCACGATCAGCGGCGCCAGGCCCTCGGTCGGCTCGTCGATGATGATCAGGTCCGGGTCGCCCATCAGCGTCCGGCACATGGTCAGCATCTGCTTTTCACCACCCGACAGGACCCCCGCCGGGTTGTCCGCGCGCCGCGCCAGGTTGGGGAACATGTCCAGCATCTGCTGGATGTTCCACTTGCCCGGCCGGCGCATGTCCTTGATCCCCAGCAGCAGGTTCTGGCGCACCGTCATCGCCGGAAAGATGTCGCGGCTTTCGGGCACATAGCCCAACCCCAGCCGAGCGATCTTGTGGTTCGCCAGACCGGAAATCTCCTGTCCCTTGAACCGAATCGACCCGATCGGACTGACCTCGCCCATGATCGCCTTGGCAGTGGTCGAGCGCCCGACTCCGTTGCGACCCAGCAGCGCGATCACCTCGCCCGGCATGATCTCCATGTTCACGCCGTGCAGAACGTGGGATTTGCCGTAATAGGCGTGCAGGTCCCTGATGGCCAGCATCGGCTCGATATTGGTGGCGACGTTCATGCCGGCACTCCCTCTTCGACTTCCTCGCCCAGATAGGCTTCGCGCACCTTCGGATCGCCGCGGATCTCCTCCGGTGTGCCGGTCGCGATGATCTCTCCGTAGACCAGCACGCTGATCCGGTCGGCCAGGTTGAACACCACGCCCATGTCATGTTCGACGATCAGCAACGTCTTGCCCTGGCTGGCCTTTTCGATCAGCGCCACGGCGCGGTCGGTTTCCGAATGGCTCATCCCCGCGGTCGGTTCATCCAGCAGGATCACCTCGGCCCCGCCCGCGATGGTGATGGCGATTTCCAGCGTCCGCTGGTCTGCATAGGGCAGCAGCGTCGCAGGCAGATGCGCCTTGTCGATCAGCCCGACATCCTCGAGAATTGCGGCGGTCTTTTCCGACACTTCCCGCAGGTTGCCGATGTTGCGCCAGAAGGAATAGCCATAGCCCATCGAATACAGCACGCCACAGCGGACGTTTTCCCGCACCGTCATGTTGGTAAAGATGTTGGACACCTGAAAACTGCGCGACAATCCCATGCGGTTGATCTCGAACGGTTTCTTGCCGGAAATCTTGTCGCCATTCAGCCAGATCTCGCCCGAGGTCGGCAGGAACCGCCCCGAGATGAGGTTGAACAGTGTCGATTTACCGGCGCCGTTCGGCCCGATGATGGCATGTCTTTCGCCCTTGGCCACCTGCAGGTTGACGCCCTGGATGATCTTGGCCGGTCCAAAGGACTTTTTCAGATCAATCAGTTGCAATGCTTCGTTACTCATGACGTCACCTCGCTTTCGCTGCGGGCCACCCGGCGCAGCAGCAGCGCACCGATCACAAACGGCAGCACGATCACCACCCAGGTCAGCGGGCTGCCATGCGCCAGTTCCAGACCGAACGGCTCGAACACCTCGCCATAGCCATCCGACCAGCGAAAGGCGACTTCGACCAGTGTGATGGTCGAGACCGCCATCAGCGCCAGCCCCAGCAGGCGGATGGCCCAACCGGCCGCGACCTCGTTCAGCCTGCCACTGCGCAGCACATCCCAGGTGCCATAGACGACACCGGCAATCCCGTCGGGCACGAACATCACGACGCCGACGAACATCAGCCCCAGGTACAACAGCCATCCGGCGGTATAATCGCTCAGGTTGCTGCCCATGTAGGTCATCACGATGGCGCCCATGATCGGCCCGGTGAAATACCGGATGCCGCCCACATAGGCCGCGATCAGGATCGCACCCGAGGGCACCAGCGACAGGTTTTCCGGCGTGAAGATCTCATCCTGAACGGCGGACATGCCCCCGGCCATACCGGCAAAGGCCCCGGCGAAGATGAACACCAGATAGCGCACGCGCTGCGGATTATAGCCGACGAACTCGACCCGCTCGGGGTTGTCGCGCGTCGCCTCGCTCAGCTTGCCCAGCGGCGTACGGGTAAAGGCATAGGTGCCGACGACACCGACAAAGGTCCAGAAGGCGATGTACCAGTAGACTTCGTTCAGCGGCCCCAGCGACAGGCCGAGGAACTCAGGCCCGCCCATGCGGTCGGCCGAAATCCCCATCTCGCCCCCGAACAGGCTGTCGAACATGAAGCCCGCCGCCGCCACCAGCTCGGCCACGCCGAGCGAGATCATCGCGAAGGGTGTGCCGGCCCGGCGGCACGACGGCCAGCCGATGACGGCCCCGGCCAGTGCCCCTGCGCCAAACCCGAAGGCGGGCATGGTAAAGATCGGCACCGCGCCCCAGATCCCGGTGTCCGCCGCGATCCAGTTCATCACGTGCACGCAGAAATAACCGCCCAGCCCGAGGTAAACCGCATGGCCGAAGGACAGCATCCCGGCACGGCCCAGCAGCATGTTGAACGACAGGGCAAAGACAATGTTGATCCCCATGTGGTTCAGCAGCGTCAGCGTCGAACGCGACGGCCCGAACAGCGGGATCACCGCCAGCGCCAGTGCGAACAGGATCATCGGCAGCACGCGCTGGCGAAACTTTTCGGCCCGGCTGGGGGCCAGATCGACGTAGGTTGTTGTCATGTCGGTCATACCTCACGGTCTCCCATCAATCCGGTCGGTCGCACCATCAGCACCACCACCAGCAACAGGAACGGCAGCATCGGCGCCATCGAGGCGATGGTGATCCCGCCGACCTCGGATGTGCCCGCCAGCCCCAGAAAGCCAAAGATATCGGCCAGCGATGCGTTGATCGACACCGCCGAGGTTTGCAGCAGCCCGATGATCATCGCGGCGATGAACGCGCCCTCCAGGCTGCCCAACCCGCCGACCACCACGACCACAAAGACGATCGGCCCCATCTGCACCGCCATCGCCGGATCGGTGATGAAGTAATTGCCACCGATGACCCCGGCCAGGCCCGCCAGCGCACAGCCCGCGCCGAACACCATCATGAAGATCATCGGCACGTTATGCCCCAGGTGCCCCACCATATGCGGATGGGTCAGTGCGGCCTGAATGATCAGGCCCGCCCGTGTGCGGCGCAGCAGATACCACAACGCGACCAGCATCAGGATGGCCACCAGCAGGATAAAGATGCGGTACGCGGGGTATTGCGCGCCATAGAGCGTGAACAGCGGAAAATCCAGCAGCTCCGGCACCTTGTAATTCACCGCCGTCCGACCCCAGAAGATCTTGACGACCTCGTCGATCAGATAGGCCAGCCCGAAGGTGAACAACAGCTCGGCCACGTGGCCCCGGGCGTGCACCTTGCGCAGCCCGTACCGCTCCACCACCATGCCCGCCAACCCGACCAGAACCGGGGCAATGAACAGCGCGATCCAGAAGTTGGACCCCTCCATCAACGTATAGGCGAAATAGGCCCCCAGCATGTAAAAGCTGGCGTGGGCGAAGTTCAGAACCCCCATCATCGAAAAGATGAGCGTCAGCCCGCTGGACAGCATGAAGAGCAGAAGCCCGTAGATCACGCCATTCAGCACGGCAAAGACAACCGTTTCCATGGTGTCCCCCCTGGTCTGAGCCGTCCCGGTCAGGGAACGGAGGGCGCCATGCCCAAAAGGGAATGACGCCCGGATTGCGGTAAAGAGAGGTGCCCGAGCTTACTCGGGCCGTTCCATCTGACAGGTCGTCGGCGTCGAGGCCGCCTCGGCGGAAATCTTGCCGCCGTCCACCAGTCTCCAGCCCAGATCGGTGTTGTCGACGCCGTACTTGACGTCTTTTGCCACCGTGGTCACGAACAGGTTCTGTTGCAACTGGTGATCTTCGGCGCGCATGGTGGCCGGGCCATAGGCCGCGTCAACCTCAAGGCCTTCCATGGCATTGGCCACCGCGATCGGCTCGACGCTGCCGGCTTTCTCGGCGGCGGCATCGAACATCTGAAGCGTCGTAAAGGCGCGGTCGTAGTAATAATCGTACTGCGGAAAACGCTCCTTGTACTCCTCGATCATCGCGTACTGTTCGTCCGAAGCTTCCAGGTTGGTGACGCCTTCGCTGACCTGGTACAGGGTGTCGACGGCCCCTTCACCCAGTGCGGCAACTGCACCGTTCGACCCGCCATAGAAGGTCAGGTATGGAATTTTCTGGCCAGCGTCGGCTGCCGCCTTGACCAGCAGCGTCATGTCCTGACCCCAGTTCCCGGTGATCACGGCATCCGCCCCGGACGAGATGATCTTCTGCACGTAGGGGGTGAAATCCTTGACCTTGGCCAGCGGATGCAGCTCGTTCCCGACGATCTCGATGTCGGGGCGTTTTTCCTTCAGCTGCGACACGGCCGCGGCCGCGACGGCCTCGCCATGAACATAGTCCTGACCGATGATGTAGACCTTCTTGATGTCGTCACGCTTGGCGACCCAATCGGTGATGGCGTTCATCTTCATGTCGGTATGGGCATCGAACCGAAAGTGCCAGAACGAGCAGGCTTCGTTGGTGAAGGCGGGCGTCACAGCGGCATAGTTGAAGAAAATCACCTCTTCGCCGGGGTTACGGGCGTTGTGCTTGTTCACCGCCTCGATGATCGCCGAGGCCACGGACGACCCGTTGCCCTGGATGATATAGCGCGCGCCGCTGTCGATCGCCTTCTGCAATTGCACCAGCGATTCTTTCGGGCTGACCTTGTTGTCATAGCCGACGATCTCGATGTCGTCGCCATTCACGCCGCCGTTTGCATTGATGTGTTCGGCCGCCAGCATGAAAGATTGCAGCGCCGGTTCACCCGATGATGCCATCGCGCCCGACAGCGGGTCGATAAAGGCCATCTTGATCGTATCCGCATGCGCTGCCGTCACGGCAATCGCAGAAACGGCAGCCGCGAGAACGGCAGTCCTAGTTGATCGCATTGTTGTCTCCTCCCAAAGATGGAAAACAGGGTATGCTGTTCCCGTCCTCCTGACCAGATGAAAAGGTTTCCGTCGCGGGTTGTCAAGCAAACTGTGAAATTCTATTCTGCAATGCAAAACATCAACCGTAGGGGAGGACGGGATGCTTGACTTTTCTGAGAAACCAGAGCGTTTCCGCGCAGGAATCACAACCTGGATCGAGGCGCATTGCGCCCCCTCCCTGCGCAATCGCGCGCCCTCCGACCATCAGATATGCTGGGGCGGCAAATGCTGGACCTTCGACAGCGACGCACAGCGCGACTGGATGCAGGCCGCCGCCGCCGAAGGGCTGACCGCGCCACGCTGGCCGGTCGAATATGGCGGGGCCGGGCTGACCCGCGCGCAGGACAAGATCTACCGCGAGGAACTGGCCCGTCTCGGCGCACCCACACCATTGGAAAGCTTCGGATTGTGGATGCTTGGCCCTGCCCTGCTGGCCTTCGGCACGCATGAACAAAAGCTTCACTACCTGCCCCAGATCACGCGCGGAGAGATTCGCTGGTGTCAGGGATATTCCGAACCGGGCGCAGGCAGCGACCTCGCCTCGGTCCAGACCCGCGCCGAGGATCGCGGCGATCACTGGGTCGTCACCGGCTCGAAAATCTGGACATCCTATGCCGATCAGGCGGACTGGATCTTTGCGCTGGTGCGCACCGACCGCGACGCGCCAAAGCACAAGGGCATCTCCTTCATGCTGATCGACATGGAGGCGGCAGGCGTGACCACCCGCCCCATCCGCCTGATCTCGGGCGCATCGCCCTTCTGCGAGACGTTCTTTGACGGCGTCATCGTCCCCAAGGTGGATGAAAACGGCAATTCCCGAATCGTGGGCGCGCTGAACGGCGGCTGGGACGTGGCAAAGCATCTGCTGACCCACGAACGCGAAATGATCGGCGGCGGGGCGCGTGGCCTGCTGGGCGGGCGCTCTCTCGGCGCGTTCCTTGCGACGCAAGACCCGGGCATCATGGCCGATCCCATCCTGCGAGCCGAGGCGATGATGCTGGAAATCGACAGCCTCGCCACCGCCATGACGCTGGAACGCTACGGTGACATGGCCAGGCAGGGCGGCGTCGGCGATGCCAGCGCCATGCTGAAATACGCCGGGACCGAGCTGAACAAGCGCCGCTATGAACTTCTGATGTCCGTCAGCGGCAGCGACGGCGTGGAATGGGACGGCCCGCAGGGCGCGCTCGCCCCCGACTGGCTGCGCACCAAGGCCAATTCGATCGAGGGCGGCACCAGCGAGGTGATGCTCGACATCCTGTCCAAACGCGTCCTGCAACTGCCGACCCAATAGGAACATTCGATGACGCAAAGTCTGATCCCCACGACGGATGAAGTGATGCTGCGCGACGCGGCCCGTGGCTTTCTGGCCGATGCCAGCCCGGTGTCGGCCCTGCGTGACAACCGTGACGCCAACCGCCCCTTTGACCCCGGCCTCTGGCGCGAAATGGCACAGATGGGCTGGGCCGGGGTGCTGGTGCCCGAGGATGCGGGCGGCGCCGACATGGGGCACCGCGCCGCCGGCATCCTGGCCGAGGAAATGGGCGAGGTCCTCGCCGCTTCGCCGTTCCTCTCCACCGCCGTCATCGCCGCCACGGCCCTGCGCGCCGCAGCGCACGCGCGCCTGACCGACATCGCGGGCGGTGACGTCACCTATGCGCTGGCGGTGGACGAGGGCACCAAGCACGCCCCCGAAGCCACCGCCCTGCGTGCCGCGGCCAGCGGCAACGGATTTCGCCTGACCGGCCAGAAACGCTTTGTGGCCGACGGGGCCAGTGCCACCCGCCTGCTGATCCTCGCCCGCACCTCCGGCAGCCCCGGTGACGCGCAGGGCCTGACGCTGTTCGATATCGACGCCGACCGTGCGGGCGTGACCCGCACCGCGCGCCCCACCATCGACAGCCGCGACCACGCGCAGCTTGACCTGACCGATGTCGCCGCCACCGGCGCGGACGTGGTGGGCACGCTCGACGATGCCATGACCGTCCTGCGCCCCGCCCTGAACGCCGGGCAGGCGGCGCTGGCGGGCGAATTGCTGGGCTTGTCCGCAGGCGCCTTCGGCATGACCGCCGCCTATCTCAAGGACCGCCGCCAGTTCGGCCGCACCATCGGCAGCTTTCAGGCCCTGCAACACCGCGCCGCACATCTGTGGAGCGAGATCGAGATCACCGCCAGCGCCATCGCAAACGCCGGGCGCGTCCTGGACGAAACCCCGGAGGAGGCCGCGCTGGCCGTTTCCGTCGCCAAGGCCCGCGCCACGGCAACCGCGAAACTGGCGGTCAGCGAAGGCGTGCAGATGCACGGCGGCATCGGCATGACGGATGATTTCGACATGGGATTTTTCATGAAACGCGCCCGCGTCGGCGCGGAATGGCTGGGCGATTACGGCTATCACGCCGCCCGCGTCGCAGCCGCAAGGGGCTTTTGACATGCAGATGACACCACACACCCTCAACGATCTCTCGGGCAAGGTCGCCCTTGTCACCGGCGGAGCCACCGGCATTGGCCGCATGGCCGCCGAAGGGCTGGTTGCCGCTGGCGCACGCGTGCTGATCGCCTCGCGCAAGGCCGAGGCCTGCGCGGCGGTGGCCGAGGACCTCAACGCCCTCGGCCTGCCCGGCACCGCCGAAGGCTTCGGCGGCGATGTCGGCACCGAGGCGGGCATCACGGCCCTGTCCCGGGATCTGCGCGCGCGCACCGACAAGCTGCACATCCTGATGAACAACGCGGGCCGCACCTGGGGCGCGCCGATGGGCGACTTTCCCTATGAGGCATGGGGCAAGGTGCTGGGGCTGAACGTCACCGGCATGTTCCACCTGACGCAGACCCTGCTGGATCTGCTGCGCGCCGCGGCCACCGATGACGACCCCGCGCGCATCGTCAACGTCGGCTCGGTCATGGGCGAAATCCCCAAGGGTCAGGGCGCCTATTCCTATGCCGTTTCGAAAAGCGCGGTGCACCACATGACCCGCGTGCTGGCCAATGAACTGGCCGCCGACCGCATCACCGTCAACGCCATCGCGCCGGGGCCCTTCATGTCCAAGATGATGGCCTTTGCCATCGGCCATGAGGAAGGGCGCGCCAAGACTGCCGCATCGGTCCCGCTGGGCCGGGTCGGTCGCGAAGAGGATATCGCCGGCACCCTGCAATTCCTCTGCGGGCGCGGCGGCAGCTATATCACCGGCGCGATCATCCCGCTGTCGGGCGGTATGCAGGTCGCCACCGCACAGGCGGCGTTCCTGGAGGATGACGCATGACCAGCCAGACCCTGACCCGCGCACAATTTCAGGAAAGGGTGGGCCAGACCATCGGCACCTCGCGCTGGTACGAGATCGGGCAGGACCGCATCGACGCCTTCGCGGACTGCACCGAAGATCACCAGTACATCCACATCGACCCCGCGCGCGCCGCCGAAACGCCCTTTGGCACCACCATCGCGCATGGCTTCCTGACCCTCTCGATGCTCTCGGCGATGGTCTATGAAATGCCCGCCGTCGCAGGCGCGGTGATGGGCGTGAACTACGGAATGAACAAGGTGCGCTTCATCAGCCCCGTGCCCTCGGGCGCGCGGATCCGGGGCCATTTCACGCTCGACCGGATCGACGACATCCGCCCGACAGAAATCCAGACCACGATGACCGTGACGGTCGAGATCGAGGGTCAGGACAAACCGGCCCTTGTCGCGGAATGGCTTGGGCGGCGCTATTTTGGAGAGACTGCATGACGATCAGATTTGACGGCCGCGTGGCCATTGTCACCGGCGCCGGTGTCGGCCTTGGCCGCAGCCATGCCCTCGGCCTTGCCGCGCGCGGCGCACGCGTCGTGGTCAACGACCTCGGCGTGGCCACCGATGGCACCGGAACCTCCACCGCGCAGGCAGATGCCGTGGTTGCGGAAATCCGCGCGGCGGGCGGTGACGCCATCGCCCACGGTGCCAACGTGACCGACGCCGAACAGGTGCAGGACATGGTCGACACCGCCATCGCCAAATGGGGCCGCGTCGACATCCTCGTCTGCAACGCAGGCATCCTGCGTGACAAGACATTTGCCAAGATGGACCTGTCGGATTTCGCACGCGTCGTCGATGTGCACCTGATGGGCTCCGTCGTGCCAACCAAGGCGCTCTGGGATCATTTCCGCGAAAACCAGTACGGGCGCATCGTCTACACCACCTCTGCCTCGGGGCTCTACGGCAACTTCGGCCAGTCGAACTATGGCGCGGCCAAGGCCTCTCTCGTCGGGCTGATGAACGTGCTCTGCCAGGAAGGCGCGAAATTCGACATCCGCGCCAACCTGCTGGCCCCGACCGCCGCGACCCGCATGACCGAGGGCCTGCTGCCCCAGCAGGTGCTGGACCTGCTGCGCCCCGAAACCATCACGCCCGGCCTGCTGACCCTGCTGCACGAAGACGCGCCCAGCCGCATGATCCTCGGTGCAGGTGGCGGCTGTTTCACCGAAACCCGCATCTATGAAACCGAAGGCCTCGCCTTTTCGGACGCCGACCTCGACCCCGACACGATCTTTGCCGCGATGGACCGGATCCGCGCGCAAGACGGCCAGCAGGTCATGCCCGGCGCCTTCGCCCAGACCCGCAAATACGCCCGGATGGCCGCCGAAAAGCGTGGCATCGAGCTTCCCGAAACCTGATTTCCCTGACATTTTCCAAGGATACTCCCATGCGTGACGCAGTCATCGTCTCCACCGCCCGCACCCCCATCGGCAAGGCCTTTCGCGGTGCCTTCAACAACACCCAAGGACAGGAGCTGATCGGCCACGCCGTGAAACATGCGGTCAGCCGCGCCGGTCTGGATGGCTCGGAAATTCAGGACTGCCTGATCGGCACCGCCCTGCAACAGGGTTCCACCGGCGGCAATATCGCACGGCAGGCGGTGATCCGCGCCGGGCTGCCCGACACCATCGCGGGCATGTCGATGGACCGTCAGTGCGCCTCGGGCATGATGGCCATCGCCACGGCGGCGAAACAGGTGATCCACGACGGCATGCAGATCGCCATCGGCGGCGGGGTCGAATCGATCTCTCTCGTGCAGAACCAGAACATGCGCACCGACCGCGCCCGCGATCCCTGGATCAACGAACACATGCCCGCGCTCTACATGTCGATGCTGGAAACCGCCGAGATCGTGGCCGAACGCTACAACGTCAGCCGCGACGATCAGGATGAATACGCCCTGCGCAGCCAGCAACGCACCGCCGCCGCCCAGCAGGCGGGCAAGTTCGATGACGAGATCGTGCCGCTGACCAGCACCATGGGCGTCATGGACAAGCAGACCAAGGAAGTCTCCTTCAAGGAGGTCACGTTGCAACAGGACGAAGGCAACCGCCCCTCCACCACGCTGGAAAATCTCGCCTCCCTCGACCCCGTCTTCAAGGACGGCCAGCAGGTCGCGCAGGGCAGGTTCATCACCGCAGGCAACGCCAGCCAGCTCTCCGACGGGGCCTCTGCCTGCGTCATCATGGAAGGGCGCGAGGCCGAAAAGCGCGGCCTCGCGCCGCTTGGCCGCTACGTCGGCGTCATGGCCGCCGGCCTGAACCCGGACGAGATGGGCATCGGCCCGATCTACGCCGTGCCGAAACTGCTCGAGGCGCACGGGCTGAAAATGGACGACATCGGCCTGTGGGAACTGAACGAAGCCTTCGCCTGCCAGGTCCTGCACTCGGCCCGCGTCCTCGGCATCCCGGACGAGATCCTCAACGTCAACGGCGGCGCAATCTCGGTCGGCCATCCCTACGGCATGTCCGGCGCCCGCATGGTCGGCCACGCCCTGATCGAAGGCAAGCGGCGCGGCGCGAAATACGTCGTCTGCACCATGTGCGTCGGCGGTGGCATGGGCGCGGCCGGCCTGTTCGAGGTGCTCTGACCCTTGGGCATCCTGTACCTCATACGTCACGGCCAGGCCTCTTTCGGCGCTGCGGATTATGACGTGCTCTCCGACATAGGGCACGAACAGTCCCAGGCGCTCGGGGCCTGGTTCGCGGCGCAAGGCGTGCGGCCCGACCGCACCGCCCACGGCGGTCTGCGCCGCCAGCGCGACACGTTGGAGGGGATCCTGCGCGGCATGGGGCACAGCGCCCAGCCCGAGGTTCACCCCGGCCTGTCCGAGTTCGACTTCAAGGCCCTGCTCAACGCCCGTTTTGCGGGCGGCGACGCCCCCGAAGGCCTGCACGACGACCGCAAGAGCCACTTTCGCACCCTGCGCGATACCGTGGACCTCTGGCAGCGGGGCGAGATCGCAAACGCCCCCGAACCCTGGCCGGATTTCGTGGCCCGGGTCGAGGCCGCCCGTGCCCACCTGATGCGCGATGACGCCACCGTCTTCGCCGTCTCCTCTGGCGGCGCGATCGGCCAGATGACCGCCGCCGTACTCGGTGCCCCGCCCCAGACCCAGACGGCCCTGCAACTGCAAACCAAGAACTGCGCGGTCACCCGCTTCGTCTATTCGCCGCGCAATTGCTACCTGCACGGCTTCAACGACACCCCCTTCATCACGGCGGACACCGCAGACCGCCTGCTGACCTACAGCTAGAGGCCGCCATGACCAAAGATGCCAACCAGCTGGACCTGCCCGCAATCGAGCATTGGCTGCGCGGCCACCTGCCCGGCTTCGAAGGCCCCGCACGGGCCGAAAAGTTCGATGTCGGCCAGTCCAACCCCACCTATCGCCTCACCACGCCGACGCATCGCTACGTGCTGCGCCGCAAGCCGCCCGGCGTGCTGCTGAAATCCGCCCACGCGGTCGAACGCGAATTCCGCGTGCAAAAGGCCTTGGCGGAGACCGATGTGCCGGTCGCGAAAATGCACGTGCTGTGCGAGGATGACAGCGTCATCGGCTCGCCCTTCTATGTCATGGACGAGGTACAGGGCCGCCACTTCAACCTGCCCGACCTGCCCGAACTGGCAGTCGCGGACCGCCGCCCGATCCACCTGGAAATCGCCCGCGTCCTCGCGGCAATCCATGCAACCGACCTCGCCGCGACGGGCCTTTCCGACTATGGCCCCACCGGCAATTACTACCGCCGCCAGATCGACCGCTGGACCAAACAATACCGCGCCTCCGAGACCGACAGGATCGCGGCGATGGAAGAACTGATCCCTTGGCTCGACACCAACATCCCCGCCGATGACGGGCGCCGTACGCTGGCGCATGGCGATTTCCGTATCGACAACATGCTGTTCGAAAAGGACCGCCCCCGCATTGCTGCGGTGCTGGATTGGGAACTCTCGACCATCGGCCACCCGTTTGCGGATGTCGCCGCCGTGATCATGCAATGGAACATGCCCGCAGGCCCCGATGGGCGCGGCCTCGCGGGACTGGACCGCGACGCGCAGGGCCTGATGAGCGACGCCGCCTTCATCGATGCCTACTGCCAGCACGCAGATATTTCCGGGATCGAGGGGTTTGGCTTTTACCAGGCCTTCACCTTGTTCCGCATGGCAGGCATCATCCAGGGCGTCTACAAGCGCGCCCTCGACGGCAATGCCTCGAACCCGGAACGCGCCCTCAAGATGGGGGCCCTCGTGCCGCGCTTTGCCTCGGCGGGCCTCGATGCCGCCCGCACCGTCTGAACGAACAGGAAGAAGGCCCCATGTCTGACCGCAACGTCGCGTCCAACTCAGAACCCAGGATCGACCCGGCCCTGGTTGAACCCCCATACCCGCTGCAAAGGCACATCGGCTTCTACATCACCGACTGGACACAGGGCTACGCCCGCTTTGAACTGCCGATGGAGGATTTCCTGATGAACCGCTACGGCATCCTGCACGGCGGGGTGCATTCGCTGATGTGCGACACCGCCATGGGCTACGCAGGCGCCTACACCGGCGATCCGGAAAACCGCAACCTGGCGATGACGCTGAATCTCAGCGTGAACTTCATCGGCCAGATGAAGGGTACGACCCTGATCGCCGAAGGAAGACGGACCGGCGGCGGTGCCAGGACGTTTTTTGCCGAAGCGACGATCACCGACGATCTGGGCACATTGTCAGCCCGCGCCACGGGGGTCTTTCGCCTGCGCGCCAGCTGAGCGGACGAGGCTCTTTCATCTGGCCGAAAATACCCCGGGGGAACTGAGGCCGCATGGCCTCAGGGGGGCAGCGCCCCTTGCCGAGGGTAGGATGGGGGCGCTGCCCCCGTCAGGCTGCGCCTGCCTCCCCCGGGGTATTTCCCGCCAGATGACAGGGAGCAGGTCGTGCCTCAGAAGAGGGCTTCGGCGCGAAAGCCTTCGGGGATGGCGTCACGCCCTTCGAGCACCAGATCAGCCATCACCTCGGCGATTTTCGGGGCCATGCCGAAGCCGATCTTGAAGCCGCCGTTGGCGATGAAATGCCCCTGGCGCCCGGGCCACTGGCCCAGCATCGGGGCGCGGCTGCGCGCGCGGGGGCGCAACCCGGCCCAGCGCGCAATCACGCGGGCATCTGCAAGCAGCGGCAGGGCGGCACGGGCCGCCGCGATCACCGCGTCAAGGTGCGCATCCGTTGCGAGGCCCTCGAAGCTGCGTTCACTGGTCGAGCCTATGGCGACCGTACCGTCGGCATGCGGGACGATATGGACTCCGCCAGCAAAGACCTGCGGCGCGCCGGGCGCGTCGAAATCCAGCAACGCGGCCTGTCCCTTGACCGCCACGCCCACCATCTGACCGGTTTGCCGGCTCATCTCTTCCAGCCCAGCGGCGCCGGTGGCCCAGATCACCGCGCCTTCGTCCGGGGCTTCTGTCGCGATCTCGGCCCCCCGTGCACGCAGGGCGGCGGCGAGGGCCGCACAGGCCTGACCAGGGTGAATGCGCGCGCTCAGCGTATCGCGGATCAGCAGGCCGGAGGGCGAGGTCGGCTCGACCCCCTCTCCGGTCGCCGCGATGACCTGCCAGTCTGCGTGCCCTTGCCACAACCGCGCCGCCGTCGCTTCGCGTCCACGCGCCAGCGCGACCGCATGGTCATCGGCCAGCGGTTGCAACCGGCCCGTGCGGCCATAGCCCGGGGCCATGCCCGACACCGCTTCGACCCCGGCCCAGAATCGCTCGGCCATCAGCAGGCTGTCGAGTTGAAAGGCCTTCTTGTCGTTCCAGTTCTCCGGCACATGCGGCGCCAGCGCCCCCACGATCCCGCCGGAGGCCCCGGCCCCCACGCCGAACGGGTCGACGATGCGCGTGCGCGCGCCGCGCTGCACACAGGCCCAGGCGCAGCTCAGGCCAAAGATCCCCGCCCCGCGCACCGTCACGTCCATTCTTGCCATTGCCAGCCCTCCGCTGCATGGTCGCCGCGTCTTGATGACACCGTCCGCGCAACCGCTTTCAGACCCCGTACCTAAAGGATCCCCCCATGCAGGGCCAGCCACCCGAGCTTGAGTGGAAAGACGGCGATGTGCCCGTCGCCACCCGCTTTGATGACCCCTATTTCAGCCTTGGCAACGGGCTGGCGGAAACGGCGCATGTCTTTCTGGCGGGGAACGGTCTGCCGGAGCGCTTTCACGATGGCTTTCACATTGCCGAGCTCGGTTTCGGCACCGGGCTGAACTTGCTGGCCGCGCTCAGGCTCTGGCGCGACAGCGGCCAGGCCGGCACCCTGAGGTTCACCACGTTCGAGGCCTATCCCATGGCGCCCGCCGACATGGCCCGCGCGCAGGCCGCCTTTCCCGAGATTGCCGACCTCGCCGCCGAGATGGCCCCCCATCTGGGCAAACCCGCCTTTACCCTGCCCGGACTGGACTTTGCCATGCAACAGGGCGATGCGCGACAGATCCTGCCGGACTGGCAGGGGCAGGCGGATGCGTGGTTCCTCGACGGGTTCTCGCCTGCCCGCAACCCTGAAATGTGGGAAGAGCCGCTGATGCAGGCCGTCTACGACCATACGCGCCCCGGTGGCACGGCGGCGACCTATACCGCCGCGGGCCATGTCCGGGCCAAGCTTGCCTCTGCCGGGTTCACCGTGACCCGCGCCCCCGGCTTCGGGCGCAAACGGCACATGACGCAGGCCCAGCGACCAGATCTGCGCCCATGACCGAACAGAACACCAAGCTCGGGATCTGGCTGATGATCCTGACCACGTTCATCTTTGCCCTTCAGGACGGGTTGTCGCGCCATCTGGCGGGCGAATACAACGTCATGATGGTGGTGATGATCCGCTACTGGTTCTTTGCCGCCTTCGTGATCGCCGTGGCGACGCGCAAGGCCGGTGGCATCCGCGCCGCCGCGAAGACCAGCCAGCCGATCCTGCAAACCACGCGTGGCGTCCTGCTGGCGCTGGAAATCTGCGTCATGGTGCTGGGCTTTACCTACCTCGGCCTGATCGAAAGCCAGGCGGTGTTCATCGCCTACCCGCTGATCATCGCGGCGCTGTCGGGGCCGATCCTGGGCGAAAGCGTCGGCTGGCGCCGCTGGTCGGCCATCGGCGTCGGCTTTGTCGGCGTGATGATCATCCTCGAACCCGGTTTCGGCGTCTTTGCGCCCGCCGCCATCCTGCCCCTGCTCTCGGCCTTCATGTTCGCCATCTACGGCCTGCTGAACCGGTATGTCGCGCGCCGCGATACCTCGGCGACCTCGTTCTTCTGGACCGGCTGGACCGGCGCGGTCGTCATGACCGCCACCGGCATCTGGTTCTGGGAACCGATGAGCGGCCCTGACTGGGCGCTGATGACCGTGCTGTGCATCACCGGGGCGCTCGGGCACTATACCCTGATCCGCGTCTACGAACTGGCCGAGGCCAGCGCCGTTCAGCCGTTCGCCTATTTCCAGCTCGGCTTCGGCTCGCTTGTCGGGATCTTCGTCTTTGGTGAAAGCATCCGCACCAACGTCGCCATCGGCGCCGCGCTGATCATCGCCGCCGGCCTATTCACTCTCTGGCGAGAGCGGCAGCAGCGTTGATCCCCCCAGTTCGGCGCTGAAGGGCACGGGTCGCGGGTTCACCCCCAGCCGCGCCCGGTACACCGGCAGGCTTTCCGCAACCCGCTGCACGTAGTTGCGGGTTTCGCGATAGGGGATCGTCTCGACCCAGTCGACGACGTCGACCTCCGGGTCGCGCGGATCACCGAACAGGTCGATCCACTGTTCGGCCCGCCCCGGCCCGGCGTTGTAGCCGACCGCAATCAGCACGACATTACCGGAAAACCGCCGCGCCAGCTGCGCCAGGTAGGCCGAGCCGAGCGTCGCGTTGTGGCGCCAGTCCGACAGCAGGCGCGCCTGGTCGTGGTCGTCGATCCCCAGGTTGCGCGCGACCTCCTTCGCGGTGCCTGGCATCAGCTGCATCAGACCCCCTGCCCCGGCCCCCGAACTGACGCCGATGTCGAACTCGCTTTCGCGCCGGGCAATCGCCAGCGCCAGCTCCGGCGCCACCGGCAGCGTCATCTGCGCCAGCGGATGCAGCGCGTAGTAATAGCGCGGCAGCACGATGCCACGGCCCGCGGCCCGCTTGCCCAGCATCACCTGCATATGTGCATCGTTACGCGATTCCAGCATCGCCCCCATCAGGTTCAGCCCCGCGACCGATTGCACGTCTGCCATCTGCATCAGGAACATTTCGGCCTGGATGGGCTGACCGGCGGCCAGCAGCAATGCGCTGGCCTCGCGCAGCAGCGACCCCGTGATCTCGGGCACCTGCCAGTCGGCCAGCGGGCCCTGCCCGCCCAGCGCCGGATCCGACGCGACGCCCGCGCGCTCGGCCGCCAGCAACCCGTAATAGCTGGTCTGATGGCGCGCGCCCTCGGTATAGGCCGCCTTTGCCTGCTCGGCCTCTCCCAGGTCCTCATAGGCACGCCCCATCCAGTAATAGGCCCGCCCCAGCGAAATCGGTGTCTCGACCCCGTTGGCCAGCGCCAGGAAATGGTTCAGCGCGACCCGCGGCTGCGCCAGCTTGCGCAGCGCGATGAACCCCGCCAGCCATTCCAGGTCGGCAAAGTCGCTGCCCTCCGTCAGCTGGTGGTGGGCGGCCAGGTCATAGGCCAGCCTGTTGTCGCCCCGCCGCATCTCTTCGCGCGCATAGATGCGGCGTTCGTTCGCCCAGGCTTCCGGGCGGCCCAACCCGCCCTCGATACGGCTCTGGGTCCGCATCAGCAGGCGGGCCTGTTCGGTCTTGCCCACGGCAACCAGCGCCTTGAAACGTCCATAGACCAGCGCGGCATCCTTGCGATCCGCCACCGGCAGCGCGGCAATCGCCTCGGCCGTGCCCGGCGCGCCGACGCGCGCCAGCCGCCGTGCCTGGGCCAGCGCCCAGTCGCGTTCACCGACGCGGGGCTTCATGCGGTCCAGATCCTCTTGCTGACCTTCCCAGAACAGCATCTCCATCCGGTCACGGTTGAAGATCCGCAGCAGGTCGCCCTGCGCATCATACAGCGCCGCCTCGTCGCTTTCGGTCAGGGGCATGGTCTGCCAGGCCTTGACGATGACGCCATCCGCCTGCGTCGCCGCGCCGCGCGCGCGCAACGCCGCCGCCAGGGCGATCACCCCGGTGCCGGTCGTCGGGCTGCGACCGTCGTAGAACGCGATGATCTGCTCGGGCGTGGCATTTGCCATGCCGGCCTCGCTACGTCGGCGCAGCAGGTCCAGACCGGGCCAGTCCCCGTGACGGGTCAGAAAGCGCTCCACCTCGTCCGGGCTGCCAAGACCCGCCCGCAACCGTTGCCATTCGATCAGCGCCACGGCCGCCGGGCCGTCGCGCCGCGCAACCTCGGCCGCGCGCGCCCAGTCCCCGTCCTGCGCCGCCTGCATCGCCCAGGCCAGCGGCCGCGGCGGCATCCGGCT
>NZ_QWJJ01000054.1 GCF_003575965.1 Pseudooceanicola sediminis | reverse complement strand
CGCCCGACTTACTTCAGGATTTTCGAGACGACGCCGGAACCGACGGTACGGCCGCCTTCACGGATGGCGAAGCGCAGCTTCTCTTCCATGGCGATCGGCGCGATCAGCTCGACTTCGAACTTCAGGTTGTCGCCGGGCATCACCATCTCGGTGCCCTCGGGCAGCTTGACGGTGCCGGTGACGTCCGTGGTGCGGAAGTAGAACTGCGGACGGTAGTTGGCGAAGAACGGCGTGTGACGGCCACCCTCGTCTTTCGTCAGGATGTAGGCTTCGGCTTCGAACTCGGTGTGCGGCTTGACCGAACCGGGCTTGCAGAGAACCTGGCCACGTTCCACGCCTTCACGGTCGATGCCGCGCAGCAGGGCGCCGATGTTGTCGCCGGCTTCGCCGCGGTCCAGCAGCTTGCGGAACATCTCGACACCGGTGCAGGTGGTCTTGCGGGTGTCGCGGATGCCGACGATTTCCAGTTCGTCGCCGACGTTCACGATGCCACGTTCCACACGGCCGGTCACAACCGTGCCACGGCCCGAGATCGAGAACACGTCTTCGATCGGCATCAGGAACGGCTGGTCGATGGCGCGTGCCGGCTGCGGGATGAACGAATCGACAGCCGCCATCAGTTCGCGGATCTTGTCTTCGCCGATGTTCGCGTCGCGGCCTTCCAGAGCGGCCAG
>NZ_QWJJ01000015.1 GCF_003575965.1 Pseudooceanicola sediminis | reverse complement strand
CACCGCCACCCGTTCCGTCCGCCCCGTCTCGCGTCCCGTCGTGCGCCTCAGCGCCGCCGGTGAAGGGGGTTCTAGAGTTTACCACCCAAACCCGCAACCCCTTTTTCAATGAAAACCGATATTTTTTGAAGTTCATCAAAAATCGTTTAATTACAGCCGGTTGGAGGCAGACCAATCCAGCTGGCCCGGGATCGCCTTGCCTTGGCATCTGCCCGCGACGGGTGGTCAGGACAAGATATTGGGTTACCCACAGGCTTATCCCCAAGTGCTGCGAAAACCTGCCCGGAGTCACCGGGAATCGACCGGCAAGCGACTCGAATCTCTCTCCCCGGAGGATGAACGACCCCGGGCAGGCGCCTCCCGCCCCCTTACGAGTCACTTGCGGTTTCAACGTCGGTATCTGGGCGGTATCTGGGCGGTGCGATTGCGGTAATCAGCCCCCCGCCAGATGCGGGACATGCGCAGCCCCTGCGCTGTCGTGAGTATCCGCCCCCTCACACGCCTGAGCCGACGATGGGAAAGCGACGCCGCTGGCCCGGGGAGGTCGCACGGCAGGGCCAAGTCGGGAGGCGCAGGGTCGCGTCGGGGTCCAGCACAGACCGGAAGGGAACGCCCCCCCGGTCGACCGCCCGCCTTACGCCTGCACTTTCGGATCCGGGAACGGGAGGGCAGGCCTTATCCGGCAGAATGAGACCTTGCACAGCCCTGCCCTGTCACCAACCCGACGGGGTGCTGAACAAGGAAAGCCAAAAGCGCGCGCCACATCCGCAATGGAGAGGCGCACCACCCATGCGGCCATATGGAGAAGTGAGCGTATCAGGCCGGAGAGATGTCACCGGACCCACAGGACGAACCGCCCCCTGCTGACAATGCGCGAGAGGATCGCAGCGAGACGGAGGTGCGGACGCCCCCTACCCTTAATAGGGAGGGGAGAGCATTGCGGGGCGTGCGGGCGGGGTCGCCTGTTGGGTTACGCCGGCCCGCGAGCGCATCGGCGCAGCGATATCAAAGATAGAGAGAGGGAGGGAGGGAGGTTGCGAGAACCGGGAAGCCCGGAAACGACAAAGGGCCCCGCGGGGCCCAGCATCGTCGTTTCGTCATTGGTCGGGCTGAGAGGATTCGAACCTCCGACCCCCTGCTCCCGAAGCAGGTGCGCTACCAGGCTGCGCTACAGCCCGACCGTGGAAGGCGGGGTACATAGATTGCCGCGCTTTGGCAAGAGAGAAACCGCGCCGATCAGGACGACTTGCGCAGACGCATCAGCGGACCGATGCGCATGGCGGACGGCGTGCCGATACGATTGCGGGTGCGCAGCACAGGTTGCTGCGATGTCCGCCCGGCCAGGGATTCACGCAGCACGATATAGAGACCCGATGCGATGATCAGCCCCGCCCCTGCGATCACGTTCACCCCCGGCAGCTGATCGAACAGCAGATAACCAAAGGCGGTGGCCCAGATGATCTGGGAATATTGCATGGGCGCGACGATCGCGGCCTCGCCCGCCGTGTAGGCGGCAATCACGCAGAGCATCCCCAGGATCGACAGGCCCGCGATGGTGGCGAAGCCCAGCATGTGCATGCCCGCAACCGGATGGTAGTTCGACGGCAGTAGGATCATCGCCAGCCCCATCAGCGCAAAGTTGGCCATCATCGGGTACAACAGCATGACCACGCTCCGCTCGTCCCGGCCGATCTTGCGCACGATGACCGAGGCGAAGGCCCCGGCGGTCGCGGCGACGAGGGCCGCGAGGTGGCCAAGGTTCAGCGACGCGCCACCGGGGTTCAGCACGATGCCGACGCCGATCAGGCCGACGATCACCGCCATCCAGCGATGCAGACGCACCTTTTCGCCCAACAGCGGGATCGAGATCACCGTGATCAGCAGCGGGGTGGCGAAGAAAATGGAATAGGCATCGGCCAGCGGCAGCACGGAAAATGCGTAGAAAGCCGAGCTGTTGGCCGTGACCGTGAACAACGTCCGCAACAGCATCCACCAGGGATGCGCCGGAATCAGCGTGCCCGGCTTGGCATCGCGCATCAGCATCACGCTGGTAAGCGGAAAGCCGAACAGGACTGAGAAGAAGACGATCTGGAAAGACGAGTAATCCGCGCCCAGCAATTTCACGACCACGTCGTGACTGGAATAAACCGCATAGGCGAGCAACGCGAAAAGGATACCCCGAGTATTTCCAACCATGGCAAAAGCGACTCCTGAGTGCTGTTGCGACAACACTGGCGCTGCGGTGCGGAATGGCAAGGGTCGGCTGGGCGGCTGGGGTCGAACCTGCGCAGATTTTGCGCAGGTTCGCTGTTGTGCCTTACAGGCTGGCGTTCAGGGCCGCGACAACGGCATCGCCCATCTGGCTGGTGGTGGCGGGGGTCACGCCGGCCTCGTTCAGCAGATCGGCCGTGCGCACGCCATCGGCCAGAACCTTTTCAACCGCAGTTTCAAGGCGCGTTGCCTCTTCTCCGAGGTCGAAGCTGTAGCGCAGGGCCATCGCAAAGCTGAGGATACAGGCACAGGGGTTGGCCTTTTCCTGACCGGCGATGTCGGGGGCGGAGCCGTGCACGGGTTCGTAGAGCGCCTTGGGGCGGCCATTGGCCATCGGCGCGCCGAGCGAGGCCGAGGGCAGCATCCCGAGCGAGCCGGTCAGCATCGCCGCGAGGTCGGACAGCAGGTCGCCGAACAGGTTGTCGGTGACGATGACGTCGAACTGCTTGGGCCAGCGGGTCAGCTGCATTGCCCCTGCGTCGGCGTACATGTGGCTGAGCTCCACATCCGGATATTCGGCGTCGTGGATTTCCTGCACGACATCGCGCCACAGGATGCCCGATTCCATGACGTTGGCCTTTTCCATCGAGCAGACCTTGTTGGACCGCTTGCGCGCCATTTCAAACGCGGAGCGGGCGACACGGGCGATTTCGGATTCCGTGTAACGCTGCGTGTTGATGCCGACGCGTTCGTTGCCCTCGCGGATGATGCCGCGCGGTTCGCCGAAATAGACGCCGCTGGTCAGTTCCCGGATGATCATGATGTCGAGGCCGGAGACGACATCCTTTTTCAGCGACGAGAAGTCCGCCAGCGCGTCAAAGCACTGGGCCGGGCGCAGGTTGGAAAACAGGTCCATTTCCTTGCGCAGACGCAGCAGGCCACGTTCGGGTTTCACCGAGAAATCGAGGTTGTCGTATTTCGGACCGCCGACAGCCCCCAGCAGCACCGCGTCGACCTCTTGCGCCTTGGCCATGGTGGCGTCGGTCAGGGGCACGCCATGCGCGTCGTAGGCGCAGCCGCCGACGAGGTCTTCGCTGACGTCGAACGTGATGCCACGCTTGTCCGCATACCAGTCGATGATCTTGCGGACCTCGGCCATGACTTCGGGGCCGATCCCGTCACCGGGGAGGATAAGAAGCGAGGGGTTGCTCATCTTGGGCTGTCCTTCCTGAAAGCTTTGCGACCTCGGGTAAACGTAGCCGGGGCAAAGTTCAAGATTTGACGGAGGTCAGCGCGGCAGGAGGAGATCGACCCAGACCAGGCGGTGGCGGCTGGCGCGCGCGGCGGTATCGGCCAGGGGCGGCGTGTCGGGCCACAGCACGCCGCTGGCCTCTAGCGTGAGATCGGCGGAGGGCAGCACGTAGTCGACGCGCATCGGGCCGGGGCCGTCGGTTTGCGGCCAGTCGACGGTGTGGTTGCCCTGGGCGCCGCGCGGTGCGGGGTCTTGCAGCGCGGGATGTGTCAGCAGGTCACGGATCGCCTGCCGCCGCCCCGCGCCGCGGTCCGGGTCGAGGTTGGCACCGCCAGCGATCACGAAGGGCGGAGAAAGCCGCGCCGGGTCGGTCAACGCCTTGGTCCAGAACGCGATTTCATCGTGATTGCGCCGACCGTTGCGGTCCTCGGGCCCATCAAACACCGGGGTCGTGGCGCGAAATATCGCGAGGGAGAGGCGGAAGGCGCCAACGTCGACCGGCACGATCCAATGACCGAGAGAGGAGAGGCGCTGGACGTCGTGGCCGGGGTCTTCGGGGCGCATCAGCGTGCCCGGCTGGTCGCGCCACAACAGGGCCGAGAAATCCTGCACCGGCGCTGCGATCGCAAAGCGCGACAATACCGCCATACCACCCGCGCCGCTGAAACGACCATAGCCCTGAGCATCGCGCGCCTCGCCCCGCCGACCGTTGCCGTCGAGATCGAGGCCGGTGGGCATTCCCGTGTTGGGGCGGGGCGCAAAGGCGTGCTCAAAAGGCGTGGCGAGGGTGGCATTCAGCGCCCCGAGGGCCAGCCCCTCGACATCGAAGTCGACCCCGGAGAGGACAAGGATGTCGGGCCGTGCGGCGGTGATGATCTGCGCGACGGCGGCAACTTGCGGATCTGCGCCGCCAAGAATATCGCGCAGCAGCAGGCCGGGGCCGTCGCGCCCAAGCTCGGTGTCGTAGTAGGCGACGCGGATCGTTCCGGCGCCGACGCTCAGCGGGATGATCATACATATCAAAAGGATAGAGATCAGAGCCCAGCGGGACAGCCCGCGAAAATTGCCAGCCATTGATCTGCCCCCTGCCCTAGCAGCCCGTTTGCCGTGTTGACGTGGCCGCACCTGCTGCCTGCGCCTGGTGCCTGCGCCTGGCCGTTGATCACTGGATCCTGGCTAGGTCAGAGCGGCTAAGAAACGGTTAACCCTGTCTGGGATGCAACGAAAAAGGCCCCCGGTGAGGGGGGCCTTCGGCATCGGGCAAGAGAGCTGTTTCAGACCCAGGGGCGGGCCTGGGCGGCCTGGGCCTCGAACGTGTCGATGGCGGCGGATTTTTCCAGCGTCAAACCGATATCGTCCAGCCCTTCCATCAGGCAATGCTTGCGAAAGCTGTCGACCTCAAAGCTGAAAACTTCTCCGTCCGAGGTGGTAACGGTCTGGTTTTCAAGGTCGATTTCCATCCGGGCGTTGGCGCCCTTTTCCGCATCGCTCATCAGGACATCGACGACTTCTTGCGGCATGACGATGGGCAACATGCCATTCTTGAAGCAGTTGTTGAAAAAGATGTCGGCAAAGCTGGTCGAGATCACGACCTTGATGCCGAAATCCGCCAGTGCCCAAGGCGCGTGTTCGCGCGAAGAGCCGCAGCCGAAATTGTCACCGGCGACAAGCACTTGCGCATCGCGGTAGGCGGGTTTGTTCAGCACGAAATCGGGCTTTTCGCTGCCGTCGTCGTTATAGCGCATCTCGTCGAACAGGTTCACGCCGAGGCCCGAACGCTTGATCGTCTTGAGGAACTGCTTTGGGATGATCATGTCGGTGTCGATGTTGACCAGCGGCATCGGCGCCGCAATCCCCGAGAGTTTTTCGAACTTTTCCATCTGTCGTCTCCTGGCCGGAGGGCACGTCGGTATCCTGTCGGTATCGTGTCTGTACCTGATCAGTTTTTCAGGCGGTCGGGAGAGGGATGCAGCCCTGCCCCGTCTGACCCTGTGCCTGTCCGATGTGCCCTCAGTCTCCGGTGTGGGTGAAATTGAAATAGGTGTGAGGCGCGGGCGGCAGGGACCGCCAGCGCGAAATCGTTCAGTGGCCCTTGCGTCGGATGAACCACGTAAAGGCAAGCAGGCCGATCCCTTCGGACAGCAGCTGGAAGCCCAGCAGAATGCCCAGCAGGGTGCTGGCCGCCGCGGCGATGTTGAAGAACACGAGCAGGCCGATCCCGATGGAGGCCGCCGCCGAAAGCAGCATGACCCAGCGTAGCCGCGTCTGGCCCAGTTGCAGCCCCATCAGCAGGCGCACGACCCCCATGACCAGAAAGACCACGCCAAGGATCAGCGTCAGCGACACGGTACCCGCCAACGGGTTGGCCAGCATCCAGACCCCGGCGACGATGCTGAGCAACGCCACGAAGCCATTGAAGAACCGCCCCGAGACGCCACCGGCGCGAAACAGGATCCAGGCCTGCACCACGCCGCTGAGCAGGAAGAACACCCCGACGATGGTCGTGACGGTCAAGGAGGCGGCAAAGGGGTTGGCCAGGGCCAGAATGCCGCCAAGTGCCAGCAGCACCCCGATCATCAGCAGTATGGATGATACGCGCATGGTCATTTCCTCTTTCCGTTGCCCGGCCTCGGCCAGCGTCTGCCTACATCATGTCCCGCACGTCGGTCAGCTTGCCCGTGACAGCCGCAGCCGCCGCCATCGCGGGGGACATCAGGTGGGTGCGTCCCCCCTTGCCCTGCCGCCCTTCGAAGTTGCGGTTGGAGGTGGCGGCGCAGCGTTCACCCGGTGCCAGTTGGTCGGGGTTCATCGCCAGGCACATCGAGCACCCCGCGAGGCGCCATTCGAAGCCGGCCTCGATGAAGATGTCGGCAAGACCTTCTTCTTCGGCCTGGGCACGCACGAGACCCGAGCCGGGCACGACCATGGCGCGCATCCCGTCCTTGATCTTCTTGCCTTTCAGGATCGCGGCGGCGGCGCGCAGATCCTCGATCCGGCCATTGGTGCAGGACCCGATGAACACGGTGTCGATGGCAATGTCCGAGAGTTTCTGACCCGCTGTCAGGCCCATGTATTCCAGCGCGCGCTTGGCGGCCTCGACCTTGCCACCGGAAAAGCTTTCGGGGGCGGGCACGACATCGGTGATCGCCAGCACGTCCTCGGGCGAGGTGCCCCAGGTGACGACGGGGGCGATATCTTCGCCCTTGATGGTGATCACCTTGTCCCAATGCGCGTCGTCATCGGAGTACAGGGTCTTCCACCAATCCATCGCCGCTTCCCACTGGGCACCCTTGGGGGCGTGGGGGCGGCCGTTGACGTAGGCAAAGGTCGTGTCATCGGGGGCGATCAGGCCCGCACGCGCGCCGCCTTCGATCGCCATGTTGCAGACGGTCATGCGGCCTTCCATCGACAGCGACCGGATCGCCTCGCCGCAGTATTCGATGACATATCCGGTGCCGCCTGCGGTGCCGGTCCTGCCGATCACGGACAGGGTGATGTCCTTGGCGGTGACACCGGGGCGCAGCTGGCCGGTGATCTCGACCTTCATGTTCTTGGATTTCTTCTGGATCAGGGTCTGGGTGGCAAGGACATGCTCAACCTCCGACGTGCCGATGCCGTGGGCCAGGCTGCCGAAGGCACCGTGCGTCGCCGTATGGCTGTCGCCGCAGACCACGGTCATGCCCGGAAGGGTCCAGCCCTGTTCGGGGCCGACAATATGCACGATGCCCTGACGGACATCGTTGACCGGATAGTAGTGCACGCCGAATTCGCGGGCGTTCGTGTCCAGCGCGTCGAGCTGAATGCGCGAATCCTCGTTGTCGATCACGCCCGAGGCGCGGTCGAGCGTGGTCGGCACGTTGTGATCGGGCACCGCGATGGTGCGTTCGGGCGCGTGCACCTTGCGGCCGGTCATGCGCAGACCCTCAAACGCCTGCGGGCTGGTCACTTCGTGCACCAGGTGACGGTCGATATAGAGAAGGCAGGTGCCATCGTCGGCTTGTTGCACGACATGGGCGTCCCAGATCTTGTCATAGAGGGTTTTGGCTTGCGAAGACATGGCGGTCCTCTCCCTTGGAATTTCGTGGATTTTCGGAAATGGGGGATTTCGAATGATGGAACGCACGGGAAAGACCCCGCGCCAGAATCATAGCTGGGCGAGGATCGTCAGTGTCGCGCCAAAAAAGCGCCAGGGCAGGCGCGCGCGGTCATCCATGTCGAAAATCTGCGTCATGAGACGCTATGTATTCCGAAGCTTGATTCCCTGCAAGAGCGGCTGAAGCACCGCCGGCATACGCCACGCGGCATCTGTCATCTCGGGCGTCATCTCGGGCGTCATCTCGGGATCCGCGCGGCTATGGCCGGTCAGGATCGCATTCTGGCCGATCCGGGTCAGTACCGCGTCGGAGCGCGCCACCTCGGCGCGCAGCCGGTCGACCGGGCTGATCGCGGGGGCCGCATCGCCAACCGTCCGGGTCAGCACACCGGGCGCGCCGCACCAGGCTTCGGCCACGTCCGCGACCTCGAAAATCTCGACCGAGAGGTTGTCCAGCACGGCCGCATGGGCATGAAACATCCGCGCCATCGCATAGCCCAGGCTGCCCGGATCGGCGCAGAACGCGATCCGCAGCCCGATGTCGTCACCGGAGGGCACAGAGGCGGGTGCGCAGGCGGCGGAGGCGACCGCACCATCCAGCCGCCGCAGATAGGCCTGGATGTGCGAGGATGTCAGGTGCGTGCCGGTCAGCTGGCGCAGGTCGATCAACGCGCGCGGGGCGCACATCGTCCCCACCATCTGAAAGGATTGCGCCGCAACCTGGAGCAATTCGGGCGGATGCGGCGTACCGACCACCTGTGCCACAACCAGATTCGAGGCCGGATGAAGCACGACCCGGAGCGTTTTCAAATCTCTATTCATTTTTCAACCATGACAGTACGTGCGACTCGTATGGGGATCTCTCCCATCAGGAAATAAGCATGTATACAGCAGAAAAGCGTTCTTTTTGCCCTGAATGACGCAAATTGGCGTCTCTTTTTTGCCCGGCGCGACGCAATCCCGCATCATCCTGTCCAGAAATGGCTGCAAAGCGGCGGACTCGTGGCCAGAGGGGGGGGCGCGACGGCTGGACGGGCTACCTGAGAACAGGGCGCGCCCCGTCGGTTGCGCGACAGGTCGCCGCCCGCGCCGCAATGTGCCAGAGTGCACGGAGACACCAGGCGGAGGATACGTGACGCAGATGCAGGATTTCGAAACGTTGCTTGCCGCGATGATGGCGCGGGTCGAGGCGCTGAGCCAAACCCTGTTTCGCCCCTGGAACGGCTATCAGATCCTGATCGCACTGGGACTGTTCGTGCTGGCGCATGTCGGTGCCAAACTGCTGCGCCCGCGCCTGCATGACTGGTTGCGCACGCGCGAAGGCTGGCCCAAGTGGCGTCTGCGAATGCTGCTGGTCCTGCTCAAGCGGCTGCGACTGATCCTGTTCGTCGGGCTGTTGTGGCCAACCATCTGGATCATGCAGGAAACCACATGGCCATCGCGCAGCTACCTGCTTGGCATCCTGGGATCGCTGGCCTTTGCCTGGCTGGCGATCACGCTGCTGACCCGCCTGATCGCGAACCATGAATTGCGCATCCTGGTGCGGGTCGGCGGCTGGGTCTGGGCAACGCTGATGATCCTGGGCCTGTCGGACGATGCGCAGGTCCTGCTGGACCGCGTGTCGTTTTCGCTGGGGAATACGCGGTTGTCGGTCTGGGTCCTGTTGCAGGCGGCGGTGCTGCTGACCGCACTGCTGAGCCTGGCGCGCTTTCTGGCCCATGCCAGCGCCGCCAGCATCAGCCGATCCCGCGACATCAGCCCTTCGATGCAGGTTCTGGCGGTCAAGTCGGTGCAGATCCTGCTGTACGGAATCGCCTTCTTTTCAGGGTTGCGGGCCGTCGGCGTCGATTTGACCGGCCTCGCCGTGCTGTCGGGCGCGATCGGCGTCGGCCTTGGGTTCGGCCTGCAAAAGGTCGTCTCGAACCTGGTCAGCGGCGTCATCATCCTGCTGGACAAGAGCATCAAGCCGGGCGACGTCATCAGCCTGGGCGAAACCTTCGGCTGGATCAACGCCCTTGGCGCACGATACGTCAGCGTGGTCACGCGTGACGGGCGCGAATACCTGATCCCGAACGAGGATCTGATCACCGGACAGGTGGTAAACTGGTCGCATTCCAATGAATTCGTGCGCCTCGATATCCATTTCGGCACCTCTTACGCCAGCGACCCGCACAAGGTGCGCAAACTGGCGATCGAGGCTGCGCGCGGGGTGTCGCGGGTGCTGGTCGACCGCCCGCCGGTCTGCCACATCACCGGGTTCGGGGACAGTTCCGTCGACTATATCCTGCGCTTCTGGATCCGCGACCCGACAGGCGGGCTGACCAACATCCGCGGCAATGTGCTGCTGGCCCTGTGGGACACCTTCCACGCCAATGACATCGTCTTTCCCTTTCCCCAACGAGAGGTGCGCCTGCTGGAGGGATCGTCGCTGCAGATGCAGCGCGGAACCGGCCCGCAGCCCGCGGAGAGCGAGGCCGGCGCGCGACCGCGGCCCGATCTGTCGTCCTTTCCGCACGCCGGACCGGAACAGGAAGGGCCCGAACAGGAAGGGCCGGAACAGGAAGGACGGGCCCCCACAGACCCCAGGGCGGCGGGACCGGACACCAAGGCGTGAGGGAACCCCACCGCGCCGCAGCGTGTTTGTTGCGAAAGGAGGTCTCCATCATGGCCCACAAGCTGACCCTGAAAGAGAAAACCAGTCTGACGCATGACGTGAACCAATACGTCTTTACCCGGCCCGAGGGGGTAGAGTTCACCCCGGGCCAGGCGACCGAATTGTCACTGGAAGATCCCGCGTGGCAGGACGAAGGCCGCCCCTTCACCTTTACCTCGCAACCCGAGGATTCCACGCTCGAGTTCGTGATCAAGTCCTATCCCTCTCATGACGGCGTGACGGAGCAGCTGGGCGCGCTGAAGCCGGGCCAGTCGGTCGAGATCGTCGACCCCTTCGGCGCGATCAGCGACGCGGGGCCGGGCACCTTCATCGCCGCCGGGGCCGGGCTGACACCCTTCATCCCGATCCTGCGCCACCGGATGCAGGCGGGGACGCTGAAGGGCTGCCGGCTGATCTACACCAACAAGTCGGAGGCCGACATCATCCTGCGCGAGGAATGGGAGGCGATGCGCGATCTCGAAACGGTGTTTACCGTGACGGACGAACCGGGCAAGACGGTGCGCCGCGCCCGCGTCGACCAGGCCTTCCTGGCCGGGGTGATCGACGACTTCAGCCAGCGGTTCTATCTCTGCGGGCCCGGGGATTTCGTCGATGACGTGCGCGACGCCCTCAAGGCCCTGGGCGCCAAGGCCGACCGGATCATCACCGAAGAGGGTTGGTAGGGCATCCGCCCGGCACCGCCAATGCGGTGCCCGCGCCGGGCCTTCTGCGACCGGCCCTTTTGCGAAATGCCGGTCCTTATGCCGGGCGTTTTGCAAAATCAGGTGCCACGGGGCCTTTCCATTCGCGCCGCGACCCCTTAAAGGCCGCAGATCGAACGCACGCCAGATGCCGCCAGACAGCGCTGCCCGTCCCGCCGCCCCGACCCGCCGACCGGCCCCACCAGGGCCAGGCCCGGTGCGCCGGGACCGGCTACAGGACAGGTACGCTGGCGTCGCTCTCGGGCCTGCGCGCGCGCAAATGCGCGCCCGTGTGCGACCGATTGTACGCGTTTCGTTGAAATGAACGCCCGGCCTTGCTATCTTGGCCCCATGCCCAGCACCGGGGTTCCGGCGGTGCGCTGCCAGGGAGGACTATGTCCTGTCACTCGACGCAACTGCGGATCACTCCGCGCATGAAGGGGCCACGCTCATGACGGCTCCGAAAGAGCTCTCGTCCAAGGACCAGCTCGACCTCATCCTGCAATCGCTGGACGACGACAAGGCCGAGGAGATCGTCACGATCGACCTCGCCGGGAAATCGTCGATCGGGGACTACATGATCGTCTGCTCCGGCCGCTCCTCGCGGCAGGTCTCCTCGATTGCCGACAAGCTGTCCGAACGTCTCAAGCACGCCTCGGGTCGCACGGCCAAGATCGAAGGCAAGGAAACCGGCGATTGGGTGCTGATCGACACCGGCGACATCATCGTCCATGTCTTCCGCCCCGAAGTGCGCGAATTCTACCAGCTCGAAAAGATGTGGCTGCAACCGGGCAGCGCGGCCCCGTCCGCCTGAGTCCGGCAGCCCCCTCATGAAGCTGCATGTCTGCGCCATCGGCCGGCTCCGCTCCGGGCCTGAAAAGGCGCTGATCGACGACTACCTGGATCGCGCCGGCAAGACCGGACGCGCCTTGGGACTGGGCCCCGCCTCGGTCTCCGAAGCCGAGGACAAGAAGGGTGGCGGCATGTCCGCCGAAGCCGCCCTGCTGACCCGGATGATCCCCGACGGTGCCGCCATCGTGGCGATGGACGAACGCGGCAAGCTCCTCACCTCCCCCGACTTCGCAAACCAGCTTGGCCGATGGCGCGATGACGGCATCCGCGACGCCGCCTTCCTGATCGGCGGCGCCGACGGGCTCGACCCGGGCCTGCGCGCCCGCGCCGACCTGGTCCTGTCCTTTGGCAAGATGGTCTGGCCGCATATGCTGGCCCGCACGATGCTGGCCGAACAGCTCTACCGCGCCACGACGATTCTCGCAGGCGCCCCGTACCATCGCGAATAATCGTTTCCCTGGTCCAAGTATCCCGGGGGAATCCGCCGCAGGCGGATGGGGGCAGCGCCCCCTTTGTGACCCCATCCCCGCAGAACCCGCCACTTTGGGCCCGGTTTGCGCGAACCCGGTTCACCCTGCCCCTGCAACCCGCTAGAACGGCCCTGAAACAGGCAAAGGATCAGATCAGATGCGCATTCCCAAACCCGTCGTCCTGTGCATCCTCGATGGCTGGGGGCTCAGCGACACGACCGAGGCAAACGCCCCGGCCCTGGCCGACACCCCGACCTATGACCACATCATGGCCACCTGCCCGACCGCGACGCTGATCACCCACGGCCCCGATGTCGGCCTGCCGAAAGGCCAGATGGGCAACTCCGAGGTCGGCCACACCAATATCGGCGCGGGTCGCGTCGTGGCCATGGACCTGGGCCAGATCGACCTGGCGATCGAAGACGGCTCCTTCGCGGAAAATGCCTCTCTCAACGACATGATCGCGACGCTCAAGGGCACCGGCGGCACCGCCCACGTCATGGGCCTCGTCTCGGACGGTGGCGTGCATGGGTCCCTGCCGCATATCATCGCGGCCGTGCAGGCGATCACCGGCGCCGGTGTTCCCGTCGCCCTTCACGCAATCACCGACGGCCGCGACGTCGCCCCGCGATCCGCGCTCGGCTTCCTTGAGGAACTGGGCGCGGCCCTGCCCGACACGGCCCGCATCGCCACCCTCTCGGGGCGCTACTACGCGATGGACCGCGACAATCGCTGGGATCGCGTGCACTTGGCCTATGACGCCATGGTCAACGCACGCGGTGAAACCGCCGCCACACCCGAGCAGGCCATCGAACAGAGCTATGCGGCGGGCAAGGTCGATGAATTCATCCTGCCCACCGTGATCGGTGATTTCGGCGGCGCACGGGACGGTGACGGCTTTTTCTGCCTGAACTTCCGGGCCGACCGCGCCCGAGAGATCCTTGCCGCCATCGGCAAACCCGATTTCGATGGCTTCGACACCGGCCCGCGTCCGAAATGGGCGGCGCTGCTGGGCATGGTCGAATATTCCACCGATCACTCGACCTACATGACCACTTGCTACCCCAAGCAAAAGATCGTCAACACCCTCGGCCAGTGGGTCGCGGCGCACCACAAGACCCAGTTCCGGCTGGCCGAAACCGAAAAATACCCCCATGTGACCTTCTTCCTTGATGGTGGCGTCGAGGTGCAGAAGGACGGCGAAGACCGCTTCATGCCGCTTTCGCCCAAGGTCGCGACCTACGACATGCAACCCGAGATGTCCTCGGTCGAGGTGACGGACCACTTCGTCACCGCGATCGAACAGGGCTATGACCTGATCATCACCAATTACGCCAACCCCGACATGGTCGGCCACACCGGTGACCTGCAAGCCGCCATGGCGGCCTGTGCCGCCGTCGACAAGGGGCTGGCCCGCGTCGTGGCCGCGCTGCAAAAGGCCGGTGGCGCGATGCTGCTGACCGCCGATCACGGCAATTGCGAGGTGATGGTCGACCCCGTCACCGGCGGGCCACATACCGCCCATACCACCAACCTCGTCCCCGTCGCCCTGATCGGCGGGCCCGAAGGGGCCGCGCTGCGCTCCGGTCGCCTCGCCGATATCGCGCCGACGCTGCTACAGCTGATGGGGCTGGAAAAACCGGCCGAAATGACCGGGGAAAGCCTGATCGAATGATCTCGGGGCGACTGGCCCCCCTGCGCACCGCCACCCTGCTTGCGGTGGCGCTCGCATTTGCGCAGGGCACATCTGCGCAGGAAATGCCGCAGAACGTGGCGACGCAAGACGTGGCGACGCAGGCCCGCGCCGCGGCGGACGATCTGGATGCGGCCTCGCGGGCGCTGGACAGCGCCGCTCGGGCAAGCGACCGGACAGCGGCCCTGACCGACGCCATCCGCGCCTACGAAAAAGGCCTGTCCGCGATGCGCCAGAGCCTGCGCGAGGCCGCCCTGCGAGAGGCCAGCTTGCAGCGTGAATTCGACGCCCAGCGGGACGAGATCGCGGCCCTTCTGGCGGTGCTGCAAACCCTGTCCCTCGAACCCGCGCCGGTGCTGATGCTGCATCCCTCCGGCCCCATCGGCACCGCCCGGTCGGGCATGCTGATGGCCAAGGCCGCACCTGCCCTCAGCGACAGGGCCGTGGCCCTGGGCCAGCGACTGGCCGAGGCGAAGGACCTGCGCACCATCCAGCAAGGCGCCGCCGATCAGCTGGCGCGCGCCCTTGCCGGCATGCAGCAGGCCCGCACCGACCTGTCGCAGGCCGTGTCGGAACGCACCGATCTGCCGCGCCGCTTTACCGCGGACCCGATGAAGACGCAGCTGTTGATCGCCACCACCGAAACCCTGCGCGATTTTGCCGCCAGCCTGCCCGATATCGCGGATGATAGCGCCGGGGCAGATCCCGCCCTGCCCGAGCTGCACATAGACAAGGGGCATATTCCCCTGCCGGTGCAGGGACGTGTGCTGCGCCGCGCGGGCGACAGCGACGCCGCCGGGATCACCCGCCCCGGGCTGGTTCTGGCTACCCGCCCCCGCGCGCTGGTGACCACGCCGACGGCGGCGACCCTGCGCTATCTCGGTCCCCTGCTGGACTACGGAAACGTGATGATACTTGAACCGCAATCGGGCATACTCTTCGTGCTTGCCGGACTGGATACGGTTTATGGAAAGATCGGCGAAGTCCTGCCCGCCGGCGCGCCAATCGGCCTGATGGGGGGCAACGACCCCGCTGCGGGCGCGATTGTGGCACAGGCGCAAGACGGCTCTGGCGGTGACCGCCCGGAAACGCTTTATATAGAGGTCAGGCAGGGAAACGAACCGCAAGACCCCGAAACCTGGTTCGAACTCACGAAGGATACGCAATGATGAAGAAATTCGCCATGGCAGCAATCGCCGGCATGACCGTCGCGGTTGTCGCCACGACGCAGCTCGCCCCTCCGCTGCTCGCGCAGGACAAATCCGACGACGCCAATGTCTACGAGCAGCTGGACCTTTTCGGCGACGTCTTCGAGCGGATCCGCAGCCAATACGTCGAACCCGTCGATTCCAAGAAACTGATCGAAGCCGCGATCTCGGGAATGCTGACCTCTCTCGATCCGCACTCCAGCTACCACCCCCCGGAAGAGGCCGCGGACCTGCGCGTGCAGACGCGCGGCGAATTCGGCGGCCTCGGCATCGAGGTCACGCAGGAGGACGGCTTCGTCAAGGTCGTCTCGCCGATGGATGACACCCCGGCGGCCATCGCCGGCGTCGAGGCGGGCGACTTCATCACCCATGTCGATGGCGAAAGCCTGCTGGGCCTGACACTGGACGATGCGGTCAAGATGATGCGCGGCCCGGTCGGGTCCGAAATCGTCGTCACCATCGTGCGCGAGGGCGAGGCCGAACCCTTCGACATCACCATCGTGCGTGACACGATCAAGCTGACGGCGGTGCGCGCCCGGACCGAAGGCAATACCGTGGTTCTGCGCATCAGCGCCTTCAACGACCAGACCTTTCCCAACCTCGAAGCAGGGCTGAAGGAACAGATCGACGCGGCCGGCGGCATCGACAGGATCAACGGCGTCGTCGTCGACCTGCGCAACAACCCCGGTGGCCTGCTGGTGCAGGCGATCAAGGTCTCCGACGCCTTCCTCGACAAGGGCGAAATCGTCTCGACCCGCGGCCGCAACCCCGGCGAGGGCGACCGCTACAACGCCGAAGCGGGGGATATGATCGACGGCAAGCCCATCGTCGTGCTGATCAACGGCGGGTCCGCCTCGGCCTCCGAAATCGTCGCGGGCGCCTTGCAGGATCACCGCCGCGCCATCGTCGTGGGCACCAAGTCCTTCGGCAAGGGCTCGGTCCAGACGGTGATGCCCCTGCGCGGCGACGGCTCGATCCGGCTGACCACCGCACGCTACTACACGCCGTCGGGGCGCTCGATCCAGAACCTCGGCGTCTCGCCCGACATCGTCGTCGAACAGCCCCGCACCGACCCCAACGCCCCCCCCGAGGAAGACGACACCCCGGCCCGCGCCATGCGCTCCGAGGCGGACCTGCGCGGCACGCTGGACAACGATTCGCTCTCCGAGGACGAGATCAAGAAGATCGAGGAAGAACGCGCCAAGGCCGAGGAAGCCGCCAAGCTGCGAACCGAGGATTACCAGCTCGCCTACGCGATCGATATCCTCAAGGGCCTCTCGGCACTCGGACCGCAATACAGCGTCACCGCCACCCCGGCCTCCGACGAAGCGTCGGTCAAACCCTGAGCAACGCCGCCTGCCCCGAAACAACCCCCGTGCCCGTCCCGGCACGGGGTTTGTTCACCTGAACAGACGCCCCCGGCGCATCGCGGGCAGCGCAGATCGTATTGGCCTCTCGATCACGGATACAGGCGTCACGGACCGCGACCCCATGCTGCGGGCGCACATCCGACTATTCGTGACATCCCGCCCCTTGCCCGCCTCGGCCAGGCCCTCCGGATAGCCGGGACAGGAAAACCACGCTCCACGCCCTCTCCCCCCGAAACAGGCCCACGCCACGACGCGCGTCATACCAGCAACGCGTCCGCCAAAGCGGCGCATCAAACGCCCGCGCCCGCTCGACCTCCGCGATCGCAATCGCGCGGTGGCGCAGCATCTCACGCACCCCTCCCCCTGTCATCTGGCGATAAATACCCCCGCCGGAGGCCTCCTCCAGCCGCAAGACGCAAAACGGCCCGGACATCGCCCGGGCCGCTGCAAAACGCACTCTTCCAGAAGAGTTCTCAGAAAAACGCCTGCAAACCGGTCTGCGCCCGGCCCAGGATCAACGCATGTACATCATGCGTGCCCTCGTAGGTGTTCACCGTCTCAAGGTTGGCCGCATGGCGCATCACCTTGTATTCGATCTGGATGCCGTTGCCGCCGTGCATGTCGCGGGCCATACGGGCGATATCCAGCGCCTTGCCACAGTTGTTGCGCTTGATCATCGACACCATCTCGGGTGCGGCCATCGCCTTGTCGAACAGTCGTCCCACCCGCAGCGCCGCCTGAAGGCCCAGCGAAATCTCGGTCTGCATGTCCGCCAGCTTCTTCTGGAACAACTGCATCTGGGCCAGCGGCTTGCCGAACTGCTTGCGGTCCATTCCATAGTTGCGCGCACCGAACCAGCAATCCTCGGCAGCCCCCATGACGCCCCAGGCGATGCCATAGCGGGCGCGGTTCAGACAGCCGAAGGGGCCTTTCAAACCACTGACATGCGGCAACAGGGCCTCTTCGCCAACTTCGACGTTATCCATGACGATCTCGCCGGTGATCGAGGCGCGCAAGGACAGTTTGCCGCCAATCTTCGGGGCCGTCAGACCCTTCATGCCCTTTTCCAGCACAAAGCCGCGAATCGCACCGTCATGTGCCTCCGACTTTGCCCAGACGACGAAGACATCCGCGATCGGCGCGTTGGAAATCCACATTTTCGACCCGACCAGGCGATAGCCGCCCTCGGTCTTGATGGCGCGGGTCTTCATCCCGGCGGGGTCCGACCCGGCATCCGGCTCGGTCAGGCCGAAACAGCCGATCCATTCGCCGCTGGCCAGTTTCGGCAGGTACTTCATACGCTGCTCTTCGCTGCCATAGGCATAGATCGGGTACATCACGAGAGAGCTTTGCACCGACATCATCGAGCGGTAGCCCGAATCGACCCGCTCCACCTCGCGCGCGACAAGACCGTAGCTGACGTAGCCGGCACCGATCCCGCCGTATTGCTCGGGCACCGTGACGCCCAGCAGGCCGACTTCGCCCATTTCGCGAAAGATGTCGGGGTCGATGCCTTCGTCCAGGTACATCTTGTCGACCTTGGCGGCGAGGGTACCTTGCGCGAACTGGTTGGCCGAATCGCGGATCATCCGCTCTTCCTCTTCCAGCTGATCCTCCAGCAGGAACGGGTCCTCCCAGGCAAAGCTGGACATGTTCGGGCGATCCTTGTCCTTCAGGACGGGCTTGGTGGGGGTATCCATCGGTATCTCCTGCATTCTGTTGGGCACAGGTTAGGCGATTGCAGCCCCCGGCGCTAACGAGTAATTCTGCAAGGGTCATGAGTTATTCGCATGAAGGTGGCACGGATGCGCAAGTCATACATACCTTCGGTGGGCGAGCTTGAAGCGTTTTGCGCATGTGCGCGCATCGGCACCACCACGGGTGCGGCGCGTGATCTGGGACTGACGCAAAGCGCCGTCAGCCGCTCGATCGCGGCGCTCGAGGATCGCCTGGGGGTGGCGCTGTTCCTGCGGGCCCGCCAGCGTCTGTCACTGTCCGACGCCGGCCGCAGTTTCCTGCGCGAGGCCGAGGCCCTGCTGGAGCGGCTGGATGCGGCGGCGACTGGCGTCATGGCCTTTGCGGGCCAGCAATCGGTGCTGCGCATGGCCGTGCTGCCGAGCTTTGGGCGCAGCTGGCTGATCCCGCGCCTGAGTGCATTCCAGGCCGCCGCGCCGGGCATAAGCTATGACGTGGCCGCCCGGCTGGAGCCGGTGAATTTCGACACCGCGCCCTTTGACCTTGCCATCCAGCGGTCCAGCCACCGCAGCGCAGGCGCACAGCACCTGCATCTGCTGGACGAGGTGCTGGTTGCCGTCGCGGCCCCGTCCCTGGTCGCGCCGCGACGGCGACAGGGCGGGGCGTTGCGTGACATCGACCTGCCGGAGCTGCCACTGTTGCAGCAGAGTACCCGTCCGACCCTGTGGCCCGACTGGTTTCGCCAGGCCGACATCGATCCGCGTCGGTCGCTGCGCGGGGCGCGCTTCGATCATTTCGACATGGTGGTGGATGCCGCCATCGCCGGCCTCGGCATCGGGCTGGTGCCTGAAATCATCGCCCGTGCGGCCTTGCAGGACCGGCGGCTTGTCGCCGTGTCGGAGCGGCGGCTGGAAACCGGGCAGGCCTATACGCTGATCTATCCCGAGCGCAGCGCCGCCCGCCCCGGATTTGCGCGCTTCCGCGACTGGCTGAGTGCCGAAATCGCCGGGATATGGGCCTGAGAGCGGTATCCGGGGCAATGTCGCGTCGGCCTCCGGCGGGGATATTTCCGACAGGGAAACCTGCGGGGCGGCGCATCGGGCCCGCGGGCCGTGCAGATGACGGTGCCGTGAAGGGGGGTGAGATTGCGCTTGGCCGCACGTCGGTTAGGATGGGGCGACACGCCTTGCGCGCAGATGTCAGGAGTAGACATGACACCACAAGAGATCGAAAGACTGCCCTATCGCCCCTGTGTGGGCGTGATGCTGGTCAACCGGGACGGTGCGGTCTTTACCGGCCAGCGGATCGACAGCGAGGTTGCCGCCTGGCAGATGCCACAGGGCGGGATCGATGCCGGGGAGAGCCCCGAAGAGGCCGGTTTGCGGGAATTGTGGGAAGAAACCGGCATCACCGCCGACAAGGTGATGATCGAGGCCGAAACAGCCGAGTGGGTCACCTACGATCTGCCGCCGGAGCTGGCCGGGCGGATCTGGGGCGGGGCGTTTCGCGGGCAAAAGCAGAAATGGCTGCTGATGCGGTTCCGGGGGGCGGATGACGATGTGAAGATCGACACCGAACACCCGGAATTCAGCGCTTGGCGCTGGATGACACCGGACGCCCTGGTTGACAACATCGTGCCGTTCAAACGCGAGGTTTATGCCCGCGTCCTGGCAGAATTCGGAGAGCGCCTATGACCACCCTCACGCAGACCCTGCCCCAATCCCTGGTCCAGCACCCTCTGGTGAAATCGAGGCGCAGGCGGGCCTCAGCCGCGCTGTGCGCCCTCGCCCTGGCGACGTTGGTCGCGGGCCCGGCGCAGGCCCTGTCGTGCCTGGCCCCCGACGTGGCGCGCAGTTTCGACGAGGCCAGCACCTCGGACGCCCGATACATGGTGCTGCATGGCACCCTGGACCGGGGAACGCCGAGCCTGCCAGAGCAGGATCTGACCAACCCGGACCCCGAGGTGCAGCGCCTGCCCGCCCTGGTGCGCGGCAAGGCATTGACCGAGGACGGTTTTTCAGCCGCGGTGCAGGCGCAGATCACCATGGAGCTGGGGTGTACCGGCCCGTGGTGCGCCGCGCTGCCGGAGAACGGTGAAGTGCTGGCCTTTATCGAGCTGACCAACAATGGTCCGATCCTGCGGCTGAATGCCTGTGGCGGGCATCTCTTTGCCGATCCCAGCCCCGAGCAGATTGCCCTGATCGAGAGTTGCCAGGCCGATGGCTGCCCGGCAGGGGAGGAGGCGGAGGAAGAGGGCCAGCCCGCCTCGCCCGCCGAGAGCGCGCCTGAGGCGGACATCGAGCCGCAGGTGCTGCCCGAGACGAAGTAGCGTCAGGGCACACGCGCCGGGCCGGGCCGGGTCAGGGTCAGGGACGCCAGTCAAAGAAGCCGGGGCCGGCTTGTCTGAGCAGGTCGTTGGCCATGTCGCGCCCCAGGGCCGCACCATCCTCGATCGGGGCGGTTCGGTCATCGGTGAGGGATCGCGAGCCATCCGGGCGCAGGATCTCGCCGCGCAGGCGCAGCGTGCCGCCATCCAGTTCGGCCAGGCCGGCGATGGGGGTTTCGCAGGACCCGTCGAGCGTGGCGAGGAACGCGCGCTCGGCGGCGAGGCGCTGCGCGGTCACGTCATCATGGATCGCCTCGAGCAGGGCCGCGGTGGTCATGTCGTCGCGGCGGCGTTCGATGCCGATCGCCCCCTGGGCGATGGCGGGCAGCATTTCCGAGGGGTCGAGCGCGGCCTTGGCGACGTCGGCCATGGCGAGGCGATTGAGCCCGGCCATGGCAAGGAAGGTCGCCCCTGCCACGCCTTCGTTGAGCTTGCGCAGGCGGGTCTGCACGTTGCCGCGAAATTCCACCACGTGCAGGTCCGGCCGGCGCACGAGCAATTGCGCGCGACGGCGCAGCGAGGAGGTGCCCATGGTGGCCCCCTGCGGCACATCGGCCAGCGCCGGATAGGACAGCGAGACGAAGGCATCTCGCACATCTTCGCGCGGCAGGTAGCAATCGAGTACGAGCCCGGCGGGCTGTTCGACCGGCATGTCCTTCATCGAGTGTACGGCGATATCGATTTCCCCGTCGAGCATCGCCTGTTCGATTTCGCGGGTGAACAGCCCCTTGCCGCCGACCTCGCGCAGGGATTTGTCCTGGATGCGGTCACCGGCCGTCGAGATGCGCAGGACATCGAAGGCCGTGACCGGCAGATCGAAGGCCGCGGCAAGGCGATCGCGCGTTTCATGCGCCTGGGCCATTGCGAGAGGCGAGCCGCGGGTGCCGATCTTGAGCGGTCGGTCGGGTGTCGGAAGAAGGATTTTCATGCCCGAAAGCTCTATTGTGGAGGGGCGAGAGAGGCAAGAGGCCAGGACGATCCGCGCGCAGGCGTTGTTTTCCCCTTCGGGGAGGATATTTGGAACAGGGAAACCGGGGATGGGTCATCCACCCCGGCCGCATCGCTTGACAATCCGGGCGGTGGACGCGACCAGAGGGGTCAGTTTTGGAAGGGCAGCACATGAGCGAGAAGACAATCCTGCGGGCGTTGAAGGGCGAGGTGCTGCCGGTGCCGCCGATCTGGATGATGCGACAGGCGGGACGGTATCTGCCGGAATATCGCGCCACTCGCGCCAAGGCGGGGGATTTCCTGTCGCTCTGCTACAACCCGGAGCTGGCGGCGGAGGTGACCCTGCAACCGATCCGCCGCTATGGCTTCGACGCCGCGATCCTGTTTGCCGATATCCTGCTCTTGCCGCAGGCGCTTGGGGCCGATCTTTGGTTTGTCACCGGCGAGGGGCCTCGCCTGTCGACGATCACGGACCGTGCCGGGTTCGATGCACTGAAACCGGCGAGCGATGTCCATGCCGTGCTTGCGCCCATCTACCAGACGGTGAAGATCCTAGCGCGGGAGTTGCCGAAAGACACCACGCTGATCGGGTTCGCCGGCGCGCCCTGGACCGTCGCGACCTACATGATCGCCGGGCGCGGGACGCCGGACCAGGCGCCGGCCCATGCCCTCATCGCTGAAAACCGCCCGGTGTTCGAAGCCTTGATCGAGCGGATTACCGAGGGGACGATCGAGTATCTTTCGGCACAGATCGAGGCGGGGGCGGACTGCGTCAAGCTGTTCGACAGCTGGGCCGGATCGCTGTCGGGAGAGGATTTCGACCGCTACGCTCTGGCACCGACGCGCCGCATCATCGCCGAACTGAAGGCCCGCCATCCCGACATCCCGATCATCGCCTTTCCGCGTGAGGCCGGCGCGCGATACATCGGATTTGCCAAGGCGACCGGCGCGGATTGCGTCGCCATCGACAATTCCGTCAGCCCCGAATGGGCGGCGGCGCATGTGCAGGTCGACGGCTGCGTTCAGGGCAACCTGGCCTCGGCGCACATGGTTACCGGCGGCGAGGCCCTGGTGCAGGAAACCCGCGCGATTGTCAGGGCCTTTTCAAAGGGGCCGCACATCTTCAACCTCGGCCACGGCATTACGCCGGACGCCGATCCAGACAACGTGCAACGCATGATCGACGCGGTGCGCGGCGGCTGAGATTGCCTGCGCGCTAGGGGGCATTGTCGCTGCCGTCCCGGGTCGGTTCGGCGGTGCCGTCCTCCATCGCCTGAAGGGTACGATCCATCGCGCGGCGCTTGTCCAGCTGGATGTTCAGCGACGCGCCGAGCAATATCAGGAACGCGGTGATATAGAGCCAGAACAGCATCGCAACCGCCGCCCCGAGCGATCCGTAAACCTCGTTGTAATTGGCGAAGTTCGTCAGGTAGAGCGAAAAGGCGACCGAGGCGATGCCCCAGCCCGAGACCGCCAGCCCGGCCCCAGGGGTTGCCCATTTCAGACGTTGGCCACGGTTGTTCGGCCCGTAGCGATAGATCAGCGACAGACCGATCAGCAGTGCCAGGATCGCCGCCAGCCAGCGCACGATCTCGATCAGGATGCTGGTGACAAAGCCGAGCGGCACAAAGCTCAGCACGACGGGCAGGATCACCACGGAGCCCAGTGTGACGATCCCTACCCCCAGCAGCGCCACCGTCAGCGTCAGGGCGGTCAGGTAGTGGCGCAGGTTGCCCCGGTTCGGGTCGCCATGGATCATGTTCAGCCCCAGGATCAGCGATGCCACCCCGGAGCGCGCCGACCAGATCGCCACGCCCAGTGAAAGCACCCCTGCCCAGCCGAGTGTCGACCCGCTGCCCGAACTGATCTTGAGAACCTGGTTCTCGACCAGGTCGAAGATCTGATCGGGAATGATCTCGCGCAGCACGCTCAGCTCATCCACCACGACGGATGGATCCGACACCAGACCCCAGAGCGATATCATGGCAGCAATACCGGGAAAGAACGCCAGCATGCCGTAAAAGGCCACGCCCGCGGCAATCAACCCCATGTTGATCTCGCCTATCTGCCGACCCATTGCCGTCAGCAACTGCCAGAACCGTTTCAACGCATGCAAGACCGATTGCCCCCGGGATGTCCGCCTGTGCCAAACCTAGCGTGATGGCGCGGCCCGCACAGCCTTGCAACCGCGCGCGGGTGGATTCGGTTGGCGGGCGCGGCAATCCTGCATCGCCTCGCAAAGGCCTTCATGTGGCGTGGTCCGCAAGACGGGACGAAAGTCAGGTTGCCGAACGGCGCCGCGTCCGCAAGGTGCCTGTGCCGATAGCCATTTGCTCAGATCCACTTGGCCAGTGGCGGCAGGCTCATCAGCACGGCATTGGCATCATGCCCGGTTTCCAGGCCGAACCGGGTGCCCCGATCATAGACAAGGTTGTACTCGGCATACAATCCGCGGTGCACCAGCTGTGCCTCCTTGTCGGCCCCGTTCCATGGCTGTGCCATGCGCGCCGCGACCAGCGGGCGATAGGCGGGCAGAAACGCCTGGCCGACATCGCGGATAAAGGCGAAATCCGCGGCCCAGTCCCCCGAACAATGATCGTCCAGAAAGATCCCGCCAACACCCCGCGCACGCTTGCGATGCGGGATATGGAAATACTCGTCCGCCCAGGCCTTGAAGCGGGGATAGAACGCTGCATCGTGCCGGTCGCAATGGGCTTTCTGCACGGCATGGAAATGTGCGGTGTCCTCGGCGTATTCAATGCAGGGATTCAGGTCCGAACCGCCGCCGAACCACCAGGCATGGGGGGTCCAGAACATCCGCGTGTTCATGTGGACCGCCGGCACGTGCGGGTTCTGCATATGCGCAACCAGGCTGATCCCGCTGGCCCAGAAACGCGGATCTTCGGCCATCCCCGGCAGCCCCTTGCGCGCGGCCATGGCCGCCTGCGCGCGCGCGCCCAGCGTTCCGTAAACGGTGGAAATATTCACCCCGACCTTTTCGAACACCCGACCACCGCGCATCACGCTCATGACCCCGCCACCGGCATCCGATCCGTCGTCCGATGTGCGCCGCGTTTCGCTCACCTCGAATCGTCCCGGCGCACACTCGGCCATCGGCCCGCACACCAGTGCATCCTCCAGCGCCTCGAAGGCGGCAACGATCTCGTCGCGCAGCGCACGAAACCACGCGCTCGCCTGTGCCTTCTCCGTTTCCATGCTGTCGCTCATACCCGGCTCCCGTGTCATCTGGCCAGAAATACCCCCGGGGGGCCGCGCACCGCGCGGCGGGGGCAGCGCCCCCTCCTCACCCCGACGTCGATGGGTCCGCCGGATCAGTGGGCGGGTGCCGCAACCGGATCCAGCAGGGTGCGCCCGCCATCCACGGTCATGATCTGGCCCGTCATGAAGGACGAGGCCTCGCAGCACAGGTATTGCACCGCCTCGGCCAACTCGCTCGGCGGGGCGATGCGATGCAGCGGGGTATGTTCCTCGATATCCAGGCGATAGTCGCGATTGTCCTTCAGCGTCTCTTTCAGGCTCGACGACATCACCGACCCGAAGGCAACGGCATTGACCCGGATGCGATGCGGCGCCAGGGCCACGGCCAGGCTGCGCGTCAGCTGGTCCAGCGCGGCCGAGCTGACGGAATAGGCCAGCAGATCCGGGTGGGTGCGCCGTGCCGCGATCGACGACAGGTTCACGATCGCCCCCGCCTGACCTTCGGTCTGGCCTTCGGATTGCTTGATCATCCGCTTTGCCACCGTCTGGCTGACCCGCAGCGCCGTCAGCAGGTTCTGCTGCAACAATGTCTCGACGGCATCGTCATCCGGATTCAGCGGGTCCGACGGAATCACCTGCCGCGACGCGTTCACCAGGATATCCACGGTGTCGAAGGCGTCGATGGTTGCCGACAGCAAGTTCGCGATGCTCAGCTTTTCACGCAGATCGCCGGCGAAATAGCGCACGTTGCTGTCGTCGCTGATCTCGCCCAGCTCGGCCTGCAATCGCGCTTCGTCCATGTCGGCAAAGATCACGTTGGCTCCCTTGTTGGCAAAGAGCTTGGCAATGGCCAGCCCGATCCCGTTGGCCGCCCCGGTGACAATGGCCGTCTTGCCGGCAATCGAAAATGTCATCTGTGTTTCCCGTTTCGTCCCGCGCGCGGTGCACGGCCTGCGTGCTCCGATGCGGTCTCTTTGTCCTTGTGTCCCGCGCCGGACCTTACGCCCTGCGCCGCCCCTTGGCGAGTCGGGCGCTCCGCGCTCAACACCTTGAAGCTGCGGTCGCCCCCCAGGGCACTGACCTTGCCGAAAATCTCGTCAAGCACGGTCTCGTAGCCCAGGTGCCGGTTGGCCACCAGGTACAGGGTGCCGCGCGTCGACAGCAGCCGCGCCGCGGCCCGGATAAAGGCACGCCCCAACTCCGGATCGGCGGTGCGCCCGGTGTGAAACGGCGGGTTCATCACAACTGCATCGTAGGGGCTATCCCTGCGCCATTCGCGCGCGTCCTCCCAGTGAAAACTTGCGCGCGGGTCGGAAATGTTCGCGCGGGCACACTCCAGCGCCGCGTGGTCCGCCTCGATCAGGTCCAGCGTGGTGATCGCGTCGTTTTCCAGCAACCGCGCCGAAAGATAGCCCCAGCCGGCCCCGAGGTCGGCCACCCGCCCGCGCAGCGGCGGCAGGGTGTCGGCCAGGAACCGGGACCCCGGGTCGATCCCGTCGGCAGAAAACACACCCGGCGCAGTGACGAAACCGCCCGCGACCGTTTCGGTGCCCCCCTGCCAGTCGGCAAAGACGTCGCCGGCCATGTCGCGCGCCGACATCCAGAACATCTTGCCATGCGCCTTGTTGACAGGCCCCTCGACCGGCACGCGGGCCCGGCTCTCTTTCAGGATCGATTCGATCCCGTCTTCCTTCTGTCCATCTACGATGACCACACCGTCCGTCAGCCCCCGCGCCGTCGCGATCAGCGCCCGCGCGGCCGCCTTGGCCCTGGGCAGGCACACCAGCACCGCGTCATAGCGCCCCTCGGGGGCCACGGCGCAGCCATAGCCAGCGGCGGCAAAGGCGGCGTGATCGGGCCTGAACCCGGTGATCACATGGCAGCGATCCTTCGGCAGGGCCGACAGATCCGCACCGGCGCGCGGGGACAATATGGCGATGCGGCCCTCGGGCAGCACCAACCCGCCAGCCTCGAGGGCCAGCGTCAGACGAGCTCCGGTCATATTGGAAATTATTCCTTTTCCATCGTGCATTGCAGCGGATGCTGGTGCTTGCGGGCGAAATCCATCACCTGCGCGACCTTGGTTTCGGCAATCTCGTGGCTGAACACGCCGACGACCGCGACACCCTTCTTGTGCACGGTCAGCATGATCTCGAATGCTTCCGCGTGGGTCATGTGAAAGAACTGCTCCAGGATCAGCACGACGAATTCCATCGGCGTGTAATCGTCGTTCAGCAACAGAACCTTGTACAGCGGCGGGCGCTTGGTGCGCGGACGCGTATCGACAACGACATTGATGTCGCTGTCGTCGTCGGTTCTGTCTGCCATCATCGTCGGCCGGTTCATCGTCATAGCACTCAATCACCCGTCTCGGGGTACCGGGGCACCCGGATCGGGCGCAGGGGCACCCGTCACGGGCACATAGGGGTTTCGGGCTTTGAGTGAACTATATAACGTCCGCCCCGCCGGTTGAAAGACCTTCGGCGGGAAAGGCATTGCAAAAATGACGCAAAACATCACCACCATTGGCTTTGATGCCGATGACACGCTCTGGCACAACGAACGCTTCTTTCGCCTGACCGAGGGGCGATTCGTCGACCTGCTGTCGGATTATGCGGAACGCGACCACCTGGAGCGTACGTTGCTGGACGCAGAGCGTCGCAACCTGGGGCGCTATGGCTATGGCATCAAGGGTTTCGTGCTGTCGATGATCGAAACCGCGATCGAGGTGACGGACGAACGCGTGCCCGCCGCCGTCATCCGCCAACTGATCGACGCCGGACAAGAGATGCTGCGTCACCCCATCGACCTGCTGCCCCACGCCCGCGCCGCCGTCGAAGCGGCCGCACAGACCCACCGCGTGCTGTTGATCACCAAGGGCGACCTGCTGGACCAGGAACGCAAGCTGGCGCAATCGGGCCTTGGCGATCTGTTTCACGCGGTCGAGATCGTGTCGGACAAGACCGCCCCGGTCTATAGCCAGATATTCAACCGCCACGGAGACGGCGCCGCCCGGGCGCTGATGGTCGGCAATTCGCTGAAATCCGACGTCCTGCCGGTGATCGAGGCCGGCGGATGGGGCATTCACGTGCCGCATGGCGACACCTGGGCATTGGAACACGCCGAAGCCCCCGAACAGACCGACGGCAGCCGGTTCCGCGAACTGCCCGACCTTGGTCAGCTGGCCGCCCTGATGCGCGATATCGGCTGAATCCAGCGCCCCGCGCCGGTGATTCCGGCAGGTCTCAGCGCAAAAGCGCCGGTTTTGTGCGTGCCAAGATCGCGATCAGCGGCGGGGCCGTGCCCCCGGCGCAGGGCACGGCGCGCGCGCAATGGCGCGGACGACTCGGCGTGGGGCGGGCGATAGTCGCATAGCTCAGCGTCGCTTCACGTCCACTCACCAAGGCGTTAGTCCCTTGTTCTGTTGCATTTGCGTCAACACTGTGCCGGAAATGCGCCATTGACGGACCCTGTCCGCTGGCCGGTCTTGTAGGTGTCGCGGGTCACGTCACCACATATTGGCACTGCCGCCGCAAGGTGCAGCCTCGCCCTGCAATCCATTGAAACAATGCGCTTTGCCCGAAAGACACCCTGTGTTAGCCTTTTTCACAATAAAGAATGGTCAGCCGGAAAATCGGCGACCCAATCCGGACCAGCCGGAAATCCGGCGGCATCGAGGCAGATAGGTGACACAGTGACGGCGCGGCAGAGCAGTCGTCCCCTTTGGGGGCTCATTTCGACATTCGCAGCATTTCTTCTGGTGCTATTTCTCTCCACGGCAGCACAGGCAGCGCCCTATGCCGCCATCGTGATGGATGCCCGCACCGGCGAAGTCCTGCATTCAAGCAATGCCGATACCCGCCTGCACCCGGCCTCTCTCACCAAGATGCTGACGCTCTACATCGCCTTCGAGGCGGTGCGCAAAGGCGAGGTCAGCCTGGACACCGAAATCCGCGTGTCACGCAACGCCTCGCAGGAACCGCCCTCGAAACTGGGCCTGCGCGAAGGCCAGCGGATCAAGCTGCGCTACCTGATCCGGGCCGCTGCCGTGAAATCCGCCAATGACGCCGCCACCGCCATCGGTGATTACCTCGGCGGCAGCGAACCCGCCTTTGCCGCGCGGATGGATCGCACTGCCAAGGCGCTCGGCATGACCAGCTCGACCTTCAAGAACGCCAACGGCCTGACCCGTACCGGCCACCTGTCGACCGCGCGCGACATGGCCACGCTAGGGCGGCACCTGCTGTTCGACTATCCCGAATACTACAATCTTTTCGGGCGCAAGCAGACCTCGATCCCCGGCCACACGCTCTACAACACCAACCGCAAGTTCCTGTCGGCGTACAAGGGCGCGGATGGCATCAAGACCGGATATACCAATGCCGCCGGTTTCAACCTGGTCGCCTCGGCCGTGCGCGGTGATGTCCGCATCATCGCGGCGGTGTTCGGTGGCCGCTCGACCGCCTGGCGCAACCAGCGGATGGCAGAGCTGCTCGACATGGGCTTTGACCGTGCCCCCCGCAACGCGCCCCGCCTGGCCCCACCGGCTCCCAACTATGCGCCGCAGGATCCGCTGCTGATGGCGGGCAAGACGGTCAACCGCGTGATCTCGGTCACCCGGTCGCTGCGGCCCAGGGCGCGGCCCGGCCAGCCCGAACCGGTTCTCGTGGCCCAGGCGGACGCCGTCGTTCCCGCAGCCGCGGTCATTTCGCAGGGGGATCAGGATCCCGATGAAAGCGATACCGTGCTCGCCGCCGCAACCACCGACGATATCGCCCAGCAGGTTGCGGAACTGGTTGCCAGCAAATCCTACGATCCCCCCCCCGAACCCGAAGCGATCGAGGTTGCCGCCGCTGTCGTCGAACAGCCCGAATATGCCCGCCTCAATCCGATGCCACGGCCCAAGGACCTGCTGACGCAATTTCCCGCCGCCGTCCCGGCCACCGCGCCCGCATCTGCAAGCGCAGCCCCAACCGCCGAACCCGTCATCCAGGCAGAGCCCGCGGTGATCAAGCCCGCCGCCGTGGCAGAACCGGAACGCGTCGTCGTCACCCGGATGAATGCCTCGGCCGAGGCCCTGTGGGGGGTCAGCATCGGGCGCTACAATACCAAGGGCATTGCCGAGCGTATCCTGCTGACCACCGCGCTGTCCGAGATCGAAACGCTGGAGGGGGCAGAGCGCAAGGTGCTGCAAAAACCCACCGGGTGGGAGGCCAACTTTGTCGGCCTGACCCGGGACGCCGCCGACCGCACGTGCCAGCGCCTGACCGCGCGCAACATGACCTGCTTCATGGTCGGCCCCGGCACCTGAGCCGCGCTGCCGGCCTCCCCCTTATCCCGACATGCAAAAACGGGCGCCCCGCCGGGCGCCCGTTTTCATGTCGTGTCCCCAAGGCCTGTCTGTCGCGGGGGCGGCTGGCAGCTGGTCCCCCCCTGGGATGCGCAGATCGGGTCTCCGGGTCAGGCCTTCGGGTGATGGTCCCATTGTTCGGACAGGATGCGTTGTGAATTGCCGTCGGGGTCGTCGTATTGACCACTCCGCACCGTATACACAAAGGCGATCAGCCCCAGCCCGCCCAGAAACAGGGAAATCGGGATCAGCCAGACGAGAACTTCCATGGTCGTTACCTCAGTCGCAGCGCGTTGAGCGACACCGTGACCGAGCTGGCCGACATGGCCAGCGCCGCTATGAGGGGGGAACAGAAACCCGCCACCGCCAACGGCACGGCAATCACGTTGTAGAACGTCGCAATTCGGAAATTCTCACGAATGCGCCGGATTGCGCGAGAGGCGGTGAGAAGCACGTCGGGAATGGGCGACAGGTCGCCACCCAGAAGCACAATATCGGAGGCAACCCGCGCAGCGTCCAACGCAGAGGCGGGCGAGAGGCTGACATCGGCAGTTCTCAGCGCAACTGTGTCATTTAAGCCATCCCCGACCATCAGCACCTTGGCACCGGCGCTCTGCAAGGCGGCGATTCGTGCGGCCTTGTCGGCGGGCAGCAGCGCGGCCTGCCAATCGGTGATGCCCAGCTGCTCGGCCAGCCGCCGTACCGGCCCTTCGGCATCGCCCGACAGCAGAAGAACCCGCAGCCCCTGCGCCCGCAACGCGGCGATAGCCTGACTGGCGCCCGGGCGCAGATGGTCCTCGAACGTCAGCACATGCACGCGGCCACCGATCTGCAAATACGACGCCATCCCCACTGCCGCGCGCGGCAGCACCGGCGCCTCGCCCTGCGCGGCTGCGCCGTTGCCGCACCAGTCCGCCCGGCCCAGCCTCGCGCGGCGATCGCCCAGCAGCGCCTCGGTGCCATGGCCCGGCACCTCGCGCAGATCGCTTAGCTTAGCGGGCTCGACCCGCCCGTCGAGCGCCTGCACCAGCGCCCGGCTCAGCGGATGCGACGACCCCTGCGCCAGCGCCAGCGCCACCCCCAGCGTCGTGTCGTCGACATCGGCAAGGTTGGTCGCCACGGGCACCCCTGCGGTCAGCGTCCCGGTCTTGTCAAAGACCACGGTATCGACCAGCGCCAGCCGCTCCAGCGCGGTTTCATGCTTGATCAGCAACCCGCGCCGGAACAGCCGCCCGGACGCCGCCGTCGTCACTGCGGGCACCGCCAGCCCCAACGCACAGGGGCAGGTGATGATCAGCACGGCGGCGGCGATGTTCAACGCCACGCGCAGATCCCCGGTGCCCAGCCACCAACCCGCAAAGGCCAGCGCCGACAGGATATGCACCCCCGGCGCATACAGCCGCGCGGCCCGGTCGGCCAACGAGGTATAGCGGCTGCGCCCGCTTTCCGCGATGGCCACCAGATCGGCCATCCGATGCAACGAAGTATCACGCCCCACGGCTGTCGCCCGCACCAGCAACGGCCCCGTCAGGTTGACCTCGCCCGCGCTGACCGCCTGCCCCGGCGTCGCCTGCACCGGCAGCGTCTCGCCGGTCAGCAGGCTGCGATCCAGCTCCGACTCCCCCCCGACGACCACGCCGTCCACCGGCATCCGGCCACCGGGACGCACCCGCACCAGATCACCGATCGCGACCTCGGCCACCGGCACCGGCACCTCGGCCCCGTCGCGCAGGATCACGGCACGCGGCACCTCCAGCGCCGCCAGTTCCTCGGCGGCGGATCGCGCCATGGCGCGCGTGCGGTGATCCAGATACCGGCCGGCCAGCAGGAAAAAGGTCAGCGTCAGCGCCGCGTCGAAATAGGCATCCTCGCCCGACAGCGAGACCTCCCAAAGCGATGTGACCAGCGCCAGCACGAGGGCCAGCGTGATCGGCACATCCATGTTCAGCCGCCCGACCCGCAGCGCGCCCCAAGCGTTGCGAAAGAACGGCTGGGCGCAAAAGGCAATGGCGGGCAGGGTGATCGCGGCGCTGATCCAGTGAAACAGATCACGCGTCGCATCCTCGGCCCCCGCCCAGACAGACACCGACAACAGCATGACATTCATGCTGGCAAAGCCCGCCACGGCCAGCCGCATCAGCAGATCGCGCCCTGCACGGTCCGTCGCGGTGGCCGCGATGGCACCCGCATCCAGCTCATGCGCCTCGTATCCGGCGGCCACGACCGCCCGCACCAGCCTCGCCGCCTCGACCCCGGGCGACGCGCTGACCTGCGCACGTTTCAGCGTCAGGTTCACCCGCGCGCCCCGGACGCCGGGTTCCGCGGTCAGGGCGCGTTCCACCGTGTCGATGCAGGCGGCGCAATGAAGGCCGGGGATCGACAGCATCAGCGTCACGTCCTTCAGCGCGCGGGCGGCAATCTCGTCCGCCGCGGGGGCCACACCACAGGCCGGACAGGCCGCGAAAGGGGCCGCCTCGCTCATCGCGTCACGTGCAGGATGACCCGCTGGGTAAAAGCGGTGCCATCGTCGGCCGTGGCATTGATCCGCACGTCCCACTTGCCCCCGGCCAGCTCCAGCGGTGCTTCGTAGTAGCTGCCGTTCCAGGCAAAGGCCGGCGCGACATCCGCGCTGCGCACCGTGGCGCGGCCCACCACGGCCTGCAATTCTTTGGCGCGCACCGGCTGGCCTGCGCGATCGGTGATCCGCAGATGCACCCAGCCGTTCGCGTCATCGGCATAGATCGTCCACCCCAGCCTTTCCTGCGCGGCGCGGCGGGTGTCGAACTCCTGGCTGGCCACATAGGAATTCGCCACTTCCAGCCCCGGAAAGGTGCGCACCGCCTGCGTCGCCATCACCACGTTGACGGTGATGATCACGCCAAAGGCCGCCACGAAGCCCGCCAGAACATGCCAGCCCTTCAGGGTGAACCCAGGTTTCACTGCGTTTTCCATCAATTTTCCCTTCCATTGAAGACGGTGTCGCGGCTCGCCCGGTCGCCGTTGGTCATATCCTCGACCCAGACCCTGAAATTCGTGCGCTCCACTTCGGCAGGGTCGGTGGCCTGCGCCGCCTCCACATACAGCCGCACCAGCTCCGCACTGTCGGCGGGCACGACGACGGTTGCGTCACCGCTGCCCTCGACGGACGCGACCAGCGGGGCATCGCCCCCCACCGTCAGGCGGAATGGTCGCGCCTCACCCGTCTTGTTGCGCAGACGCAGGTCATAGACGTTGCGGATCGTGCCATCGGACAGGGTGATGAAGGTCGGGTTGCGCACCGGCGCAACCGTCATGTCGATATCCGAGCGGACGAACAGCGCGAACACCAGCCCCAGCCCGACCGCCCCCCAGAGCAGCGTGTACAGGATCGTGCGCGGTCGCAGCACGTGCCGCCAGATCCGGCGCGGGGCGGCGCCCGCGCGCTCGGCCGTCTCGTCCGTCAGCGCCATGTAGTCGATCAGCCCGCGCGGTTTGCCGATCTTGTCCATCACGTCGTCGCAGGCGTCGATGCACAGCGCGCAGGTGATGCAGGCCATCTGCTGACCATCGCGAATGTCGATGCCCATCGGGCAGACGTTGACGCAGGCGTTGCAATCTATGCAATCGCCCAGGGTTTCCTTGGCTGGAATCGGCCCGCCCACGCCGCGCGGCATCCCCGGCATGGCAAGGAATGGCGCGGTGCCGCCCGCCTTCGGGCCGGCGATGCGCAGGTCCATCGCCTTTGCGGCCCGTTCCTGCATCTCGGCCCGGCGGCGATGCTTGCCCCGAGGCTCGCCGCGCCATTCGCGATAGGCGACGGTGATCGTATCCTCGTCCATCATCGCCGCCTGGATACGCGGCCAGGGGCAGGCGTAGATGCAGATCTGTTCCCGCATGAAGCCGCCAAAGACAAAGGTGGTCAGCGTCAGGAACGCCATCGTGCCATAGGCGACAGGATGCGCGCTCAGCGTCACCAGATCCCGCAGCAGGGTCGGCGCATCGGCGAAATAGAACACCCATGCCCCGCCGGTCGCCAGCCCGATCAGCAGCCAGACCAGCCACTTTGTGACCCGCAGCCGCACCTTGCGAAAATCCCATGCCTTCTGGCGATGCAGGCGCAGGCGGGCGTTGCGGTCGCCCTCGATCCAGCGCTCGACCAGGATGAACAGGTCCGTCCACACCGTCTGCGGGCAGGTATACCCGCACCAGACCCGCCCCAGGGCCGAGGTGAACAGGAAAAGCCCCAGCCCCGCCATCACCAGCAACCCGGCGACGAAATAGAACTCGTGCGGCCAGATCTCGATCCAGAAGAAAAAGAACCGCCGACTTGCCATGTCGATCAGCACGGCCTGATCCGGCAGGTTCGGCCCACGATCCCAGCGGATCCAGGGCATCAGGTAATAAATCCCCAGCGTCAGCGCCATGATCCCCCATTTCAGGCGGCGGAATTTGCCCGTCACCCGGCGGGGAAAGATCGGCTCGCGCTTGGCATACAGGCTGGGTTCATCAAGGCGTGGCTGGGATGTCGACACGGGATTCGTCTCACTTCTGCGCAGGGTCGTCCCACGCGTTGTGACAGAGCGCGCCACCCCCCACCTTGACTTGCATCAATAGGGGCATCCCCGGGTCATGTTATTTCCGCGTCGCCCCGCCCTGCCACCGGCTGACCGGCGTAGCCATGGCCCTCGCCCTCGGCCCGGCGCGCCTGGGCCCGCACCCAGGACATGAATTCGCGCGCCAGCGGACGGATATGGCCCGGATGCCAGACCAGGTAATAGCCCTTCTTGCGGCGATCCTCGTACAACAGGCGCAATCGCCCCGCGACCAGGTCACTTTCGACAAAGGCACGCGCGATCACCGCCACCCCGCGCCCGTCGCGCGCCGCGTCCAGCATCAGGTTGCCCGGCAACGACGTCACGCCCTTGGACATGTCCAGATCGCGACCATGCCAGCGCAGGAATTCGCTTGCCTCGTTTGTGCCCAGTTCCTGCAACCAGTGATAGCCGGTCAGATCACCAGGATCGACCGTGCCCCCCTGCCCGACCAGCGCCGGGGCGGCGACAATCGCAATCGGCGTGTCCAGCAACAGCTCGGCTTGCAGGCCGCTCCACTCGCCCGTGCCATAACGAAGGCCCACATCCGCACCGCCCGGCCCGATCGCCTGTATGACCGGCGTCGGGTCCAGCATCAGCGACACGCCCGGATGACGCCGCTGAAAATCCGCGAGTCGCGGCATCAGGAAGGACGAGGCAAAGGCCGGCGTGCAGGTCACCATCAGAGGCCGTGCCGCATCCTGACCTGTTAATCTTTCAATAACGGATTCGATCGAAGAGACACCGCCGATCACCGCGTCGGCAACCTGCCGCCCCTCGTCCGTCAGGGCCAGCTGGCGCCCCCCCCGCTCCACCAGGGCCAGCCCCAGATGCGCCTCAAGCCCCTTTATTTGCTGACTTATCGCGGCATGGCTGACGTTCAGCCGCGCCCCCGCCTGAACGGTCGATCCGGTTTCCGCCAGGGCGGCAAGCGCCCTAAGCGCGCTGAGCGGGGGAAGGTTCATCCAATCAATCATGTAAGCCAGTCTTACACAACTTCAGGTTTCCTGAATAGGTCGGTGATGAGTTTTGGCGTATCAAAGTCAGCAGAGACGTAAAGAAGACCCACCAGAGGACAAAAGCCATGCTGAACATCTTTGCAAAATCTTTCCTGACCGCCAGCCGGTCCCCCGACACCGCCGCCGCACGCAAGGCCTCGCCGGACGATGCGAAACCGCGCCTGCGCGTCCCCACTCACCTGCGCGCAAAATAACGCGCCCTTCGGCCGGCAACCTGGCCACCCGACACAGGAGGATCCCACGATGGGCCCGTTTTATGACCGTTCCCAAGACCTCTACCCCTCTGACCTCGACGCGCGCGGCCGCCACCCGAATGGCCGCCCCTATCGCGATGCCCCGCGGCGCGCCCGCCGCGAACGCCTGCACTGGCTTCAGGATCTGATCGACTGGACCAGACCCTGAGGGCCGCGATGGCCCCCCAACCCCGGCATCAATCTCCCCGTGCCGGGCAAACTGAAAACCCCGCAGGCTATCGCGCTGCGGGGTTTCTTTTGTGGCGCACCCCGGCTCAGGATTTGCGCGAACAGGATGGACCGGGGCACGCCCGCCCGGCCGCAGGGGACGAACCGGCGGACGGGCTTGGCGTCGGGTCGGCGTTACTCGCCGCCGCCCAATTGGTGGACATAGCTGGCCACGGCGCGGATCTGCGCCTCGCTCAGCCGGTCGCCCCAGCTCGGCATCACGCCAAAGCGCGCGTTTTGCACGGTTTCGTGGATCGACGCATAGTCGCCTCCGTACAGCCAGATTGCATCCCGCAGGTTCGGTGCGCCCTGATCGCGGTCGCCCGTGGCGGCCTCGCCATGACACGACACGCAGTTCTCGGCAAAGACCTCTGCCCCACGCGGCACGACGCCCGCGTCCTGCGGCGTGCCCGACAGCGACATCACGAAATTGACCACCGCGTCGATATCGTCGTTTTCCAGGATGTCATCGGCGCCAAAGGCGGGCATCTGGCTATAGCGGGCGTCAGGGTCTGTCTCGTTGCGGATGCCATGGGTGATGGTGGTGTGGATCGCGTCGATCGAACCACCCCAAAGCCAGTCGTCATCCAGCAGGTTGGGATACCCCTTGGCCCCCGCCGCCCCTGACCCGTGGCACTGCGCGCACCAGGTCTTGAACACCGCCCCACCCGCAGAGGTGGCGTATTGGTTCAGCGCGCCATCCCCCGCGATCTCCTCCAGCGGAACGGAGACAAGTTGCTGGTTGATCCCGGCATTCGCCGTCTCGACCGCTGTCAGCTTTTCCTCAAGCTGGCCACGGGTGGAAAAGCCCAGCATCCCCGGGGTCGCGCCCCGCAGCAGCGGGATGGACGGGAACAGCACCGCATAGCCGATGCCCCAGACGATGCAGGCGTAAAAGGTGTACAGCCACCAGCGCGGCAGCGGCGTGTTCAGCTCCTCGATCCCGTCCCAGCTGTGGCCGGTGGTTCCGTGCTTGTCCTTCAGGTCATTGTCGCTCATCGCTCAGGCCTCCTTGTCGGCGGCAGCAGGCCGGTCATCGTTGCGAAAGGGAATGCTGGCCGTGTCGCGGTACACCCGGCGGCTGCCGGGGCGGAACACCCAGACAAAGACACAGACAAAGAACACGAACAGCCACAGCAACATCCAGCTGTCGGCAAATTCGCGCATCAGGGAATAGGTATCCATCTTTGCTCTCCCCTTAGCGGCTTGCGTCGGGCGTGAAGGTCGAAAAATCGACCAGCGTGCCCAGCATCTGAAGATAGGCGATCAGCGCATCCATTTCCGAAATGCCCGACCGCCCGTCGAAATTGCGCACCTGCGCCTTTGGATAGCGCGCCACCATGTCGTCCCAATTGCCGAACGGCTGGACCTGCACTGAAAAATCGGCTTCGGCGTTGGCGATCATCTCGTCCGTGTACGGCACGCCGACCACGCGATGCGCCTTCAGCTCGTCCTGGATATAGCGCCCGTCGATCGGCACATCGGCCAGAAAGGCGTACTTCGGCATCACCGATTCCGGCACCACGCTCTGCGGGTCGCTCAGGTGGTCGACATGCCATTCGTCGCTGTAGCGCCCGCCGACCCGCGCCAGGTCCGGCCCGGTGCGCTTGCTGCCCCACTGGAACGGATGGTCATACATCGACTCGGCCGCCAGAGAGTAGTGCCCATAGCGCTCCACCTCGTCACGCATCGGGCGGATCATCTGGGAATGGCAGACATAGCAGCCCTCCCGGATGTAGACATCGCGCCCCGCCAGCTCCAGCGGCGAATAGGGGCGCATGCCCTCCACCTCCTCGATGGTGTTCTGCAGGTAGAACAGCGGCGCGATCTCCACGATCCCGCCAATGCTGACGACCGCAAAGGAACAGACCAGCAGCAGCGTCGCGTTCCGCTCGAGGAACTTGTGCTTATCGAGAATACCCATGTTTTCCGCTCCTTATTCTGCCGGGACCAGGCCATTGGCCCGGGGTCCGCTGGCTTCGCCGATCTGGGGCGCGCGGGTGGCGGTCAGCCACAGGTTGACGCACATGATGATTGCGCCGCTCAGGTACATGACCCCGCCCAGCCCACGCACCACGTACATCGGGAACTTCGCGGCCACCGTGTCGGCAAAGCTGTTCACCAGGAACCCGTTGGCATCCACCTCGCGCCACATCAGCCCCTCCATGATCCCGGTCACCCACATCGACGCGGCGTAGAGAACGATCCCGATCGTCGCCAACCAGAAATGCCAGCTCACCATCGACAGGCTGTACAGCCCCACCCGGTTCCACAGCCGCGGCACCAGGAAATACAGGCACCCGAAGGTGATCATCCCGTTCCAGCCCAGCGCCCCGGAATGCACGTGCCCGATGGTCCAGTCGGTGTAATGCGACAGCGAATTCACGGCCCGGATCGACATCACCGGCCCCTCGAAGGTGGACATGCCGTAGAACCCGATCGCCAGCACCATCATGCGGATCACCGGATCGGTGCGCAGCTTGTCCCAGGCGCCGCTCAACGTCATCAGACCGTTGATCATGCCGCCCCAGCTCGGCATCCACAGGATGATGGAAAACACCATGCCCAGCGTGCTCGCCCAATCGGGCAGCGCGGTATAATGCAGATGGTGCGGACCGGCCCAGATATACAGAAAGATCAGCGCCCAGAAGTGGATGATCGACAGCTTGTAACTATAGACGGGCCGCTCGGCCTGCTTGGGCACGAAATAGTACATCATCCCCAGGAACCCGGCGGTCAGGAAAAACCCGACCGCGTTGTGACCGTACCACCACTGCGTCATCGCATCCTGCACACCGGAAAACAGCTGCACGGACTTGCCGCCCCAGATGCTGACCGGCACCGCCAGGTTGTTGACCACGTGCAGCATGGCGACCGTCACGATAAAGGCCAGGTAGAACCAGTTCGCCACGTAGATATGCGGCTCTTTCCGCTTGATCACCGTGCCCAGGAACACCGCCAGGTAGGCCACCCAGACAACCGTCAGCCACAGGTCGATATACCACTCCGGCTCGGCATATTCCTTGGACTGGGACCCGCCCAGGACATAGCTCAGCGCCGCCATCACGATGAACAGGTTGTAACCCCAGAACACGAACCACGCCAGGTTGCCGCCCCACAGCCGCACCGCGCTGGTGCGCTGCACGACATAGAAACTGGTACAGATCAGCGCATTGCCCCCAAAGGCAAAGATCACCGCACTGGTGTGCAGCGGGCGCAGGCGGCCAAAGTTCAGATACCCATCGGCCCAGCCGAAATTCAGCGCCGGAAACGCCAGCTGAAAGGCGATGAACACCCCCACCAGAAACCCGACGACGCCCCAGAACGCCGTTGCCACCACCCCGAACCGAATCACGTCGTCCATGTATTCGCCCGACAGATCGCGCACCACGACCTCTTCATCGGTGTGCCGCAGCACCACGATGAACATCCCCGCCGACACCGCCATCACCACCAGCGCATTGACCATATAGGCCAGGTCGCGTGCGTAATTCGCCGCGATTGCCGCCATCAGCGTGACAATCGCCAGCACGATCAGCTTTACTGCATTTGTCATATTCGTCCCTCTGTCCGTCCGGGCTGTCGGCCCCGCGCCGGGGTCCGTCCCGTCGCGCATTCGCGTCCTTGCCCGGCTGCTTATCACCGCTGCGTGATCGGCTTTCCTTGATCTGCATCAATCGCCACGGGCGGCTTGACCCAGATCAGGGCGGCGCATGGACAGGCGTGCTGGAATGGCCTCATCGCAATGCCAAGAGAGGGAGGCTGGAATGGCCTACAAATCTATCTTCACGGTCGTCACGCAAAACGATGACGCCCGGATTGTCCTCGACAACGCCGTCACCGTTGCCATCCGGCAGGACGCGCATCTCGATGTGCTCTGCCTCGGCATCGACCGCAGCCAGGTCGGCTATTACTACCCCGGTGAAAACGCGCTGATCCTGCAAGAGGCGATCGACACCGCCGTGGCCGAATCACGCGACCTGGAAAAGACCGTCACCCAGGCAATGGCCGGGGCGGAACTGCGCTGGTCCAGCGAGGCCGACGTGACACAGCTCGGCGACATCGGTCGCCATGTCGGCTGGCGCGCACGCTTTGCCGATCTCGTCGTCCTGCCAAAGCCCTACGGCCCGAACCGCCAGTCCGAACATGAACAGATCACCGAAGCCTGCCTGTTCGAAGGCCGCGCCCCGATCCTGATCCTGCCCGCGCAGGCCACCCCCGAGGCGCTGAAAACCCCGCTGATCGCCTGGAACGAAACACCCGAGGCCCTCGCCGCCGTGCGCGCCGCCCTGCCGCTGCTGCAACAGGCGCGCGACGTGCATATCGTGGTGATCGACCCGCCAGTGCATGGCCCGAACCGTTCCGATCCGGGCGGCCTGCTCGCGACATGGCTGGCCCGCCACGGCGTCTCGGCCAGTATCGAGGTCGTGGCGAAAACCATGCCCCGCGTCTCCGACCAGATCAGCCGCCACGCGCAGGACATCTCGGCGGATCTGATCGTCATGGGCGGCTATGGTCATTCGCGGTTCCGCCAGGCGATCCTGGGCGGCGCCACCCGCAACATGCTGGAGGCCAGCGAACTGCCGATCTTCCTGGCGCACTGAACCTCCGAAAACCGGGGCAGCGCGTCTCTCCCCCCGCTGCCCCACCTTGCCCCAGAACTGGCGTTGCACCCAAACTGCCCTCCCCCCAAACTGGTGTCGCCCTGAGCTGCCTTGCCCTGAGCGCCCCGCCTCTCGGCCTGCGCGCACCGCCCGATCATCCCCCCGGGATGCACCCCGCCCGTGTCCTGCCGGATCGACCCTACCGAGTGTGCACCACCGACCGCGCCCCACTGCACATGTCTCGCCACACCCCGGCGCAGACGCGACGCCCTCCCTGTCATCTGGCCCGAAATACCCCGGGTGAGGCGCCCCGCGCCGAGGGCAGAGCCCTCCCTCCCGCGCTCCGCACGCGCGTCTCCCCGCTGCCCGGTCGGGGGCTTTTCCGCACCGTTCGGATACCGCTTCGATACCGTCAAGATACCGACGTCCGAATCCTTTAATTTCAAGGGCTTGCACGACTGGGGACCGCCCCTTCACACCACCGCGTCACACCGCCGCCACCGCACCGCTGTGGGCACAAAAAAATGCCCCGCGCTCGCGCAGGGCATCTCCTGTCGTCCCGCGGCGACATCTCAGCTCAGGATACCGCCGTCGCTGTCATCCCCGGCTTCTTCCAGCAGGCGGCTGAAATCGGGCACGACGACATGACGCGTGCCCTCCAGCACGATCACCCCGTCGCGCTTCAGGGCCGAGATCTGCCGGCTCACGGTTTCCAGCGTCAGCCCCAGGTAATCTGCCATCGCCTCGCGCGTCAGCGGCAGATCAAAGACCAGTTTTCCGTTGGGAGTCATCAGGTTGAGCGTCGCATCCCGCCGCGCCACGATGGCCAGCAGGCTGGCGATCTTCTCGCGTGCGGTCTTGCGCCCCAGCACCAGCATCCATTCACGCGCCGCATCCAGTTCGTCCAGTGTCATCTGCAAGAGACGCTGCGCGATATGCGGCGTCGTCTCCATCAGCTGCTCGAACGGCTTCTTGCGAAAACAGCACATGACCAGCCCGGTCGTCGCCACCACGTCATAGGCAGCCCCGTCGCGGCCCGGCCGCCCCACGAAATCCGACGGCAGCAACAGCCCCACCATCTGCGTACGGCCGTCCTCCATCGCCTGCGTCAGCGTCGCCACGCCCGAAACGACGGACCCGACGAACTCCATCCGATCCCCCGCCCACACGACAGTCTGCCCCGCCTCGAAGCTGCGGTAATACTTGATTTCTTCCAACACGGCCAATTCATCGGCGTCACAGCGGGCGCAGACTGCCCGATGCCGTATCGGGCAAGCTTTACAATCTTGCGTGGAATGGGCGAGGTCAGTGTGCAGCATGATCGCCTGTATGTTGCCGGTGGCAGATTGATCTGGGTCAAGGAGGTCTCAGTGAGGCCCTGTTAAATCCTATGCCCATGGATATCAAAACGCAATTGTCCCGCCACGGCCTGTTTGACGCGAAAGTTCCGCGTTACACCAGCTATCCCACGTCGCCGCACTTCTCGGATGTGACCGGGCCTGCGGCCCATGCCGACTGGATCGCCGCCATCCCCCCTGGAGCGGCCATCTCGCTCTATATCCACGTGCCGTTCTGCCGTCACCTCTGCTGGTTCTGCGCCTGTCGAACGCAGGGCACGCAGAGCACGGCCCCCGTTGCGGCCTACCTGCAAACCCTTCTGAGCGAACTGAGAATGCTCAAGGCTCACCTGCCCGAAGGGGTCGCGCTCTCGCGCCTGCACTGGGGCGGCGGTACGCCCACACTGTTGACGCCCGCGATGATGGAAACCCTTGCCGGCGCCATTGCCGATGTCGCCCCCCTGGCACCCCACGCCGAGTTCTCGGTCGAGATCGACCCCAATGAGGTCGACGACGCGCGTCTTTCCGTGCTTTCGGCGGCAGGCATGAATCGCGCCTCGATCGGCGTGCAGGATTTCGACCCCCAGATCCAAAAGTGCATCGGACGCGAGCAGAGCTACGAGGTGACACGCGATGTTGTCGCTGCAATCCGCGATCACGGTGTCTACAGCCTCAACGCCGATATCCTCTATGGGCTACCGCATCAGACACCGGGAAAGATCACCCAGAGCGTTCAGAAATTGCTATCGCTCAGCCCCGACCGCGTTGCGTTGTATGGGTATGCCCACGTGCCCTGGATGGCGCGCCGTCAGAGCTTGCTGCCCGCCGATACACTGCCCGCCCCCGAACAGCGCCTTGCCCTGTTCGAGGTCGCGCGCCAGATGTTCCAATGGGACGGCTACGCGGAAATCGGCATAGACCACTTTGCCCTTGCAGGCGACGGGCTTGAGATCGCCCAGAAAGCCGGCCTGCTACGGCGCAACTTCCAAGGTTACACGGACGACACCTCAGATGTGCTGATCGGCGTCGGGGCGTCTTCCATCTCTCGGTTTCCGCAGGGGTATACCCAGAACAACGCCGCCACCTCGGGATATACGGCCGCCATCCGAAACAGCGTCTTTTCGACCGTGCGAGGACATGCCTTCACACATGAAGACCGCCTGCATGGCCGGATCATCGAGGCGCTGATGTGCGACTTCGAGGTCCGCACCGGCGAACTTTCCGCGCATTTCGACGTCGCGCCAACTGCGTTGACCGCAATGTTCAACGAGGTCGCGGCCCAGTTTCCCGATCTCCTGCGCGTCACGACAGATGGGCTGTTCATCCCGCAGCCAGTGCGCCCGCTGACGCGAATGATTGCCCGTGCCTTTGATCGTTACGACACTGCGCCCGCCCGTCATTCGTCGGCGATCTGAGGCGCCAAGCCGTCAGCGATCCAACGCGGCGGCAAAAAGATCCTGGGTATAGGCAGCCTGCGGGGCATCAAACACCTGCGCCGCCGTGCCGCTTTCCACCACGTCACCTTGCCGCATCACCATCACCCGGTGCGACATGGCGCGCACAACTTTCAGATCATGGCTGATAAAGACATATGCCAGACCGTATTTCTGCTGCAAATCGCGCAGCAAATCGACGATCTGCACCTGCACCGTCATATCCAGCGCCGACGTGGGTTCGTCCAGCACCACCAGCTTGGGCCGCAGGATCATTGCGCGGGCGATAGCAATGCGTTGCCGCTGCCCGCCGGAAAACTCGTGCGGATAGCGATGCATCGCTGCCGGATCCAGCCCGACTTCGCGCATCACTTCGGCGACCAGATCACGCTGCGGACGACCATCCCCGATCTTGTGGATCGACAGCCCCTCGGCGATGATCTGTTCGCACGTCATCCGAGGGCTGAGGGAGCCAAAGGGATCCTGAAAGACGATCTGCATATCCTTGCGCAGATGACGTAGCTGCCCGGTGGACCACTGACGGATGTCCTGACCTTCAAATCGGATCTGCCCCTCGGACCCGATCAACCGCATCAGGGCCATGGCCAACGTCGATTTGCCTGACCCGGATTCCCCGATGACCCCTAGGGTTTCACCGGCATGAACGGTCAGCGTGGCGTCGTTGACCGCCTTTACGTACCCGACCGTGCGCTTCATCAGGCCCGCCTTGATCGGAAACCAGATGCGCAGGTTTTCGGCCTCGAGCACGGCAGGCGCATCCGTCGCCGCGGCCTGGGGGGCGCCTGTGGCAGCGGCAGACAGCAGCATCTGTGTATAGGGGTGCTGCGGGTTGGCAAAAATCTGGTCTGTCGGGCCTGTTTCGACGATCTCCCCATCCTTCATGACGCAGACGCGGTCGGCGATGCGGCGCACGATTCCAAGATCATGCGTGATGAACAGCAACCCCATGGAGTTGTGATCCTTGAGCTCGGCCAGCAGTTCCAGGATCTGCGCCTGGATCGTCACGTCGAGCGCGGTTGTCGGTTCATCGGCAATCAGCAGGCCCGGCCGGTTGGCCAGGGCCATGGCAATCATGACGCGCTGACGCTGTCCGCCGGAAAGTTCATGAGGATAAGCGGTCAGGCGGGATTCCGCATCGCGGATACCGACCTGGTTCAGCAATGCGATAGAACGTTCGCGCGTCTCGGAGGTGATGATCCACGTGCGCAGGCGCGACGCCAGCAGGTATTTCCCGGCCCAGAGCACCGCGGTCAGCCCCGCCGCCCACCCCATCGCAACAAGCACCCCCGGCAATAGATCAGCGCCGAATGCCGGCAGGAAAGCCAGGCTCGGTTCGCTCGGCGCGGTGGACACGAAACTGGCATAGGCCGCCAGTGCCACCAGAAAGACCGCGACGCCGATGAAGAACGGCAGAGGCGTGAAGTTCATCCAGCCTTCGAGGAACCGCTTGCCCCTGCCGCGCCCCTTCAGCCCCTGGTGTAGCGCCATGGATTCAGCCAGCTGCTTTTCGATGGTGTGCAACGGGTTGAGCGATGTCATCGGCTCCTGAAAGATGAAGCTGATGTCATTGCCGCGCACCTTGCGCAGCAGCTGGGCATCGGCGCCGATCATCTCTTGCCCATCAAAGGTCGCACTGCCCGAAACCTCGGCGTTGTCCCCCAGCAAGGCGACTGTGGACATGGCCGTCACGGATTTTCCCGACCCCGACTCTCCCACCAAGGCCACGGTTTCGCCACGGTCGACGGAAAAGCTGACGCCCTTCACGGCCTCGTGCCTCTGGCCGTCCTGGCGGAACGCGATGCGCAGGTCGCGGACCTCAAGTATGCTCATTGAAACGTCTTTCTGGGGTCGAAGGCATCGCGCACCCCTTCAAAGATGAAGACCAGCAGCGACAGCATCAAGGCGAACACGATGAAGGACGTGAATGCCAGCCAAGGCGCCTGCAGATTTTCCTTGGCCTGCAACGTCAACTCGCCCAGCGATGGCGAGGACGACGGGAGCCCGAACCCGAGGAAGTCGAGCCCGGCAAGCGTCGAGATGGTGCCGGTGACAATGAAGGGCATCATGGTCAGGGTCGCGACCATGGCATTGGGCAGCATGTGGCGGAACATGATGGTGCGGTTCGACACCCCAAGCGCCTTGGCCGCACGCACGTATTCCAGGTTGCGAGCCCGCAGGAATTCAGCGCGCACGACTCCCACAAGGGCCATCCAGCCAAACAGCACGGTCAACCCGACAAGCAGCCAGAACCCGCGTCCCAAAATCGCGAACAGGATGATGATGACATAGAGAGAGGGTGTGGAGGACCAGACCTCGATAATGCGCTGGAACAGCAGGTCGACCCAACCGCCGAAAAAGCCCTGAACCGCGCCGGCAACAATGCCGATCAAAGACGACAGCGCGGTCACGATCAGGGTGAACAGGATCGACAGGCGAAAACCATAAATCACCCGTGCAAGTACATCGCGTTTCGTATCGTCCGTTCCGAGCAGGTTTTCCGCACTGGGCGGCAACGGGGCCGCACCCGGTCGGTCCACGGGGCTGTCATAGGAATAGGGGATCGGTGGCCAGATCGACCAGCCGTTTTCGATCGCCTCGCCATCGACGACGCCATCCTCGGCATCTGCCATGACCCCTTCGGGATCGTCGAAACAACTATCCAGACCACCGCTGTGAATAAGGCATTGCACCTCGGGGTCGCGATAGATCGCCTCGGTCTTGAAGTCGCCGCCAAAGGCCGTCTCGGGGTAGAACCGGAAGATCGGCATGTAATATTCGCCCCGATAATTGACGAGGATCGGTTTGTCGTTCGCGACGAATTCTGCAAACAGCGAAATACCGAACAACACCGCAAAGACGATCAGCGACCAGAATGCGCGACGGTTGCGGCGAAAGTTTCGCCACCGGCGCTGGTTCAGCGGCGAAAGCCAGCGTTTCGGGGCGTCGGGCACCGGAGCGGGCGCATCGTGGCCGGGAATGCGGGGTGGCGCGGTTTCAGGCTGCATCGGGTCTGTCATGGCCTAGCCCTCGCGCTTTTCGAAGTCGATACGCGGATCGACGAAGACATACATCAGATCGGACACGATCCCCACGACCAGTTGCATGAGCCCGAAAATGAACAGCGTGCCGAAGATCACCGGGTAGTCGCGCGCCACCGCGGCCTCGAATCCAAGCCGTCCGAGACCATCGAGAGAAAAGATCGTTTCGATAATCAGGCTTCCGGCGAAGAACACGCTGATGAAAACACCCGGGAATCCCGCAATCACGATCAGCATGGCGTTGCGGAACACGTGACCGTACAGAACACGGCGTTCGCTTTGCCCCTTTGCCCGCGCGGTCATGACGTATTGCTTCTTGATCTCGTCCAGGAACGAATTCTTGGTCAGCAGCGTCAGGGTGGCGAAAGCCGAGATGGTCGAGGCAAGGACCGGCAGCGCGATGTGCCAAAGGTAATCCAACGCCTTGCCGGCCCATGACAACTGGTTGAAATTGTCCGACGTAAGGCCGCGCAAGGGAAAGAACTGCCAGTAGGACCCACCGGCGAACAGCACCAGCAACAGGATCGCGACCAGAAACCCGGGGATCGCATAGGCCACGATGATGACGCCCGATGTCCAGTTGTCAAAGCTGGAGCCGTCCTTGACCGCCTTGCGAATACCCAGCGGGATCGACACCAGATAGGCAATCAGCGTCGACCAGAGACCGAGGGTGATCGACACCGGCATTTTTTCCAGGACCAGGTCAATGACACTGACCGAGCGGAAATAACTGTCCCCGAAATCCAGCCGCACGTAGTTCCAAAGCATCAGGCCGAACCGTTCAAGCGGCGGCTTGTCAAAGCCGAATTCCTTTTCCAGCTTTTCAATGAATTCAGGCGGCAGCCCACGCGCGCCCGCATAGGCGGAATCGTTCGAGCCCAGCATATCGGCGGCATCTCCGCCACCACCGGTAAATCCAGCCGTGACATCGCCCTGCCCCTGCACCTGAGCGATGATCTGCTCGATCGGCCCGCCAGGCACGAACTGCGTCAGCGTGAAGTTGATGATCATCATGCCCAGAAGCGTCGGTATGACCAACAGCAGGCGGCGAAGAATGTAGGCTCCCATCTGGCTGGTTTACCTCATCGCGCCAGCGGCCTTCAACTTGGCCGCCTTGTCCGCATTGTACCACCAGAAATCGAGGTAGCCGAGGTCATAGGGCGGGATGTCGGGATGTTCGAACATGTCGTAGTAGGCCACCCAGTATCCGGCCTTGTACCACGTTGGAACCATCAGCATTTCGTACCGTAGTGCCCGGTCGAGAGCGCGCAGGGAGGCATCCTGTTCCTCCTGACTTTGCGTCTCGAGCGAGGCGAGAATGATTTGATCGACGAGGTCACTGGCCAGCCCCGCCGGATTGAACACCGAGAATGCGGCTTCGGAAGAACCATACATCTGCATCAGGCCCGTGCCAGTCCCCAGTCCCGCACGATAGCCGTCATAGACCATGTCGTATTCGCGGTTGCGACTGCGATTGGTATATTGGCTGGGGTCGACCTTTTCAAAATCCGGCCGGATGCCGATCGCTTTCAGGTTCAGGGCATAGTTGTCCAGCACAGGTTCGAGCGAGCTGGCCGAGGCAGAGTTTATCGGGAAATCGATGGACAGCACCTCGCCTTGCGCATTCCGGCGGATACCATCATCGCCAACGGCCCAACCGGCATCGTCCAGCAATTTCATCGCCTTGCGGAGATTTCCACGATCATTCAGACGTTCGGGTGAACTGACGTGGATCCCAACGGGTGGCTCGGACTTGAGTGCGTCCGGCACCAGATCGCCCAGGCCCTCGAGAAACGCGAGGTCTTCGCCTGTCGGGACTCCGTTCGCCTGAAGCGGCGTATCCTGAAAATAGCTCTCACGGTGCTTGAACAGGCCATATTGCAGGCTCTCATTCGTCCACTCGAAATTGTATGCCAGCGCAATTGCCTCGCGCACACGCTTGTCCTTGAACTTTTCCCGGCCGAGGTTGAAGACGAAGCCCACGTTATTTGGCGGGATACCGTCAGGCAGCTCTGCCTTGACAACATGTCCCGCTTGAATTGCGGGAAAATCGTATTGCGTCGCCCATTGCCGAGAGCTGGTTTCGATGCGGAACGTATATTCGCCCGCCTTGAATGCCTCGAATGCAGCGGATTCGTCTGCAAAATACTCCACCCGGATCGTGTCGAAGTTATAGCGCCCCTTGTTGAGCGGCAGATCCTTGCCCCAGTAGTCGGGGTTGCGCTTATAGGTGATGCGGCGGTTCACGTCGTAACTGTCCAGCATGTATGGCCCGGACCCCGGAGAGGTCTCGAAGCGCGGTTCATCCAGGCGCGCACCGGTTTCCTCGAACCACTTCTTGCTGAACACGGTTGTCGCGCCGACCTGGTCGATCAGGGACCGGCGTGATATGTCGGTCGCAAAGGTGAACTTGACCGTATAGTCATCCAGCGCCTCGGCTCCGAGAACGCGCTTCTTGACCCCTGCAGAATACGACGGCAGCCCCTGTTCAATGAACAGGTTGTGCGAAAACACGACATCATGTGCCGTCAGCGGCGTGCCATCGGAAAATTTCGCGTCCTTGCGCATGTGAAAGATGACCCAGGTCTTGCCCTCGTCATACTCCAGGCTCTCGCAAAGCAGGCAGTAAGACCCGTTGTAGTCATCCGCCGCCTCGCCCAGCAGGCTTTCGTACATGGTCGAGGCCAGCGCACCCGCTCGCCCCTTTACGGTGAAAGGGTTTAGTGAATCGAACGTGCCCGAAGCCTGAATCGCGATATCGCCCCCCTTGGGCGCATCGACGTTGACGAAATCCAGATGGTCGAAATCGGCCGGGTACTTCAGTTCACCGAAATAGGAGTAGCCATGGCTCTTGATGATTTTCTCATCGCCCGTGGCGCTTTCCGTTGTCTCGGACGGCTCGCTCGGGGCTTCCTGTGCCCGTGCATCCGGCGCGACAAAGGCAAAAGTCGCAGCGGTCAGCGCCCCGAGTGCCAGCAATCTACGCCGCGACAAAGGCGCCTGAAACGGCAGTTGCATTGTTGCGATACGGAACGCGGGACGGTGCATTGAGGGCTCCTCGTCTATCCTTCTGGGCGCATTCGGCGTTTTGCCGCGAACCGATTTCTACCGATCCAGCCTGACAGGTAGGCTAATGTCGCATCTTGGCCATGTTCAAGTTGAGATTGCGTGAAGCCGTTGTGATCGGCAGGCCTCCACGTGAAAAAGGCCGCCAGCCCTGAGGCTGACGGCCCTGAAAAGCATCGCCCAGACCGGGATCAGTTCGACAGAGAGTCGAGATAGGCGATCACGTTGGCCCGGTCTTCGACCTTTGGCAGACCGGCAAAGGTCATCTTGGTACCCGGCGCAGCGCTACGCGGATTGGTCAGGAAAGTGTCAAGGTGCTCAGGCGTCCAGACATCGAAATGCTCTTCTAGGGCACCGGAGTAGCTGAACCCATCAACCGAATCGACGGCACGGTTGACCACACCATCCAGGTGCGGGCCGGTCGCGTTGGTGCCATCAACCTTGTGGCAGGCCTTGCACTTGTTGAAAACACGTTCGCCGGCACCCGCATCTGCAGAGGCAAAGACTTCTTCGAAGGATGGGCCTTCGGCCTCGGCACCGTCACCTTCGGCCGAGGCGGTCTCGATCAGATAGCCTTGGGCGTGTTCTTCCGCACCATGTTCGCCATAGCCGGTTTCGTAAAGCAGATCGCCCGCCCAGTTCCCCAAAAGGAAAACCAGAAGGGTGCCGCATACGCCGCCAACGATCTTCGTGATAGTCATTGTATCAAACATGAAAAGCCGCGCCCCTGATGAATCCGTCGCAAGTGTTTCGGCGGGTATCTATCCGCTTCCCCTCGCTCAACGCAAGGTGTAGTTACCGCGACCAATCGCCCTTTATGGCGATATGTCCAGAATAACACGGAATTAATCGTCATGAATCGTCGCATCGCGTTCCAGGGAGAGTTGGGTGCCTATTCCCATCAGGCCTGTGTCGAGGCGAAGCCGGAGTTCGAGCCGCTTCCCTGCCGCAGCTTCGAGGATGCCATTGCCGCCGTGCTGGATGGCACCGCTGAACTGGCGATGCTGCCCGTGGACAACTCTACCTTCGGACGTGTCGCGGACATGCACTACCTGCTGCCGGGCAGTGGGCTGAATATCGTCGGCGAGGCGTTCGTGCGGGTGCATATCAATCTGCTGGCGCTGCCGGGGACCAAGCTGGAGGAGATTACCTCCGCCACTTCGCACCAGATGTTGTTGGGACAATGCCGAGCCTTCCTGTCCGAACATGGCATCAGCCGCGTCACAGGCGCCGACACGGCTGGGTCCGCGCTGCTGATCTCTCAGCAGAGCGACCGGACCAGGGCCGCACTGGCCAGTGAACTGGCAGGCGAAGTCTATGGACTGGACGTGCTGGCGCGTCATATCGAAGATCAGGCCAACAACACGACGCGGTTCCTGATCATGTCGCGCGACCCGGACATGCGCCGGCGTGGTGACCATGGCATGATCACCACCCTGGTCTTCGAGGTTCGCAACATTCCTGCGGCGCTTTACAAGGCCATGGGCGGCTTTGCGACGAACGGCATCAACATGACCAAGCTGGAAAGCTACATGGTAGGGGGCAGCTTTACCGCCACCCAATTCTATGCCGATATCGAAGGCCATCCCGAAGATGCCAATGTGAAACTGGCACTGGACGAGCTGGGGTATTTTTCATCCAAGCTGGAAATCCTGGGCGTCTATCCGGCGGATGCGCAACGCGGCTGACCCTGCGGCCGCTTCATCAGACCTGACACCTTGACCCGGACCACTGTGGGCGAAGGCGGTGCGCGCGCCAACCCTGCCCGCTCAGGCCCGTCGCGATTTCTGCTTGCCTTCGATCGAGGCCGCCAGGTCGGACAACCTGTCCTGAAGGCGCTGCTGCATCGTACTTCGTGCCAGCCGCAATGACTGCACCAGCAGGCGCGCGGACAGGGTCTGAGGCTTTATCTCGGTTTCGAAACGCAGGCGTGTCCGGCTGCGCGACAGCGCCACCAGCTCAACCTTGATCGCGCCTGCCATGCCTTCGGATATGGCCGACATGCTCATCCGTTCGGGGTCGTCGAAATCCACCACGGTCAGGCGAAAGATGCGGGTTTTGCCACGCAGAGGAAAGGCGACGTCCCAGCAATTCTGGCTGTCGCCCTCTTCGATACGCTGAACGCTTGCACCACGACGTATCGCCGATCGTTCGAAACTCTTGAAATCCGTGACTCTGGCGAAAACCGTCTGGATCGGAGCTTCGATGTCCTCTTTCGCAACGATTTTCATAAATTGCCGCCGTGTTTCAGGTGGATCATGTTCACACCCGAAACAATCGCGTCAATCCAGACGGTCCGCAAGCCAATTACGTAGAAGAAATTCTGCAATTGCGCCCTTTCTGGGTGGCCGAATCAACGGATGGTCGCCGGCGAAAACCGTCGACAGCTCCTCGCGGCTTACCCAGAGGGCTGCTTCGATTTCCAACGGGTCGACGTCGATCCGGTCTGAAAGAGCCGTGCCGCGGCACCCGAACATCAGCGAGTTTGGAAAGGGCCAGGGCTGACAGCACAGGTATTCGACCGCCCCGACAGGCACCGAAGTTTCTTCCTGCACTTCGCGGCGGACAGCAGCCTCGATCGTTTCGCCCGGTTCGACAAAACCTGCCAGCAAGGAATACATCCCCTCGGGCCATTCGGGCGAGCGCCCCAGCAAGACCTGATTGTCCCGGGTGATCAACATGATCACCACAGGGTCGGTCCTGGGAAAATGGCGCGCTCCGCAGGATGGACAGCGCCGTTGCCATCCGGCCTCGATCACATCGCTCGGCTCACCGCAGCAGGCGCAGAACCGATGCGTCGCGTGCCAAGCATAAACTGCCTTCGCGGTTGCGGCCAACTCTGCATCCTGTCGTGACAGCCGTGCCATGACGCTGCGCAGATCGACAAAGATTTCATCGACAGTCAGAGATCGGGACAAAGGAAAACCCTGCGTCGGCCAGGCCTGCGCCGGGTCGGGAAAGCCACCCTGTTCGGGAGCCAGCGCCGTGAGATCCAGCGCGAATAACGGCGTGCCATCGTCCAGACCCAGAAATACGGCGGCTGCACCGACCTCGATCAGGGTAGAAGCGGCCACAGACATGCGAACCAGCGCGGCCTCGGCATCGACGAGGATACTGCCGCGCCAGAACAGTATCATCTGTGCCTCGGTGGCCTCCATGGCTGCCCGCATCGCTTCGGAATTACTCCTCAGGTGGGCGGCCCTGTCCAGGCCAGATCCACCAAACGTCACCTCCTCGGCAATTGCGACTGTCATGGGCTCTCCTTGAGACATTTGCCGCAACCTGCCCGCTTGCCTGAGGGAGCGCAATGTTGAAAGATCAGGCATCGACGCGCAAATCCAGGGCTATCAGCCGGGCAAAGTGGGCCCTTTGACGGCACCTCCGGTAACGTCACCCGGAAACCTTTATGGCAATGTCATGCGCAAGCCGCATGATGCGCGTCTACGAAACCGAGGGAGTCCAACATGTCGAATTCCAAATCATCCCACCTGTCGCGCCGAGGCTTCCTTGCCGGCACAGTCGCCGGTGCATCCTTGCTCAGCCTTCATCCCTTTTCGGCCCGCGCCGCTGGCGCGCAGGCCCACCTGCGCATCATGGAAACGACCGACCTGCACGTGCACGTGTTCCCTTACAACTACTACGCCGACAAGGCCGACGACACCGTTGGCCTGGCGCGGACTGCAGCCCATGTCGACACCATTCGCGCCGAAGCAACGAACTCGATGCTGATCGACAACGGCGACTTCCTTCAGGGTAACCCGCTGGGCGACTACATCGCCTATGAACGCGGCATGAAGGAAGGCGACATGCACCCCGTGATCGCCGCGATGAATACGCTTGGCTACGAAGCCTCAACTCTGGGCAACCATGAATTCAACTACGGCCTCGACTTCCTGATGAAGTCCGTCGCGGGTGCCAATTTCCCGGTGATCTCGGCCAACGTGGTCAAGGAAATGGCCGCCAGCCCGACCGGTGACAAGACGCTGCTGCCGCCTTACGTGATCCTCGACAAGACCATCGTCGTGGGCGACGGCAGCGCGCACCCCATCAAGATCGGCCTGATCGGATTCGTACCGCCGCAGATCATGAACTGGGATCGCAAGAACCTTGAGGGCAAGGTAAATGCCCGCGACATCGTCGAGACGGCCCGTGCCTACGTACCGCAGATGAAGGAAGAGGGAGCCGATATCATCATCGCGCTGTCCCATTCCGGCATCGGGTCGGCAAACCACGAAGATGGCATGGAAAACGCCTCGGTGCCGCTCGCCGCGGTCGAGGGGATCGATGCCCTGCTGACCGGCCACTCTCACCTCGTCTTCCCCTCGCCCACATTCGACAATTTCGCGGCAGTCGACGTGTCCGCCGGCACGATTCACGGCAAGCCCGCCGTCATGGGCGGCTTCTGGGGCTCGGATCTGGGCGTGATCGACCTGCTGCTGGAGCGCGAAGGCAATGAATGGCGCGTGGTTGCCACCGAAAGCGAGGCCCGCTCGATCTACAAGCGCAACGAAGATCGCTCGATCGACCCGCTGGTCGAAAGCGTGCCGACGGTACTTGCCGCGGCCCAGCAACAGCACGACGAGACGCTGGCCTATGTTCGCCGTGCCGTGGGCAAGACGGACACGCCGCTGCATTCCTATTTTGCACTGGTCGCCGATGATCCCTCGGTTCAGGTCGTATCAAATGCGCAGGAATGGTACATCAAGGACATGATGGTCGGCACCGAATTCGAAGGCTTGCCAATTCTCTCTGCCGCCGCGCCCTTCAAGGCCGGTGGTCGCGGTGGCCCCGAGTATTATACCGAAGTGCCCGTGGGCGATGTCGCGATCAAGAACGTCTCGGACCTCTACCTGTATCCCAACACAATTCGCGCGGTAAAGATCGACGGCGCGCAGCTGCGTGGCTGGCTGGATCGGTCGGCCGGCATGTTCAACCAGATCGAACCCGGCGCAACCGACGCGCCGCTGCTGAACACATCCTTCCCCAGCTACAACTTTGACGTGATCGACGGCGTGACCTACAAGATCGACCTGTCCAAACCGTCTCGCTACGATGGCGACGGCGTCGAGGTCAGCACTCAAAGCCGCATCGTGGACCTGGCCTATCAGGGCAAGCCCGTGACGGACGACATGACCTTCATCGTGGCAACAAACAACTATCGCGCCTCGGGCGGCGGCCATTTCCCCGGCACGGGCGATACCGTCGTGTTCGAGGGGCCGGATACCAACCGCGACATCATCGTGCGTTACATCGTCGACAAGGGCACGATCAGCCCGAAAGCCGACGCCAACTGGACCTTTGCGCCGATGCCCGACACGACAGTGCTGTTCGAAACCGGCCCGGGTGCCGCGAAATACGCCGACAGTGTCCAAGGGGTCGACATCGAACCTGCGGGTGAAGGCGAAGGCGGCTTTGCCTTGTTCCGCATCATGCTCTGACACGATAGCAGTTGAACATGCACAGGGCCGCAGCGCGGACTCCGGCCCTGTGCGCCCCGGCGCCCCGCCTAAGTTCTCGCAACGGAAGGCAAATCCGACCCTTTTCACAAGGTGTTGCGAATCCGGTCGGCGCCCCCTATATCAGCGATCGAGAGGTTGGCGCGGGCGAGCGCCTCGCCAACCCGGTCAGGTCCGGAAGGAAGCAGCCGTAACGAGCCCCGCTTGGGTCGTTGTCCAGCCTCTCACCTTTCCCCGCATCCAGCGCCGAGGGCGCCTGCGGGGGCGTCTTTCCCAGAACATTTACACTTACAGCTCCCGGGCGTTGAACGTATCGCAGCTGGTTATTTCGCCGGAAGTGTAGCCGGTCGTGAACCAGCGCGAACGTTGTTCAGACGTCCCATGCGTAAAGGTGTGCGGCTGCGGTACCCGCCCCGCCCGACGTTGCAGACGGTCATCGCCGATCATGCGCGCCGCATTCACCGCCTCGTCGATATCACCAGGTTCCAACAGCGCATCGACATGGGCGGCCCAGACCCCGGAAAGGCAATCTGCCTGCAACTCCAGCCGTACGGTCGCGGCGTTGCCCTGGGCCTCGGTCGCACCGCGTCGATAGCTGTCGACCTGATCCAGAATCCCGAGCTGGTTTTGCACATGGTGTGCGACCTCATGCGCGATGACGTAGGCCGCGGCGAAATCACCCTCAGCGCCCAGCTGGCGTGACAGGGTGTTGAAAAAATCGGTGTCCAGATAGGCTTTCTGATCCAGCGGGCAGTAAAACGGACCGGTCGCACCTGACGCCCCGCCACACGGACTGCTTGTCACCTGTGAAAACATCACAAGGCGCGGCGGCTGATAGGCCTCGCCGACCTGTTGGGGAAAAACTTCGCCCCAGACATCCTCCGTACTGGCCAGGACTTGCGACACGAAGACGCCTGCCTGCTCTTCCTCAGCGCTCAGCTCTCGGGTGGTTTGCTGGGTTTGCGGCGCAGCGGCGCCGTTCAGGATCGGGGTGACATCGATACCCGTGAACCAACCGATGGCCAGCACAACCAGGACACCGCCGAGGCCCAGACCACCTCCGATCATCCGGCCACCGCCGCCGGATCGCCGACGATCCTCGATATTCGAACTGGTTCTTGTGCCCCGCAGACGCATCAAAGTCTCCTCTCACGGGCAACGCGCCCTTATATGTGCAGGGCCAATGTGCGAAACAGGGATATGGTTCCCTCGCAGCATCTCGCTGCCGGGAGACCCGGCGTCGCCGTTGGCGGTGGACGCTGACTGCGCTGCCCTTTAACCTTGGGGCGACACCCACCACCGGCCCCGTGCCGGACCGCTACCGGAACAGGCCCCGCATGACTGAAACCGAGCAGACATCCCCTGGCGCCTACCAGGTTCTGGCCCGCAAGTACCGGCCGGAAACCTTTGCCGACCTGGTCGGTCAGGACGCAATGGTGCGCACCCTCAAGAACGCCTTTGCCTCTGACAGGATCGCGCAGGCCTTCATCATGACAGGCATCCGTGGCACCGGGAAAACCACGACGGCACGGATCATCGCCAAGGGGATCAACTGTATCGGCCCCGACGGAAACGGCGGACCCACCACCGAACCTTGTGGCAAATGCGAACACTGCCGCGCCATCATGGAGGGGCGGCACGTCGACGTGATGGAGATGGACGCGGCCTCCAACACCTCGGTCAACGACATCCGAGAAATCATCGACAGCGTGAATTACCGCGCCGCATCAGCGCGTTACAAGATCTATATCATCGATGAGGTGCACATGCTCTCGACCAGCGCCTTCAACGCGCTGCTCAAGACGCTCGAAGAACCGCCGGCACATGTGAAATTCATCTTTGCCACCACTGAAATCCGCAAGGTGCCGGTCACCGTGCTGTCGCGCTGCCAGCGTTTCGACCTGCGCCGCATCGAACCCGAAGTGATGATTGCCCTGCTGGAAAAGATCGCAGGGCGCGAAAAAGCCGAGATCACGCAGGATGCGCTGGCACTGATCTGTCGTGCGGCCGAAGGGTCGGCGCGCGACGCGACATCGTTGCTGGATCAGGCGATTTCCCACGGGGCAGGCGAAACCACGGCAGAGCAGGTGCGTGCCATGCTCGGGCTGGCCGACCGCGGCCGGGTGATGGACCTGTACGAGATGATCATGCGGGGCGATGCCGCCGCTGCGCTGACCGAGCTTTCGGGGCAATACGCGGCGGGCGCCGATCCGCTGGCGGTGCTGCGCGACCTGGCTGAAATCACCCACTGGATCAGCGTGGTCAAGATCACGCCAGACGCTGCCGAGGACCCGACCATCAGCCCGGACGAACGCGCACGGGGCGTTGATCTGGCGGCCCGCCTGCCCATGCGATCAATGACGCGCATGTGGCAAATGTTGTTGAAAGCACTGGAAGAAGTTTCTCTGGCTCCCAACGCGATGATGGCTGCGGAAATGGCCGTGATACGCCTGACGCATGTCGCGGAACTGCCCGCGCCAGAAGAGCTGGTGCGCAAGCTGAAGGATACGCCGAGGCCGGATGACGCCCCCGGTGGCGGAGGTGGCAACCCGGGCGGCGGTGGCAGACCCGTGCAGGGCACGGGCGCGCCTGCGGCGGGCGGGGGGGCCTCGGCTTACGCCTCGGCCGGCATCGGCGGCGGCGGCGCCCAAGCCTCGGGTGGCGCAAATGCGCTGCGCGCGCAGGACGTCGACCAGGCCTTGTCACGCTATCCCAGCTTTGACCATGTTATCGAACTGATCCGGTCGAACCGCGACATGAAGCTGCTGGTGGAGGTCGAGAATGGCATCCGCCTCATCTCCTACAGACCGGGAAGGATTGAGTTTTCTCCGGCACCCGGCGCACCGAAGGACCTGTCACAGCGCCTCGGCTCGCGGCTGCAGCTGTGGACCGGGAACCGCTGGGCGGTGGTGCTGGGAAACGAGAATGCCGAGGAAACGATCGCCGACAAACGCGATGCCAAGGCGCGCGAGCTGAAGGCCGCCGCGGCCGATCACCCGATGCTTAAAGCCCTGTTCGAGGCCTTTCCGAAATCCGAGATTACAGGCGTCCGCACATTGCAGGATATCAGCGCAGAAGTGCAGGCAGAGGCGTTGCCGGAGGTCGATGACGAATGGGATCCGTTTGAGGACGACTAAGGCGAAACCTCTGAAAACAGCGGTCTTTTGACCAAATCAGGCGTTTTGTCGCTGCGCCCGCCGGCGTGCCCCTTGCACTGGCCACGGCGGGCCGCGATATGGAACGAGAAACCAGTTTCGGGGTCAGGCCGTTGCGCCCGCGCCCCTGTAAATCAAGGAGAATGATGATGTTCAAGGGCCTCGGTCAAATGGGTGACATGGCGAAAATGATGAAGGCCGCCAAGGAGATGCAGACCAAGGTGACGGATCTGCAGGAAGAGCTGCACAACATCACCGTCACGGGCGAAAGCGGCGCGGGCCTGGTCAAGGCCGTTGCCAGCGCCAAAGGCGACCTGAAGAGCCTGGACATCGACCCGTCGATCTTCAACAGCGACGACAAGGAAGTGGTCGAGGATCTGATCCTGGCCGCCATCAAGGATGCCCAGGCCAAGGCCGCCGAACGGTCGCAGGAAGAAATGGGCAAGATCACCGAAGGCCTTGGTTTGCCTGCAGATTTCAAGATGCCGTTCTAGGCTGCCATGAGCGCCTCACGCGATATAGATGCGCTGATCGACATGATGGCGCGGCTGCCCGGGCTGGGGCCGCGCAGCGCCCGTCGGGCCGTTTTGCAGATGATCCGCAAGCGGGAACTGTTGCTGACGCCGCTGGCCGACCTGATGCACCAGGTCGCGGTGACGGTGCGCGAATGCGATCGCTGCGGCAACCTGGGCGGTGCACGGATCTGCGATATCTGCGCCAGCGAAAAGCGCGCGAATTCAGAGCTTTGCGTGGTCGAGGACGTCGCTGACCTTTGGGCGATGGAGCGCGGGGCGAGCTTTCACGGCCGGTATCATGTGCTGGGCGGGACGCTGAGCGCGCTGGATGCCGTCGGCCCGGACGATTTGCGCATCCCTCTTCTGGTGCAACGCATTGAAGAGGAAGGCATTTCAGAGGTCATTCTGGCCCTGAACGCCACCGTTGACGGGCAGACCACGGCGCATTACATCGCCGACCAGCTGGAAGGCCGCGTGCGGCTGACATCGCTGGCGCAGGGGGTGCCGATCGGCGGCGAGCTGGACTATCTGGACGATGGGACGATCACCGCCGCGCTGCGGGCGCGCAAGGATATCTGACACCGACGTCGGCATTTGCGCCCGGGAGACGGCTAAGCCCCTGATTTCGCAGAATGTCGACGTCGGTATTTGAACGGTATCTGAGCGGTATCCGAACGGTGTCATTTCAAATGCCGCCAACAGAGAGGCCCGGCTTGATGCCGGGCTTTTTTCTGCGCTGCAGGGGTAGATGCGGCGGCGCAGCATCCTCCCAGATAGGCTCCGATATGGCGGAGCAGATCCCTCCGTTATCCCAATCGCGCGAAGAAACTTGCAGAAACCGGGCCAATCATCGAATTTTTCACCTGTTACAGCGCAAATTTCCCCTTGAGAAATCAAGGAAATCCCCCGGCAGTCTGTCATCATGGGGTCATCGCCCAACACAGGAGCCAGACCATGCGCATCGGATGCCCCAAGGAAATCAAGAACCATGAATATCGCGTCGGCCTGACGCCGGAAAGCGCGGCGGAGCTGATCGCCCATGGTCATGAGGTGGTGATCGAGACCGGCGCCGGTGCAGGCATCGGTGCGTCGGACGTCGAATATACCGGCGCCGGTGCGACGCTCGGCACTGTCGAGGACGTCTTTGCCTGCGATATCGTCGTCAAGGTCAAGGAACCGCAGGCGGAGGAACGCAAGCGGCTGCGCCCCGGTCAGGTCCTGTACACCTATCTGCACCTGGCGCCCGATGCGCCGCAGACCCGCGACCTGCTGGACAGCGGCGCGACCTGCATCGCCTACGAGACGGTCACGTCGGCCAGTGGCGGGTTGCCCCTGCTGAAACCGATGAGCCAGGTTGCGGGGCGCATGTCGGTGCAGGCGGGCGCGCATGTGATGGAAAAGGCGCAAGGCGGCCGGGGTGTGTTGCTGGGCGGCGTGCCGGGCGTTGCGCCGGGCAAGGTGGTGATCATCGGCGGCGGTGTCGTCGGGCGCAATGCCGCCGCGATGGCGGTGGGTCTGGGTGCCGAGGTGGTGCTGCTGGACCGGTCGAATGATGTGCTGGAGGGGATCGACGCCCAGTTCGGCGGGCGGGTGAAGACGCAGTATTCGACGCGTACCGCGCTGGAAACGGTGCTGGCCACCGCCGATCTGGTCATCGGCGCCGTGCTGATCCCCGGTGCCGCAGCGCCCAAGCTGGTGACGCGCGAAATGCTGGGCACGATGCAGAAAGGCGCGGTCGTCGTCGACGTGGCCATTGATCAGGGCGGCTGCTTCGAGTCATCGCGTGCCACGACCCATGCCGACCCGACCTATGTCGAAGAGGACGTGGTGCATTACTGCGTCGCCAACATGCCGGGCGGCGTGGCCCGCACCTCGACCTATGCGCTGAACAACGCGACGCTGCCGCATCTGCTGCGCATCGCGGACAAGGGCGTGCGCGCGGCATTGCAGGCCGATCCGCACCTGATGGCCGGGCTGAACGTCGCTGCCGGGCGGATCACCTGCGCCCCGGTGGCCGAGGCGCAGGGGCTGGAATTTCTGGCCGCCGACAAGGCGCTGGACCTGGTCTGAGCCGCCGGTGCAGGCAACCGGCCCAGCCTGTGAGGGCGGGCCGGTTCCACCTTATTCAGCGGCGACCTTATTCAGCAGCGACGGCGGGCGTATTGGCCCAGTCGGGCAGCGCCCGCCCCGTCGCCAGCAGCGCGCCGAGACGCCCGAGTTCGTCCGAGTTCTTGGCCCCCCGGCCACATCCGGCAAAGGCCGTAAAGACGTTGTCGGACAGCGCCTTGTAGTGGGGGATATTGTCCGGCGTGAAGGTCGTCACGCAGGGCATCGTGGACACGGAGGCGATGTCGAGGCTGGGCATCCGGTCGCGCAGAAACCCTTCGATCTGCGCACCGACGCGGGCCGACCCACCCGAGCGATACCAGTCGGTGAAATCGGCGGGCGTTTCCAGCGCCACGTCCACCGTGTCGCCGCCCATCTTGAGGTACATCTTGCCATCGGGATAGCGGATCGGGGGCAGCAGATAGGGGTCTTCGCCATTCGGCAGCAGGACGATCAGGGTCGGCATCTGCGCCAGACGCTCCGCCTCGGCCTGCGACACCTCGAACAGCACGGCGGTCCGGGCAAAGGCCTGAAACGGCAGCGCATCGCCCGTCAGGGCGCGGGTAAAGCCGCCCGTGGCGATCAGGGCGCGGTCGGCGTGAAGGGTGCCGTCGCTGAGCCGCAGCGTGACGCCTGCGCCGGTGTCATCAATCCCTTGCACCACGTCGCGCAGCAGCGTCGCGCCCTGCGCGGTGGCGGCGGTGATCTGCGCGCGCACCAGTTCGCGCGGGTTGATATGCCCGGCATTGCTGCGCTCAAGAAAGCCGACGGTGCCGGGGTGAAAGTCGAAATAGGGAAACCGGGCCGCAAGTTCGGCGTCGCGCAGTACCTCGCAGGGGACACTGTCGCGCAGGCGGGTGCTGTCGAGGCGCTGCATCTGCGGGGTGCCTTCGGGCCCGGCCATCAGGGACCCGGCCTCGGTGAAAAAGCGCACGCCGCTGGTGGCCTCGATCTCGCGGTAGCGGGCGATAGAGGCGCGCGACACCCTGCTCCAGAAGATCCACGGGTCGAGCTGACGGGTGATGCGCCCGGCGTCATAATGGCTGGCGAAGGGGCCGGTATGGGTGGCGGGATCGGTGGGTTCATCCGGGCCGATCAGCGTGACCTCGTGCCCCTCCAGCGTTAGGTGGCGGGCGGCGGCGGCACCGATCATTCCGGCGCCAACTACGGCAATGTGCATGGGCGGTGTCCTTGTCGTGATCCTGTCTGCCGGCAGGTTTGACAGGACAGGCGGCGGGCGCAAGCCCCTGCCCCCCCGGACACGGCAAAACACCCCGAATGCAAAAGACCCGGAGCTTTTCAGCGCCGGGTCCTGCAAAAGTATCAGACGGTGGGGCCGTGGCCTTATTCGTCGTCGTCTTCGTCGTCGTCCTCACCGCCCTTGGGCAGGTTGAACAGGCTGTCGGCGTCGTATTCGGGCTTTTTCTTGTACTCGTCGTCGTCATCATCGTGGTCATTGGATAACGTGAAGGTTTCCAGACCTTCGATGGCGGTCGGCATCCGCGATTCGGTTTCCATCCCGAGGCTCTGCTCGGTCGAGAGCAGTTTGCGGCGCTCGTCATCGGTCATCGCGGCCCCGTCGGCGGCCCGTTTCTGCGCGGCCTTCTGAACGGCGGCATCCAGTTCGGTCTGCTTGCAGAGCCCGAGCGCAACCGGGTCGATCGGCTGCATGTTGCCAATGTTCCAGTGGGTGCGTTCACGGATCGACTGGATCGTCGGCTTGGTGGTGCCGACCAGCTTGGCAATCTGGCCATCGGTCAGCTCGGGGTGGAATTTCACCAGCCAGAGGATCGCGTTCGGACGGTCCTGGCGTTTGGACAGCGGCGTGTAGCGCGGGCCACGACGCTTTTCCTCGCCCACGGCCGAGGGGTTGAATTTCAGCTTGAGGCGGTTGGTCGGATCGGCCTCGGCGCGATCGATGTCTTCCTGGTCCAGCTGGTTGTTCGCAACGGGGTCGAACCCCTTGACGCCAGCGGCGACATCGCCGTCGGCGATGCCCTGGACCTCAAGCTCGTGCATGCCGGTGAAATCGGCAATCTGCTTGAAGGTCATCGTGGTGTTGTCCACCAGCCAGACCGCGGTGGCCTTGGCCATGAGAGGTTTGCCAGTCATGTCGAAACTCCTGAACGTCAAATCTTCCCCGCTGCCTGGCGGGACCAGGCGCACCGCCGGGGCGATGCAGGTTACCGTTGTGGGGGAACTTGGCCGCTATATAGTCAGCTTTGCACGGAAATGGAAGAGTCGAATGCGCAGGCACCTTATTCGCAGGGCGATGACCCTGGCACGCGACCTGGCCCTGTTGCTGAGCGCCGCCCTGTCGCTGGCCCCTGCGGCGCGGGCCGGGGACGTGGCGGGCCGTTTCGATTACTACGTGCTGTCGCTGAGCTGGTCGCCGGGATGGTGCGCGGCGCAGGGGCGCGCGTCGGGTTCGGCGCAATGTGCACCGGGCAAGGCGTTCGGCTGGGTGCTGCATGGTCTGTGGCCGCAGAACGAGGTCGGCTATCCCGCCGATTGCGCCAGCCCCCTGCCCGACCCGAGCCGCGCCGAGACGGCGGCGATGGCCGATATCATGGGCACCGGCAGCCTGGCCTGGCACGAATGGCAAAAGCATGGGCGCTGTTCGGGCCTGAGCGCACAGGCCTATTTCGCGCTGTCGCGCCGGGCCTATGACAGCGTCACGCGCCCGGCGCTGCTGCGCGCGGTGCCCCGCGACCTGCGCCTGCCTGCCAGCACCATCGAGGCCGCGTTTCTTGAGGAAAATCCGCAGCTTGAGGCGGATGGGCTGACCATCACCTGCAAGGCCGGCCGGATACAGGAGGCGCGGATCTGCCTGACGAAGTGGCTGGACCCACGCCCCTGCGCGCCCGATACCCGGCGCGATTGCCGCGCGACGGATGCGCTGTTTCACAGCCTGGGCGGGTCGGATTAGAGCGTATCGACCACACCGCCATCGACCCGCAGCGAAGCGCCCGTCGTGGCGGAACTGAGCGGCGAGACGGCATAGAGAGCCATGTTGGCGACCTCCTCGACCGTGGCGGCGCGCTGGATGATCGAACTGGGACGGTTCTGCATGACGAAATCGCGCGCCGCATCCTCGACGCTTTGGCCGGCCTCGGGGTTCAGGCCTTCGGTCATGCCGTCGGACAGGGTCGGCCCCGGCAGCAGCGAATTGACGGTCACGCCGGTGCCTGCCAGCCGCTTGGCCAGACCGCGCGCCAGCGCGACGTAGGCGGCCTTGGTCACACCGTAGTGAATCATGTCGGCGGGGATGTTGAAGGCCGATTCCGAGCCGAGGAACAGAACCCGGCCCCAGCCGCGGTCGACCATGCCCGGCGTGAGGGCGCGGGACAGACGCACGCCGCCCATGACGTTCACGTCCCAGTATTTCTGCCAAAGCGAATCCTCGGCCTCGAAGAAGTCCTGCGGACCGAAAATACCGGCATTGTTGATCAGGATGTCGACCGGACCGAGGTGAGAGAGCAGGGCATCGCAGGCCTCGGGCACCGACAGGTCGGCGGCGATCCCGCCGAGCGCGGCATCGGGCAACGCCGATTGCAGCGCATCGACGGCCTGCTGCACACTGTCTTCGCTGCGCCCGTTCAGGGTCACGCGGGCCCCGCATTCGGCCAGACGGCTGGCGATACCATAGCCGATGCCCCCGGTGGACCCGGTGACGAGGGCGTGCTTGCCTGAAAGATCAATCTGCATGGGCTTTCCTTTCGAATCTGCGCGCCTGTGAAACAGGCATGTGATCCCAACGGATTGCCCCCCTGCACCGTTCCGTCGGCACAGGGGAACGATGCAGGGGAACGGTGCAGAGACAAAGCGGAAGGGTCAGCCGCCGATGTTCAACACGATCTTGCCGATGTGGGTCGAGGATTCCATGTGGGCATGGGCATCCGCGGCACGGTCCATCGGGTATTCGCTGTCCATCACCGGGGCCAGCCGCCCCGCCGCCAGCATCGGCCAGACCTGTTCGCGCAGCGCCTCGGCGATCTCGGCCTTGGCCTGATCGGTTTGCGGACGCAGGGTAGAGCCTGTCACGGTCAGGCGCTTCGCCATGATCTGGGCAAAGTTCACCTCGGCCTTGGCGCCGCCGAGGAAGGCGATCATCACCAGCCGCCCATCGGGTTTCAGGGTCTGGATGTTGCGCGGGATGTAATCCCCGCCGACCATGTCGAGGATGACATCGGCGCCCCCCGCATCGGCCAGCACGCTGGTATAATCCTCGGTCTTGTAGTTGATCGCGCGTTCGGCGCCCAGCGAGACGCAGGCATCGCATTTTTCGGCCGAGCCGGCCGTTGCAAAGACCCGCGCCCCGAACAGGTGCGCAAGCTGGATGGCCGTGGTGCCGATGCCGGAGGAGCCGCCGTGCACGAGGAACGTTTCCCCCCCGCGCAGTCCACCGCGCATGAACACGTTGGTCCAGACCGTGAAAAAGGTTTCGGGCAGACAGGCCGCCTGGGCCATCGACATGCCTTCGGGCACCGGCAGGCAATGCGCCCAGGGGGTGACCACCTCTTCGGCGTAGCCGCCGCCGGGCAGCAGGGCACAGACACGCTGGCCCATGGCGGTTTCAGGGACACCCTGACCCACGGCAACCACCTGGCCTGATGCCTCGAGACCGGGAAGGTCGCTGGCACCGGGGGGCGGCGCATAGGCGCCCGCCCGTTGCAGCGCGTCGGGGCGGTTGACCCCGGCGTAGGCCACACGCAGACGGACCTGCCCGGGGCCGGGCGCCGGCACCTCGCGTTCGCCCAGCACCAGAACCTCCGGTCCACCCGGTTTGGAAATCTCGATCACCCGCATATGAGGTGCTCCCTTCGTCTTGAACTTGTCTGATCGTGTCGTTCTGACGCGCGTCGTCGCGCCCTGCCACCCCCCGCGCCATTGCCGCGCAGTGGCAGGGATGACCCTTGGCGACCTATTGCCCGAAAGAGCCGGGCATGTCGTTGGGCCGCTGCGGCGCGCGCAGACGCGACAGCAGTGCCATCGGCCCCTTGGCGAGCGCCTGTCCGAGGCGGCTGTCGGACATACGGGCCTTGGCCTTTTCGAACTGCATGACACCGGCGATGCGACGATCGAGGAAATCCCACGTCGCCTGCTGGCCCAGCGAATCATCCCCGAGCCAGTAGAGGACGGTCGCGGAATAGACACCGGAGAGGGTCATCCGCTTGGTGTACCAGTTGACGTCATCGGAGGTATCGCCAAGAGCCCGCCAGACCGCATCCGCGCTGCCCCAGACCGCCTTTGCCCCATCCGAGGCATTTTGCGGCAGGGCGAACAGGGTAGCGCCCCGGCGCACCAGTTCGCGGTCGGCCAGTTCAAGCCGGATGCGGATCGCGCGGGCCACCTTTTCGCTGTAGCGCAGGCCGGAGTGATCCTCGGCCGCGAAACGGCGTACCATCTCGGCGTCGCCCCGCTTGTGATAAGCCAGCGCGAGGTCAATGGCGCCACGGGGATAGAGCGCCCTGGCCAACCCCATGGGCACCTCGGCGTCGGCGGCGGCGGCTTTCAGCGTGGCCTCGCTCCAGCCGTCGAAGGGGACGTGGGTCAGCGCCGCATCCAGCAACAGGTCGGCGGCGCCGTGCGGGTGATCGGGGTCGGTTTCAGCGTCGAATTGGGTATCGTCCGTCATGCTGTTTCTCCTTTTCCGCTGTCCGGCGGGCAACTGGCCCACCGCGCACGCACGGCCAAGGGGGCACGCGCGGCGATACTGGACAAATAGGGCGGCCATTGCTATACGGCCACTTCCTGCAATCTGATGCAACTCTAACTTAGGAAGGTGGTGACAACCACATGCAGGTCAGTGTTCGCGACAATAACGTCGACCAGGCCCTTCGGGCCCTGAAGAAAAAGCTGCAGCGCGAAGGCGTGTTCCGCGAAATGAAGCTCAAGCAACATTTCGAGAAACCGTCCGAGAAGAAAGCGCGCGAGAAAGCCGAAGCGATCCGTCGTGCCCGTAAATTGGCACGTAAGAAATTGCAACGCGAAGGCATGCTCTGAGCGCCTTTTGCCTGAGCTTTTCGTTCAGACGAACCTAAGAAACAGATGATCCCCCGCGGCCAACGCCCGGGGGTTTGTCATTTCCGGGGCCCGCCGCGGCGACGGCCCGGTGAAATGCCCCCCTTTCCACGTCACGGACCCTGCGGCGCGGAAAAGCGGCGCCCTGTCAGGAACAATCCCGTTTCGGCCCGAGGACAGGCTGCGAGGACACGAACCGCGCAATGCGTCCGGCAAATTTCCGCCGAATCATGCGATTCGGCAAAAGTTTTCCAAAATTTTTATGACATTTTCTTGAAATCGGAACTGGACTGTATAGTTCAATTCTCTCCGAGCAGGTCCGAGTCGGCTGCCCGGCCATTTCTTTTGGGCCTTGAAAGAGAGGTCCGCCGCTGATTTCCGAAAGGTCCACCACGATGCCCCGCGCGCGTCTTTTCACGCTTGTTGTTCTTGTGATGTTTGTGGTGGTTCATGCCATCGCCATCCCGGTTGCCCTGATCAATCCCGGCCTGTTCGAAACCTCCCTGGCCCAGGAAGACGGACCGCTGGAATATGGCACGGCGATCTTTCTGCTGGTCTCTGCCCTGCTGCTGATCTGGCGTGGTCGGCAGCTGCAACACCTGGGGCGGCGTTTCGGGGCCGGGCTGACCTGGCTGTATGCGGCACTGTATGCGTTTGTCGCGGGCGAAGAAGTGTCCTGGGGCCAACGGATCTTTGACTGGCAGTCGGGCAGTTTCTTTGTCGAGCACAATTTTCAGGCCGAAACCAACCTGCACAACCTGGTGATCGGCGACACGCAACTGGCCAGCACGATTTTCGGCAACGACCTGACGCCGGTGCTTTTGGCCTACCTCATCCTGCTGCCGATCCTGTACCCGTTGGCGGGCTGGGTGCGCAAATTCGCCAGCGCACTGGCCGTTCCCGTGCCCAGTATGCTGCACGCCGCGCTGGCGATCGTGGCATCGGTGACGATGGTCGTGATCGGGGGCGTCCCGCGCCAGTTCGAATTGTACGAATTCGCCTTCAGCCTGATGTCGCTGATGATTTTCGCCAATCCGCGCAACCCGGATCTGTATGGCGAGGTGTCGCGGCGCGGCACGCGCGAAGAGTCCGCAATGGGCCAGTTCAACCCCGCCGAGTAACCTCTAGACCGGCAGCGCGGTGGTGCGGAAGACGGTGCGCAGCGCAAAGGAACTTTGCATCCGCTGCACACCCGGCAGGCGCGCCAGGCTTTGACGGTGAATGCGCGCGAAATCTTCCGAACTTTCGGCAACGACCTTGAGCAGATAGTCCGCCGTGCCCGCCATGAGGTGACATTCAAGCACCTCGGGCACGCGGGCGACGGCGGTTTCAAATGCCTCCAGCAGCTCGTCCGCCTGTCCCGACAGGCCGATTTCGACGAAGACGGTCGTGGCCAGCTGCATCTTGCGCGCATTCAGCAAGGCAACGTAGTCGCGAATATAGCCATCCTGTTCCAGGCGCTGGACCCGGCGATGACAGGCGGATTGCGACAGGCCGACCTTGTCGGACAGATCGGCGTTGGACATCCGCCCCTGCTTTTGCAGTACACGCAGGATCGAGCGATCCATCTGGTCGAGCGACATCAAGGGTCTCCGGCAATTTCGCTGTTCAGGCGCAGGTTATCCTGCCGGAGAGGGAAGATGCGAGGCGATACATGCGCGGCGCGCAAAAAATGCGCCCCTGCCCACGTATCGCGCCGCACGACGCGCTAGTCCGCCCGTGGCCGGGGGTCGGATTTGAGCACGTCGCGGATTTCCAGCAGCACATCGAGCTGGGTCGGACCGGCGGGCTTTGCCTCGGCGGGGGCGGCCTCTTCCTCGGCCATGACGATGGATTTGGCCTTGTTCAGGTAGCGCACCAGCATGAAGACCACGAAGGCCACGATGAGAAAGTTGATCACGGCCGACAGGAAGGCCCCGTAGGCAAAAACCGCTGCGCCGGCTTCGCGGGCCGCATCCAGATTGTCGTAGGGGCCGCCGCCGGAAAGAATGAAATAGTTGTTGGTGAAATCCAGCCCGCCTGTGAACAGCCCCAGAACCGGGTTCAGCAGGTCCGAGACCATGGATTTGACGATGGCGGTAAAGGCCGCCCCGATGATGATGCCGACAGCCATGTCCATGACATTGCCCTTGGCGATGAAGGCGCGAAATTCTTTCAGCATAGCCCCGTCCTGTGTTGTGGTGACGACCCGCCCCGGTGGGCGATGTGTATTATTTGACCCTGCAATCTGCATCCACGCACCGACTTTTCCAATCGCCTTTGCAGACCCGCGCTGTTTTTTCACCCAGCCCGACGATATATCGAGGGGAATTGGCAACAGGAGGTTCCGATGTTCCCCGACGATTTCTTGATCAACGACAAGTGGCCCGCCCAGAATCCGAAAATCATCCAGCTGTATTCCTTTCCGACGCCGAACGGGGTGAAGGTCTCGATCGCGCTGGAGGAGATGGGGCTGGAATACGAGGCCCACAAGGTGCCGCTGGGCGATGAATTCGTGCGCAGTCCGGAGTTCCTGTCGCTGTCACCGAACAACAAGATCCCCGCCATCATCGACCCGAACGGGCCGGATGGCAGCGTTGTGCAGCTGTTTGAATCCGGCGCGATCCTGATCTACCTGGCCGAAAAGACCGGCAAGCTGATGCCCGTGTCGGGGCCTGGCAAGTACGAGGTGATCAAGTGGCTGATGTGGCAGATGGGCGGTCTGGGTCCGATGCTGGGACAGCTGGGGTATTTCTACAAGTTCGCCGGCAAGGAGATCGAGGATCCCCGCCCCGTCGAGCGTTTCGTGAACGAGGGCAAGCGCCTGCTGAACGTGATCAACACGCAGCTTGAGGGCAAGGACTGGGTGACCGGCGAATTCTCGATCGCGGATATCGCCATTGCGCCCTGGCTGAACGGGATCGCCTTCTACGGCGCCCACGACGTGCTGGAATGGGACAGCTTCGGGAACCTTCAGCCCTATGTCGAGCGGTTCTATGCCCGCCCGGCCGTGGAAAAGGGCAAGAACATTCCTGCGCGCTGAGGCGTGCGGCATCGATTGGAAAGGCGGCCCCCACCGGGGGGTCGCCTTTTTTCATCGCGCCGGTCGGTAGTGAATGCGGGTGCCTCCGGCGGGGGTATTTGAGGCCAGATGACGCGGGAGGCCGCGCATGTGTCAGCGTTTGCGGATAAATTCCGTGCGCAGGACCAGCCCCTTGATCTCGGGGTGGCGACAATCGACTTCGTCGGGGTTGGTGGTCAGGCGGATCGTCTTGATCACCGTGCCTTGTTTCAGGGTCTGACCTGCGCCCTTGACCTTGAGATCCTTGATCAGCACGACCTGGTCACCATCTGCCAGCGGCGTTCCCTGGGAATCCACGACCTGGATCTGGTTGCGCGCGGCGAGGTCTGCGGCGGGCATCCATTCACCCGTCACCTCGTCATAGACATAATCGTCATCGTCGCTCATCACTGGGTCTTTCCTGGGTCGTATCGGGGTTACGGGACGGTGGGGTTACGGGACGTCGGGGTTACGAGACGGCGGGCGGGGCGTCTGAGCCGCAGCGGAGCGCGCCGCCCGTCGATGGGGCAATCAGCCGCGCAGCGTGCCGCCGGTGGCTTTTTCGACCTTTTCGACGATCTTGGCGGAGATCGCTTCGATGTCCTTTTCCTTCAGCGTTGCGTCGCTGGGTTGCAGACGCACCGTCACGGCAAGGCTTTTCTTGCCCTCGCCCAGACTGCCGCCGATGAATTCGTCAAAGACGCGCACGTCGGTGATCAGCGCCTTGTCGGCACCGGCAGCGGCGTTGACCAGGGTCAGCGCCTCGACCGAGGTGTCCACAACGAAGGCGAAGTCACGCTCAACGGCCTGCAGCCCGTTGAGCACCAGCGCGCCGCGCGAAGCGGAGGCGTTGCGCGGCAGCGGAATCTGCTCGGGCCAAATCGAGAAGGCGACGGCTGTGCCCTTGATCCCCATGTCCCGCAGCACCCGGGGGTGCACTTCGCCGAACACGGCCAGCATCTTTTTCGGGCCGAGGCAGATGCGGCCATGGCGACCCGGGTGCCACCAGGTGTCGCCGTCGCGCAGCACCTGCACCTTGGCGGGGGCGCCGATGGCCGACAGGATCGCCTCGGCATCCGCCTTGGCGTCGAAGGTGTCGACGGGGCGCGCCGCGCCGTGCACGTCTTTCGGTGCGGTCTGACCGACCAGCAGACCCGCGACCTGCATCTGCTGTTCGCCGGGTTCGCCGCCATGCCAGATCGCGCCGACCTCGAACAGCGCCATGTCGTTCATGCCGCGCGACTGGTTGCGCGCCGCCGCCTGCAGCAGTCCGGGCAGCAGATCCGGGCGCAGGTGCGACATTTCCGAGGAGATCGGGTTGCCCACCATCGTCGCATCATCGCCGCCGCCGAACAGCGTGGCCGAGGCCTTGTCGATGAAGGAATAGGTGACGCATTCGTTGTAGCCGAGCGCCGCCGCGGTGCGCCGCGCCAGTTGTTCGCGTTTTTGCAGCGGGGTCAGGATGGGTTTGGGCACGCCGGGCGCAAGACGCGGCATCGGCTTCGGCTCAAGATTGGAGAGGGAGGCGATGCGGGCCACTTCCTCGACCAGGTCCGCCTCGCCCTGCACGTCGGGACGCCAGGACGGGACATGGGCCATGTCATCGCCATCCATCACGAAGCCGAGGGCCGTCAGCGTCGCGCGCTGCGTCTCGGCCGGGATGTCCATGCCGACGAGGGAGGAGCAGCGGTCGGTATCGAGGCGGTAGGCGCGCGACACGTCGGGCACGGCACCGGCGACGACCGCCTCGGTGACAGTGCCGCCGCAGAGCGACACGATCAGCGCGCAGGCGCGGTCCAGCGCCTCCATGTTGAAGGCCGGGTCGATACCGCGTTCATTGCGATAGCGCGCGTCGGAGTTGATCTTGAGCGCGCGCCCACCGGTGGCGATCGAAACGGTGTGCCAGTACGCGGCCTCGACGAAGACGTCGGTTGTGTCTTCGGTACAGCCGGACACCTCGCCGCCCATGATGCCGCCGATGCTCTCGACCCCGTTGTCGTCAGAGATGACCAGCACGCCTTCGGGGATCGTGTAGGTCTTTTCGTCCAGCGCCAGCAGTTCTTCTCCGCCCGTGGCGCGGTGGATGCGCAACCCGCCTGCGACCTTGGCCGCATCAAAGACGTGCAGCGGGCGGTTCAGGTCGTAAGTGAACAGGTTGGTCACATCGACGAGGGTCGAAATCGGGCGCAGACCGATGGCGCGCAGCTTGCTCTGCAACCACTCGGGGCTGGGGCCGTTCCTGACGCCCCTGATGACGCGGCCGGCAAAGACGTGGCACCCGTCGGCGGCGCCCGCGTCGATGGTGACGGAGATCGGGCAGGCGCCCTCCTCGGTCAGGGTATAGTCGGGCAGCGCTTTCAGGGTGCCGAGGCCACGCGCGGCCAGATCACGCGCGACACCGTGCACGCCGAGGGCATCGGGGCGGTTCGGCGTGATCGCGATCTCGATCACCGGGTCGACGGTTTCGGGGCGGTTTTCGGCCAGCCAATCCGCGAAATCCTGACCGACCTCGCCGGAGGGCAGTTCGATGATGCCGTTGTGTTCGTCCGACAGCTCCAGCTCCTTCTCCGACGCCATCATGCCGAAGCTTTCGACGCCGCGGATCTTGCCGACGGAAATGGTGATGTCGAGGCCGGGAATATACATGCCCGGTTTCGCCAGAACGACCGTAATCCCGGCGCGCGCGTTCGGGGCGCCGCAGACGATCTGCGTCTCGCCCTCTGCCGTCTGCACCTTGCACACGCGCAGCTTGTCGGCATCGGGGTGCTGCTCGGCCTCGAGCACGCGGGCGATGGTGAAGCCGCGCAGCTTGGCGGTGGGATCCTCGACGCCTTCGACCTCAAGCCCGAGGTCGGTCAGCGCCTCGGTGATTTCGTCCAGCGTGGCGGTGGTGTCGAGGTGTTCTTTCAGCCAGGAGAGGGTGAATTTCATCGGGTCAGTCCTTCAGGCGGGAGGCGAGGTCGTCTTGATCGCCCATACGGTAGAGTTTGATTTCGCGGACCAGCCGCAGCGTCGGTTTGGCGGCAAACAGGAGCGAGCCGATCAGGAACAGCCAGGTGCCGGGGGTCATCAGGCGTTCGGAGAAAAAGAAGATGGAGCCGAGCACGAAGCAGAAGGCCGCGCCGAAATCAACCAGAGTGTAGGCGATCTCGAAGCGGGCATAGAGGCGTTTCGAGTGCTCGGTCCGTTGGCGGTTTTCGTGGCGGAAGAGGGTCATGGGGCTGTCCATTTCAAATTTCCGTAGGGCGGGGTTCACCCCGCCTGTGACGCTGGCGCGGCGGCCACCGAAGGCGGGGTGAACCCCGCCCTACGGAGAGCTGAGAGGATCACACCCCGCCCCGGATCGTCGGCACCTGCAACGCGCTGAAGCCATAGTGGCGCAGCCAGCGCAGGTCGGAATCGAAGAAGGCGCGCAAATCGGGGATGCCGTATTTCAGCATCGCGATGCGGTCGATGCCCATGCCGAAGGCAAAGCCCTGCCATTTGTCCGGGTCCACGCCACCGGCGCGCAGCACGTGTGGGTGGACCATGCCGGAGCCGAGGACTTCGAGCCAGCCGTCGCCTTCGCCCACCTTCACGGTGCCGTTTTCCCAGGAACACTGGATGTCGACCTCGGCCGAGGGCTCGGTGAAGGGGAAGTGAGAGGCGCGGAAACGGGTTTTGACCTTGGTGCCGAAATAAGCGGTAAAGAACTCCTCAAGCACCCATTTCAGGTTCGCCATGGAGAGATCCTTGTCGAGCGCGAGGCCCTCGACCTGGTGGAACATCGGCGTGTGGGTCTGGTCGAAGTCGGCGCGGTAAACGCGGCCCGGCGCGATGATGCGGATCGGCGCGCCCTGCTCCTGCATGGAGCGGATCTGGACCGGGCTGGTGTGGGTGCGCAACACGTGCGGCGGGCGGTTGTCGCCTGTCGCGCGGTGCATGTAGAACGTGTCCATCTCGGCCCGGGCGGGGTGGTGGCCGGGGATGTTGAGGGCGTCGAAGTTGTACCAGTCGGTTTCGACCTGCGGGCCTTCGGCGACGGCAAAGCCCATGTCGGCAAAGATCGCGGTGCATTCTTCCCAGACCTGGGAAACCGGGTGGATCGTGCCCTGACGCGCGGTGCCACGGGCGGGCAGCGTCACGTCGAGCCATTCCGCGCGCAGGCGGGCGTCAAGCGCGGCGTCGCCAAGGGCCGCCTTTTTCGCGGCGAGGGCCGAGTTGATCTCGTCCTTCAGGGCGTTGAGGGCGGGGCCGGCGGTCTGGCGTTCCTCGGGCGTCATCTTGCCCAGCTCGCGCATCTTCAGGCTGACTTCGCCCTTCTTTCCGACGGCCTGCAGGCGCAGGTCCTCAAGCGTGGATTCATCGCCCGCATCGGCGATCGCCGAGAGGTATTTTGCCTTAAGATCGTCCATCGCGGCCTCCGTTCACAGACCGCGAGTGGGTATCACAGCAGCCCCGGAATGCAAGTTTGTTAGGGCGTTCAGAGGGCGTTCCAAGCGGGTTGCAGACACGAAAAACCCCGCTCGGTGCCGAGCGGGGTTGAATCTGTGACATTTCCGTTCCGGGCGGACCCGGTGGGGAAAGATCAGGCGGCGGCGGGCAGAGCCGATTTGGCTTGCGCGACGATCGCACCGAAGGCTTCGGGTTCGTTGACGGCCAGATCGGCCAGAACCTTGCGGTCAACCTCGATACCGGCGAGCGCCAGACCGTTGATGAAACGCGAGTATGTCAGAGCCTCGTCGTGCATACGGACAGCCGCGTTGATACGCTGGATCCACAGGGCGCGGAAATTGCGCTTGCGGTTCTTGCGGTCGCGGGTCGCGTACTGGTTGGCCTTGTCGACGGCCTGACGGGCAACTTTGAACGTGCTCTTGCGGCGGCCATAATAGCCTTTTGCAGCGTCGAGAACTTTTTTGTGACGGGCGTGGGTTGTGGTACCACCTTTAACGCGGGACATATCCTGAACTCCTTAGCGTGCGTAGGGCATCATTGGCTTGATGATCTTCTCATCAGCCTTCGCCAGGATCGTGGTCCCACGGGCGGTGCGGATGAACTTGGTGCTCCGCTTGATCATGCCGTGGCGTTTGCCGGCCTGGCCAGCAACGATACGGCCGGTGGCCGTCACCTTGAACCGCTTTTTGCAGCTCGACTTCGTCTTCATCTTGGGCATTTTCGTCTCCTGTCATTCACGAGATGAAGCGCGACTCGGCATGCCACTTCGGCCGGCCGCGCAGATAGAAAGCGCCGTATAGGGGCAGAGGGGGGCTTTGGCAAGCCCGGTGTCCTTGGGAAATACGGCGCGCGCAACTGAACAGGCCCCGCCGCCAGCCCGATGCGCCCCTCAGAGGGCATCAAGCGCATATCCGATGACGCGAAACACGACATGCGGCATTTGCAGCGCAGCATAGACGGCCCTGTCCGTGCTGTAGATCCAGCCGATCATGGCAAGGCCAAGCACCGCCATGATCATCCCCCAGACCGCCGTGCGATGTTCGGCATAGGCCGTTACCAACGCGGGGATGGCCAACACCACCAACAGCACACCAATGCCGTAGAGGATATCGCTGGTCATCATGTCCATGGGGATGCACCATTTGCGAAGGCCGCGCCCCTGCCTGAACCAGGCGGATAGGGGCGCGGCCTGGTCATTCAGGATCGGCCGCGTAGATCAGACGTTCTTCGCAGGGCGCCACGCGCAGGATATTCGTCGTGCCGGGCTGGTTGAAGGGCACGCCGGCAGTCACGACGATCTGGTCGCTTGCCGACGCAAGGCCCGTGACGCGCGCGCCGCGGGCGGCATTGACCACCGCCTGCTTGAACCGATCAAGCTGACCGGTCATCAGGCAGTTCACGCCCCAGGACAGGGTCAGGCGCCGCGCCGTCCCGCGCAGGTGGGTCAGCGCCAGGATCGGGACACGCGGCTTTTCACGCGACACCAGCAGGGCGGTCGTACCGTGCTGGGTGAAACAGCAGATCGCCTTGATGTCCGTCGTTTCCGCAATTTCGCGCGCGGCGGCAACGATACCTTCGGCAACCGAGCCGCGCCCGGTCGTCGAACTGCGCTGCGCCTCGATCACCTCGCGGTAGAGCGGATCCGTCTCGACCTCGTGGGCGACGTTGTCCATGGTTGTGACCGCTTCGACAGGATATTGGCCCGCCGCGCTTTCGGCAGAAAGCATGACGGCATCGGTGCCTTCATAGATCGCGGCGGCGACGTCTGACACCTCGGCCCGGGTCGGCATCGGGCTTTCGATCATCGATTCGAGCATCTGCGTCGCGACGATGACCGGTTTCGCAGCAATGCGGCACTTGCGGATCAGGCGTTTCTGGATGGGCGGCACCGCGTGAACCGGCAGTTCGACACCAAGGTCACCGCGGGCCACCATGATCCCATCGGAAACCGCAAGAATGTCGTCAAAGCTCTTCACCGCGGCAGGTTTTTCGATCTTGGAGAGGATCGCGGCACGCCCACCGGCGAGTTCGCGCGCCTCATCGACATCGGCGGGGCGCTGAACGAAAGACAGGGCCAGCCAGTCGACCCCCAGCTGGCAGACGAATTCCAGATCGGCGCGATCCTTCTCAGACAGGGCGGCCAGCGGCAGCACCACATCGGGAACGTTCACACCCTTGCGGTTGGAAATCGTGCCGCCGACGGTGACTTCGCAATTGGCGTAATCTTCGCCGCAGTCCTTGACGACGAGGCGGATCTTGCCGTCGTTGACCAGCAGGCTGGAGCCGGGCTCCAACGCTGCGAAAATCTCGGGGTGGGGCAGGTTCACACGGGTCAGATCACCGGGCGTGTCGTCGAGGTCGAGGCGGAAGGCCTCGCCGATCACCAGCTCCTCGGATTCGTTGCGGAACGTGCCGACGCGCAGCTTCGGCCCTTGCAGGTCGGCCAGAATACCGATGGTGCCGTCCGTGTCGCGTTCGATCTGGCGGATGATGCGGTGCTTTTCACGGATTTCATCGTGACTGCCGTGCGACATGTTCAGTCGGAACACGTCCGCACCGGCCTGATGGAGCGCACGGATCGTCTCATAATCCGAGGACGATGGCCCCAGAGTTGCGACGATTTTGGTATTGCGCTGACGTTTCATTAAGGTCATCCCCTGTTCTCGCGGCCCGGAAACCCCGGATGTTAGCGTTCACATCGCACATTATGGCGTCTTTGCAAACTTGCCAATGGAGGTGACACCCTCATGACATACACCCCTTACGAAATCATTGGCAGGGATCGTCCGTCACGCTGGCTGGTCACCTGCGATCATGCTGCGAACACCGTACCCGATTTCGTCGGCGGGGGTAGTCTGGGCCTGTCGGAAACCGACATGCACCGCCATATCGCCTATGACGTGGGCGCCGCCGGGCTGACCCGTGCGCTGGCCGAGGCACTGGATGCGCCGGCAATCATGTCGAATTTTTCGCGTCTCGTCATCGACCCGAACCGGGGCGAGGATGATCCGACACTGCTGATGAAACTGTATGACGGCACGATCATCCCCGCCAATCGCCATGCGGATGCACAGGAGTGCGAGGCCCGGCTGAACGCCTGCTATCGCCCCTATCATGCGGCACTGGCAGACCTGGCCGCGCGGCAGCCCGATACCGTGATCCTGTCCGTGCATTCCTTTACCCCGCAGTTGAAGGGGCGCCCGCCGCGCCCCTGGCAGGTCGGTGTCCTGTTTGCCGCCGACGAGCGCCTGACCACGCCGCTGATTGCGCGGCTTGAGCAGGAAGGCGACCTGTGCGTCGGCGCCAACCAGCCCTATGGCGGACACCTGCCCGGTGACGCGATCGAAAGGCACGCGATTGAGCACGGTCGCCTGAACGCGCTGATCGAGCTGCGCAACGACCTGATCGGGGAAGAGGCCGCGCAGCGAGCCTGGGCCGCGCGACTGGCCCCGATATTGCAAGCTGCACTGGCCGACACCAACCTCTAGGTTGGATAGCGGCTTTTGATCGTAGACCCTGACCTCTGATTTTAGACACTGGCCTATGAAGCAAAGGATTCAGAGATGCCCCATATCGTTCTGGAACACGGCGGGCTGGATCAGCCGCTGGCCCCGCTGATGCAAGCGCTGGCCGAGGCCGTCGCCGCCCATCCGGCCGTTCCGCGCGCCGCCGTCAAGGTCCGGGCGCAGCAGGTCGACTATCTGCTACTGTCGGGTGAGCCGAGCTTTGCCCATGTCACGCTGCGCCTGATGGACACGCGCGGCCCGGACCAGCACAATGCGCTTGCAGATGCCGTAGTGGACGTCTTGCGGCGCGATCTGCCCGAGACATGTGCGCTCTGCGTCGAAACGGTGGCGATCCCGAAGGCATCGTTCCGCAAGCGCTGAGATGAGAGGAGAGATGACGATGGACGACCAGACCCGTATCGAGCTGGAGGCCGCAGCCTTTCGCGCCCTGCGCGCGCACCTGATGGAAAAACGCCCGGATGTGCAGAACATCGACATGATGAACCTGGCCGGGTTCTGCCGCAACTGCCTGAGCCGCTGGTACCAGGAGGCCGCAGCGGAGCGCGGCATCGAAATGAGCAAGGAGGCGGCGCGCGAGGCCTTTTACGGCATGCCGTTCGAGGATTGGAAGGCCGCGCACCAGACCGACGCGAGCGACACGCAGAAAGCCGCGTTCGACACGGCCTTTCGCGAAAACGTCGGCACCCCTGAGCGCTGACCGAGAGAGCTGCCCCCCGCGCTGGCCTATTCGACGAGAGGCTGAGCGCCGGGAGCATCGCCCGAAGGCTGTTGCGGCGCAGGGGCCTCGGGCAGGGGCGCCTCGGGCGGTATGTCCTGCACCGGGGCGGCGCCCAGATCGGTTGTCGTCACGGCATCCGCCGAGGCATCGACAGCCACCGGGTTGCCAGCCGTGACGATAAATCCGATGGTCCCGACCACGGTGTCGCGGCCGAATTTGCGATGCCGGATCTCTCCGTCAACGATATAGAGGTCAGCCATCTCGTAATCTTCGTAGCTGCCGTCATCCTGACGGACGCGAACGGCAGGTTCCCCCTCGACCGTCGTGCGAGAGAAATAGTCCGGATCGGCGTTGTCGGCGACCTGGTAGAGGATCAGCATGACCGCCTGCGGATCGTCGATCCGTTCATCCCGCAGCTGGCAGACCTTTTCTGCACCGGCAATGCCTACACCGGCCACCGCCCCCGCCGCCAGCGCAGCAGGCGAGAGCATCGCGGCAGAGGAAACGGCGCTGACGGCCGAGCCGACCAGACCCGCTGCGTCCTTCAGTCCCAACCGCTTTTTCTCCGGCGCACCAGCGTCCGGACCACCCGCCACGTCAGAGAGTACATAGAAGCCTCTGAGCCCCTCGCCGCCGCCCATTGCGGGCACGCCCGCCAAGGTGCCTGCCGCCGTCGCCCCCATGAGCGCAGCGGAGCGGGTACCGATCAACTGGCTTGGCCGATAATCGCACAGCCGGATGTCTGCCACCGCCGGCGCGGTCAGGGCCAGCACGGTCAGGATCGAATGAAAGGCGAGACGCATGATAAATCTCCCGACCGAAGGACGCCGGTCGCAGGGTTCGTGATCAGCCAACGCGATGCGATGGCCCGCAAACGCAGGGAACGCGCCAGAGCCTGGCGCGTTCCTGTCGTTCTCTCATTCTATCCGCAGGCCCCGGGCGCACCAATCACAATCGGACTGGCCGCGCCGCCGTCGGCGTCAGATCGCCGTCTTCAGGCTTTCCTCGAGATAAATCTCGCGCAGGCGCCTGGCGACGGTGCCGGGCGTCCCGTTCCCCAGCGTCACACCGTCGATTTCGACCACGGGCATGACAAAGGCACTGGCCGAGGTGGTAAAGGCTTCGTCTGCCTGCTTTGCCTCGTCGATGGTAAAGTTGCGCTCCTCGACCTCCATCTGCGCCTCGGCGGCCAGGCGCAGCACGGCGGCGCGGGTGATGCCATGCAGAATATCCGTCGACAGTTCGCGGGTGATGATCTTGCCACCCTTGACGATATAGGCGTTGTTCGATGTGCCTTCGGTCACGAAGCCGTCCTCGACCATCCAGGCATCATCGCAACCGGCCTTCTTGGCCATCATCTTGCCCATGGACGGATAGAGCAGCTGCACCGTCTTGATGTCGCGCCGACCCCAGCGGATATCCTCGATCGAAATGACCTTGGTGCCCGTCTTTGCCGCCGGGCTGTCGGCCAGACCGGGCTTGTTCTGGGTGAACAGCACGATGGTCGACGGCGTCGTCGACGGATCGGGAAACGCGAAATCCCGGTCGCCCGGCGCGCCACGGGTGATCTGCAGATAGACCAGCCCTTCCTCGATTTCGTTGCGCGAAACCAGCTCCCGGTGGATCGCCAGCAACTCATCCATGCTGACGGGGCTGGCCATGTCCAGCTCACCCAGTGACCGTTCCAGCCGCGTGGCGTGCCCGGGAAAATCGATTAGCTTGCCATTCAGAACGCTTGTCACCTCGTAGACACCATCGGACATCAGGAAACCCCGGTCGAAGATCGAGATCTTCGCCTCTTCCTCGGGCAGATAGTCACCGTTCACGTAGACAATGCGGCTCATTGGACACTCCTTGAAAATCGCCCGTCGCGGGGCGATCCCCCGGGGGTACTGTCGGTTGTCGGTCTATTGCCCTGACGCCACGCGCAAGGACAAGGGGAATTCACGCCGGCGGGGCCTCAGCCCCACAGATCCGGCGTTGCGGGATGCACGCCCGCCTCGTCATAGTGCAGCGGGACCTCTCGATCCTGCGCCATCAACAGCGGCCCATCCAGATCGGTCACCAACGCGCCCTGCGCCACCAGGACCGCAGGCGCCATGGCCAGCGACGAACCGACCATGCAGCCCACCATCACGCCATATCCCTGCGCCAGCGCGGCCTCGCGCAGGGCCAACGCCTCGGTCAGCCCCCCGGTCTTGTCCAGCTTGATGTTCACGACGTCGTACTTGCCCTTCAGCTTGGGCAGGCTGGCGCGATCATGGCAACTCTCGTCGGCACAGACCGGCACCGGGCGCTCCATCCCGATCAGCGCATCATCCAGCCCGGCGGGCAGAGGCTGCTCGACCAGGGTGACACCAAGACGGATCAGGTGCGGCGACAGATCGGCATAAACCTCCGCGCTCCACCCTTCGTTCGCGTCGATGATGATGCGGGATTGCGGTGCCCCACGGCGCACGGCCTCAAGCCGGGGCATGTCATCGGGCGTGCCCAGCTTGATCTTCAACAAGGGCCGATAGGCGTTCTTGGCCGCCTGGGCTTCCATTGCCGCAGGCGCGTCAAGCGACAGGGTATAGGCGGTGATCTCGGGGCGGGGCGCCGACAGCCCGGCCAATTCCCAGACCGGTTTGCCCGCGCGCTTCGCCTCCAGATCCCACAGCGCGCAATCCACCGCGTTGCGTGCGGCGCCCGGCTCCAGCAGATCCTGCAACCCCTTCCGGGTAATGTCGCGGGGCAGGGCCGCAATCTGCGCCTCGACCGACGCCAGCGTCTCGTCGTAACGGGCATATGGCACGCATTCCCCGCGCCCCACGACATCTCCATCGCGCAAGGTGACCGTCAGAACCTCTGCCTCTGTCCGCGCCCCACGGCTGATCCGGAAAACCTGCGCCAGGGGGAACTTGTCCCGCGTCACATCAATCTGCACGTCCTGCTCTCCTCATCTGGCCATAAATACCCCCGCCGGAGGCCTCCGCCGATCCCGGCAGCGCCCCCGATGGGATGGGTCGTTACCCGAGCGCCACCAGCGCATCCACCAGGCGCCCCGCGCCCATGCGGAACGGGTCGACCGCAGGCAGTCCCATCCGCTCTTCCACTTCGGCAAGATAGGCTTTCGCGTCGTCTTCCCCCAGATGCTGCGTGTTCACCGAAATTCCGATGACCGTGCAGCCGGAGTTCACCACATGCGCCAAGGTCAGGGCCACGTCGCGCAGCGCCTCGAGCGTCGGCAACTTGTAAGACGGCAAACCGCGCATGTGCTCGCGCGTCGGCTCATGGCACAGCACCAGGGCATCGGGTTGTCCACCGTGCACCAGCGCCATCGTCACCCCGGAATACGAAGCATGGAACAAGCTGCCCTGCCCCTCGATCATGTCCCAGTGATCCGGGTCGTTGTCCGGCGTCAGGTATTCGATCGACCCGGCCATGAAATCCGCAATCACCGCATCCAGCGGCACGCCTTCGCCCGTGATCAGGATGCCGGTCTGGCCCGTGGCGCGAAAGCTGGACTTCAGACCCCGATCCTTCATCTCCTTGTCCATCGCCAGCGCGGTGTACATCTTGCCGACCGAACAATCGGTGCCGACGGCCAGGCACCGTTTGCCGCTCCGCTTTTCACCATTCGCGATGGGGTATTGCACGGTGGGGATGCGCACATCGTGCAGCGTGCGTCCCGTCGCCTCGGCCACGGCTTTCAGGTCGGCTTCGTTGCGCAGCAGGTTGTGCAGGCCCGACGCGATGTCAAAGCCCTCTTCCAGCGCCTCGATCAGAACCTTCTTCCATGCCTGGGAAATCATCCCGCCGCGGTTGGCCACGCCGATCACCAGCGTCTTGGCACCGGCCGCCTTGGCTTCGGCCAGCGTCATGTCGGTCAGGCCGAGGTTGGCCTTGCAGCCGTCCATGCGGAACTGGCCGACGCAATTGTCGGGGCGCCAGTCCTTGATACCCTGCGCGACTTTGGCGGCAAGTGCATCGGGCGCGTCCCCGAGGAAAAGAAGATACGGTGTCTCGATCATGTCGTCATACTCCCAGCAGACTTTCCATCAGCTTGCGCGGAATCCGCATCAAGGTGTTTGCAAATTCAGCGCGGGTTAGCCCGAATGCGCAAGTTTGTCCGAGATTGGACAGTCTCTGCCGAAGATTCTTTCGCCGCAACGCAGAAGCAGTGCCGCAGCGCAAAATCAGCTTGAAGATAGTCGCGCAACTTAATACCAAATGGAAAAACAAATTCGTAATTTACTTACCCAAGGATCCCGAGATGTCCTTTCGCATCCAGCCGCAGCCCCCTGCCCGCCCGAATCGATGCCAGCTGTTCGGTCCCGGCTCGAACACCAAGCTGTTTGCCAAGATGGCGGCCTCGGCTGCGGATGTGATCAATCTTGACCTCGAGGACGCGGTTGCCCCCGACGACAAACCGCAAGCGCGCCGCAACGTGATCGAGGCGATTGGCGATGTCGACTGGGGGAACAAGACCCTCTCGGTCCGAATCAACGGGCTCGACACGCCCTGGTGGTATCGCGACGTGGTCGACCTGCTGGAAAACTGCGGCGAGCGTCTCGACCAGATCATGATCCCCAAGGTCGGTTGCGCCGCGGATATCTATGCCGTCGATGCCCTTGTCACCGCAATCGAAACCGCCATGGGGCGCAGCAAACGCATCGCCTTCGAGGTCATCATCGAGAGCGCGGCCGGCCTTGCGCACGTAGAGGAAATCGCCGCGTCCTCGCCCCGTCTCGAAGCGATGAGCCTGGGAGCGGCAGATTTTGCGGCCTCCATGGGAATGCAGACAACGGGCATCGGGGGCACACAGGAAGACTACTACATGTTGCGGGACGGCCAGAAATACTGGGCAGATCCATGGCACTGGGCGCAAACGGCGATCGTCGCCGCGTGCCGCACGCATGGTCTGCTGCCGGTTGATGGACCCTATGGCGACTTTTCCGACGACGATGGCTTTCGTGCGCAATCGCTGCGTTCGGCCACGCTGGGCATGGTCGGAAAATGGGCCATCCACCCGAAACAGATCGCTCTGGCGAACGAGGTCTTCACGCCATCTGACGCGAAGGTTTCGGAAGCACGCGAGATTCTGGCCGCCATGGAGGAGGCCCGTAAAACGGGTGCCGGAGCGACGGTTTATAAAGGACGACTAGTTGACATTGCATCTATAAAGCAGGCACAAGTGATTGTGAGACAAGCCGAGCTGATCGCCGCGGGGGAGTGACTGCAGGCATGCTCGGCGAAGCGCCCGTGAGAGGAGGACTCACGGGCGCTTCCCTTTTTCAGCCATAGCGGGAGTGCGGCGTGATGGCCCTTGGAACATGCGGCGACGTATGGACTTGCCGCCCCGCTACATCCTGCCGCCAACTCGGACACGACGGTGCTAACGCGATTGTGTCGGCCCCTGCATGGCTCTGGCACGCGCGCACTCTTGGCAAATCATTACAACGCTTTAGGTTGCAGCCCGACACGATTTTCGCAGCCAGCGACCGGAGATTGCCATGCACCTTCCCAAGACCGCCCTTGCCATCGGCCTGACCGGCCTTTGCCTTGCCACGCCTGTCTTTGCGCAGGACGTGATCGAAACTCCGATCGCCAAGGTCTTTGCCGGACAATGGATGCAGAGCAAGGAAGCCGACAAGAACGGCCTGTTGATGTACCTGACGCAGGAGCGCGCGCAGGTGGGTGAGTATTTCTCGATTCGCTGCGACGAAGGCGCGCCTTCGGTCCGGTTGGGTTTTGCCGACAAGCTGCCCGGAGTGCCGGGAAAGGCGGGGCGCGGCAAGGCGTATACCGCCGAGGTCCGCTTTGCCGTTGATGGCAACGAAGGCGGCTATCTGGTGGCGTACACCGGCGCGACGAAAGATCCCAACATCGCCTCAGGCACAGTGCATGGCTACAAGATGCTGTTCCCGGACGCCGCGGCACGCGACACCTTTCTCGACATCCTGCGGCGCGGTCAGCAGCTGACCGTGGGCGGGCAGACCTATCCGGTCAGCCTGACGGGCGCGGGCCAGGCCATTGCGGAACAGGCCGCCTATTGCGACTGATCCATCAGGCGCGTTCGTCCTTGGGCGAGCCCATGACAACATAAGAGGTCAGCGCGTTGACATGGGGCAGCGTGCCCAGCACGTCTGTGTGGAACCTCTTGTAGGCGGCGAGATCCGCCGCCTCGACCCGCAGCAGGTATTCGCGTGATCCGGTGATGTTATGGCATTCGCGCACCTCGGGCGAGGCCGCGATCGTCTGTTCGAAGGTTTCCTGGGACAGCTTGGTATGTTCCGACAGGCCCACGCTGACATAGGCAACGAACCCCACCCCCATTGCCATCGGATCAAGCACCGCACGATAGCCCAGGATCACGCCGCTTTTCTCAAGCTCCTGCACGCGGCGCAGACACGCCGAGGGTGACAGGCCGACGCGATCGGCCAGATCAAGATTCGACACGCGGCCGTCCTTGGAGAGAACGCGCAATATCTTTCGGTTTATGTCATCCAGTTTAGCCATTTGTTGCAAAATCTCTTACAAAAATCCGCACATTGCAATCCGTAGCGCTGCGTCGTCGCATATGATTGCAATCACCTTCCCCCTTCGCAACGCCATAACCCGAGGCATCCATGACGACGCTGACACTGAACTTTCTTGCGGCACTGATCCTTTTCTGCGTCGTGTCGTCCGTCACTCCGGGGCCGAACAACCTGATGGTGATGGCGTCGGGCGCGAACTTTGGCTATCGGCGCACCCTGCCACATATGCTGGGCATCGCGTTCGGTTTCGCCGCGATGGTTCTGCTGGTCGGGATCGGCCTGATGCAATTGTTCGAAACCCTGCCGATGTTGCGCCAGATCCTGACCGTGGCCAGTGTTGCCTACCTGTTGTACCTGGCGTGGAAAATCGCCAACGCCGCCCCGCCGGGCAATGAGACCGACCCGACACGCCGCCCGATGAGCTTTTTACAGGCCGTCGCCTTTCAATGGGTTAACCCAAAGGCCTGGACCATGTCACTGACGGCGATCACCATCTACGCGCCGGGCCGCAGCCTGCCGGCGGTGGCACTGATCGCCCTGGTGTTCGGCCTGGTCTGTCTGCCGTCGCTGTCGATCTGGGTGGTGCTGGGGCAACAGGTCCGCCGGCTGTTGCGCAACCCGACCCGCCTGCGCGCGTTCAACTGGTCGATGGCGGCATTGCTGGTGGCATCGCTTTATCCGGTGTTCCTGCACTGACGGGCAGGCCGGAGGCCGCGTCCGGCGGCAGATCCGAGCCGGCGCGGGCGCGCCATATCTTGCCTTATTGCATCCCGAGCCTGTCGCCGTCATATAACCAGCAGTGAAAGTGGGAGTCCCGGATGACCAATTACCTCGACTTTGAACGCCCCCTTGCCGAGATTGAAGGCAAGGCCGAAGAGCTGCGTGCCATGGCCCGGCAGAACGAGGATATGGACGTCGAGTCCGAGGCGGCGGCGCTGGACAAGAAAGCCGCCGACATGCTGGTGGACATGTATGCCAAGCTGACGCCCTGGCGCAAATGCCAGGTGGCGCGCCACCCCGACCGCCCCCATTGCAAGGATTACATCGCGAACCTGTTCAGCGAATACACTCCGCTGGCGGGCGACCGGAACTTTGCCGATGACCTGGCCCTGATGGGTGGCCTGGCACGTTTCAACGACCGCCCCGTGATGGTGATCGGCCACGAAAAGGGCAACGACACCAAGAGCCGGATCGAACGGAATTTCGGCATGGCCCGGCCCGAAGGCTATCGCAAGGCGATCCGCCTGATGGAAATCGCGGACCGTTTCAACATGCCCGTGATCAGCCTGGTTGATACCGCCGGGGCCTATCCCGGCAAGGGTGCCGAGGAACGCGGTCAGTCCGAAGCCATTGCCAGGTCTACGGAAAAGTGCCTTCAGATCGGCGTGCCGATGATCAGCGTGATCATTGGCGAGGGCGGATCGGGCGGCGCTGTCGCGATTGCCGCGGCGAACCGCGTCGCGATGCTGGAACATTCGATCTATTCCGTCATCTCGCCCGAGGGCTGCGCGTCGATCTTGTGGAAGAACGCGGAAAAGATGCGTGAGGCCGCCGAGGCCATGCGGGTCACCGCCCAGGACCTGCACAACCTGGGTGTGATCGACCGGATCATCGGAGAGCCGGTCGGCGGCGCACATCGCGGGCCGGATCAATCCATGAAGGCCGTGGGCACCGAGATCCAGGGCCTGCTGGACAGCATGAAAGGGATGGATCGCAAGGCGTTGATCCATGATCGCCGCAAGAAATTCCTAGACATGGGCGCGCGCGGTCTGGCGGCCTGAGGCCGCTACAACCGGCTGTACAGCCATGGCAAAAGTGAAACAGCCGGGCCCCTGCGGGTCCGGCTGTTTCCGTGTCAGGGGCCGCAAAGAACGGCGGCTGATCAGGCGGGGCTGTGCAGCGGCTTGAGCGCGCCGGCCCAACGGGCCAGTTCATCGAACATCGCCTCGGCACCCTCGGTGACCTTTTCGTTGGGCGTGAACGTGCCATCGTCAGAGATATATTGCGAAAACAGCGGCAGCGGCACGCCTTGAGGGATGGCGACGGCCCCGACGTTTCCAAGCAGCCCGCGCAGCACCTGCGCCGAGCGCAGCCCGCCCGAGATACCGCCATAGCTGACAACGCCCGCGGGTTTGTATTTCCATTCCTTCAGCAGCACCTGCACCGCATTGACCAGCGCGGCGGGGGCAAAGAAATCGTACTCAGGCGTGACGAAGACAAACGCGTCCGCATCCCCGATGATCGCGCTCCAGCGCTTGGTGTGCTCATGTTCGTATTTCTGCATCGCCGGGTGGTTGGCTTCGTCGAGCAGCGGCAGGTTCATGTCTGCCAGGTCAACGGCCTCGACCTCGAATTTGCCATTTGCCTCAGCGGCTTGGACAGCCCATTTGGCAACGGTGGGGCCGACGCGGCCGGGCCGGGTCGAGCCGGTGATGACTTTGAGTTTAAGGGTCATGTCAGGTCCTGTTCCTGTGGGTATCTGTCAAAGGGCATCATGAACACCGAGCGCTTCTTCAAGCTCGGTTTCCTCGTAATGAAAGTGCGATCGGAGCGCGGTTTCAAGTGCAGTGAAGGTGGCGCGCAGATCCCCGTAGGCCGATGCGTCGGGTTCCGACAACACGCGCCGGGCCCCGATCGCGAGCTGTTCCAGCAGGGTATGAATGACTTCGTGTTCCTGGCGCAGCTTGGCCACGACGGCACGCAGACCGTCGCTGCCGCGTTGTTCGAGGATGGGAAAGACGTGCTGTTCCTCGGCGTCATGGTGGAACAGCAGGCGGTTGCATTCGCCACCGCACAGAGTGCCAAAGGTGCGAATATTGCGTGTCACTGCAAGGGCCTGCACCTTGTCGACCAGCTGGCCCGGGGCGCTGGTGTCGCTGTCGATCCGCGCGACGAGACCGCTGATTTCAGCGATGTCACGCAGATGCATCCGGTGGATCGCGGCCAGGTGGCGGCCTTGGCGGCGGTGCAGATCGGTGGCGCCTGGGATGGGCGGGGCGTGGGGACGGCCGGCTTCGTCCAGATCGTGGGTGAGCGAACCGGCCTTGGCGTGCCCGGGAGAATTGGAATTGGTCATGCGTCGCCCTTGGCTGAAGGTCCTGGCTGCGTTGCAAACGCCCGGCTTAACCTAAGCCCTTGACCGGGCGGCACAAGGTACCTTGTGGATACAATCGCACGGGGGCAGACCAAGATGGCGCGCGGGGGGCAAAGGGGCAATACCGACGTCGGCGCGGCGACTCGGCCAAAGTGCCATGTTAACAAGGGCCGGAGGCCATTTTGCAACGTCGGTATCTTGACGGTATCCGAGCGGTGAGTGAGCGGTGCGCGTGAGGTCGAACAACCCTGATTAACGCCGCGCACGGTGCAGCGGGCGCGTTTGCCGACCGGACCCGCCAACAGCAAGACCGGCCTCGGAGTGCGGCCCGGAGGTGAGATGGCCGGCGGTGAGGTGAGACGCCCGGCGGAGAGATGGCCGGAGCGCTGGCGATCAGATGCCCCCCGGATGCGGCGGAAGACGGGGGACGGGGGACGGGAGGTTTGCCGCAGGGGCGGCCCGTGCGCCCGCGCTGATCAGCGGCGCTGCCCCCGGATGACTTCGGGCAGGGCGATCAGCAGCAGCACGGCGGCGGCAAGGACGAACAGCCAGCGCCCGATCAGCGCGAACAGCAAGGCCCCGGCGACACCGCCCGCCGCAAAGGAAACCAGCGTCAGCCCATGCAGCCTGAGGTTCGGCAGGGCCGCGCGGCGCGCCGTGTCGCCCGCGACCAGAGCCGCCAGTTCGATGCCGACATCCGTCGCCATCCCGGAGACATGCGTGGTGCGCACCCGCGCCCGTGAAATCAGCGTGGTCACCGCATTTTGCAGCCCCATGATGAAGCTGAGCGCGATGACCAGTGGCACCTGCTGCGCATCGTCGGCGGTCGAGACCAGCGCCGCGCCGAGCAACAGCAGCAAGGCGGCCTCGGCCACGATGGCCAGGGCGTAGACCGAGCGCAGATGCCGTGCCTCGCCCAGCTGGATCGCCAGGGCGGCGGCCGCCGCGCCGCAGATGAAGGCCGCCGCCAGTCCCGCGAATGACAGCGCCAGCCCGACCTGCCCCCCGGCCAGGTGATCGGCAAAGGCCGAGACATTGCCCGTCATGTTCGCGGTGAACGACCCGGCCATCAGAAATCCGACGGCATTCAGCGCCCCGGCGATTGACGACAGCAACCCGGCCAGCATCAAGTCGATTGTCGCGGTACGCTGATCGCCAACCCTGTTCAGCATGTCGATGCCCCGTTGTCCTGTGACCCCTCTAGGTTAGGCCATCCGGCAGGGGATCGTAAGACCGCCCGCGCTGCGCGCAGGGTCGGGTGTGGCGACAGGGTGGCATTTCAGGCAGAGCCGATGCAGGAAGCGGCGCGGCTGCCAGCGGTGCGGGCGCCAGTGTCGTGGGGCGGGTCTGTCTTGGGGCCAGCTCGGGGCCAGTTCGGGGGCCAGACCTGTCAGAGCTGCGCCGCGATTGCCGCAGTGTCGATGACGGACCAGACCCATCTGATGCGCCCCTCGGCGACCTCGTAAAAGACATTTTCGCTGAACTGCACGCGCCGCCCGTCGACCGGCAGATCGAAAAGCGTGCCCACCGGGGTACAGTCGAAGGCCAGCCGTGCGGCGATGCAGGGCGGCTGCGAAGCGAGCTTGGCGATGTTGAACGTCAGGTCCGGGATGGCACGAAAGTCGTTTTCGAGCATCTGCCGATAGCCGTCCAGCCCAAGCGGCCTGTCGTTGTGTTCGACAGCGCCGTGCACGTAGAGGCCGAGGCGCGCCCAGTCCTGCGTGTTGAGGCAATCGATATAGCCCAGGTAAAACTGCGACAATGTTTCCGGCGTCATGGCATCCCTCCGTCGTGGCGCGACAGTGTTATCCCGTCGCGGCAGGGCGCGCCATGACCGATCTGCCGCCGGTCGGCGCAGGGGCGGCTGGCGGGGGTCGTACGCGGGGCTGTGGGGGTGGGCGGATCAGGGTGCGGGGTACATCACGTTCAGCCGGTCCGCCCATTGCCTGCCGGTGATCCATGCCTGCAAATCACCGTCCGACACCTTGTCCCACGTGGTCTTTTGCACGGCGGCCCAGACCAGCGCCACGTTGCATGAAATCGCCGGGATCAGCCCTTCGGCGTGGCCCGCGATCATGGGGTGCAGCGTGGCCATGCCGGTACCGAGCATGAGAACCGCATCCGCGCCGCTGTCTGCCGAAAGCCTGCGATAGGACGCCAGGACGCCCGGCCCCGTCATTGCATAGATCGGATGGAACGCGCTGGTTTCCAGTTCGGGCCCGGCCTTGGCCACGACCTGGAAACCGAAGCTTTCCCAGTACGGTGTCGAATGGACATTCAGGCTTTCGGGATAGGGGGTCAGCAGGGCGATCTTTCTGGCGCCCATCGCCCTGAGGGCCGCAACAGACGCCAGCGCGGCGGTCAGGAAGGGCAGATTGCGCCGGGCCTGCACCTGGTCCACGAGGCGCGCCTCGGCCTGTTGGCCGATCAGGTAGGAGGCCCCGGTGCAGGCCGCTGTCAGCACGTCGACCGGGGCATTGGCGAACTGGCCCGAGGTTTCTGCGAACTTGGTGGTGTAGTCGACCAGCCGGTCCTCGATCGTGCCCTTGTCGGATGTCAGGCGCGCGTTGAGCATGGACCAGTGCGCGGGCAGCAGCGCCCAGAGTTCGGGTTCGACGGTGGTGTTGGCCTGCGGGGTCAGGACCCCGATCGTGCCTGCGTTGCCATATTCTTTCAGAGCCATCCGAGTACTCCGGGGAGCCAGAGGCTGAGGGGTGGGAACAGGATCAGGATGACCAGTCGCACCACGTCAGCGATGATGAAGGGGACGACGCCCCGGAAGATCGTCGAGAGCGGCAGGTCGCGCGCCATGCCGTGCAGGACGAAGACGTTGATGCCGATGGGCGGTGTGATCATGCCCAGTTCGATCACCACGATGTTGATCACGCCCCACCAGACCGGGTCGTAGCCCAGCCCGATGATCAGCGGGTAGACGAAGGGCAGTGTCAGCACCATGGCCGCGATGGTGTCGAAGATCGCGCCGAGGATCAGGTAGAAGACCATCAGCAGGCAGAGCACCAGCAGCGGCGGCAGGGCCAGGCTCTGAATCCAGTCGACCGTGGCCATGGGTAGGCCGGACAGCGTGGCGAAGTAGGAAAACACCGAGGCGCCGATGATCATGATGAAGATCATGCCGGTATTGGCCGCGGTATCGCCGAGGGCCGCGAGGAACTTTCTCACCGTCAGGCGCCGCCGGAAGAGGGCCAGCAGCAGCGCCACGGTCGCCCCGACCGACGCCGCTTCGGACACCGTGAAGATCCCCGAATAGATGCCGCCCGAGACGATGACGGCCAGAAGCACCACCGCCCAGCCTTGCCCGGTGACCTGTCGGCGTTCGCGCCAGCTGGCCTTGGGTCCGACCGGCGCGGCGTCTGGATTGGCCCGGACGACGAAGTAGACCGCGACAAAGTACACCAGGACCGCCAGCAGGCCGGGCACGATGGCCGCGAGGAACAGCGCGATGATCGAATTCTCGGTCAGGATGGCATAGAGGATCATGACGACGGAGGGCGGAACGATCATGCCCAGCGTTCCGCCCGCCGCGATGGACCCCGCGGCCAGCGACTTGGCATAGCCGCGCTCCAGCATCTCGGGCAGGGCGATGCGGGCCATTGTCGCCGCCGTGGCGACAGAAGAGCCGCAGATCGCGCCGAAGCCCGCGCAGGCGCCGATGGTCGCAAAGATCAGCCCGCCGCGCTTGTGACCGAGGTAGACATGCGCGAGGCGGTAGAGTTCGCGCGACAGCCCGCCGACGTGGGCCAGGTTGCCCATCAGCAGGAACATGGCGACGACGGCAAAGCTTTCCGACGCCATCGAGGAGGACGGTTCGGTCGCCAGCAGCGTCAGCGCCGGGGCGAAACCGATGATCAGCCCGCAACCGACGACGCCGACGATCCCCATGGCGATGCCCACGGGCACCTGAAGGAAGATCAGCACGAACATGGCCAGAAGACCCAGAAGGCCGGTGGTAAAGGGATCGCTCAGCATGTCAGCCTTCCAGTTCCATCAGCTCTTCGGCGTCGTCGCGAAGGCTGGCGATATCGGGCAGATCGCCCTTGACGGTGGCCACCAGCCAGGACCAGGCGACAAAGGCCTGAACCGGGACGCAAATGGCCATGATGGCGGTGGTCACGTACCACCAGGGAGCCAGCATCACGCCGATTGTCCTGGTGGTGCGGCCGCCTGCCTCGAACTGGCCCGTGAGGCGGATGAACTGCCAGGTCAGCAGGCCGAAAAAGGCCAGCGTCAGCACCGCGCCGAAGGTTTCCAGCGCGGCATGGACACGCGGCCCGCCGAGATTGCCGAACACCCGTACGGTGACGTTGGTCTGGCGCAGCAGCCCGGCGGGAAAGCAGCTGGCGATGACGATGGGAAAGACGACTTCGCCGTAGTCCGAAAAGCCCGAGATCCGGGGCAGCCACATATAGCGCGCTGCCCCGTCCCAGGTGATCAGCAGCGCCATGATCACCAGGCCCATGAAGCCGATCACGGCGGCCTTCTGGGTGATGCGGTCAAGTCTTGCAGAGGTGGTCATGGCGCCCTGTCCTTCAGTCCTTGCCGCGGATTTCGCCGAGCAGCTTTACCGTTGCATCATAGACGGCCTGCCCGTTCGGGGTCGCCGCGATCCAGTCGTCGTAGATCGGCTGGACGGAATCTTCGTAGCTGGCCAGCTCTTCGTCGGTGAAGGTCATGAGAGAGATCCGGCCCTCGGCCTCGACCTCTTCGCGGATCGCGGCCCCGGCAGAGGCATAGGCGTTGCCGCCGGCCTCGGCGAAGGCGGCACCGCCATGCTTCATGACAATCTCCTGCAACTCGGGCGAGAGGCTTTCCCATTTGCGTTCGTTCATCAGCAGCAGGAAGGGGATCGCGCCGGCGGGGGCCTCGATGGCCTGTTCGACCAGCGGCAGCGACTTGAAGGTCTTCATCCCCGTCCAGCCCTGAATGGCGCCATCGACCGTGCCACGCGACAGGCCTTCGTTGAATTCGGCCGACGACAGGGTTTGCGGCGCGGCGCCGAGGCTTTCAAGCCACTTGGCCTGAATCGAGCCTGCCGAGCGGATCTTGAGGTTGGCCAGCCCTTCCAGGCTGTCGACCGGCGTGCTGAGGAAGATGGCGTTGGGTTCGGCGGCAAAGAAGCCCACCATGTGAACCCCGTCGAGGCCCGTCAGCAGGCCCATCTCGTTAAGCTTCCAGCCGACCAGAGACGCCTCCTGTGCCGTGCGGAACAGGAAGGGCAGTTCGAAGATGCCCATTTCCGGGAACTGGCCCGCCGTATAGCCCGGCAGCACCCAGGTCGCATCCGCGACACCGTTCTGTACCAGTTCGAATTGCTTGTAGGGGTCCTTGCCCAGCGTGCCGCCCCAGAAGGGTTGCATGCGCACGGTATCACCGGCCTCGGCCTGGACGGCCTCGAGCCAGGGCTTGATGACCTGGGCCACGCCGGTGGATTGTTCCGGCACGAAGGTGCCGACCTTGATGCTTTCCTGGGCCTGGACGGGCGCGGCAAGCGCGGCCACCGCAAGCGCGGCGGACATGGCGAATGTTCTGATATAAGACATGTGCGTTTCCTGATTTCCCTGTTGGATTTTATTGTACGCTCAGGCCCCGAACCGACGCAGCGGCGGGGGCGAAAGCGGGATCGTCGTGGTCTTCTCTTCTGTGTAGAATGCCTCGCAGGAGGCGCCGCCTTCGCGGCCCACGCCCGACGTCTTGAACCCACCGAACGGCGCGCGCAGTTCGCGCATCATCGGGGTGTTCACCCAGACCACGCCAGAGCGCAGACGCGGGGTCGTCGCCATGACGGTCGGCATGTGATCCGACCAGACATAGCTGACAAGGCCGAAGGCCGTGTCATTCGCGATGGCCACTGCCTCGTCCACGCCGTCGAACGGGATGAAGGTGGCGAAGGGGCCGAAAATCTCTTGCTGGGCGCAGCGATCGGCATTCGAGCGGGCCAGCACAGCGGTGGGAGAGATGAAATACCCCTCGCCCAGATCGTCACGCCGGGTGCCGCCGATCAGCAGGCTGCCGCCGTCCTCTCGGGCCGTGTCGGCAAAGGACAGGACGCGGTTCATGTGCGACAGCGAGGCAAGGGGGCCGACCTCGGTCTCGTCTGCCAGCGGATCACCGACGCGGACCTTTGCGGCGCGATCGCGGAAACGGGCGACGAAATCGTCGAAGATCGGGCGTTCGACCAGGATCCGGGACCCGGCCAGGCATTGCTGCCCGTTGTTCGAGAAGATCCCCTGAAGCGCCCCGTCGAGCGCGCGGTCGGGATCGGCGGAAGCAAAGATGATATTGGCGGATTTGCCGCCCAGTTCCATCGTGCAGGGCACAAGGTTGCGCCCGGCCGCGGACATGATCGAACGCCCGGTTTCGGTGCCGCCGGTAAAGCTGATCAGGTCCACGCCCGGATGCGCCACCAGCGCAGCCCCGGTGACGGTGCCCCGCCCGTTGACGAGGTTCAGCACCCCTTCGGGCAGCACCTCCTGAAGCAGTTCGACCAGGCGGGCCAGCGCCAGCGGCGTCTGTTCCGATGGTTTCAGCACGGCGGTGTTTCCGAAGGCCAAGGCGGCGGCGATCTTCATCGTGGCCAGCGCGATGGGGGCGTTCCATGGCGCGATCAGCGCGGCGACCCCCACGGGTTCGCGGGTCACGTAGGTCATGTAGCCTTCGGTCTGGGTATAGCTCTGGCCGGCGGCCTGCGAGATATATTCGCCAAAGAAGCGAAAGTTCGAGGCAGCGCGCAGCATGTGGCGGGCCTTGAGTTCCTTGAGAACGAGGCCGGTCGCGGCGCATTCCAGTCGCGCCAGTTCGTCGACGTTGGCAAGGATGGTGTCGCGGCAATCCTCCAGAACCTCGATCCGTTTCGCGACCGACAGGCCCGGCCAGGGGCCACGATCAAAGGCGGCGCGGGCGGCCAGGACGGCGGCATCGACGGCGGCGGCGTCATCTTCGGTCAGGGTTGAGATCTGCGCGCCGGTGGCCGGGTAAAACACCGGCAGATCGACGCCGCCGCCAAGGGACGGCTTGCCGGAAACCAGTCCGGCAACACGGGACGGCGGCGTGATGGGAAGGGCAAATGTCATAGTCTCGGGTCTTTCATGGCAGGTGGGCGCCGCCGTGCGAAGACTGGGCGCGCCCCGTGGCAGGGACCGCTGTTTCCGACGGCGGGAAATGGATGGGGCCGGCGAGGTCTGCGGGCGCGGCGGGGCGTGCGACAGCCCGCACAGGCAAACAGGACAACAGGCAGGCGGGGGTGCACCGTCATGCCAGTTCACGCGTGCGGCGCAGGCCGCTGATCATGGACGAGCGCAACAGGAAGTCACGCGCCTTTGCCGGGTCGGCGGCAATGGCCTGGAGGTTGCGCAGGTGGGTCAGTCGTTCGGTCTGGTCGGTCGTGTTCATGCGGCGGCGGTTTTCATCTGCCTGGGCGAGGATGTCATCGCGGGCCACCGGGCGCCGCTGCGCCTCATAGCGATCCAGCAGCGCGTCGTCCGCGCCGGCGGCCACCCCGGCCAGCTTTTCCGCCAGGTTGAAGGCATCGTGCACGCCCCCGTTCAGCCCCATCCCGCCCTTGGGTGAATTGAGGTGGGCCGCATCCCCGCACAGAAAGACCATCCCCTTGCGATAGGTCGAGGCGACACGGCGGTGCACGCGGTAGATACGCTTTTCGACGATGTCGATATTGCCCGCCTCCGGCACCACGGCAAGGGTCTGGGCCCGGATGGAGGCATCGCTCAGCGCGTCTTCGGGGCTTTGCCCGTCTTCTGGGTGCAGCGAGACGCGCCAGAGATCGGGCAGGCGCAGCAGGGAGTAGGTGCCGCCCGGTTTCCAGATGTAGTTCACGCCGGACAGGTCATCGAGGTGCTGATCGAAGGGGAAATGCGTCGTCACCAGAATGGTGCTTTCAGGATAGGTCGTGCCCTCGAAATCCGCGCCGACGGCGTGGCGCACCAGGCTGCGCGCGCCGTCGCAGCCGACCACCGCCCAGCCCCGATGCGTTTCGCCGTTCGCGACGACACTGACGCCCCTTGTGTCCTGGGATACCGCGCTGACCTCTGCGCCGAAGTGCACCGTATCTGCGGGCAGCATCGCCAGCAGGGCACGGCTGAGGTTCGCCTGGCGGCATTGCAGCCGATAGGGGTGCGCCGTGTCATCGGCCAGCACGCCAAGGTCGAATTCGGCGCGCTCTCCCGTTTCGTGCATACGGATCTGCCAGGTGGGCGTGATCCGGCCCGCAGCGATCAGCTTGGCCGTGATTCCGGAGGCATCGAACATATCCAGTGTCGGCGGGTGAAAGGTCGAGGCGCGCAACTGGTCGGAAATTTCGCTCTCTGCCTCGAAAACCTTCACGTCGAACCCGGCGCTGACCAGTTGCCACGCAAGGGTAAGCCCGACAGGGCCCGCTCCGACGATGAGTATTGTCCTGTTCGCCACGCGCGTCTTTCCTTCCGTACATCAGATATGGCCCTTCCCGGGCAGGGTTGATATAATGATATATCAATAGGTCATTTAATTGGTATATAGATATATCAATGAGTCAACGTTAAAGATGACAGGCCAGACAACATTCGCGGGACGGAACGTGACAGCCCAAAATAACGCCACGCTGGATTCGGCCTCTCCGGTCCCGCTGTACCAACAGCTTTTTCTGCTGTTGCGAAACCAGATCCATGCCGGTGCGCTGCGGCCGGGCCAGAAGGTGATGGGCGAGGCCGAGCTGTGCGATACCTTCGACGTTTCGCGGATCACCGCCAAGCGGGCGCTGAACGAACTTGCCGACAGTGGGCTGGTGGTGCGGCAGCGTGGACGCGGCACGCTGGTGTCGGACCGCCTGCCCCCGCAACCGATGAGTTCGAGCATCGACGGCCTGTTGGAAACCGTGGGCCAGATGGGCCGCCACACCTCGGTGCGGGTGCTGTTTTCCGATATGGTCATCGCAAGCCAGGAAGCCGCCGCCAAGCTGCGGCTGGGCGGCGGCGACCGCGCCCTGCTGACGCAACGGGTGCGTTACCTTGCCGATCAGCCGATGTCGTATCTGGAGGTCTGGGTGCCAGAAGACATCGGAGCGATGATCCTGGGGCAGAAACCATCGCAGACCCCGGTGCTGATCCAGTTGGAGCAGGCGGGTGTTGCCGTCGCCTCGGCCACACAGACGATCAGCGCGACGCTGGCGGACGGGACATCGGCGTCGGCATTGGGCGTGCCCATGGGCGCGCCGCTGATCGATTCGCGGCGGGTGGTCTTTGATGCCGGCGGGCGGCCTGTCGAATTCATCCGGGTTCTCTATCGCCCCGAACTTTATCACTACGAGATTTCGATGCAGCGGGTCGAAGGCGACAATGGCCGGTCCTGGATACCCGGTTCTGCGCCGCAGGTCTGACCCGCCGCATCGCCCCCCCCCCCCCACTCCCTCTCTCTCTCTCGCCCCTCCCCGCCCCCAAGGAGACATTTCATGAGCCACGCGTTTGACCCTGCCCGCACCGCCCTGCTGACAATCGACCTTCAGAACGATTTTCTGGATCCGAAGGGGGCCTATGGGCGTGCAGGGCAGACCGCAGACGAGATTCTGCCCCTGCCCGGCCGTATCCGTCCGGTGGCAGATGCCCTTCGCGCGAAGGGGGGCAGCTATGTTTCTGCCCAGTTCACGCTGGTGCCGCACCAGGGGCGTGATCCGCTGATTGCGCCGCACCTGAAGGAGCTGCGCCCCTTTCTGGGACGGGGCGATTTCGAGCCGGGCGCATGGGGGCATCACCTTGTCGACACCCTGCAACCGGCGGATTTCACCGTCGAAAAGATCAACTACTCGGCATTCTACCAGACCCGCCTGGAATACATCCTGCGCCATATCGGGGCGGATACGCTGATCGTTGGCGGGATCGTCACAAATGGCGGTGTGGCCAGCACATTGCGCGATGCGCATCTGCGCGGGCTTCACACGATCATGTTGTCGGACGGTTGCGCGGCCTTTCGGCAGGAGGTGCACGATGCCACGCTGGTATCGCTGGGATCGGTGACGGAGATCATGACCTGCGCGCAGGCGACAGACATGATCCTGGCCTGACACCGGGATATGGCGGGCGCTGACGAAGGCGAGGCGTGCGCCGCACCGCCTTCGAGAGCACGGATCATTCGTAGCGCGCGCCGTTTTCCAGCATTTCCGGCAGGCCGATCGCGCGGTTCAGTTCGTCGAAATCCGCCATCCGCGCCTTGAACGGTGCGTTGCTGCCATTGTCCCTGAGCGAGGCATAATAGGCCTGGCCCTGACGCAGCATGGCGCGGGCGATGCCACCGGGAAAGATGACGAGGCGGAACCCTCTGGCGTGCAGTTCCTGCGCGGAGCCCATCGGCGTCTGGCCGCCCTCGACCATGTTCGCCAGCAGCGGCAGGCGGTCGCGGAAGCGCGCGGCGATCTGATCCATCTGCGCCAGAGAGCGGGGTGCTTCGATAAAGAGCACATCGGCACCGGCTTCGACATAGAGTTCGGCGCGGTCGAGCGCTGCATCGAAATCTTCGACGGCGATGGCATCGGTGCGGGCGATGATCTGAAAGTCGCTGGACTGACGGGCATCCACCGCTGCGCGGATCTTGCCCACCATCTCCTCTGCCGGGATCAGTTTCTTGCCGGCCAGGTGCCCGCAGCGCTTGGGAAAGCTCTGATCCTCCATCTGGATCGCCTGTGCGCCTGCGCGTTCGAACCCGCGCACCGTGCGCTGGACATTCAGCGCGTTGCCAAAGCCGGTATCGCCGTCGACGATGACCGGCAGACCGACCCGGTCGGTGATCAGCTCGATCGTGGCGATCACCTCGGAGACCGAGACGAGGCCGATGTCGGGACGACCGAGACGCGTGTAGGCGATCGAGGCCCCGGAGAGGTACAGGCAGTCGAAACCCGCCTGTTCGGCCAGCAAGGCCGTGAAAGCGTCATAGACCCCGGGGGCCACGATTCCGCGGTCGGCATCTGCCAGCAGGGTCTTAAGATTGGTCATGTCACAGCTCCGGTCGTGGTGTCTTTTGTCGTCCAGAAATCCGCCGCCGAGGTGCGGCTGCGGTCATATTCCATCTCGTGTTCATAGGTATCGGGGCGGTAGAGGCCGCTGATGTATTCCACCAACTGGCCGGCATCGTCGTAGACCTGACGGCGCACCGACAGCAGGGCCTCGCCCGGTTCGATGCCCAGCAGGCGGGCCACTTCGGGGGTGGCCAGCTTGGCCGTTATCGCCTGACGGGCGGTGGCGATCCGATGGCCGGCGCGTTCGATCAGACGTAGCAGCGGGGTGCGCTGCATTTCTTCTGCCGTAAAGCTGCGTCCGATGTCTTCGGGCAACCATGTGGTCAGGTGGCTGAACGGCACGCCTTCGTGACTGCGCACGCGCACCGCGCGCTGCATCACCGTTCCCGGCGCGGCCCCCATCATGGCGCAGACCGGCCCCGGCGCGACGGCGTAAGTCAGCTCGATCAGCTCCACATCCGTCTGGAGCCCCATGGCCACGAGGTTTTCGATATTGCCCGAAAGGCTGGCCCCGACATGCGAGGGCGCGGCGCGGGTGCGCACGAAGGTGCCCCTGCCGCGCTGCCGTTCGACCCAACCTTCCTGCGTCAGCCTGTCCATCGCCTTGCGAACCGTGATCCTGGAGACGTCGAACCGTTCGGCCAGGGCCAGTTCGCCCGCCATGGTCGCGGCATCGGCATAGACCCCGTCCTCGATTTCCTGGCGGAGGATCAGGTAGACGCGGTGATGCTTCGGCAAAAGGCCGTCGTCACCATTCTTGCCAGCTCCGGCGAGGCCGGGCCGAGACATTTCTGCCATTGGGTTCCCCTTCGTCTCCTCCCATTCCACGACAGGGATAGCGGCATTCCAGATCAAACCCAAGCCCAAATGTTATATTGACATGACAATAGGACTTGTTAGCTTCTGCCTCAGACCGATGAACCGATCAGTCGATGTTTTTGGGAGGAAACCATGTTCAGATATTCCGGCACACAACGCCGCAGCTTTCTAGCGCTTGCCGCGGCGACCTTGGGGTTTGCCAGCCTGTCGATCGCCGCCGGCCCCGCCGCGGCCCAGACCGCGTGGCCGGAAGACCCGATCACGATCGTCGTGCCCTTCAATGCCGGTGGGTCCGCCGACCGGATGGCGCGCACGCTGGCCGAACCGCTGAGCGAGGAACTGGGCGTGCCGGTCACCGTGGCCAACCGCCCCGGTGGCGCGGGCGGGCTGGGGGCGACCTATGTCAGCCGGCAGAAACCCGACGGCAATACCCTGTTGCTGATGCAGGCCACACCCTACCTGGCCAATGCCATCCTGGTCGGCGGTGCGCCGGTCAAATGGGAAGATTTCAGTTTCCTGAATGCCCAGTGGAACGATTATGCCATCGTCGCCGTGCACCAGGACAGCCCCTATCAGAGCTTTGAGCAACTGGTGGAGGCGATGAAGGAGCCCGGCAAGGTTTCGTCCGGCATCATCTATGGCAACGGCGGCCACCTGCAAACGCTGGTGTTCATGGATGCGCTTGGCATCGCGCAGGACAATGTCCGGTTCGTCACCTATGACGGCGGCGCGCCGTTACGTACCGCCCTGGCGGGAAACCAGGTCGACTTTGAAGTGCTGGCCGCCCGGGGCGCCGCCGCAATTCAGGACAGCCTGCGTGTGCTGGCCGTGGTCAACGACAGCAACCCGGACGGCATGGACGCGCCGCTGCTGAACGAAGCGCTGGAAAGCCTGGGCGCCGAGCGTCAGCCGATCATCGGCGGCAACGTGACCGGACTGTTGGCGCCCGCAGCCTTTGAGACGGAATACCCCGATCGCCATGCCAAGCTGGTCGCGGCCTACGAGGCTGTCGTGACCTCGGCCTCCTACAAGGAGGCTGCGGCAGAAGCAGGCATCGGCGCGGACTGGGTCGGCCCCGAGGCGAGCCAGAAGATGGTCGACGATGCGTTCGAGGCGCTGTCCGGCCTGTCCGACGTGGTCAACTGATCAGACCACGTTGCGTCGTATCGGCCGCCGCCGCGCGGCACGAACCCGGCGCAGGGTCCCGGAGCGGGGCGGGTGACATTTCACCCGCTCCGGCCTGAAACGGAGTTGGCCTGAAACCGGATCCGGGCCGAACACGAATGAAGACGCGCCGGGGTGGTGCCGCTGCATCAGCGGTACGCAATGCCCTTGAAATGGCGCTTTGGGGAGGGACAGATGCCTGAGAACAGCGAGAGGATCGATCATGCCGAAAGGCCCGATGCACCACGCCGCCGGTGGGGTGCGCTGGTGTTCGGTCTTTGCCTGCTTGGCGTCATGGCCTTTTACGCCTGGTCCGTGATCGAAGTGTCGCGCAGTCTGACCGACTATCTGCTGATCGTGCCCGCCGCCATCGTCGGTGCGCTGGCCGCGCTTTGGGCCGGGATAACCGACCTGAAACCGCCAAGGGGACTGATGGCTATCGCGCGCCCCAGGCTGCGTGACGAGGCGAAGCCACTGGCGCTGCTGGTGCTGACGGTCCTGTACGCCTGTGCCGCGCCCTTTGCGGGCTTTGACATCGCCACGGCCCTATTCATCGCAGGCGCGCTGTTCGTGCAGGGCGAACGGACGTGGTGGAAGATTGCGCTGGCTGCCCTGCCCGGCGCGGCGCTGATCACATGGGCCTTTACCGACCTTTTGCTGGTGCGCCTGCCGGTCACCTTTCTGTAAGCACGGGCGCCAGCGCGCACACGACCATTCGATGACATTCCAGGACATGCCCCATGATCGACTTCACCGCGTTTTCCGATGCCCTGATCCTGCTGGGCAGTGATCCACTGGCCTGGCTGGTGGTAATCCCAGGATTGCTGATCGGTCTGGTCTTCGGGTCGATACCCGGGCTGTCGATCTCGATCGCGATGGCCGTTTTCCTGCCGGCGACCCTGTACATGGATTTCCTGCCCGCGATCCTGTTCCTGACAGCGATCTTTACCGGCGGCGGATTTGGCGGCGCGGTTCCGGCGATCCTGATGAACATTCCCGGCACCTCGTCCGCCGTGGCCACGGCGTTTGACGGGTATCCCATGGCGCGCAAGGGGCAGCATGGCGAGGCCCTGGGCGCGGGTCTGATCGCATCGGTCGTGGGCACGTTGTTCGGCTACGTGATCCTGTTGTTCCTGGTGGGTCCAGTGGCCAATTGGGTGTTGCGACTGGGCCCGACGGAAATGCTGGTCGTGGCGATCTGGGGCCTGCTACTGATTGCGGTGCTGAACGACAGTTCTGTCGCCAAGGGCCTGGCCGCTGGCGTGCTGGGGATATTGATCAGCACCATCGGCTATTCCGACACCGGACTGATGCGCGGCACCTTCGGCTCGATGTACCTGATCGACGGCATTCCCGCGATTCCGGCCCTGATCGGTCTGTTCGCCGCGTCGGAGATGATCAACATGGCCGGGCGTGATTACCTGATTTCCAACCGCGACCTGCGCCGCGTCAGCCTGAAGCCGATCCTGGCCGGAGCCGCCGCCACCCTGCGCAGCTGGCCGCAGGTCCTGCGGGGGTCGGCCATCGGGACGTTGATCGGCATCATTCCCGGCGTCGGGGCCTCGGTCGCGAACCTGGCCTCGTATGCCGCCGCCAAGAATCTGTCGGACGCCCCCGCGACCTTTGGCAAGGGCAACCCCGAAGGTGTCGTGGCATCTGAGGCCGCGAATTCCTCCTCCGAAGGTGGCGGCATGGTCACGCTGCTTGCCCTTGGGCTGCCCGGTGGCGCGGGAACGGCGATCTTGCTGGGCGCGTTCGCGATGCACAATGTCACGGGCGGGCCACGGTTCATTTCCGAGAACATGGACATCGTCTATGCGCTGATCCTGGGCAACATCGTACAGGCGGTGCTGCTGCTGGTCGTCGGGCTGATCTTTGTCTTCCTGGCGAGCTCGATCGTCAAGATCAGGCTGAGCTACCTTATCCCGTTCGTGCTGGCCGTTTCGATGATGGGCACGTTCGCGATCACCGGATCAATGGTCGGGCCTCTGACTGTCGCGGGGGCGGGCGCCCTGGGCTGGGTCATGCGGCGCTATTCATACCCCGTGACGGCCACGGTCGTGGGTCTGTTGATCGGCCCCATGGCCGAAGGGGAACTGACACGGTCGTGGCAGATTTCCGGTGGTGATCCGTCGTTCCTGCTGGGCCGTCCAATTACGCTGGTGCTGCTGGCGACGCTGGTCATCGTGATGGCGATCCTGCTGTTCAGCCGCGCGTATGGCCGGGCCAACAGCGCCCGACACCAGGCCTGAAAGGGAGAGGACCATGCAACAGGCGCCCCGCAATACCATCGAAAAGATCCGCGATTCCCATCGCGTCCTGAACGATGACGGCAGCGATCTTCTCTATGTCGACCGGCATTATCTGCATGAAGGGTCGCATCATGCCTTTGCCCGGATGCGAGAGGCAGGACGACAGCTGAGACACCCCGAACTGACGTTCGGTGTGGCCGATCACTATGCGCCCTCCAGCAGCACGCGGGCGACAGATGTGACAGGCACCATGATCTCTCGCTTGCGCCGCAACGCCGCCGATTTCGGGATCGACAGTTTCGACATCGGGGATCCCCGCCGCGGCATCGTGCATGTCGCGATGCCTGAACAGGGGCTGACCCTTCCCGGCATGACCATCGTCTGTGGCGACAGCCACACCGCCACGCACGGTGCCTTCGGGGCCTTTGCGTTCGGCATCGGCGCGTCTGAGGTGGCACATGTCATGGCCACCCAGTGCCTTTGGCAAAAGCCCACGCCCGTGATGCGGATCGACGTGACCGGGCAGCTGCAGCAGGGCACCACGGCCAAGGACCTGGCGCTTGCCATCATCGGGCGCATCGGCACTGGCGGCGCCACGGGCCACGCAGTGGAATATGGGGGGAGCGCGATCACCGCGCTGAGCATGGAAGAGCGCATGACGCTGTGCAACATGACCATCGAGATGGGCGCGCGTTCGGGGCTGGTGCCGCCCGACGAGGTCACTTTCGACTGGCTGAAAGGCCGGCCCCTGGCCCCGTCCGGCCCAGCGTGGGACAGCGCCCTGTCGCATTGGCGTACGCTGACACCGGACGAAGGCGCGCGCTACGACCGCAGGTTCGAGATGCAGGCCGCAGAGGTGGCCCCCATGGTCACCTGGGGCACCAGCCCCGAACACGTCGCGCCGGTCAATGGCCGGGTGCCAGAGGACGCCGACCCCGATGCACTGGGTTACATGGGACTGATCGCCGGGATGCCCGTCGAGGGCCTTGGCGTTGATCGGGCTTTCATCGGGTCCTGTACCAACGGCCGGCTGCGCGATCTGCAGGCAGCGGCGAATGTGCTGAAGGGGCGCCGGGTCGCCGTGCCCCTGCTCGTGTCGCCCGGTTCGGACGCCGTGGCACGCGCTGCCGAAGACAGCGGCATCGCGGATATCTTTCGAAATGCCGGCGCGGAATGGGGCGCCAGCGGGTGTTCGCTCTGCGTCGGCATGAACGGCGACCAGGTCGCCCCCGGCGAGCGCTGCGCCTCGACCTCCAACCGCAATTTCCGCGGCCGCCAGGGCCCGGGCGCGCGGACCCACCTGATGAGCCCCGAAATGGTCGCGGCTGCCGCGGTGACCGGGCGGATCACCGACGCCCGGACACTGCTGCAAGAGGAGCTACCGGCATGAAACCCATCACCACGCTTTGCGGTGCCGCCGCCGCGCTGCCCCTTGGCAACGTCGACACCGACCAGATCATCCCGGCCCGCTTCATGAGCAGATCCCGCTCGGAAGGCTACGGCGAGCAATGCTTTCACGATCTGCGCTTTGACGGCGCTGGCAGACCGCATTCCGACTTTGCGCTGAACGCCCTGCCCCGGCCCCCTGCTGTTCTGGTTGCAGGTGACAATTTCGGCTGCGGTTCGTCCCGCGAGGCCGCCGTCTACGCGTTGCTGGATTACGGTGTGCAGGCGGTGGTTTCCTCTTCCTTCGCCGATATCTTTCGGTCGAACGCGGGCAAGAACGGATTGCTGACCATCCAGCTGGCCGAAGCGGAGCTATCGCGGATTCTTGCGGCGCTGAAGGCCGACCCCGGCAAGGATGCCGAAGTGGATTTGCCGGCACAGACCCTGCGCATCGGCGAAATGGAGACCATGACTTTTGACATCGACGCAGGTCTGAAGCACCGTTTGCTGAACGGTTTGGACGATCTTTCGGCCACGTTGCAAAACGAGGATCAGATCGCCACATTCGAAGGCCGATATTTTGCAAACGCCCCTTGGGTGCGCCCCGATCCGCGCAGCTGAGCCCGTTTGCACCCTCAGCCGATGCCAAGCCCGGTAAGCGGCGAGGGTTGGTCCGGGCGTGGCAAGAGGCGGGCCGCACAGCAACAGCCAATCGAACGGAGCTGTTGACTGGCCGGGCGGCTCATCGCGCAGCACTGACGAGTGCATTCTGCAACGCGGAGAATGGTGACCCCGGCAGGATTCGAACCTGCAACCTGCCCCTTAGGAGGGGGCTGCTCTATCCAGTTGAGCCACGGGGCCACGGACGCGGAGGTCCGGTAGGCCCCTCATAACCGCTAGCACAGGGCTTGTCATCGGTCGATTCCCGACTTCGATGCGTTGAATGCCCGCTAATTTTGTCCTGCCATCGCGCCCAATTCGTACGAGTTTAAGGTGTCTTTAGGACGTGCCTGTCATCTGTGTCTGCAAACCAGAAGCCTCCGCGATCCTTTCGTCGGAGATTTCATGCTCACGCGTGGCCGGTCATCGGCCGACCATGTTCAAGAGGAATGACGGAATGACGGTAGTTTCAGGATCGGACGGATCAGGCCCCGCAAAGAGGTCCGGCTTTAACCCGCTGGGCAACATGAGACTTTCGGTCAAGCTGCCGCTGCTGATCACCGCCCTAAGCCTGACCGTCGGCGTCATACTGACCTATACCGCCTATCAGGATGCAAAGGCGATCATGGAATCTCAGCTCAAAAGCAATTTTGAGCTGACGATAGAAACCCGCACCAGCGGTATCCAGGGCCTGCTTCAAAACCTCGACCAATCCCTTCTGACACAGGCGGAAAACCCAATGGTGGTCGCCGCCCTCAACAGTTTCAGATTGTCATGGTCCGCGCTGCGCGAAAACCAGACGCAAGAACTCCAGGCGGCATTTATCGACAATAATCCCTACCCGCCCAGCGAGCGAGAAAAGCTGAACTCAGTCGGAGATGGCAGCCAATATGACAAGGTGCACGAAAAATATCATCCGTACTTCCTCCGGTTCAAACAAGCCCTTGGTATTTACGACATATTTCTGATCGATCTAGAGGGGAACGTCCTATACACGACGACCAAGGAGACGGATTTCGCCACGAACCTCCAGGATGGCCCCTGGAAGAACACCGACCTGGCGAATGCCTATCGCACCGCCATTGCCAACCCGCTTGGCACGCTGTCTTTCTTTGATTTCGCCAGATACGGGCCGATTGGCGAAGCGCCGGCGAGCTTTATCTCTACCCCCGTCGTCGGGCGTGACAACGCCCCGATCGGGGCGCTGGTCTTTCAGCTGCCGGTGAGCCGGATAAGCGAGGTCATGACCAATCCGTCGGGTTTGGGACAAACCGGCGAAGCCGTCCTGCTTGGCACCGACATGCGCCTGCGCAGCACGCCCCGCAACGTGGAGGGTCTGGACATCCTGAGCATGGTCCCCGAGGCCGACTTTATTCAGAAAATGCTGAGCAACCAGGAAAAGAGCTTTTCCGAAATGATCGGACTGTCGGGGAACAGGGTGCATAGCATGATCGCGCCGTTTCGCTACAATGACACCACCTGGGCCGTCTTGATCGAACAGGATTCCGAGGAACTGCTCGGCCCGATCAACGCACTGCGCGAGAAACTGTTGATCCAGGTGGCAGGCTTGATCCTGGTGATCACCCTGATCGGGTTGTTGGTCGGCAGATCCATCTCTCGTCCATTCGTCGTGATAGGCTCATCAATTCACAATGTTGCGGAAGGCGATCTGCGCACCCCTATTCCGATGACGGAACGCCGCGAAGATGTCGGTAATCTTGCACGCAACCTCGACAATTTGCGGGGCAAACTGGCGATCGCCGCTGACCAGAGGCAGCAGCAGGAACACCAGACACAACAGCAGCGTGAAGTCGTCGAACACCTGACCAGCGCGATTGCGCAGCTGGCTGATGGCAACCTGACCAATCCGATCAATTCAGAGTTCGCCGCGGAATACGAAAGTCTGCGTCAAGGTTTCAATGCCGCCCTGACGAAGCTGAATGACACGATTTCGGAGTTGGTTGGCGCAGCCCATGAAATTGACAGCAATGCCCACGACGTTGAAAATGCCTCCAACGACCTGAGCCAGCGGGCGATCGAACAGGCAGCAAACCTGGAGCAGACCGCCGCGGCCATCACGCAGCTGTCCGCGTCGGTCAAGATGACGGCAGATTCCGCCACCCAAGCCGACGACGTCATGCGCCGCGCAAAGGAAAACGCCAAGACCAGCGGCGCTGTGGTGACGCAAGCCATGGTCGCCATGGACAAGATCGCAACGTCCTCGCAAAAGATCACTCAGGTCACATCGGTTATCGAAGACCTGGCATTCCAAACCAATCTGCTGGCGTTGAATGCTGGTGTCGAGGCCGCGCGAGCAGGTGAGGCAGGGCGTGGTTTTGCGGTTGTCGCATCGGAAGTGAGAGCGCTGGCACAGCGCAGTTCCGACGCCGCAAAAGAGATCAATACGCTCATCCAGGAATCCGCCGAAAACGTCACTGGCGGGGTGGAAATGGTTGAACGTGCGGGGAAATCTTTTGAAAGCCTGATTGGCGAATTCGATAAGGTGTCCGTTTCGGTCTCCTCCATCGCCACAGCGGCACGAGAGCAATCGGTCGGGCTGGAAGAGATCAATACCGCTGTCGACCAGCTTGACGGCGTCACGCAGAAAAACGCCGCCGTTGCCTCGCAGGTCCATGGCACAGGCCGTGTCATGGTAACCGAGGCTGCCAAGCTGAACAGGATCTCGCAATCCTTTGTTTGTGACAATTCCAGTGTTCGGCGCGGTGTCGAAAGCAACGCGGCGCACACCGTTCCGGTCAAGGCGAAGGCGGTCGCCAACGGCGCGCCATCCGGAGGGACGCAATCCAGTTCCGGAGACACTTGGGCGGAATTCTGAGGAAAGAGAACCCCTCATCAGAACATAAAAAAAGTTGGACAGATGCCTGGCGGATCAGCATGGCATCTGTCTTTCTACGGGAGCAATTTCGATCAACACACCAATCGGCCACAGGCGCGGTCAATGGCAACTTGAAGAGAAGGCACGACGCGGGATAGCATCGTGAAAAATCAACAGGAATAGCCCCTTGTCAAAACCGCCCCTGCGCCCCCTGACCCTTCGCGACGTCTCAGAAGCATCGGGTGTCTCGGAAATGACGGTCAGTCGCGTCCTGCGAAACCGTGGCGACGTCTCAGAAGCAACCCGCCAAAAGGTTCTGCTGGCCGCGAAACGTATGGGGTATGTGCCAAACAAGATTGCAGGCGCATTGGCGAGCCAGAGAGTGAACCTGGTTGCAGTCATTATCCCCTCCATGTCGAACATGGTCTTTCCCGAGGTGATGACCGGGATCTCTCGGGTTCTCGAGACATCTCCGTTGCAACCGGTGGTCGGGATCACCGATTACCAACCCGAAAAAGAAGAGAAGGTTCTGTACGAAATGCTGTCTTGGCGTCCGTCAGGTGTGATCATCGCGGGGCTGGAGCATTCTGACGCATCACGCGCGATGCTCAAGGCATCGGGCATTCCGGTGGTCGAGATCATGGATACCGACGGAACGCCGATTGACGCGGCGGTGGGGATTTCCCACCGCAGGGCCGGGCGCGAAATGGCCAAATCGATCCTGCGCGCGGGCTATCGCAAGATCGGCTTTCTCGGCACGCGGTTGGGTGCGGATCATCGCGCGCGCAAGCGTTTCGAAGGCTTTACGGAGGCCTTGGCAAAGGGCGGCATCGAGATCTCAGATACAGAGTTTTACACCCAGGGGTCCGCACTGGGCAAAGGCCGCGAAATGACCCAGCAGATATTGGCGCGCAGCCCAGAACTCGACTGCCTGTATTATTCCAACGATATCGTCGGAGCGGGTGGGCTGCTGTGGATGATGGAACAGGGATATGATATCCCCGATCGCATCGGCCTGGCCGGGTTCAATGATGTCGAGCTGTTGCAGGGTTTGCCGCGCAAGCTTGCCACGATGGACTCCTGCCGGACGGAAATCGGCCGGCAGGCCGCAGAAATCATACTTGAGCGCGTCGAAGCCCCAGATACACCGCCGCGCGGCAAAGTCGAACTGACCCCCCGGATCAATTTTGGCGACACGCTGCGGATGAGTTGAGGCAGCAACGACCATGACCGAACCAGCCACGCGACCACTTTTGCGTAACGCCGCTGCGCGCCGCCTCTTTTTGCATCGCCATGAGCTGGGCACGTCGCCCAAGGGGAGCGGCAAGGGTGCCGATCTTCTGTCGCTCATACGGGCACTCGGCTTTGTTCAGGTCGACTCGGTCAATACGCTGGCGCGGGCGCACGACATGATCCTGTTCGCAAGACGGCCCGCCTATCGCCCAGGGAACCTTGCGCCATTGATTGAACGCGATCGGGCACTTTTCGAACACTGGACACACGACGCCGCGATCATTCCTGTCGAATTCCTGCCCTACCTGCGCCTGCGGTTTGCACGCGACGCGGCGCGAATGCAGGCGCGTTGGCCACGGTGGCAAGGCGAGGCATTTCTGGCGGAATTGCAGCAGGTGCGTGACCATGTGGCACAAAGTGGCGAAGTTTGCTCGGCGGATCTGAAATCGGCGGAGTCGGAGAAATCCACGGGTTGGTGGGATTGGCATCCTTCGAAAGCCGCGCTTGAATATCTGTGGCGCAGTGGGGAGATGGCGATTTCGCGCCGCCAGAGCTTTCGCAAATATTATGACCTCGTCGAACGGGTGCATGGTCATCCCGAAGTTCTGCCCGACGCTATATGCCTGGACTGGCTGAACAGCGCCGCGCTCGACCGCCTTGGCTTTGCCACCAGCGGAGAGCTGGCTGCATTCTGGGACATCGCGACACCGGCAGAGGCAAGATCCTGGTGCCAAAAAGAATGCGCAGCAGGCCGCCTGCAGGAGATCGACATCGAAAATTGCGATGGCGGTTTGCGCCGCGCATTCGCACGCCCCGGCGCGATAGAGGAGGCCGCCGCACTGCCGGAGGTGCCGTCCCGATTGCGTGTGTTGAGCCCGTTCGATCCGGCGCTGCGAGACCGCAATCGCGCAGAACGACTGTTCGGGTTTCGCTATCGAATCGAGATCTTCGTACCAGAGGCAAAACGCGAATACGGCTATTACGTCTTCCCGCTGATGGAGCGCGACCGGATGGTGGGAAGAGTGGACATGAAGGCAGATCGGGATGCAGGCGTGCTGAATGTAACGCGCCTTTGGCCAGAGCGGGGCGTTACCTATGGCGTTGGACGGCTGCAAAAACTTGCGTCGGAACTTGATCGGGTCGCGCGCTTTGCAGGGGTTGATCAGGTAAGCTTTGGCCCCGATTGGCTTGCCGAGGCCAAGTGATGCGTGGCCAGTTTCCCGGCCACGCAAACCGGGGTTCAGCTGATTGCAGACACCGCCCGACCAGTCAGAACCTTGCAAAGGTGGGCGCGGTATTCAGCCGTGCCGTGCAAATCTGTGATCATGTCATTGGCGGGCACGGCAAGCGCAGAAAGCGCCTCGGCGGAAAATGAATTCGACAGCGCGTCTTCCGCCTCGGCCCAGCGGAACACCCCCTCCTCTGAGGCGCCCGTGATAGCCACGCGCACGCCATCGGCGTACTTGGCCACGAAAACAGCGGTCAGCGCGAACCGCGAAGCTGGTTGTTCGAATTTCTGGTAATTTGCCGCTTCGGGGATTGGAAATTTGACCGCAGTGATGATTTCGCCCTCCTCAAGGTCCGTCGTGAACATCCCCTGAAAAAAATCATCTGCCGCGATTTCGCGCGTATTGGTCACGATGGTGGCACCCGATGCCAGCGCCGCCGCAGGATAGCAGGCGGCCGGGTCATTATTGGCGAGGCTGCCACCGATGGTACCACGATTGCGTACCGCCGGATCCCCGATCTGACCCGCAAGGTAGGCAAGCGCGGGATAGGCATCGGCCTGCGCAGCCACGGTGGCGTGGGTGGTTGTGCCACCGATTGTCATCACACCATCGGACACCGAGATGCCTTTCAGCGCCTCGATCCCCAACAGGCTGACCAACGTACCGGGTGCGTTCAGGCGTTGTTTCATCGAGGGTATCAGCGTCTGGCCACCGGACAGCGGCTGTGCCTCGTCATCCTGAAGCGCGGCAACAGCCTCTTCCACCGTCGAGGGTTTGACGAAGTCGAAATTATACATGGCTCTTCTCCCTTTGTGCGGACGGGCTTTTCCCGGCCCGCCACCCTGACGGTTCAGGCGTTCATCGCGGCCCAGACTTTGGCCGGTGTGACCGGCATGTCAATATGCGCGACCGGTTTGCCGGCCCTGTGCATCGCATCCAGCACCGCATTGATCACGGCGGGGGGCGATCCGATGGCACCGGCCTCTCCGCATCCTTTGACACCCAGCGGATTGTGCGTGCAAGGGGTCTGGCAGGAATGATCGACCGTGATCATCGGGACATCCGACGCCCTCGGCATGGCATAATCCATGTAGCTGGCCGAGAGCAGCTGCCCCTCGCTGTCGTAAGTGCAGTTTTCCAACAGGGCCTGGCCAATTCCCTGAGCGACACCACCCTGAACCTGTCCTTCGACAATCATCGGATTGATAACATTTCCGAAATCGTCAGCAGCGGTGAAGCGTTCGATGGTGACCTTGCCGGTGTCCGGGTCAATCTCGACCTCGCAGATGTAGCAGCCCGAGGGGTAGGTAAAGTTTGAGGGATCGTAGAAAGCGGTTTCCTCCAGCCCCGGCTCAAGGTCGGTCAACGGATAATTGTGCGGCACATAGGCCGCCAGCGTGACATCCCCCCAGTTCAGCGATTTGTCGGTGCCGGCGACCGAGAATTTGCCGTCCTTCAGCTCAATATCGGCGTCAGAGGCTTCGAGAATATGCGCTGCGATCTTCTTGGCCTTGGAGATGATCTTTTCCGTCGCGCGCACCATCGCCGAACCGCCAACCGCAATTGAGCGAGAGCCATATGTGCCCATTCCCATCGGTGTATTGGCGGTATCTCCGTGGACAATTTCAACCTGGTCAGGTTCGATCCCGATCATCTGGGCGATCACCTGGGGAAACGATGTCTCGTGACCCTGCCCGTGACTATGGCTGCCGGTCATCACCACGATGCCGCCCGTCGCATTGACCCGAACGGTCGCGGATTCGTACAATCCTGCCCGCGCACCAAGCTGACCGACAAGGTTGGACGGCGCGATGCCGCACGCCTCGATATAATGGGCAAGGCCGATGCCGCGCAGCTTGCCCCGCGCCTGTGATTCCGCGTGTCGGTTTGCAAACCCGGCATAATCAGACAGCTCCAGCGCCTTGTTCAATGTCGCCTCGTAGTCACCGGTGTCATATTCAACCGCGACGGGGGTGGCATAGGGGAACTGGTCCTTGCGGATGAAGTTTTGGCGACGCAACTCAGCCGGATCAACACCCAGTTCGCGCGCCGCCTTGTCGATCACCCGTTCAAGCTGAAAGGTCGCCTCGGGGCGGCCCGCACCGCGATAGGCATCGACGGGCACGGTATTGGTAAACACCGCCTTGACGTTCACGTAGATCAGGGGCGTGCGGTAGTTGCCCGCCATCAGCGTGCCATGCAGCCATGTCGGGACCGAGGGCGCGAAGGTCGAGAGGTAGGCCCCCATATTGGCATAGGTGTCGGTGCGCAGCGCCGTGAAGTTGTTTTCTGCATCCAGCGCGAGCTGGATCTTTGTCACATGGTCACGCCCATGGGCATCGGACATGAATGCCTCGGATCTGGTGGACGTCCATTTTACAGGCCGTTTCAGCTGCTTGGCTGCAAAGGTGCAAAAGGCTTCCTCGGCGTAGTGAAAGATCTTCGTACCAAATCCGCCGCCGACATCTGGGGCGACGACGCGCAACTTGTGCTCGGGGATGCCCAGCACGAATGCCCCCATCAGCAGACGGATCACATGCGGGTTCTGCGAGGTCGTATAGAGCGTCGAGCTGTCGTCATGCGCGGCATAGTCTCCGATGGCGACGCGCGGCTCCATAGGGTTGGCGACAAGTCGGTTATTGACCAGTTCCAGCGTGGTGACATGGTCCGCAGCTAGAAACGCCTCGTCGACAGCGGCCTTGTTCTCCTCAACGAAACCCCAATCATAGCACAGGTTCGACGTCAGATCGTCGTGCACGCGCGGGGCATCCTCCTGCACGGCGGCCTTCATGTCGATCACCGCAGGCAGTTCGTCATAGTCGAGCACGATCGCCTCGGCTGCATCACGGGCCTGATCCAGCGTTTCCGCAACCACGGCCGCGACGATTTCACCGACATGGCGAATCTTGCCTTCGGCCATGATTGGGTGCTTGGGTTCCTGCATCGGCTGGCCCTTGCGATCCGTGATCTGCCATCCGCAGGGAAGACCGCCAACGCCATCGAAATCCGTTGCGGTGAACACCCGCAAGACACCGGGCATAGAAGCTGCATCCTGCGTCTCAATACCGTTCAGCGTGGCGTGCGCAACATCTGCGCGCAGAAAATGCACATAGGCCTGACCATGCAGATTTATGTCATCTGTGTAGCGGCCCTTGCCTGTGAGAAATCGAATATCTTCGCGCCGCTTGGTGCTGGCGCCAATGCCGTCCTTGGGCATGGTCTATCCTCCCTGAGTGTGGTCCGGGGCGCGTTGACGCCCTACAAGATCGGGTCTGAGCTATTCCGCGGCGACCTGTGTCACCTGCTGGCCAGAGGCCGCCATCACCGCCTTGATGATATTGTGGTATCCGGTGCAGCGGCAGATATTTCCCTGCAGGTGGTGACGCACCTGCGCCTCTGTCGGTTCTGGTGTCTGTTCGAGCAGGGTGGCGGCGGCCATCACCATGCCGGGCGTGCAAAAGCCGCATTGCAGGCCATGATGATCCTGGAACGCTTGCTGCAACACCGAGAGAGAGCCATCCGCATTCGCCATACCTTCGATGGTCGTGACCTCTGCGCCGTCGGCCTCGGCGGCGAACATGCTACAGCTTTTCACCTGCAATCCGTCGACGTGCACCGTGCAGGCGCCGCATTGACTTGTATCGCATCCGGTATGGGTGCCGGTCAGTCCCTGCCCGTCGCGCAGAAACGTGACAAGCAGCGTACGCCCCTCCACCTCTCCCGAGACCTGGCGACCATTCACCCTCATCTGAACTTTCATCGTCAATCCTCCCTCGCTAGCCGTATCGCGGAGCCATGCGACTCCGGTCCTTCCCGTCTGCAGGCTAGGCGCGAGCAGGGGTTTGCATCTATGCGACCAAGGTCGCGGCGCAGCGCGCGGCATGGGACGAAGGCCCTATTTCCAAACAGGCCCGGGCCGCGCTAGGCTTTCTCCGCACGCCTTTTCTGCATGTAAAGGCGGGCAATGATCTGTGCGGCTTGGGAGGGACCGTCATGGAAGATATCCGCATGACCTCGGCGCTGGTTGTTGATGACCACCCGCTATTCTGCGATGCGCTGGCCATAACGCTGCGCAGCGTCGCCGGCATCCGCGACATCCGCACCGCCGCGACCCTGCAGGGCGCACTTGATGAACTGGGCGCAAACGGGACGCCGGATGTCGTGGTCCTGGACCTGAACCTGCCAGATGTGCGTGGTCTTGATGGCCTTGTGCGACTGCGCAACATCGCCGGCGTGCCTGTTGTCGTCGTGTCCTCCATGGCAGAGGATCGTCTGATTTCCTCAGCGCTGTCCGCCGGCGCGGCGGGGTATATCCCAAAGCACAGCCAGCGGGATGTATTTCGCGCAGCTTTTGACAGCCTGCGGCGCGGCCAGCGATTTGTCCCTGAGGGCTATCTTGGCTCAATCGAGGACGACGGCCTTAGCCGGGATGACACATTGGCACGGATCGCAACCCTGACAAATCAACAGGCCCGCATCCTGGACCTGATCACCAATGGAAAGCTGAACAAGCAGATCGCGTACGAGCTTTCGATCGCAGAAACGACGGTCAAGGCGCATGTCACTGCGATCATGCGCAAGCTCGGGGTGCACAGCCGGACGCAGGCGGCGCTGCTGGCCAGCGAAGCCAGCTTCTCGAATGTCTTGCGCCGCGAGGGGTGAGGCCGCACATTGTAGCGATGGGTGGAGGAGAGCCCGATGCGGATGCAGGCAGACAACGTCATCGAGGAGGTGACGCCACAGCCCATCGTCAGAACAGCCTCGCTGCGCGCGGATCATCCCGACGCGGCGCAGGAAATCGCGCGGCTGTTACGGCCAGACGATCTCGACACGGTGATCCTGTTCGCCTCTCCCCGCGCTGAAATCACGGCCTTGGTTGCCGGGGCGCAGCGGCATATGGGCCGTGCGCGGGTGGTCGGGTGTACGACCGCAGGTGAAATAAATGCCAGTGGCTATACCGAGGGCGAGATCGTCGCCATAGGCCTGCCCCGCAGCCAGTTTCGAAGCCGTGCCGTGCTGCTGGAAAAGCTGGAGGATATCCCGACCACAGAGCTGGTACCGCGCCTGTTGTCCGCCCGTAGCGACCTGATCAGCGAGGCCCCCACATGGGACCATGAGTTCGCCTTTCTGATGGTCGACGGCATGTCCCTGCGCGAAGACGTTCTGGTCACGCAGGTCGCAACGGCCCTCGGGCCGATCCCGCTGTTCGGCGGCTCGGCTGGCGATATGAATCGGTTTTCGCGCACACAGGTCTTTGCCGCGGGAAAGGCGCTGCAAAAGGCGGCCGTGCTGCTCATGGTGCGCAGCCGCTGCCCGATCCGGGTGTTTCGCACCGACCATTTTGCCCCGCTCGACCGTCACATGGTCGTCACGCGTGCCGACCCCGACGCCCGGATCGTGAGCGAGATCAATGGCGCCCCCGCCGGACCGGAATATGCGCGCATCCTGGGCAAGGATCCCGCCCAGTTGGACACCTTCACGTTTGCGTCGCATCCGGTGGTCGTCAAGGTGGGCGGGCGGCATCACGTACGCGCCATCCAGCGGGTCGCCCCGACCGGCGATCTCCACTTTTTCTCGGCCATCGGCGAGGGTCTTGTGCTGACGCTGGCGGGGTCAGAGGACATGCCGACGCACCTCGATCGCGAACTGGCAGACCTGGCCAAAGGTGTCACGCCCGATATCGTACTGGGCTGCGACTGCATTCTGCGACGACTCGAGGCCGAGCAAAAACAGGTCACCGGCGCATTGTCCGCAATTCTGGCAAGGCATCGCGTGCATGGCTTTTCGACATATGGGGAACAGCATGGCGCCATGCACGTCAACCAGACCCTGACCGGCGTCGCGATCTATCCCCCGCCGGAGGACCTGCCATGAGCATCAGCGACCTGGTCGATCCCGCTGACCCGCCAGCCCGCCAGATCGAAAAGCTGATGCGCATTGCCGGCGCGCTGATGACGCGGGTTCAGCAGGACAGCGACACCTCCAGCGAGGCCTACGCGCAATTTCAACGCGCCGCCCTGCTGGAACAAGAAGTCCGAGTCCGCACGAGAGAGCTGGAAACGGCGCTGGACCTTCTGAACCAGTCCAATGACCACCTTGCGCAGGCCAACCGCGAAACCGAAGCCGCGCGGTCCAACCTCGCCAATGCCATCGAGGCCGTGGAGGAAGGGTTTGCCCTGTTCAGCCCGAACGAAACGCTGATCCTCTGCAACGCGCGCTTTGGAATGCATATGCCAGATCTGCGGCCCAAACTGCTGCCCGGCCTGAGTTTTAGCGACTACGTCACTCTGGTCAGCCGCAGCGCACACCTGGCGCTCCCCCCAGATGAAACGCCCGACATCTGGCTGGCACGACGCATGGCCCGACATCACGAGCCACACGTGATGTTCAACGTGCGGCTGACGGGCCATCGCTGGTTGCAAGTCAGCGAACATCGCACGCCCGACGGCGGGATCGTCATCCTTCAAACCGACGTCACCGACATGATGCGTGTCGAACGCAAGGAACGGGCGCGGATGCTGGATGATCAGGCCCAGTTGGTGCGTGCCACCCTGGAACATCTCGATCAGGGCGTCTGCATCTTCGACAAGACCGCCCGCCTGGTCGGGTGGAATCGCCGCGTGGGTGAACTCCTGTCGTTCCCGATGCGCCTGTTATCCATGGGAATTCATGCTGAACGGCTGATCGGCTGGATGTCCGGCCGCTTTACCCTCGGCGACGGCAGCAGGCATGTCGATCTGAGGAGCTGGATTTCGCAATCGAACAACCGTCCGCCGCTGCAATTCGAGGTTACGCGCAGCGGTACACCGACGCTGGCGGTCTTTGCGCAGGAAATGCCTGACAACGGCTTTGTCATCAGCTTCACCGATGTCACCGCCGAACGTGCCGCCGTGCGGGCGATAAGCGGCGCGAATGAACGCCTGGAGGCCCGCGTTCTGGAGCGCACGATCGAGTTGGAGGCCGCGCTGGCGGAAGCCGAGCGCGCCAATGCCTCGAAATCACGGTTCGTCGCAGCTGCCAGCCATGACCTGCTGCAACCGTTATCCGCAGCCAAGCTGTTTCTGGCATCCGTCGAAGAAAGCGACACCAACGCCGAAACCGCGCCGGTTCTGGGCAAGGCCCGGCGCGCCCTGGAAAGCGTCGAACATCTGATGGGCGCGTTGCTGGATATCTCCAAGCTGGATTCGGGCCGCGCCGAGGTACATGTTACCGCCGTGTCGCTGCACCGCCTGATGCAACAATTGGGGGATGAAATGGCACCACTGGCCCGCCAGAAGGGACTTTGCCTGAACGTCGTACCCAGCAGCGCCGTGGTGGCAAGTGACGCGACCTACCTGCGCCGCATTCTGCAAAACCTGCTGAGCAACGCCCTGCGATACACCGAAAGCGGCACGGTTCTGCTAGGCGCACGCCGGCGCGGCAACCATGTCATGATCGAGGTCCGCGATACCGGCCTCGGCATCCCAGCGGACCAGCAAAAGGAGATATTTCGCGAATTTTCACGCCTGAACGCGACGGTCAGCTCTTCTGACGGGATGGGCCTGGGCCTGGCAATCGTCGAACGCGCCTGCCTGTTGCTGGGCCACACGTTGACCCTCGAGTCCGAAGAACGGCGAGGCAGCATCTTTCGCGTCGCCGTCCCGGTGATCCGTTTCGGCACCCCGCCACGCGATTGATGATCGTGAACGCGGCCCAATCTCGACCGGGCGTGCGCGTTGTCGCAGGTCACCTTCAGTGCCGGTGTGCTGCCGTTTGCGGGGCAGAATTCCAAGCCTGTGCTGCTTTTGTCGGAAGGAGGTCCTGCACCAGCAGGCGGCGCATTTCCGGCGCCCGCGCCGCAAACGAAAACCGGCTGCGCCAGGCGTCGCTTATCTCTGCCTGTGCCGCCGCGCGCTTGGCGCAGAAATGCTCTGTCAGGGCAACAATGCGCAGGGCGTCCTCCTGCGGTGTGTCATCGCCACGATCGCTGAGCCCCACGCACAACGGGTGCTGCGCCAACAGATCGACCGTTCCCGGAATATTGCACAGCGCGAGGGGTAGACCCGCCTCGAACGCCTCTAGCGCACCGACCGGCATCCCCTCATAGAGTGAGGTGAGCAGGTAGCAATCTGCCCCCGCCAGGATTGGCCGAACATCCGCCACCTCGCCCAGGAAATCGACACGGCCCAGCCCGCATTCGCCCAGGATACGACGCGCCTTTTTGCGAAAGTCTGCGCTATCGGTCCCTGCCCCACACACCGACAGTCGGTAATTCCCGGGTAACTCAACCAGGATGCGCAGGGCGCGCATGAGGTTTTTCTGTCGGGCAACGCGGCCGGTCATCACGATGTGGCGCACGGGCCGCCCCAAGCGTGACACAGGCATCGGTGGTGACCATGCGGCCTCGGTCATGACCTGATCGAGGTCGGAGCAATTCGGCAGCACGTGGCAGATGTGGCGCGCGCAAAGCGACGCGCCCACGGCTTCGCGATAGTGTGCCTGGGCTGCTTCCGATAGAAATATCAGGTGCTGCAACGGGCCACGACGCAAGCTCAGCCGCTCAACCCGACGCGCAATCGCTGCCAGAATCGCATGGTGCCCCGGCCCGAACGGCAGGCCATGAAATGTAATTGCGACGAGCGGTTCGTTGCCTTGGCGGCCAAGCTGCCCCGTCAGGATCAGCCATCGCAACAACAGCACCCCCATCCGTGAATGCGCCCAGACCAACGCCGGATCTTCGCGCATCAGGATTGCCTTGAGGCGCCGCGCGCCCCTCAACCACCATAGCGGCGACAGCCGGGTCCGAAGGCCAGCGATCTGGACATGGCGCGCCGCGCCCTCGGACAGAAAGGCATAGCCGCCCCGATCACGGTCCGACACCACGACCAGCTCGGCCACAGTGTTGCATGCGCGCACGACTTGGCGAAGATGGCGCGGAACACCCGAGAACCCTCCGTCCCCCCCAATCAGGACAACTTTCTGCCGTTGCGGTTGAGGGGGGTCAGATACGCCCAAGCAGCACCGCCCCCCAGAAACCCACCGTGCCGTCCAAGCTCTGACGAAAGATGCCCGCGCGCCGCATTTCCCGAACGCGGCGCGGCCAGGGGGCTTGTCGCGCAGAGATGAACAGGCTCAGAATCTCTTGATTTTCGGGTGTCAAAAAGGCCGAACAGCTCTGCAGGGCATTCAGCTGGGCCTGCACCCGCTCCGCATACAGACCACGCGCCACACCGATCTTGCGACGGGTCCAGTCGGCAAGCGAGCCCTGCGCGCCGATCGCATTACCCTCATGCTGGCGATACAGCACCGAAGGTTCACGATCCATCAGACTGATGGCGCCGGCGCCGGTCAACAGCTGGTAGAGCCACCAATCGTGCGAATAAATGCCGTTGGCCAGAGGGGCCGCCTGCCGCGCGATGCGCGCCGCCGCCCCGTTCAAGACCAGGGTGTTGCCGAAGGCCACGTTTTCGACCAGCGCATTTGCAAAGCAGGCCCGCCCCCGTGGCAACCGCGAGGGACGCATGCGTCCCGGTTTCGGCCCCCAGTCGAAACGCCGTCCGTACACGAACGCCGGCACCGTCGAGGGCAGGCGATTCAACATGCGCACCGCCCGGCCCAGCCGTTTGGGCAGCCAGATGTCATCTTGGTCCGCCAGCGCCACGTGGCCGGGGACATCCGGCAGATCTGCCAGCATTGACAGGTAATTGGCGGCAAAGCCCTGTTGCGGACCATGCCGGGTGACAACGCTGCATGGGCCATCCTCCAGGGTCGATGCGAACCGCTGAATCATGGCAAGGCTGCCATCGCTGGAGCCATCGTCGCTGGCCCAGAGCGTCCAGCTTGCCACGCCACTTGTGCGCAGGCTGTCCAACTGCGGACCAAGGAAACGTTCACCGTTGCGCACCCCGATCAAGATCAACATCGATGTTCCCTCCTCAGGGCGCCTGCTCCGACAGCAACGGCGGCCGGGTCTTTTTGCCGGCCGTGGCGCAATGTCCCGCACACACCGGCCTTGCCACCCTGCGGCGCGCAGGCTGGCAATATCGGCTCGTGCATCAGGCACCGCACTCAATTCACGCATACTTCGGGGCTCCGAGGCGAGAGGTTTATCGACTCGGATGATTAAATTGCACCCGTAAAGACTTCGTTCACCAGCAAGGGCCTATCACCGGAAAAGCGATCCAGAACGGAAGTCGGCAGATGCACCCCAGGCAGATCTCTCCTCAACACGTGCAACGTTTCTTTTACTACCTGCGCCGAGAGGGGTGGCGCAGCACGCTGCGTCGCACTCGGTTCTGGTTCAAACTGGCGAATGTGGGGCATCGCCCCTCGATCGCGCCGGAGGTCACGTCCGGCGGGCTGCACACTGCTTTCGCCGCCGTCGACGACATCCAGTCGTTCTGGACGGAAAGCGCCGAAAAATCGGCGTTCCAGATCGCCACTCCACCGGTGCTGCACCAGAAACGCAAAGTCGCCATGATCGGTGATCTGAATCTGCCGCAATGCCGCAAGTACAGGGTTGAACAGATCGCCGAAGTCCTGGCAGAGGCTGGCACCGAATATGCCTATTCGCACTACGAAGACCTACCGCGTTGCATGGACATCATGCAGGATGCCACGCATCTGACGCTCTATCGCCTGCGCAGCCACCGTGACGTTTCACGCCACCTCTACGAGGCGCGGCGATTGCGCCTGCCGATCCTGTACGACATCGACGACCCGCTGTTTTCGGTGCCCGCCTATGCAACCTATGGCAATATGGATGCCTTGCCGGGCGATTTCAAAACACGCTTCATGGCCGAGGCGCCCGGATACGCCGACGTCATGAACATGGCCGACGTGATATCGGTTTCGACGCCGGCCTTGCAGGATCATGCGCGCGAATTCACCCGGCGTCCGGTATTCTTACGTCGCAACTTTGCGGACCGCGCCACGCTTGATGCAAGCACCCCCGACGTTCCGCGCGCGGCACAGGGCGGCTTTCGCATCTGCTTCGCCAGCGGCTCACACGGGCACGAAGTTGATTTTGCCGTGATCGAAGCCGATGTGATGCGCTTTCTGGCCCGTGACAAGCTGCGAAAGCTGGTTATCCTCGGCCATTTCGACAAGACGCGCCTGCCGCCGGAAATTCGCGATCAGGTCGAAACACACCCCTTCAGCGGCTACGCCGACTACCTTGCCCACCTTGCCTCCTGCCACGCCGCGATCATGCCGCTGGCCGATGACATCTTCAATCGCTGCAAGAGCGGTGTTCGCGTGATCGATGCCAGCTCGGTCGGCGTCCCGAGCTTGGTTGGCAAGGTTTCCGACATGGCCGCGCTGGTCGACGATGGTGTGACCGGGCGCGTTCTGGGCACCAGCGGCAACTGGGCGGCAGCGCTCGAAGATCTCGCCAATGATCCCAAACTGGCCCGCAAGATGGGACAAACCGCCCGCAAGCAACTGGAAAACCGATGGAGCGCGCGCCTGGACATGCCCGTCATCGACCCCGAAATGGTCCGGTGGATGACAGCATGAACACCCCTCATCTTCTTGTCGGAAATATCTTTTTCGCGCCCTACACCTACGGCGGCGCCACAATCGTCGCCGAAGAGGTCGCCCGCAGCCTGCAAGCGCGGCACGGCTGGCACGTTTCAGTTCTCTCTGCCGTCTCACGCACGGATCTGCCGGAATATGCCATCCGAAAGCTTCAGTCCGACGGCATTGCGAATTACGTGATCAACCTGCCGCCATCCCGGCGCTATGCCGAAATGTATTCCAACGCCCAGGTCAGCGAGGCGGCGAGCAGGCTGATCCAGACGCTTGATCCCGATCTGGTTCACCTGCATTGCATCCAGGAACTGGGAACAGGCATCATCCAGGCGGCGCGCCAGGCGAAATTGCCCGTGGTGGTTTCCGCGCACGACTTCTGGTGGATTTGCGAACGGCAATTCATGATCCGGCAAGATGGGCGCTATTGCGGCCAATCCCCGGTCGAAGTCGGCGCCTGCCGGTCCTGCGTCATGGATATCACCCAGACCCGAACGCGCTTTCTGCACCTGCAAGATAATGCGGCCGAGATTGATCTGATGACCTACCCCTCCGAATTTGCCCGTGCGCTCTGCGACCAATCCGGAATCCGGCCGCGCGACCAGGTCGTCTGGCAAAACGGCGTTACCCTGCCTCAATCCGACTTTGCAGACCGACAGGCCCGCCGACGCGCAGCCGATCCTCGGCTGGTGTTCGGCTATTGTGGCGGCCCCTCCGACATCAAGGGCTGGCCTCTGATCGAACGGGCATTTGGCGGGCTGAAGCGTAGTGACTTCCGCGTGCGGCTGGCCGATGGCAGCGTGTTTGGCAGTTGGTGGAAAGAAACCGACCTGGCAGCCCTGCCCGGCGACTGGTCCGTGCATCCCCGCTACAGCCAGTCGCAGATGGATGATTTCTGGTGCGAAGTCGATGTGCTGCTGTTCCCCTCTCAATGGAAAGAGACGTTCGGCCTGACCATCCGAGAAGCGTTGGCACGCGGCGTGCGGGTCATCCAGACTGACAGTGGCGGCACGACGGAACATCTGGGGCCGGACCGCACTCGGATGCTGAAAATCGGGGACGGCCATGATCGGCTGCGAGAGGAGCTGATGTTTGCACTCGACCGGCCCGATCCCTATTCCTCTCCATTGGAGATCGCTGATTTCGATGCTCAGGCCGACCGCTTCGTGACCCTGACCGCGCCGCTTCTCGCACGCAGCAGCGCGGCCAAGGCGGCACAGATCGTGGCAATGCCAAAGGGCAAGGACAGTCGGACAAAGACGGCCCGGCACGCAGCCGAAGGAGGGACGATACACAGTCTGCACCGCTCCCAAACCTGAGAACGTACCACCGATGCCCACATCTCATGCTCTGTGGCGCGCGCCGATGGACGGATGGCCAAAGCATCTACACTTCTAGGGAACCAGGTTAATTAAATGTTTCAATTGTCCGACACGGCCCCGGACCCGAATAGATCGACTGCGCCCTTGGGTGCACGAAACAGGGCTATCGTTTAGACTTCATTCGCCAGTTTCATGACAAACGGCAGGTCCCTGGAAGCTCTCCTCACGCATCCCGCGCCGCCTCAGGACCCTAACATCCAAGAGTCGACACCATCGGTTGCGCGTGCCGCTGTTGAAAGCTGAAGCACAGCCATTGCGCAGGACAAGCCTGCCACATCCTTTTCACCGTCCGTATTTCAGGGTGCGGCGTGTTCATTCGCGGGGAAGTGTCGCGGCCCGCCCTCTCAGGCAAGCCAGGCTTTGGGTGGTTCCAGCCCTTCGGCACGGATTTCGTCGATGATGCGCGCGAAATCCTCGGCAAACATCTCTGCAAATTGTGCAGGCATCGCGATCGTCGCCGATGGGTTGACCTTTTGTCCCAGAAGTCCTTCGTCATAAGTGTGATGCGGGATTTCCAGGAAATCCTCGATCCCGGCCAGGACGCCACGCGGGTCGCTGCGCATGTCCTCGTAAAACAGCGGCAACAGACATTCTCGGGGCAGCCCGGCTTTCATCCGTCGCAGCGCCACGCCGTATTCCGCATTGTCCCAGATAAACGGCAACTTGGCGAAATCATGAATCTGCCGGGGGGACCAACTGGAAAGCGCGTCCAGCTTTCCGGTGACCTGAAGATGAAATTTCACGTGGCTCCACAGGCGCTTGACGGGGTGGCGCATGGTGTAGACCACCCGCAGCTTGGTGCAATCGGCATGAATGCGTGGCCAGGCCTCCTGCGGCAAGTGGGTATACAAGTTTGAAAAATCGCAATTGTAGGTTTCGCCCCGCATCCGGGTGAACAGGTTGCGGTACCACAGGTCGTCGACCGGACGTTGCAGGTAATTGGTGACCCAGTGCAGGTTCAACCGCACGCGATCCGGATTGGCACGCGCAGGATCAAAAGGTTCAAGGTAGCGTTCCTTGGCCAGTGTCAGCCGACGGCGGTCCGAAAGCTGCCGGTCGTCGACATAGCGGTGATAGAAATAGTGCAGTTCTTTTTCCGGCGTGAAATGCAATTCAGGGTGCTTTTCCAGTACGGAATAGAGCCATGTCGTCCCGGCCTTCATTGCCCCGACGCTAAGGAAAAGGTGCCCGAAAAGCCCGGGTCGTCTGCCTGTCTGTGTCATGTATGCCTGCCGGTTCGACGTTCTGTGCCCTTTCGGTGTAGCGGGAATTCCTCAATCAAAGGTTTACCAATATCGGGTCCCGCTACGGATCCGTCTGTCGCGCGACTGCTGTCAATCATGGTTTCCCGCCCCCTACCCGGTCTCTCGAAATGCGCGGCATTGACTTTGCCGATCTGACCAGAGCGAGGGGCGGCGTTAATCTTTGCTCCGGTATGGCTAAGGGCAACTTTCGTGTATCGCGGAGCGCCCCCATGCCCCAAGGCACCAACCCGCTGTTTGCCACGCAATGGCATTTTTCGCTGATCGGAGACATCAAGGCCGTCTGGGCCGATTATTCCGGCGATGGCGTGACCGTCGCCGTCTACGATGACGGTGTGCAGGGGCAGCACGTCGACCTCAGGGATAATTATGATCAGACGCTGGAAATCGAACTGGTAGGATCGGCGCCCAACGACCGGTACGACGGTCACGGCACCGCCGTGGCTGGGATCATTGCGGCGACGGATAACGACAGGGGCGCGATCGGTGTGTCCTTCGGGGCAACACTGGTCGGTGTCGATTATCTGAACGATGCCTTCACCCTGTCGATGACCGATTACCTCGGCGTGCTGGGCGCAGCGCAAAAATTCGATATCGTCAACTTTTCCTGGGGGGCCTATGCGTCGTTCCTGACCGAGGCCGACATCGGCGACGCCGATGCGCAGGCCGGACAAGAACGCGCCGCACTGGAGGAAGCGGTGGCCCTTGGCCGCGATGGTCTTGGCACGATCATCACCAAGGCCGCCGGAAACTTTGCCCACGATGCAAATTATCAGCGCGTCGGGATCTGGGGCAATTCCCAGGCCGATGGGATCAGCAACATGCATGAATCCATTGTTGTGGCGGCGACGGATCGCGGTGGAAACGCGATGAGCTACTCAAGCTGGGGGCATAACATCCTGGTGGCCGCACCTGCCGCCTCTGTTACCACTGACCTGTCGGGCAGCGCCGGCTATGCGTTCGGGGACACGACCGGCACCTTTGGCGGAACCTCTGCGGCCACGCCCGTGGTCTCCGGCGTCGCTGCGCTGATGCTCGAGGCGAATGCGAACCTGCATTGGCGCGATGTCCAGAATATCCTTTCGGCCTCTGCGGCGCAGACAGGGTCCAGTTTCGGTCACGCAGCGTCGGGGTACGAGGTGGACGGCTGGTTCTCCAACGGTGCCGAAAACTGGAACGGCGGCGGCATGACCTATAACCAAAGCTATGGATACGGCATGGTCGACGCCTTGGCGGCCGTCCGAATGGCCGAGGTCTGGAGTTATATGTCCCCCGACACGGCCAACCAGACGACATCGGTTACCCTGTCGAACACCCCGGCGCAGGCGCTGGCCATTTCCGATTTCGGCACTGCCGCACTGATGATCGATGTCGATAGCGCCAGCCTGCGCATCGAACATGTCTACGTGACGGTGTCGTTCAGCCACAGCTGGATGGCGGATATCACAATCACTCTGATCGCCCCCGACGGCACGCAGGTGCGCATTCTGGATCACGATGGTCAGAACGGTTTTGACGACGACTGGACGTTTGGCGTCACCTCGCTGCGTGGCATGACCGACGCAGGCGTCTGGCGCGTCGAGGTGGCCGACACCGTGGCGGGTGATGTCGGCGCGCTTGACGGCATCACTCTGGAGTTTGAGGGCGCCGCGATTTCCGACGATGATATCTATACCTTCACCAATGATTTCCAGACCCTGCTGACCCGAGAGGGCGAACGGGGCGAAATCACCGACAGCAATGGCGGAGACGACTGGATCAACATGGCTGCCGTCACTGGTAACGTTCACCTGTCGATGCAGAGTGCCAATGCGACTCTCAAGGTGTCGGGCAATACCTGGAGCGAAATCGACGGCCGGATGGAGCATTTCGCCGGCGGCGACGGCAACGATACCGTGGCGGGGAACATCGCGGACAATCACCTGATCGGTGCGCGCGGCAATGACGTTCTGCTGGGCGGCGACGGTGCAGATACCCTGGACGGCGGCGATGGGGCTGATTCCCTTGCTGGGGATTATGGCGACGACCTGATTGATGCAGGGGCGGGAGACGACACCATCACCAGCTCGCGCGGGCATGACACGATCACTGCGGGCGACGGGAACGATGCCATCTATGCAGGGTCTGGCGACGACGTGATCGACGCGGGACGCGGCGCTGACGAAGTACAGGCGGGCAAGGGCAACGACTGGGTGTCGGGCGACGAAGGGCGCGACAGCCTTTATGGCAGTTACGGGGATGACACGCTGGATGGCGGGTATTCCGCCGATGTGCTGTACGGCGGCAGCGGCAACGATTTGCTGATCGGCGGCCAGGGCGAAGACAACCTGCACGGAGAATCCGGAGACGATACGATGCTGGGCGGCAGCGAAAATGACAAGCTGTACGGCGGACAGGACAACGACCTGATGTACGGCGGCAGCCAGCAGGACCGCGTCTATGGGGGCGCAGGCGACGATACGCTGTATGGCGACGCCGGTTTTGACCGCCTCGAAGGGCAGACCGGCAATGATCTGCTCTACGGCGGGGCGCAGGCCGATAACCTCTACGGCGGATCGGGCCATGATACCGGCTACGGAGGGGATGGTCAGGACCGGCTGTTTGGTGGATCAGGCGACGACGTGTTGTACGGCGAAGACGGGCGGGACGGCATGTTCGGTGACCGGGGAAATGATTATCTGAATGGTGGCGCCGGGGGTGACAATTTTTTTGCCGGATCGGGCAATGATTACCTGGTCGGTGGGTCGGGCGACGATACGCTGAATGCCAATTCCGGGTTCGACACCCTTGAAGGGGGAAGTGGCAATGACGTCCTGTGCGGAAACTTCAATGCCGATGTCTTTGTCTTCGCAGGTGGGTTCGGCAATGACACAATTGCCGATTTCGATGCCTTCAATCCCTGGGAACGGATCGATCTGCGGCAGGTCACCGCGATTGCCGATATCGAAGACCTGTTTGCCAACCACCTGACCGATCTCGGCCATTCCACCGAGATATTCGACGGTCTTGGCAACACCATCCTGTTGAAGGGTGTGCAGATCAGCGATCTTGATTCATCCGACTTTCTGTACTGACGATCATTGCGCGGCAGACGGGCCCCGACCCACCCGGCGCCGCACGCAGCAATCACTCGAACACGCCAGTACCGGAAAACAACAGCACGACGCCCTTCTGGTCCACGTCCTCTGTTTGGCGATCGAAGGGAAAGGCACCGATTTCCAACGTCGATCCGTCGTAGTCGCCTACCCTTTTGCTCGCGTCGCCGGTTTCCAGCACGTCCCGCACCAATGTGGCCAGATCGACGAAATCGGGACGCGGGCCAACGACTCCCAGCGTCCGGTCGATATCGTGCGCCTCCAGCTGAAAGGTCGTCCCGATCAGATGGCTGAACCGGCGGATCCGCAGCTGATCGTCCAGCACGATCACTCCGACCCGCAGAATATCCAGGATGACCTCGGTATCGCGGTTCAGTTCCGAAAGCAGTTCGATCTTGCGCTCATGCTCGGCGGAAACCGACACAAGCTCCTCGTTCACCGCATGCAGTTCCTCGTTGGAACTCTGCAACTCCTCGTTCGATGCTTGCAGTTCCTCGTTGGACGCCTGCAGCTCCTCGTTCGACGCCTGAAGCTCCTCGCCACTTGCCTCCAACCGTTCCGTGACGTGCTGAAGCGTCTCTTCGGTCAGGCGCAAATCGCGTTCCAGCTCCTGTATTCTGCGCGACAGCAGGGAATGGTCCTCTCCCGCGAAGGCGGTGCGCGCCTGGGCTGCGCCGGGGGCAGCGGTATCCTCGGGGATATCCTCACGCTTGAGCCCGACCAGCAGGAACCGCGACTTGGAATGCAATTCAAGCGGCTCGACCTTGATCGTCAGCCTCTGCTTTTCGCCATTCGCCATGTCGATCGCAATGCTGCGGGCATAACTGTCCGTCTGGCCCTGCCGCAGTCGCTCGATCCCGACGTTGATCGTGAAATGCAGATCAGGGTGCACGATATCCTCGACCGTCCATTCGGCCAGGTTGTTCATGGTGTCGATATAGGCGCTGGCAGAGCCGAACCAGGCCAGCACCGTCCCATCCGTCGTGATCAGGATCGACGACGGCGCATAGCGTTTCAACAAGGCGTCATAGCTACGGATCAGGTTGTCGCGTTCGCTGCGATGCACCGGTTCCGTCAGCATCGCAGGGGGCAGGGGGCGGCGCGGAGGAATCTGTTGTTCGGGGAAATTGGTCTCGATCCGACTGCTGGCGTGCATCGTCCCGGACAGGATCGACCGATCCAGAACACGCTTGCTGGATGCGTTCTGAAACAACCGCCAGCGGCTGCTGATCACGTTGAACTGATCCGCATACCGCCCCAGGCTCTCGGACGGTCCCAGCAGCAGATACCCCTCCTTGCGCAGGCCGAACAGGAACATCGAAATCATCCGGTTTTGCGAATCGTCATTCATGTAGATCATCAGGTTGCGGCAGGAAATCAGATCCAACTGCATGAACGGTGGGTCGCTCAGGACATCATGCACCGAAAAGACGATCTTTTGACGCAGCACCGGGTCGATCACGTATTGGTCGCGGTGTCGGGCAAAATAACGCTCCAACAGCGCGGGCGGCACCTTCTGCACAGCCGAGCTGGGAAAGATCCCGGCCGAGGCGAGGTCGATAGACCGACGGTGCACGTCCGTCGCGATGATGCGGAACTTGCGCTGGATACCGGCCGCCCGCAACGCCTCGCTCAACTCGATGGCGATGGTATAGGCTTCCTCGCCGCTGGCGCAGGCGGGTACCCAGACCCTGAGAGAGCTTTCCTCGGTCGATTGGGCCACCAGAGCATCCAGCGTCTTGGTGCGCAACACCCGGATCGAATCCGGGTCGCGGTAAAACTCGGTCACGCCGATCAGCAGGTCCTGATAGAGTTCATCCAGCGCGTTGGGATTGCCGCTCAACAGGTCCCGGTACCCCTCGATGGTCTCTATTCCGCGCAGGTGCCGCCGACGCTCAATGCGGCGCAACACATTGGGGGCCTTGTAGGCCGAGAAATCGACATGATGCACCCGCTCCAGCAATTCCAGAATGGACTGCGCGGAATCCTGGGACAATACGGCCTCCGACGTGGCGATCTTTCCGCCCTTGTGCAGCAGCCCGCGGATCGCATCGGGAATTTCCGCCGCGACCAGAACCCTGTCGACGGCATCCGCCATCAACGCCGATTTCGGCATCGACGAAAACGTCGCCTCTTCGGGCGATTGAACGAATACACTGCCGCCTGCCGTGTGAAACGCCTTGGCGCCCCGCGTGCCATCCGACCCCGAACCGGACAGGATGACGGCAAACGTATGCTCGACCGAGCGCGTGGACAGGGAATGAAACAGCACGTCGATCGGTAGCAGCGGCACCGGTTCCGCCGCATCATAGCAGCGCACCCGCAGCGTACTTCCCTCCAGCGTCACGGCAGTATTGGGGCGGTTCAGGAACACGGTGTTCGGGGTCAGCTCCATACCGTCCTGGATGTGTGCGATGCGCATCTTGGTGCAGCGGCCCAGCAATTCGTCCATCATCGACCGGTAATCCGGCGACAGATGCTGCACGATGACAAAGCTCCAGCCCGCCGTATCGGGGGCCTTTCTGAAAAATTCCTCCAGCGGCTCAAGCCCGCCAGCAGAGGCGCCAATTGCAATCACGGGCATCACCTGCCCTCGCGCTTCGCTGTCTGATCCGCTAGTCTGCATCGTGATCGCACCCCCTACAGTCACCAATTCGTGCCATCAGCGTAGCACGGACAAAGCGCAACCCAACCGGGAAATGACAAGGAGATCAACTTGGCACGCATTCTCATCGCCGATGACGATCCTGACTACCTTGCCGCCTTCTGCGACGGGATGCGCGCGCTCGGCCATCGTGTCACGGGGGTTCAGCAGGGCAGCGAGGTCGTTCCAACCTTGCGCACCACCCAGTATGATATCGTGTTCCTGGACGTTCTGATGCGCGGCGGCGGGGCGATCACCCTGATACATGCGGTGCGGGCCTGCGATCCCGACATCCCGGTCATCATCATCACCGGCAATTCCGAAATCATCGAATCCGCCGTGTTCGAACAGGGCCTGCGCCAGGCACAGGCCAAGGTCACCAAAACCGCCAGCCTGGTGGATCTGGAACGTCTGATCCGCCAGTTCGCGCACTGACGCCCTGGGGCAGCGCGCCCCCTGCACTGCCTGTCACGGTGATCTTCACGAAATTTTCTGTGTGATTTGCAGAAACATCGTTAGACTTCGCCAATGTCCAGTGATGACGCACCAATGGCGCCCCACCGCGCAAAGGGTGGACCAGACCTGCCGTTGCGGTCCTGGGCATCGGGCCTGGCGCTGGCCACAGGTGTGGTCGCGCTGACATATCTGATCGGCGGTCAGAGCACAGGCATCGGGCTACAGCCCGGCCCGCCTGCGGGTTCCGCCGGTATGCCCCCCACGACAGCCGCCAGCCTTGTGCTGACCGCGTTGGCGATCATCTTGGCCACCACCACCACGACCGGGCGACAATGGCGTCTGATCGGCGGCGTCCTCGGCGCTCTTGCCGGCGCAGTCGCACTGTTGGGGCTCGGGCTCGATCTCGGTCTCGGCGCGGCCGGTCTCTCCGCCCCCCTCCCCACCTTGCCAGGTGTGGCCATGGCAAAGACACTGGGCCTGCTGCTGGCCGCCTTCTGCGCGATGACACTTTCACTCGCCACGCCGCCGCTCGATACGGGGCTGGGCCGGATCTGCCGCGCCGGGTCTGGCCTCGGTCTGATCCTGAGCTTTGCGATGATCCAGGGGGTCGTGTTCGATCCCACCGCCGGCCAGGCCCTCGCGATCGTTCCTGCCCTCGGCCTGCCCGGCCTTCTGTGCCTTGCAGCGATGTTTGTCGCCCTCTGCCTTGGCAACGCAAGCAAGGGTTGGGTCGCGCGTCTGTTCGCCCCCTCTGGCCAGGTGGCGCGACGGCTGCTGCCGCTGGTCCTCATCCTCCCCCTGCTGGTCGGGCGATTGCCGCTGGTCCGCTTGGAAACCGCCCTGGATGTGACGCATTTCCAGTTCGGCCTGATCACCATCGCGCTGACGCTGCTCTGTGCTGTGGTCCTCGTCCTCCGGTTGCCACCGGCGCGCCTGCGCCCGGACCGGCTGGATGAACAGATGCTGCGCCGCGTCCTCGATGGGCAGGACACAGCCGTCTTCCTGCTGGATCAGCACGGAGAAGTCCGTTTCGCCAACCAGCGTGCCGCCGACCTTGCCCGCATATCAGAGGCCGCTTCGCCCGCCGCATGGCTCTATGACACGCCCTTCCACACGCTGGATGGCGCGCGGCGCGTCCTGCGGCCTGCCGAACGGCCCGCAGCCCTTTTCCTGTCTGCACACAACACCCCCCCACGGCATCCGATGTCACGGATGCAGAACGACGCGCGGCTACGGACCGAGGCCCCACCAGAGGCGATCGAACTCGGCTGCCTGGATGCCGCTGGCAACGAACAGATCCTGCACTTTTCGGCCCGGCCCCTTTCCGATGGGCACGACGGCGACCTGTTCGTGGTCAGTGTCCAGGACCGTACCGCAGACCGGGCGGTCCCGGCACTGTCGCTGGGCACAATCACTCCGACCATGTCACGGGGCCAGATACCCGAAGTCATGGCCCACAACATGCGCAACATCTTCGGTGCGATCCGGCTGTCGGCGGATGCCGGTCTGCTGCGTGATGACCCCAACATGACACGGCGCTATTTCAATGCCATCAGAAAGGCCTGTGAAAAGGGCATCGGCCTGACGGATGCCATGACCGACGGCACGACCCCGCACCTTGTCGCGACCAGCGCGGGGCCGGTCTTTGACGTCACGATCGCGGTGGCCGACGCAATCGAACAGTCGCGCAAGCTGATGCCACCAGAGCTGCTGGTGGAATGCGAACTGCCCCCCCTTTCGTTCTGGGTGCAATGCGACCCCGGCGCGCTGAATGCCGTCTTGCTGAACCTGTTGATCAATGCGCGCAACGCCATCGTCACCTCGGGGCGTCGCAACGGCCGAATCCTCGTCTGCATCGAGGACCGCCCCCAGGTCACCTGCATCACCATCATCGACAACGGCCCCGGTATGTCCGAGCAGGTGCTCGCCCGCGCGACCGAGCCGTTCTTTACCACTTCGGACACCCAGGGCGGGCTCGGCCTGGCCACGTCGCTGGCCTTTGCGCACGATAACGGCGGGCACTTCGAACTCTCCTCACAAGAGGGTCATGGCACCACCGCCCGCCTTATGCTGCCCACGGCGCACGCGCCCGACCGACCCGACCCGCACCGGATCCAGCGGTCAGACGCCATCCGCATTCCCGACCGCCACGCCCCTTCCCGCCCCTCTGCCGGCAGCAAAACCGATGAGAGCACCCCCCGGATCGGCCCCAGGGACGCCCGGTCGGTGCAGCCTGCCGCGTCCACGCTGACAAGCATCGGCATCAGCCTGGCAGGCCTGCGGGTGCTGGTCGTGGAAGATGACCCCCTTTATGGCGAGATCCTGGCGGAATCCCTCAGGATCCTGGGGGCCGAAATCGAGATGTGCGAAAGCGGCGCACAGGTTGCGACCCTGCTGCAAAACGCCACCGACACGGCCCCCTTTGACGTGCTGGTGACCGATATCAACCTGCCCGGGCAATACGATGGATACGAGGTTGCCGACATGTTGCGCCGGTATCAGCCCGGTATCAGCGTCGTATTCATGTCGGGTTTCGGAGCACCGGCCCCGGGGATAGATCCATCGACCAGGGGCACGTTCCTGCGCAAGCCCGTCAGTGTCGCCGACATGGCCAGCGCGATTGCAGCCTCGGCGCGCAATGGCGATATCCCGGCCTGACACCACGTTGCCACAGGGCTCATCGTCACCGGGCGCATTCGAACGCGGTGCAAGACAAGACGGCCCGGCCAGGCTGCCTCAGTCCCGCATCAGGCGCGTTGCGAACCCCATGGTTCCCTGCGGACGGCCATAGATAAATCCCTGACCGAATTCACATCCCATCGCGACCAGATGCGTTGACTGGTCGCGGGTCTCGATCCCTTCCGCCACGACGCTGAAGCCAAGTTCCTTGGCCAGGCGGATGATCGAACTGACGATGGCACGGTCCCGGTAATCCGTACACAGATCGCGCACGAACGACTTGTCGATCTTGACGATATCCACCGGCCAGTTCTTCAGATGCCGCAACGCACCATACCCGGTGCCGAAATCGTCCAGCGCGATCTGCGCGCCGCGCCGCCGCAACTCTTCCAGCGACCGAAACACCTGGCCGTTCTGTTCCCCCATGACGACCGTTTCCTGCACCTCGATGATGATAGAGGACCAATCGACGTTGAAATCCGACAGGGCTGCCTGGAAATCAAACACGAATTCCCGATCCATCAGGTCGAAATAGGTGACGTTCAACGACATCTTTGCGGGCACTTTCAGACTGCGCTGGCCTTCGGAGAAATACTTCAACGCGCTCTGGATCATGTGCCGCGTCAGCAAAGTGGCAAGGTTATGGTCCTCGAAGATCGCTGAAAACATCTCGGCGGTGATCACCCCGTGGCGGGGGTTCTCCCAGCGGCACAATACCTCGAAAGCGCGGGCTTCGCCGGTGGCCAGGTCGATGATCGGCTGGAAATACGGCACCACCTGCCCCGCACGACAGGCGGTCTGAAACGTCTTGGCCAGCTCCGACTGATCGAACCGGTTGCCGACCTCTTCGCTATAGACAGTCGCCATCCCCCGCCCCGACGCCTTGGAGGCATAAAGCGCCAGGTCGGCCTTCTGGTACAGGTGTTCATATTCCGTCGAATGATCGGGGAAATGCGCCGCGCCGATGCTGACCCGGCCCAGCTCTGGCTTGTTCAGATACGCCGTCGCGCGCAGGATCGTGTTGCGACAGCGCGACAACAGCGACCGCAGGTAACTGTCCCCCAGCTTCGGCAGATCGGTCAGCACCCCGAACTCGTCCCCGCCCAGACGCCCCACGACCGACCCCGACTGGAATGAATCGTAGATCGCCTTTGACACGGTCTTCAGGTAGGTGTCCCCGAACTGGTGGCCGTACAGATCGTTCACCATCTTGAAATGATCGATATCGATCAGGATGAACGCCGAAGGCTGGTCCGGATCGGTCAGCCGTTCGCGCACCTTCCCCTCGAAGGTCGAGGTGTTCTCAAGCCCTGTAAGCGGGTCCGTCTCGGAAATCCGTTGCAGCCGCAGCGCTCGTTTGCGGCTGTCCGACAGATCCTGTTCCAGCGCGAAACGCGCCCACCAGCCATCCAGCAGAAATTCGAAATTCGCCGCCACCTGATCCAATGCGGGCGGCGGGGCATCGCTGCCGTTTTCCGGCAGGCCGATCCCGACGGCGCCGATACATTCGCCTGTCCGCAGAAACAGCGCCCGCCCGATCCCGGACCGCGTCTGCGTTTCGCCCAGTTGGCAGACGGCATAGCTTTGCGCATCTGGGTCCTGTCGTGCCATGCGGCCCAGCGGCTCGTACCGGTCGGTCAGCGCGTTGGTCATCTTGCGCAGCGCCGCCACGTCCTCGGGGTCGCCCGAAATGCAGTCGGTCACTTCGACATCGGGCAACAACCCCGAACACAGGTGCAGCACGATCGTGCGCGCGCCCGTCACCGTTTCGGCCAGCGTCGCGGCGGTGCTGAGCGCATTCATAAGGTCCGGCAGGTTGCCGGTCAGTTTTTCGATCTGTTCGCTATTGTCGATACGGATCATCGGCGCACTCCGGCCACGCCAGTTCGGCCCCGATGCAATCGCGATACGCCGGGGGCGAAAATGACACCACCAGCGGTCATTGCGCCGCTGCACATGCCGTCATCCGCCTTTCGGAAACATCTCCGACGCATCCTTACTCCCGCTCGGGGGCTCTCCCCCGGAAAATCGTAACCAGTACCATGCAGCGCATCCGCAGTGCCAAACCTGGCGGTTCACGGATATTCGGTCGGGGAACGCGACAGCACGGCCTCCCTTCCGACAGCGTTGGCCAAGTCTGCATGGAAAACCTGACGAGTCGAGTGTCTTCATCACTGCTTAAGATTCGATTAAGACTTTCTCAATCATTCCTTCTCGCTTGCAGAACATGCCCCTTGCCATGCCCGTCCGCCGACGCGGCATCCCGAAGAAGGGCACATCGCAGCGGGCGGCCCTGCGCCCAGGACCGAAATCAGGACCGGTCACGGCCCTGCCGGTCGCCTGTTGCCCCAACAGCGCGCGCCCTGTCGCCGGGCCGGCCATATCAATTTTCGCTAAAGCGCAGGACACCTGCCACCCGCGGTGCCGAGGGCATATCCGATGGGTGATTGACGCCATCGTTCACGATGACCTCGGGAAAATCGAACGGGCTCACGCCCTCAAGGCAGGACACGTTGATCCCGAACTGCGTCGGATCGGAGCGTCTCTGGTGATGGGTGTAAATCCCGCAGATCGAACAGAAAAAATGCTTCGCCGCCTTCGTGTTGAATTGGTACAGGCTCAGCTTGTCCTCTCCCGCCAGGAATGTCAGCCCATCCAGCGGCGCAGACACGGCAATCGCGCCTCTCATACGGCAATAGGAGCACGAACAGCGGCGTATTGTCCTGAGCCCGTCCGTCAACTGCACCTCGAACTGCACCGCCCTGCAATGACAGGCGGCCAAACGACGCTCCGACCCTGCTTCCATGATAAGTGACCCCTTCGCGCTTTCCACACGGCTGCTCGCACCCGGACGCGAACCCCGTCCCGCCAAGGCCCGCCCGCCACCTGTACGTCTTCCCGACAGCGCCGGGCCTCATGCGATCGGTGGCGCCCCTTGGAATAGCACGATTCAGCACATCAGCCACATCCCAAACGCCAAGGGCGCCCCACAGGCCGGGGGCGACCGACACGACGCCCCCGGCAAGCACACGCGCCTCGCGGACAAGGAAAATCACTGCGCCGAGGGCACGGCATAGTCCATGTTTTCCAGGTCTGTCAGCAGGTCCGGCCCGGTCGGCAACCAGCCTATTTGCGCGCGGGTCGCGGCGCTGCTGGCGGGCATGTCCAGTCCGACAAACCCCGCGAACCAGCCAAAGTGCGCCGCGACGTCCGCCTCGGGCACGGACACAACCGGCATCCCGAGGCCCCGCCCCACAACCTCGGCGATCGACCTCACCGAAATCCCCTGCTCCGCCACCGCGTGATAGCGGACCCCGGCATCGCCCTTGTCGAAGGCAAGCGCGTAAAGCGCCGCCACATCGGTGACATGTGCCGCCGGCCACCGATTGTCGCCCGCACCAACATATCCCACGACGCCCTTTGCCCGCGCGATATCGATATAGGGCGAAATCAGACCCTGACGGACGGTGTCATGCACCTGCGGCAGACGCATCACCGCAACGTTCACCCCCTCGTCCAGCAACCGCGCAGCCGCCTGTTCCGACGCGATGCGCGGGTTGGGATGGCTCTGGCTGAACACGGCCTCGGTCGCAGGCCGGCCGTCCCCGGCATCGCCCATGCCCGTCCCCGAGGTGATCATCAATCGCCGATCGGACCCCTTCAACGCAGAACCAAGGGCCCGGATCACACGGCGATCCTTTTCGCAATTCTCGACGAAATTGGAAAAATCATGGTCAAAGGCAGTGTGGATGACCGCATCCGCGTCGGCAACGCCGGCCACGATCGCGGGCAGGTCCTCCAGGCTGGCACGATGCACATCGGCACCGGCGGCCACCAACGCCGCCGCGCCGGCCTCGGATCGTGTCATCCCCACGACCTCATGCCCCCGCGCGCGCAGCTCGGGCAGAATCCGTGACCCGATGAACCCGGTCGCCCCTGTCAGGAATATACGCATCTTCACTCTCCGTTGTTGTTCGAAGAGTCATGTCGCGCTAAACTTTATCCTATTAAAGTAGTGACCTTATACTGGTATAAAAAGCAACAGGATGCCGATACCCCCCACCGACAACCCCCTCGGTACGTTTTTGCGCGACCGCAGGATGCGCCTTGACCCGGCGGTCTTCGGGCTTGCCGGGGGCCGCCGCCGCACGCCCGGTCTGCGCCGGGAAGAGGTCGCCCAGCGTGCCAATATCAGCCCGACGTGGTATACGTGGCTGGAACAGGGGCGCGGCGGCGCGCCGTCGGCGGACGTGCTGGAACGGATCGCGACCGGCCTGATGCTGACCGAACCCGAACGCGAACACCTGCATATCCTCGCCTTCGGGCATCCGCCCGGCGGTGCCCACTATCAGCCCGAAACCGTCATTACCCCGCGGCTTCAGGCGGTTCTAGACGCCATCCCCCACAGCCCCGCGATGATCATCTCGGCCACCTGGGATGTTATCGCGTGGAATCAGGCCGCGGTCTTGCTTCTCAAGGATTATGCCGAGCTTTCGCCAAAGCAGCGCAATATCATGCGGCTGATCTTTACCGACTCCCGGACCAAGGTCGCCCAGCAGGACTGGCTACATGTTGCGCGGTCGCTGGTCGGATCGTTTCGGGCCGACGTCGCGCGCGCGGGTGCCAGCGCCGAAGTCAGTCAGCTGGTCGAGGAGCTTTGCGAGATGAGCGCGGAATTCGCGACCCTGTGGAGCGAGAACGAAGTGGGCGGCCATAGCGAAGGGATCAAGCGTATTCATCACGCAGAGATCGGCCCCATCGAACTCGACTTCTCATCGTTTTCGGTCAAGGGGCGACCTGACCTGACGATGATGGTCTACACCCCTGCCACCCCCCAGATGGCCCAGCGGATCGGGGCGTTCCTGGCCAGCAGGTAGTCCGGCTGCCCTGGCCCGAATCCCGTGCGCCGGGGGGGGAGGGTCCGCCACCGCCCCGCAAGACGTCTCTGCCCCGTGTCACCTCGACAGGCGCACCCGGTAACAGGCGCACCACGCCAACCGCCCACGCGGGCAGACTAAGCACCACAGGCCACGAGCGGCGGAAATATCAGGGATAAACGGCACCAGACATGCGAAATCGCGCAACCACCCACATCCAGGGCCGGCGCGTCGCTTGTCGGTAATATGAAGGTAGAATGGTGGAGCCTAGCGGGATCGAACCGCTGACCTCCTGCATGCCATGCAGGCGCTCTCCCAGCTGAGCTAAGGCCCCATTCTACAAGGTCATTCGACCCTGTGCGGCGCTATCTATGGGAAGCCCGGGGCGGGATCAAGCGAAAAATCGCGCCCCCGGCGAAGTCTTTGCAGCACCCCTCTGGCACCACAGATCCGACCTTGCTTTCGCTCAGTCGTCGTCGTCGTTTGCGACGTCCGCGATATCGTCAAGCGAGACGTTATCATCGTCGTCGTCGTCTTCCAGGACATCATCGCCCAGATCGACATCGACATCATCATCGTCCAGAACGTCGTCATCGGCCTCTGCCTTGGTGGCGGCGGCGGCTTTCTTGGTCACGGCGTCTTCGTTGTCGGCTGCGATCATCCGGCTCTTGCCGGTGTCGAGCGTCACGACTTCGCCGGTGTAGGGGCTGATTGCAGGGTTTTGGTTCAGATCATAGAACCGTTTGCCTGTGGTCGGGCAGACACGCTTGGTGCCCCATTCTTCCTTGGGCATTTGGGTTCCCCTTTTGGCTGACATCTCTTGTCCACGATCTGCGCCACCTGCCATAACGACCGGGGGGTGTCAAAACCTTTTGACGCCACTTACCGCAAACGTAACGGGAGAGCATATGGGCCAGCACGTCCTGCCGGGCAACCCCCCGGTGCCGCTTATTCTGCGCCGCTCGGCGCGCGCGCGCCGGATCTCGTTGCGCGTGTCGTCGCTGGACGGCCGCGTGACGCTGACCCTGCCCAGCCATCTGCCGGACCGCGCCGCGCTGGATTTCGCTGCCGAAAAGGAAGATTGGCTGCGCCGACACCTCTCTGCGCGCAGCCAAGATGTCGTGCCCCTGACCGGTGCGTCCCTTCCGGTCGAAGGGATCACGCGTGTGATCACAGCCGGCACGGGGCGCTCGGTGCGCCTGCTGCCGGACCGGATCGAGGTGCCGGGCGATCCGGATCGCGTTCCCGCACGCCTGTCGGGATACCTGCGCGCCCTTGCCCGCGACCGGCTTGCCGCCGCCTCCGATCACTATTCGGCGCAGCTCGGCCTGCCCTATTCCCGGCTGACACTGCGCGACACGCGGTCCCGCTGGGGGTCCTGCACGCAGGATGGTGCGCTGATGTATTCCTGGCGTCTCATCCTGGCCGCGCCGGAAATTCTTCAATACGTAGCGGCACATGAGGTGGCGCACCTGGCCGAGATGAACCATTCGCAGGACTTCTGGAACGTCGTGCAGCGGCTTTACGGCGACTACCGCCCGCCCCGCATCTGGCTGCGCCGCAATGGTGCCGACCTGCACCGCTACCGCTTTGACGGCTGACGCCTGCCGACCGCGAAATCATGCACCCTTGACGCAACCGCATTTTGTGATCACATCGCCTTCATGCTGATCAACACCCGCCCCGATCCCTCGCCCTCGGCCCATGACCGCACCTACCGCGGATTGCGCACGCGCATCATGCACGGAGAGATCGAGCCGGGGTTCTCCCTGACCCTGCGCGGCATCGGCAAGGAATTCGGCGTCTCGATGACCCCCGCACGCGAGGCCGTGCGCCGTCTTGTCGCCGAAGGGGCGCTGTCGCTGTCCTCCTCCGGGCGTGTCGCCACGCCTGACCTGTCGAATGAACGGATCGAGGAACTGGCCGCCCTGCGCTCCCTGATCGAGGTCGAGCTGGCCTCGCGCGCCCTTCCCCGCGCCCACATGGCGCTGATCGACCGGCTGCAAGCGATCAACGGCACCATCTCCTCCATGGTCGAGAATCATGATTCGGTCGGCTACATCCGCACCAACCTGGAATTTCACCGCACGCTCTACCTGCGCGCCCAGGCCCCGGCGATGCTGGCCATGGCCGAAACCGTCTGGCTGCAACTCGGCCCGACGATGCGCAAGCTCTATGGCAAGATGCGCCGCAACGAGGCGCCGCATTTCCACCGCCACATCATCGCCGCGCTCAAGGCCGGCGATGAACCCGGCCTGCGCCTGGCGGTACGCTCGGATGTGACGCAGGGCTTGCGGATGCTGACGACCTAGGCGCGCCTGCGACTGCCACGGGACACGACATCACCCGCATTGCCCGCCAGCCGCCAGCAATCCACCACCGACAGCAGCGAAATCACCCCGACGATGGCAAAGGCGAAGCGGAACGCCGCGACCTCGCCTGCCTCGGGGAACAGCACCTCACCCAACCGCCAGCCGATCGCGCCAAGGGCAATCCCGACACCGCGCGACAGTTGCACGACCGTGTAGAACAGCGTGTTGGCATCGCTCATCCCGGCCTGTTCGACATCGGCAAAGGCGATGGTGTTCAGCGCCGTGAACTGCATCGACCGCGTCATCCCCGCCACCACCAGCAGCCCGATCAGCACCGCAAAGGGCCATGTCGGGCCGATCAGCACCATGGCCAGAATGGTGCCCGCGTTCAGCACGCCATTGACCACCAGCACCCGCCGGAACCCCCATCTGCGCAGGATCCACGAGGTAAAGGGTTTCAACAGGATATTGCCCAGGAACACCGCCATCAGCATCAGCCCGGCGCGAAAGGCGCTCCAGCCGAAGGCAAGCTGGAACATCAGCGGGATGAGAAACGGCACCGCGTTGATCCCGAGGCGGAACAGCGTCCCGCCCAGGATCGTCACCCGGAACGTCGGGATCTGCATCGCCTCCAGCCGCAGCACCGGTTGTTCGACCCGCCGGATGTGGCGCAAGCCCAAGGCCAGCAGCATCAGGCCCGCACCCGCCAGAACCGCCTCCAGCAGCCAGTTCACCTCGTCCCCGCTCAGCATGTCGGCGGCAAACAGCAGACAGAACACCGCCGCCCCCAGCAGGATGAACCCCGGCAGATCGAACGGTTTGTCCGGCTGGCGCGCCACCTGCGGCACGATGCGCAGCGCCACCAGCAGCGCCAGCGCCCCCAGCGGCAGGTTCAGCCAGAAGATCCAGTGCCAGCTGACGTTGTCGATGATCAGCCCGCCCACCGGCGGCCCCAGAACCGGCGCGACCAATCCCGGCCATGTCAGCAAGGCAATCGCGCTCATCAGCCGGTCCTTGGGTGTCATCTGCAACACCACCAGCCGCCCCACGGGCACCATCATCGCACCGCCCAGCCCCTGAAGAATGCGCGCGGCGACAAACTGCGGCAGGGTGTGGCTCATCCCGCATAGCGCCGAGGCAAGCGTGAAGATCAGGATCGACAGCAGGAAAACCGGTCGCGCGCCGAACCGCTGTGCCAGCCAGCCAGAGGCGGGGATAAAGATCCCCACCGTCATCATGTAGGTGCTGACCCCGATGTTCAGATCCACCGGCGCCACACCGAACCCCGCCGCCATGTCGGGGATCGCCGGCGTGATGACCGAGGCATCGAGGTTCTGCATGAACAGCGTCGCCGCCACCAGCAAGGGCAGCGCGATGCCGCCGCCAAACTCTGTCGCCTCGGGCGTCTTGGGTCCGCCGCCCGCATCGGTCTTGCCGTCCATTCCGTCGCCTGCCTCTTGGTGCCGCGCCCTTGCCCGTGTCAGGCCCGCGGCGCCTTGCTATCGTCTCATCCCGCCTACCCCGAAAGCCCGGCAGAGTCCGCGCGCGTTTTGTCCCTCAAACGCCGATCCTCCTAGCGCAGCAGGATCGCCCGGAAATCGTTCACATTGGTCCCGGTCGGACCGGGCGCGAAGATCAGCTCTGCCGCCTCAAAGGCGGTGTAGGCATCGTTGCCCGCCAGCGCCTCGGCCGGATCGACCCCCGCCGCGCGCATCTCGGCGGTGCTGTTCCCATCGGCAAAGGCCCCGGCATTGTTTTCGGATCCGTCGATGCCGTCGGTATCCGCCGCAATCGCCGCGACCCCCTGCCAGCCCTCCATTTCCAGTGCGAAGGACAGCAGGAACTCGCTGTTGCGCCCGCCCCGGCCCTTGCCACGCAGGGTCACCGTCGTTTCGCCGCCCGACAGGATCAGAACCGGTTTGGGAAAGGGGCGGTCGCGGCGCAGCACCTCGCGCGCGATGGCCGCCTGTACCCGCGCCACCTCACGCGCCTCGCCCTCCATCGCGTCCGACAGGATCACCGCCGGAATACCCCTGATCTCTGCCAGCGCCCCGGCCGCCTCCAGCGACCTCGCGGCGCTGGCGATGACCCGCACCTCGTTATGGGCAAAGATATCGTCGTCCGGCGCTGGCGCATCCTCAGGCGCCGTTTCAAGAAAGCTCCGCACCCGTTCCGGCACCGCGATGCCGTAGGTGCGGATCGCCGCCATTGCCTCGGCGCGGCCTGTCCGGCTCGGAACCGTCGGACCCGACGCCACCTCGGATGGGGCATCGCCCGGCACATCCGACACGATCAGGCTGACCACGCGCGCGGGGGCCGCTGCCGCCGCCAGCCGCCCGCCCTTGACCCGGCTGACCTGCTTGCGCACGGCGTTCATCGCACCGATGGGCGCGCCGCTGGCCAGCAAGGCGCGGTTCAGCCCCTGTTCGTCCTCCAGTGTCAGCCCCTCTGGCGGGGCCGCCAGCAGGGCCGACCCGCCCCCCGTGATCAGCGCCACCACCAGGTCGTCCGCGCTCAGCCCGTCCAGCAGCGCCAGCACCTTCTGCGTGGCCTCTGCCCCCGCCTGATCCGGCACCGGATGCGCCGCCTCGATCACCTCCAAGTGCCGGCAGGGCACCGCGTAGCCATAGCGTGTCACCACGATCCCCTCGACAGGGTCTTCCCACGCCTCCTCGAACGCCGCCGCCAGCTGTGCCGCGCCCTTGCCTGCGCCGATCACGATCGTGCGCCCGGCGGGTTTCTCCGGCAGGTGGCCCCGCAATGCCTCGGCGGGGTCGGCGGCGGCGACGGCCGCCTCGAACAGCTCGGTCAGAAAGGTGCGATTGACAGTGTCCATGGCAAAGCGGCTCCGTGAAAATGCTGCGGCGCAGTACCGACGTGATACCGTCACGATACCGTTCGGATACCGTGCCGGTTTCTGCGCGCGTTTCGCCCCAGACTAGGCAGCGCCGTGCTGCGGCGCCACCCCCGATTGCCAAAGCCGCAAGCGCCGCCTAGGCTTACCTGAATTTCGCTGCAAATCAGGGGACACACCATGGACGGCGCACTCAACGAAAACGACATTTCGGGCATCATCGAGGCCGACCGCGCCCATGTATGGCACCACATGTCGCAGCACAAACCCTATGAGACCACAGATCCTAGGGTTATCGTCGAGGGCAAGGGCATTCACGTCTGGGACGCGACGGGCACGCGCTATCTCGATGGCGTGTCGGGCGGGGTGTGGACGGTGAACGTCGGGTACGGGCGCGAAAGCATCGCCGATGCGGTGCGTGAACAGCTGGTCAAGCTGAACTACTTCGCAGGCTCGGCGGGCTCGATCCCCGGGGCCCTGTTCGCCAAGCGGTTGATCGAGAAAATGCCAGGCCTTTCAAGGGTCTACTACAACAACTCCGGCTCCGAGGCGAAC
>NZ_QWJJ01000053.1 GCF_003575965.1 Pseudooceanicola sediminis | reverse complement strand
GACGCCGCGCGCCAGATCGACGACCTGGACCGGTCGCGGCAGGAGGCGCAGGCGGCACTGGGCCCCGAGGTGGCGGTGCCGCGCGGGCTGGAGGCGCTGCGCGACGCGTTGATGGCCGTGCAGCGCGACCCCTCTGACCCCGATGCGCGGCAGACCGAGGCGGAGCGGGCGGCGGGCCTGGCCGCACGGGCGGCGGCGGGTCTGCCTGAAGGATGGCGCGACCTGGCGCTTGCGGGGTTGCCCGAAGACGCCCTGCTGGCCGACCTTGCCCAGCGGACGCTGCGTGCGGCAACCCGTGTCGAAGAGGCGCAGAACCAGTTGAAGGACGCGGAAGAGGCGCTGGCCGAGGCCGGGTCGGCCCATGGCGCGGTGCAGGCCGGGGGCGGGACGGTAACGGATGACGCCATTGCGCAAAGCCGGGCGGCCCGCGATACCGCCTGGTCGGAGCATGTCGCCATGCTGGAGGCCGAAAGCGCCGCGCGGTTCGCCGCACTGATGCACACCGATGACGGGCTGCGCGCGCGTCATGCGGCCTCGGCCGAGGCGCGGCTGCATCTGGCGAACCTGGCGCAACAGGTGCACCAGGCGGAGCATCGCGCCACGCGGCGGCGCGCCGATCTGGAGGCCGCGGAGGCAGCGCGTGCGGCGCTTGCAGGCGAGGCGGCGGCAATCGCCGCGCGGCTTGGCCTGGCGGCGGACAGCCCGG
>NZ_QWJJ01000014.1 GCF_003575965.1 Pseudooceanicola sediminis | reverse complement strand
GTCTTCGGTAAATCTGCTGCGTTTCATCTCTGGTCCTTTCGGTGGGGCCAGAGTCTATCTCAAACTGGATTAGCTCCTGGAGGCAACGTCAGCGGCTTTGAGCCCGAGTAACCGATGCTGCGAAACGCATGAATGTCCGGTTCTGACGCGAGCGGAGTGAGTTGCTTTCCTCTAGAGCGTTGCGAACGGTGATGTTGGGCTTTCTTTACCAATTGTGAATAGAACCTGTTCCACACTTGCCGGGAGGTTTCATGCAACACAGTTTCAGCGACTTCCTTAGACACGGCGGCAACGGCTATTATGTTCTCGCACGGCGCGATGGCCGCATCGTTGGTCGCCGCGCGGGGCTATCGCTCAAATCGACTTTCCCAAACTATTCAGCTTTACGGGCCGATTTCAGCGAAAGCCTCGATCAGGCGATTTCCGAAAACACCCTGATGCTGCTGAGCACGCTGACGCCGCCTGACACAGTGCCAACTGTTTCGGCATCCGATTTGCGAGATGTGTCCGATGCAAAGGTGGAAGCGCTAAACGCATGGGACGCGCGGCTTGAGAGCATATTCAGCGAATATCAAAATCACCCGCAACGGCTTCGACCGCTTCGAATGGCTATGGAAGAACGCCTTTTGCGGGCCTTCGCCGGGCTGATCAATCCGCTCCGGCAAGAAGACCTTGGCATTGAGAGGTATATTTGGCGCTCGCAGGACGATGCCAAGGTGCGCGATAGTCATGCAGAATATGACGACCTAGTGTTTCGTTGGGATGATCCCCCGGCGAGCGGGCATCCTGGCGAAGCGCATAACTGTAGATGTTATGCGGAACCGATTGCGCCAGCACCTCAAAGCAACGTAATTCTAGCCGGTTCCGATGGCAGCATTCCTTCACAAGACCTTTCAGTCCATGAGGCGGGCGGTGGTCACACCATTGCCCTGCATGTCGGAAAAAGTGAAGCCTTCCTAATCGGATCGGTTAGCACCCCGCGCGGGAGAACGCTTTTCTTTAGCCTTTATCGTTGGCGGCACGGGACGTTTCCATCCCTTGAAGCGGCCCAAAAGCTTACGAATTCCAATCTTGCTCAGAACTCTGAAATCGTAAACGCTGTTGCACGTGGGGAGCTTCCAGATGCGTTTGTTACAAGCACATTCAATTCCGTTACAGGAACAGAGGCTTACAAGATAACTCAAAGGACTTCCTCACCGGTCCGGGTGCGTCGGACCTTTGATGTCGGAACGTTCATTCGGCACGCACCTGAAATGCCAGACGGTTTTGTCATTGTCACATCATATCCGAGGGTTGACTGATATGAAGCCCCCACAATCATTCTATGACTTCACCCTGCAATTTCATCAGGACCTTGATGTCGTTCATCCTGGTTGGGCCGACACCCCGCACGGGCGCAGGGAGCTCTATGAGAGTTTCGCCATGCGATACGGTGATCAAGCAGTGCGGGAATTAGTCACATACTGCGAGAAACTCTTAGCAAACAACGAGACTGATCTAGGCTCACTATGGTTTAAAGAGTCGAAGGGCGACTGGGTAATTCCAGACGAGGGCGTTCGTTTCCTCTTTGAGGATTTTTTGGGCTGGGCGGCCTCGCTGTCTTAGGCCGCTTCTGAACGAAGGAACTCTGAAAGCAGCCATTGGCTCAGCCGCAGCGAATTCACACTTCGTCCCGCATCTTACTAGTTCGCGACCCGCGCAGCGAAGGTCAGCTATCGCAAGTCGGCGTCTGGTGCCTTGGGTTCGTTCAGGGCTTATTTCGTTGAAAAACTCGCCCCAGCATCCCCGTTGATTGTTTTGCGAGATTAAGCGCGTCCAGATCTGTCCCCGGTCAGCACGCGGTTTGTGGTGGCGGCAGGAGCTTTGCGAGCTTCCGGAGGTTCTGGGCGGTGGCTGCGAGGTGGAAGTCGTCGCGCGCGCCGAGAGGGCCACGCAATCGAAGACGGTTCAGCCCAGGATCCGCTTCAGAAGGGCGAACAGCATCTCAACCTTCTTCCTCAGTTTGCAGGATATCGCGTATTCCGTGGTCTGAGCGATCGCACGGGCCCGATCGCGGGATGGCTCGTAGATCGACCGGAGCACCTTGCGTGCAGGCGCCTTCGGGCAGCAGCGTGTTTTCAGTTCGCAGACATCGCAGTCGGCCTTGATGGCCCGGTAGCGCAGCATCCCATTCTCGTCAGGCTTCTGCTCTCTGGCCGTCCTGAAGGCCCGGCGGTTTTGCTTCAGTACTTTGCCGCCCGGACAGGTGTAGGTGTCCTGCTCGGCATCGTAGGTGAAGTCAGCACGTTCGAATGTTCCATCTCGGCGCGCCGACTTGTCAAACACCGGGATATGAGGCGCGATCCCGCGTTGACGATCCAGCCAGTCCAGCATCTCACCCGTGCCGTAGGCAGTGTCGGCGATCAGGCGTTCTGGTTGTAGGGCGAAGGTATCGCTCACACGATCGATCATCGTCCGCACCGATCCAACCTCGGCCTGGCGGATCGAGCGTGTGGCCTCCACGACGAGGATCACGCCGCTGTCGGTATCGATCAAGTAATTGGTGGAATAGGCGAAATAGGCTGGACCACCCCGTGCCCCGCTCCATTGCGACGCAGGATCGGAATGCGAGGTGAACTTCGGCTCGACCGGGCTGGCCGCGCCGAACGCCGCATCATCGAGCGTTGCCAGGTATTCCCTTACCGCCCGCGGCGCTTCCTCGGGATCGATCTTGTCCGGTTTCCAATCCGCCTTTTGTGTCGAGTTCTGCCGGTTCGCGTCTGCTTGAATGATGCTGGCGTCTGCCGCAAATCGCTGGCCGCTTGCCAATCCCTCCGCGATGCAGCGGGCAACCACCGTCTCGAACAGATGGCGCAGCAGATCGCTGTCACGGAAGCGGCCGTGCCGGTTCTTGGAGAAGCTCGAATGGTCTGGCACCGGGTCGGTCAGATCGAGGCGGCAGAACCAACGGTAGGCGAGGTTAAGATGGACCTCTTCGCAAAGCCGACGTTCCGAACGGATACCCATGATGTAGCCAACCAGCAGCATCCGGATCATCAGCTCGGGGTCAACCGACGGTCGCCCGGTGGAGCTGTAAAACGGTGCCAGATGCTTCCGGATCCCGGCCAGATCGACAAACCGGTTCACCGCCCGGAGCATGTGGTCGGCCGGGACATGCGTCTCGATCGAGAACTCGTAGATTCGTCGCGCCGCCAGGATCGTCGGGATGATGCACATAGCCCCCCTCCGACAGGCCGATCCAGGATTGGATAAGCTGATAGTTCTTCCGCATTTCTGTCTCCTTCAAAGCAAAAGGCCCCGGAGTTTCCGGGGCCTTGGGTCAGGGTGTTGCGCGGGCCGGGTGTATCAGGGCGGTCGGTCCAGAAGCGTCGCTGCCGCCGCGACCAGACAGCCCGCGATCAGCCAGATCGCCTTGTCGAGCGCACGAAAGAAGATCCCGCGTCCGATGCTGAGACGTTCCAGCAGCACCACTTTCTCCGTCAGGAGCGCCTGCTCTTGCTCATGCTTGCGGGCCAGCAGGCCCTGGTCCCGGTCATAGCGCTCCATCCGCTTGAACAGCGTCACCAGCTGTTCCTGCATCCGGGCCTGCTGGACCACCACGTCAGACAGCTTGTCGAGCGTCTGTTCGATCCGTTCCAGCCTCTGCTGATCTGACATGCACATGCCCCCAAGTGTCTGCTGAGTGTCTGGGCGGTAAGGCTTGCGCCATCCTCACCGGTGAAGTGATACGCGGGTCGCGCGGCGACCTCCGTATAGGTCTGCCAATCCGCAGGCCGGGACTGCACACCGGCATGGAGAGCAAGAGACCTGACAGCCATGACGTCGCCCACTGGTGCGAGCGGGACCCGTGGCGGGATCGGGCTTCCTGCCACCCGTGATTGCGTTCTGCTTCTCCCCCGATTTCAACCGAAGGAAGAATTTTCTAGTGACAGTTCAGTGACAAACTGTGATGTTGCGGCCCAAGGGGAGAATATAATGCCAAAATTCACGATCAGACGCGCGCTTGACATGAGGGGGCACGCTGTCTCCCAATCGGACACACCTCAGTCACACTCTGACGCCGCGTGATCCGCCGTCTGATGGCCAGGTGGCAGGCCAAACGTTCACAATCTTATTCAGAATGGCATCCGCACATGTCGTGGTTCGGCACGAAGCGGATGCGACGCTGGCACAAGGGCGCATGGCAATATCGGCCGTTTCAGGGGGAGGAATATGACTCCCGCGACTTCGACGCGATGTGAGGTCAGGGGGTCTCAGACTGAGACCCCCTCTTCGGCCATGATCCCCTTGATCTGCTGATAGGCCTGCGCGACCTCTGCGTCGGTGAACAGGACGTCATGGATCTCGGCCAGCGCGACCTTGGCATTCGAGGTAATGACGCTGGAGGGTGTCGCCCCGACGATCAGCTTGTTGCTGGCATGAACCGCCATCGGATAGGCGGGCGTGTTGGAATAGCGCAGCCCCGCACCGCCAGCCGCCCCAAGAATATCAGCGGCGCGCCGGTGACCGTAAACCATTCAAACAGCGCCTGTGCACGCGGCGGAAAGGTGGCGGGATCGCCTTCGGAGGGCAAAAGGCCGGTGAAGGGGGTAAACTCGGGAACGGGCATCAGGCCACTCCTGTGATGGTGAAGGAATATTCGTACTCATCCGGCAGGTCCTCGCCCCACTTGACGGGGCCGAGGATGCCGAACTGCACGCTGGAGGCGCGCGTGGTGGAGCCGATGGCCGCCACCAGCGAGCCGGAGTTGCGATCCAGCTCGGGCTTGGTCTGGTCCCAGAGGCTCTTCGAGGCGACGACGCGATAATCCATCTCGACCCGCGTCGGGCCCTTGGCCAGGGTCAGACTGCCATAGTCGTTGAAGCTGTAGCGGCTGCCGCTGATCGAGCGCCCTTCGGTGCTGCCCACCTGGGCCGCGCCAATCGGGAAACTGGTGCCGAGGAAGATCTCGCCCAGGCGCACCTGCCCGCCCTGCAAGGCGATCAGGATGCGCCGCGTCGGCCCCGGAATGTCGAGCGCGATGAACTTGTCCGAGTAGGCCGAGAACGGCCCGAAGAACCACTCCCACCAATTACCTACCTGCCGACCAGAGATATTGCTCGTGCGGGCCACCGCTTGTCCCTGGCGCACCGCATGCGGCCCGCCAGGGACAAGCCACCGGACCATAGCCGCAAAACCCGCCGTGTAAAGACGGCCCGAAACCGTCCCCAAAGCCGCTTGACCTCGCGCGTCTTTGCCCCCAGCGTCGCGCGATGTTCCCCCTGCGCGATCACAACCCCTCCCTTGGCCGCCCCCTGGTCACCTACGCGCTGATTTTCCTCAATATTCTGGTGTTCTTTTACTATGTCGGCCCGTTTCAGGACCCGCGCAGCATCCAGACCATCTTTGCCCGCCATGCGATGATCCCGGCGAACATCACGGCCGGTGAGGCGCCGCTGACACTGATCACGTCGATGTTCCTGCACGGCGGGATGCTGCACCTGGCCGGAAACATGCTCTTTCTGTGGATTTTCGGTGACAACCTCGAAGATGAGATGGGCCACCTCGGGTTTCTCGGCTTCTATCTCGCCGCAGGCGTGGGCGCAGGCCTTGCCCAGGCTCTCGCCGCCCCCGCCTCCACGGTTCCCACCGTCGGAGCCTCGGGCGCCATCGCCGGCGTCCTCGGTGGCTACCTCTTGCTGTTCCCCCGCGCTCGGGTCGATATCCTGGTGATCCTGCTCGTCTTCTTCCGCAGTATCACGGTTCCGGCCTGGATCATGCTGGGGCTGTGGTTCGCGCTGCAACTCTTCAATGGACTAGGCTCCGACCCGACGACAGGCGGCGTCGCCTACTGGGCACATGCCGGCGGCTTCCTCCTCGGCCTGGTACTCACCCTGCCCCTGTTCGTGCGGCGCGGCGGGCCAAGGTTCTGGAGCCGCCATCACGGCAAGCCGCCACATCCCGACGCAGCCTATCGAGTATCCCGCAGCCACATCCCCTGCGTCCCCCGTAACAAGCAGGACCAACGCCGGCAGGACTGACGCAAACAAGACCGCAGCAAGCAGGACCACAGACCAGCCCCCACCACATCCCACGACCACAAACGCGAAACGGCCGCGCATATCGCGCGACCGGGCTCTCTCATCTGGCCTCAAATACCCCCGCCGGAGGCAACCTCGCCATGGCGGGCAAAGGCTCAGCTGTTGCGGATGATCTTGGAAAACTTGTCGAACAGCGGCTCGTTGGCACAGATCACTTCGCCATCGGCCAGGATGTCGCCCTCGGGGTTCAGCGGCTGGATGAACCCACCCGCCTCCCGCACGATGACGATGCCCGCGGCCATGTCCCATGGCTTCAGGCGGCGCTCCCAGAACCCGTCATAGCGACCCGCCGCGACATAGGCCATGTCCAGCGATGCCGCGCCCCAGCGGCGCACACCGGCACAGGCCGGCAGCAGCCGTGCCAGATCCTGCAGGGTCGCCGGCAGATCGGCACGTCCGGCAAAGGGCAGGCCTGTCGCATAGATCGACTCGATCATCTTGATCCGGCCCGAGGCGCGAATGCGGCTCTCGTTCATCCAGGCACCTTCGCCCTTCTCGGCCAGGAACATCTCGTCCTTCGCGGCGTCATAGACCACGCCGGCGATGATCTGGCCCTTGTGCTCCAGGCCGATCGACACCGCCCAATGGGGCAGACCGTGCAAAAAGTTCGTCGTGCCGTCCAACGGATCGACGATCCAGCGCCGTGTCGGATCTTCACCGGGTTCCTCGCCACCTTCCTCGGCCAGCCAGCCATAGGTCGGGCGGGCCCCCATCAGTTCCTCCTTGAGGATCTTTTCCGCCGCGAGATCGGCGCGGCTGACGAAATCGCCTGCCCCCTTCATCGAAACCTGAAGGTTCTCGACTTCGCGGAAGTCCTTCACAAGGCTGCGGCCAGCCTTGCGGGCGGCCTTGAGCATGATGTTGAGGTTGGCACTAAAGGGCATGTTGGGGCGGCTCCTTGATCCGAAGTTGCGCGTATAGACCGCAAGGCCCCGCTTGCCAAGGGGCGCTAGGGCGTGGTTTGGCCCCGCCCTGCCGTCGCTGTCAACAGCGGTGGCGGCGCGACGGCGACAGCCTGTCGTCCGCGTTGCAACTTGACCGCTTCGGTCCGCGCCAGCCGGGTGAAATGCGCCATGAACGGCTTGGCCGTATCCTCGGCGCGACAGGCCGCGAACATGCGCCGCGTCAGCCCCTTTTCGGTGATCGGCTTGGTGATGTAGTCGGAATGATATTTCACCTCTCGCAGCACCCAGTCGGGCAGCACCGTCACCCCCCGCCCCGAGGCCACCAGCAACAGGATCACCTCGGTCAGCTCGACCCTGCGGATCGCCGCAGGCTCGATCCCCGCAGGCTCCAGCAACATCGAGAACACGTCAAGGCGGCTGCGCTCCACCGGATAGGTCAGTAGCGTCTCGCCCAGGAAATCTTGTGGTTCCACAAAGGGTTTATCGGCCAGCGGATGCCCCGCCGCCGCCACGAAGACCGGCGAATAATCGAACAACGGCGCGAAGGTGATCCCCGGAATATCCTCGGGATCCGAGGTGATCACCACGTCCACCGTCTCGCGCTCCAGCGCCTCGATGGCGGTAAAGGCCAGGCCGGGGCGGATATCGACATCGACATCGGCCCAGGTGTGGCGGAACAGTTCCAGCACCGGCAGCAGCCATTCGAAACAGGCGTGGCACTCGATGGCGATGTGCAGCCGCCCCGCGCTGCCGTCGCGCAGGTTGTCGAATTCCACCTCCAGCGCCTCGATCTCGGGCAGCACCCGCTCGGCCACCCGCAACAGGCGCAATCCGGCAGCGGACAGGCGCATCGGCTTGGTGCGCCGCCCGAACAGCTCCATCCCGACCTGGTCTTCCAACCCCTTGATCTGGTGGCTCAAGGCGCTTTGCGTGATGCGCAACAGGTCGGCGGCCTTGGCCAGACCGCCTGCCTCGTGAATCGCACGGATCGTGCGCAGGTGGCGAAGCTCGATATGCATATCGTCTCGGACTCATGAAGATCGTGAATATTATGAAGTTGTCTCATGTCAGCGCCTTTGCGACAAGAGATCAACTGACATGAGGCTGTTCCAATGACCGTTCCCGCCGTTTCCTTTGAATTTTTCCCGCCGAAGAACCTCGAGGCTTCGTTCAAGCTCTGGGATACCGTGCAGGTTCTCTCCCCCCTCGCCCCGCGCTTCGTTTCCGTAACCTACGGCGCGGGCGGCACCACGCGCGACCTGACCCGCGATGCCGTGGCGACATTGCACAAGCACATGGGCCTGAACACCGCCGCGCATCTGACCTGTGTCAACGCCACGCGCGAAGAAACCCTTGCGGTGGCCGACAGCTTTGCCGCGGCCGGGGTGACCGAACTGGTCGCCCTGCGCGGCGATCCCCCCAAGGGCGCGGGCGCCTTTTCCGTTCACCCCGGCGGCTTTGCCAATTCGGTTGAGCTGGTCGAGGCGCTGGCCGACAAGGGCAAGTTCACCATCCGCGTCGGGGCCTACCCCGAACCGCACCCCGAATCCCCCGACACAGCCGCCGATGTGGCCTGGCTCAAGCGCAAGTTCCAGGCCGGTGCGGACGAGGCGATCACCCAGTTCTTCTTTGAAACCGAAACCTTCCTGCGCTTTCGCGATGACTGCGCCCGCGCGGGGATCGACAAGCCCGTCGTCCCCGGCATCATGCCGATCGAGAACTGGAAGGGCATGCGCAAGTTTGCCGCCGGATGCGGCGCGCATTTCCCCGACACGCTGGTCGACGCGTTTGAAAAGGCCGACCGCGACGGTCGCGCCGATCTTCTGGCGACCGCGCTGTGCACCGAAATGTGCGATCGTCTGCTGTCCGAAGGCGTCGAGAACCTGCATTTCTACACGCTGAACAAGCCTGAGCTGACGCGCGATGTCTGCCATGCCCTTGGCGTGACGCCGCAGGCGCGGTTCGAAAACGTGGCGTAAAAAGTCCGCATTGCGGTTGCCGATTTCACCCTGCGGGAATAGCCTTCCCCGCAGGGAGGATCATCGATGACCGAAACGACAGAAAAACCGCTCAGCGGGCTGGAATTGCTGCGTGCCATGATCGCAGGCAAAGGCCGCGCCCCCGCCATCTCTGCCACGCTGAATTTCAAGGCCGTCGCGGTCGAGGACGGCGTTGTCACCTTTGCCGGCACGCCGCTCGAAGGGTTCACCAACCCCATCGGTACAGTCCATGGTGGCTGGTACGGCGCGATTCTCGACAGTTGCATGGCCTGCGCAATTCTCAGCAAGCTGCCTGCCGACACCCATTACACGACGCTTGAATACAAGGTGAACGTCATCCGCCCGATCCCCCTGGGCACCGAGGTCACGGCCACCGGCACCGCCCAGCATGTCGGCCGCTCGACAGGGGTTGCCGTGGGCGAGATCCGCGACAGTGATGGCCGCCTGTATGCCACCGGCTCCACCACCTGCATCGTCATGCAGCAACGCTGACGGTCGCGCGCCCTGGCGCCGCGCCCGCTGGGGTTTCTTCGGCAAGGCGCGGCACCGGGCCTGTTCCTGCTGCCCTGTTCCTGCTGGCCGGTCATGCCGTACCTCGGCGCGCCTGTTCTTAGCTCAGGCCGCGCGCCAGGGCGCTCCGACCTCTCATTTTCTCTTCATTTGATATGGCCCTGCGCTGGCAATGCGCTGGCCCTGTTCAGGCCCTGCGCTTGCCCTGCTCAGGCCAATTGCCCCTGTGTCGGATAGGCGCCTCGGGCGATGGCACTGTCGTGCAGCCGCTCCGACGGGTCCGTGCCCACGTGGCGGGGCTTGCGCAGCAGGAACAGCTTGGAAATGCCCCGCCACTGCCCGACCGAGGGCGCGTCGACATCCATCACGAACCGGTCGCGCCACCCGACCGGCAGCGGCAGCTTGCGCATCTCGGCCTGCCCCAGCATCCAGACCAGCGGGATGTTGGCCAGCGGTCGCGCGGCCTCGAACCCGCCCAACTGTCCCCCCACATCGCCGTGCGTGCCCGCGAACCAGACCTGTTCCAGTCGACCGGCCCAGTCCGGATCGCTTTCCCACATCACCGGGGCATAGACCTGGCGCGTTTCCTCCAGCGCCAGCGCGTGAAACCCCGATTTGACGCAGGCCGACAGCGCGTGATTGTGAAAGCCATGCTTGTTCTCGGCCAGCCGCCACAGGAACGGCAACCGCAGGCCCAGCGATTTCACCGTATCAAAAGCGCCGATCATCTCGATCTCGACCGAGGGGTGGCAATATCCGCTGGCAAACCGGTCGATCAGCGTCTGGTCGTAACACTCCTGATACAGCCGGTAGGCCTGCCGCACATTGCGCTCGGTCGCCTGGGGCGCGCGCAACAGCCCGATCCGGTCGATCACCCCGGCCAGGGACCGCGCCGCATAGGCGCCGCGCGAATAGCCGAACAGAAAGATCCGGTCACCGGGACGATAGCGCGAGGCGAGATGGCCATAGGCCCGCTGGATCTGGCGGTTGATGCCGCGTCCCAGCAAAACATCCATGGTGCTGCGCCAGCTCGTCCACTGGATGCCCGCCTCGTAGTAGACGGTCATGCCCGCACCAGCCTTTTCGGCCACCAGCTTGTAGATCAGACCGGCGTTCGTCTCTTCTCCGATATCCAGTGACGACATGGTGCCGTCCAGGATGATCACGTGGTTTACACTGCCGCGTTGCGGGCGCGCAGGCACCCGTTTCGTGCGGCGCAGCCAATCTGGCCGCGCCTTCGCAAGGAACCGTTTAAGCCGCCCGGTCCGCATTTTCCCTGTCCGCCTCTTGCAGCAGCGCCCAGACGCGCGCGGGGGTAAAGGGCATATCGGCCCGACCCACACCGCGCGTCGCCAGCGCATCCATCACCGCGTTTGCCGCTGCGGCCATCGACCCGACGGTCCCGGCCTCGCCACAGCCCTTCATCCCCATCGGGTTGGCTGTCGAGGGGACGGGCGCGGTATCGAACCCGATCATCGGCACGTCGCTGGCGCGCGGCATCGCGTAATCCATGAACGACGCTGTCAGCAACTGGCCGTCCTCGTCATAGGTCACGTTTTCCATGAAGGCCTGACCGACCCCTTGAACGACACCGCCATGCACCTGACCTTCGGCCAGTACCGGGTTGATCATGTTGCCGAAATCATCAACGACCGTATAGCGTTCCAGCGTCACGCCGCCGGTCTCGGGGTCGACCTCGACCTCGGCGACATGGGCCCCGTTGGGATAGGACCGCCCGGGCAGCGTCGCCTTTTCTTCCTGCACCAGCAGTTCTAGACGCCCGGCTTCGCGCGCCATGTCGGCGACGTCCAGCATGGTTGGCGCGGCGTTGCTGCCCTTGATGCGGAAACTTTCGTCATCAAAGCTGACGTCCTCGACCTTGACGCCCATCTTCTCGGCGACAAAGCCCGTAAACACCTCGACCAGCGTCTTGACGACGGCCAGCGTCGCATTGCTCTGCGTCGTGACGGATCGCGACCCGCCGGTGCCGCCGCCGGTCGCGATGCGGTCGCTGTCGCCCTGGATGACCCGGATCATCTCCATCGGGATACCGGTCTGATCGGCCAGGAAACGGGCGTACACCGTTTCATGCCCCTGTCCGTTGGATTGTGTACCGACATAGATATTCACCGTGCCATCCGCATTGAATTCGACTTTCGCCGTTTCCGAAGGATCGCCGAGGATGCTTTCGATATAGTAACAAAGTCCGAGGCCGCGCAATTTTCCTGCCGCTTCCGACTCCGCGCGGCGCGCGGCAAAGCCGTCACGGTCTGCCGAAATCGCGACCTTGTCCAGCAAACCGTTGAAATCGCCCACATCGTACAACTCGCCCGAAACCGTCCTGTAAGGGAACGCATCCGCGGCGATAAAGTTCTTGCGCCGCAGATCCCAGGGATCGACATTCAGCGCCCGTGCGGCGTAATCCATCGTGCGTTCCAGCAGATAGATCGCCTCGGGGCGCCCGGCGCCGCGATAGGCATCTGTCGGCGTGGTGTTGGTATAGTACCCCTCCGCCTCCAGCAGTGCCGTCTTGATGTCGTAGACCCCGGTCAGGACCCGCGCGAACAGATGGCTCTGGATGATCTGCCCGAAGTTTGAGTTGAACGCCCCGAGGTTGTACCGCGTCTTGACGTGATAGCCGGTGATCTTCATGTCTTCGTCGAAACCCATGGCGACCTCGTGCACCAGATCCCGTGCGCCGTTGTCGCTCAGCATCGATTCCGTGCGATCCGCGATCCAGCGCACCGGGCGGCCCAATGCGCGCGCGGCAAAGGCACAAAGCGCATATTCCGGGTACAGCTTGGCCTTCATGCCGAATCCGCCACCGACATCGGGGTGCGTCACGCGCACGTCCTCGACCGGCAGATCCAGCAGACGCGCCAGTTCGGTGCGCGGACCCCAGACCCCCTGACCGCCAAAGGACAGGTGCATCCGCGCCCCGTCCCATTCCGCGAAACAGCCGCGCGGCTCCATCGCCACGACCATCACCCGGTTGTCCGTCACCTCGGTGCGCACGACATGCGCGGACCCCGCCAGCGCCTCTTGCAGCGCAGCGTCGTCGCCCAGCACGTAATCCACGCCGCGGTTGCCCGGCACATCGTCATGCAGATCCGCATTGCCGCTGCCGGGCACGACCTCGACCTCCAGGTCATCGTAGTCCAGTTCGATCATCTCGGCCGCGTCACGCGCCGCCGTCAGGCTTTCCGCCACGATCAGCGCGACGGCTTCCCCGACAAAGCGCAACTTGCCCTCGGCCAACAGCGGATAGCGCGGATTGGCCCCCTTGCCCCCGTCCCGCGTGGCCACCAGCGTCGCCGACAGACCCTCGGTCAGCCCGGCGGCCTTCAGATCGTCGATCCCCGCGACCAGGTGCACACCCTCGGCCGCCCGCGCCTCCTCAAGGTTCAGCGTGGTGATCGTCGCATGCGCCACGGGCGAGCGTAGAAGATAGGCGAACAGCGCGCCTGCGGGGGTGATATCATCCACGTACCCGCCCCGGCCCGACACCAGCCGTACATCCTCGACCCGTTTCACCGGCTGACTGCGTCCGAATTTTTCCATGACTGGTGCTCCCCTGGTTTCGCATCTGGCCGCGCCGCGCGCATGGCCGCTGTATCGCATCAGGGCGACACTACCCCCTGACCCGCCACTGTCCAGAGGGGCCGGTTCACTTCGCCTTGTCCCAAGCCGGTGCAATCGTTGCCCGAAGCTGGCCCGACCGTAGCCTGACCGTTGCAAGATCAGCCCCCGACACCCGCCAGCGCGCCACAATATAAGGCAGACAGGGGGCCGCTGCGCCCCCTCTTCCCCTTTGCGCCCCAATTCGCTATTTCCTCGCGCAAGGCCCGGCGTACGGGCAATTTCATCGCAAGGCCCGGCTTCACGGGTGCTTTCAAGTCAAAGACGGCGGCCCCTCGCGGGCCGCGAACACGGAAAGACCGACCATGGCCATGGAAAAGACGTTCAACGCCGCCGAGGCGGAAAGCCGCATCTACGCCGCATGGGAAACCTCTGGCGCCTTCAAGGCCGGGGCCAATGCGAAACCGGGTGCCGAAACTTTCAGCGTCATGATCCCGCCGCCCAACGTCACCGGGGCCCTGCACGTCGGCCATGCCTTCAACAACACGCTTCAGGACATCCTGACCCGCTGGCACCGGATGCAGGGGCACGACACCCTGTGGCAACCGGGGCAGGACCACGCCGGCATCGCCACGCAGCTTCAGGTCGAAAAAATGCTCGCCGCGCAGGGCCTGCCCGGCCGCCGCGACATGGGGCGCGAGAAATTCCTGGAAAAGGTCTGGGAATGGAAAGGCCAGTACGGCGGCACCATCGTCGAGCAGCTGAAACGCCTCGGCTCCTCCTGCGACTGGTCGCGCAACGCCTTCACCATGGCCGGGGCCGATGGTGACCCCCGCACCGGGCACGAGAATTCGCCCAACTTCCACGACGCGGTGATCCGCGTCTTTGTCGACATGTACAACAAGGGCCTGATCTATCGCGGCAAGCGCCTGGTCAACTGGGACCCCCACTTTGAAACCGCCATCTCGGATCTTGAGGTCGAGAACACCGAGACCCCCGGTTTCATGTGGCATTTCAAGTACAAGCTCGCCGGCGGCGAAACCTACACCTATGTCGAAAAGGACGAGGACGGCGAGGTTCTCTTCTCCGAGGATCGCGATTACATCTCGATCGCCACCACCCGGCCCGAAACGATGCTGGGCGACGGCGCCGTCGCCGTGCACCCCGATGACGCGCGCTATGCGCCCATCGTCGGCAAGATGGTGCACCTGCCGCTCTGCGACCGCCTGATCCCGATCGTCACGGATGAATACCCCGAAATGGACTTCGGCTCGGGGGCGGTAAAGATCACCGGCGCGCATGATTTCAACGACTACCAGGTCGCCAAACGCGCAAACCTGCCGATGTACCGCCTGCTCGACACCCGTGGCGCGATGCGCGCCGATGGCGAGGCTTACGAAACCTGCGTCCACCGTGCCCGCGAAATCGCCGCCGGGGCCGAGGCGAGCGAGATGGAAATCGACGCCCTCAACCTCGTGCCCGAAAAATACCGCGGCCTTGATCGCTACGAGGCCCGCAAGCTGGTGGTCGATGACATCACCGCCGCCGGCCTCGCCGTCATGGTGCCGCAGAACGACGAACGCCTCGGCCATAACGCCGTGCCCCCCATCGCCTCCGAAGAAGGCGGAGAGGAACCGGAATTGCAGCTGGTCCCGCTGGTCGAACCCAAGATGATCATGCAGCCCTTCGGCGACCGCTCCAAGGTGGTGATCGAGCCGATGCTGACCGACCAGTGGTTCGTCGACACCGTGAAAATCGTCGAACCCGCGCTGGACGCGGTGCGTTCCGGCCGCACCAGGATCATGCCCGAGTCGGGCGAGAAAACCTATTTCCACTGGCTCGAAAACATCGAACCCTGGTGCATCTCGCGCCAGCTCTGGTGGGGTCACCAGATCCCGGTGTGGTTCGACGAGGATGGCAAGCAATACTGCGCCGCCTCCGAGGCCGAGGCTCAGGCCCAGGCCCCCGGCAAGGTTCTGACCCGCGACCCCGACGTCCTCGACACCTGGTTCTCCTCCGGCCTCTGGCCGATCGGCACCCTCGGCTGGCCGAACTGGGACGAAAGCACCTCGAAATATTTCCCGACCTCGACCCTGATCACCGGCGAAGACATCCTGTTCTTCTGGGTCGCCCGGATGATGATGATGCAGCTTGCCGTCGTCGACAACATCCCCTTCGACACCGTCTACCTGCACCAGCTGGTGCGCGACGAGAAGGGCAAGAAGATGTCGAAAACCACCGGCAACGTCATCGACCCGCTCGAGATCGTCGATGAATACGGCGCCGACGCGCTGCGCATGACCAATGCCTCCATGGCGGCCATCGGCGGCGTGCTGAAACTGTCGGAAGAACGCATCAAGGGGTACCGCAACTTCGGCACCAAGCTCTGGAACGCCACCCGTTTTGCCGAAATGAACGGCGTCTACGAACATGGCGCCCCCTCGCCCGAGATCCCTGTCGCCACCGCCACCGTGAACAAGTGGATCATCGGCGAAACCGCCCGGATCCGCGAAACGGTGGATACCGCACTTGCAGCCTACAAGTTCAACGACGCCGCCCTCGGCCTCTATGCCTTCGTCTGGGGCAAGGTCTGCGACTGGTACGTCGAGCTCGCGAAACCCCTGCTGTTCGACGAAGCCTCCGAACGGGCCGAGACGCAAAAGGTCATGGGCTGGGTGATCGACCAATGCCTGATCATGCTGCACCCCATCATGCCCTTCATCACCGAAGAGCTTTGGGGCACCACAGCCGCGCGCGCCAAGATGCTGGTGCACGCAGACTGGCCGACCTACACGACCGACCTGATAGACACCGACGCAGACGCCGAGATGAACTGGGTCATCGCCCTGATCGAAGACATCCGCTCGGCCCGCGCGCAGATGCACGTGCCCGCCGGCCTTCAGGTGCCGCTGGTCGTGACCGGCATGAACGATACGGCGCAGGGCGCCTGGGATCGCAACGTCACGCTGATCACGAAACTGGCCCGGATCGACACGCTGACAGCGGTGACCGAAATGCCCAAGGGCACCATCACCATCCCAGCCGACGGCGCGACGTTCGGGCTACCGCTGGCAGAAATCATCGACGTCGCAGAAGAAAAAGCCCGGCTGGAAAAATCCCTCGCCAAACTCGCCAAGGAGATCGGCGGCTTGGCAGGTCGTCTCAAGAACCCCAAGTTCGTCGAAAGCGCGCCGGACGAGGTCGTCGAGGAAACCCGCGCCAACCTGGCCGCCCGGCAGGACGAAGAGGAAAAGCTCAAGGCCGCCCTCGCGCGAATGCAGGAACTCGGCTGAGGCAACCACCTCAAATGAATACGGGACGCGCGCATCTTGCGGGCGTCCCGAAGCCTCCGGCGGGGATATTTTGCACAGGGAAACATGTCATGGCGCGCACTTGTTCAATCGGGCGCCATGAGACGCGTCAGCTTTCCTCGTCCGGATCCGCCTGGCCGATGCCCTTGAAGACAAATTTGAACGGCACGGCCCAGATCACGCCGAGCGCGATATAAATCAACAGTTCCAGCCAGATCGGCGGCCGCCCCAGCATTCCCATGATCGTCACTGCCGCGACGATATACAGCGGCAGACCTATCACCAGAATGATCAACGACCAGCGCCTGCGCGCCTTGTAACTCAGCGCCATAACGGTCCCTCTCCCATGTTTCCCTGTACCCAAATATCCCGGGTGAATTGCGCCAGGGGCGCAAGAGGGCAGCGCCCTCCTGCACCGGGGCATCTCAATCCGCGAAGGGGTCGGTAACCAGGATGGTATCTTCCCGTTCCGGGCTGGTCGAGAGCAGGGCCACCGGACAGTCGATCAGTTCCTCGACCCGGCGCACGTACTTGATCGCGTTCGCGGGCAGCTCTGCCCAGCTGCGCGCGCCCTCGGTCGATTCGCTCCAGCCCGGCATCTCCTCGTAGATCGGGGTGCAGCGCGCCTGAAGTTCGGCCGCCGTCGGCAGGTAATCGAGGCGTTCGCCGTCAAGGTCATAGGCGACGCAGATCTTCAGCGTCTCGAAGCCGTCCAGCACGTCCAGCTTGGTCAGCGCGATGCCGTTCATGCCCGAGGTGGCGCAGGTCTGACGCAGCAGGGCCGCGTCGAACCAGCCACAGCGGCGCTTGCGCCCCGTGACCGTACCGAACTCATGCCCGCGTTCGCCCAGCCGCTGGCCGTCGTCGTCCAGCAGCTCGGTCGGGAACGGGCCTTCACCTACGCGTGTGGTATAGGCCTTGACGATGCCCAGCACGAAATCGATCGCGCCCGGCCCCATGCCGACCCCTGTCGCCGCCTGCCCTGCGATCACGTTCGACGACGTGACAAAGGGATAGGTGCCAAAGTCGATGTCCAGCAGCGCGCCCTGCGCCCCCTCGAACAGGATCCGCTTGCCCGCCTTGCGCTTTTCGTTCAGCACCTTCCAGACCGGCGCGGCATAGCTCAGGATCTCGGGCGCGATCTCTTTCAGCCGCGCCAGCAGCGCATCGCGGTCGACCTCGTCGATGCCCAGGCCCCGGCGCAGCGCATTGTGGTGCTCCAGCGCGCGGTCGACGCGGGTTTCCAGCGTCTTGTCATCCGCCAGATCGGCAACGCGGACGGACCGGCGGCCGACCTTGTCCTCATAGGCCGGGCCGATGCCACGACCTGTGGTGCCGATCTTGGTGCCCTTGCTGGCGGCGTCTTCGCGGGCGCGGTCCAGCTCTCCGTGGATCGGCAGGATCAGCGGCGTGTTCTCCGCGATCATCAGCGTCTCGGGCGTGATTTCGACGCCCTGTTCGCGGATCTTGGCGATCTCGCTGACCAGGTGCCAGGGGTCCAGCACGACGCCATTGCCGATCACCGACAGCTTGCCGCCGCGCACGACGCCTGAGGGCAGCGCGTTCAGCTTGTACACCTTGCCGTCGATGACAAGGGTATGGCCCGCATTATGGCCGCCCTGAAAGCGCGCGATGACATCAGCCCGTTCGCTGAGCCAATCCACGATCTTGCCTTTCCCCTCGTCGCCCCACTGGGCGCCGACAACGACGACATTGGCCATATCCGGTCCTTTCGGTTCTGGTCGGTATTGGTCTGTATCTCATGCCCCGCCTGAAAACGCCGCCGGTGGCGGTGTGACATGGCAGGGAAACCCGCGCCCGTATATCGAAGGGCACAACCATGCGAAACCACAATCTCGGGGCAATCGGGCCGACACGGACCGGTTTCACGGTCTTTTTGCGACCAGCCGTTGCCATCTCGGGCGCCATACCGGGCGGCCCTCAGGCCCGCGCGCCTGTCACGCGACGCCGCTGTGCGCCCTTTCGGCTTGCGACCTGTGCCAAGCTGTCTTAGAAACCGCCCATCCTGCGCCAAGCAGCCGCACAAGTTCGTATAGGTCCAAGATGGAAAACGTCGTCCTCATCATCCACCTGATCCTGGCGCTCGCGCTGATCGGCGTGGTCCTGCTGCAACGCTCCGAAGGCGGTGGCCTCGGCATGGGCGGCGGCGGCGGTGGCGGCGCGATCTCGGGTCGGGCGGCGGCAACGGCGCTGGCCAAGTTCACCTGGATCGTTGCGGGCCTGTTCATCTGCACCTCGCTGGCCCTGACCATCATCGCGGCGGAAAAATCCTCCGGGGCATCGGTTCTCGACCGGCTCGGCCCGGTCAGCGTGCCCGCCCCCAGCGAAACCGCCCCCGTCGACACCCCCGAGAGCGGCTCTCTCCTGCCGCCCCCCGCGGGCAGCTCGGACTCGGGCAACCTGACACCCTCCGCCGACTAAGCGGTCCCGACACAAGCGGAAAAGGCACGGCCCGGATCACCGGGCCGTCGGCCATTGCTCTTGCTTCCACCATCCGGGGCGCGCGCTCGGCCGCCCTTCCGGCAAAACCATATACCTACAACACCTTGAGGGAAGCCCACCCCCCAAGGGCAGCATCTTGCGGAGCCATTGCCGGATCGCTCCGAATCTGTTATCGGTCAAATCCCGTGATGCTGCGGCCTGATTGGCCGCTTTGGGCATTGTTATTTGCGCTTTCGCGCCGACCACTCACGGGAGCCTGATCCATGGCACGGTATATCTTCATCACGGGCGGCGTCGTGTCGTCCCTGGGTAAAGGCTTGGCATCCGCAGCCCTTGGCGCCCTGCTTCAGGCCCGCGGCTTTTCCGTCCGCCTGCGCAAGCTCGACCCCTACCTCAACGTCGATCCGGGCACGATGTCGCCTTTTGAGCATGGCGAGGTCTTCGTCACCGACGATGGCGCGGAAACCGATCTCGACCTCGGCCATTACGAACGCTTCACCGGCGTCGCGGCCCGCATGACCGATTCCATTTCCTCCGGCCGGGTCTATTCCAACGTGCTGGAAAAGGAACGCCGCGGCGACTACCTCGGCAAGACCATCCAGGTCGTCCCCCACGTCACCAACGAGATCAAGGATTTCCTGCACGTCGGGGATGACGAGGTCGATTTCATGCTTTGCGAGATCGGCGGCACCGTCGGCGACATCGAGGGCCTGCCCTTCTTTGAGGCGATCCGCCAGTTTTCCCACGACCGCCCCCGCGGCGAATGCATCTTCATGCACCTGACGCTGCTGCCCTACCTGGCGGCCAGCGGCGAGCTGAAGACAAAGCCGACCCAGCACTCGGTCAAGGAATTGCAGAGCATCGGCATCGCGCCCGATATCCTGGTCTGCCGTTCCGAACAGCCGATCCCGGAAAAGGAACGCGAAAAGATCGCGCTCTTCTGCAATGTCCGCAAAGAGGCCGTCGTCGCCGCCTATGACCTGAAGTCGATCTACGAGGCACCGCTGGCCTATCACCGCGAGGGCCTCGATCAGGCGGTTCTGGATGCCTTCCAGATTTCCCCCGCGCCCAAGCCGGACCTGACCATCTGGCAGGACGTGCAGGACCGCATCTATCACACCGACGGGGCGGTCAATATCGCCATCGTCGGCAAGTACACGCAGCTTGAAGACGCGTACAAGTCGATCAAGGAGGCGCTTATCCACGGCGGCATGGCCAACCGGATCAAGGTCAATGTCGAATGGGTCGATGCCGAAATCTTCGATCACGCGGATGCGGCGGACCACCTCGAAGGCTTCCATGCCATCCTGGTTCCCGGCGGTTTTGGCGAACGCGGCACCGAGGGCAAGATCAAGGCGGCCGAATTCGCCCGCACCCGCAAGATCCCCTATCTCGGGATCTGCCTCGGCATGCAGATGGCGGTGATCGAGGCCGCCCGCAACCTTGCCCATATCGAAACCGCAGGGTCCGAGGAATTCGACCACGAGGCGGGGCAGAAACGCTTTGAACCCGTCGTCTACCACCTCAAGGAATGGGTGCAGGGCAACCACGCCGTCAAACGCAAGGTTGGCGATGACAAGGGCGGCACCATGCGCCTCGGGTCCTACGACGCGACACTGAAAGACGGCTCCAGGGTGGCCGAGATCTATGGCAACACCGCGATCGAGGAACGCCACCGTCACCGCTATGAGGTCGACGTGAAATATCGCGAGCAGCTGGAAACCTGCGGGCTGACCTTCTCGGGCATGTCCCCCGATGGCAAACTCCCCGAGATCGTCGAGATAGACGACCACCCCTGGTTCATCGGCGTTCAGTTTCACCCCGAACTGAAATCGAAACCCTTCGCCCCACACCCCCTGTTCAAGGATTTCGTGCGCGCCGCCAAGGATGTCTCGCGTCTGGTCTGATCCGGCAATCGCCTGATTTTCCTGACCCGGCGGGCCGAAAACTGTCCCGAAGCTCAAGGCCCCGACCCGCTGGTCGGGGCTTTTTCACGTTTTGGTGACGGACGCGTGGAACTGAACGGCCCCGACCCTCGTTGAATGACTGACACAACGACAGAGCGGGGATGCCCCCCACTCCCGTCAAAGCAAACTTAGGAGAGCAGTTATGAACTCGATCATCTACCTCGTCGGCCTGGTTGTCATCGTCCTTGCAATCGTCGGCTTCGTGCTCTGATCAAGGTCGACAGACCGCACGGGCCCCCACGGCCCTGCCCTGACGGGCGCTGAGCGGTCGGACAAAAGATTTGCGGGCCTTCAGGCCCACACCAGAACCGGCACTGCGTCCCTCCCTGCGCAATTGCCGGTTCTGCTGTATCTGGCACCTGTCCCGCGCCCCGGTCGTTCGCGAAACCGCTTCCCCCTGAATTCTCTGAATTCTCCTCCGCACCGCACCCGGCAACCCAGACAAGAGACGTTGCGTTATAAACTCAACTCTTGGTTTTTGTCGCCTCCCGCTCCACATAATGTGCAGCAAACGCGATGTATGCGCCTGCCCCCCCTTGGGTTCGCGCATCACCGCTCCGCTATCGCAACCGCCCATCAGGATCACGGGCATACCAGTATCCCGCCTTTCAACGGTCCCGTCGAAACAGGCTCAGTCGAAACGGAAATTTGTCATGAACTCGATCATCTACCTCATCGGTCTCATCGTCATTGTTCTGGCCATCATGAATTTCGTTACCTGATCCGCGCCAGCGATACCGCCATCCAACGCCGCCCGCCACGCGCCAATCCGTTCGGTGCCGCGGCCCATGCGACCGCCCCCGCCCCGCGCGCCTGCGGCGGGATATGCGCCTGCCTGCACTCACCATGGGGTACTGACCATGGGGTCCACAAGGTTACTCCTCAGACAGCGAAATTTCAGTCGCCACATCGCCCCTGACCCGTTAACATTCGTAAATGTCAGACCCCTTATAGTGAGGGGCCGCGCCCTGCGGGGCCAGTCACAAGGTGACCGTTATTCGACCCACGGACGATTTGAAGTACGATCTGCTTTTCAAGAACCTCCCTGCCCCTTGCCTTGTGCTGGATCAGGACATGCGCATTGTTACCGCGACCGGGCGTTATCTGGCCACCGTCGAACGAACCCTCGACGATCTGGTCGGTCAATACGTCTTTGACGCCTTCCCCGAAACCGGAGAGCGGCTGGAACGGTTTCAAGACGCCTTTCGTCGGGCGCTGAACGGCGAAGAGAACACGCTGGTCAAGGTGCCCTACTCGCTGCCGGTCGTCGACGCCGACGGACACCCGGTGCTCGACGCCGATGGCCGTGAAAAAACGCGCGAGGTCTGGTGGACCTGCCATCATACGCCGGTCAAGGACAGCGATGGCACCGTGCTCTGCATGATCCAGAACGCCCAGGACATCACCCAGCAGGTCAAGGCCGAGACGCTGAAAGATGCCATCGCAGCCGAACTCCAGCATCGCGTCGGCAATATCCTCGGGCTGGTGTCGGTCATTGCGCGCCGCACCGCCGGCACCTCGGACAACCTGACCGATTTCCTGACCAAGTTCGATGGCCGGGTACAGGCGCTGTCACGCACGCATTCCTACCTGACCGGCACCAACTGGAACCGCATGACCATCGAAAAGATCGTCTCGCGGCAATTGTCCGACTACTTCGAACTGGACGGCGACCAGATCACCCTGGTGGGGGCCGATATCGCCCTCAACCCGAACGAAGCACAGATCCTGACGCTGGCGATCCACGAGCTGACCACCAACTCCGTCAAGTACGGTGCACTCAAGACCCCCGGCGGGCGTCTGAATGTCCAGTGGTCCCGCCTCGGCCCCACCGGCTATGACCTCGAATGGCGCGAAGGCGGCCTGACCGGGACCCCCACCACCACCGGAACGCGCGGTTTCGGCTCTCTCATCCTCGATGACATCGTGCCGATGCAATTGCAGGCCAAGGCGCGCCGCGACTTCGGGCAATCCACCTTCCTCTACCACCTGTCCGTGCCGGAACGCTCTGTTCCGGCCTGATCCTCACACTGCCACATTCTGCGCAGGGTGCCGGGCGGGCGGGCGGCTCGGCACCCTCACCCGCCCAACCGGTCACTGTCAGGGCGATGCACCAGCCGGCGGCCCGCCCCACTCTGCGCCCTGCCGCAACTTCTGCCTTGCCGCAAATTCCGCATGTTCGCCCCCGCCTTTGCGGGCCTCTCCCGCCCTGCCCCGTCCCGCCGTGCGCGGCGGTCGGTGCGTTAACCATGCCATACCACCGCTGCCAAACACCGCTCAGATACCGTACCGATACCGTTCGGATACCGACGTTGCGATTTGGCCGGTTTTCCCTGTTAACACTGGTGTGCGGGGGGCCGCGCCGGGTCAGCACACCGACACGGGGGGCGCGCCGGGTTTACCCATCGTTCACATGCAAAAAGGGCCGCCCATCGGGCGGCCCTTTCGCATCCGGCCTGGCGCAAGGTATCAGACCTTGTCGCGGCCCATCGCCAGCACGCACAGCAGCGTGATCCCCGAGGCGATCAACATGTAGTATCCCACGTAGGCCATGCCATAGCTCGCTTGCAGGTAGGTCGCGATATAAGGCGCCAGCGACGCGCCGACGATCCCGGCAAAGTTGAACGCCAGCGACGATCCGGTATAGCGCACTGCCGTCGGGAACGGGGCCGCCAGCGCCGCGCCGATCACGCCATAGGTGATCCCCATCAGCATCATCCCCACGGTGACAAAACCATAGACGCCCGCCAGGCTGCCCGACAACAGCGGGTCCAGCGCAAAGGAAAATGCGCCAATTCCGATGGTCACCCAGACCAGCAGCGTATAGCGGCTGATCCGGTCTGCCAGCTTGCCCGCCAGCGGGATGAACACGCCAAAGACGACCGCGCCCCACAGCTGTACATGCAGCGCCTCGGTCAGCGACATCTCAAGCACTTTTACGTTGTAGCTCAACAGGTAAGCCGACCCAATGTAGAACAGCACAAAGGTCGCCAACGCCACGAACGTGCCCAAGAACAGGCTGCGCTTGTGGGTGCGGAAAACTTCGACAAACGGCACCGAAACGCGCTCTTCCTTGTCGATGGCCTTCTGGAACGCGGTCGTTTCCGCCAGCGACAGACGTACCCAAAGGCCGATCACGATCAACAGGATCGACCCCAGGAACGGGATACGCCATCCCCAGGCCAGCAGGTCGTCGCGGCTCATGAACGTCAGCAGCAGGGTGAACAACCCCGACGACAGGAACAGGCCCAGCGGCGCGCCCAGTTGCGGGAACATGCCGTACCAGCTCTTCTTGCCCTCGGGGGCGTTTTCCGTCGCGATCAACACCGCGCCGCCCCATTCGCCCCCCAGGCCAAAGCCCTGGCCAAAACGGCACAACGCCAACAGCGCCGGGGCCGCCACGCCGATACTGGCATAGGTCGGCAGCAACCCGATGACGACGGTGGAAATGCCCATCGTCAGCAACGCCGCGACCAGCGTCACCTTGCGCCCGACCCGGTCGCCGAAGTGGCCAAAGACCACGGCACCCAGCGGTCGCGCGAAAAAGGCAATGGAAAAGGTCGCGAAACTTGCCAGCAGCGCCGTGGTGGCGTCCTCTCCCGGAAAGAACAGGCTGGGAAACACCAGAACGGCGGCGGTCGCGTAGACGTAAAAGTCAAAGAATTCAATGGTGGTGCCAATCAAACTGGCCAGCAGCACGCGGCTGGGCTTGTTCAATGGCGTCGTGGCTGCCGCCGGCATCGCGGCGGTCTGAGAGGTCTGTGTCATGTTATTCGTCCGGTTGATTTCGGCTGCGGTCAGGGGGCTGGCGCACGGGGTAAAAAGGCGCTCTGGCAGGCCCGGCCGCCGGGTTCGGCGGGCCTAACGCAACAAAGATGCGCCCGAAAGGTGATTATTGAAATTTTAGGTGACAACATGACGGGTTTGACGAAACTGCATGGCTTCCACTCCCGCCCCCTGTCAGTCTAGGCTGGCATAAAACCGTTACATGCCGATGCGATACACCGGATCCGACGTGTTGCGCGCCGCCGCGCGCGCCCGCTTTTGCACGCCCTTGCCAACCCGAAGGAGCCTTCATGCCCGACGACGATTACGCCCCCTCCGAAGACTGGCTCGAGGCCGAGCTGCGCGATACCCTGGACGAGGACTTCGAGATCGAGCTGGAAGATGCCATCCTGTCGATGAAGATCCGCGAGATCTACAACAAGGCCCATCCGCCATCGCTGCCAAGCGCGGATTACTTTCGCAATCTCCTGCGCTTGCAGGCCGAACTGATCAAGCTTCAGGATTGGGTCGTGCATCATCGCGAAAAGGTCGTGGTGATCTTCGAGGGGCGCGACAGTGCCGGCAAGGGCGGCGTGATCAAGCGCATTGCGCAGCGGCTTAATCCCCGCGTCGTGCGCACCGTCGCCCTGCCCGCGCCCTCGGACCGCGAAAAAACCCAGTGGTATTTCCAACGCTATGTGCCGCACCTGCCCGCCGGGGGCGAGATCGTCTTGTTCGACCGCTCATGGTACAACCGCGCCGGGGTGGAACGGGTGATGGGCTTTGCCACCGACTCTCAGGTAAATCAGTTCTTTGACGACGTTCCCGAGTTTGAACGGATGCTCGTGCGTTCCGGTATCCGGGTGGTGAAATACTGGTTCTCGATCACGGACGAGGAACAGCAGATGCGCTTTCTGATGCGCATACACGACCCCCTGAAGCAATGGAAACTCTCTCCGATGGACCTGCAAAGCCGCGTCCGCTGGGAGGATTATACGAAGGCCAAGGAAGAGATGTTTGCGCGCACCAACATCGAAGAGGCACCGTGGTACATCGTTCCCGGCAACGACAAGAAGCGCGCGCGCCTGAATTGCATGGACCACCTGCTGACGCTGTTCCCCTATGCCGATGTCCCTCACGAAGAGGTCGTCTTGCCCAGCCGCGTCTATAACGGCGATTACGAACGCGCGGTCCTGCCACCCGACCTTTACGTTCCCTCGAAATACTGACCCAATCGAACATTCGGGGATCACGCGCACATTTCACGGCTTGGCGGCCTGTTACACGGCACGATTTCACGGTCCTGATCGGTCAGGCGCAAAACCGGTCAGGCGCAAATACGTGAACGGCTGACGTATCTTCTGCATTGGCGGCGCGGCGTGCGCCGCCTATATACCTTTACATGTTTGCAGATTTCCTCAACCGCCTCATCGCGCCACAGCCCGATCCCCTTGACGACGGGGATGCCCGGCTGGCGCTTTCTGCCCTTCTGGTGCGCGTGGCGCGATCGGATGGCATCTATGACAAGGCCGAGCGGGCGATGATCGCGCGCATCTTGTCGCAGCGCTATGCCCTGTCCGTGCCGGAATGCGAGGCGCTGCTGCAAGATGCCGAAACGCTTGAAACCCAGGCCCCCGACACCGTGCGCTTTACCCGCGCGATCAAGGAGGCCATTCCCTACGAAAACCGCCTGGCCGTGGTCGAGGAACTGTGGAAGGTCGTTCTGGTCGACGGCGAACGCGAGGCCGAAGAAGACGCGGTGCTGCGTCTTGTCAGCAACCTGCTGGGCATCTCGGACCCCGACAGCGCGCGCGCCCGCCAGACCGCGCAGGGCACCGCACCGTGAACCTGCGGCGCCGCGCCCCTGTGACATGATCCCGCCATCTGCCCCCGTACCAGCCCCGCAGAAAAGGTACAACATACTGGAATGATTGTCTCTTTTCAGATGTACGATCGTCCCGAAACCGCGCCCGTCTATGATCGGCTGTGGCAGGCAACCCGTAACGCCCTGGGCTATGGTCCCGCCAAGGTGACGCGCGACAGTGACCTTTGGCACACCTGGCAGAACCCTGACCTGCTGATTGCGCAAACCTGCGGCCTGCCTTTTCGCTCACGCCTCAAGGATCGCGTCACCCTGATCGGCACGCCCGACCCCGGCCTTCCCGGCTTGCCGCCCGGCCAGTATCACAGCCTGATCGTGGTGCACCGCGATGCCCCTGCGCGCAGCTTTGCCGACCTGGCTGGCCTGCGTTTCGCTTATAACGAGGCCGGCTCGCAATCGGGCTGGGCCGCGCTTGCCGCCCATGCCGCGCTGCATGACATCCCCCTCGGCCCACTGCTGCCGACGGGCAGTCACGCCGCCTCGGCCCGTGCCGTGGCGGACGGGGGTGCCGACGCGGCCGCGCTTGATCGGCTGACATGGCACCTGCTTGAGGCTTTCGAGCCCTTCGCCGGGTCCCTGCGGGTGATCGCCCGTACGCAGCCCACGCCCGCCCTGCCCCTGATCACGGCCCTCGGGCGCGATCCCGCGCCGCTGCGAACGGCACTTTCTGCCGCGATTTCCGTGCTTTCGCCCGCCGAACGCACATTGATCGGGTTTCAACGGCTGGTGGCGATCCCCGACGCCGAATATTTCGCCATTCCTCTGCCGCCGGTCCCACCGACGGCCCGCTAACGTCAAGTCAGATTGCAAAGCGGTCGCGAAGCTGTTGATTTCCGCCCGATTCTGCGCCCTACTCTCGCGAAAGCAAAACCGGAAATGCACCCTGACGTGAGCCAGACCCCATCAGTCCTAGAGATCCGCGATCTGCACAAAGCCTACGGCGCCCTGGAAGTCCTCAAGGGTGTGTCCCTGCGTGCCCAGCGTGGCGATGTGATTTCCCTCATCGGTTCGTCGGGGTCGGGCAAATCCACCTTGCTGCGCTGTGCCAACCTTCTGGAAGACAGTCAGCAGGGTGAAATCCTGTTCAAGGGGGAAGCCGTCCATTGGAAGGGCCATGGCGGAATGCGCCGTCCGGGCAACGCCCGCCAGGTGCTGCGCATCCGCACGAACCTGTCGATGGTGTTTCAGCAGTTCAACCTGTGGTCGCACATGACCATCCTGCAAAACGTGATGGAGGCCCCTCTGACCGTGCTGGGCCGTGACCGTGCCGAGGTCGAACCCAAGGCCCGCGCCTATCTGGACAAGGTCGGCATCGCGGACAAGGCCGATGCCTGGCCTGCCCAGCTTTCGGGGGGTCAACAGCAACGCGCCGCCATCGCCCGTGCCCTCTGCATGGAACCCGAGGCCCTGCTTTTCGACGAACCGACCTCGGCACTGGATCCGGAGCTTGAGCAGGAAGTCGTCAAGGTAATCAAGGCCCTGGCAGCCGAAGGTCGCACCATGCTGCTGGTCACCCACGACATGCGCCTTGCCGCGGACGTGTCGGACAAGGTGGTCTTTCTGCATCAGGGGAACCTGATAGAGGAAGGCCCCCCGTCCGAGATTTTCGGCAACCCCAAGACCGAGCGCCTGCAACAATTTCTCAGCGCGACGCAAACTGCCTGACAACCTTTCGCCCTCCGAAACGGGGGCCAATCCGGGTGGGATCAACCCGCCCAAACTGAAGAAACGGGAGAAATTTCATGAACAAACTCATCCTCAGCACTGCCCTTCTGGCGCTGACCGCCGGCGGCGCGCTGGCGCAGGACACCATCCGCATGGGCACCGAGGGCGCATACCCTCCGTACAACTTCATCGACGACAACGGTGAAGTCGCCGGTTTCGAACGCGAGCTTGGCGATGAGCTCTGCACCCGCGCCGAACTGACCTGCACCTGGGTCACCAATGATTGGGATTCGATCATCCCCAACCTGGTTTCCGGCAACTACGACACCATCATGGCGGGCATGTCGATCACCGACGAGCGCGACGAAGTCATCGACTTCACCCAGGATTACTATCCGCCGACCGACTCGATCTACCTCGCGCCCGAAGGTGATATCGACCTCGAAGGCGCCGTCGTGGCGGCTCAAACCGGCACCATCCAGGCGGGTCACGTTGCAGAAACCGGCGCCACCCTGCTGGAATTCGCGACCGGCGACGAAACCATCGCGGCCGTCAAGAACGGCGAAGCCGATGCGGTTTTTGCTGACAAGGATTTCCTGCTTCCCTACACCGACGACGGTTCGCTGGTCGTCGTGGGTGATCCGGTCCCGCTGGGCGGCGGCATCGGTATGGGTCTGCGCGAAAGCGACACCGAGCTGAAAGCCAAGTTCGACACCGCAATCACCGCGATGAAGGAAGATGGAACGCTGAATACCCTGCTCAAGAAGTATTTCGGCGACGAAACCTCGACCTACTGAGGGAAACCTTGCAGGGCCTTCGGGCCCTGCATCCCAATAGCGAATGACCCGCACCCCAGTTCATAAAAGAGCCGCCCCCCGGACGGCCCACTCGGCCCGTTTGGCCGCGCCCGCCGCATTTGGCGGGATTGCCGGGCACGGGCACTGGTACGGGTATCGCAGCCTGCAATCATTGGCGTGCCGTTCCTGTCTCGTGCGTCCGTCTGGACGCAGGCTGCAAGCGCCGCAGCACCGCGGGCGCCCTGTCGGGCCGCGCCTGCCCAGCGTCCCCCCCATTTTGCGCGCCGAGGGCCCCGATGTTTGACTTCTGCGCCGACCCTGCCCTGCTCGATACCTTGCCGTGGATGGCCTGCTATCTGACGACGGCCAAGCAGGTCATGTTCTACCAAAGCTTTCTGGTCGTCATCGCCCTGCTTGCCGTCACGGCCCCCATTGCGCTTGCCGTCGGATTTTGCGGGGCGCTGGCACGCCGGTCGCATCTGGCTCCGCTGCGCTGGATCGGGGTCGGCTATACATCGATCGTGCGCGGCGTCCCCGACATCGCCTTCTTCCTGTTCGTGCCCCTCGCCCTTGACCAGGGCCTCGAATATCTGCGTCACAAGGTCAAATGCCCCGATTGGGACATGCCGATCCGCCAAGGCAACGATTTCGTGGTCTGCGCGGCAGCAAAGCTGCCGCAATCGGGCGCTGCGCCCCTGGTGCATGACCTTTATGCGATTGCGCTGGCCATCGCCGCCTACGCCTTTGTTTTCGGGGCCTTTGCCGCCTTTGTGCTGTCCGGCGCAATGAATGCGGTGCCCAAGGCCCAGCTTGAAACGGCCGAGGCTTATGGCCTGTCCCGCCGCCAGATCACCTGGCGCATTCTGGTGCCGCAGATGTGGGTCTATGCCCTGCCCGGCCTGTCGAACCTGTGGATGGTGCTTATCAAGGCAACGCCGCTGCTGTTCCTGCTGGGCATAACAGATATCGTGTACTGGGCCCGCGAACTGGGCGGGATGAAGACCACCGCCTATGCCTATCCGCACGGCGACTGGCGTCTTTGGTATTTCATGGCGCTGTTGGTGTTCTACCTGGGCATGACAAAACTGTCGGAAATCGCGTTCGAACGCCTCGGCCAGCGCCTCTCGCGCGGGCAGGCGACGCTGGCCGGCATGACGCAGGCAAAATCATGATCGGGGTCCACGGATGAGCTGCATCGACGTCATCCAGACCTATGGTCTGCGCTCCATCGGTCTGGGCGAACGCCTGTTGCCACGCAGCGATTTTACCCTGTGCGACCAGTTCGTGCTCATCGGATCGGGGATGGTGTGGAACCTCTATTTCGGCATTGCGGCGTTGTTCCTCGGCTTTTTTGCGTCGATCGCCCTGGCCTGCGCGCGCAACGTCTCAAACCGTTTCATCCGCAAACCTGCGGACTGGTTCATCTTTTTCTTTCGCGGCTCACCGCTGTTCATCCAGTTCTTCTTTTTCTACGAGGCTTTCACGCTATTGCCGCGCGAAGGTCTGTCGCTGAACCTCGGGCTGGTCACCCTGACCGCCGACACCAGCTGGCTGACCCGCGCCTGGGCGGGGGCGCTGATCGTGCTGTTCCTCAACACCACGGCCTACGCGGGCGAAATCTTTTACGGGGCGCTGCGGTCGGTCCCGAAGGGTGACCTGGAGGCCGCTGATGCCTATGGGTTTTCCGGCTGGAAAAAGTTTCGCCACATCACCTTTCCGACCATGCTGCGCCTCGGCTGGCCCGCCTACACGAACGAGGCCATCTTTCTGTTCCACGCCACGACATTGGTCTATTTCAGCTCGTTCCCCGCGCGCCAGCAAAAGGGCGATGCGCTGTATTACGCAAACTACTTTGCCGACAAGACCTTCAACCCCTTCATCCCCTATCCCATCCTGGCGATGTATTTCATCCTGCTGACGGTGGCGGTCGTGCTGATCTACGGTGCCGTCTATCGACGCCTCAATCGCCATTTACCCTCCAACGCGAGACGCAGGCTGCGCCCACGGCCAGCCATGCTAAGATAGGGTATGACTCAGGCGTATCTCTCACCGGACACCCCATCCTCTGCCAATCGGCAGGCCCGCCCTCCCTGGGCGTCCTGAGCGTTTGACACGATGTCCCGCCGCCCGCCAAGCCAGGGCTGCGAAAAGGTTTCCAGTGTGCCGGTCCATCGGCATGCGCAGACAGAGTCCCCTATGCAATTTGACCAGTTTCGCACCTTCCGCGTTGCCGCCGCTGACCTGAACGGCCAGATGCGCGGCAAGCGCGTGCCCCAAAGCGCCTACGCCAAGCTTGATACCGAAGGGTCGCGGATGCCGCTGTCCGTCCTCAACGTCGATATCTGGGGGGCCGACATCGAAGATTCCCCCCTCGTGTTCGAAACCGGTGACGAAGACGGCGTCCTGAAACCGACCGAGCATGGCCCGGTGCCGATGCCCTGGCTCGACAGCCCCTCGGCGTTGGTGCCGATGTGGATGTTCCACGACGACGGCCGCCCCTTCGCGGGCGATCCGCGCCACGCTCTGCGCCGCGTTCTGGATCGCTATGCGGAGCGCGGCTGGACCGTGCAGGCGGCGGTCGAGATGGAGTTCTACCTTGTCGACGATACCGGCCATCAACTCTCGGCGCCGCAGAACCCGATCTCGGGGCGGCCCGTGTTTGGCAATGCCATTCTGTCGATCCGCCAGCTCGATGCCTTCGACAGCTTCCTGACCGACCTCTACGAGGCCTGCGACGCGATGGACATCCCCGCCGATTCCGCCTCTTCCGAGGCAGGGTTGGGGCAGTTCGAAATCAACCTCGCACATCGCGACGCCATGGCTGCCGCCGACGACGCCTGGCTGTTCAAAAGCCTGGTGCGCGGCATGGCGCGGCGTCACGATATGGCGGCGACCTTCATGGCAAAGCCCTTTCCCAACGATTCCGGGAACGGCATGCACGTGCACTTTTCCGTGCTCGACGAGGATGGCAACAACGTCTTCGACGACGGCGGCCCAAGGGGCACAGACCTGTTGCGTCACGCCGTGGCCGGCTGCATCGCAGGGATGCCCGGCGGCACCCTGCTCTGGGCGCCTCACGGCAATTCCTACGCCCGTTTTGCCCCCGGTGCCCATGCGCCGACTGGCGCCTGCTGGGCCTACGAAAACCGAACAGCCGCCATTCGCATCCCTTCGGGCCCCCACAAGGCGCGGCGCATCGAACACCGCGTCGCCTGTGGCGACATCAACCCGTACCTGACGCTCTCGGCCATTCTCGGGTCGGCCCTCGCCGGGATCGAAGACGCCATGGTGCCCCCCGAACCGATCACCGGCAACGCCTACGAACTGGATCTGCCCGGTATCATGCCTGACTGGGCCTCTGCCATAGATCGCTTTGAAACCGATCCCCTGATGGCGCGTATCTTTACGCCGGACCTGATCCAGAACCTGACGATGACGAAACGTCAGGAGGTCCGCCGCCTGGCCGAACTGCCGCCCGAAGAACACTGGATGGTCTACCTCGAAACGGTCTGAGACGGATCGGCGCAACCGTCGCACGGCGCGATGGTCGCGCCGCCAAATGGCACGCAGCGCGAGGCGCGCCCCTTGCCGCCCCTCTTCCGCTCCACTACCCTCCGCAAGACAAGCATCGGTGTTTCATGAAAATCGGCATCCTCCAGACCGGCCATGCGCCAGACGACCTGCGCGCCACGATCGGTGACTATCCGAAACTGTTTGCCCAGCTTCTGGACGGGCATGGTTTCACCTTCGAAACCTACGCGGTGGTCGACGGGATCTTTCCCGACGGGCCGCTGGCCTGTGACGGCTGGCTGATCACCGGCTCGCGCCATGGCGCCTATGAGGACCACGACTGGATCCCCCCGCTCGAGGATCTGATCCGTGCCATCCGCGACACCGGGCGCCCGATGGTCGGGGTCTGTTTCGGGCACCAGATCATTGCAAAGGCGCTCGGCGGGAAAGTCGAAAAGTTTTCCGGTGGCTGGTCCGTCGGGTCGACCCGCTATAGTGGAGAGTTGGGCGAAGCCACGCTGAATGCCTGGCATCAGGATCAGGTGACACAGGTGCCGCAGGGCGCGCGCGTCGTTGCCTCGTCTCCGTTCTGCGAAAACGCGGCGTTGCTGTACGGCGACCAGATCTACACCGTACAGGCGCATCCCGAATTCACCGCTCCGGTCGTCGCCTCTCTGCTCGCGACCCGCGCGCCCGGCGTCGTGCCGCCCGATCTGATCGAGGCCGCTACCCGCGCCGTCGACACCCCTACAACGGCTCAGGCCGAGGCCGATCGCATGGCCGCCCTATTCAAAGGTACAGCAAAATGACTGACGACTGGACCACACAAATCCCGCAAAGCGCCCAGGAATACCTGGAGAACCGCCGCCTGGACGAGGTCGAGTGCATTATCTCGGACCTGCCCGGCATCGCGCGTGGCAAGGCCGTGCCGGCCACCAAGTTCACCCGGCAGAAATACTTTCATCTGCCCAACTCTATCTTCTTCCAGACGATCACCGGCGACTGGTCCGATGCCGCGGGGGCCGAAGGCTTCACCGAACCGGACATGATCCTCAAGCCTGATTACTCTACCGCGACGGCCGCCCCCTGGACCGGCGACTGGACCCTGCAGATCATTCACGACGCCTATGATCGCAAGGACCGCCCGATCCCCTTCAGCCCACGCAACGTCCTGAAACGGGTCTGCGACCTCTACGCCGCCCAAGGCTGGAAGCCCGTGGTTGCCCCCGAAATGGAATTCTACCTCGTCGCGCGCAACATCGACCCGGCCAAGCCGATCGAGCCGATGATGGGCCGCTCGGGTCGCCCCGCCGCCGCCCGACAGGCCTATTCCATGACGGCGGTCGACGAATTCGGCCCCGTCATCGACGACATCTACGACTTTGCCGAGGCCCAGGGGTTCGAGATCGACGGCATCACCCAGGAAGGCGGCGCCGGCCAGCTGGAAATCAACCTGCGCCACGGCAACCCGGTGAAACTCGCGGACGAGGTTTTCTATTTCAAGCGACTGATCCGCGAAGCTGCGCTGCGCCACGATTGCTTTGCCACCTTCATGGCGAAACCCATCGCGGGCGAACCCGGCTCGGCCATGCACATCCACCACTCGGTGATGGACATCGAAACCGGCAAGAACATCTTTACCGGCCCCGCAGGCGGCGAAACGGATGCGTTCTACACCTTCATCGGTGGCTTGCAGAAACATCTGCCCGAGGCGATCCCCCTGCTAGCACCCTACGTCAATTCCTACCGCCGCTACGTCAAGGATCACGCAGCACCGATCAACCTGGAATGGGGGCGTGACAACCGCACAACCGGCATCCGCGTCCCGATTTCCGCACCGGAGGCCCGGCGCGTCGAAAACCGCGTCGCCGGGATGGATTGCAACCCCTACCTCGGCATCGCCGCCTCGCTCGCCGCGGGTTATCTTGGTCTGATGAACGAGGAGCGGGCCGAGAAACAATTTCGCGGCGATGCCTACGAGGGAGAGGGAGACTTCCCCCGCACACTTGGCGAAGCCCTCGACGTGATGGATGGTGCCACAGCCCTGGGCGAGGTGCTGGGACCCGAATTCCTGCGCGTCTACTCGATCGTGAAGCGCACGGAGTACGAAGAATTCCTCAACGTGATTTCACCGTGGGAGCGCGAGCACCTGCTGCTGAATGCCTGAGCCACGCCAGATTTGAGCGGCCGCGGGATGGCCCATTTGCCATCCTGCGCGCACCGCCCTCAGAATTCCGTCACCGATACTTTTGCCGAAGTCGCCGCCCGTGAAGGCGGCCAGCAACCGGAGGCCGACAATGAAACTCCTTTATGCCAACGATGCCACAGGTGCCTACCCACCCAGCTGGTACGCGGCAACGGCGACGCTGCTGCCCCCCTTTCCACCGCTCGAAGGCGATGCGCGCGCGGATGTCGCAATCGTCGGCGGGGGGTATACCGGCCTCTCCGCCGCGCTCCATGCCGCCCAGGCCGGGCTTTCGGTTATTCTTCTCGAAGCACAGCGCGTCGGTTTCGGGGCCTCGGGTCGCAACGGGGGCCAGCTTGGATCGGGGCAACGTCCATATCAGGACGACCTCGAAAAATGGCTCGGCGCGGAGGATGCGGGCACGCTCTGGCAGCTGGGCGAAGATGCGAAGAACCTCGTCAAATCCCTGATCCGCGACCATGATATCGATGCGGATCTGAAGCCCGGCGTTGCCTGGGTCGGCTGTTCCGCCGGTGATGCCAAGCACCTGCACGACTACGCCGATCTGTTGCAGGACCGGTATGGCTATACCCAGATGGAACGTCTGGACGCCGCCGCGTCGCATGCACTTTGCCCGTCACCCGCCTATGCTGGCGGCATCCTTGATCACGGCGCAGCGCATCTGCATCCCCTCAGGTTCGCGCTCGGCCTCGCCCGCGCTGCTACCGCAGCAGGTGTGCGGATCTGCGAGGCATCCGAAGTTCTTTCCCTGGATGAGGGTCAGCCTGCCACGTTGCACACTGCCCAGGGCAGGGTAGTGGCGGATCATGTCATCCTTGCCGGGAACGGCTACATGACGCGGCTGCACAGGGAACCCTCGCGCCGGGTCATGCCGATCAACAATTTCATTGCGGTCACCGAGCCTCTTGGCGACGACGTCGACCGGGTGCTGACACGCGACGTTGCAGTTGCGGACAGCAAGTTCGTGGTCAACTACTTCCGCCTGACCCCAGACCATCGTCTGCTGTTCGGCGGCGGCGAAAGTTATGGATACCGTTTTCCTGACGATATCGCCGCCAAGGTGCGCGCGCCCATGACGCAGATATTTCCGCACCTCAAGGATGTCGCGATAGACTATGCGTGGGGCGGCACTCTCGGCATCACCATGAAGCGTGCTCCCTTCCTTGCCCGGCTTTCGCCCAATATCCTCACAGCTTCGGGATATTCGGGGCATGGCCTCGGCACGGCGACACATGCCGGGCAATTGATGGCCCTCGCCATCCAAGGTCAGGCCGCGGGTTTCGACACCATGTCGAAAATGCCAGCACCGCCCTTTCCAGGGGGCCCGGCCATGCGTTCACCGCTGCTGGTTCTCGCGATGACATGGTTTGCCATCCGCGACCGCCTCGGCCTCTGACCTCGCACACGGGATCGGGTCTATCCCGCCCGAACAGCACAAAATCGGTGACAAGCGGCGCGCAGCCTTTCCGCGCCGTTACACAGATTTCATTTTGCATCCCGGCGGGTTTCGTTTAACTTTCCCGAATACCACCTTCAGGAAAGCCGAACATAATGTCCCTGCCGCCGAACGTCTATGACGCCGAACCGATCCCAGAAGCCGCCCGCGCCGAGATCGAGCGGCTGCTGACCTCCGGCGACCTGTTTCGTTACACGGCTCCTGAAAACGCGCCCGTTACCCTGCTGGAAACCGAATTCGCCGAGATGATGGGCAGCCGTTTCGCGCTGGCTGTTTCCTCCTGCTCCGCTGCACTTTTCCTGTCGCTCAAGGCACTGAACCTGCCGCGCGGCGCGCGCGTGATGATCCCCGGCTTTACCTTTGCGGCAGTTCCTTCCGCGATCGTACATGCCGATTGCATTCCAGTGCTCTGCGAAGTCGGCGATAATTACCGGATCGATATCGATGATTTCACGATGCGCCTCGACGATGTTCAGGCGGTCATAATCTCTCATATGCGCGGCCATACCTCTGACATGGACGCAATCATGGCGCTTTGTGACGCGCGCGACATTCCGGTCATCGAAGACGCCGCACATTCCCTCGGCACCACCTGGGCAGGCCGGAATATCGGCACGATCGGGCGGATCGGCTGTTTCTCGTTTCAAAGCTACAAGATGATCAATTCCGGCGAAGGCGGGATCATGGTCACTGACGACGCCGACCTGGTGGCCCGCGCAATCATCATGTCGGGCGCCTATGAACACATGTGGAAAAAGCACCAGGCCCGCCGAGGCGAAAACTCTGACGAACTTGTGACGGCCCTGCAGCGCTGGCAGAACCAATTGCCACTCTACAATCTGCGCCTGTCGAACATGTCTGCCACCATTGCACGCGCCCAGCTGCCCGAGGTCGCCCGCCGCATCAGCGATGGCCGTCGCAACCACGACCACACGGCTGCGTGCATCTCGCAAAGTCCCTGGATCGACGTTCCCGCGAAACTTGCGCCCGAGGAACGCGCGCCTGACAGCCTGCAATTCAACCTGATCGGTATGAGCGACGAGGAAACCCTCGCCTTTCAGGCCGCCGCAGCCAGCTATGGGATCAAGGTTCAGGTCTTTGGCATGTCGACCGACAATGCTCGTGCCTTCTGGAACTGGCAATTCATCGAAAACCTGCCGGAGCTGCCGAAGACGCGTGCGATGTTGATGCGCGCCTGCGACTGCCGGTTGCCTGCCCGCCTGACACTTGCTGACTGCGACAGCATCGCAGCCGCCCTTGTCTCGGCGGCGGCAGACGTGATGCGACCGGCGGAAATCGCGTACGGGACCTGATCTCCACCTCGCGCGGGCAGAGCTTGCTGTCGAAGGGCAGCAAATGCCTCTGACGTGAGCGTATCAAGCAAGATGACGGCCAGCCAAAGGTCTGTCATCTTGCAGAACGCGATTGGCGACAGACAGCAGGCAGGAGACGGAGCGCCTTATTCCCCGGAGATCCCGGCAAACGGATCTTCGGGATACCGGACACTTTCGAGGTACAACCCGTGCGGCGGACTGACCGGTCCGCACGCCGCCCGATCCCGCGCCTCCAGTGCCCTCGAGACGTCCTCGGGGTCCCATGCCCCGACGCCGACCTTTTCAAGCGTGCCGACAATCGATCGAACCTGGTTGTGCAGAAAGCTGCGGGCGCGCACATAAAGGCGCATCTCCGGTCCGGACGCGCCGTCGAACTCCTCGATCCGAATTTCATCCAGCGTTTTACATGGGCTTTTCGCCTGGCATATCGTGCTGCGAAACGTCGTGAAATCGTGGTGCCCAATCAGTCGGGCCGCCCCGGCACGCATCCGTTCGATATCCAATGGCCTTTTGACCTGCCAAACCAACCCGGCCTCATGCGTCACCGGGGGGCGGCGCATGACGATGCGAAACATGTAATGACGCTCCTGCGCTGAAAAGCGCGCGTGCCAGTCCGGTGCGACCGGGGCGACATCGACCAGCGCAATCGGATGTGGCTTGAGGTGAAAGTTGACGGCCTCTTGCAGACGGAAGGGCGTCCATTCGCGCGTCGTGTCGCAATGAGCCACCTGACCAAGGGCATGCACTCCGGCGTCCGTTCGCCCCGCCGCCGCGATCTGGTGCTCGCCTGCCTCCAACCGGTCCAGAGCGGTCTCGATTGCCCTCTGGACTGAGGGCAACTCGGCCTGCTTCTGCCAACCGGCGAAGGGCGCTCCGTTATATTCGATTTTCAAGGCGTATCTGGGCATGTCCGGCAAATACTTAATCCGCGCGACACGGGCAATGCCTTCCTGCACAGCCACGCAACCTTGGAAACCGCGCGCACCCCGTCTATCTATGTAAAAACCCAACAGACTGGCAGGGCAACACGTTTGGCATTTGGCATTACCTCGCTGACCGATGGCATAACACGACAGATTGAAACTGTTGGTGACACGTTATCCGAGACGTTCTTTGAACCGGTCATTCGCCTGGGCGTGACGGGTATGGCACGTGCCGGCAAGACCGTGTTCATTACCTCTCTTGTCGCCAACCTGTTGAACCGTTCAAGAATGCCGCAGTTGCTGGCAGAGGCTGACAACCGCATCCTTGCCGCCTACCTGCAACCCCAACCTGACGACACCCTGCCCCGTTTCGACTATGAGGCTCACCTCGCCGCGCTGACCGGTCCTGCGCCACACTGGCCGGAAAGCACGCGCACCATTTCCGAATTGCGCCTGTCATTTCGCGTGCGTCCTGCGGGTCTGATCGCCGGTCTGTCCGGGCCGCGCACCGTGCACCTGGACATCATCGACTATCCCGGCGAATGGCTGCTGGATCTGCCCCTGATGGACAAGACCTACGCTGAGTGGTCCCGCGAAGTTCTGGCGCGCATGGACGCGCGCTCCTACGGCTCCGACTTTCTCGATGCTGCGCGGGCTGCTGCCGCCACCGGGACCTGGCAGGAACCAGACGCCCAGGCGCTTGCCCGCAGCTATACGGCCTACTTGCGTCAGGCGCGGCTTGAAGGCATGTCCGATGTGACCCCGGGTCGGTTCCTGCTGCCCGGTGAAATGGAGGGCTCGCCCGTGCTGACCTTCGCACCGCTGCCGCCACAGGACAGCGCGCCGCGCAAAAGCCTGTGGCGAGAGATGGAGCGTCGGTACGAGGCCTATAAATTCCGCGTCGTGAAGCCGTTCTTTCAGCAACACTTTGCGCGGATCGACCGTCAGGTCGTCCTGGTCGATGCGCTTTCGGCAATTCATGCGGGACCCGCAGCCGTCGATGACCTCAACAGGGGGCTGGAGGGGATCCTGTCGGCCTTCCGCCCCGGCCGCAACGCCTGGGCGTCACGTCTGCTGCTGGGTAAACGCGTTGAAAAGATCCTGTTCGCGGCCACCAAGGCAGATCATCTGCATCACACTCAGCACGCGCGCCTGACCGCAATCATGGAAGCCCTGGTCAGCAATGCGATCTCACGTGCCGATTTTGCCGGTGCCAGAACGCAGGCCATGTCCATCGCGTCGCTACGCGCCACAGTCGAGGAGACAATCCGGCATGAAGGTGCCGCCCTGCAGGCGGTTCGTGGCCGTCTGCTGGACACCGGGAAGCAGGCTGCCATGTATCCCGGCGCCTTGCCGGAGGATCCCAGCCGCATAACGCGCGGACATTTGTCCGGCGATCAGTGGCTGGACGAGGATTATTCCATCATGTCCTTTGCACCTGCCGATATATCGTTGAAGCCCGGCGAAGGGCCGCCACACATTCGCCTGGACCGTGCCGCCCAATTCCTGATCGGGGACAGGTTGTGATCGCGCGCGCGTTGCGTCCCTTCGCCGCTGCCACGGATCGTACCCGGCGCGACGTCGTGCCACGGCCCGCGCGCCTATACAATGTGCCCGCGCTTGCCCGCATCCTGTGGAGCTTTACCCGTGACACCGATTGGATGCCGCAGGTCCGCCATCGGGGGATGGATGTGCTTTTGCTGGTCCGGCTGGTACTGCGCGGCTCCGTCCGCCTGATCTGCGACGACGATGGCCCTTGCGCCTTTATCGCGCGCGAAGGCGATCTGATCCATGCTCTCTATGTCCATGCACGCGCGCGCCGCCGTGGACATGGCCGCGCCCTGTTGTCAGAGGCAAAGGCGACCCGCACGCTGCTCGCGCTCTGGACACCAGTAGAGAGCAACACGGCGCGACGTTTTTACGCCGCCGAAGGGTTTTCAACGGCCGCCTATGGCGATGGCAGCGGCAATGACGAAGCCTTGCCCGAAGTTTTGATGATCTGGCAGAAACCTCAGGTTCACAGGCAGGATACGGCATGAGCGATACCCCTTCGAAACAGACGGAACCACGCGCACGCGGACCCGTTTTGATCGAATATGGCAACGAGGACACCATTCCGGGTCCCGATGCGGCCCCGCCAGTGCCCGAGCACGAGCCAGGGTATGGGACACGCGGGAACGCAATGCGCTCGGCCGCCGTCCTGGCGAGCCGCAAGCCCTCGCGTCTGGCCCGATGGTTCTGGTCCCTGCTTGCTGCGCTGATCGGTGTTGTCATCTCCACCGCCGCCTGGAATTTCGTCATCGGCCTTGTCACCAGCACGCCCTGGCTCGGCTATGGTGTCGCCGCCCTCATCGCGGCATTCCTGCTCGTCGCGCTCGCTATCGTGGTAAAGGAACTGTCTGCCTTCGCGCGACTGGCGCGCATGGATCATCTGCATGTCCGCGCGACCGAAGCTGCGGCACTCGACGATCTTTCGAAGGCACGCGATTTTTCCAAGAGCCTTTCAGCGCTCTATGCCACGCGACCCGAGTTGAAGTGGCATGTCGAGCGTCTTTCGGAGCGGCGGGACGAACAATTCGATGCCACCGCGCTGCTGGCCCTGACGGAAACGGAGCTTCTTGCCCCTCTCGACCTTGCCGCGCGCCGCGAAGTCGAGGCGGCTGCCCGCCAGGTTGCCACTGTCACCGCGCTCGTGCCCCTGGCGTTTGCCGACGTCATTACCGCGCTCAGTTCTAATGTGCGCATGATCCGCCGCATTGCCGAAGTATATGGCGGGCGATCCGGGACGCTGGGCAGCTGGCGTCTGTTGCGGGCCGTGATGTCCCACCTCGTCGCGACGGGTGCTGTGGCCATGGGCGATGACATGCTGCATTCGGTCCTTGGGGGTAACCTGCTGGCACGCCTGTCGCGGCGGTTCGGCGAAGGCGTGGTCAACGGCGCCCTGACAGCCCGCGTCGGTGTCGCCGCCATGGAGGTTTGCCGTCCAATGCCGTTCTCACCGGGTCGACGCCCCCGTGTGACCTCGATCATCCAAACGGCCCTGACGGGCTTGTTTGCCAAGGCCGAGGAGACGGCCCCTTAACAAACGGACCAATGCGCCTTTCCAACGACGGTTGCGCCCGGGGTTTCGGTCGGGTCGGGCATCACCGTTCACCTGCTGCGCCATACCAGCATCAGCCTGGAAATCCGCGGGGTCCTTCGCAAGACAGCCGGCGATCGAGATGTCCAATCTCGGGCAACTCTCCTGCCAAAGCGCCGCCTTGACCACAACGGGCGTGGCCCGTCACCTTGCGAAATCCGCAGAACGAGGTGCTGCGGCGTGCATTCAAATGGCCAACGCAACAGTTACCCTCGCCGCGCCATGCACTTGGCGCGGCGGCCATTGGACCGAGGTTAAACGTCCCCCGCACCATCAATGGTTAACTGGAAGAGATGCGTCCGCGGCGTACGAAGGCCCCACTTGTTCGCGGCAGCGCGGCGCGAACCATGTCCCTCTTCTCAGCACAGCCGACTTGCGAAGTTCGCTTCCCTCGCGCATCCCTCTGCTGGGCGACCAGCCGGCCGCATCGATTATGGATGATGCCCCGCAGCACCGCCCTGACGCATTTGCCCACACATACATGCCAATTTGACCGACTGAACCGAATGCCCTCTCAGGGGTTTAACGTGCAGCTGAACATGCACCACTAGCCTTGGCATGGACACGACAGATCAGCCGCGCCTGCACAGTCCTCCGCAACCTGACACAGACTAGGAAGAAGAATGCAAAAGACATCAAGCTGCCTCGTCACCAAGCTGCAGCATTACGTCCCCCTCAGCGAAACCGACCGCGCCTTGTTGCGAGAGATCGAGAAGTCCGAGCGGAATTACCAGGCTGGGCAGGAAATCTATCAAGGCGGCGATACCAACAAGGAGCTGTTTGTCGTCAAGCGCGGCTGGCTTATCAGCTATGCCGACATGCCGGACGGCAGACGACAGATCGTGAAAATTCATCATCCCGGCGACATTGTCGGCTTTACCGATATCGCACTGAAGGATGTTTCAACCTCGTTGTGTGCCGTCGAAAATGTGGTCCTTTGCCCGTTCGCCAAGCAGGCGATGGACGAGGTCTTTCGTACGTCTCCGCGTCTGACTGCACTTCTGATGTCCCTCGCCCTGCGCGATCAGGTCGTTTTGATCGACCTGCTGCGTGCCATGGGCCGGATGAGCGCGCTCGAACGCATCGGCTACATGTTGCTGGATCTGATCGCGCGGCTGCGGATTACCAGCTCCGAGCTGACAGACAGATTCCGCCTGCCGCTGAACCAGACCCAGATTGCCCAATACCTCGGCCTGACGAATGTCTATATCAGCAAGACATTTTCGCGGATGGAGGTTGAAGGCTACATTCGCCGTGACGGTCTCCACATACAAATCCTTCGCGAAGACCGCCTTCGCGAGATGACTGACTTTCATAATCGGTACGACGACATCGATATTTCCTGGCTGCCGAGCGACGGCACGCAGGCGTGATACCGCGCATCGGTACCCAAATCATCATCCGCCTAAATCCAGTTTAAAGCGCGACCGTCCCCGACGGCATACCCTCTCAGCGACGAGCGTTCTGTTTCCCGCGACCATTGGTATGGCGCGGGAGACTGCACGCGTCGTCTGTTGCCTGAGGCGTGTGCCTGCCTCCTTTTCAAGAGTGATGCTGAGGTATTGCAGCGATAACAACACCTAAGGGGGTGGAGGATGTTCGTTGGCCTTGCCAGCTTTTCGGTGTTCATCTCGAACGCGGCGCTACTGATCACTTCACTTGTGTTCGCATTGCAAGTTGTCCTGATCGCGCTGCGTCTCGCTGGCGAAATCTGCAAGCCCGACCGCAGTGGTCGCACCCTGCCCACCTGGCAATCAGGTACCCCTGTCTTCTCGATTCACGTCGCGATCCACAGCGAACCGCCCGCCATGGTGTGCCAGACCCTGCGCACGCTCCTGGCGCAGGACTGGGCCGAGGCGGATTATGAGATCATTGTAATAGACAACAACACCGCCGATCCCGCGCTGTGGCAACCCGTGGCAGAGTTCTGTGACGGCCCCCGCAACATCAACTTCATACACCGCATGGGCGTAGGCGGCGCAAAGGCGGGGGCACTGAACATCGCGCTTTCGCTGACCCGTCCCGATGCCACCCATATCGTCACCGTCGATGCCGACTACCGGGTCGCGCCACATTTCCTGAGCGCCGCCGCCCGCGCCTTGGCCGACACAGGTGCAGACTATGTACAGTTTCCACAGGCATATGATCTATCCTCCGAAATCGCGCCTGGCGTCGATGCCGATCTGGAGGAGTATTTCCGCACCGCCGCCCAGCTTGCCGACGGGGCCGAAGCTGTTCTGCTTACCGGCACGCTCTGCGTCATATCGCACCCCGCGCTGCTGGCAATCGGCGGCTGGTCCATGGCCACCACCACCGAGGACGCGGATACTGGCGTCTACCTTTGCCGGGCGGGCTATACGGGGCACTTCATCTCGCAAGTGGTCGGCAAGGGCCTTTTGCCTCTCAGCCTGCGCGGCCTGGAAAAGCAGCGCTATCGCTGGGCCAGCGGCAACCTTCAGACGCTGCTGCATCATACCGCACTTTTTGCCACGCGGCGCTGCGGGCTCAGCCTGCCAAGACGTCTGGCCGTTCTGTCGCAATTGACAGCCTGGCTGAACCTCTCGCTTTTGCCCGCGGTCATACTCATCCTGTGCCTGCTCAGCGGGCTGGGCAGCTTGCCGATTATGTTGCTCAGCGCAGCGACGATATTGCTCAGCCTCTATGACCTCGGTTGGCGGCTGATCTACCGCGGCATCCGCGACGGTTTGTCGACGCGCCATATCGCCAGCGCGCTGGCCAGTCGCCTGGCGCTGACCCCGGTGGCGGCACTGGCCACGCTTGCCACGCTGCTTGGTCGCCGCACGGGCTTTGCCGTCACCGACAAATCACCCCGCACCGCAAGACGCGGCCACGACATCTCGGCGCATCACGTCCTGCCCATGGTTGCCGCACTGCTCGCGCTTCCGACAGCCCTGCATCTCGGGCCGCTGATCGGCGCTGCGACGCTGGCGCTGATACTGCCGCTGCCCGCCGCACTGCTGACCGCCCGCCACCTGCACAGTTACCGCCGCGCGGTCGACTGCGCCCTTCAGAAAGACATGCCATGACACAGCCGGAACTTGCTCCCTGCGTCGACATCATCATCCCCACCTACAACCGGGCGCACATGGTCGTGACAGCCGTGCGTGCGGCGCTGGAACAATCGTGGTGGAATCGCCGCGTAACAGTCATCGACGACGCCAGCAACGACGACACCCGCGCGGCGCTGATGCCGTTCTTTGATCGTGCGGATTTCAATTACATTCGTTTGGCCCGCAACGTTGGCACGGCGCAGGCCAAGAACGCCGGGCTACTGCTGACCGATGGTCCCGCCGTCACCTTTCACGATTCCGACGACATTCCACACCGCGACAAGCTGCTGCACCAAGTTCGCGTACTGACACGCCAGGACATCGGTGCCGATGCCTGCCTGAACTGGCAGCTGATCGGACGGCAGGCCGATACCCGCCTCCAAGTCGGCGTGGCGCTGGTGCATCACGAGCTGATCCTGCCCGATGGTCAGCGCGTGGCGATTCGGCGTGATCTGTCATTGTTGGATGACGTCTTTCCCAACCTGCAAATGGGCGCGCGCGTGCCGGGTGAATGGACCCATATCAATTCTGGCCTGTTCCACACCGATGTGCTGCGCCGTAACGGCGGCTTCGACGACATCATCGAGGAGGATCGCGAACTGCGTAATCGTCTGATGTTGAACGGCGAAATCATGTGGGTCATCCCCGAATTGCTGCTGACGAAGATCGAGACACCCGACAGCCTGACACAGTCCGCCGCGTCGGATTACGACAGCGACCGCCGTCGCGCCGACCGCCAGCGCGTTTGGGCCAAGGTGCGCGGATGGCGCGCAACCGGCACCATTCCCCCAGTGCAGATCGACCTGCCCGGTCTGGCGCTGGCCGAGGTTACGAACCCCGCGCAGCTCGCGCGGCGCGATATTCCCACCACACAGGCAACGCACCAAAGCATCACCCGGCTGCTGGCGGAATTCGCCCAAGGGCCCGCGCTTGTCTCCCCTCCGCTCTCCGCCCCCCAAAAGGCTGCCGTATGCACCTGATGTCCCGCCCGCACCGGTCCCGCCCGCGGATCGCCATCGTCGATCCGTGCTGCGGCGCGCCCTATGATCCACTGTCGCTGACCCGTGGCGGCCTGGGTGGGACCGAGGCGACCGTGCTGCGCGTCTGCGCCACGCTAACCCGCGACTTTGAAGTACGCCATTACCAGGCCACCCGGCGCGAGCCGCTGGCCACCTCAGCAGGGCTGATGCTACCTCTTTCTGCGGGGCCGGCCGGGGCGGACGTGATAATCGTGCTGAACACCTGGAAGGTCGCGGTCAAGCTGCGCAAGCTGCACCCCGAAGCCGCGATCCTGCTGTGGCTGCACATTCGCCCGGGTCGCCACAACCGCAAGATGGGTCCGGCGCTTCATGCCGCCGGGGTCCGTATCATCTGCGTCTCGCGCAGCCACATGGACTGGCTGCGCGCCTTTCTGGGCGACGGCGCCCTGCCCCGTACCGGCTTCATCTACAACCCTATCGCCGACACGCTGGCGCCTGACGCGACCCGACGCGATCCCAACCGCCTGCTGTTTGCCAGTTCTCCGCACAAGGGCCTGGCCGAGGTTTTCGGCCGCTTCGATGCCCTGCGCGCGGTGCTGCCTGACCTCACGCTTGCCGTCGCCGATCCGGGTTACCTGCGCTGGAACACCGGACCCGTGCCCAAAAACGTCCGCTTCCTCGGTACGCTTTCGCACGGCGCGCTGATGCGCCAGATGCGCCGCGCGCTTTGCCTGTTCATGCCCCAGACAAGCTTTGCCGAAACCTTCGGCCTCGTGATGGCCGAGGCCAATGCGGTTGGTACGCCGGTCCTTGCAAGCGCCGCCCTTGGCGCCAACGAAGAGGTGCTGACGCCCGGCCAGTACCTGAGCACCCTTGACACCGCGCACCTTGCCCAAGTCATCCAGCGTTGGCAGACGACACCCCCCGACGTCCAGGCCAACCCGCAGTTCCGCCTGCGCAACGTCGCCGCACAATGGTCGCAACTGCTGCACGAAACCGCCCTTTGCCCTCAGCGCGCGGTGACCGCATGACCTCGCCATTGCGCCCGACCTCTGCCCCCCGTACCGAGCTTGTCGATATCCTCGACACCCTCGCCCTGAACGCCGAGCAAGAGGACGCGGGCACAGCCGCCATCGCCAGATCCGTCGCGCTGCTGCACCGCGCTGGCCTGATGCTTGACGATGGCCTGCGCACGCCGGACGCGACAGCGAACCGATTGATGCGCATCGGCGCCGTCAACCTTTCGCTCGGGCGGCTGTGGGAAGGGCACGTCAACGCGCTGGCCCTGTTGCGTGCCCACGCCAGACCAGCGCAGCAAAACCGCATCGAAAGGCTGATCTTGGCCGGCGGACTGCTGGGCGTCTGGGGCGCCGATGGCCCTGATCCCGTCACCTGGGACAGCGCCCGTGGTTGCCTGACCGGGGCCAAGGTCTTTGCCTCGGGCCTTGGCACCGCTACCCATGCGATCATCACCGTGAACTCCGGCCCCCAGGTGCGCCTGGCCCTGATCGACGCCAGCGATGCCGCGCGTTCCGATGCCAGCGCCTGGCAGATGCCCGGTATGCGCGCCACCACCTCGGGCCGCTTCGACTGCGACGGGCTGACGCTGTCGGCCTTTGATTGGATCGGCGGACCCGGCGACTATCTGCGCGAACCACATTTCGTCGGCGGCGTCTGGCGCATCGCGGCGCTGCAACTGGGCGCGGCGCTCGGGTTGCTCGATACTGCCGCCAAGACCCTGCGCGGACGAGACCGCATGGCCGCCGAGGCGCAGAAGACACGCCTTGCCACCCAGTTGACCCGCGCCCTGGCGGCGGCCACGCTGGTCCGCCACGCCGCGCAATGCGCCGCCAGCGAGGCCGCGCAGGATAGCGTCGCCACCTCCATAGCCACGCGTCTGATGACCGAAGAGCTGGGCCTCGACACCGTCCGCGCGGTCGAACAAAGCCTCGGGCTGGGCCATTTCGGGCCCGGTTCCACCACGCTGCGGATGGCACAGGACCTGTCGGTCTACATGCGCCAGGCGGCGCGCGACGCAATGCTGATGCGGCTGGCCGACCATGCCTTCACGCGCGATGGCGCCCTGTGGGACCTGGTCGGATGAGTGTGCATGACCTTCCTCAGAACCGGCCCCGCGCCACCACCTTGCCCGGCCGCCATGTCAGCGCCGCCACGCTGACCGGCACCCGCCCGACCGTCGTGCTCGCCCCCCACCCGGATGACGAATCCCTTGGCTGCGGCGCTCTGCTGGCCCATGCCTTTGCTGATCGCGGCGCCCACGTCATCTGCGTCAGCGATGGTGCCGCCTCGCACCCGGGCTCCCAGGACTGGCCGCCACAGCGCCTGTCCTGCCTGCGTCGGCAGGAACTGGAACAGGCCATCGTGCACCTCGGCGGCTGGCCGACGGACCTGACCTGGCTCGGCCTGTCCGACAGTCGGCTGTACCTGTCGGACAGGGTCGCCGTCGCGCGCAGCATCGCCGAAATCTGCCGCACCCTCGGCGCGCACCGCCTCTTTGCCCCCGCCGAGGAAGATCACCACGCCGATCACAAGGTCACCGCCGACATCGCCCGCCGCGTGCTGGCGTTCTGCCCCGGTCTGCGGCTTTACAGCTATCCGGTCTGGTCCCGCTGGGACGATCCGAACTTCGCCCGGACCATCGCGCGGCACCGCCCGTTTCTGCTGCGTACTGCCCCCGCGCACGCGCGCAAACGCGCAGCCATCCAAGCCCACGCCAGCCAGCTTGGCCAACGCGTCTTCGACGACCCCGACGGGTTCACCATCGCCCCCGGCTTTGTCGAAAAATTCCTGACCGAGGACGAGATTTTCTGGAGAATCCGAGCATGAGTGTTACCGCCAGCGCCTTACAAGCGATCTATGCCAATGGCGATGACCCGTGGCATTTCGCCACCAGCCCGTACGAGCAGGAAAAGTTCCGCGCCACCCGTGCCGCCCTGTCGCATGACCGCTACGAAGCGGCGCTGGAACTGGGCTGTGGGAATGGCGCTCTGGCCAGGCATCTTGCGCCGCTTTGCAACAGCTACACCGGGCTGGATGCCGTTGAGACCGCACTGCTGGCCGCGCAAAGCGCGCTCCCGCAGGGGCGTTTCATACAAGGGTTTCTGCCTTGCGCCCTGCCCACCACCAGATTCGACCTGATCGTGCTGTCCGAGATCCTGTATTTCCTCGACGCCGACGAAATCACCGACCTTGCGCGCGACATCGAGGGGCGCTGGCCAAGGGCCGAGTTGCTGTGCGTCAGTTACCTCGGCAACACCAGCCATGCGCTCAGCGGCGAGCAGTCGCTGGCCTGTTTTACCGCCGCGATGCCGACCCGCCGCTTTACGCTCCTGCGCCGCACCCAAGGATACCGCATAGACCGAGCCACGGGGGCCGATCATGCCTGACCTCCTCTGCCCCACCGCCATCGTCATCCCGGCGCGAAACGAATCCGCGCGCATCCTGCTCTGCCTTCAGGCCCTGGTTGCGCAATGCGGCACCCGCGCCGCGATCCATGTCGTGGTCAACAACACGGCCGGCGAGAGCGCGGACGACACCGCCGAGCGTGTGCGCGCCTTCGCCGACCAGACCGCCGTGCCGATCCTTGTGCAGACCCTGCGCCTGACACCCTCACAGGGCGTCGGAACGGCCCGGGCCCGCGGTGCCGCCGCCGCCCTGCGCACCCAACCCAGACTGGCCCATATCCTGACCACCGACGCCGACTGCATAGTCGCTCCCGACTGGCTGGAGCGGAGTTTGAGCCATCTGTCAGAAGTCGAAGCCGTTTGTGGCCACGTTACCCCGATGGTCAGTGAAGCCGCGATCTTGGACCGGATGGACGCACAACTTGCCACGATGGAGGGCCGCTATCGCGCGCTGGTGCTGGCCTTCTACGCCGCCCACGCGCCCGAAACCACCAGCCCATCCGATCACCATGGCGAAGCCGCAGGCGCCAGCCTTGCCCTGCGCGCCGCGACCTACCTCTCCGTCGGCGGCTTCCGCGCTCTTGCCACGGGCGAGGACCGCGATCTTGTCCGCCGCCTGAAAACCGCCGGTCATAGCGTGCGTCATGCGGGCGACGTGCGGGTACAGGCGTCATGCCGCCTTGCAGGTCGCGCCAAGGGTGGCATGGCAGCAGCGCTTCGTGATCGCACCTGCGGCAGTGACTACCTGATCGACGATGCCCTGCCGCCGCCGGACTGGCTGGTGAAGCACCGCGCGCAGGGCACACTTGGTGTCTGGCCGCCGCATCTGCCGCCCGACCAGCGGCTCCGCGCGAGCGAGCTCGCGCCCCACATCCGCCGGCTGGAAGGCATTCTGGCAGGTGACACACGGATCTCCCCTTTTGGACTGCCCCAAATCGCTACGCATGACGCATGACTCCCAGACCCAGTCGGTCTCTCTCGACCCGGATCTCGTGGTCCAGATGATCCCGGCACTGCGCGCCTTTGCCCGCTCGCTGACCCGCAACCGCGACGATGCCGACGACCTGGTGCAGGAAACCCTGCTCAAGGCGATCCGCTATCGCAACAAGTTCCACCAAGGTACCAACCTGCGTGCCTGGCTGTTCACCATCATGCGCAACACCTTCTACACCAATATCCGCAAGCGTACGCGCGAACCCACCGGTGTCGAGGATTGCGTCGCCAGCACGGTTATCGTCCAAGCCACGCAGGACTGGACCGTCGCAGGAAACGAACTGATGGCCGCCGTCGACCGTTTGCCAGATCATTTTCGCCAAGCCCTGCTCCTGGTTGTCGCGCTAGGCGAAAGCTACGAAGACGCCGCGCGGATCTGCGGCTGCGCCACCGGTACGATCAAAAGCCGCGTCAGCCGTGCCCGCGCACTAGTCATGGCCGACCTTTCGCCCGAACCACCCGAACCGGAGGCTCCACCGTAACCCGGCGGTTTTCCGCAGTCAGGCTCTGCCCCGAGGAACAATCGGAACAGGGCCTTGTTCTCCCAAATGCACCCCAACATCAAAGGTAGGCCCAGATGACCGATACCCCACGCGATACCGTCTCCTCCGGAGGCGAGACCCACCAATCCGCCGGTGGCGAGCGTCCCCAACTGACCACCCAGCAGGGTGTGCCAGTGGCCGACGACCAGAACTCGCTGCGCCAAGGCAGCCGTGGTCCCACCCTGATGGAAGATTTCCATTTCCGCGAAAAGATCTTCCACTTCGACCATGAACGCATTCCCGAACGGGTCGTTCACGCGCGCGGCTACGCGGCCCATGGCTACTTCGAAACCTACGACTCCCTCTCCGACCTCACCTCAGCCGACATCTTCCAGCGAAAGGGCGAAAAGACGCCGGCCTTCGTGCGCTTTTCCACCGTGGCGGGCAACAAGGGTTCGGGGGACCTGGCCCGCGACGTGCGCGGCTTTGCGGTCAAGCTCTATACCCAAGAGGGCAACTGGGACATCGTCGGCAACAACATCCCCGTCTTTTTCATTCAGGACGCGATCAAGTTCCCCGACCTGATCCACTCGGCCAAGGCGGAACCCGACCGCGATTTCCCGCAGGCGCAGACGGCGCATGACAACTTCTGGGACTTCATTTCGCTGACGCCCGAAGCCGTCAACATGGTCATGTGGACCATGTCCGACCGTGCCATCCCGCGCTCCTTCCGCTTCATGGAAGGGTTCGGCGTGCATACGTTCCGCCTGATCAACGCCAAGGGCAAATCCAGCTTCATCAAGATCCACTGGAAGCCCAAGCAGGGCCTGCAATCCGTCACCTGGCCCGAAGCCGTGGCGATCAACGGTGCCGACCCGGATTTCCACCGCCGCGACCTGTGGAACGCGATCAACTCCGGCGACTTCCCGGAATGGGAAATGGGCCTTCAGGTGTTTGACGAAGATTTCGCCGACAGCTTCGATTTCGACGTGCTCGACCCGACCAAGATCATCCCCGAAGAACTGGTGCCCGTGCAGATCGTCGGCCGCCTCGTGCTCGACCGGATGCCCGACAACTTCTTTGCCGAAACCGAACAGGTCGCCTTCCAGACCGGCAATATCGTGCCCGGCGTCGATTTTTCCAACGACCCGCTGCTTCAGGGGCGCAACTTCTCCTACCTCGACACGCAACTGAAACGCCTTGGCGGGCCGAACTTCAACCACATCCCGATCAATGCGCCGAAATGCCCCTTCCACCACTTCCAGCAGGATGGGCATATGGCGATGCACAACCCCAAGGGGCGCGCCAACTACGAGCCCAACTCCTGGCCCGGTGCCGAAGGCGGCCCGCGCGAAGATCCCGAGACCGGGTTCAAAAGCTATCCGGCCGAGGAAACCGGCCCGAAACAGCGCGTGCGTTCGGAAACCTTCGCCGATCACTATTCCCAGGCCCGCCAGTTCTTCGTCAGCCAGACGAAGGTGGAACAGGACCACATCGTCGACGCACTGGTGTTCGAACTCTCCAAGGTGGAGCGTCCCGACATCCGCACGCGTATGCTGGGCCACCTGATCCACGTCCATGACGACCTTGCCAATGGCGTTGCCGACGGTCTGGGCATGGACCTGCCCGACGCGCCGACACCCGCGCGCGAACCGATCACCGATCTGCCTGCCTCCGATGCGCTCAGCATTCTGAAAAACGGCCCCGACAGCTTCAAGGGCCGCAAGCTGGGCATACTGCTCAGCGACGGCGTCAGCGCCGCCGAGGTCGAGGCGGTCAAGGACGCAGTGACCAAGGCAGGCGGCATCTGCGCCGTCGTCGCGCCCAAGATCGGCGGGGCCAAGGCCGATGACGGCTCGAACATCCCCGCGGACGAAAAGGTCGATGGCGGGCCGTCGGTGTTGTTCGATGCGGTGGCGATCCTGACATCCGATGACGGGGCCAAGATGCTGGCGGGCATGCACCCGGCGAAATCCTGGGTCGCGGATGCCTTCGCGCATTGCAAGTTCATCCTGTTCAACGACGCCTCGCAGCCGCTGTTGAAGGCCGCTGGCCTGCCCGACGATCCCGACGATGGCATGATGAAGATGACGAAGACTGCCCCCGGCAAGTTCGTAAAGGCCTGCGGCGCGCTGCGCTACTGGGACCGCGTCGCCTGATGCGAAACGGGTCCGCGCGCGTTCTACACGGTGCGCGCGGACCTCTCTCCCTTGGGATCCGCGAACAGTGGTCGATATTGCCCCGCTCGCGCCCCTGACCTTCGGCATGCCAACGCCATTGGCTCTGCTTCCTGTCATGACGTCTCCGCGCCCATCGACCAGTGCGAAGCCCGGCAGAGTGATGATCCAGATCGCCCAGCGGATCGACGCTACCTGACGGCACCATCTCGACGCGAGCGCCAATGCCACGGGCTGCAAAAACACCAAGCAGGGAGTGACCCTTGAGCAGACCTCTCCGGAATTTCGAAGGTTGGCTGACAACAGAAAGAACCTCACCCCCCGTCCGGTCAGGCTTTGTTCAAAGGCCGCGCATATGGAAACAGCTGCTTTCGTACCGGTCACTTCGGGTGCGCCGAGATTTTCAGATTGCCCCCCGAGGGAACAGACCGGGCTCGCCTTCAGGCAGCCCAGATCGCCTGCGGGTCGTCGCCGAAGTGCGCCACCCCCAGTACCTGCCCGCGCGCCGGGCCCATTATCCGCTCGAGCGCCTCGGCCATGGCTTCGGTGCAGCTGCGCCGCGCGGTCCAGCTCAGCGCCCAGTTCGCCCGTTCCAGGATCTCCGACGCCATCCTTTCTCTCAGGCAGACCTGGTTGAACAATTTTCGGTCCTGCAGGTCGAGCCGCTCGCCGCACACAGAAGGAAGCACCCGGGGCACCGTCAGGCTGAGGCCGCTGCCGATCCGCACGTGCCTGCGCCTCATGGGCCGATAGTCCGCCGAAAAGGCGGTTTCCCTCGGAGCCGTCCGCGTTGGCCTCGACGAAAGCTTCTCTGTCGAAGCAAAAGAGCGGGTAAGCGCATCACATCCAATATCCAAAATGCCTAACGGAAGTTGGACAGGCACCAGGCTCTATGTAGGAGAAAGACTCCCGTTACCTGCCCCAGCGGAAGACGTAAGGGCCGATACGCCGCCATGTTCGCGTCGAGGGAAGGACGTCGCGGCGCATCCAGGTTCCTATCGGCCCGGTATAGCAATATTCACCGAGCATAATTGCGCTGTGCGTCATGGTCACTCGCCGGAAGAGCCGGTCATCCACTACACATCTCGGCATTACTGCACAAAAGGCTACGCCGATTGATCGCCGGAGTTGAAGAGGAAGGTCTAAGCCAGCATGGCTTGTTCAATGCTATGTTTGAGATTCTGACCGAAGCCGGGGGCACTCAACAACCGATCACGTGGGCGATGGTACATGCTTAGCCAGCCACAACGGTAATCTACACCGAAAAGGCGGCTTGCCACAGAAGAGCGACGGCCGCCTCGGATTCTGCCAAGGAATTTTCAATCGGACGACACCTGAGATGCACCACACCATTTTTTCAGGTGGGGCAAAACTGAAAGGTTACTGAATGTCTTAATGAGTTTCTTGAAAGTGGTGCCCCCACACGGACTCGAACCGCGGACCTACTGATTACAAATCAGTTGCTCTACCAGCTGAGCTATAGGGGCATTTCCTGCCATTTACGCGGTGCGACAACGACGATCAAGGCTAATTTCAACCTTGTGCACCACAAAACCTTCAGCGGTTCGTCCGTGCCAGCAACCCTACCGCACACAGTCCGACCAGGATCACAAGCACGGCGGCTGGTGCGGCCTCACCCAGGCGCTCAAGGCTGGCTTTTTCAAAGACACGCGTTGCGAGCGTGTCGTAGTTGAAAGGACGCAGCAAAAGTGTCGCTGGCAGTTCCTTCACGCAATCCACGAAGACCAGCAGCAGCGCCGAAGCAAGAGAGCCGCGTATAAGGGGAAAATGCACTTCGCGCAGAGTGGCCGCCCGGTTTCGCCCCAACGACCGCGCCGCCATCGGCAAGGATGGCGGCACCCGCCCCATGGCACTGTCTGCGGCGCCCTGTGCGATGGCAAAAAACCGCACGCAATACGCAAGCACGACGGCAAAGGCGGTGCCTGTCAGAACCAGCCCGGGATCGTGACCTGTCACTGCGGCCACCGCATCGGCCAGGCGGTGATCCATCAGCGCCAACGGGATCAAGATACCCACGGCCAACACCGCACCCGGTGCGGCATAACCTATTGTTGTTACCGGCATCAGGAGTTTGGGCAGGCCCGCGCCGGAGACCCGCACACCGTAGACCAGGAACACCGCAGCCAGCACCGTGACCACAGCCGCAATGCCGCAGACGGTGACCGTATGCACGAGGGCGCGCAAAAGGCCCGGATCGCTCCACCCGCCCGATTGCGAAAGGGCATGCGACAGGATCACTCCACAGGGCAGCACAAAGCCGAGTACGAATGGAAAGGCGCACAACACCGTTGCAACCCGGCCCTGCCAGCCAGGCAGGTGCACGCGCGTCACTGGACGATGCCTGCTTGAGAGCGTGTAGAAATGCAGACGGCGGCGGCTCGATTTTTCAAGTAGGACAAGGGCCACCACCAAGCCGAGGATAACACAGGCAATCTGCGCCGCGCCGCCGGCATTGTAGCTCTGCAACCACACCGAAAAGATCCCCGTCGTCAGCGTCTGCACCGCAAAGTAATCGACCGTCCCAAAGTCGTTGACCGTCTCCATCATCACGATGGCAACCGCTGCGGCGATGGCAGGACGCGCCATCGGCAGACCTATGCTCCAAAATCGCGCGAATGGCCCCTTGCCCAGCGACATCGCGACCTCTTCCGCGCCGCCCGATTGCTCGCGGAACGCCGCGCGCGACAAAAGGTAGACATAGGGGTAAAGCGAGGCTGAAAGCACGATGATCGCGCCGGTTTTCGACCTGATATCAGGAAACCAGTAGTCCCGCGCACTGGACCAACCGAAAAGTCCGCGCAAACCGGTTTGCAGCGGCCCGGCGTATTCCAGAAAGTCGACCAGCGCGTAGGCGCCAATATAGGCCGGGATCGCCAGCGGCAAAAGCAGCAGATATTCCAGCCAGCGCGAGGCGGGAAAACGATAGCGTGTGATCAGCCAGGCCGCCCCGGTGCCAGTCGCCGCCGTCAGTGCCCCGACCGAGGCCATCAGGATCAGCGAATTCGAGAGGTAACGCGGCAAGGTTGTGGCGACCAGATGCGGCCAGATGTTCTCTTCAGGCCAGAGCGCCGTCCAAAGCACCGAGAGGATCGGCCCAAGAACGACAAGCGCGATCAGAGCCGCCCCAATGGACCACAGTCCGGTGTTCCGAAGCCATCTGCGCGCGGCGCCGATCGCGGGAAAAGAGGAAGAGGAGGCGTTGCGCTGCATGGCCGACTGGTTGCCCTAAACCGCCCGGCCTGTCCAGATCTGCGATGATCCGACACAACGGGTTCCATCCGCTGACCTCTGGACGCCCGCGCTGTCAATCTCGCCAAAGGACGTAATAAAAGCGCGCCCCGCCATAAGGCGGAGCACAGTAATCGCGGCAGAACAAACGAAGTGGCCCGCCTTGCGCTTGCGACGCAGGCCGGGCCGACCGTCTCAGCTCATCCCGAGCGCTTCTTTATACATCTCGAGCACCGCCTCTTCCTCGGCAATATCGTCGGGCTCACGCTTGCGCAGTGCAATGACCTTGCGGATGACCTTGGTGTCGTAGCCACGGCCCTTTGCCTCGGCCATGACCTCTTTTTGCTGATCAGCGAGGTCTTTCTTCTCCGCGTCGAGACGCTCGATCCGCTCGATGAACTGGCGCAACTCGCCAGCAGTTACGCGATAGTTGGAATCGGCACTGGTTTCGTCTTCCATGGTCTTCCTTGCGTCTTCGGATAGGTGTTGATCGGCAGCAGGCCCCTTGCTAGCCGCCCCCGCCCCCTGCCGCAAGAGGTGAGAAGCCCTTTGCCCGAGGCTTGCAACACTGACGTGACTGGATTACGCGCAGTTGCATATCGGACAATCGGGAGGCGCCGAAACATGGAATGGATGATCTGGATCGGAGCCTGTGTTTCGCTCGTCGGGCTGGCATCGCTGGTCTGGTCGATCGTCATGGTCGCCCGAGCCAAACGCAGCGCCGCCGACGACGATGCTCTGCGCGCGGCAATTAGGGCAGCGATGCCCTACAACATGGGCGGTATGTTCCTGTCGGTTCTGGGCCTGATGGCGGTCATCGCCGGGATCTCTCTTGGCTGAAGTGCCGTATACATTCGCAGCGCAGCTACTGCGCCCTGCGACAATTTATGCCAGCAGCCAAGGCAGCGATCGGCCCTTCATCGCGCACTAAAACGGCGGATTTCGGCCCAACAGCGCTCGAATCGAAGGTGCGCAAACGGTGCTGCAAAGCAGCGAAACTCATTGGTACCAATACGAAAAACCCGCCGCGATATCTCTGCGCGCCGGGCTTCGTGGTCAAACGTCCTAGGGACTGCGCGCACTTCAGATGCGCCGAACGGTCTCAAACAGGCATATTGTCGAAACGTGATTCAATCGCCTCGTTGGTCAGGTCTTCCTGCATCTGGCGAAGCGTTGTTGGCACGCCCACCCCTTTGCGGGCAAAATCTCCAACAAGTTCATGCAGTTTGGGCAGGTGTTGATGTCTTGCGCCCGGCCGTGTCCCCGAGATCAGATCCGCGATATCAGCGAATTTTCTCTGCAACTCTTGCGTGGTCGTAGGCGTCATACCTTCTCCTCCTCGACTAACGGGAATGCAGGCCTGTGTGGTGGCACACAGGGCGTAACCCGAAGATTTAACGATTGGGCCGGGCGCTCCTCCATCCGCGATCCAGCTTGGTTTGATTATAACCAAGCCCCCTCTCGCATGCCAAACAAAACGACACGTGCCCCTGCAAGGTCGAGGCTTGCAATACATTCCGTTTTTATTATATGTATACCGCGTGATCTGGTGCAACCAATGAGGCAGGACATGAAACCGGACGTGACAGCATTCTTCGACGTCGCAACCAACACGATTTCCTATGTTGCAAGCGACCCGACGGGCGACGCCTGCGCCGTGATCGATTCCGTGCTGGACTTTGACTATGCCTCGGGCCGTACCGATACACGCTCCGCGGACGCGATCATCGCATTCATCACCGATCATGACCTGCATGTGAACTGGCTGCTGGAAACCCATGTCCATGCCGATCACCTCTCAGCCGCACCCTATATCCAGGAACACCTGGGCGGTAAAATCAGCATCGGTGATCAGATCACAGAGGTGCAGGACACGTTCGGCAAGGTCTTCAATGAAGGCACCGAGTTTCAGCGCAATGGCAGCCAGTTCGACCAGCTCTTCAGCCAAGGCGACGTCCTGAACATCGGCGCCTTGCAGGCGCAGGTATTGCACACGCCTGGGCACACTCCGGCCTGTCTGACCTATGTGATCGGTGACGCCGCCTTTGTCGGTGATACTCTTTTCATGCCGGATTTTGGAACGGCACGCTGCGATTTCCCCGGCGGTTCCTCCAGCGTCCTGTTCAACTCGATCCAGAAAATTCTGGCGCTGCCGGACTCGACCCGGATTTTCGTCGGGCATGACGACAAGGCGCCCGGCCGCGACACCTATGCCTGGGAAACCACGGTCGGCGAGCAGAAGGCGCTGAACATCCACGTCGCCACCGGAAAGTCAGCCGAAGATTTCATCCTGATGCGCGATGCCCGCAACGCCTCGCTGGCCATGCCCAAGATGATCATACCGTCGCTTCAGGTGAACATGCGCGGCGGCCGGATGCCCGCGCCGGACAAGGACGGCAACGTCTTTCTCAAGGTTCCGATCAACAAGCTGTCACAGAAACATCAAGGGATAAGCGATGCATATTGATTGGATTTTAGGGCTGATCGGAGGCCTGCTGATTGGCACCGGCGGCGCCGTCTACCTGCTGGGCAACGGTCGGATCATGGGCGCGAGCGGCCTCATTGGCGGTGTGGTCGACGGATCAGGACGCGGCAACCTCGGAGAGCGACTGGCATTTCTGGCAAGCATGCTCCTCGTGCCGTTGCTGCTTGGCCTGTTCACCCAGCTCCCGGACACGCACGCCACGGCGAACGTGTGGGCGTTGATCGCGGCCGGACTGCTGGTTGGCACCGGAACCCGTATCGCCAATGGCTGCACCTCCGGTCACGGTGTTTGCGGCATATCGCGCCTGTCGCTGCGCGGGATCGTCGCTACGGTGTTCTATATTCTGGCGGGCGGTCTCTCGATTGTTTTCTTTCGGCATCTCCTGGGGTGGATCTGATGAAAAAGCGGATCGGCGCATTGGCTGGCGGCCTTTTCGGCGCAGGCCTTTTCATTTCCGGCATGACCGACACAAGCAAGGTTCAGGGCTGGCTCGATGTTTTTGGCGACTGGGATCCGACATTGGCCTTTGTCATGGGGGGGGCGATCCTGCCGATGGCGGTCGCCTGGCAGATCGCACGACGGATGGCGCGGCCCTATGCTGGACAGGCCTTTCCGGTACCCAACAGATCGATTGATCGCAAACTGGTGATAGGCTCGGTCCTTTTCGGAATCGGCTGGGGTCTGGTCGGCCTCTGCCCTGGCCCCGCTGTCGCGTCACTTACCTATGGTGGAACAAGCGGCGCGGTTTTCCTCATCGCGATGTTGATCGGCATGGGCGCGGCGCCGAAGCTGCGGAGCTGGCTGGACAGGTCGGTTCCGGCGGACTAAGGATCAGTCATGGATATTCGTCAGATCACCCCCGCATACGCCGTTTCGCCGCAGATCGAGCCGTCTGATTTCACGGCCCTCAAGGATGCCGGGTTCGCCCGTGTGATCTGCAACCGGCCCGACAGCGAGAACCCCGAACCCTTGCAGGCCGCCGCCATGGCGGAGGCCGCAAAGGCCGCAGGTATCGACTTTTTCGTCCTGCCTCTGACCCATGACACCATGACTTCTGACAACATTTCCAAGCAGATGGACGCCGCAGCTTCGGCGGGTGGGCCGGTTCTGGCCTATTGCGCATCGGGCACCCGCTGCACGGTAATCTGGTCGCTGGGACAGGCATCGGCGGGCGGGGATGTCGACGAGATCCTGTCGACCGCGGCCAAGGCCGGCTATGACCTGTCCGGTTTGCGGCCCCGTCTGGCACAGCTGGCCGAATAGAGTCGACGCCACGAAACGGCGCAAATTCGCGGCGGTATTCACGTCGGTATTTGGGCGGTAACAAGGCGGTGTCTGTCGCCTGAAGTGCCCCATCAAAGACACGCCAGCAGGCGCCCCGGATCACGCCCGTGACGCGGGGTGGCCAAGGCGCGACCAAAGGCGCAAGCCCCAGATGAGGGTCGGCGTGGCGGTGCGAGGTCTGATGGGACGGTCCCCCGGCCCCATATCCGGCGGGCGCGTTCGCAACGCACCGGGTGACCACCAAAGGCAAGAGCCTCTTGCGATGGCCGGAACAGTCCGGGGCGGGACGACGCCTTTGCGCAGCCCGGCGCCGAACCTCGCCTCCAAGGTGCCCCGAGCGCGGGAAATCTGGCGGGTCAAATTGGCGGGTCGCTGATCCCTGATCATCGGACAGCCGCCATGACAGGGGCCATGCGCGCCAGCACCGCGGTCGTTCAGCGGTGGGGCGACAATCGCTCGGCTTGCTGGGACATCACCCGATGCGCGCCATCTAGGGTTCGAGGTCTGGCAGGTCGCCCATGGACATCATCGGAAAGCCGCCGGCGAATCCGCCATCTTCTTCGTCCGTGTCGTCGCCGCCGGACAGTTCCGGCAGGTCGGACAGGTCCGGCAGGTCGGGAAGGTCGCCCATCGCGGGAAAATCGCCGAGTGCGGGCAGATCGTCGGTCTCTGTTTCCCCGACAGCGGCGTCGGCGGAAAAATCGCCCGGATCGGGCAGATCATCCGCGCCCGGCAGACCGCCCAGCATCGGCAGTTCGTCGGCATCGTCCGCATCTGCGCCAAGGCCACGCCCGCCGCCAAAGGCAGAGGTGCCCAGGCCATCGCCCTCGCCCGCCTCGATCGCGGAGCGCGCTTCGGCCAGGCCATCCATGGTCAGGCGCACCGCACGAAATCCGTTGACCTGCCCCAACCGCACCTTGCCCAGGCATTGCCCACGGCCCGTTTCCAGGCGCGTCGACGACAGCGCCTCGCGCGAAATCGGGATCATGTCGCCAGGTTTGAGGCGCGTGACCTGCGCCAGCGGCATCGACAGGCGATGCAGCACGGCGTCGATGACAGCCGGGGCCGACATGACAGCCGCACTGATATTGCTGCGGTCCCGATCCGCGCCTTCCTGCAAGGCGGCCTCGTCCGGGATCGCCTCGCGGTCGGGAAGGGCAAGCAGGATGCGGCCCTGTTTCAGCCCGGCCAGGTCGATCTGAATGCGGAAGACGTGAAAGTCGGTCGCGCGCAGCGCCAACCCCAGCAGCCGCTTGTTTTCGATGCGCACGCCAAAGCAATACCCGGTGAGCCAGTCCGCCGCCGGGTCGCCCTCCAGCATCATCGCGGCGCGCAGCAACACATCGTCAAGCAAAGGAGCGACCAGCGCGGCGTCGGTCGCGGTGGTTGCGCGGGGATCGGCGGCCAGCGGGCTGACACGGCCCATCGTGCTTTGTTCGACCAGTGCCGAGGTTGCCTGAAGATCCAGCGACACCGCACCCGCGGTCCCGCCGTGCCCATCCAGCAGCATCAGCAGCTCTTCATCGCTGAGCATGGCGCTGAGTGCTTCGGCCGCGATGAATTCGTACTCGGTCGACATCACGACAAGCGGCAGATCCAGCAGATCATCCGCGCTTTTGGACAGGGCCAGACGCAAGGCTTTTTCAGGCGACATCGCACGGGCCTGATAGACCTCGCGCGCAGCCACCGCCTTTCTGCGCAGCACTGCATTTGAATTGCCGTTTACCATACGCTCCGCCACCGCCTCATGCGGACAATCCCCTCGGTTGTAGGGGCCAGAAGGTTACCATCGCCTTTAGAGCCGACGCTATTGCGCAGCAATTGCCGCCTGCAACGGCAGGGTGACACGGAATGCCGCCCCCCCCTGCCCGGGCAGATAGGTGATCGACCCGCCGAGGCGCGACATGATCTCGCGGCAGATGGCAAGGCCGAGGCCCGCGCCGCCTGCCTTCTGATCACCGATGCGCGAAAACTTCTCGAATATCAGGCCCTGTTGTTCGGTTTCGATGCCCGCGCCGTTGTCGATGAAATCGACCATCAGGGCGGCGTCGGCGCGGCGCACCGCGATGCGCAGTTCCGGGGTGCGGGCGTCGCAATACTTGCCCGCATTCGCGATCAGGTTGATGAAGACCTGGGCCAGGCGGTCGCTGTCGGTCTGTAGCCAGATCGCTTCTTGCGCACGGTCGCGGCGCAGTTTGATCGTGCTGTGATCGCCGTTCGCCGCCGCCACCGCATGATCCAGGATATCACCGAGCCGGGCGCGCGTCAGGTTCAGGCTGACCTGGCCGTTTTCAAGCACCGCAAGGTCCAGCAGATCATCCAGCAGGCGCGTCAGGCGCACGGTTTCGTCGTGGATGATGTTTGCATATTTATGCTTTTGCCCCTCGGTCAGGCCGGGGGCGTCGCGCATGATTTCGGAAAAGGCGCGAATCGAGGTCATGGGGGTGCGGAGTTCGTGGCTGATCTGGCTGAGGAACGCGTCTTTTTGCACCGAAAGCTGGGTCAGCTTGGCGTTGGCGACGCGCAGCTGGCGGGCCGTGCGCACCAGTTCATCCGACTTCGCCTCGAGCTGGCTGGAATATTCCATGATCTGCGCGGTTTCATCGGCCACGGCCATCAGGTCTTCGACGGACACGGCCGCACCGCCGACGATCTGACCGACCATGGCATGCGCGGTGGCCGCCCCGACCGAACCGGAAAGCTCTCTCTCAAGCCGTTGCAGGAAGGCGGCGTTGGGATCGGGCAAATAGCCCTGCACGCCCTGGCGCGCGGCCTCGGACTGGAACAGTTTCTGCGCCTCGTGCGCCCCGAGGAGGCGCTGCGCCATGATCATCAGGTCCTCGCTTTGCGCGATGCCGCCGGACCAGCCACGCGGGCTGGCGGAATGCTGGTAGACGTTGACGAACTGCGCGCCTTGCAGCCGCTCCATCGGGGAGGGGAAGGAAAAGATCGACAGGCCGAGAAAGGCAAGCGTGTTCAGCAGGATGGACCAGAGGACCCCATGCACCAGCGGGTCGAGGCCCGTGATGCCGAACAGCGCATAGGGGCGCAGCCAGCCGATGCCCCAGGGGCCGTGGGCCAACACCCCGGCAGGCAGGACGACGCCATCCCCGAAGGACGGCAGGAAGAGGCACCAGAGCCAGGTCGCAAAGCCCAGGATCAGCCCCGCCAGCGCGCCGTTGCGCGTGGCGCCGCGCCAGAAGATGCCGCCCAGCATCGAGGGCAGAAACTGCACCACGCCCGAAAACGAGATCAACCCGATCGCCGCAAGCGCCGTGCCCCCACCGGACAGGCGGTAATAGAGGTAGCCCAGGAACAGCACCCCGATGATCGAGACGCGGCGGGCCATGATGACGACGTGGCGCACGTCGCCCGACACCATCGCGCCCTTGCCGTTGAGCGACAGCCAGATCGGCATGACGATATGGTTCGACACCATGGTCGAGAGCGCGATGGCCGCGACGATCACCATCGAAGTGGCCGAGGAAAAGCCCCCCAGGAAGGAAAACACCGCCAGCCCCGTGCGCCCCTCGGACAGCGGCAGGGTGAGGACGAACATGTCGGGGTTGGCGCCGTCGGGCAGCATCGACAGGCCGGCGACGGCAATCGGCATGACAAACAGGCTCATCGCGATCATGTAGGCGGGAAAGGCCCAGGAGGCGGTGCGCAGGTGGCGCTCGTCCTCGTTCTCGACCACCAGGACCTGGAACATGCGCGGCAGGCACAGCAGCGCCGCGCCGGACAGGAAGATCAGGCCGGACCAGCGCCCCGGCGCCATCTGCCATTGGCCCAGCTGGGCCGAGGCATCGATGCGCGCCAGAGTCTGGCCCACCCCGCCGCCGATGCCCCAGACGGTAAAGATGCCGACGGCCAGCAGCGCGCAGAGCTTGACCACCGCCTCGAGTGCGATGGCCATGACGACGCCGTGATGGCGTTCGTTGGAATCGAGGTTGCGCGTGCCGAACAGCACCGTGAAGGCCGCCAGCCCCGCCGCCACCCAGAGCGCGGTGGCGCGGTTGTCTGCGGGGATCACCACCGAAGGGTCGGCGGCCGCAAAGGCCGCGACGCTTTGCGTCACCGATTGCAGTTGCAGCGCGATATAGGGCGTGGTGCCGACAACCGCGATCAGCGTCACGGCGACGGCCAGCAGGTTGGATTTGCCGTAGCGGGACGAGATCAGGTCCGCGACCGAGGTGATGCGCTGGCTGCGGCCGATGCGCACGATCTTGCGCAGCGCCCAGACCCAGCCGATCATCACGATCGAGGGACCTATGTAGATCGTCAGATATTCCAGCCCCGAGCGGGCCGCGTACCCGACCGCGCCATAAAACGTCCATGCGGTGCAATAGATCGACAGCGACAGCGTGTAGACGACCGGAGAGCGCAGCCACCCTGCCCGCCCCTTCATCGCCGCCCGTTCCGCGCCGAAGGCAACGGCGAACAGGAAGGCCACGTAGATGAGGCTGACCGCAACCAGCAGGTTGAGCGAGGCCATCAGCGCCCCCCGGTATCATGTGACGGCGCAGTTCCGTCGGGAAGCGGGCGTTCCGAAGCCGGATCATCAGGCGACATTGCGGCGGCAGGTGCCGTGCGGTCGGGGGTGGGCACCGCCGCAGCTGGCGTGCCTGCGGCCTCTCCTTGCCGTGTCGCCGCATCGGGGCGCGCGTGTCCGCCTGCGGCGGCATCGCGCCCGGCGTCGGGTGGGCGGGGTAGCGCGTCGGGGTCAAAGATCGCCTCGTCCGACAGGCGGCTGACCAGGATTGCAGAGGCCAGCGCCAGCAACGCCCAGACCCCGAAGATGTAGATCATCGCGTGCGATGTCGCCATGACCTGCGGCGCAGCCAGTCCGGTGGCCACATCCGCCCCGGCAAAGGCCGTATCCACCCCACCACCTGCCGTAAACGCATCGGCCCCCGCCGGGAACGCATCGGCCCCCGCCGGGAACGCATCGGACGCGAGATCGGACCCGACATCGGACCCGACCGCGACAGCGCGCGATGTCCCGTCGCCCTGCGGCCAGAGCAACGGCATGGCCAGCAGCACCAGACCCAGCATCGGCAGCACGCGCGCGGCATCGGTCATGCGGCGCTGACGATACCCGCGCCGCTCCAGGAACAGGGGTCCGGGACGCGGGCTCATGCGCGGATCAGGTCGTTGACGGCCTCCAGCACCTCGGCGTTGGAAAACGGTTTCGTCATGAAGCGACTGGCGCCGATCTGCTCGGCCATCGCGCGGTCCTTTGGCTGGCCGCGCGCGGTCAGCATCAACACCGGCAATCCGCCGGTTTCCGGCCCCGCACGCAATTCCCGCAGAATGTCGTAGCCAGAGCGGCCCGGCAGCATGACATCCAGGATCACCAGATCGGGACGCCGCGCGCGCACCGCCTCGACGGCGTCGATGCCGTTGGAATGGGTCGCGACATGCCACCCATCCCGCGACAGGATAAAGCTGATCGCCTCGATGATATTGGGTTCATCCTCGATCACGAGAACAGATTTGCCCATTCGTTCCTCCCCCTCCCAGAAGAGCGATTGGCCATTTTCGCCACGGAAATCGGCACCGCGCGGTACAGCAATCGGCGTAGTGGTAGCAGCCTTTGCGCGAGTGGGGAAACATTCACATGCCTGTGGGCTGTATTTTTACCCGACACAGCCGCGGATCAGAGCGCCTCGGCCATGATCGAGGGCTCGCGCCGCCCCCGACACCCGGCTTTGGGGCAGATCCGGCAGGTCACGCCGACGCGCGGCAGATCATCCGACGCCGGATCCTGGGCGGGGTCGACCGTGGTGGGCTGGATCAGCATGTGCGCCTCGAACATCGGATCGCGGTTGGGCACCTGCGGGCCATAGGGCTGGGCGATGGCATGGGTCAGGAACACCCCCTCTGACCGCCCGGCCAGCCGGATCACCTGGCGCAGCGGCATCATCGGCCGGCTGAGGGCCTGGAACAGCGGCCAGAGCGGACAGGCCGCCCCGACGCGCGGCAACGGGAACGGCGCGAGCGGCTTGCGAAAGGTCAGCGTACCCGAGGCATCGCAGGCCACCAGACCCAGGGGCGGCTGTCCCAGATCGGCCAGAACCGCGCCGGGCAGCGTCGCCAAGCGCCGCATCATCCGCCCCGGATCGACGCCAAAGCGGGTGGCGAGCTGTGCCGGATCAAGCCGCGCCGGGGCCTCAGGAATGGCCTGCGCGACCGTGTCCAGCGGCAGCGCGCGGGCATCGAGCGCATAGAGATCCAGGAAACGGCGCGCGATCAGGCGGGCCGAGGCGGTGGAGAGGCGCCCACCGGCCTGGGCCAGCACGCCCTCGACCGCGTCCGGGGTGGGGGTCTCTTCCAGCAGGGGGATGTGAAAGTCATGATCGGACAGGAAGGCCTCGACCTCGTCCTGGGGCGAGGAGAGGGTCGCATCGCGCTGACCTCCGGCCTCGATCTCGTCCACCAGGCGGCGGGCCCCTTCGGCGAGCCGCGCCGAGTCCTCCGCGATGTTGCGATGAAAGCGTTCGCGCCATTCCGGTTCGATCCGGGTTTCCGCGACAAGGATTTCTGCCGAGGCATGGATGGCCGTGACGGTCGAGAGCACCTCGTGCATCGAGGCGGCAAGGTGGGGGTCATGCGCCAGCCGGTCGGTCAGGGCTTCGACCGCCTGTTCCAGCGCGCCAAGGCGACGTTGCTGTGCGGCCAGCAATTGCGCCCAGCCGGGAAAGCGGCCGACGAATTCCTCGACCTGGGTCAGTTCGGCGCCCGCTTCGGCGCGATCGGCGGCCGCCTGGCGCAGGGTCGCCAGCAAGGCCGCCTCGGCCCCTTCGGACAGGGCCGAGGGTTCGACGTCCAGCGCGGCGGCGATGGAGAGCAGCAGCGAGCCGCCGATTCTGCGTTTGTTGTGTTCGATCAGGTTCAGGTAGCTGGCCGATATGCCCGACAGGCGCGCCAGATCCGCCTGACGCATCCCGCGCATCGTCCTTCGGTCACGAATGCGTGTGCCGGTCAGCGTTCGGGCCATGCAAATTCCCCTGCTATTTCAACGAATTTCTGCGGTGCGATAGAATTTATTTACAGACCTCACGGCTTCATTGTTTATTTATTTACAAAAAAATCAAGCAATCAAAAGGAGTTGTTGCAGAATTTTCGCCACCGGTGCGATGATCCCTTTGCACGTTCGTGCACGCGACCAGCGCGGAGGAGGCGCTGCCGCACCAAATCCAAGGGAGGATTTTCATGTCGAAATTACTGACACGCCGAGGGCTGCTGAAGTCCGGTGCCGTGGGTGGCGCGGGGTTGGCCCTGCCGACCATCTTCACCGCGTCCTCGGCCTCGGCCTTTACCAATGAACCGACGGGCGGCACCGTCACGCTGGGCTTCAACGTTCCCCAATCCGGCCCCTATGCCGACGAGGGCGCGGACGAGCTGCGCGCCTACGAACTGGCGGTCGAGCATCTGAACGGCGAAGGCGACGGCGGGATGCTGAACACCTTCAGCTCCAAGGCGCTTGGCGGCAACGGCATCATGGGCAAGAAGGTCGCCTATGTGACCGGCGACACCCAGACCAAATCCGATGCGGCGCGCGCCAGTGCCAAGTCGATGATCGAAAAAGATGGCGCGATCATGATCACCGGCGGTTCGTCGTCGGGCGTGGCGGTGGCCGTGCAGGGGTTGTGCCAGGAAGCGGGCGTGATCTTCATGGCCGGGCTGACACACTCCAACGACACCACCGGCAAGGACAAGAAGGCCAACGGTTTCCGGCACTTCTTCAACGCGTACATGTCGGCGGCGGCGCTGGCGCCCGTGCTGGAAAAGCTCTATGGCAGCGACCGTGCCGCCTATCACCTGACGGCGGATTACACCTGGGGCTGGACGCAGCAGGAATCGATCCAGGCCGCGACGGAGGCCCTTGGCTGGACCACGGTCAACAACGTGCTGACCCCGCTGGCGGCGACCGACTTCTCGTCCTACATCGCACCCGTGCTGAACTCGGGTGCCGACGTTCTGGTCCTGAACCACTACGGCGGAAACATGGTGAACTCGCTCACCAACGCCGTGCAGTTCGGGCTGCGTGAAAAGCAGGTCAACGGCAAGAACTTCGAGATCGTCGTGCCGCTGTATTCCGAGCTGATGGCCAAGGGTGCCGGTCAGAACATCAAGGGCATCGTCGGATCGCAGAACTGGGACTGGAAGCTGAGCGACGAGGGCACCGCCGCCTTTGTCAAAAGCTTTGGCACCAAGTACGGCTTTCCGCCAAGCCAGGCTGCACAGACCTGCTATGCGCAGACACTGCTGTACGCGGACGCGGTCGAGCGTGCCGGGTCGTTCAACCCCTGCGCCGTGGGCGAAGCCCTTGCAGGGTTCGAGTTCGACGGCCTGGGCAACGGCAAGACCCTGTACCGCGCCGATGACCACCAGTGCTTCAAGGACGTGCTGGTCGTGAAGGGCGCCGAGGACCCGCAGGACGAATTCCACCTGGTGGAAATCGTCGAGGTCACGCCGGTTGATCAGGTCACCTACGACCCCGAGCATCCGATGTTCGCGGGCGGCGCCCTGGGCGAGTGCAACCCCGGCGCATAACGCGCCGATCCTGACCGGCCGCGCGAGGGAACCGCGCGGCCGGTCTTTGCGGCCGGCTGCCGGCCCCTTTTCGATTTCGATGCCGAACGACCAGGACAGGGGCCAGAGGCGGCCCCTGTGGTGCATCGCAACTTCCAAGAAACGCGAGTGGTGACAATGGAAGCGATCCTTCTGCAAATCCTGAACGGGCTGGACAAGGGCTCGGCCTACGCGCTGATCGCGCTCGGGCTGACGCTGATCTTTGGCACATTGGGCGTGGTGAACTTTGCGCATGGTGCGCTGTTCATGATCGGGGCCTTCTGCGCGGTAACGGTGCAGAAAGTCCTGACACTGTCGAAAATCACGCTGGACCCGACCAAGACCGACTTTCTGGGCAATCCCGCGCAGATCAAGACGCCTTACGTCGAGAGCTGGTTCGGCCCCGACATAGGCGCGGCCCTGATCGACTGGTCGGTGCCGCTGGCCATCCTGTTCGCGATCCCGATCATGCTGCTGATCGGCGTGATCATGGAGCGGGGCCTGATCAAGCATTTCTATCGCCGCCCCCACGCCGACCAGATCCTGGTGACCTTTGGCCTGGCCATCGTGCTGCAAGAGCTGATCAAGCATTATTTCGGCGCCAACCAGATCGCCACCCCTGCCCCGGACGCCTTTCGCGGCAGCTTCGATTTCGGCGCGATGCTGGGGATGGATCCGAACGTTGTGATCTATCCCTACTGGCGGCTGGTCTATTTCGCCTTTGCCGCCGTGATCATCGGCGCGGTCTTTGCGTTCCTGCAATTCACCACCTTCGGCATGGTCGTACGCGCCGGCATGGCGGACCGCGAGACGGTCGGCCTGCTGGGCATCAATATCGACAAGCGGTTTACCATCATGTTCGGCCTGGCCGCCGCAGTCGCGGGCATGGCGGGCGTGATGTACGCACCGATCAATTCGCCCAATTATCACATCGGCATGGATTTTCTGGTGCTGAGCTTTGTCGTGGTCGTCGTCGGCGGCATGGGATCCCTGCCCGGTGCAGTGCTGGCGGGGTTCCTGCTGGGCATCCTTGAGAGCTTTGCCTCGATGAACGAGATCAAGTCCATCATTCCCGGCATCGACCAGATCATCATCTACCTGGCCGCCATCATCATTTTGCTGACACGTCCGCGGGGCCTGATGGGCCGCAAGGGCGTGATGGAGGAGTAACCCATGCTGGGTATCAAAGGAAAAGACCTGACCCTACTGGGTGTCGTTGCCGTGCTGGCACTCTGCGCCCCCTTCATCCTGAACCCGTTCCCGCAGGACAGCGCCATGGCGCAGTTCAACGCGGGCTATCCCGACCTGATGCAACGCTTCGTGATCTTCGGCATCTTTGCCGTCGGGTTCAACATCCTGTTCGGGCTGACCGGCTACCTGTCATTCGGACACGCCGCCTTTCTCGGGGTCGGGTCCTATTCCGCCGTCTGGATGTTCAAGCTGCTGAGCATGAACGTCATCCCCGCGATCATCCTGTCGGTCATCGTGGCGGGGCTGTTCGCGCTGCTGATCGGGTTCATCAGCCTGCGGCGATCGGGCATCTACTTTTCGATCCTGACGCTGGCCTTTGCGCAGATGAGCTTCAACCTCGCCTATTCGGTGCTGACACCGATCACCAACGGCGAAACCGGGCTGCAACTGTCGCTGGACGATCCGCGCGTCCTCGGGACCTCGGTCAGTGACACGGGCGGCATTCCCGTAACCAACCTGTTCGGCCTGGAGATGCGCGAAACGACGACGATGTACTTTGGCGACTGGGCCTTTCAGTTTTCCAACGGCTATTACTTCTGCGCCGTGCTGTTGCTGGTGTCCTTCTACATCTCGATCCGCATCTTCCGCTCGCCCTTCGGGCTGATGCTGCGGGCGGTGAAGTCGAACCAGACGCGGCTGAACTATACCGGGCTGAACACGCGGCCCTATACGCTGGCGGCTTTCGTGATTTCGGGCATGTATGCCGGTCTGGCCGGGGGGTTGCTGGCGTCGATGGACCCTCTGGCGGGGGCCGAACGGATGCAGTGGACGGCGTCGGGCGAGGTGGTTCTGATGACCATCCTTGGCGGGGCCGGTACGCTGATCGGGCCGGTGCTGGGCGCGGGCTTCATCAAGTACTTCGAAAACATCTTCTCCAAGATCAACGACAACGTGCTGCACCAGTGGTTCGGCGGTCTGCCCGAGGGGCTGGAGAATGGCCTGGTCTGGGTGGCCGAACATTTCGTCGGCTCGGGCTGGCACCTGACGCTGGGCCTGCTGTTCATGCTGGTCGTCACCTTCCTGCCCGGCGGGCTGGTCGAGGGCGGCACGCGCATCGGTCGGCTGATCCGTGGCAAAACCAGGCGGGCCGACGAGAAATCCGCGCAATCCAAACCCGCTGAATAGGAGCGCACAATGGGAATTCTAGAGGTCAAGAACGTCAACAAACGCTTTGGCGGGTTGCAGGCCCTTGGTGACGTGAACCTGAGCGTGGCGGAAAATTCGGTCCACGCGATCATCGGGCCGAACGGTGCGGGCAAATCGACGCTGCTGAACTGCCTGGTGGGCAAGCTGATCCCCGACACCGGCTCTGTCATGTTCGACGGCCAGTCGGTGCTGGGGCGCACGCCGTACGAGATCAACCAGATGGGGATCAGCCGCGTGTTTCAGACGCCCGAGATCTTTGGCGATCTGACGGTGATGGAAAACATGATGATCCCCTGCTTTGCCAAGCGTGACGGGGCCTTCAAGCTGAACGTGATCCGCAGCGTCGAGGGACAGGGCGACATCCGGGACCGGGCCGAGGCGATGCTTGTCGACATGAACATGGCCGACAAGCGGCACATGCACGCCGCATCCATGTCGCGCGGAGACAAGCGGCGGCTGGAGATCGGGATGTGCCTGGCGCAGCAGCCGCGCCTTTTGCTGCTGGATGAACCGACGGCGGGCATGGCGCGGGCCGACACCAACAACACCATCGACCTGCTGAAGCAGATCAAGGCCAGCCGCGACATCACCATCGTCATCATCGAGCACGACATGCACGTCGTCTTTTCGCTGGCGCAGCGGATCACGGTGCTGGCCCAGGGCACGCCCCTGGTCGAGGATGTGCCGGAAAAGATCAAGGGCCACCCCAAGGTGCGCGAAGCCTACCTGGGCGAAAGCACGCCCGCCTGACCCCGTATTCCCCCTCTGTCGCACGCGCGGCAGGGCGGGGCAAAAGGAACCAATGCGATGAACGTCAAACCCGATTTCAACAAGGGCAAGAACTACGCGGAAAGCGCGCCCGCCTTTCTGTCGGTCTGGAACATGGAGAGCTATTACGGCGAGAGCTATATCGTCCAGAACATCTCCTTCAACGTGCACGAGGGCGAGATTCTGGCGCTGCTGGGGCGCAACGGCGCGGGCAAGACAACCACCCTGCGCTCCATCGCGCGGATGAATGCGCCACAGGTGACGGGCGGCGAAATCTGGTTGGACCACCAGCCGCTGCACAAGATGGCCAGCTATGAGGCCTCGCGCGCGGGGATCGGGCTGGTGCCGGAGGACCGCGCCATCATCCCCGGCCTGACGGTAGAGGAGAACCTGCAACTGGCGCAGATCGCCCCGCCCGTCGGCTGGTCTCTGGAACGGCTCTATGAACTGTTTCCGCGCCTTGGTGAACGCCGCAAGCAGGAGGGGGTGACCCTGTCGGGTGGCGAACAGCAGATGCTGGCAATCGCCCGCGCGCTGGCGCGCGACATCAAGGTCCTGCTGCTGGATGAACCCTACGAGGGCCTCGCGCCGGTGATCGTGGACGAGATCGAAAAGACCCTGCGCATCATCAAGGAACAGGGCATCACCACGATCCTTGTCGAACAGAACGCGGTGCGTGCGCTGGAACTGGCCGACCGGGCGGTCATCCTGGATACCGGGACCATTGTGTTTGACGGCGCGGCGGCAGAAGTTCTGGGGAATGAAGAGTTGCGGTCGGAATATCTGGCGATCTGACGCCCGCAGCACTTTGCAAAGATTGCGCTTTTTGCCCGACCTTGCGGGCATGCGCCGAAAGGACGGGTTGCGGCTGGCCGCGCCCGCGCCCTAAGCTGACCGCGCGATGAGGAGACCGCGATGACTGAAAAGATGTACCCCCCTTCCGACGATTTCGTGGCAAAAGCGCATATCGACGCCGCCACCTACGCGTCGATGTACCAGGCCTCGGTCGATGACCCGGATGCGTTCTGGAGCCACGAAGCCCGGCAACGGCTTGATTGGATCGAGCCATTCTCGGTCGTCAAGAACACCAGTTTCGATCTGGGCAAGGTGTCGGTGAAGTGGTTCGAGGATGGCGTGCTGAACGTCGCCTACAACTGCATCGACCGCCACCTTGAGACACGCGGCGACCAGACCGCGATCATATTCGAGCCCGACGACCCCGAGACCCCCGCCCAGCACATCACCTATACCGAGCTGCACGAAAAGGTCTGCCGGTTTGCCAACGTGCTGCTGGCGCAGGGCGTGATGCGCGGCGACCGCGTCGTGATCTATCTGCCGATGATCCCCGAGGCGGCCTATGCGATGCTGGCCTGCGCGCGGATCGGGGCGATCCATTCCATCGTTTTCGCGGGCTTCAGCCCAGATGCGCTGGCCAACCGGATCAACGATTGCGGCGCCAAGGTGGTGATCACCGCCGACACCGCCCCGCGCGGCGGACGGCGTACCGGGTTGAAATCCAATACCGACGCCGCCCTGCTGCATTGCTCGGACAAGGTGCGTTGCCTGGTGGTCAAGCATACCGGCGACCAGACCACATGGATCGACGACCGCGATGTCGACGTCAAGGCGATGATGGCGCAGGTCGCGCCCGATTGCCCGATCCGGCCCATGGGGGCCGAGGACCCGCTGTTCATCCTCTACACCTCCGGTTCAACCGGCAAGCCCAAGGGCGTGGTGCACAGCTCGGGTGGCTATCTGCTCTATGCCGCGATGACGCAGCAGCTGACCTTTGACTACCACGACGGCGATGTCTTCTGGTGCGGGGCCGATGTCGGCTGGGTCACCGGGCACAGCTATATCGTCTACGGGCCGCTGGCGAACGGGGCGACGACCCTGATGTTCGAAGGCGTGCCGACCTATCCCGATGCCAGCCGGTTCTGGCAGGTGATCGAAAAGCACAAGGTGGCGCAGTTCTACACCGCCCCCACCGCCATCCGCGCCCTGATGGGCCAGGGCACCAAGTTCGTCGAGGGGTCGGACCTGTCCTCGCTCAAGGTGCTGGGCACGGTGGGCGAGCCGATCAACCCCGAGGCCTGGAACTGGTACAACGACAATATCGGCAAGGGTAAGCTGCCGATCGTCGACACCTGGTGGCAGACCGAAACCGGCGGTCACATGATCACCCCCCTGCCCGGCGCGATGGCGACGAAACCCGGTTCGGCCACCAAGCCGTTCTTTGGCGTGCAACCCGTCGTGCTGGATCCGACCAGCGGCAAGGAACTGACCGAGACGCAGACCGAGGGCGTGCTGGCCATCAAGGACAGCTGGCCGGGGCAGATGCGCACCGTCTGGGGCGATCACGAACGCTTCGAGAAGACCTATTTCAGCGACTACAAGGGCTACTACTTTGCCGGGGATGGCTGCCGGCGCGATGCGGATGGATATTACTGGATCACCGGGCGGGTCGATGACGTGATCAACGTCTCGGGGCACCGCATGGGCACGGCCGAGGTCGAGAGCGCGCTGGTTGCCCATGCCAAGGTGGCCGAAGCGGCGGTCGTCGGATACCCGCACGAGGTCAAGGGCCAGGGCATCTATGCCTATGTCACCCTGATGAACGACCAGCAGCCCTCGGAAGAGCTGCGCCGCGAGCTGGAAGCCTGGGTCCGGACCGAGATCGGCCCCATTGCCAAGCCCGACCTGATCCAGTGGGCCCCCGGCCTGCCCAAGACACGCTCGGGCAAGATCATGCGGCGCATCCTGCGCAAGATCGCTGAAAACGACTATGGCGCGCTTGGCGACACCTCGACCCTGGCGGACCCTTCGGTGGTGGACGATCTTATCGAAAACCGCATGAACAAGGTATAAGCATACAAAATCAGTCTGTTGGAACGGCCCCGGCGCAATCGCTCCGGGGCCGTTCGCATATGCGGCACCATCCTCCCGCCGGCGTCCCCATGTCTGGAACAGGGGCCCAGGCGATGGCGGGCCATTAAAATTCGTTGGAACTTCCGACGGGTGCGCAGGGTTGGGTGAGCAGACGACGACACGATACGTCGAACGAAACAAAGTTAAGGAGACCCGAGATGACCACGATGAAAACTCTGCTGTCCGGTGCCGCCGCAATCGCCCTGCTGACCACCCCCGTGATGGCCGAAACCACCAGCACCAAAGTCGATGCCGAAGCCTCGACCAGCGTTCAGGCCGACCCGCAGGTCGACGGCGTTGGCGAAGAGCTTGGTGATGTTGCAGACGCAACCGGCAATGCCATTGCCGACGGCGCGGACGCCACGGCCGAAGCTTTCGATGACGCGACCGACGAGGTTGCCGAGGAAAGCACGGAAATGGCCAACGACACCGAGGCCACCGTGGACGAAGCCACTGACGAGGTTGCCGAGAACGTCGGTGAAGACGTCGCCCCGATGACGATGACCGCCGAAGATCTGGAAGGCTACTCCGTCAAGACCACCAATGGCGATGACATCGGCGAGATCGACAGCGTCGTCCTGATCAACGGCAACGCCATGGCCGTGGTCGGTATCGGCGGCTTCCTGGGCCTGGGCGAACATGACGTCGCGCTGCCCCTGTCCGATCTGACCTTTGACGGCACCGACGTCTGGGCCGAGGGCTATACCAAGTCCGAGCTTGAGGCGATGGCCGAGTTCGACGACGACAACGCCACCGAAGTCAATGACGACGAACCCGTCATGCTGGGCAAATCCTGATCCGACGCTGCGGCCTGCGGGCCTGTAGCCGGACCTGATAGCCGGACCTGACCATGGGCCGCTCCTGATCGGAGCGGCCCATTTTCGCTTTGCCCCGTACGCTTTGTCCCGTCCGGTTTGTGCCGCCCCCGCCTCGGCGCACGGCGAGAGTCGGATTGCGTCGGTGAGGATCGCTTGAAGGCACCCCCTGAAGGCCCTGCGTCAGCGCTACCGCCATGGGAACCCCACCGCATGAACGGCGGGAAACCGATTCCCCAGCCTGCGCTGACATCGACGCCTTTTCACTCGGAACGGCTTTCTCTATAAGCGGTGCAATCATATGAGTGCCTCCGGGTATGGGGGGGCGGTATATCCGATCGAGGGTGCAATGACTGACAAGACGCATGAAGCAGACGTGGCCTTTATCAAGGCATTGGCAGAACTGCTGCGCGAGAATGATCTGACCGAACTTGAGGTCAAACGCGAATACGCCAAGGATGACGGGCTGAACGTCCGGGTCAGCCGCAAATCCGAAGTGACCGCCACCATGGCGATCCCGGCCCCTGCCGCCCCGGCACCGGCCCACGCGCCCGTCGCCGCACCGGCCCCCGCGCCCGTGGCAGCCGCGGCCGCGTCGGACGATCCTGCCGATCATCCCGGTGCTGTTACGTCGCCCATGGTGGGCACGGTCTACCTTCAGCCCGAACCGACATCGCCCGCTTTCGTCAAGGTCGGTGACACGGTATCCGAAGGCGACACCCTGCTGATCGTCGAAGCCATGAAAACCATGAACCATATCCCCGCGACCCGCTCCGGTGTGGTCAAGCGCATCCTCGTCGAAGACAAGGCCGCAGTGGAATACGGCTCGCCCCTGATGATCATCGAGTAAGGCATCCCATGTTCGAAAAGATCCTGATCGCCAACCGCGGCGAAATCGCCCTGCGTGTCATTCGCGCCGCGCGCGAGATGGGCATTCGCAGCGTCGCCGTCCACTCGACTGCCGACAGCGACGCGATGCATGTGCGCATGGCCGACGAAAGTGTCTGCATCGGCCCCCCGTCGAGCACCGAAAGCTACCTGTCGATCCCCGCGATCATGGCCGCCGCCGAGGTGACCGGCGCGCAGGCGATTCACCCCGGATATGGCTTTCTGTCGGAAAATGCCGCCTTTGTGCAGATCGTCGAAGACCACGGGCTGAGCTTTATCGGCCCGCGCGCCGAACACATCCGCATCATGGGTGACAAGATCACCGCCAAGGACACGATGAAGGCGCTCGGCGTGCCCTGCGTGCCCGGTTCGGATGGGGGTGTGCCGACGCTGGCCGATGCCCGCCGCATCGGCGAGGAAATCGGTTATCCCGTGATCATCAAGGCCACCGCTGGCGGTGGCGGTCGCGGCATGAAGGTGGCCCAGACCGCAAGCGAGATGGAAAGCGCCTTTCATACCGCGCGCTCCGAGGGCAAGGCGGCGTTCGGCAATGACGAAGTCTATATCGAGAAATACCTGACCACTCCGCGCCACATCGAGATCCAGGTCTTTGGCGACGGCAAGGGCAAGGCCGTTCACCTGGGCGAACGCGATTGTTCCCTGCAACGGCGCCACCAGAAAGTGCTGGAAGAGGCCCCCGGCCCCACCATCACCCAGGAAGAGCGCGACCGCATCGGCAAGGTCTGCGCCGACGCCGTCGCCGCGATCAACTATGCCGGCGCCGGTACGATCGAATTCCTGTATGAAAACGGCGAGTTCTATTTCATCGAGATGAACACCCGTCTTCAGGTCGAACACCCCGTGACCGAGGCGATTTTCGGTGTCGACCTTGTGCGCGAACAGATCAGGGTAGCCGAGGGCCTGCCGCTGTCCTTCACCCAGGACGATCTGCAAATCAACGGCCACGCCATCGAGGTGCGCATCAACGCCGAAACGGTTCCGGCCTTTGCCCCGCGCCCCGGCAAGATCACCGCCTACCACGCGCCCGGCGGGCTGGGTGTGCGGATGGATTCGGCGCTCTATGACGGCTATTCGATCCCTCCGTATTACGACAGCCTGATCGGCAAGCTGATCGTGCATGGCCGCGACCGCCGCGAGGCCCTGGCCCGTCTGGACCGTGCCCTGGGCGAACTGATCGTCGATGGTGTCGAAAATACCGTGCCGCTGTTCGTGCGCCTGCTGCAGGACCCCGATATCCACGCCGGGACCTACAACATCCACTGGCTGGAAAAATGGCTGGAGCGGACCTACGCAAGCTGACACCGGCCGGGGCCCGTCACCTCGGCGGGGCAGGATCGCGCTGATGATCCTGTCCCGCCGCGTGACCGGGCCCCGGTTCATCGGCCCATCTGGGCCCCGGGTGATCTGGTCCCTCATGACGCACGGTCGGATCCGGGCCGCGCAACGCGATCTTTACCCGACGGGCGCAGGCTGGCCCGCAACGATGGGTGCCACATGAAAGATCAAGACGACGAACGCATTACGCCCGAACTGCTGCTACAGGCCTACATGTCGGGCATCTTTCCGATGGCCGAAAGCCGCGACGATACCGAATTGTTCTGGGTCGACCCACGCCGTCGGGGCATCTTTCCACTCGATCAATTCCACATCTCGCGGTCCCTGGCGCGGGCATTGCGCCGACCGGACCACCGCGTGTCGGTCAACACGGATTTCGCCGGTGTGCTGGAGGGGTGCGCAGACCGTGCGGAAACATGGATCAACGACGAGATTGCAGACCTGTACCTCGATCTGCACCGCCGCGGCTATGCCGGATCGGTCGAGGTCTGGGACATGGACGACACCTTGGTCGGCGGGGTCTACGGCGTGACACTGGGGCGGGCATTCTTTGGAGAGAGCATGTTTTCACGCCGCACCAACGCCTCCAAGATCGCACTGGCCTGGCTGGTGGATCGGCTGAACCTGACGGGCTTTACCGTCTTTGACACGCAATTCCTGACAACGCACCTCGCCTCTCTGGGCGCGATCGAGGTCAGCCGGGCGAGGTATCATGCGATGCTGGCCGAAGCGCTGCAGGGCGCGGCGGAATTCGACCCTCCCGGCCTCGTCCAGACGGTCGAGGGCCTGCTTGCACGAAACGCGGGGCTGTCGCACGGCGGCTGAGCTGGGCGGACAGCCAGGCCCTGAGGCAGATCAGGGACCTTGGCAGCTCCGGGCAATTAATTAGTCGACGGGTGCCGCTTCGCTATCGGGGGGCAGGTCGTCTTCGCCCGGTGGCGGCGGGGCGGTCTGCTGCGCCGGGTCCTGAACACCGGCGGGAACGGTGCAACGCAGGACCCAGATATCATAGCGAAAATGATCCAGCGCGTTCAGCGCGGGCGATGACGCGATCATCCAGCCGTCGAACAGCACCTTCTGTTCGCCTGCGTCCGTTTCCTGAATCGTCAGGCTGGCAAAGGCATCGCCCGACGGGTTGCCAACCGGGTAACGGCAATCACGCAGCCCGATTTCAAGACTGCCAAAGCGCGCGACCTCGCCATTGCGAATTTGCAGGTCGGTGGTGTCGCCGTCGATCTTGTCCAGCCCCCGCAAAAGAACCCCGGTGCCCAGGCTGACATCTTCCTGTGCCTGGGACGTACCAGCGAGGCCGGTGGCCGCGAAAACGGCGGCGGCGAGTGCGAGGGCATAACGCATCATTGGCTCGAACTATCCCCGCTGCCGGCAACAAATTTCAACAGCAACGTGATCAGGCTGACCGACCCCTGGGTATCCAGGATCTCGTCCCCCGCGGCATAGTTGAAGGTCGATCCGCCAGGCATGATTTCGACATAATTGCCCCCCAGCAACCCCTCGGACGAGATGATCGCCTGGCTGTCGTCGGGCACGTCGATGCCGTCGCGCAGGGTGAAATCGGTGCGCGCGCGAAACGTCGTCGGGTCCAGGGAAATGCCTGTGACCGTCCCCACCTTGACCCCCGCCAGGCGCACGTCGGTGCCAACGTTGACCCCTTCGGCAGAACGGAAGGACGCGAACAGGGGGTATCCCCCGGTGCCGCTGCCGATACCGCTCATCTGTGCTGCATAGATCAGGAACGCCGCAGCGATGGCCAGAACGCCAGCGCCAACGACGACTTCGGTGGTGTTTTCGGACATATCCCGTGGTTTCCCGTTCTGGTCCCAAACCGGATCAGGCCATACGCGGCCGGCCCGTGTTCCGTTCCGACAATCTGGTGTGCAGCCCGGCCATGTCAACGTCGGGATGCTGGCGGCGCGGCGGCACCTTGCCGGCGGCGGTGCCGCCGGTCACACGCTTATTCCGGCGACCACGCCTGGTAATCTTCCCGTGCGACAGGCACGGGCCGGCGCAACGACCCCGCAGGCGCATACGCCAGAGGAGAGCCGGTCAGGTTTTCCTGGTGCGGCTTTTCCCAGGTCTTGTGCACCAGCGGGCGATCAGCGGGCGTGGTGTCGAAGGTGTGATGCAACCAGCCGTGCCAGTCGGGGTTGACGCGGCTTGCCTCGATCTCGCCATTGAACATGACCCAGCGGCGTTTGCCGTCCGCGCTCTGATAATAGACGTTGCCCTGGTCGTCTTCTCCGACCTTGGTGCCCTTGCGGCGGGTATAGAGCGCGGTGTTCAGAGTGGAGCCGTTCCACCAGGTTGCCGCGCGCAGTAGAGTGTTCAGAACGCCCATCAAAGCCTCCGATGTCTGTTGCTTCCGATATGGCCCATTCGGGCGCGAAGGTCCAGAGCCGCGCAGCGGTATCGCGCCGTCAGACGCCGCCAAATTCCGATGATTCTATCAAAATGCACAAGGCCGACGCCGGACCCAACCGCCCCCGGCGGCAGATTGATGCCACTCCGTCGCCGCCCCGGCAGGGAAAAGCGACCCCGGAAAAGCGAAAAGGCCCCACCGGGTCGGGCGGGGCCTTTTGAAATCTGCGTTGCGGGTCGCCGTCTGCGTCAGCCCGCGGTCGCCTCTTCCTTTTTGGATTCGGAATAGATCATCAGCGGCTGCGCATCCGAATTCACCGCTTCCTCGTTGACCACGACCTCTTCGACCTCGTCCATCCCCGGCATCTCGAACATGGTGTTCAGCAGGATATCCTCGAGGATCGACCGCAACCCGCGGGCACCGGTCTTGCGTTTGATGGCCCGTTTGGCAATCGCGCTCAGCGCGTCGTCGGTAAAGGTCAGCTGCACGTCTTCCAGCTCGAACAGGCGCTGGTACTGCTTTACCAGCGCGTTCTTGGGTGCCGTCAGGATGGTGACAAGCGCGTCTTCGTCCAGATCTTCCAGCGTCGCCAGAACCGGCAGGCGCCCCACGAATTCCGGGATCAGGCCGAATTTCAGCAGGTCTTCCGGCTCAAGCTCCTGAAAGATCTCGCCGACGCCACGGTCGTCGTTATCACGCACATCGGCACCAAAGCCCATGGCGCTGCCCTTGCCGCGCTGCGCGATGATCCGGTCAAGGCCGGCGAAGGCCCCACCGCAGATGAACAGGATGTTCGTCGTGTCCACTTGCAGGAATTCCTGCTGCGGATGCTTGCGCCCGCCCTGCGGCGGTACAGAGGCGACAGTGCCCTCCATCAGTTTCAGCAGCGCCTGCTGGACGCCCTCGCCCGACACGTCGCGGGTGATCGAGGGGTTCTCGCTCTTGCGGGTGATCTTGTCGACCTCGTCGATATAGACGATGCCGCGCTGCGCCTTTTCGACGTTGTATTCGCTCGATTGCAGCAGCTTTAGGATGATATTCTCGACATCCTCGCCCACGTAACCGGCTTCGGTCAGCGTGGTCGCATCGGCCATGGTAAACGGCACATCCAGAATGCGCGCCAGCGTCTGTGCCAGCAGCGTCTTGCCGCAACCCGTCGGGCCGATCAGCAGGATGTTGGATTTCGCCAGCTCAATATCGCCGCCCTTGGCGGAATGGTTCAGCCGTTTGTAGTGGTTATGTACGGCCACCGAAAGAACCCGCTTTGCCGTCATCTGACCGATCACGTAATCGTCCAGCACACCACAGATCTCTTTTGGGGTCGGCACACCTTCGGAGGATTTCAGACCGGTCGACTTGGTCTCTTCGCGGATGATATCCATGCAAAGCTCGACGCATTCGTCACAAATGAAGACCGTCGGCCCTGCGATCAGCTTGCGCACCTCATGCTGGCTCTTGCCGCAAAAGCTGCAATAAAGCGTGTTCTTGCTGTCTCCGCCGGAATTCGTCGCCATCTTACGTTCTACCTTTCGCCCGCTCGTGGGGCCTTTCTCTCGCGTTCGGGGGCGCCGTCCCCCTTGGCTTGCAGGACAGACTAAGTCAGCCCCTGCGTGGCCACAACGCCAAAGTTACGCTTCGGCCCCTCCCCTCCTATCGGGCAAGGGGCCAGGCAAATTTACTTGGCAGCGTCGGGAAGTGCGTCGCGGCTTGCCACGATCTCGTCGATCAGGCCCCAGTCTTTCGCCTCTTCGGCACTCATGAAGTTATCGCGTTCCAGCGCGTCCACCACCTTTTCGTAGCTCTGCCCGGTATGTCTGACATAGATACGGTTAAGCCGCTCTTTCAGTTTCTTGGTATGTTCGGCGTGAATCATAATATCCGTCGCCTGCCCCTGATAGCCACCAGAGGGTTGGTGCACCATGATCTCGGAGTTGGGCAGGGAAAAGCGCATCCCCTCGGCGCCACCGGCCAGCAGCAGCGACCCCATCGACATCGCCTGACCGACAACCAGCGTCGATACCTTCGGCTTGATGTACTGCATGGTGTCGTAGATCGACAGACCAGCGGTCACGACACCGCCGGGGCTGTTGATATACATGGAAATTTCCTTCGACGGGTTCTCCGCCTCAAGGTGCAGCAACTGCGCCACGATCAGGCTCGACATGCCGTCGTGCACCGGACCGGAGAGGAAGATGATCCGCTCTTTCAGCAGCCGCGAGAAGATGTCGTAGGCCCGTTCGCCACGGCTTGTCTGCTCGACAACCATCGGCACCAGATTGTTCATGTAAAAGTCTACCGGATCTCGCATGCTCGCCCTGCTCTTGATGTTCTCATCCGATCCCTATCGATCAGACCCTAACAGAGTCTTAGTATTGCGCCGGATCAGCCGCAAGGGCAGGTGGCGATTTTGCCACGGCATGGTTGACGGGGGCCGTGCCGCTGCCGCGCGAAACCTCAGCAATTGCGCGGCTTCGGGGCGCCGCGACCCACATCGGGGGCAATCGCTCGGACCGTTTTGGGCACGCGAAAAATTGATCGCCCGTTTGCCGCCGACGCTCCGTCATTTCCCTGTCGTGCTGGCTGCGCTATCAGACGCACATGCCACCGTGGCCCCGGATCAGGACCCATCAATGACAGATTTCAGCCGCTACGCCCTCTATTACATGCCCGATCCCGGCCCGCTGGCCGATTTCGGGGCCGCATGGCTTGGCTGGGATGCGCAGGCCGGGCGTGTGACCCCGCACCCCGACATCGCAGGCCTGCCGCGCCCGCTTGACCAGATCACCGCGACTCCGCGCAAATATGGGTTTCACGGCACGATCAAGCCGCCGTTCCGCCTGGCGGACGGGCACAGCGTCGCCGCCCTGCGCAGCGCCGCGCGGGCGCTTTGCGCGACGCGCCCCCCGGTTCGCATGGCGGGATTGCGCCTGCATCGTCTCGGCGCCTTCCTGGCCCTGACGCCAGAAGGCGACGCCGGACCTCTGGCCGACCTGGCCGGCACCATGGTGCGGGGCCTGGACAATTTTCGCGCCGCCGCCCCCGAGGCAGAGCTGGCCCGCCGCCGAAAGGCCGGCCTCAGCCCCAGACAAGAGGCGCTGCTGCGCGACTGGGGGTATCCCTATGTGCTTGAGGAATTCCGCTTTCACCTGACCCTGACAGGTCGCCTTGCCCCCGACGAGGCCGAACAGACGGCGCAGGCCCTTGCGCCGCACCTGGCCGCGATCGACATGGCCCCGTTCAACATCACCAGCCTGTGCCTTGCCGGGGAAGATACCGATGGGCGGTTTCACCTGATCGAACGCCTGCCCCTGCTGGCCGCACCCGATCCGCACCTGACATGACGCGCGCGTCAGGCGGCACCACCCGGGCGGCCGACGGCGAACGGCGGATGCGCGGGCGTCGGCCGACGCGGAACCGCGCAGGCCTGTCCGGGGGGCAAAAGGTCGCCCGGGGATCAATGTCACCCAAGCGAATGCCAAGGATCATGGCAGCGACACGGCGCTGACATACCGCTGTCACCTGCGGCGGATAGACAAGGATCAATTCCTTTTGCAGCACGAAAACGGGCGGCAGGTCTGCGACCTCCGCCCGAATTCGTTCTTGCTGTTTCGCGTGGGCCGGTGTCGCACGATATGCCCGGGCAGATGCAAACGCCCCCGGCACCGGTCGCACAACAGGGGGTCAGCCCGCCGCGTCCTCGACCCGCAGCATCCCTTCCTGCGCGACCGAGGCGACTAGCCGCCCGTCGCGCGTGAAGATCTTGCCGAATGTCATGCCGCGCGAATTGCCCGCCCAGGGGCTGTTCATCGCATACAGCAACCAATCGTCCATGCGGAAATCCCCGTGCAGCCACAGCGCATGATCCAGAGAGGCGACCTTGGCACCGGGGTCGATCCAGCTGCGCCCGTGCACCGTCAGCGCCGCCTGCAACAACCCCAGGTCCGAGGTATAGGCCAGCGCCGCGCGGTGCAGGATCGGATCGTCCGCCAGGGGGAACCGGGTGCGGATCCAGCGATACTGCGTGCCCTCGCGCGGGGCCATGTCGAAGGGCGGTGTCGGGCCGACCGGGCGCACCTCGATGGGGCGGTTCAGCCGTAGAAAGGCAAGCGTTTCTGCGTTCAGCACCTCGGGATGACGCTCTGCCAGCTGCAATTCGTTTTCCAGCTCCTCCGGCGGGGTGATCGTGTCGGGAAACGCTTCCTGATGCGACAGGCCCGCATCCTCGACCTGGAACGACGCCGCCATCGTCAGGATGGGCTTGCCCCCCTGGATGGCGACAACGCGCCGGGTCGCAAAGCTGCGCCCGTCCATGTCGCGCGACACCCGGTACAGTACGGGTTCGACCGCCTTGCCGGGCCGCATGAAGTAGACGTGCAGGGAATGATTGCGCCGCTCCGGCCCCACGGTATGGCTCGCCGCCATCAGCGCCTGGGCGATGACCTGTCCGCCAAAACTGCGACCACGGCCGCCCGGAGTGGCGATTCCGCGATAGAAATCCTCCTCGATCCGCTCGACCGTCAGGATGGGCGTCAGGGTGTCATCGACCTCGGGGGGGTCTACATTCATGGCTCGGCCTCCGGGTTGTTCAGACTGCACGCCCCGCCTTGGGGCTCGGCGCACCAAAATCGCGAAATGCCGCGACATTGCAAGACCTCTTGGCCCGCGCACCCGCCAGGGCACCCGTAGCGCCGAGGTAGCCTTAGTGTCCGGCGACCAGTGACCAGTGTCCGGCGACCGGCGGAAAACACGCCAGCGCGCCTTTGGATCACGCCCGAAAAGCCGCCCGTCGCCCAGGCCTGCGCGCGCCGGTTCAGCCCGGCACGACCCCGCGACGGCGCGGCGCATCGTCGATCATCGCGATCGCCCAGACCCCCAGCCCCGCCAGCGACAGCCCCATGCCGACCAGCCCGACCGAAGGCCAGCCGAACCCGGCAGCCAGCGCCATGCCCCCCATCCAGGGGCCAAGCGCGTTGGCAAAGTTGAAGGCGCTGTGGTTCAGCGCCGCCGACAGCGTCGGCGCATCCGCCGCCAGGTCCATCAGGCGGGTTTGCAGGATCGTGCTCAGCCCGCCGGTGATGCCGATCACCAGCAGCACCGGCGCCATCAGCCAGATGTTCCCCGCCACCGCCCAGAACACCACCATGGCAATCGCGCTGACCACAAGGCAGACCGCCGCCGACCCCATCAGCGACTTGTCCGCCGCCCAGCCAAAGATGAACTGACCTGCCGTCATGCCCACGCCAAAGATCATCAGCATCAGCGGCACCACGCTCTCCGGCGCCCCGGCATGCTCCATCACCAGCGAGGCGAGGTAGGTGTAGACGCAGAACATGCCCCCGAACCCGACCGCCCCGATCCCCAGCGTCAGCCAGATCTGCCGGCTTTTCAGCGTCGACAGCTCTCGCATCGGGCTGGCGTCCGCCGGTGTCGGCAGTTTCGGCGCATACAGCCAGACCAGCGTGGCACAGGCCGTCGCCAGCACGGTGACCAGCGCGAAACTCCACCGCCACCCCAGTTGCGCACCAAAGATATTGGCCAGCGGCACGCCCAGGATGGTCGACACCGTCAGCCCCAGCATCACCCGCGACACCGCCTGTGCCCGTTTGCCCTTTGGCGCCATCGACGCCGCCATCAGCCCGGCGACCCCGAAATAGGTGCCATGCGGCAACCCGGCGAAAAAGCGCGACGCGGTGAACCCGCCCCAGCCCGGCATCAGCCCCGAGGCCGCGTTGCTGAGGGCATAGAACGCCATCAACGCCACCAGCAGGCCGCGCCGCGACACCCGCGCCCCCAGCAGCGCGATCACCGGCGCGCCGACGCAGACGCCAAGCGCATAGGCACTGATCGCCCGGCCCGCGGCCGCCTCGGTCACGCCGAACTCGCGCGAGAAATAGGGAAGGATGCTCATCGTGGCGAATTCCGCGACGCCGATGGCGAAACCGCCAAGGGCAAGGGCAAGCATGACAAGCCCGCGGCGCGTGGCGGTCGTATCGTCTGACATCTGGCTACTCCGAGGTGCGGACCCGTCCGCACGCAATCTATGGCCCGGTCGCTCTGCCCTCCCGGCCGCGCCCCTGTGGGTCGGCTGATGTGGCACGCACGATCCGGCGCGGGTGACTTTGACGGGGGGAGGCGGCACGGCACGGCTGACCCATTCACCAGACCGACAGCCCCAGACTCGCCTTTCGTCCTGTTTCGGATGCATTCCTGCCGGGCGCAAGACCCCGGCCCGCCCGGAAAGTCTTCCGCCAGCGCATAGCCGCCATGTCGCAAAAGAAAGCGCAGGCTTTCTGCGCAGTTGACCCGTTCTGGCTGGCGTTTATGAAAAAGCGGTTATGCGTCAATCGCGCCTTTTCCGGCGGCGCCGGGCCTCCGCAGCTCGCCGATCGCAGGCCCGCCCCGCGTCATGCCGTTCGCGCGGGCCCACTCACCTTCCCTGCAATACGCCCGCCGCCACCTTGCCCGCGCGCATTGCCCGCCCTTGCGGGCCCGCCCTCGGTGTCACATCCACATCCGCGTCGCGGCAGCGCAGGTTTTGCTGCCTGCGCGCCCCGGGGATCACAGCTCGGACCATTGCCGGATCATGTTGTGATAATGCGATGTGATCCCGGTGACGCCGGGGTCGTCGTCGGGCAGCATCGACCGGATTCGCATGATCGATTGGTCGAGGTCGTACAGCATGTGGCGCTGCCAGTCGTCGCGCACCATCGATTGCGCCCAAAAGAACGACCCCCAGCGCGATCCGCGCGTCACGGGCGTGACCGAATGCAGGCTGGTTGCGGGATAGATCACCGCCTGCCCTGCAGGCAGCTTGACGCGGTGTTCGCCGTAGGTGTCATGCACCACCAGCTCGCCCCCATCATAGTCTTCGGGCGGGGTCAGAAAGATCGTCGTCGACACATCCGTGCGCAGCCGTTGCCCGCTGCCCGGCGCGACCCGGATCGACCCGTCGACGTGCGCGCCAAAGGTCATGCCCTCGTCATAGCGGTTGAACATCGGCGGCAGCACGTGCAGCGGCAGCACAGCCGAGGAATAGGTCGCGTTGCGCCCCAGCGCGCGCAGCACGATGTTGCCCAGCTCGCGCGCCTCGTCGCTCTCGACCGGGACCTGCAGGTTGTGCTTGACCTTGCCGGCCTGATCGCCGGCCGTGCGCCGCCCGTCGACCCAGTCGGTCCCCTCCAGCACCTGGCGGATAAAGGCGACTTCCTCCGGGGTCAGCAGATCGGGAATCGTGACAAGCATGGCAGGCTCCATTGTCTCTGGCGCGTGTATCTGGCGCGACGCTACCCGCTGCGCCGCGAAAAGTTAAGTGTTTCTGTCAGGAATTATTCAACCACCCCCCGACGAAAAAAGGGCGGCCAAAGCCGCCCTTTCCCTGCTCCGAGGCGCGCTCAGAACGAATGTTTCAGCGTGATCGCAAAGTTGCGGCCCGGCTCGGTATAGACGTGCTGGGTGACGTGGGAATCGCCATACACATGTTCGTCGAACACGTTGTTGACGTTCAGTTGCAGCGACGTGTCCTGGTTGAACTTGTAGGACACCATCAGATCCGCCTGCCAGCTCGACGGGATCAGCCCCGCGACCGATCCGTCGGTGGAATAGCTCGCCACACGCTCGTCCACATAGCTCGCCCCGGCGCCAAAGGTCAGGGCGTCGTTGACCTCGTAGGTCGTCCAGAGCGAGAAGGTGTTCTTGGGGATCTTTGTCAGCTGCTTGCCGTTGCCGGGGTTCGGATAGGGCGTGCCGCCCCCGCGTGGCGTGCTGTAACCGCCATCCACCAGCTTGACGTCCTGGTAGACATAACCGCCGGAAATCCCCCATTGGTCGGTGATCTGCCCGGCAAAGCCCAGCTCGACACCCTGTGCACGGGTCTTGCCGATGTTCTCCTCTTCGCCCAGCTCCGTCGTGACGCGCGCATTGTCCTTTTCCGTGCGGAACAGGCTGGCCGACAGCATCAGCTGATCGTTGAACATCAGCCACTTGGTCCCGACCTCGTAGGTGATCGTCTGTTCGGGATCGAGGTCGTTCAGGCTGTCATCCGCCGATTCACCGCCCGTGCCCGCGCCCTGCCCGCCGGGGGTCGAGGCGCTGTTGATCGAGGCATAGATGCGCCCCTGCTCGGTTGGTTTGTACACCAGCCCGAGCGAACCGTTCACCAGGTCGGATTTCGTCGTGTCGCTGGTGGTCTCGGTGTCGCTGGTCACGTCATAGCGGTTCAGGCTCAGCCCGAAGGACGCCTCGAACTGCGGCGACAGATCGACGGTATCAAAGGCATAGAGCGTGGTCGACCGCGTCGTATGCCACTGGTTCGCGTCGCCCGCCGTGATCGTGCCGGTCCAGTTGCCCAGATCGGGGTTCACATAGGCCACGTTGCCCGGCGTCGGCGAATAGCTGTAGCCGCCAAACCGTGTCGCGTCGGATTTCGACACGTCGAGGCCGAACGCAAAGCTGTGGTTCAGACCCAGGATATCGCTCTCGCCCTTGATCTGCGCGTTGAAGGCCAGCGTGTCGTTCTCGCGGTTGCCGGATTTTGCGCCCCGGCTGATCTCGTCCGTGCTGGAAATGCCCGGCTGCGTCACCAGATAGCGGGTTTCGTCATGGGTCGCCCGCAGCGTCGCGGCAAAGCTCAGCCCGCTGGCAAAGTCGTGATCCAGCCGCACGTAGGCGCTCTGGGTTTCGTTGTCGGAAAAATCGCGCCCCGGCGTGCCATAGAATGTATCCGTCGGCACATCGATCGGCTGCCACGGATCTTCCGCGGTGCCCGACCCGACGCGATAGGCGTCCGGCACGTTGTCGTTGGACATCCGCACACCGTAATCGGGCATGTCCTCGTTCTTGTAGTAATACAGACCCGCGGTGACCTTGGTATCCTCGTCGATCTGATAGCTCAGGCTGGGCGCGATGCCATAGCGTTTGGAGGTCTTGCCCTCCTTGCCGCCCAGGTCGTCGGCATCCTGGTACATCAGGTTCAGCCGCACGCCCAGATCGCCGATCTGACGGTTCGAATCCAGCGTCGCGCGCTTGTAGTTGCCGGTGCCATAGGTCAGCGACACGTCGTCGAACGTCCCCGGCTGCGGCACCTTGGAATTCAGGTTGATCGTGCCGCCCGCAGCGCCCGCACCAGCCGCGCTGCCATCCGAGCCCCGGGTGATCTCGACCGTTTCCAGGTTGAAGGATTCGTAGCTGGTGCGCGACGAATTGCGCAGCCCGTCGACCAGGATATCGTCACTGGCGTCAAAGCCACGGATCTGCGGGATATCGCCGGCGGGGGTGCCGCCCTCGCCCGCGCGCATCGTGATGCCCGGCGTCGTGCGCAGCACATCGTACAGCGATGTCGCGCCGCGCTCTTCCATCTCCTTGCGGGTGATGACGGTGACGGATTGCGGCGTGTCGATCAGCGGCGCGGTCGCCTTGCCCGAGGCACTGTTGGTCACGGTGTAATTGTTGGCGGCTTCACCCTCGACATCGCTTTGCACGGTGATCGGGTCCAGGTCGACAGTCTGGGCAAAGGCCGGGCCGGACACGGCGGCAGTGATCGCGATGATCGGCAACAAGCCAAGCGTCGGTGACGGGCGCACAGCGGTATGGCGCGCAGGCGAAGGCCCCGCGCCGGGTTTCGGAGTGTCGAATGTCATTTTGCAAGCTCCCCAGCTATAAGAAAAAGGCCGCCCAATCGGCTGACAAGGGCCGGGACGGTCGGATATTGCTGGCTTTTGGCTTGCGAAGTGATGGCGATCGCGTGCCGCACTCGGGGCGCGTGATCGCATGCGACATTTCCAATTACAGCTTGCAACCGATGTCAATCTGCGAACCGCCGATCGATGCGTATTCCCGCGCGGCGTTGCCAAAGCCCCGCACAAAGCCCCCCACAAAGCCGCCCCACGGGCAGGCACCATCGCCCGGCGGACACGGCCCGCCCAACGGCAAGACCACGCGCGACTGCATCGCGGACCGTCCCCGGGGCCGGCGCGTTCGATCAATGGCAAGAATGAAGGGGGGCGTCGGATGCGACATGATCACTGTCGCCGGATCAGGCACCAGGGCCTGAAATGGTGCGGTCGAGAGGACTCGAACCTCCACGGGTGTTACCCCACAGCGACCTCAACGCTGCGCGTCTACCAATTCCGCCACGACCGCACGTGATCAGGTAGGTAGCGGGCGTATACCCAGCGCCCCTGCCAATGTGAAGACCCAAATTGCGCTGTTCGCGCGATTTTCCCGTCAGGGCATTCTTACCGGGTCCGCCGCATTTTTCAGCCGGGCCCCGGCATCGCCCTCTTCCCGCGCGTGTTCCATTCCGGACCCGTGGTTTCGGGTCGCGACCCGCCATGCACACGGCCCCCTGCGAAACTTTCCCGCGAAAGATGCGCCGTCCTAAGCCGCCATGGACAGGGACCCGTTGGCAGGGGCAGCACTGCACATGTCGACGGCGTTGCATTCCCCACGGCAATGGCGGAAAACTGTGCCTCCGACAGCCCGCTTCGGCTGGCTTCCCGGCCTCTGCCCTCCGCCACCTGCCTCAACAATCGCCACCCCGCCTTCGCCCCCCCCTTTCTCCCTGCCAATCTTCGCCCCAAAATGCCGGAGTCCTGCCTTGTCTGCCCCCAGTTCCGCCGCCAACCCCACCCACGACGCCACGCCATTTGCGGATGGATCCGGCCCGGAATGGATCATCACGGATGGGCTGACGGGCTATGAAGAGGCGCTTGCCTTCATGGAGGCCCGCGTCGAAGCGATTGCCCGTGGCGAAGCCCGCGAAGCGATCTGGCTGCTCGAACACCCCCCGCTCTATACTGCGGGGACCTCGGCCAAGGTGCAGGATCTGGTCGACCCGGATCGGTTTCCGGTCTTCGATGCCAGGCGTGGCGGGCAATACACCTACCATGGGCCGGGTCAGCGCGTGGCCTATGTGATGCTGGATCTGACCCGGCGCGGTCGCGATGTGCGGGCCTTCGTGCTGGCCCTGGAAAACTGGGTCATTGCCACCCTGGCCGAGTTCAGCATCACCGGAGAGATCCGCGAAGGCCGCGTCGGCGTCTGGGTTCCGCGCCCCGACAAGGCCCCCCTGCCCGACGGCACCCCGCGCGAAGACAAGATTGCGGCCATCGGCATCCGCCTGCGCAAATGGGTCAGCTTTCATGGCATCTCGATCAACGTCGAACCGGATCTTGAGCATTTCTCGGGCATCGTTCCCTGTGGCATCACAGGCCATGGCGTCACCAGCCTTGTCGACCTCGGCCTGCCGGTCGGGATGGATGATCTGGACGTCGCGCTGATGGCCACCTTTGCCAAGGCCTTTCCCGAACCGGCCGCCGAGGCATAAGCAAAGACCGAGAGGGAGCCGTCCAGACTGGCCCGGGCGCGCTTCCGTCGCCCCCCGCCCGCCCGACAGCCTGCACCAAACCCGAGGCCGGGGGGCTGGCGCACCGGCCCTGTCTGCCCGGCACCGCACCGTCATCGGCCTGCGCCCAACACGCCGCGCACCGCACGCCGCATTTTCATGAGGTGGTGCAAGACGGTTGGTGCCGCCCCGGCGCTGGTGCCTGCGACAAAAGACCGGCCCCGCGCCCCCTTTGGCCCGACACCGCAATGCCCTACAACAAGCGACGTAGCCAGACGCCACCCCGGAGGACCGACGTGACCCGACTGATGATGACGGCAACAGCCCTGCTTTGCCTCGCCACCCCCGCCCTTGCCGACATGGGCGATGCCGCAGTGGGCGAAAAAGAGTTCCGCAAGTGCAAATCCTGCCACCAGATCGCCTCGGCGGACGAGGTGATCGTCAAGGGCGGGCGTACCGGCCCCAATCTTTATGGCATCATCGGGCGTCAGGCGGGGATTGAGGATTTCCGCTATGGCGCCGACCTCGTGACGGCAGGTGAACAGGGTCTTGTCTGGAACGCCGACACCCTTCAGGCCTATATCACCGACCCGCGCGGATTTCTGCGTGAAACGCTCGGGGACGACAAGGCGCAGGTCAAGATGACGTTCCGCCTGCGCGATCATCAGGCCGACGTGGCCGCCTACCTCGCTCAGTTCGGGCAGGACTCCGGCTCCTGATCCGCTCCAACAGGCCACCCGGGGCGGATCGCTGCGCCGGCTCGCCTGACCAGCCTACCACGCCGGATCGCCAGGCGGATCACGCCATCAGACCGCGCCGACAGGCCCCCGCGCCCGACAGCCACGCCAGACAGCCACGCCAGACCGCAAGGCAGACCGCAGGCCAGACCTCAAGCCTGACCTCGCGCCTGACCAGCCTGCGCGTCTGCAAGCCACGTCGCCTCACCGCCCGGTCGTCTGCAAGCCACACCGCCCGGCCCGGCTGCAAGGCATATCACCTGACCAGCCTGCGCGTCTGCAAGCCACGCCGCCTCACCGCCTCACTGCCTCACCGCCCGGTCGTCTGCAAGCCACACCGCCCGGCCTGCAAGTCATGCACCCGACCAACCGCGCCCCGATTCGCGGCGCGGTTGCACGCCCTCCCGATCCCGCTCTCCCCGTATACGTCGCGCGCCGCGGCAACACCGCGCCTCTCCCCGCCAGCGCGGCGCGCGCCCGACCCTCTCGCCCCCTGTCGACGCCCGGTCCCCGCCGGGGTTACGATGGCGAAACCACCATGCAACCATGCCGAAAGCGTCATCCGGGCCTCACGCGACCTCGCGCGTTGACAAAAATATTTGATCTGCGTCAATACCGGCCATTGCCCCGAAGGGGTGGCTCTTTTAAAAAGCCTGTAATTTCCGGCGCGCGGGAGGAGTCCCCACTCAGGCGCTACAACTTCTAGCAGGAGGCAGACATGGCCGACGCAGCCGTTCATGGCCACGGGCATGAAGACAACCGTGGGTTTTTCACCCGCTGGTTCATGTCCACCAACCATAAGGATATCGGGATCCTGTATCTGGTCGTCGCAGCATGCGCCGGCCTGATCTCGGTTCTCTTCACCGTCTACATGCGGATGGAGCTCATGCATCCCGGCGTGCAGTTCATGTGCCTTGAGGGCGCGCGTTTCTGGCCGTCCTCGGCAGAGTGCACGCCAAACGGGCACCTCTGGAACGTCATGATCACCTATCACGGCGTGCTGATGATGTTCTTCGTCGTCATCCCGGCCCTGTTCGGCGGTTTCGGCAACTACTTCATGCCGCTCCAGATCGGCGCCCCGGACATGGCCTTCCCGCGCCTGAACAACATGTCGTTCTGGCTCTACGTCGCCGGCCTCTGCCTCGGCATTGCCTCGCTGTTTGCCCCCGGCGGCAATGACCAGGCCGGTTCCGGCATCGGTTGGGTGCTCTATCCGCCCCTGTCGACGTCCGAGGGCGGCTATTCCACCGACCTCGCGATCTTCGCGGTACACGTCTCCGGTGCCTCCTCGATCCTCGGCGCGATCAACATCATCACCACCTTCCTGAACATGCGCACGCCCGGCATGACGCTGTTCAAGGTGCCGCTGTTCGCCTGGTCCGTCTTCGTCACCGCCTGGCTGATCCTTCTGGCCCTGCCCGTGCTGGCCGGCGCCATCACCATGCTGCTGACCGACCGCAACTTCGGGACCACCTTCTTCAACCCCGCAGGTGGCGGCGACCCGATCCTCTATCAGCACATCCTGTGGTTCTTCGGTCACCCCGAGGTCTACATCATCATCCTGCCCGGCTTCGGCATCATCAGCCACGTCATCTCGACCTTCGCGCGCAAGCCCATCTTCGGCTACCTGCCGATGGTGCTGGCGATCATCGCGATCGGCGTGCTGGGCTTCGTCGTCTGGGCGCACCACATGTACACCGTGGGCCTCAGCCTGACACAGCAGAGCTACTTCATGATGGCCACCATGGTCATCGCCGTCCCGACGGGCGTCAAGGTGTTCAGCTGGATCGCGACGATGTGGCAGGGCTCGATCGAGTTCAAGACACCGATGCTCTGGGCCTTCGGCTTCCTGTTCCTGTTCACCGTGGGCGGCGTCACCGGCCTCGTGCTCAGCCAGGCCCCCGTCGACCGCGCCTATCACGACACCTACTACGTCGTGGCACACTTCCACTACGTGATGTCGCTGGGGGCGGTGTTCGCCATCTTCGCCGGTATCTACTTCTACTTCGGCAAGATGACCGGACGGCAATACCCCGAATGGGCAGGCAAGCTGCACTTCTGGGCCATGTTCATCGGCGCCAACCTGACCTTCTTCCCGCAGCACTTCCTCGGGCGTCAGGGCATGCCGCGCCGTTACATCGACTATCCCGAAGGCTTCGCCGTCTGGAACTTCTGGTCGTCGATGGGCGCCTTCCTGTCCTTCGCGTCCTTCGTGTTCTTCTTCGGCGTGATGTTCTATTCGCTGTTCCGCGGTGCCAGGATCACCGAAAACAACTACTGGAACGAATACGCCGACACGCTGGAATGGACCCTGCCGTGCCCGCCGCCCGAACATACGTTCGAGCAGCTGCCCAAGCGCGAAGACTGGGACAAGAGCCACGCGCACTGATCGGTGCCACAACATGACCAGGGGGCGCCGCAAGGCGCCCCCTTCGCGTTTCAACGCCCCTCATTCCCCCGGCGCGCGATACGGTCCCGCGGGCTGGCGCAACCACCCGGACCGCCCGCCTGCCCCGGCCATCTCGGCCTGCAAACGGTACGATAACGGAGCCGCCCTTGCCCTATCACTGGCAGGATGATCACCACCAACTCGACCTGACGCCGCACAGGTCGCTGCCGCCCGGCGGGTTCGCCGTGGTGATCGGCCTGTTCTTCATCCTGGCGATGGTGCCTTTGTTCACCATGCTCGGCTCGCCGGTGCTCTGGGGCCTGCTGCCCTTTGCGCTGATCGCCCTCGCCGCGCTGTGGTGGGCGCTGCGCCGGTCCTATCGCGATGGCATGATCCTCGAACGCCTCAGCATCACCGGCGACGATTGCACGCTGCTGCGTGACGGTCCGCGCAACCAGCATCATGAATGGCGATGCAACCGCTACTGGGTACGGCTCCAAGTGCATGAAACAGGTGGCCGTGTGCCGCACTACATCACCCTGTCCGGCAATGGACGAGAGGTCGAGATCGGTGCCTTTCTCTCCGAAGACGAACGCAAGGCGCTCTATCCCGAACTGCGCGCCGTCCTGTCCCGCCCGATCTGAGCCATCTCGATCTAAATCGTGTCGATCTAAATCTTGTCGTGGGACGCGACTGCGGGCGGGGCGATATCGGCGACGCAGACAAGCGCCGTACATCCGCCTGCCCTATCCCCGTCTGCCCTATCCCCGTCTGCCCCATTGCAAACCGCGACACCGCGAAGCCCGGTGTCGCAAACCGTATCCCCCCGCCGCGTCCTCCGTTCGCACGCTCCGCGCCTGCGTGCCCGCCCCCCGTCCGTCACACCCCAAGGCAACCCAAGGCAACCCCCATGGCCGCGCGACTTGGGCATCGCCCACGCCCGCCTCATTGGCCGCTGAAACAAGGCCCCGAAGGATCAAGTGCAAGCGCGCGGCGTTCGCAAATCGTCGCGTTCCAGATGCAGTCACCAAAGGGCGCAAGGCCACCTGCAAGCGGCCATTCCCGACCACCATCACCAGCCCCGCCAGGAACCCCGACGCGGCCACCGAAACGGCGCGCCGTACCGTTCCCGCTCACAGGCATGTCTCACGGGCATATCGCTCGCGACCGGCTCACCCCGCAGCATGGCAAGGCGCAAACATTTGCAACCCTCGCGCTGCGCCTGTCAGCCCGCCGCAAGACTGATGATCGAGGCCGGTTTCGGATCACCCTGCCCGTTCCGTGTCAATCCGCCTCGTCCGGCAGATTCTTGAGCGAGGTCGATGCCATCTCTTCCAACTCAGCCTCGCTCATGCTGTCGTACATGTCCTTTGATGCACCCTGCAAATCACCGACTTTGGTCTCGCCCCGTTTGGCGGAAAGAGCCGCCCCGGCGGCCCGCTGCTGTGCCTTGGATCGCGCTTTCATCTGCATGTCTCCTGTCTCTGTCCATCAGTCCCGCCGTGGGGGCCAAGCCACGTCCGACAGCCACATAGTCAAGTCTCACACCCCTGGCCCGTCTGCTCTGGCCCGTCTGGTCTGAACCGTCTGCTCTGGCAGATGTGGTCTGGCCCGTCTGGTCTGGTCTGGCCGAATGTTCCGCTGCGGGAATGTAGCAAGGTGAAAACTTGTCAGCCCGGGCACGGGTTCCCATTCACAGGGTCCAATTCCGAACCTCTCCGCCGAGAGCCGCAAAGCCTTTTGCATCCCGGCCGCTTCGCCCCCGCCGGTGGCGGCGCACGGCCCCCGTCGACACCGAATCACCCGGCATCCTCCCCCCACCTTCGGCCCACGCCCCCCGCCTCGGCATCCTTGCCTTTCCGCGACGCACCCGCGCGCCGCTCCTCCCTGCGCCAGCCCCAACCGCGACGCCGCGCCGCGTCAGACGAAGACGCAGACAGAACCGACCGAGTTTCCACCGCCCGGATACCGCCCAGATACCGACGCAGGCACCGACGTTCCGTTTCGGGCAGTTTGGCCCCCCTCGCCCTGCGCCGCTCCCGGCAGGCCGCAGGACGAAAAAAAGCCCCCGCCGATCTCCCGGCAGGGGCCCTTTGAAACTGTCGCTACGCCTAAGCTTATGTAGTCAGGCGTTTTTTCACCATCGGCCCAACGGCGCCAAAGTCCATCTGGCCGGTGTATTTCGCCTTCAGATGGCCAATGACCTTGCCCATGTCCCGGATCGAATTCGCCTCGGTGGTGGCAATGGCTTCCTCGATCGCCGCATCCACTTCCTTGTCGCGCAGCTGCCGCGGCAGGAACTCTTCGATCACCTTGATTTCTTCCAGTTCCTGCTCCGCCAGGTCGATGCGCCCACCTTCTTCGTAGGCGCGGGCGCTTTCCTGTCTTTGCTTGGTCATTTTCCCCAAGATAGCAAGCACTTCGGCCTCGCAGACGCCTTCGTCCTTGCCGTCGCCGCGGACGGCAATATCGCGGTCCTTGATGGCTGCATTGATCAGCCGCAGGGTGCAGAGCCGTTCCTTGGCGCGATCTTTCATCGCGGCCTTCATGGCTGTGTTGACCTGGTCTCTCAGTTGCATCTCACGTCTACCCCGGAGTTGGTTGCAAGTGCCGACATATAGCGAAACGCACAGCCATCGACAAGCGTTCCACCGCGCATTCGCCGCGGCGCGGAACGGTTTTGAGCCCACCTGTTAAGGTTTCGCCGCGTCAACGCCCCTGTGGGGCCTGAAACCTGCCGCGATGCAGCAACCGCATTCGCACCTCGTTGGGCGACTCTCTCCTCGTCGCTCGCTTGCGAGTGTCCCGCACAACGAAGCCAAAGCCCGGCACACGCCTCTCCGCCCCTTGACCCGCCTGCCCTGCCCTTCTAGGTATGCTCCGATTTGCCATTCCCAGAAGAGTTGTTGCCATGCCCCTTATCCAAGGACAGAAACCGACTGCCTGCCTCGCGCTTGCCGATGGGACGATCTTCTACGGCAAGGGGTTTGGCGCCACCGGCGTGACCGAGGCTGAACTCTGCTTCAACACGGCGATGACCGGCTACCAGGAGATCATGACTGATCCATCCTATGCCGGACAGATTATCACCTTTACCTTCCCCCATATCGGCAACGTCGGCGTGAATACCGAAGACGATGAAACCGCCAATCCTGTCGCGGCGGGGATGGTGGTCAAATGGGACCCGACCGAAGCGTCGAACTATCGTGCTGCCGGGGAGCTGGGTGATTGGCTGGCCGCGCGTGGGCGCATTGCGATTGGCGGTATCGATACCCGCAGGCTGACACGCGCGATCCGCGCCCGGGGGGCGCCGCATGCCGCACTGGCACATGATCCCGATGGCAACTTTGATGTCGAGGCCCTGGTCGCCCGTGCCCGCGGCTTTGCCGGGCTCGAAGGCATGGACCTTGCCCGTGATGTCACCTGCGCCCAAAGCTATCGCTGGGATGAAATGCGGTGGGCCTGGCCCGACGGATTTACCCGCCAGACCGAGGCCCGCCACAAGGTGGTCGCCATCGACTATGGCGCAAAGCGCAACATCCTGCGTTGTCTGGCCTCGGCCGGGTGCGACGTTACGGTTTTGCCTGCAAGCGCGACGGCCGAAGAGGTGCTGGCCCACAATCCCGACGGATTGTTCCTGTCGAATGGCCCTGGCGACCCTGCGGCAACCGGAAAGTATGCCGTGCCGATGATTCAGCAGGTCATGAAAGCCTCTGACATGCCGGTTTTCGGTATCTGCCTGGGGCACCAGATCCTGGCGCTGGCGCTTGGGGCGCAGACCGTCAAGATGAACCACGGGCACCATGGGGCAAACCATCCGGTCAAGGACCTGGAAACGGGCAAGGTCGAGATCACGTCGATGAACCACGGCTTTGCGGTCGATAGCCAGTCGCTGCCCAGCGGTGTCAAGGAAACGCATGTTTCGCTTTTCGATGGTTCCAACTGTGGCATACGCATGGCGGACCGGCCGGTCTTTTCGGTCCAGTACCACCCCGAGGCCAGCCCCGGCCCGCAAGACAGCTTTTATCTGTTTGAACGCTTTGCCGCCTCGATGGACAAGGTTGCAAGCGACGCCTGAAGGGATGTCGGATCGTGAATTCAGGGGGCCCATTCCGGCCCCCTTTTTCATGCGCAACCGCAATTCACCCCCCTGTCGGTGTCTGGCGAACCAGTCAAAATGGATGATCGTGCGCCGCACCATCGTGCATCGCCCGCGGTGCAGCGGCGCAAGGGCGCCCTTGGATCGTCAGTGAGCCAGGGCAATCACCACAAAATACACCTATGCGCTGAATCCGCCTTCCAAAATGCACCCATTAACCCTGTGGAAAGGATTTGCTAACGCCCGATTAACCTTCGCTTGCGAAACAGTTCTGCAGCAGGAGGAAAGGGGCTTACATTCATGGTGTCGAACCTGCGCAAGCTGGACACGCAGCCATCGACACATGCCGGCCCGCTCCGTTCGGGGGGGCTGGATCCGGTGCAGGCCGGCATGTTTCAAGAACGCGCCACGGAATTCCTGCTTGCGACCGATCGCATGTTGGACCGTCCCGACAACGCCGATCGCCTTCGCCGTGCCTGGGCCGAGGGAGAGGTCAGTGAACGACATCTTCTCGACCTGCTGAGCCTGAGCCTGGGGTTCAGCCGGGTGGATTTCACGACAGACGCGCCCGACAAGCACCTTCTCGATCTATTCGACCCCAGCTTTTGCCTGAAGCATCAACTTGTCCCATGGAAGTTAAGCCAAGGTTGCCTGATCGTTGCCTGCGCGCGGCCGGAACACTTTTCGGCCCTGCTCGACACGCTGGAACGCAACCTGGCAGAACCGCTGCTGATCGATGCGCGCCCCGTCGTCGCCACCCACGGTGAAATCCAGACCTACCTGGCAGAGGCGCATCACGACGCCCTTGTTGCAAAGATGTCGAACCGCGTTCCAACTGGCGAAAGTTGCCGCACCTGGTCGCGCGCTTCGCACCGCGTGCAGATATCCTTTGCAATCATCATCTGCGTTCTGGCGGCGCTGGCATTCTATCCCAAGGTGATATTTCTGGCCGGGGTAACCTGGGCCACCCTGACGCTGGCGCTTGCCATGCTGATGAAAGGCGGCGCGACGCTGACCCATCTGCTGAAAGCGACGGCGCCGGAGCAGGTGCCGAAAGATAGCAGGAAGCGCCTGCCCGAAATCTCTGTCCTGGTGCCATTGTACAAGGAGAGACGCATCGCCGAGCTGCTGATCAAGCGGTTGGAGAAGTTGAACTATCCCCGTGATCGACTGGATGTCATCCTGGCGCTGGAGGAACATGACCACGTGACCCGTGGCGCGATTTCAACGTTGGACCTGCCGCGCTGGATGCGCGTGGTCACGGTGCCAGATGGCGTGCCGCGCACAAAACCACGCGCCATGAACTATGCCTTGGATTTTTGCCGGGGCGAGATCATCGGGATCTATGATGCCGAAGACGCCCCCGAGCCTGATCAGTTGCTGAAGGTGGCCGAGCGTTTCGCTGCCTCGCCCCGCCGCGTCGCCTGCCTTCAGGGCGCGCTGGATTACTACAATGCCGATCAGAACTGGATCGCGCGTTGCTTTACGGTTGAATACAACAGCTGGTTCCGGCTGGTCCTGCCCGGGATGTCGCAGATGGGGCTGGCGGTCCCGCTGGGCGGCACCACCGTTTTCGTGCGCCGCGACGTGCTGGAGGAGCTGGGTGGCTGGGACGCCCACAATGTCACCGAGGATGCCGATCTGGGGTTTCGCCTGGCGCGCCATGGCTACGATACGCAAATCCTGTCCTCGACCACATCGGAAGAGGCGAATTGCCACGCGCGCCCCTGGGTCACGCAGCGGTCGCGCTGGCTAAAGGGTTACGTGGTGACGTACCTTGTTCATCTGCGAAATCCACGCCTTGTGCTGCGCCAGCTGGGACCATGGCGTTTCATCGGGTTTCATGCGCATTTCATCACGGCAGTATCGCAATTCATGTTGGCGCCGCTGCTGTGGTCGTTCTGGCTGATCCTGCTGGGTCTGCCGCATCCGCTGCGCGAAATCATCCCGCCGCCGCTGTTGACCACCTGTGCCATCCTGTTCTTTACCGCCGAAATCCAGAACATCACGCTGGGCCTTGTCGCCACGCGCAAGGCGGGGCACCGGCACCTGTGGAAATGGGTGCCGACGCTGCACCTGTATTATCCCCTGGGATGTCTTGCCGCTTATATGGCGCTGTACGAGCTGATCTTTTGCCCATTCCACTGGCACAAGACACAACATGGCCATTCGATCTCGTCCGCCGGCGAAACCGCCGATACTCAGGGACCAGAAGCCTAGATGTGATCTTCGTCGCGGGCTGCGTCGAGCTTGAGCCGGGTGATGAACGCCTTGGAAATATGGGTGCGCAGGGCGTCGCCTGCCTTTGCCTCGTCCCGCGTGGCGATGGCCCGGACGATGGCATCATGTTCGGCGAGGGCATCTTCGTCACGCCCTTCGGCGGCCAGGGAGGTTGTTGCCAGCAAGGCCATGGAACGGTGTACGAGGTCGAGTTGCTGAACAAGAAAGCGGTTGTGCGACGCCAGGTGAATCTGGTGGTGAAAACGCCGGTTTGCGCGGCTCAGCGCCTGCGGATCCCCCAGATGCTTGCGATCATCTGCGATCATGTCCTGAAGCACGCGCACCTCTTCGGGATTGGCGTGACGCGCGGCAAGGCGCGCAGCCAGGGCTTCAAGCTCGGCCCGCACGATGTAGAGTTCTGCGAGCTGATTGTGATCCAGCGATGCCACGATCAGGGAGCGGCCATCACGGGTCAGCAGCGCCTGGGTTTCAAGCCGTTGCAATGCCTCGCGAATTGGGGTGCGCGAAACGCCAAACCGTTCTGCCAGTTCGCTTTCGACCAGACGGTCGCCAGGGCGGTAGACGCCCACGTCGATCGCTTCGAGAATGAGCGAATATGCATCCCCTTGCGCAGGTTTGATCGCCATGCCGAGCGGCTCCTTTGAAATTCGGCTCACAGTAGTCCTGCCGGGCGGCGCATGGCAAGCAATCGGTCAGCGCGATGGCTTGCGCAGCGCCCCGCGCGGCGCTAGCGTCCGGCCATGCCAAACGCCTCATTCAGCCATGTGACCACTTGGGTCTTCGACCTCGACAATACGCTTTATCACCCCTCGGCGCGCCTGTTCGATCAGATCAAGGTTCGAATGCGCGACTGGGTCATGGATTTGCTGAAGGTCGATGCGGAAGAGGCCGACCGGCTGCGCGGGCATTATTGGCGCACCCATGGCACGACATTGTCGGGGTTGATGCGCGAACATGGGATCGACCCCCTGCCGTTTCAGCAACATGTCCATGACATCGACCTGACGCATCTGCAGGCCGATCCCCTTTTGGCCAGCCACATTCGCGCCCTGCCCGGGCGCAAGATCATCTTCACCAACGGATCGGCCCCCTATGCCGAACGCGTCAGTGCGGCGCGTGGTCTGGAAGGTCTGTTCGATGCCATCTATGGCGTTGAACATGCGGGCTTTCTGCCAAAGCCTGAGCGTGCGGCCTTTGATGCCGTTTTTGCCGCTGACGGGTTCGACCCGACCCGTGCCGCGATGTTCGAGGACGATCCGCGCAATCTGGCCGAGCCATTTGCAATGGGGCTGCGCTGCGTTCATGTCGCCGAGGCGCCCTTCGCCGCCGAGCATATCCATTTCCATACAGATGACCTGTCGGGGTTTCTGGGCAAACTGCTGTGACGGGCGCGGCGCTTTGGCGCTTTTCCCTCGGTCGGCTGCGCTCTAGATAGCTGAGCAGGAGGTTCGCCATGGACAAGCGTTTCGATATTGTGATCTCGGGCGGTGGAGTTGCAGGGCTGACCGCGGCTTGCGCCTTTGGCGTGGCAGGGTTTTCGGTGCTGTGCCTCGACCCCGCCGCGCCCGTGGTGGCGCGGGAGGCCGAGGGCGCGGATTTGCGCACGACAGCTTTTCTGCAACCGGCGCGGAACCTGCTGGAGGATATCGGGCTTTGGGATGCCCTGGGGCCGCACGCAGCGCCATTGAACATCATGCGGATCGTGGATGCGGGCGGACCGGCCCCCGAGGCGCGCGTGATCCGCGATTTCAATTCGGCCGAGATTTCCGATCATCCGTTCGGATGGAACCTGCCGAACTGGCTGCTGCGCCGCGAGATGGTCGCGCGCATCGAAGCGCTGGACACGGTTGAATTTCGACCGGGCACAGCCAGCAAGAGCCTGTTCACCCGCGAGACCGAGGCCTTTGTCGGATTGTCCGACGGAACGCGCGTGCGTGCCCGCCTGGTGATCGCCGCCGATGGCCGCCTGTCCCCGATGCGCGAGGCGGCAGGCATCGGCGTCACCACCCGCCGTTACGGCCAGAAAGCCCTCGCCTTTGCGGTGACCCATCCGGTGCCGCATGAGAACGTGTCGACCGAGATCCATCGCAGTGGCGGTCCCTTCACGCTGGTACCGCTGCCTGATCTGGACGGGCGGCCGTCATCGGCCGTGGTCTGGATGGAGGACGGGCCGCGCGTTCAGGAGCTGGCGGCCTTGGACGTGGCCGCGTTCGAGGCCGAGATGCTGCGGCGCAGTTGCGGCATCCTCGGGCCGCTGAGGCTGGAGACGCGCAGGTCGGTCTGGCCGATCATCACCCAGGTGGCGGAGCGGATGAGCGGGCAACGCCTGGCCCTCATGGCCGAGGCTGCGCATGTCCTGCCGCCGATCGGTGCGCAGGGTCTGAACATGTCGCTGGGGGATTTGCGGTGTCTGCGCGATCTGGCCATCGCCGCCCCCGAGCAGCTGGGCGACGCGCAGATGATGGACGCCTATCACGACGGTCGTCACCGCGACGTGCAGATCCGCGCCGCCGGTATCGACGCGCTGAACAGGGCGTCACAGATATCGGCGCAGCCCCTGCGGGATCTGCGGGCGGCAGGACTGAATGCGCTGTATTCGGCCGCACCGGTGCGCAAGGTATTGATGCAGATGGGTTTGGGCGTGAGGTAGTACTGTTTGGGGGCGTCTGAAGAGGGGCGCTGCCCCCGGTGCTGCGCACCTCCCCCGGGATATTTCCAACAGGGAAACGGAATTGGCGGTGCAGCGATCAGCCGAGCGGACCCGAGAGGCGTTCCTCCGAGAGCAGCACGTTGGCATCGACATTGCCGATCCCCGGCAGGGTCATGATGCGACGCCGCAGGACGCGTTCGAAATCGGGAATGTCGCGGGCGGTGACGCGCAAACGGTAATCATAGGCGCCGAGGATGTGTTCGACGGTCTGGACCTCGGGGATTGCCGAGACGGCGCGTTCGAAATCCTCGAGACTGAGGCGGCCCTTGGCGGCGAGCTTGACGCCGAGAAAGACGGTGACGCCGAAGCCGAGGCGTGCGAGATCGAGGTCGACCCGTCTGCCCCGGAGGGCGCCGGCGTCCTCCAGCCGTCGAATGCGGCGCCAGGTGGCCGGTTGCGACAGGCCCAGCTTGCGCCCCATCGCGCCGGAGCTTTGCGTCGCGTCTTCGGACAGGGCCCGCAGGATCTGACGGTCGATATCATCGAGGTCGATCATAGGGGCACGGATTCGTCATGCTTGATCCGTGCGATGTGCATCAGCGCATCGAGATCGGTGATGTGGGGCAAAGGCAGGATGCGCGTGCGATAGATCTGCTGGTAGTGGGTCATGTCGCGGGCGACCAGCCCAAGACGCGCATCCACCTGTCCAAGGAACGTCTGTATTTCAAGGACTTCCGGGATCTTCCTGGCCTCTGCCGCGAAATCCTCGAACGCGCGGGGCTGCGTCTTGTCGAGAGTCACGCGCAGGGAGACTTCGACCTCGTATCCAAGGGCGCGCCAGTCGATCACTGCCCGGGTGCCGCGAATGATGCCCTGCGCCTGCATCCGTTCGATGCGGCGCCAGCAGGTGGCCTGCGTCAGGCCGGCACGTTCGGCCAGTTGCGCGGCGGAGGCGGTGGGATCTGCCTGGAATTGCCGCAGGATACGTCTGTCGGTGTCATCAAGCATTGATCTTACCTATAATCCAATTTTTGCGAATTGATTTTTTCATAAATGTCGAATTCATGCAGATATTGCAACGCATTTTCCGGGACGGTGCGTATTCTGCCCCCATAACCTGGAAGGAAAAGACGATGCGTGTTTATTATGATCGCGATTGCGACATCAACCTGATCAAGGACATGAAAGTGGCCATCCTGGGCTATGGCTCGCAAGGTCATGCCCATGCGCTGAACCTGCGGGATTCCGGCGCGAAGAACCTGGTCGTCGCGCTGCGCGAAGGCTCAGCCTCGGCGAAGAAGGCCGAAGCCGAGGGCCTGACCGTGATGGGGATCGCAGAGGCGGCGGCCTGGTGTGACCTGATCATGTTTACCATGCCCGATGAACTTCAGGCGGAAACCTACAAGAAATATGTTCATGACAACCTGAAGGACGGTGCGGCGATCGCATTTGCCCATGGTCTGAACGTGCATTTCGGTCTGATCGAGCCGAAACCCGGTGTCGATGTCATCATGATGGCGCCGAAGGGCCCCGGCCATACCGTGCGGGGCGAGTACACCAAGGGCGGCGGCGTGCCCTGCCTGGTGGCGGTCGATAACGATGCCTCGGGTCGTGCGCTGGAAATCGGTCTGAGCTATTGCTCGGCCATCGGTGGCGGCCGGTCGGGCATCATCGAGACCAACTTCCGCGAAGAATGCGAAACCGATCTGTTCGGCGAGCAGGCGGTGCTGTGCGGTGGCCTGGTCGAGCTGATCCGCATGGGGTTCGAAACCCTGGTCGAAGCGGGCTATGCGCCTGAAATGGCTTACTTTGAGTGCCTGCACGAAGTGAAGCTGATCGTCGATCTGATCTATGAAGGCGGCATCGCCAACATGAACTATTCGATCAGCAACACCGCCGAATACGGCGAGTATGTTTCGGGTCCGCGCATCCTGCCCTATGACGAGACCAAGGCGAAGATGAAGGCGGTTCTGCGCGACATCCAGACCGGCAAGTTCGTGCGTGATTTCATGCAGGAAAACGCGGCAGGTCAGCCCTTCTTCAAGGGCACGCGTCGTCTGAACGACGAGCATCAGATCGAGCAGGTCGGTGAAAAGCTGCGCGGCATGATGCCGTGGATTTCCGCCGGCAAGATGGTCGACAAAGCCAAGAACTGATCGCGTTCGAGAGCGATTACGTTTGCGAAGGCCCTGCCGGTTGGCGGGGCCTTTTTTGCATGCGTCGGTATTTCCGAGGGTCATGCGGGGCAAGTGATTGATATTGCTGATTTCGCACGTCGGTATCTGAACGGTATCCGAGCGGTAACTGAACGGTTTCTGAAAGCGGTTGGGCGAGGCTGACCGAACCGGGGCAGACGGGCGCCGTGCCTCTGCTCCAATCGCTGTCTCTGTCCCTGCCACTGTCTCTGCCACTGTCTCTGCCGCTGCCACTGTCTCTGCCGCTGCCACCGTCCCTGCCCCTGCCCCTGTCTCTGTCCCCGCCGCTGTCTCTGTCCCCGCCACTGTCTCTGTCCCCGCCACTGTCCCTGTCTCTGCGGATGCCCGGCGCCTGTGGCCGAGCGGGCTGGGTATTTCCGGCCAGATGAGCGAGCCGGGGCGGGTTCGGGCGGCGAGGCGGGAAACGGCGGCGGAACGGGCTTGCGCAGCCGGGCGGCTTTGGGTAATCCCGCGGGCTTCTTGGAGCGCAGGAGACACGCATGTCGGACCGGATTCTGGCCATCGACTTTGGCACATCGAACTCGGCGGCGGCCGTTCTGATGGAGGGCGCGCTGCGGCGGCTGCCGATCGAAGTGGGGTCTGAAACCCTGCCGACGGCCGTCTTCTTTGACGCCGACACCGGGGCGATGCGGATCGGGGAGGCGGCGGCGGCGGCGCTGATCGAGGGCGAGGACGGGCGCTATATGCGGGCGCTGAAATCGGTGCTGGGCACCGCGCTGTTTCATGAAAAGCGTCTGATCGGCGGCAAGCGGCGCACCCTGGCCGAGATTGTCACCGCCTTTATCGTGGCGGTGAAGCAACGTGCCGAGGCACAGCTGGGTGGCGAGGTGTGCCGTGTCCTGTCGGGGCGGCCAGTGCATTTTCATTCCTCCGATCCGGAGCGGGATGCCCAGGCCGAGGCGGATCTGCGGGGCTGTTACGAGGCCGCCGGGTTCACCGAGGTGGGGTTCATGTTCGAACCGGAGGCGGCGGCGCGGGCTTCGTTGGGACGGGAGCGGCGCGGAGAGCTGGGGCTGATTGTCGATATTGGTGGCGGGACGTCGGATTTTACGGTGTTTCGCGCCGAGGCGGATCGGCTGGAGGTGTTGGCGAGCCATGGCATACGCCTAGGGGGGACGGATTTCGACCGCGAGGTGTCCCTGCTGCACGCGATGCCCTTGCTGGGGCATGGCGGGCAGCTGAAGCGGGAGATGGGCGCGGGGGTGCTGCCAATGCCGGTGTCGATCTTTGTCGATCTGGCGACATGGGCGAAGATCCCGTTCCTGTATGCGCCGGACGTGCGCCGGTCGGTGGCGCAGATGCAGCGCAGCGCGGTGGAGCCACGCCCGCTGGCGCGGCTGGCCAGCGTGCTGGAGGATGAGCTGGGGCATGAGCTGGCCTTTGCCGTGGAGCGTGGCAAGATTGCGGCCAACGGGCGCGGCGCCGGTATCGCGGCGATCAACATGACGATGATCGAGCGCGCGTTGAGCGCCGAGATCAGTCCGGCGTCGCTGGCGCTGGCGCTGTCCAAGCCGCGCGAGATGCTGGCGCAGGCGGCGCGCGAAACGCTGGACATGGCCGGGGTGCAGGCGGAGCAGATCACCGCGGTGATCCTGGTGGGCGGGTCGAGCCTGATGACCATGGTGGGCGAGGTTGCGCGCGATCTGTGCCCGGATGCGCGGATCGAGATGTCCGACGCCTTTACCGCCGTGGTGGATGGGCTGGCCCTGGCCACTGGCGACGCGGCGCGACGCTGAGCCGACCGGCCCACGGCGCCGGGGCGGCTGGCCGGGGTTTTGGAGGCCGCGGTTTTGGAAGTCGGGTGGTGGGTAGCGGTGGGTAGCGGCGGCGAGCTGGGGGCCTGGCGACTGGGAGCAGGCGCTAGGGTGCCGGTTGGACCCATGCGCCGGCCTGTACCGCCTGCCACAGGCGCAGGGCCTGGGCGGTTTCGGCCACGTCGTGGACCCGCAGCATCTGGACCCCCTGGGCAATACCGGCCAGCGCCACGGCGATGGAGCCGGCAGCGCGATCGGTGGGCGTTTCTGTCTGCCCTACGGTGCCGATGAAGCGCTTGCGCGACACCCCCAACAGCAGCGGGCAGCCAAGCCCATGGAACAGCGACAGCCGGTTCAGGATTTCAAGGTTGTGATCAACGGTCTTGGCAAAGCCGATGCCCGGGTCGGCCAGGATGCGGGCCCGCGGGATGCCCAGGGCCTCGACCGCGGCGATCCGCGTTTCGAGTTCGTCGTAGGTGTCGAGCAGCGCATTGTCGTAGGAGGGCGCCAGGTGCATGTCGCCGGGCGTGCCGCGCATGTGCATCACGCAGACCGGCAGGGCGGTGGCGGCGGCGACCTCGGCCAGGGCGGGATCATGGGTAAAGCCCGAGACGTCATTGATGAGGGTCGCGCCCGCACGGTAGGCCGCCCGCCCGACATCGGCCTTGCGCGTGTCGATCGAGATGCGGGCGCCGATGTCGTGCAGTGCCTGGATGACGGGGGCCGTGCGACGGATTTCCTCTTCCGGGTCGATGTAGGCGGCGCCCGGGCGGGTGCTTTCGCCGCCGACGTCGATCATGTCGGCGCCTGCTGCCAGCATGGCGCGGGCATGGGCGATCGCCGCATCAAGGTCATCGTGCCTGCCGCCGTCGGAGAAGCTGTCGGGCGTGGTGTTGAGGATGCCCATGATGGTGGGGCGCTCCATCGACAGGCCGGCAAGGGCGGGGCGCGGTCGGCACAGGCGACGCGACCAGTCTTCGGGCAGATCCTCGACCCCGGTGACCTTGATCCCGCTACGGGTGATCATCTCGATCTGGTTGAACCAGAGCGGGCCACCACACAGGGGCAAAGCGCCTTCGGGCCGGGCAAGGCCGCCCTGTACCAGCGGGCGATAGTAGATCTGTGTCATGGGCGACTTTCGGAGCGGTTTCTGAGGTGTTTACGGCCAGTAAACTTACCAAAAGATTGAACGGGCCGCCATGACGTGCGCGGGACCCCATTAAAAGGCACCTCGGGCCCGTTGAAGGGCGCCGGGTCTGAGGGCGCCGGGGCTGTGACCTCAGGGCAGGATCAACTGCGGATCCTCGTGGCTGACGCGGGTGACGACGGGATTGAGCGCGGCGGCGGGGGTGCTGCGCGCCTCGGTCGGCTGCGGTGGCGTGTCGAGGGCGGTTTCGCCGATCATCAGCACATGGGTGGATTTCATCACCCCCGCGAACCAGAGTGCCAGTGCCGCGCCGTCACCGATGCTGTCGGGGCGGTCGCCCACGGCGTCCAGCACGATCTTGGACGGCGCCCAGAGGCTGATCTGGCCCTGCTTCATCGACCAGTCGAGTTCGGTGCGCGTGTTGACCACGACGCAGCGCCGATCCTTGCCCGCCAGCACCCAGGCGGCCTGTTCGATGGCCAGCAGGTCGATGCGGCGCTGCACCAGTGCCGAGGTCGAGGTGGGGCGTGGCGTGCTGCCTGGTCCGCAGCACAGGATCACCGGCAAAGCGGCCGCCTGAAGCTGGTCCAGCCAGCCGCGCAGAAGGTCGGACCGGGTGGCAGCATCGGACAGGAAGACGATCAGCGGATCGGGGCCCTTGTGGGTGACCGCCTCTTCCGGGACCAGCTGGGCGTCGTCATGAGAGCGCACGATTTCGACGCCGAGCGCACCGGGGCCGCGGTCGAGCTTTTCGATGCGCACGAAGACACGCAGGGCCTTTGGTTCGGTGAGGATCAGCGCCGCGATGTGATCGGCAAGCGTTTCGAGCAGGTTGAGACGCTCGGCCGCCAGTGCCGCTTCGATCGCTTCGGTCAGGGTGTCGTAGGACAGGATGCGGTCGACATCGTCGGCCAGGGTGGCATGGGCATGGCGGACCTCGACCACGATGTTGAAACGCAGGCGCTGCATGATCCCGCGCTCGGCCTGAAACGCCCCGATCTCGACCTCGGCCAGGTGGTCACGTAGGGAAATGCGATCAGCCGGGGCATCGCCGGACAGCGCCTTTGAGCGCGCCAGCGGGTGATCGAAAGCCTGTGTGATATGGTCGCTCATCTGGTTTCCCCCCCAAGGTGAGCCTGCTGCAGTTCGCCCCGGCCGGCCGTTGTGGCGGAGGCTGGGCGCAGGCCGCGCGCCTTAATGTCAGAAGACTGGCAGAAAGGCAAAGTCCTGTCGGGGCAAAAAGCGGCGCATGACCGCGCAGAGGCGAAGCAGCGCCCGGAGGCTTGCGCGCGGTCCAGGTTGCGCCCCTGCCCGCATGCCCCCCCGGTGCATCGTGCGGCAGCCCCGTCAGCGACGAGAGTGCGATGAGGTTGCGACGAGGTTGCGGGCCGTCGGTGTGAAGCGCGGATAGTGAGGCGCCCCGATCCTGTTGCCTTCGGCCCTGTCTGCCGGGGACCGGGTCGCGGGACCCTTACCCTGTGGCGAGGCGATGCAGGACGCCGCGTCGCAGACTGCGCTATGGCGCGCAGAGGTCGAAGCACGAAAAGGGACGAAGAGCGGCCTGTGCGGGATCTGGCGAGGTGCCGGCGCGGATCCGGTCAGCCGTCGGATGCGGCCCCGGGGCGCGGGACGGGCGCGTCACGAAATCAGTTCTGCGCCGTGCGCGTCGGCATCTTGTAGAACTGGTGCACGCCGATGGCCGCAGTCTGTTCGAATTTCTTCGCCCAGCGGGGTTTGACGTGCAGCGTGTGATAGAATGTGGCGCCATCGGTCAGCGGGCGCGACGTGCCCTTGAGCGTGATCGCGGCAACCTTGGCGACGCGGGCATAGGCGAGCGGTTCACCGATGACTTCCTTGCGACCGTCGCAGGTGTAGGTGAACTGGCAGGCGTATTTGCGTCCTGTGCCCTGATGGATGACGCCGCAAACGCTGTTGGGGAAATCCGGGCTGTCGACACGGTTCAGGATGACCTCGGCCACCGCGAACTGACCTTTGACGCTTTCGCCGCGGGCCTCGAAGTAGAGCGCCTCGGCGAGGCATTGGAAGGATTCGTCACCCTTGCCGGCGGGCTGTTTCGACAGCCACTCGCGATTGTAGACCACGGCACCGGTCTTGGGGGTCTTGACCTTGGGGGTCGTCAGGAAGGCGGCAAGGCGGCTTTTGGGAACGGATTTCATCGCCTGCTGCTCGACCTTCATAGCGTCGGTCATCGTATTTTCGGCGATCGCAGGTGGGGCGATCGCGAGAAGTAAAATGAAAAAGGCAGCACTGAATTTCATGTTCCGGTCCCCTGACGCAGCGTCTGGTCGATCGCCGTCGGTCCGGGTTCCTAACGAAAAGTGATGGAACCGTCCACCCTGCGGCGACTCCGGCGGCAGCGGGTTGCCGCCAGAGCGCGGCCAAAGCATGCGGGAAATGGAATTAACCGACTGTAACTCAAGACGTTTTGAAGGCCCTTGGCGGCAAGGTCGGGCGGATGTTCAACTGGGCTGCGGCCAGTCTGGCCACCGGCACGCGGAAGGGCGAACAGGACACATAGTCGAACCCGGCAGCGCGGCAGAACGCGATTGATTCGGCATTGCCGCCGTGTTCGCCACAGATCGACAGCGTGAGGTCTGGGCGTGCCTCGCGGCCCCGTTGTGCCCCAATCATGAGCAGTTCCCCCACGCCTTCGGTGTCGAGCGTATGAAAAGGATCCTCTGGATAGACACCCTGCTTGACATATTCCGACATGAACTTGCCCGCGTCATCGCGCGACAGGCCATAGGTCATCTGCGTCAGGTCGTTCGTGCCGAAGGACAGGAAGGCGGCGAAGGGGGCGATTTCGCCTGCCCGCAGCGCAGCGCGCGGCGTTTCCACCATGACGCCGAGCCGATAGGTAAAGTCGCGTCCGGTTTCGGTGCGCACGGCGGCCGCGACGGCATCGACACGGGTTTTCACCAGCTCGACCTCTCGTTTCGCGGAAACCAGCGGGATCATGATTTCGGGCACGACGGGATCGCCATCCTGGCTGGCGGCAATCGTCGCCTCGAAGATGGCGCGGGCCTGCATGTCGTAAATCTCGGGGATGGTGATCCCAAGACGAACACCGCGCATCCCCAGCATGGGGTTGTATTCACTGAGAGATTCGACGCGACGCGTGACATCTGACAGGGGCAGCGACAGGGCCTCGGCCAGTTCGCGCAGACCGGCGCGGTCAGAGGGCAGGAATTCGTGCAGCGGCGGGTCGAACAGGCGTATGCAGACCGGCTGACCCTGCATGATGCGGAACAGCTCGATAAAGTCGGTGCGTTGCATCGGCAGCAGGCGGTCGATGGCGGTGCGCCGGTCGGCGGGCGCATCGGCAAAGATCATTTCGCGCATCACGGTCAGGCGGCCGGGGTCGAAGAACATGTGCTCGGTCCGGCAGAGGCCAATGCCCTGCGCATTGAATTTTCGCGCCACCAGCGCATCCGCCGGGGTATCGGCGTTGGCCCGGATGCCGATGTCGCAGAATTCCTCGGCCCAGGAGAGCATGGATTGAAAGGCATCGTCCTGCGCCGCCTCGTGTAGCGGTGCCTCGCCCGCAAGGATATCGCCATCGCTACCATCGATGGTGATCAGGTCGCCGCTGCGGAAGGTGCGCCCGTCGCGCGCCTTGATCACCTGGTTCTTCGTGTCGAATTGCAGCCCGGTGACGCCCACCACACAGGGCAGGCCGAGGCCACGCCCGATCACCGCCGCATGGCTGGTGATGCCGCCGCGTTCGGTGACCACGCCGACCGAGGCGTGCATGCCACGGATGTCTTCGGGACCGGTTTCGCGGCGCACCAGGATGCAGGCTTCGCCCCGCGCGGCGCTGGCCTGGGCGGCGGCGGCGGAAAACACGATCTTGCCCGTCGCAGCACCAGGGCTGGCGGCGATGCCCTTGCCGATCACGTCGCGCTTTGCCTCTGGGTCGATCTGGCGGTGCAACATTTCGCTGAGTGCGCGCGGGTCGACGCGGCAGATCGCCTCTTCCCGCGGGATCACGCCATCGTCGGCCAGCGCGACGGCAATGCGGACCGCGGCGCGTGAGGTGCGGCTGACGCGCAGGGCGTCGAGGATATGCAGCTGGCCGTCCTCGATGGTGAATTCCGCCTGCATCTCCTCGCGCAGGCGAAACCGCATGAGTTCGGTATATTCGACAAGTTTATCAAAGGCTTCAGGGGCAAGATCCTGAAGCGATTCGCCGCGTGCGTCACGCGCAAGGTAGAGCGATTGCTTGCCCCGTTGCAGCGCCTCGCGGCCCTGACTCTGGCTGAGGTAGCGGCCCGTCAGACGCGGTTTTCCGGTGCCCGAGGACACGCGCTGGATCACGCCCGAGCCGCATTCGCCCTGCCGCCCCAGCCCGAGCGCCATTTCCTGCACGACGAGGCCGAGGCCGGCATCGGCCGGTGCGCCCTTGGCCTGCCGCAGCAGGCGGGCTGTGGTGCCGCGCCAGGCGCGGGCCATGGACTTCAGCACGGCGGTGATCTGGACACGGGGGTCCTGGGGGAAATCCTCCTCCGTCTCCTCGCGGTAGGCGCGCAGGGATTGCGCCAGGGCATCCGGGCCGTGATCGGGAAGATCCGAGAACATGTCGGGGTCGAGGCGTTCGACATGCACGGCATAGGTGCGCACGAAACGGTTGTAGAGGCGCGTCGCGGCCTCCTCGCCCAGCTTTGCGGACAGCGCCGCATGCACGGTGTCGTTGATGCCGAGGTTCAGCACCGCGCTCGGCCCGCCCCAATCGGGATCTTCGGACGAGGGACGCACGCAGAGCAGCGGGTGCGCGCCGAACGGTTCGAGCAGTTGCGCCAGGTTGGGCATACGCCCCTCGGCGATGTCGTGCACCGATCTGAACGACAGGGCGACGGTGCGCGGCACCGGCAGGTTCAGCCGGACCAGACGTTGCAGACATTTCGCCCGCCCACCGTGCGTGTTCGTCGCAATCGGCGCGGTTTCCGTGATGAGCGTGATATCGGGGTCGTCTTGCTGCACTGCGGCACCTGTCATTATTGCCGCAGCATAGCGAGGTGCAGGAACAGGGCAAGGGAAAGTCGGGCGACCGGCCCCGCAGGCGCGACCGGCAGCGCGGCAAACCCGACCAATGGCGCGCCCCTTGCGAGGCGCGCCTGAGATCAGCCTTCGATCCGGGTCAGGTCAGCGACCTTGAGGACCGTTGTGCGGATGGTCGACAGCAGGTTCAGGCGGTTGCGGCGGACCACATCGTTGTCGGAGTTGACCTGCACCGCCGTGAAGAAGGCGTCGATGGGGCCACGCAGGGCGGCCATCGCGGCCATGGCGGCGGCGAAATCCTCGGCCTCCAGCGCGGCGGCGATCTTAGGTTCGGCGGCTTGCAGGGCGGTGAAGAGGGTCTTTTCCTCCTCGGCTTCCGCAAACTTGATGTCGGCCCCGAATTCGTAGGCGACCCCGTCCTTCTCCTCAGCCTGGGTGAGGATGTTGTTGGCGCGCTTGAAGCCCTGCACGAGGTTGACGCCATCATCGGTTTTCAGCGCGTCCGAGAGGGCGCGGGCACGTTTGACCAGCAGGGTGATGTCGTCGTTGCCGGGCATGGCGAGGCAGGCGTCGATGACATCGTGGCGGATGCCCTCGTCCTTCAGGTGGACCTTGAGCCGGTCGTGGAAGAAGGCGAGGAGGTCGGTGGCGACGTTCGGCAAGTGCTTTAATTCCTTGTCGCCGTCCGTAGAGAGTTGAGTTGAGCTGTTCCCGACGTCTGGTGTGTTTGTCTGGGCTTCCAAAACCATGTTGTCGAGCTCGATCATTAGCTCTTCAATAGTTGCAATATCCGTTTGCATGATCTTCGCATAAGTCTGATCAGCGGCAGCTAGCTCTTGCTCGAATTTTGCCTGAGCGATGAGATGTTGTGCCGCAAGGATGCTGCGCAATGCGCGTCCAATCAAATGGACCAGCCCACCACGCACATCATTCGCCAGCAGCAACCGGATAACCCCCAAAGCCGCACGGCGCAGCGCGAAGGGGTCCTTGCTGCCTGTCGGCTTCTCGTCGATCGCCCAGAAGCCGGTCAGCGTATCCAGCTTGTCGGCCAGCGCTACTGTCGCAGAGACTGGCGCAGTGGGCACGTCGTCGGTCGGACCGAGGGGCGAGTAATGTTCCTGACAGGCGGCGGCGACCTCGGCGGGCAGGCCTGCGGCTTCGGCGTAGTAGCGGCCCATCAGGCCCTGCAATTCGGGGAACTCATAGACCATCTCGGAAGAGAGGTCGGCCTTGGCGACGCGGGCGGCTTTTTCGGCCAGATCCGGGTCGGCCCCAAGCGCCGGGGCGATTTCGCGGGCAAGTGCTGCGATCCGCTCGATCCGCTCGGCCTGGCTGCCCAGCTTGTTGTGGAAGGTGACGTTGGAGAGGGCGGCGGTCCATGCCTCCATCCCGTCATGCTTGGCGACGCGCAGGTCGTTTTCCCAGAAGAATTTCGCGTCCGACAGGCGGGCGGCCAGCACCTTTTGGTTGCCGGCGAGGATCGTCACGCCCTGGTCGCGGGTTTCGCGGTTGGCGACGGTGATGAAGCGTTCGATGCGGCCGGTCTTTGGGTTCCTGACGGAAAAGAACTTCTGGTGTTCCTTCATCGAGGTTTGCAGCACCTCGGGCGGCAGGCCGAGGAAGTCTGCCCCGATCTCGCCCATCAGGACCACGGGCCATTCGACCAAGCCTGCGACCTCTGCCAGCAGGCCGCGATCCTCGACCACCTCCAAGCCATTGGCGAAGGCCTGGTTGGTGGCGTCCTGCCAGATGTGGTCGGCGCGTTCCGTGGCATCAAGGATGACGAAACGGCGTTTCAGCTCAGACACATAGGCATCGAAGGACGACACGGCAAAGCGGCCCGGCGCCATGAAGCGGTGGCCCTCGGTCGTATTGGTGGTCTTGATGCCGTCGATATCGAGGGGCACGACCTCGGCCCCCGCCTCATCCGTCAGGATGCAGAGGATCGAGTGCAACGGGCGCACCCAACGCAGGGAGCCGGTGCCCCACCGCATCGACTTGGGCCAGGGAAAATTGCGGATGGTGGTGTCGAGGACCTCGGCCACGATCTCAGCCGCCGGGCGGCCCGGTTTCTCGATCACGGCGAAGAAGACGGCGCCTTTCTTGTCGTCGCCTTCCTGAAGCTGGTCGCGGGTCACGCCTGCGCCGCGCAAAAAGCCCTCGATCGCCTTTTCCGGCGCGTCGGTGCGCGGGCCCTTGCGTTCTTCGCGCAGGGTCGGGCTTTCGGCCAGCAGGCCCGACAGCGCCAGCGTCAGGCGGCGGGGCGTGTGAAAGGCGGCGGCACCGGCGTAGGTCAGGCCAGCCTCGACCAGGCCATCGGTGATACGCTTCTTCAGATCCTCGGCTGCGCGCGCCTGCATGCGCGCGGGAATTTCCTCGGAGAAAAGTTCGATCAGAAGATCCGGCATGGTGTTCCTTCCCGGCTGTGGCCAAATGGCCTGGGCCATACGACTGGCAAACGCCTGTCACGTGGCACGCTGGATAGCGAAGCCCCGCCCCGTGGTCCAGACGGGGCGGGGCGAATTTTCCGGGATATTTGAGGCAGCGCCGTTTCGCAGCGTGCGGAACGGCGCGCCAGGCGGCCCTCAGGTGGTGCGTGGGTCGGCCGAGGCGGCGGCACGCTCGGCGGCCTTGCGGGCGGTCTTGGCGTTGATGCGTGTTGCCAGACTTTGTGTGCCCGGTTTCACCCGGCGCGGCACGAAGCGGTAGATCGCCTCGATCCAGCAGAACAGCCCGAAGGCGACGAGGCCGAGACCGAGCAGCGCCAGAAGGATCTGACCGTAGGGTTGGCTGCGCACGGTTTCAAAGGCCTTGCCGATGGCGCCGGCCTGTTCGGGGTTGGCGGTCAGCCCGGCAAAGATCAGGAAGCCGCCGATCATCAGGATAACGATGCCATGTGCGACAAGCCCTGCCTTTATCATCGGCTCAAGCTTTTCGACGACGGGGCTGGCGCGCAGGTCGCTGCGGTATTTCTCGGACCAGGCCTTGTAGAAATAATAGATGCCTGCGGCGCAGGTGATGGCACCAATGGCGATGACGATCTGCGGCCCGTAGGGTTTGGTGATCAGCCAGGAGGTAAGGCTTTGCGCCTTGTCGCCACCTTGCCCGCCCGAGCTGCCGCCGAGGCCCAGGGCGACGCGGGCCGCCGTCAGGCCAAGGCCGGCGTGCAGCAGGCCGGTGACGATCTGGCCCGCGCGTGCGATCAGCCCCTTGGCGCCACTGCCCTCTTCCTCAAGATCCATGTAGCCGTCGATGACGCGCCAGACGGCAAAGGCCATCAGGCCGACCGCAAGCGCCCAGAGCATCGCGAGACCCCAGGGTTCGCCGCGCAGGGCGGCAAAGGCATCGCTGGTGCCCTTGGCCTGCGCGCCGGAACGCGCGGCGAGGCAGGCCAGCGTCCCCAGGATCAGGTAGGTGACGCCACGCGCGGCGTAGCCTGCGCGCATGGCCGGGACAACCCATGCGGGGGCCTGGTCCGTGGTGGAGTGGGATGTGCTGGATGACATGAATTGCGACCTCTCTGCTTGCAGACACAGCGCAGGGGAACGCGAAAAGTTCCGCTTTGCCTTGGGTCGGGTTGCCGCCGCGCCGGTTTTCCGGTGGGCGGCACGGCGCCGCCAGGGTGGCGCACGACATGACCGGGCGCGGAATGCGCGCGGATCGGCAGGTCGGCGGCCGGGGCTATGTCTGGTGCGTGACGGACGGGCGCTTTGGGGGCCTTGGGGGGCCTGGCGGTCTGGGATTACTGGCGCGCTATGCCGTCAGGCGGGGTCGGGCAGCCCTCGGGCGCGGGCCGGCCATCGAACACCACTTCTCCGCAGTGGTTGATCTGGTGCCAGACATAGCCACGGCCATCGCCGAACAGCGCCACGACCCGGTCGACGCCATAGTGGACGTTTTCGATCGACAGGAAGGCCTGTGCCGCGCCGCTTTCCAGCGCATCGCCGATTTCGTCCGCATCGTAGCAGGCGAACCAGCCGGGCCCTTCGATCGGGCGGGCGCTCGGGTAGGGTTGATAGGCCTGCGACAGGCTGACCGACGAGGCCTGTGTGGTGAAACAGCCGCGATAGCGGATGGGCGAGGAGGTCGCGTCGATGGCCTGAAACTCGGCGTAGGGGATCGCCTCTGGCGCGCCGGTATCGATCCGGGTCAACACGACATCGTCGCTGCCGGTGGCCGCGACCTCTTCGTAATAGGCATAGACCTGGAGGTAGTAGATCGCGCCGCCGACCAGCAGCGCGCTGAGCAGGGTAAAGATGACGAGGATTTTGCCCATTGGATCAGGCCCTTCGTTGTCTGCGTCGCCCGCCTGGGCGCCCATTTGGCCATGCGACCGATGCCGGGGCCCCGGCATTGGAACCGCTTGCCGTGGCCCCGGCAGGCCGGGCGATCAGGCGGCGGTTTCGGGGGTCCAGCCGCCCGCTTGGGTCTGCACGAAGGCATCGGCGCAGGCTTTCGCCAGTGTCCGCACCCGGCCGATATAGGCCTGACGTTCCGTGACCGAGATCACGCCGCGCGCATCCAGCAGGTTGAACAGGTGGCTGGCCTTGATGCACTGATCATAGGCCGGTTGCGCCATCACGATGCGCTTGCCGGTCTTGGGGTCGTCGACAGGCTGCGACAGGATCGCGGCGCATTCCGCCTCGGCATCCTCGAAATGCTTCAGCAGCACATCAGTGTTGGCGATGTCGAAATTCCAGCGGGAGTATTCCTGTTCGTTTTGCAGGAACACGTCGCCATAGGACAGCGCGATTGGGGACTGCGGATCGTTATAGGGCATGTCCATGACGTGATCGATGCCGAGGACGTACATGGCCAGGCGTTCCAGCCCATAGGTCAGTTCGCCCGAGACGGGGTGGCAATCGTGGCCGCCGACCTGTTGGAAATAGGTGAACTGCGACACCTCCATGCCGTCGCACCAGACCTCCCATCCCAGCCCCCATGCGCCGAGGGTGGGGCTCTCCCAGTCATCCTCGACAAAGCGGATGTCGTGCATTTCCATGTCGATGCCGATGGCGGCGAGCGAGCCGAGATAAAGCGCCTGAAGGTCGGGCGGCGAGGGTTTGATCAGCACCTGGTACTGGTAGTAATGCTGAAGGCGGTTGGGGTTTTCGCCGTAACGCCCATCTGTTGGGCGGCGCGAGGGTTGCACATAGGCCGCAGCCCAGTGGCGGGTGCCGAGCGAGCGCAGCGTCGTCGCGGGGTGAAAGGTGCCCGCGCCGACCTCCATGTCGTAGGGCTGCATCACGGCGCAGCCCTTGTCGGCCCAATAGGCCTGCAACCTCAGGATAATCTCCTGAAAGCTTTTCGGTTTCGCGATACCGGCGTCGGCTTTTTGTGGTTCGGACATGGTGGCCCCTTTCGCGACTGAAGTCGGACGTCAGGCGCCTAAGTACGGGCGCCCCGGCACGGGGTCAATGTGGCGTTGCGGCATTTGAGGCGCATTTATAGGGTGCACACGCGCGGTAATTTGCTAAACCGGCAAGAACTCCGGCGCGCGGCGCCGGTACAAGAGACGTTGAGACGGTTGGGCAAGAGGCATTTCCACATGATCCGTATCCTAGTTGCGCTGGTATGCGCATTGAGCTTTGGCGTGCAGGGTGCATTCGCCCAGGGCGCCCCGACCAACCCGGTCTACGTGCAAATCGAGGCGCAGCCGTCCCTGGAGGAAGCCCAGCAGAGCATCCGCATCTACACCGGATCGTTGCAGGACGTGAACGGGTTCAGCCTTGGCAACGGCTATTACGCCATCGCGCTTGGACCCTATGCGCCGGATCAGGCCAATCAGGTGCTGAACGTGCTCCGCAGCGAGGGGCGCATCCCGCAGGACAGCTATATCGCGCGGCCCGAGTGGTTTGCGGGGCAGTTCTGGCCTGTCGGCGGCACCCGGCCCACCCAGGCACCCGACAGTGCAGCCCCACAGGACGGTCAGTCCGACGTCGCGGCGGCCCCCGAAATAGCCCCTGATGCAGCACCCGAGGCTGCACCCGAAACCGCACCCGACATGGGCGGCCTGCCCGACGAAAGCCCCGCCGAGGCCCGCCGCAGCGAAGCCCAGCTGAGCCGTGAGCAGCGCGACCAGTTGCAGATCGCGCTGGAATGGGCCGGGTATTACAACGGTGCAATCGACGGCGCCTTCGGGCCCGGCACGCGCAATTCGATGGGCGCCTGGCAGCGCGACAACGGTTATGACATCAGCGGCATCCTGACGACGGCGCAGCGCGCCGATCTTCTGGAACAGTACAATGCCGTCCTCAGCGATCTTGGCCTGCGCGACGTGCGGGATGAAAAGGCCGGGATCGCCATGCAGATGCCCACCGACCTGGTGGCCTTTGACAGGTACGAGGCGCCATTCGCCTTTTACGAACCCACCGGCAGCACCCAGGCGCGCGTCATCCTGATTTCCGAACCCGGCACCCAGGACACGCTGGGCGGCCTGTACCAGATCATGCAGACCCTGGCCGTGGTGCCGCAGGACGGGCCACGTAGCCGCCGGGGCAACAGCTTTACGATCCAGGGCAGCAACAGCCAATTCACCTCCTATACCGAGGCGAGCCTCGAAGGCGGGCAGATCAAGGGCTTTACGCTGGTCTGGCCCCTGGGCGACGAGGCGCGCCGCGAACGGATGCTGGCCGAGATGCGCGCCAGCTTTACCCGGTTGGCGGGCGTCTTGCCACGTGACGCCGGTGTCGACGACAGCCAGGCCGTCGATCTGCTGTCGGGGTTGAAGATCCGCAAGCCCCGCCTGTCGCGCAGCGGTGTCTTTGTCACCGACGATGGTGTGGTGCTGACCGTGGCCGAGGCCGTGCAAAGCTGTGGCCGCGTCACGCTGGCCAATGGGTATGACGCCGAGGTCGTCGGCGTGAACGACACCACCGGGCTGGCCGTGCTCAGGCCGAAAACACCGCTGACACCGATCGGGGTCGCCGCGTTTTCGACGCGTGTGCCGCAGATCAGCGCCGAGGTGGCCGTCGCGGGGTTTTCCTACGAAGGCGTGCTGGGTGCCCCCAGCCTGACCTATGGCACGCTGGCCGACGTTCGCGGGCTGAACGGCGCCGAACACATTGACCGGCTGGACATCAACACCCTGCCCGGCGATGCGGGCGGCGCGGTATTCGACGAGACCGGCGCTGTGATCGGCATCCTGCGCCCGGCCACCGAGCAGGGTCGTCAGCTGCCCGAAGGCGTCGGCTTTTCCGTCGATGCGGCCAGTGTGATGGACCTGTTGCGCACCGCGGGCCTGAAGGCCCTGACCAGCACAGAGACCGGCCAGATGGCACCAGAAACCCTGGCCCGAAAGGCCAACGGCATGACGGTGCTGGTAAACTGCTGGGATTGAAGTTGCCCCGGCACCTTGCGCCGGCACCTTGCCCCGGTCGCACGGCCAGGCGTCATAAGCATGTAAAAAGGCCATTCCGCGCGAGCAGAATGGCCTTTTTCCTTCGTCTTGCAGTCTGACCTGCGGCGTGTCGGGGGCTGTTACCAGGCGTTGTACCCGAGGTATTTTCCAGACATCTCGATCTTGACCCGATCGCCCTTTTCATGCGGCACGCGGATCACGTGCAGATCGAAGTCGATGGCCGACATGATGCCATCACCGAACTTTTCATGGATCAGCGCCTTGATGGTGGGGCCGTAGACGCCGACGATTTCATACAGGCGATAGATGCAGGGGTCCGTGGGCACCGCCTGCGCCCAGACCTTCGTCGGGCTTTCCTGAAGCACCGACGCCGCCTCTTGCGGTAGCCCGAGGGCCTTGACCATCGCGCCGGCCTTGTCGGCGGGCATGGCGTTCATGCCCATCGCGCAGGAATGCGTCCAGACGGGTGACATGCCGATGGTTTCGGCAATGCCTTCCCACGTCAGGCCTGCCTGACGCTTGGCAGACAGGATCATCGCGGTGACGTCTTCCCTGGTCATCATGTCCATGAGATTTTTCCTTTTCATCGGGGTTGGGGTTCATCGGGGTCAGGGGGTGGTGACTGTTGTCAGCAAGATCAGGCACAAAAGCGCCAGAAGTGCCGACAACCCCTGCCAGAACCGCAGGGGGTGTCGTTGCGCCAACGGCACCGGATGGCGGCGGCCATAGGCGGCACCGGGACTGCGCAGCGCCGCGTCGAATTCGGACAGCGCATCGAACCGGCGAGACGCATCGGGGTGACAGGCGCGCCTCAGCGCCTCATCCAGCCAGTCGGGCACGCCATTGTCGTCGTCACGTGCCGAGCGATAGCCGAGGCGGGCGACATCGCGCCGCGTCCGAACCTTGGACACCTGCGTGCCGTACGGCAGACGGTGGGTCAGCATCTCATAAGCAATAACGCCCAGAGAGAAGAGATCGGCGCGCCAGCCCACGGGATCGCCGCTGAAATACTCCGGCGCGGCATATTGCAAGGTGCCGAGGATCGGGGCGTCGCCGGGGACCGGCGCGGCCTCTTGCACGCCCGCGACACGGGCCGCGCCAAGGTCGATGATCTTTACCGTTCCAGCGCGGTCAATCATGATGTTTTCAGGGCGCAGATCCTGGTGCAGCATGTCGCTGCGGTGAAAGGTGCGCAGGCCACGTATGGCCTGCCCGACGATGTCGCGCACCTGATCAAGGCTGGGGTGGGGGTGGTCCGTCATCCACTGGCGCAGGGTCACACCCTCGACAAACTCGGTCACGACATAGAGGGCACTGCGCCGGGCCGGGGGCGTGGCCGCCCGCAGCACATGTGCCGAAGTGATGCGCCGGGCAATCCATTCCTCCATCAGGAACTGGCGCATGTAGGTCGACTCCTCGCGGATCTCGGCCGCCGGAATCTTCAGCGCGACCCGGGCGCCGGCAGGATCGGTCGCCAGAAAGATGGTCGAGCGGTGATTGGCGTGGATCTGGCGCAACAGCGTGTACCCGTCGAGCGTGTTGCCGGCACGCAGCCCCTGCGGCACTGGCAGGCTCGTCTCAAACAGGGTGCCCGTCGGCAGGGCGTCGATACGCGCAATCTGGATCGTCAGGTTGTCGGTACTGCCACGCGCCAGCGCCTCCTTTGCGATCAGGCGGGCGGCTAGGGTCAGGTCGGGCACCTCGCGCAGGGTGCGGGCGACAAAGCGCGCCTCCATGTGGTCATGCACGCCATCGGTGGTCAGCAGGTAGATGTCGCCCCGTGCCAATGGCAGGCGGGTATAGTCGACCTCGACCTCGGCGCGCAGGCCGATGGCGCGATCGAGGTAACTCTCGGTCGAGGAATGGGTCAGGCGGTGGTCGGCTGTCAGCGGTTCCAGACTTTCGCCCGACAGGCGCCAGACGCGGCTGTCCCCGACATGCAGGACATGTGCTTCGGCGCCTTTGAGGATCAGCACGGCGAGGGTGCAGACCTGACCGCGATCATGGTCGAGGCCGGGAATGCGGGCGTTTTCGGCATATAGCCAGGCGTTGGTCGCTGCGATGACGCGGGTTGCGGCGGTGCGCACGCTCCAGGCGTCGGAGGTGCAGTAGTAATCGTCGAGCAGGCTGCGCACGCTGGTCCGGGCCGCAAGGTGGCTGACCTCAGACGAAGAGATGCCATCGGCCAGCGCCAGCGTCACGCCCTTGAGCGCGAGGGCCTGGCCGTCAGGCACCATTGCGCCGTGGAAATCCTGGTTGGACGGTTTCAGGCCAGCGGCAGAATACTGGCCGATGGAGACCGAAAGCTGTTCCGGCACTGGTGCGTCCTTTGGCATGGTCACGGGCAAATGGGTCACGGGCACATTGGTCACGGGCAAAAGCGAGAGGCCCGACTGGATGCCGGGCCTCTCCTCAGCACTATTCCGCAGGCATCTTGACGACAGCCGAGGGCTGCGGCCGCGACGGCGAAGTCTTGTAGTGGGTGGAGTAGATCATGCCGCCGACAAAGGTCAGCCCACCGACAAGGTTGCCGATCACTGTCGGGATTTCGTTATACAGGAAATAGTCGGCCCAGGTGAACTGGCCGCCCATCATGATGCCGCTGGGAAACAGGAACATGTTGACGATGGAGTGTTCGAACCCGAGGTAGAAGAACACCAGGATCGGCATCCACATCGCCATGATCTTGCCCGAGACCGAGGTCGACATCATCGCCGCGACAACGCCTGTCGACACCATCCAGTTGCACATGACGGCGCGCACGAACAGGGTCAGCATGCCCCCTGCCCCGGCGGCGGCATAGCCCAGGGTGCGCCCCTCACCGATATGACCGATCTTGACGCCGATCGCATTGGGTTCTTCGGTAAAGCCCATCGTCACGATGATCGTCATGAAGACAGCGGTGGTCATCGCGCCCGCGAAGTTGCCGACAAAGACCAGCCCCCAGTTGCGCAGCATCCCCTTCATGTCGCAGCCGGGGCGTTTGGCGATCAGCGCCAGCGGGACCAGGGTAAAGACCCCGGTCAGCAGGTCAAACCCCATCAGGTAGAGCATGCAGAAGCCGACGGGAAACAGCAACGCGCCGATCAGCGGGTTGCCGGTGTTCACGGTGACAGTGATCGCGAAGGCGGCAGCAAGGGCCAGGATCGCGCCCGCCATATAGGCGCGGATCAGGGTGTCCTTTGTGGACATGAAGATCTTGGCTTCGCCGGCTTCGACCATCTTGGCCGCAAACTCGGCCGGGGTGACATATGCCATTTCAGTTCCTTTCTGTGGGTCAGGGGTTGAGGTCTGTTCTGGATTCAGTGGGTGAGGAATGGGGCGGAAACGTGGGTGCGGGGGCGGAGTGAGGAGGGCCGAACTGTCGGCGGCCCGAGAGGCGCGTGAGATGATCTGTGCGCCTGCATCCGGGACCTGTTCCAAGAGCGCGGCGCGCACCGGGTCCGGTCCGGCGTCACGCAGGTTTCTATCCGGGAACATGGTGAAAGACGGCCATGCACCCACGAAGCCACCAAGGGTGGATCGAAGTCGCAGCGCCGTTGCTGCAGGCCCTCATCGGGGCACCTGATGGAAATTGCCGCGCCATTGCGGCGGTTCCTGTACGGCACCTTTCGGTGTCGTCATTCACGTATGTTGCCGGGACCGCCCCCGGCGACAACAAAGATGTATCACGAATCCGTCAGCCGCTGCGAAATAAGGGAAAATTGCCGATATTTGCAGCAAACTCTGACGGTCCGCCTTTCAGAGTTCCCCCTGGCTGACGGCGGCCCGGTGTCTGGACAGGGCACCCTGCACCTTGGAATACCGCACCAGCAAGATCGCGGGGCTGGCCATCTGGTGACGTTCCAGCGCCTGCGCCAGTCCGGACAAGTGCGTGCTCAGGCGACGTTCGCGCCTGGTGGAGGCCGAGCAGACGACTTCGACCGTGCAGTCGCCGGGCACACCTGCATTCAGCAGGTTCGCCTCGACATGGGCGGCGCGATCCACCGCCATGTAAAAGGCCATGGCAGTGCCCGGTCGCGCCAGCGGCGTCCAGTCTGGCTCAGCATCGCCGGGGCGGCAGGTGCCGGTGGTGATCACAAAGGTGTCTGTTTCGCCACGCTCGGTCAGCGGGCGCGTCATCGCGGCGGCGGCGGCAGAGGCGGCTGTGATGCCGGGCACGATCTCGATCTCGATTCCGGCGGCACGGGCGGCGGCGATCTCCTCGCCGGCGCGGCCAAAGATCGAGGGGTCGCCGGATTTCAGGCGCACGACGCGCAGACCCTTGCCGGCCTCGGCCACGATCAGGCGGTCGATCCGATCCTGTGGCCAGGCGTGGGCGCCGACCTCCTTTCCGACATAGATGCGGTCGGCGTCGCGGCGCGCCAGTTCCAGCACCTCTGGGTCGACAAGGCGGTCGTAGAAGATAACATCGGCCTCTTGCAGGCGACGCACGGCACGCAACGTCAACAGGTCGCGGGCACCGGGGCCAGCGCCCACGAGGGAAATACGACCCTTGTTTTCAGGGGCCGCGCCCGTCGCAATCGCCGCCTTCAACATATCCGCAGCGGCGTGTTCGTCGCCCTTTCGATGCTTGTCGAAGGCATCACCGGTAAAGGCCCATTCCCAGAAGGCGCGCCGCGAGGCGGGTGCGATGCGTTCCGCCACGGCGTCGCGCAGACGCCCGGCAAGGGCCGCGAAGGTGCCCAGGCGCGGGTCCAGCATCACCTCGATGTCGGTCTTGATCGAGCGGCCAAGCACCGGTGCCATCCCTTCGGTGCCGATGGCCACGACCACCGGATCACGGTCGACGATAGAGGGGGTGAAGGCATCGCAATGTTCGGGCCGATCGACCACGTTGACGACGGCGCCGGCAGCGCGGGCAAGCGCGGCAAAGGCAAGATCCGCCGTCTCGTCCCCTGTCGCGATGAAGCACAACGCGCAATTGTCGAAGGTGTCAGGCGCAGCCTGGGTCAGGTGAGTGGCGCGACCAGAGGCAACGAGACCGGCAAGCTCAGGGTCGAGCTGATCCGCGACGATGACGATGCTGGCCTCGGTCTTGAGCACAAGGCGGGTCTTGCGCGCCGCTTCGGTACCGCCGCCACAGATCACGACGCGCCGTCCGCTCATGCGCAGAAACATCGGAAAGTTTTTCATTGCGTGCTCCGTATTCGGAAAGTCGGAAACAGAAAAAGCCACTGACACACCCCGCATTTTCTACGGAGGGTCGAGCGGCCTTGCTCACGAATTCCCAATCATCGGGAGAGGATAGGCAGGCGTCGTTGTCTGCGCATCTGCTTTCGTTAAGAGCCAAGTCGCTGATTCAGGCAAGCTAAAGTTTATCAGAGAGCGCCGCAAAAGACCAAATTCCCGTCTTGCGGCGCGTTCTCCAGCAGCTCTAGCGCCTTATCCGCGCCAGAATTGCACCGTCAGCATGGCATAGACGACCATCAGTTCCAGCCGCCCGATCAGCATCGCGGCACACAACAGCCACTTCGCGGTATCGTTCAGCGGCGCGAAATTGCCCGCCGGGCCGATGGTGTCACCCAGCCCCGGCCCGATGTTGGCCAGCGCGGTCGCCGCGCCGCTCAGGGCGGTGACGAAATCCAGGCCTGTCATCGCCAGCGCCACGGAAAAGACACCCAGCGTCACGGTGAAGAAGACAAAGAACGACATGACCGAACCAAGCACCTCTTCGCTCAGCGGGCGGCCTTCGTAGCGGGGCGAAAACACCCCGTGCGGAGAGTGGATGCGCTTGATCTGCACCCGGATCGAGGCAAACAGGATCTGGTAGCGGAATATCTTGACCGAGCAGGCAGTGGATCCGGCGCAACCGCCGATCAGGCCGATGAAGAAGAACAGCGTGATCAGGAACGGCCCCCAGGTCATGTAATCGACAGAGGCAAACCCGGTGCCCGAAATAATCGAGACGATGTTGAACAGGCTTTCGCGCAGCGCCTGTTCCCAGTGGTGGGGAAAAATATGCAACAGCGCGATGGTACTGATCGCCACCAGCGTGCCGATGGTCATCAAGAACCCACGCACCTGCACATCGCGCCATACCGCGACGGTGTTGCCGTTCAGCAGCTGCACGTAACGCACGAAGGGCAGCGCGGCGAGGATCATGAAGACCGAGGCGGCATATTCCATCCCCCCCGAGAACGCCCCGAAGCTGGCATCGCGGGTCGAAAAACCGCCCGTGGAGGTGGTGGTCAGCGCATGCACGGCGGCGTCGAAAGGCGCCATTCCCAGCATCAGGTATGTCAGCAGGCAGGCGATGGTCAGGCCGACATAGATCACGGCGATCTGGGCGGCAATGGCGCGGGCCCGCGGCAGGATCTTACCCATCGTCTCGAACGCCTCGGAGCGGAACACCTGCATCCCCCCCACGCGCAATTCGGGCAGGAACACCATGGCCACGACAATGATCCCGATCCCGCCGAGCCATTGCAGGATGCCCCGCCACAGCAGCAGCCCGCGCGGCATGTCGTCCAGTCCCGTAAACACGGTCGAGCCGGTGGTGGTGACGCCCGACATCGCCTCGAAAAACGCATCGACAAAGCTGGCGTCGGTTTCCCCCAGCAGGAACGGCAGCGCGCCGAAGATCGGCAAGGTCGTCCAGACGCCGGTGGTCAGCAGGAAGGTCTGTTGCAGCGTGAGGCCTTCGCGATTGCCGTTGTGACAGGCAAGGGCCGTCAGGCCCCCTGCGCCAAGGGTGATGACCGCGCTTTCGGCAAAGACGTTCCAGTGGCCGCGGTTGTCCAGGATATCGACCGCCAGCGGTACGAGCATGGTCAATCCCAGCACCGCCACCAGCAACCCGATGACATAGCCGATCGGGCGGATATCGATCATCATCGCGCGGCGTTGCGCGGGGTCGGACAGCGCATCGGTCGACGTCTCGAAGGCCTGCGGCACTTGCCTGATCTGGAGCTTTGGCTTGTGCACGTCAGGCGGGGACCGCCAGCCCGCCGATCTGTTCGATCAGTGCCAGGACCTGATCGAGGCCCTCGCCGGTCTTGAGATTGGTAAAGACAAATGGACGGCTGCCGCGTTGCGCGGCAGCATCGCGCGCCATCACCGAAAGATCGGCCCCCACGTAGGGCGCGAGGTCGGTCTTGTTGATCACCAGGATGTCGGACTTCGTAATCGCCGGACCGCCCTTGCGCGGGATTTCTTCACCGGCCGCGACGTCGATCACGTAGATCGCCATATCCACCAGTTCGGGCGAGAAGGTCGCGGAGAGGTTGTCGCCGCCCGATTCCACCAGAATCAGATCGAGGTCGGGAAAATCGCGGTTCAGCTCGGCAATGGCGGCAAGGTTGATCGAGGCATCCTCGCGGATGGCGGTATGCGGACAGCCGCCGGTTTCGACGCCCCGGATGCGGTCCGAAGTCAACGCCTGCATCCGCACGAGCGCCTCGGCATCTTCCTGGGTGTAGATATCATTGGTGACGACGCCGACCGAAAGATGGTCGCGCAGCGCGCGGCACAGGGCGGCAGTCAGCGTGGTCTTGCCGGCGCCGACAGGACCGCCGAGGCCGATGCGCAGAGGGCCATGGGGGGAATTCATTTTCGTGTCCTCCGGTATCATGAACGGAAAAGCCGGGTGGTGAGAGCTTCCTGGCGCATCGCTGCAATGTCGGACAGTAGCGCAGAGCTGCCAAGGGAGTCGAGGTCACCCGGCAAGGCTTCGTGCGCCAGTGCTTCGCACAAGGGCTGAAGGGCGAGCTGGATGCGCTGGCCATCGGTCTGCCCGAGCGGCACCAGGCGGATGGCCGCAGAGGCGAGGTTGGCGACGAAGGCCTGAAGGAACAGCCGCAGCGTCAGTTCCAGGGGCAGATCCATCAGGTGCGCCGCGCGCCCCAGGGCAACCGGATACGGCATGGCGGGCAGATCGATATCATGCACATCGGCCGTGGTCGCCGCAAAGGCGGCGCCCTGTTGCACTGTTTCAAGGCGGCGTGACGCGGAGGGCGCAAGCGCGGCGGCAAGATCGGCGATGCCGGGCAGCGCGCCGGGTGTTGCGTGGAATGCGGCGGCAAGCAGGATAGCATCGTTGCGCCCTGCCCCGTGACCAAGGACATCGCTGATCCAGTCGCGGGCGCTGGTGGCGCCCGTGATCCAGCCATCGGCCACAGCGCCTTCGATCCCGTGAGAATAGGCATAGGCGCCAACGGGATAGGCTGGCGACAACCAGCGATGCAGCGTCAACGCCGGGTCAGTGATCATGGGAATGATCGTGATCATGCGGGTGGGCATGGGTGTGGTCGTGGGAATGATCGTGGTCGTGATGGTGGCCCGATCCGGGGGCATGACTGTGTGGCGCCCCGTCGTGCAGGGTATGACCATGGTCATGCGCCTGCGTGCGGCCATGCCCATACGCCCCGCCTTCGGGAATGAACGGGGCAATCAGGGGGTCAAGCCGGGCACCGAGATGCGCCAACATCGCCGCGATCACCTTGTCCTGGCGGATCAACAGGTGGTCCGGCATGATCTGGCAGGGGGTATGACGATTGCCGACGTGCCAGGCAAGGCGGGCAAGGTCGGCGCCAGTGACGCGCAACAGTGGCTCTGCCGCGGCGCGAACCCCGACAAGGCGGCCATCTTCGAGCTGAAGTGCGTCGCCATCGTTGAGAGAAATCGTCTGGGCCAGATCGGCCAGAAGGCGGTCACCGCCATCCGTGGTCAGGCCCTTGCGCCGGATAAAGCGCTGTTCGTAGTCAAGTGTCACATGATCCGCAATCGCAGCGGATTCAGGCAGTTCGCTGGCGCGCAGGGCGGTGAGGGCGCGGATCATGCCGCAGCCCTCAGCCCATCACCAACGCGGGTCGTGTGCAGGGTCGCCCCCGCCATCAAGCCTGAGCTTAGACGTAGAACAGATCGCGGAAGACGTAGGCCGGGATTTCGTCGCGCTTGATGCCCAGCTTGGCAAGCTCGGCGTCGGATTTGGCTTGCAGGCGCGCGATCACTTCGGACCGGCTGCGACGTTCCATGTAGGCGACGAGGCCGACGGAAACTGCGCTGAAGAAGTTGGAAAGTTTGCCGGAAAAGCCGGTGGACGTGGTGGAGATGTTGCTGGTGACGGAAGCCATGATGTACCTCATTGAGCGTTGGTGTTGGTGTCGTTCCTTGCTCAACGAAATAGGTCAGCCCTTGCGCCATTACCACGCTCAATCCCTCAATACCGCCATGCGTTTGCTGCAACGCAGCAGACGCCGGAATAAACGCTTTTGCAACAATATCATGGTCCGCACGGAGGTCGTGCGGGCCCTGCCCCTGTGCCATCCCCAGCCCCCTAGCGGCCAGGTCGCGCCGCCAGTTCATCCGCGTATCCGATCCGGTCCGATTGAAAGATGACATTCATTTCCCCTTCGATATCAGTGGCATAGAGCACGGAAATTTCCAGCTCGGGCAGGTAGTACATGATCGCATGGCTGATCGGGCCATCATCCCCGTCGACCCGCACATCGGCGGGAATCGCGGCATATGTGCAGGCCCCTATAGCCAGCGCAGTCGGATCGGCAAACGCATAGCTATGGCGTGCCGTGCTGGTTTCACCATTGGCGCTGCGCCTGACGGTGGCGGACCAATCCACGCCAGGTGCCGGTTTTGGCAGCTCTGCCAACCCGCCCGGATAGGTGTAGGAATCGGTATTCAGCGGCCCGTCGTAAAGGTCGAGCGAGGTCAGGATATAAAGACCATGCGCATCGGTTTCCTGATATGTGACACGGCCGTCCTCAACCGCGAAGAAGCTGACAATGCCCGGGGCCGCGCCATAGTAGATGTCGACGTATCCCGGCGCGGCACCCGAGGTATGCAACGCAATTCCCCGCGACAGATCGCCGGCGACAGGGCATGACGCCTGCGCGGCACCGGCGGACAAGGCGAGTACCGAACTGGTCAGGAAAACCTGTATCATGTTGCTTCAGAACAAGAAGTAGCGCTGTGCCATCGGCAGCTCGGTCGCAGGTTCGCAGGTCAGCAGCTCTCCGTCGGCGCGCACTTCGTAGGTTTCCGGGTTCACTTCGATCTGGGGCAGCGCGTCGTTCAGGATCAGGTCACGCTTGGAAATGTTGCGGGTGTTGAGGACTGCGACCGTCTGCTTGGCCAGACCGTAGCGTTCGCCCACCCCTTCGGCCTGCGCGGCGGCGGAGACGAACACCACGGCGGAATTCTCGACAGCGCGGCCGTAGGCGCCGAACATCGGGCGGGTATAGACCGGCTGCGGCGTCGGGATCGAGGCGTTCGGGTCGCCCATCTGCGCGGCAACGATCGAGCCGCCGATCAGGATCATCTCGGGTTTCACGCCGAAGAAGGCGGGGTTCCACAGCACGAGGTCAGCGCGCTTGCCTTCGGCGATGGAGCCGATCTGATGGCTGAGGCCATGGGCAATCGCCGGGTTGATGGTGTATTTCGCGATATAGCGGCGGACGCGGAAGTTGTCGTTATCGCCAGTTTCCTCGGGCAGGCGACCACGCTGTTTCTTCATCTTGTCAGCGGTTTGCCAGGTGCGGATCAGCACCTCGCCCACGCGGCCCATGGCCTGGCTGTCGGAGGCGATGATGGAAAAGGCACCCATGTCGTGCAGGATATCCTCGGCCGCGATGGTTTCGCGGCGGATGCGGCTTTCGGCAAAGGCGACATCTTCGGGGATGGATTTGTCGAGGTGGTGACAGACCATGAGCATATCCAGATGCTCGTCGATGGTGTTGCGGGTGAAGGGACGCGTCGGGTTGGTCGAGGACGGCAGGACATGTTCCTCGCCGCAGATCTTGATGATGTCGGGGGCGTGGCCACCGCCTGCACCCTCGGTATGAAAGGCGTGAATTGTCCGTCCTTTCATGGCCTTGACGGTATTTTCAACGAAACCGCTCTCGTTCAGCGTATCGGTGTGGATCATCACCTGCACGTCGTAGTCATCGGCCACCGACAGGCAGCAGTCGATGGCACCGGGGGTGGTGCCCCAGTCTTCGTGCAGCTTGAGCGAGCAGGCCCCGGCGCGGATCTGTTCCTCAAGCGCGGCGGGCAGGCTGGCGTTGCCCTTGCCCGCAAAAGCGAGGTTCATCGGAAAGGCATCGGCGGCCTGCAACATGCGTTCCATGTGCCAGGGGCCGGGCGTGACCGTGGTGGCAAGGGTGCCGTGCGCGGGGCCTGTGCCGCCGCCCAGCATGGTGGTCAGACCGGAGTGCAGGGCATCTTCGATCTGCTGCGGGCAGATGAAGTGGATATGGCTGTCAAACCCACCTGCGGTCAAGATTTTCCCCTCGCCTGCAATGACTTCGGTGCCGGGACCGACGATGATGTCGACACCCGGCTGGGTGTCTGGATTGCCGCCCTTGCCGATCTTGTGGATGCGACCGTCGCGCAGGCCGACGTCGGCCTTGTAGATGCCGGAATGGTCGACGATCAGGGCATTGGTGATCACGGTATCGACGGCGCCCTCGTCGCGGGTTTTCTGCGACTGCCCCATGCCATCGCGGATCACCTTGCCGCCGCCGAACTTGACCTCTTCGCCGTACCGGGGCCCATTGCCGCCGCCGCCCAGGGCGGCGCGTTCGGCGGTCAGGTCACGCTCGACCTCGATGATGAGGTCGGTATCGGCAAGGCGCAGGCGGTCGCCGGTGGTGGGGCCGAACATCGCGGCGTAATCGGCGCGGGAGATCTGGGTGGGCATTCAAGGCTCCTGAGAAGTCGTCGGGTGGCGTGAATTGTCACGTCGGTATCGAGTTCGGTGTCGTGTCGGTATGACGTCGGTGCGATAGCGGCACGGGAAATCGGCGGCGCGTGCGCCCATCATTCCTTTGGGTCGGTGTCTTTTGGCGGCTGGGCCGCGGGCGACGAGGCGCTGGCGGCAGGTGTATCTTGATCGACGGGCGGCTTGGCGGACCGAGGCGTCTTGGCGACCGGCTTGGTGGCGGGTGCGCGCCCGGGTTTGGCTGTCGCCGCAGGCTTGCCAGCCGTAGCCGACGGAGTGGCGGCACGGGCGGTGGGTGTGGCGCGGCCGCGCACCGCCGCCTTTCGCGCCCCGGGTTTGCGCGTGGCCGGTTTGCGGGTTGCGGTCTTCAGAGGTACGGCGGCACGGGCGGCAGGTTTCGCCGCGCTGGATTTGGTCGGCTCGGTTTTGGTCGGTTCGGCTTTGGTCGGTTGGGTGGGCGAATTCGCGTGCGCAGTGCTGTCCTGCTCTGGCGTGGCCACCACGAAGGGCCCCCCGAGAAAGGCCCGCAGGAAGCGGAACTGCCATTCAGCCAGACGCGCGGTGCCAAGCATCATGCCCTGCAACAGGCTGGCCTGGCGGATCATGATCTGTGTCGGGTCCATCATCGTCGTCCTCTTGCAAAGACATAGGCCGGGAGGGGCGTCAGAGCGCGCCCATCACCTGCTGGTTGAAACCGTAGATATGGCGATCCCCGGCAATCGGGATCAGGTTCACTTCGCGGCGCTGGCCCGGCTCAAACCGCACGGCGGTGCCGGCGGCGATGTCCAGGCGCATCCCGCGCGCCGCCTCGCGGTCGAAATCCAGGGCAAAGTTGGCCTCGGCAAAATGGTAGTGGCTGCCGACCTGCACCGGACGGTCGCCGGTATTGGCGACCATCACGGTGATCTGCTCGGCCCCCTCGTTCAGGGTCAGGGTGCCGGGCGCGGGAAACAGCTCTCCCGGGATCATGGGCGGCGCTCCCACGGCTGGCGGGGGCGCTGTTGGGCGCGCACAGGTAGCAGCGCCGCTTGCGGGTGCAGGCCGAGAAGGGCCAGCAGTGTTTCGATAAATCTCATCAGAGTGCGCCTCGCTAACAGGGGGACTTAACGGATCGGGTTGTGAACGGTGACGAGTTTCGTGCCGTCGGGAAAGGTCGCCTCGACCTGCACTTCGTGAATCATCTCGGGCACGCCGGACATGCATTGTTCGACGGTGATGACGCGGGCACCCGCCTCCATCATTTCGGCCACGGTGCGGCCATCGCGCGCACCCTCGACCACGGCGTCGGTGATCAGGGCGATCGCCTCGGGGTAGTTCAGCTTGACGCCGCGCGACAGCCGCTTGCGCGCGACCTCGGCGGCCATGGAGATCAGCAGCTTGTCTTTTTCTCTGGGGGTCAGTTGCATGTCAGAGCGTCCAGGTCCTTGGGATATCTTGGCCGGAAAGCCGCGTGATGGCGGGAATGAGACGCTTGCGCAGCTCGAACCCGTCGGGGGCGGCAATCCGGGCGAACAGAAGATCGGGATGGATCAGGCTGGCCCCGCCAAGCGGGCCGAGCAGATCACGGATGACGGGCAGTTGCGCCTCGGCCTCGGGCGCGGCAAAGATCAGCGCGGCGACGGCCCGGTTTCCCGCCGCCACGGCGGGGCGGGCGAGCTGTGCATCGACGTCACCCGAAAAGCGGATGTTGTCGGCAAAGACCAGGCGACCGTCACGGCGGATACGCCAGTGGTCGGTCAGCGTGCCGGAGCGGACATATTCGCCCATGGCCAGGCGGCCCGAAATCAGCGGCTCGACGGCCAGAAAGCGGGCGCCGGGGGCGAGGTCGACATCAAAGCGGCGCACGACGCGGGCGGCATCGAACAGGATGGTTTCCTGGGGCAGCCAATCAAGACGCGCGCCGCTGCCGACCTTGAGGTGGATATCGAGGCGGCCCGTTTCGGCGGGTTGGGCGCGGTAGAGGCGTTCGGCCGCCTGCGAGGTCAGCACAAGCGCGGCGTCCGGCAGGGCCTCGGCCGCGATGCGGTACTGGTCGCCGCCGGTCACGCCACCGGATGTGTTGAGGAAGACCGCGTTCAGCGCGCCATGGCGCGAGGCGGGAAACAGCGCCTTGAGCGAGCCGGATTGGTGCAGGTCACCGATGCGCGCACCGGGACGGGCCGACAGGCGAAGTTCGCCTCGGGCACGCGGCTGGCGCATCGCGAGCGGGCGCAGGTCTTTCGCGTCGGCATTGATGGTGGCGTTCCTCCGTCAGCGGCTAAGGTATCAAGCCTGCGCCGGAGTGTAAGCGCAATTCAAAAGCGGCGCCAGAACCCGCTGTGAAATGCGCCGCGCTGCACGAAAAATGGGCGCCCCGACAAGAGGGCGCCCATGGTCGTCCAGATCGTTGAGCGGGCCGTGTCAGCCAGCGTGATGCAGCGTCGCAAAGAAGTGCGGATCGAGGCTGGACGCGCGGAAGGTATCGCCCTGCGTCAGCACCGAAACGGCATCATGGCTGTGCAGGCTTTCCTGGTGGCTGGCCGCGACGCGGAAATCCCCGATACGCGGATCATCCTGCAATTGTTCGCAAAACAGCCGCGCCGCGTCTTCGACAAAGATCGGGTTGGCGGCGTTCAGCTCGGCAAAGGCCTGTTCATCCTCGCGTTTGACCATCACCTGCGTTTCGGTCGGAACGGCGGCGCGGGCCTTGTCGATCAGGTCTTCGAACCACAGGCAGTCCTCGTTCGGCACCGACTGCACCGCGATGCGTGCAACGGAGCGTTGCGAATGCGGCGTCGCCAGCTGGTTGCGGGTGCGGCGCGCGTGTTCGGACAGTTCCAGCGAACAGGGGCAGGTCGACGAATAGACATAGTCGAGGTGAATGTAGCGATTGCGCACGCCACCTTCGTCGACCAGTTCCAATGCGATGTCGTAATACTGGTAGCCTTGCAGCCCCGAGCGCAGCGACAGGATCTTAACCGGGTAGGAAAAGCGCATCATGATCCGTGCATCGAGGCTTTCGAGGTCGGACATGTAATCTTCCAGCGCCGCTTCGATGACGCTGAACGAGAAGCATTTTTCCGAATGGGCATAAAAGCTGCGCATGATGCGCGACATGTTGATGCCCTTCTTGTCGGCCTCGAGGCTGACGGAGCCGGTAACGGAGGTTTCCAGCGTCAGTTCGCCGCCATCACGGGTGTGAAAGCGGATCGGCAGCCGGAAGTTGGAGATGCCGACGTGCTGGATCTGCGCACGGGCCCCGCGGATCAGGCTGGCGGGACCGTTCTGCAGGTCGGGCAGCGTCGCACGATAGGCCTCGTCCGAGACGAAACCGGTCGGGTAGACATGCGACATGACGGGATAATCCGCCTGCCCTGGAAGCAGCCGCGCGACAGCGGGATCAAGCGCGTTGATCTCTTCGTCGCTGGCCTTGGCGGCCCAGTCGCGCAGGGTATCCAGCGCGTCACGGGCCTCTTGAGTTTCCGGTTTCAGATCGCTCGGGTGGATATTCATGCCGCCCCCCTTCTTCGTTTCATGCCCAAAAGAGCGCGGTTAAACGCACACGCCCTTGCAGTCGACGCCCGTCAATATAGGCGCCCCTAACACAACATTTCAATCGTAAGGTGACTACGCGGTACTCTGGTTGACGGATCATTAAATACCGAAACAATTTCGGCACACTGTTGCATCTCGGCGGATCAGGCCTTTTCCAGAGCCGCCAGCACGTCGGCCACGATATCGTCGGTATCCTCGATCCCCATGGAAATCCGCACCAGGCCCGGCGTGATGCCCAGTTCGGCCCGCTGTTCGTCGGTCAGGCTGGAATGGGTCGTGGTTTCGGGATGGGTGTAGATGGACTTGGAATCGCCCAGGTTGTTGGACAGCACGCCAACGGTAATCGCGTTGAGGAAGCGGAACGCCGCGTCCTTGCCGCCTGCCAGGTCGATGGCCACGACCGTACCGCCCTGCCCGTCTGTCTGACGCTGCACCAGATCGTATTGCGCGTGGTTGGGATGGCCGGGGTAGATCACGCGCGCCAGCTTGTCATGGCCCTGCAACGCCTCGGTCAGCGCCCTGGCATTCGCGCTCTGGGCGTTGACGCGCAGTTCGATCGTCTCCATCCCCTTGAGCATCAGCCAGGCGTTGAACGGCGACAGCGCGCCGCCGGAATGCTTGAGATAGGGCATCAGGGTTTCGCGGATGTAGTCGCGCGTTCCCAGGATGATCCCGCCAAGCGCACGGCCCTGGCCGTCGATGTGTTTCGTGGCGGAATAGACGATGACATCGGCACCGAGTTCGACCGCCTTGGAATAGACCGGCGTGGCAAAGACGTTGTCGACGATGACCAGCGCGCCGTGGGCGTGGGCGATGTCCGCGACGCCCTTGATGTCGATCACCTCAAGCGTCGGATTCGACGTGGATTCAAAGAACACGGCCACGGTGTCATCGCGCACGGCGGCGCGCCACGCGTCCAGATCGGTGCCATCGACCAGCGTGATTTCGACGCCGTAGCGCCCCAGCACCTTTTCCAGGATATAGAGACAGGAGCCGAACAGCGCCTTGGCGGCCACGACATGATCGCCGGCCTTGCAGACGGACATCAGCGCAGCGTTGACCGCCGCCATGCCGGAAGCGGTGGCAAAGGCGTCTTCGGTGCCCTCTAACATCGCCATACGCTCTTCGAACATGGCGACTGTTGGATTGCCGTAACGGGCATAGATGAACTCGTCCGGGCCGGTTTCCTTGAAACGGGCCTGCGCCTGTTCGGCTGTGTCGTAGACAAAGCCCTGCGTCAGAAAGATCGCCTCGGATACTTCGTTGTACTGGCTGCGGCGAATGCCCCCATGAACCAGTTTCGTGCGCGGTTTCCAGTCGTTGCTCATCTCAATCCCTCCGGCCGCCCGTCGTGCCGGGACCGGCCCATAAAAAAACCCCAGACGCGGTCAAGCGAAAGGGGCTTCCTATCCTCGACCTCTTTAGCGGGATGTTTAACGTGGCCCGCAATCCGGTAACAAAGCGCCACGGGGATGGAATTACTCCGCGCGATAATTCGGGTCAACCTGTTTTCCCCCGCGCCCCAAACGGCGCCCGGCCCGGGGCGCACCCGCGCGGCGGGGCGCAGGGGGCGCGGTGGCGCGGGTTTGCAAACAGATACCGCATCGGATGGCGCACGTGATGGCGCGTCGTCACGGTGGTGTCACGCGCCCTTCACCGCTGTTTTGCAAGGCTTTGCCATTATGCAGAGGCATCGGGTAGCGGGCATGACAGAAATGGCCTTGATCAGGATGAACGCTTGGGGCGCGGCGGCGCGCGATCACGACACGGGCGCATCGCCGGCCGAGGCCCTTGCGCCCGTATTGAAACGGGACGCGCCCATCATCGTCATGGTGCACGGATTCCGCTATGCCCCGGGACGGCCCGCCCATTGCCCGCACGCCCACATCTTTCGCGCCCCGGATGACACCGCGCAGGCAACGCCAAGCTGGCCCGCGGCGCTTGGCATCCATGGCGGTCAGGGGGGTGCATCGGGGCTGGCGTTCGGCTGGCAGGCGCGCGGGTCGATCTGGCAGGCCCACGCGGGGGCCGAGGTCGCAGGCGTCGCCCTGGCGCGGGTGTTGCGCGCCATCCAGCGACGCGATCCCGGGCGCGAGGTCCATGCGATCGGCCATTCGCTGGGCGCGCGGGTGATCCTGACCGCGATGCGCCATCTGCCGGTCGGGGCGCTGTCGCGCGTGATCCTGCTGGCTGCCGCCGACCATGCCAGCACCGCGCGCACCGCACTGGACAGTCGCGCCGGGCGGCAGGCTCGGCTGCTGCATGTCACCAGCGGAGAAAACGGGGCCTATGACCTGGCGCTGCACAACCTCATTCCGCGACGCCATGCCGGGGATGCCATTCTGGGCCGTGTCGATCTGCCGGGGCTTGCCACCCTGCGGCTGGACGATCCGGCGCATCTGAGCGGGCTGGCCGCGATCGGCCATCCCGTGGCCGCACCCGAGCGGCGAATCTGCCACTGGTCAACCTATCTGCGCCCGGGTGCCTTCGCGCTCTATGCCGCGCTGCTGGGACCGCGCGGCGCGACGCTTCACGCCGAAGTGAGCCGCCTGACCCAGCCGAAAGCCGCCCCTGCCCGCGCTGCGGCGTGGTCCCTCCCCTTGCCTTGGGGGGCCAATGCGTCATGATGCGCCTCAGTTAGAGGAGTATGCGTCATGGCGACACAGACGAAACCGATCGACCTTTATTACTGGCCCACGCCGAACGGCTGGAAAATCTCCATCGCGCTGGAGGAGATGGGCCTGCCCTACACGGTTCACACCGTCAACATCGGCAAGGGCGAACAGTTCGAGCCGGAGTTCCTGAAGATTTCCCCCAACAACCGGATGCCTGCGATCGTCGACCCCGAGGGGCCGGATGGCGCGCCGATCTCGGTCTTTGAGTCCGGGGCGATCCTGCAATACCTCGCGCGCAAGACCGGCACGTTCTGCGGCCCGACGCAGCGCGACCGGATCGCGGTGGACGAATGGCTGATGTGGCAGATGGGCGGGCTGGGTCCGATGGCGGGTCAGGCACACCACTTCCTGAAATACGCCCCCGAGATGGATCCGCCGCAGGATCTGCCCTATGCCAAGGACCGTTACCGCAACGAGGTCGGGCGCCTGCACCGCGTGCTGGACACACAGCTGAGCCGCAACGAATACGTGGCGGGCGATTTCTTTTCCATCGCGGACATGGCGATCTGGCCCTGGGCCTGCCTGTGGGAAGGTCAGCAACAGGACATCTCCGACAAGCCCAACCTGAAGCGGTGGCTGGATCTGGTGGCCGCGCGTCCCGCCGTGCAAAAGGGCAAGGACCTGAAATCCGAGCTTCGCGCCGGCCAGACCAAGGAATCCCAGAAAGTGCTGTTCGGCCAGAAAGGCTGACGTTCGCGGCACATCGGGAGTGATCAGGGGCGGCACGGGCCGCCCCTTTTTCGTGTGCGACCCTCAGGGTTTCATCAGCACCGACGCCTTGGGATAATCCGAGGCAAAGCCGTTGGGCAGCGGGGCGACAAAGACATTTTCGGTGCGGGTACGGGTGATTTTCCACGCCCCGTCGGCCTGCCGCGCAAAGGCATTGTTGAGGCGCGACGAGCGCAGCAGCCCGGTGCCGTCGGAATAGAGCCAGGGCTGCATGTGCACCCACTGCCCCTCGGCGGTGTCTCCGGTGACGTGGATCTGCTCGGACGTCAGGTAGTGACAGTTCAGCACCAGCGCCGGATCTTGCTTGTCCCCCCAGAATTTCTGGAAATGCGCGCGGATCGCGGCGGCACCTTCCAGCTTGCCGAACTGGTTGGTGTAATACTCTCCGACACCTTCCCAGGTCGCATCCTCGGCATAGAGCGCCATGATGAGGTCGATGCGTTCGGCGTCATCCGCCACCCCGTATTCGGGCATCGGCGTGTCGCAGAGGAACATGTAGCGCGCCTGAATGCGGCGAATTTCGGCCTCGGCCTCCAGCACCTCGATCCGGGTCGTCAGAGCGGCGATTTCTTGTCGGGAGACAAGCTGTTGGTCGGGCATGAATGGTCCTTTCCTGATCCTGCGCCAGCTTAGGGACGGCCCCGCGCAAGGGTCAAGCGGTAATATTCACGTAAATCGAAGAAGGCCGGAAATCTGTCATGCTCCGACGGGTCAGATGCGCGAAATCTCGGCAAAGACCTTTTCCATCGTTGCGTTGAGCGCGGCAAGCTCCTCCGCCGAGACATTGACGAAACTGGCGGCGAGGATCTTGTTCGCCTCGGCCAGGGCACGGTCGCGCAACGCGTCCCCCCGGGCGGTCAGGCATACCTCGGTGACGCGGCCATCGGTCGGGCGGACGCGTGTGCGCACCAGATCATCGGCGATCATGCGCTGGACGACCTTTGTGGTGGTATTCAGCCGCAGGGTGGAGAATGCCGAAATCTCGGAAACCGAGAGATATTCCTCCTCATAGAGCGAGATCAGCACGCGCCAGCGCGCCACGTCCAGCCCGAGCGGTTTCAGCTTGCGTTCCAGAACCTGCACATAACGGGCGTTGACGCGCGAAATCCAGTAGAATGGCCAGTTGCGCTTCATGTGCGTCTGGATGTGGATGGCGGAACGGGCCTCGCCCACCTGCGGATCGTCGGTGCCGGTCTTGTCGGCCTCTGCGGCCTCGGACTTTCCAGCCTCGGGTTGGGCGGAGTCGGTGAGGCCGGATTCGGTGAGGGCGGATTCGGGCAGGCTGGATTCGGGCTGAACTGTCATTTCATCACCGTATTGCGGCACGATGCGCGCCTGTTTTCGGGCCATACCCGTCGACGGTTCTGTCCGTCAGATCAAGGGACAAGCAGGGAAAAGACGCCAATCAGCGACAGGTGCGCAGCAGCCTGTGTCACGGGCGCTACAACGGCGCAGACAACTGCCCGGATCAGGGCAATCGCGCAGGAACAGAGCACCGACCGGCCCCGGACGTAAAAAGGGGGCGGTCGGTAACCACCCCCCTATTTTGCATGTCTCGGACTCGGCTGCGTCAGTTCGCCGGGCCATCCGTATCGCCATCCTCGATGGCATAGGCGTTCAGAACCTTGCTCTGCGTCATGAAGAAGACAAAGATCGCCGCCGTCAGGCCGAAGGTCTTGAAATAGACCCAGATATCCGTGCTCTGAGTGCGCCAGATCACCTCGTTCAGAACGGCAAGACCGAAGAAGAAGGCACAAAGGCGGCGCGTGATGATCATCCAGCCCTCATGTTTCAGGGGCATCACGTCGCCCATTACCGATTGCAGCCAGCTTTCACCGCGCAGCAGGCCCAGCCCCAACGCGCCGCCGAAGATCAGGTAGATCAGCGTCGGTTTCATCTTGAAGAAGCGGTCATCGTTCAGCCAGACCGACAGGCCCCCGAACACGGTGATCAGCACCGCGGTGACGATCTGCATCTTCGACAGCTTGCCTGTCAGTTTCCACAGGATTGCGGTGCAGATCAGGATCAGCGGGATGAACCCGGCCGTGGCCAGGATGAAGCCGTCATAGTCGCGCCCGTTCAAGGCAAAGGTCTGATCCTTCAGCTTGATATAGGCGATGAAGAACAGGATCACCGGCCCGATTTCCAGCCCGAGCTTGAGCATCGGATGGATCTTGCGGGGCTCTTTCGGGGTCTTTGTGGTGTCGGCCTTGGTCTGCTGGGGCACGTGGCTCTCCTGTGTCATCCGCCCATCTCTACTATCACGGCGCCCAGCGCGATCAATGTCATCAGGGCAATTCGGCGCGGTCCCACCGTTTCTTTCAGCACAAGCCAGCCGATCAGCGCGGCAAAGACGGTCGAGGTTTCGCGCAGCACCGCCGCCTCGCCCACCTTGTCGAGGCGCGTGGCCAGCATGACCGACCCGAAGGAGCCATAGGCAACCAGCGCGCCGAGGAAGCCGTTGCGAAACAGGTCGCGGCCATTCGGGCGCAGCGGCAACCTGTGCCAGCGCCAGACCATCAGCGCGGGGAAATCCAGATTGGTGATCAGAAAGAACCAGGCCAGGAAGGTGAACGGATTGGGCAGGGTGCGGATCGCGAGAGCGTCGTACGTGGTATAGAGTGCCACCAGCGCCCCGGTCCCGACGGCAAAGGCCAGCGCGGACACCAGGGTTTCGCGGGCCACGACGATGTGGCGCAGATTGTACAGGGCCAGGCCAAAGATGCCTGCCAGCAGCGTTGCCACCCCGGCCAATTGAACCGGCGTGAAGGCTTCGCCGAAGATCAGCCATGCGCCGAGGACGGTGAACGCCGGGCCGGTGCCCCGCACCACCGGATAGACCACCGTATAGGCGCCACGCGTATAGGCCATGGCCATGCCGACCTTGTAGGCGAAATGGATCGGTATCGCCCCCAGCAGCAACAGCCATTCGCTGCCCTGTGGCGCAGGCACGAGGAAGATCACGACGGGGATCGCCATCGCCACCATGAACACGTCCATGATGCCCCGGCTGGTCCAGGGATCGAGCCGCCCCTTCTGCAAAGAGCCGAACAGCGCATGCAACACGGCGGCGGAGAGGGCCAGGAACATGGCTGCCTGGTGGCCGGCAGCGGTGCCCTCGATCGAGGTGATCCAGGCGCTCATGCGGTGCGCCGGGCCGGGGGAAACGTCGCGATGTCCGAAGCAGGGGTCATGGTCATTTATCCAGTGGGTCGGGGCGGTGCGGCCCGGCAGGCGAGGTCAGCCGGGGCATGGGCCGAATTGCCATCCTCGCGTCGGCATTCCGGCGCGGCGCGGGGCAGACTTGGGGGGAAAGGGGGGCAAACTTGCCGTTTCAGGCGTCGGCACCGGTCAGGGCGCGCGCGAAATCCGACGGATCGAAGGGCGACAGGTCGTCGATCTGTTCGCCCACGCCGATGGCATGGATCGGCAAGCCGAACTTGTCGGCCAGCGCGACGAGGACGCCGCCCTTGGCGGTGCCGTCGAGCTTGGTCATCACAAGGCCCGACACATCGGCCAGCTTGCGAAAGGTTTCGACCTGGCTGAGCGCGTTCTGGCCCGTGGTCGCATCCAGCACCAGCAGGGTATTGTGCGGCGCCGAGGGATCCTTCTTGCGGATCACGCGCACGATCTTGGCCAGCTCCTCCATCAGGTCGGCGCGATTTTGCAGACGCCCCGCCGTGTCGATCATCAGCAGATCGGCGCCTTCGGCCTCGGCGCGGGTCATGGCGTCGAAGACAAGGCTGGCAGGATCGGTGCCCGCCCCGGCCTTGAGCACGGGCACACCGGCGCGCTGGCCCCAGACCTCGAGCTGTTCGACGGCGGCGGCGCGAAAGGTATCGCCGGCCGCAATGATCACCGATTTGCCCGCTGCGCGGAACTGCGAGGCGAGCTTGCCAATGGTCGTGGTCTTGCCCGATCCGTTGACGCCGACGACCAGGACCACCTGCGGTTTCCTGGGGTAGATCGGCATCGGGCGGGCCACCGGCTCCATGATGCGGGTTACCTCGGTCGCCAGCAGCGACTTTATTTCATGGGTCGAGAGACGTTGACCAAGGCGGCCTTCGGCCATGTTCGCCGTGACGCGCAGCGCCGTGTCGACGCCCATGTCGGATGCGATCAGCAGCTCTTCGAGCTGTTCGAGCATGTCATCGTCCAGCGCCCGACGCACCACGGGTTTGGCCGCCTGCCCGCGCCCGCCGAAAAAGCGCGACATCAGGCCCCCGCTGCGCGGCGCGGTCGTGGCAGCCGCTGCGGTGCCTGCTGCCTGCGACACGGTGTTCGGGGGCAATTCGGGCGGCGTGCCGGTGGGCATTTCGGTCGGCGCAGGCTGTGGCACCTCGGGCGCAGGGGTCGGGATCATGTCCGGCGCCGGCGCGGGAATTTCGTCAGGGCCAGGCGTGGGCAGGGTCGGACCAGGCAGATCGGGCGCGGGACGCCCGGGCGGAACCTCGGGCCTGGGCAGGTCGGGTTCAGGTTCGGGTGTCGGCGTCGGGATCGGCTCCGGCTCCGGTTCGGGGGTTTCGTCGGGTGCCGGCCCCGGCAGATCCGGCGCGGGCGTTGGCGGCGTTTCCTGCGGAACGTCGGGCGCGGGGCGCTCAGGTCGCGGAGTTTCAGGCCGCGGGGTTTCGGGCTGTGGCGTTTCGGGCTGCGGCGTTTCGCGGTGAGGGGCGTCAGGCGCGTCGCTGTCTGCGGTGCCGCCTTCTTCCACGATGGCATCCAGCCCTTCCTCCAGTCTGGAGGAGGATTTGAACAGCCTGTCCTTGAGTTTCGAGAAAAGCGCCATCTTTCTTTGCCCCGTTCATGCCCATTTCAATGCCTGTGGCAGAGGTAGTGCCAAAGCCCCGGCGATGGAAGAGCCGGACACGCGATAAGCAGTGTCCGCGCGGACAATGAACGCGATGCGCCGGAGGTTCTGCGCGGCCTATTGCCGTGAGACCCCTCTCAAAGGGCGGAAAAGCGCGGCGAATGCCCCGGGACCAGCGCACAAAGGCAAGAGCCCCCCTGCCAAGCCGTAATAGCCTGTAAAACCCTGCCGTGCTAGCCTGCGCCCAGCCGGGTCAAACGCCCCGGCGCTGACCGGGACACCGCGATATGACTGGTTTCGCAATTGCCACGCTCGGCCCAGTGCCCCTGCTGCTGCTGGGCATGGGATTTGGTGCGCCCTGGGGCTGGCTGGCGCTGACCGCAATGGCGGTGCTGGTGCCAGTGCTGGACCGTCTGCTGCCCGAAGCCGAGGGCGACACGGCCGCGAAAGACGGATTGGGTACCGGGCTGAGCCTGTGCCTGGGCGCGGTTCACCTGGGGTTGATGGCGCTGGCGCTGCTTTGGCTGTGCGGCCCCGGTGGTACACAGGGCTGGGCCGTGGTCCCGGCCGCCGTCGCGCTGGCATTGTGGTTTGGCCAGGTCGCCCACCCCGATGCACATGAGCTGATCCACCGCCCCGGGCGACGGTCGCGCCGCCTTGGCCGTCTGATCTATGCGACGCTGTTGTTCGGCCATCACGCCAGCGCCCATCCAAAGGTGCATCACCGCTGGGTCGCGTCGCCAAACGATCCGAACACAGCCAGACTGGGGGAAAGCCTGTGGCATTTCCTGCCGCGCGCCTGGGCCGGGTCGTGGCGTGCGGGGGCGCGCGCCGAAACCCGCGATCTGCGGCGCGCCCAGCCGCCCCGATCCCCGTGGCGGCACCCCTATGTGGGCGACCTGGTCGTCGCGATTGCCCTGTGCGCGCTGGCCTGGGGATCGGGCGGGTTGCAAGGCCTGTTGGTCTACCTCGGCATTTGTGCCCTCGTGCAGGTGCAGATCCTGCAGGCCGATTACGTTCAGCACTATGGCCTGTTGCGCGAACCCCGCGGCAACGGCAAATGCGAACCGGTCGGCCCGCACCACGCCTGGAACACCCCCCATGCCGCCAGTTCGGCCATGATGCTGAACGCACCGCGCCATTCAGATCATCACATGCACCCCGGTCGCAACTATCCCGCCCTGCGGATCACCCCACGCCAGATGCCGATCCTGCCCCATGGCCTTCCCGTGATGGCGACGCTCGCGCTGTTTCCGCGCCGCTGGCGCCGGATGATGGACCACCGCGCAACCCGGTGGCGCGACTGAGCGTATTTCAGGCAAGGCCCCGCCAGTCGGGTAGGTCTGCCCGCTTTTCATATTCCATGGCGACACGGCTTCTGACAGGATGCAGCCATGCGCATCCTCACATCGCTTGTCCCGCTTGCCCTGTCCGCCCTGATCGCCGCGCCCGCACTGGCGCAGCAATTGATGAGCGCGCAGGATTTCGACACCTATTCGAAGGGCAAGACCTTCTATTACGGGTCAAGCGGCCAGCCCTACGGGGTCGAGGAATACTTTGGCAACCGCCGTGTGCGCTGGTCCTTCCTGGACGGTCAGTGCCAGGATGGCCATTGGTACGAAGACCAGGGAAATATCTGTTTCGTCTACGAAAACTCGCCTGATCCGCAATGCTGGCGCTTTTTCCGCAGCCCTGACGGCATGACAGCCCAGTTCAAGGGTGAAAACGGAACAACGACAGAGCTTTACCAGATGAAGGACGCGCCCGAGGCCATGCAGTGCCCCGGCCCCGAAGTCGGCGTCTGACACCGCCGCGGCTGCATCTTCCGTCTCATTGCCGGATCAGAACAGGGACCCCTGCTCAGGCGGAGGTGTCTTTTTCCGCGACTGGGTCGTTTGTGCGGCAGTTTTTTGTGTACCAGCTTTTTGCTCGGTGGGCCCTGGTTCCGGCCCCACGTCCGGATGCCCTGCGCCATCGGTCATGACCTCCAGCCGGCCATCGGCAAACTGGATCTCCAACCGGGCGGCCTCAGCTGCTGCCGAGACCCGCGGCACGACATGGCCCGCGGCATCGCGCACCACGGCATAGCCGCGCTCCAGCGTCGCCTCGTATCCGACGGACAGGCGCAGACGGTCCAGTGCCCCCAGTCTGTCGCGACGCTGGCGCAGCCCGCTTTCGGCCACTTGACCGAACTTGCGCAGTTCCCGCCGAAAATCGCCGCGCTGGCGCGCCAGTTCGCGGGCAATCGGCCCCGCGCTCAACCGGTCGGTGCGCCGGCCCAGGGCTTCGCCCTTGCTGGCGACCACACGCTGCAATGCCGGGGCCAACCGCCCCGACAGCGCCTCGAACCGCCGCCGATCCTCCTGCACACGCCGCGTCAGGACACCGGGCCTCAGCGATCCTACCTGCTCACTCAGCCTGACCCGGCTGCGCTGCGCCAGGCCGGTCAGGGCGCGCGGCAGACGTTCGCCCCACAGGTCCATGCTCTGACGGGCGCGTTCGGTCAGGGTCTGCGGGCGTGGCAGGGCCCGCCCGAGGTCGCGCAGACGCTGGCCGCGCAATTGCACCGCCTGCGTCTCGGCGCGCAAGAGGCGCCCGCCCTGCTCGCTGGTCCAGACCAGCAACTCCGCCCGCACCGGCACTGCCAGCTCTGCCGCTGCGCTCGGCGTCGGCGCCCGCCTGTCGCTGACGAAATCGATCAGCGTGGTATCCGTCTCGTGCCCCACGGCCGAGATAAGGGGAATGGCACTCGCCGCCGCCGCCCGCGCCACGCTCTCCTCGTTGAACCCCCAGAGATCCTCGATCGACCCGCCCCCCCGCGCCACGATCAGCAGATCGGGCCGCGGCAGCGTACCACCAGGTTGCAGGCGGTTGAACCCCTCGATGGCTCGCGTCACCTCGGGCGCGCAGGCCTTGCCCTGCACCGCGACGGGCCAGATCAGCACCTTGCGCGGAAACCTGTCCCGCAAGCGATGCAGAATATCCCGGATCACCGCCCCGGAGGGCGACGTGACGACGCCGATTACCTCGGGCAGAAACGGCAGGGCCCGCTTGCGTTCGGAGGCGAACAGACCCTCGGCGGCCAGCATCGCCTTGCGCTTTTCCAGCATCGCCATCAGCGCGCCCATGCCCGCCGGCTTCAGATCCTCGATCACCAGCTGGTATTTCGACTGCCCAGGAAACGTCGTCACCCGTCCCGTCGCGATCACCTCCAGCCCCTCTTCGGGCCGGGTTTCCAGCCGACTGGCGACGCCTTTCCAGATCACCCCGGATATCACCGAACGGTCATCCTTCAGATCCATGTACACGTGCCCCGACCGTGGAAAGCTCACGCGCCCGATCTCGCCGCGGATCCGCACGTGGCCGAACTCGCCCTCGATCACCCGCTTGATAGCACCGGACAGTTCGGACACCGAAAATTCCGGCGCATTGCCCGGCGCATCTCCCGGTCCCTCATCCTCGAACAGATCCATGGCCCACCTCATCCGTTTTCCCCAGCATACCCATTCCGTCCCCGGCCTGCACCCCCGGCTCGCTCATCTGGCCAAAAATACCCCGGGGGAACGCCAGAGGCGTCGGGGGCAGCGCCCCCCTTTCCCGGTCTCCCCGCTTGCCCACACCCCGCCACCCCGCTAAACCCGCGCAAAAGCGTCACGGAGTAGCGATGAACATCCTCATTCTGGGCGGCGGTGGCCGCGAACATGCCCTGGCCTGGGCGGTCATGCAGAACCCCAAATGCGATCGCCTGATCGTGGCGCCGGGCAACGCAGGCATTGCCGCCATCGCGGAATGCGCCGATCTCGACGTGCTCGACGGGGCCGCCGTCGTCGCCTTTGCCGAGGCTCAGACCATCGACTTCGTCATCATCGGCCCCGAGGCACCGCTGGCGGCAGGCGTCGCGGACGCGCTGCGCGGCGCGGGCATCCTGACGTTCGGTCCCAGCCTGGCCGCCGCTCAGCTCGAGGCATCAAAGGGCTTTACCAAGGCGATCTGCGATGCCGCCGGCGCGCCTACCGCCGCCTACGCCCGCTTCGACGCCGCCGAACCGGCCCGCGCCTACATCCGCGAACAGGGCGCCCCCATCGTCATCAAGGCCGATGGCCTTGCGGCGGGCAAGGGCGTCATCGTGGCGATGGACATCGACACCGCCCTCGCCGCGATCGACGACATGTTCGGCGGCGAATTCGGCGCGGCCGGCGCCGAGGTGGTGATCGAGGAATTCATGGAGGGCGAGGAAGCGTCCTATTTCATTCTCTGTGATGGTCTCGATGCCCTTCCCATCGGAACCGCACAGGATCACAAGCGCGCCTTCGATGGCGACCAAGGCCCCAATACCGGCGGCATGGGCGCCTATTCCCCCGCGCCAGTGCTGACCGATGCCATCGCCGAGCGCGCCATGCGCGAGATCATCCACCCGACGCTGGCCGAAATGGTCCGGCGCGGCACGCCGTATCAGGGCGTGCTCTACGCGGGCTTCATGATCAAGGATGGTCAGGCCCGCCTCGTCGAATACAACTGCCGCTTCGGTGATCCCGAAACCCAGGTGCTGATGATGCGCCTGGGCGGCCAGGCCCTCGACCTGCTGCACGCTGCGGCCGAGGGACGGCTGGCCGGGGCCCGCGTCAACTGGGCCGACGATCACGCGATGACCGTGGTCATGGCCGCGCGGGGCTATCCCGGCAGCTATGACAAGGGCACGGAGATCCGCGGCCTGTCGGCCCTGCCCGAAACCAGCAGCCAGATGTGCTTTCATGCCGGAACAATCGCCGATCAGGGCCGTATCCTGGCCAATGGCGGGCGGGTGCTGAACCTGACGGCACGCGGTGCCAACCTGCAGGAGGCGCGCGACCGCGCCTATGCCATGGCCACCGACATCGACTGGCCCGAAGGATTCCTGCGCAACGATATCGGCTGGCGCATCCTGCCCTGACACACCGCACGCCCCGACGCCCGGAGCACGTCGCAGCCTTGCGGAAATGGCCCCCTGGAACGGTTGCGCCCGTTCCCGGCCGGTTCCCCATGGCATCGCTGGCATTTGCGCGCCTGTGCGGCGACCCACCCCCGGCAACCTGGTGCGGCGCACGCCGTCAATATCGTGCGGCGCACGCGGTCAGTATCCTGCGGCGCACGCGGTCAATATCCTGCGGCGCACGCGGTCAATATGGTGCGGCGCACCCAGGGGGAGGGAAGAATCTCTGCACAAGCAGGACCCCACGACACACTCTTTGCGGGAAATCCCCTCCGGGAAGTCGCGTAATACAAGATTCCTTGCACGGAAATGGCTTTCGCGTAACGCTCTGCGGTATGACTTATGCCCTGCCACCCGAAGAAATGACCTATTCCGTCCGCCCGGCGCTCTGGCGTCGCGGGCAGCACTGGTGCCTGCGCGGGTCCCGGCTGACGGGTGATCAGGTGGTGTTCGACCTCGCGTCGGTGTGCGATGTCGCGCTGATCCAGATGCACTTTGGCGGGATCAGGTCGATCTGCCTCATGCTCTCGGACGGTCAGGCCACCGCGCACATCCGCTTCACCACCTCGCGTGCCCCCTCCGTCGCAGGCAGCACGGGCGATAGCGAACAGCAGGCCTACCTCGCGCTGATTTCAGAGATCGGCACGCGCCTGTCCATCGCCCAGCCCGACCTGACCTACCGGATGGACATTGGGCGTCGTGCACGCTGGCTGCGCTTTCTGCTGGGTCTGGTGGTCCTGTTGGTTGGCATCTGCCTGACAGGTGTCGCGTTCCTGGCCTACGTCGACCACTGGGGCAGTCTGCTGGCATCGCTGCCGTTTCTTGTCGGGGTCAAGCTGCTCGGCGGGGTGCTGATGTATCGCTACTGGCCGACCCGCCGTGTCGAAGCATTTGCCATCGCGACCCTGCCCTACATCCTGTGGACCATGGGCGGGCCGCGCCCCGACGGAATCCCGCACGCGCCCTCTACCCCGACGGAATCCCCCTGACATACATCCAGGGCAAAGGGCCGTCGCTTCGCCGCGCGGGCGGATCGCAGGCGGATCGCATGCAGCGGGCGCGCCTTGTCACCAGCCGTGTCATCAACAGTGCCGGGCGGCCTCCAGGCTGTCCGGTCCGCGATAGGGTCCAAGACGCTCGCGCGTGATCGCGCCTGTGCCAAGCAGCGTCAGTGCCAGTACATCGCTCCAGCCCCCATCAGCCAGGATCATGCGCGGCGCAACACCGGGACACAGCGCAATGCCCCCCGCAATGGTCCGCCAGCCGATCTGGTGATTGCTGACGTCCGGCGCCTGCGCCACCTCCTGCAAGGTGGCATCCCGATACCGCCAGATGCGCAATATGCGGGCCAGGTGCGGACGATCGACATAGGCGATCTCGACGGCACCGTCACCATCGAGGTCCGCCGCGCCAACGGGCGCCAACCAGCGGAACGCCTGCCCGATATGGGGCGTCGCGGTGATGCGCCCGGCGGCCCCCCAGACCGCAAGGCGGGCGCCTCGGGTCAGGCTGCTTTCGACGACGATGACCTCTGGCGCGCCGTCGGCGTCCAGATCCACCAGGCGCGGCTCGGTATCCTCGAACACCAGCGATTGCGGCAGGGTATAGCGAAGGCTGCGCCCATCGGACAAACGTAGCATCAGCGCGCCATGTTCGATCTTGTCGCCCAGCACGCCATGCGGATACCGCGCGGTCGGCGCGTCAAAATCCGCGGCGACGATGACCGCGGTTCGCGCCGGGGCGTCTTGCGCCGGCAGGGCCATGGGCCACACGCCCACAGCCAGCGCCGCCAGCCACGGGCGCACCGACGGCCGCGCGCGGCG